>CANLBM010000011.1 GCA_947488845.1 uncultured Sphingomonadaceae bacterium | reverse complement strand
CCGGGCCGCCCAGCAGGGCGACCTTAACCGCCGGAACTCTAACTTAGCCGGTGGACCACCCTAATGGGGCAGGCCACGGTCGTCCGGTACATAGTCGGTTTGCGTGCCGGCGTCGCGGACACGGGCGACGACCCGGGCCGCGACCGTATCGCTCAATGGACCGGTAACATCGACCAGCGCTTCCTTGCGATCGAACGAGCCATAGCGCAGCGAGACTTCCCCGCTTGCTTCGAACTCGGGCCGCTTGGAAACCAGATTGACGATCCCGCCGAGCGCGCCCTGGCCGAACAGAACCGATGCCGGCCCCCGGACCAGTTCGACCTGATCAAAATTATAGGGGTCGGCGCGGATGCTGGCATAAAAACTGTATATATCGCGCATGCCGTCGCGGAACTGCAGCGCGTTGATGCCGCGCACGAAGGCGCCGTCGACCCGGCTGTCAGGGCCATAGGGATTGGCCGTCACGCCGGACACGTAATTCAGCGTATCGCCGATACTGACCGCGCCCTGCGCGAGAAAGAGCTCGTCGTCGATTACCGTGATCGGTTGCGGGGTTTCGATAATCGGCGTGTCGGTCTTGGTCGCGGTGCTACCTTCCTCCAGCGCACCGGTGACAACGATGGTGCGTTGCTCTGCATCCCCCGCCGCGCTCTCGGCCCAGGCCGGCAAAGAGGACAGCGCACTCGCGCAAAGCATGACAGTTTTCAGAAGTCGCATCAATTTCCCTCACATTCCAATCTCGTGACGGCCTACTAATGCGACTCATTATCATTTGCAACAGAGATATTGGTTTGACTGTACTTCTTTGGTCCGGCGCTATCTGCGGCCAAGGGCCGAGGGGCCGCAGCCCGGCCTGACAGGACTTGGCCTGGCGGCTTTGGGTGGACCCAACCTGCAACTCGGGCTGGAACCGGTCATCAACGTTGCGCAATGGCGGGTTCGACTTTCCGGCTCCGGCCGTTGAACAGCACCCGTATTTTTGCGGGACGAATTTTCGCAATTGGCTTTGCTTTTCTGCTGGGCTGAATTGGTCATGAAGAGCGTCAGCTAACAGGGGCTCGAGAATCCTACTGCTATGTCTGAAACTTGGCACCGTGGGACTTTGGTGCCAAAGTCGGCCCGAACAGGTCTTTCACACAGGAGAAAATCCGGGCGGTCCAGTTTGAAATTGCTCCAGATGCCAGTCACTTACGGACTGCTCGGCGCTTTTTCGCGGCTGATTCCAACCCGGCGTAAGCAGCCATCGCGATGTGTCTTGGCTCAATTTCTCTAATGGTGCCCATATACGCCAAAGATCGGCATGCAAATCATTAGACAATTTCGCTCGAGTGGCCTTCGTGACGGTCTTCGTTCACCAATCTTTCGCTTTTCAGCCTGCAATGGATGAGGTGGAAACCAGCAGTTCACAAGAGTTTACATGCTTCCACGATCCGAGACGGCAATAGCCTATCTGGCTTAACCGCAAAACCAAGCTTTTGCAGGATACCAACCGGTACCAAGCCCGCCCCCCCAATATAGCGACCCTTAGCATTTCTTAACCAAACCTGCCTTATAGAGGCTCCAAATCACACCGGAACTTAGAAAATGGCATATATCCTTATAGCGGACGACGACGACATCCTCGTCGATATGATTAGATTGCGGCTGGACGGGCGCGGTCATCACGTCGAAGTGGCCGCCGATGGCGAAGCAGCGCTCGACGCGGTCTTGAGGAAGCGACCAGATATCATCATCCTGGATATGATGATGCCCATCATATCGGGCTCTGAAGTCTTGTCAGAACTCAAGGCCAAACCGGAAACACGGGACATACCCGTCATCATGCTCACCTCGCGGAACGGCGAAGCGGATATTGTTCAGGCGTTGAAAGCGGGTGTGGATGATTATCTGACCAAGCCCTTCATCCCTCAGGAATTGATCGCCCGGATCGACAAACTTCTGCTGAAATATACGAATGACGGATAGCGTCGTATCAAAATTTTTCGGGATATCGATCACAGCAATGCTGTTCGGCTTCCAGCCGGTCCACGCGAAAGTCGAAGGTATCGCGAGCGGCCCGAATACGGGTGTTGATTCAAATTTCAGCCAGTCCGAGCGATTGGAAGAAGAGGCCGCAATTCATCCGCAGGACAGCGAAGTCTTGCAACGATTGGCATCGGCCTATGCCGCAGAGGGTGATCTGGTATCGGCCAAGCGGACAATTGACCGCGCGTTGACGCTTTACCCCAATGACAATGATCTTAAAATGGCAAATGCCAATATTTTGCTCTGGCAAGGGCAACTGAACCAAGCACGGATTCAAGCGGATCAGGTTGCGAAAAATTATTCTGACTATCCCGGGTTGTCGGAACTTCGAATTACTCTCAAGCGTGCCCAGGATAGTCGTTCCGTGCGCATGATCGGTGCCGCGGTAAATGCAGGTGTGTCAGACGTCTCTTTCCCTCAGCGAAGTGGCCAGACGTGGACGACACAGGTCGTGTCTGCATCCTTTCGTCTATCAGATCGCGGAAGCCTGACGACCACCGTAGATATGGAACAACGCCAACAGTCCGACACCAGATTGGCAGCCGAATATGGCCATCGACTGGAAAACGGATTCGTCTCGATCGGAATAGCCGCCACGCCCAATGCGGACTTTCGGGAGAACTGGAGCATCAAGGCCGCAGGACAAATCAACTTGTCCAGATCCCTCTCGATTATTGCTGACGGAAAGCTGGCAGATTATGCCACAAATACGGTCGTCGCTCTCGTTGCCGGCGTTGAATACAGGCCCGCACCCGATCTCTTCTTCACTGCCCGGACGATCAATCTGTTCGGCGGCGGCGAAAGCTACCGCTTCGGTGGAGCGCTGCGCGGCGACTACCGACCTGACGGCAAAGCGGGTTTTTTCCTTCTGGCGGCAGAATATCCCGATACCGAGACCGACGGCACACGCCAGCTGCGGTCCTTCGCGGGCGGGGTGCTTGTGCCACTGGGCAAAGGATGGACTTTCCGGCTGACGGGGGAACATGACCGACGCCAGAACAGCTATCGCCGGCGGGCCATCAATGCCGGGCTTAGCTGGAGGTTCGGCGGGTCATGAATATATATGTCGGAATCATCGAACTGTCCGTTTTTGTGGCCAGCGCAATGCTCCTGATATTTGGGGCGCTGATTCTTTATCGCTGGTGGGGTGAAAAGAAAAGCCTGGAACATCGCAGCTTACACACCGAGGTGTCCCGAAGCTATATTCAGCGGATAGCGGGTCAAAGAGCGGAGACGAGCCGAAACTGGTCAAAACCGCTTCGGCTCGAAGTTGTCAGTCATCTGCTCCTGCTTCTACGCGGCGGTGAACGCGACCGGCTCAAAGAATTTGCGGAACTGGACGGCCTGCTCGACGAAACACTGCGGCTGTCGCGAAATATTCGAGCCGCAAAACGGATAGATGCCATCCGTATATTGCAACAATTTGGCAGCGCTGTCTGTATCGCCAGATTGCGGAAAATGATGAAGTTTGATCGCAACCCTGACGTACAACTGAACGCCGCCTTTGCGTTGGCCTCAGCCGGCGTACTGCCCCCCCCGCGCGAAACAATCTCAATGCTCGAAATGTTCGAACGTAATACTTCTCGTCTCGACATTGCGTTGTTGCGGTCTCTTGCCTCCAAATATGTCGGGCATTTCAATCTTCTGCTGGAAGAAGACATAACGGACAGGCGCCGCGCTATGCTTGTCGATGCCCTGGGCTGGTCAGGCGATATGTCGGTTTTGCCCATGCTGGAAAAAGCCGCACATTCGAAAGATGTTGAAGTTCGCGCTTCCGCTTTGAGAGCTGCTGCGCAAATTGGTCACCCCTCGGTTCCCTGGGTGCTGGATCTACTGGATGATGAAAGTGAAATTGTCCGGCTTCAGGCAGCAAATAGCTGTGCAGTCCTCAGGTTACGTTCTGCCGTTCCGCGTCTGCAGAGGCTGCTCTCCGATGAAGTGCTTTGGGTCCGGTTGCGTGCCGAGGAAGCACTGGCTCTTCTTACGACGGACTTGAGCGACGGCGCAACCAGCAAGAAAGAGCTTAGCAAATGAGTCTGGCCGAAATTCCAAATATCTTGTCTCAAATTGTCCTCTATGTTGCTTTCGGCTGCATGGTCATCGTGGTGTACCGCAATGCGGTCAGTCTGGTGCAACTGCTGTTGGCCGCATATGTCTTTGCCACGCGCGTCAAGCCTTCGTCGGCTTCACTCGATTTGTGGCATCGATATGCCGACCTCGCCCTACCCATTTCGGTTATCGCACCAGCCTTCAATGAAGAACTTTCCATCGTCGAAAGTGTCAAGGCGCTGCTTGCGCTCGAATATCCGGAACATGAGGTCATTGTCATTAACGACGGATCGGATGACAAAACGCTGGCCACGCTCATAGCCAACTTCGACATGGTAAAAACCGACAGGCAGCAGATCGCTGCACTGCAAACAACGGAATTATTCGGCGCCTATAAATCACAAACGCATCCCAACCTTTGGGTGATCGACAAGGAAAACGGGCGGAAGGCCGATGCCGCAAACGCCGGAATTGGTTTCGCCCGCACTCCTCTGGTTTGCGTGATTGATGCTGATTCTATTATCGAACCCGACGGATTACTGCGCGCGGCTGAACCATTCATGCTGGATGATGGCAAAATGGTGGCGGTCGGCGGTGCAATACGTATAGCGAATGGTTGCGAAATAAGAGGCGGATCGCTGCGAAAGATCAAACTTTCCAAAAACTGGCTACCACGGTTTCAGGTTGTGGAATATCTCCGCGCGTTTCTGACAGCCCGCGTCGCCAATGCGCACTCCAACACCTTGCTGCTGATCTCGGGGGCCTTTGGTGTTTTCCGTCGCTCCACCCTAGTCGAAATGGGAGGATATCGCCACGATACGGTTGGCGAAGATTTCGAACTGATTGTGCGTATGCACCGGCATATGCGGGAGAAGAAGGAAGAATATAAGATCGATTTTGTCCCTGAAATTGTTTGCTGGACGGAAGCCCCGGTCGAATGGGGCGGCCTTAAAAACCAGCGGGCAAGGTGGCAGCAAGGTGCCCTTGAAACACTGATCGAACATTGGCGTATGGTCGGCAATCCGCGCTACGGACGCATAGGGCTATTTGCCATGCCTCAGGTCGTGATCGAGGATATTCTCGGTCCGCCTGCAGAATTGTTAGGTTATCTGGTGGTGCCTGCCGCAATATTACTGGGATTGCTTGATCCGATCGCGGCGGTCGCATATTTTTGTATGACCATTTTATTCGGAACCGGGCTCAGCCTGGGCACATTGATTCTGGAAGAAGTGCAGCTGCGCCGCACTCCGAGTGCAGCCGACCTTGCGAGGATCGGCGCAGCCGCATTCATCGAAAATTTCGGTTACCGGCAGGCTAATCTTGTGTTCCGTTTCATTGGTATCAAACGCCACTTCAAGAAGGAAACGGCTTGGTCCGCCGTCCCGAGGGTCGGCTTCGGAGCAGCCTGATTGCCGCATTTGCTGGACTGGCATCAAATGAGAGATTCACCGGTGGAACAAAGACGTCCGGGTTAACAGATCGGGAGTGGTCGCCTTTCTGAATGGAGCAACCCATGAGTGACGTTAAAACGGGCAGCAATTAAAGATCAGTGTCTGCGCGCCGGTTCGAGTAGAATATATCCGGGCCCGGTACAGAATCTGTCCGCACCAGAACCGTTTCAGGCAGTCAGACTGTCGAGAACATCGGCAAGCAGGCTCCTCGCGTCCGAACATTCCTCCCGCGTCAGATCCACCTCAATACGTGCACATATATCGCCAAGTCCTGCTTCACCGAAATAGCCCGCAGTGCCGGCGATTTTATGGAGCATATCGGCTATATCCGCGATGGTCGGATTGTCCAAATGATCCTGACCCAGCGCTAGCTTGATCGCGCTGGCAGCATCGGTCTTTCTCTTGCCAAATCTCTGCATCAAATCTGCATCAATCATGCTGTCCTCAGCTTCGGGCAAAACGGAATCGCCATGCTGCGCTTCTTCAATCGCCGCGCTATTGCCCCATTTGGCAATCGCGACAGCCAGGTCGCGCCGACGCACCGGTTTCGCGAGATGGTGCTGCATCCCCGCCGAGAGCGCCGTTTCAATGTCTTCCTGATACGCATTGGCAGTTAACGATATGATCGGAAGGGTCTTTTCGTCGAAACCTTTGGATCTGAGTTGTCGGGCAGCCTCGATCCCGTCCATTACGGGCATCTGCATATCCATCAAGACCAGACTATATGGGTTACCAGAGATTGAAGCTGCCTGAACCATAGCCACCACGGCGATCCCGTCCGAAGCGATGTCGATTCTATGTCCCAGCTGTTCAACCATCTTGCGGATCAGGGCCTGATTGATATCATTGTCTTCTGCCGCCAAAATCCGGTGTCTAATCGGACAAACATCTTCTTCCTCGGGCCCAATCGGAAGAACCGGGGATAGGGGCGCTTCGCATGTCACCAACGGCAATTCGAAGGTGAAGGTAGAGCCTTTGCCTTCTATGCTGGATGCGAAGAGTCGGCCGCCCATCATTTCCGCAAGTTGCGAACTGATCGCAAGGCCAAGGCCGGTCCCGCCATATCGGCGAGCCGTGCTGCTGTCTGCTTGAGTGAACTGTTCGAAAATATAATCAAGCCGGTCTGCCGGTATCCCTATGCCGCTATCGCTCACGCTTATCCGCAATCGAGGATGATCGTTATCATCTTCAAGCGCGACGGTTACTTTCACGCTGCCCAGATCTGTGAACTTCAGTGCGTTACCGATCAGGTTCAGTACAATCTGTCGTATCCGCATAGCGTCGCTTTCGATCCAGGCGGGCAGCGAAGGATCAACATGCAGCGATAACTCGATATGCTTGGCGCGAGCGACGGGCTCCATCAGCCGTATGCAGTTGGCAAGCTTGTGACGTAAGTCCAGTGCTTCCTTCGCGATATTCATTTGACCAGCTTCGATTTTGGCCATGTCGAGAATATCGTTCAGCAACCGCATCATGGCCCGACCGGACTCGGCAATCATTTCAATATTTTCACGCTGTTGTTTGTCGAGATCGCCCGCCAGAGCAATCTCGGTAAAGCCAATCACGCCATTCATTGGCGTACGGATTTCATGGCTCATATTCGCCAGAAAAGCGGATTTTGCCGCAGCGGCATTTTCTGCGTCATTTTTAGCCTGCCGTAATTTTTCTTCCAAATTCTTTGTTGCGTTCACATCGCGAAGCGCCGCTATGATTTCTTGTGGCTTGCCGGTTGCCGGATCGCGCAGCAGACCGCAATTGGCCTCCATCCAGATATATTTACCCGGTTCCAGAATACTTTCCGTGCGGTAGGACAAAATCGTATTGTCCTGCTTTCCCGCGGCAAGCAGTTCAAATGCTGCCATCACGGCCTTCTCGTCATCCGGATGAAACCGCTCGAGCATCGACAAGCCTTCGAATCTACTTGCCGGCATTTCGAACATGTCTTCCACCGAAGGCGATGCGTAAGTGCAGATGCCGTCAAGCGTCAATTTCAAGACTGGATCGGTAGCATTTTCGGCAAGAACGGAGAGCTGCTGTTCGCGCTGGGCCAGAGCCGTCAGCACGTTCTTTCGCTCGGAAACATCCATGAGGACACCAATAAATCCGTTCACACGGCCTGCTTCGTCCTTTTCCGGAGCAGAAAACACCTCGGTCCAAACAATCGTACCGTCTTTTCGTAGCCAACGAAACTCGAAGTTTAACGGGGCTTCCCTTTCTACAGCAGAATTCCATGAAGCGTTGACGCGCTGGAGATCGTCCGGATGAATCGCTGTAGACCACCCGGTTCCTTCCCATGCGCCGTCCTCCAAACCGGTAATCTGCTCCCACGCCGAATTCACATAGGTACACCGTCCATCGATGCTCGTTCTGAAAATCCCAGCCGGAGCCAGATTCGTCAGCGACTGGAACCGCCGCTCGCTTTCCTGCAATCGAAGCAGGCTTGCCCGTTGTTCCGTTACATCATTAAAAACCCCAACGAACCCGCTTATTTTTCCGTCGCGATCAAACTCTGCTGCGTTGACCGTCTCACCCCACAGATCTTTCCCGTCGGCGTCGACAAACAACGCGACCCTGCGTCTTACATCTCCCGGCTTGTTGAAACCCGTAAACGCCTGATCCTCTTCATATTCCTGGCCGGTTTTAAGAACAGACTTCCACCCATCACCCAACAGGTCTTCCGGTTCCACGCCGAACCGGGCTGCCCATGCCGCATTCACATAAGTAAGGCGGCCTTCACTATCTGCCTGGAATATCCCGACAGGCGCGGCTTCAGCCAAGGTTCGAAATCTGGCTTCGCTTTTTGCCAGCAAGTGCTTCCTCGCCAACTCATCCGTGATGTCGCGGAGGTTACCGACCGTACCACAGAATTTTCCGTCTTTGTCGGCCAGTCTCTGGACCAGAACGGCGATATCGCGAACGTGACCGTCAGCATGAATGAACCGCTGCTGCAGCTTTAGTTCCTGGACTTCACCGGTAACGATTTTAGGATAGGATTTGGTAGCATCGAGAATATCGTCAGGATGGAGCAACCGCGTTGATTGCCAGCCGAGGCTTTCTTCTACCGAATAACCGGTCAAATCATGCCATGAGGAATTCAGGAAGACCCACTTGCCCTGGGCGTCGGTTTTAAAAATAACCTCGCCGACCCCGTCTATAATCGAAGCGATAAAATCCCGGCTCTCGTGCAATTCGCTCCGTACAGCCGACCTGTTCGCCAGCACCGCAGCGACGGGCAAACCGACTGCGAAACATGCTCCCAGAAACAATTGAAGCGTAAACACCTGCTCCCGCATACTGCCGTTGACCAATGCAATCGGTCCGGTCCCATAATGCGTTGCAAATATAGCGAAAATGGCAAAAACCGTTACCGAAATAGCTGTTCCCAGCAATCCGGTACGGAATGCCGCGAATACGACAACGGGGCAAGCGAGGAACAGCAACGGAAAAACCGGCTGAGTAAAAACCAGTGTCGCAACAGAAAAAGTTGCAACAACCATAATGCCCCAATCAACCGGACTTCTCGCCTCATAGGACTTACCATTGCCTAAATTGCCAAGCGCGATAGAGACGGTCGATGCAAAGATTGGAATTGGCAATGCATGAGCCTCCATCCATTTCGTCCAGTTGGCGAGTGCCGACGCAAGATCAGACCCACTGATTGCCAGCGCAGGTATTACGCCAGCAATCATCGGGGCGATGAGCCCGGAAACCACTAAGATAGATATATGCCGTGAGTCCCCCATATCTGGGCAAGGACCGCAAAAGCGATGCATGGCCCATAAAACCAAAGAGACCTCCAACAAATTGGCGGATGCCAGCACCAAGGCAGCGCCCGGAGCATCGCCAACCGCTAAATTGGCTAGCAGATTGGCAAATCCGCTGACCGTCATGAACAGCGCACATTGTTTCCAGCTTTTTTGAAATAGAAAGCCGATCAGGAGCGCATTGGCGATCCAGAAGGTCGCTATCCGGCCGGATTCAATCGTTATGATCACGCTTGCCCAAGCCACCACCCCGTAGATGAGAGCGACCAATATGGGCAATGCAATTCCCTGAAAACCAAGGGTAGCGCCTCGGGACCGGGATGTAATTGGCGAGTTTTGTTCCATCCTGACGGATTAAAGGCTCATGGTTAATAATTGGCGAATGTTGCGCCAAGGGTGGAGCCCGGCTAAACCCGTGCCCATGTTGGACCGCTTCGCCGATGCAAGAATGCGAGCTTTCCAACGAATATTGAAGTGGTGTCCATAGGCTTTAAAGATGGTCACCCGGATCATTGGAGAATGTCGGTCGATCTGCCCTAGAGTAGGCATATTGTGCCCAACTGCCATCATTCAAAAGCATCGGTTCGCAACCCTTCACCGGACACAATTTGTTTGCGTTCGAACTGCGATAATTTGGTGGTGATCGATCATTTTCCTTACTCCGGTTAGAGGGTCCGCTTTTCAGCTAAAAACTTCAAGGCGCTCAGTCTGCTCTCGGCCCTGTTGTCACCAAACTGAAATGCGCCCTCATCCCAACCGTTCCGGTGATGGCTATTTTTGCCCGTGGTCACCGCCACACCCGTATTTTCCCTGCGACGAAACGGCCATCACGAATAATGCTGACAGCTTCGCCGATGCAGTCTAAAATCGGACGATGTACAGAATCCTGACCAGAAAACATAAGCCGGATATCGCGATTGATCTCGGCACGGCTAACACACGTCTCATGACGGCGGCGGAGGGGATCGTTTTTGACGAACCGTCCCTATGCTGTTTTTCTGGCGATACAGGCAGGAAAAAGCTGGTCGCGGCCGGGCTTGAAGCAAGACAAATGCGGGGTCATGATTCCGCAGACCTCACGATCATCCGGCCACTCAGCTACGGTGTTCTGAACGATATTGATGCTACGCGCATATTCCTCGAATATGCCATTCGCTCCAGCATTGGCAAGCCGCCCAGAGGCGGCTTGACCGCCACGATCGGGGTACCGAGCGACGCGACCAGCGCCGAACGCAACGCCCTGATGACCGCGGCGCGAGACGCCGGCATGTCTTCGGTCACGCTGATCGACGAGACGGTAGCTGCGGCCCATGGCGCTGGCATCGAGATCGACGGCCCGACGGGTGCGATGGTCGTCGAATGCGGTGCCGGTGTGACCGAAGCTGTAGTGCTGTCGCTCGGCGGTTTATGCGGCCGCGTTGCTATCCGAAAGGGTGGGGATAGTATGGATCAGTCGATCATAGACTATCTTCATTTCAAGCATAAGTTTCTGATCGGGCAGAATATTGCGGAACAGACCAAGCTCGACCTTGTCGATCAAATGGTTGCCAATTCCGCCGCCGCCGGATCGATCCACGTCAAAGGCCAGAATATGGCAACCGGGCTGCCCGAGACCAGAAGCATTCCGGTTCAGGAACTGGCCGTTCTGGTCGGCAAGCATATTGATGCAATCGCAGATATGTCGGCCAATCTTTTGGGCAACACGTCCCCCGAACTATGTGACGATATCTATTCCAACGGGATCATATTGACCGGCGGCAGCGCCGCAATCAATCTGATCGGGAAGACGCTGACCGACAGGATCGGCGTTCCGGTCACCGTTGCGGACCAGTCCAAATCCTGTGTTGCTTATGGGCTGCACAGTGCGTTGCTCCACTAGCACCCAAGCCATGATCGCATCGGATTGACAACATCGCCGTGCTCCACCATATCTTGCTGATGGCTATGACCACTCCTCTCGGGCGATATCGCCACCTTTCGGGACAGCTCGCCGCAGGAAGCTGACCCGGATCAGCGCTATTGGCCTCTACGGAACGAGGTGACAATAGGGGGTCCGGGATATTCACCATCCATATTGAGAGAAGAACTTCGCGATTCGCGTTGCTTCCCATCCAGTTTTGAAAAGAATCATCATCATGAAAAAAGCAGATATCAGCCCGGGCGCGATGCGTCCGGTCATCCATATGATTGACCATGAAAGCGACGCGATCGAAGCATTTGCGATGGCGCTGGAATCGCGCAATCCGGACGTGGCGGAGATGCTCTACGAAGAACTTGGCCGCGCAACGCTGCATAGCGCTGACGATATGCCCGACAATATCGTAACGATGAATTGCGCAGTCGAGTTTGTTGACGAGACGAGCGGCGTTCGCCGGATGGTAAAGCTGGTCTATCCCCAAGACGCGGATATCGAGAATGATTGTCTTTCCATATTAACCCCGATGGGCGCAGGCCTGATCGGTATGGTCGCCGGCGAGACCATTGCATGGCCGGACCGGAGCGGAACCGAACGGATGTTGCGTATCGTGACCGTCACTCCGCCCAATGATCCGATTGCAACTCCGGACTGAGATCATGGAGAAAGAACTTGTTCGCTATCGATGCATGACCGAAGACGGCACCTATCTCGACATTATCGAATATCAGCATTTCAGGATAGTCGATATGGACAGTGGTGTGAGGCAATATCCAGGGGCGCGGAGGCTGGTGACGGGCGATGACGAACCGGTTCGTTACATAGATGATATGACGTTCGAAATTATCGGTACAGGCGAACTGGTCCGTCGACAGGGTTGATCTTGCTTCATGGCTGCCAGAGGCTCGACGGCAGATATTAATACGCAATATGCGGAGTAGAAAATGATACGATTTGTGGTTCCGATATTGCTCTTTGTCGCTGCGGCGTTGCTCGGCATTATGCTTCCGGCGGCTCCGTGGCTGCTATGGTTATTGGTGCCTGTGATCATTCTACTCGCTGTCGGATTGTGGGATATTATCCAGACCAGCCACTCGCTGCGTCGCAATTATCCGGTCCTTGCTCATATGCGCTGGTTCTTTGAAGATCTTCGTCCTTATCTGCGCTCCTATATCGTCGAAAGCGATCTTGACGGCAGACCGTTCAATCATAATGATCGTGCGCTGGTCTATGCCCGCGCGAAAGGCGATAATTCAACCCAACCCTTCGGCACGGAACTGAATGTCTATTCCGAAGAATATGACTGGCTCAACCATTCGATGATGCCGAATGAACGGGCCACCAGAGAATTCCGGGTCGATGTCGGCGGGCCCCAGTGCAAGAAACCCTATTCGGCCGCGATCCTCAATATTTCGGCGATGAGCTTTGGTTCGCTCAGCGCAAAAGCGATCGAAACCCTCAATCTGGGCGCGCAAAAAGGCGGCTTCTACCACGATACCGGCGAAGGCGGTTTCAGCCCCTATCACGCCAAACATGGCGGAGATATCGTCTGGGAAATCGGCAGCGGCTATTTCGGATGCCGCAGCGAAGACGGCAGTTTCGATCCCGACAAATTCGCCAGAACCGCGGTGCTGGACCAGATCAAGATGATTGAGATCAAGCTTAGCCAGGGCGCCAAGCCCGGCAAGGGCGGAATGCTCCCCGGTGCGAAAGTTACCGCGGAAATTGCAAAAACGCGCGATGTTCCGGAAGGCAAGGACTGCATTTCACCAGCCGCCCACACAGCCTTCACCACCCCGCTCGAACTGCTCGATTTTGTCGAGCAATTGCGCCGCCTGTCCGGCGGCAAGCCGGTCGGCATAAAATTATGCGTGGGCCAGCCGCACGAGATTTTTGCTGTGATGAAAGCAATGCTGCAAACCGGCATCACGCTCGACTTCATTGTGGTGGACGGAGGTGAAGGCGGAACCGGAGCCGCACCGGTTGAACTGTCCGATCGCGTCGGCATGCCGCTCCGCGAAGGCCTTATTCTCGTCAATAATGCGCTGATCGGAGCCGGACTGCGCAGCGACGTCCGGCTGGCGGCATCGGGCAAGGTGATCAGCGGCGCCAGCCTGGCGATGAACGCGGCACTGGGCGCAGACTGGTCCAACGCCGCGCGCGGCTTCATGTTTTCGCTCGGCTGCGTCCAGTCCCTGCAATGCCATACAGGCAAATGCCCGACCGGAATCGCGACCCAGAGCGTCTCGCGCCAGCGCGGTCTGGTCGTCGCAGACAAGGCCGAACGCGTCTATCGCTTTCAGAAACAAACCGCAGCGGCCTTGCGCGACATCGTGGTTTCCATGGGGCTTGAAAACCCCTCGCAAATCCGTCCTCACCATCTGCATGAACGCCTGAATGCGGTCAAATCCAGTTCGATTGACCAGATCTATCCGTTTCTGAAAGCCAACGCGCTGGTCGACACACCGGACGCCACGCCTTATGCCCGTTTCTGGGCTGCGGCGCAGGCGGAGAGTTTCAGGGCTCTGCCGGATATACACCAGACCAGTTACGATTAAGAGCGCGTCATTGCGCGCCTTGTGACGAATTTCGCAAAAAAAATTACCCGCGTTGCGTAACCTGAATATCCGCTACGGAACGCGACCGAAATCGACAGACTCGATATCGACATGGCCGCTTCGGGTTTCACAGAGACAAAAGCGTGATTTCAAATCGTCAATCTTTGTGATATCCGCTCCTAGCGCCCGATAACCAAGGTTTATGAACGCGCTACATCCCAATGCTTCGCCACGAAAGCATGGTCTTTAGGAGAAAAAAATGTCTGTCGTAACCACCGAAAAGCACGGTAATATTCTGGTCATTGTTTCGAACAATCCTCCGGTCAATGCTCTCGGTGCGGCGGTTCGCCAAGGACTGGTCGATGGTATCGAGGAGGCGCTGTCCGACGACGAAGTCGAGGCCGTGGTTATCCGCTGCGACGGGCGGACATTTTTTGCGGGCGCTGATATCACCGAATTTGGCAAACCGATGAAGGGGCCGAATCTGGGCGAGGCGCTTGACCAGCTGGAAGCGAGCAACAAGCCGGTCGTTGCAGCCATCCACGGCACCGCCCTCGGCGGCGGCTGCGAGGTTGCTCTGGCCTGCCACTACCGGGTGGCGGTTCCGTCGGCGAAAATCGGCCTGCCCGAAGTCAAGTTGGGTCTGATCCCCGGCGCTGCCGGAACCCAGCGTCTGCCGCGCGTGGTCGGCGCAGAAGCCGCCTTGCCGATGGTCGTTATCGGCAACCCGATTTCGGCCAAAAAGGCCCACGCCATCGGCCTGATCGACAAGATCGTCGGCGAAGACAGTCTGGCTGAAGACGCGATGGCTTTCGCCCGCGAGCAGATTGGCAAGGCGCCCCCGCGCTCTTCGGAAGGCACGGCCAATCAGGACGGCGTCAGGAACCCGGCCATATTCGACGAATTCCGTCAGCAAAGCGGTCGCAAGATCCGTGGCTTCGATGCCCCGGAAGCCGGTATCCAGGCGGTCAAGGCGGCGGGCGAGATGTCCTATGCCGATGGCGTGGCCAAAGAACGCGAACTGTTCACCAAATTGATGACCGGCACCCAGGCGGCTGCAATGCAGCATTATTTCTTTGCCGAACGGGCGGCCAACAAGATTGACGGCATTGATCCGAAAATCGACCTGATCCCGATCAGGAAAGTCGGCATTCTGGGTGCAGGCACCATGGGCGGCGGCATCGGCATGAACTTCTTGTCCGCCGGCATACCGGTGACAATTGTCGAGTTGAAAGAAGAAGCGCTGGATCGCGGCGTCGGCGTCATCCGCAAGAATTACGAGAATACCGCCAAGCGCGGTCGCATGACCGAGCAGCAGGTCGAAGACGCCATGAGCATCTTGACGCCCAGCCTGTCCTACGACGATCTCGCCGACTGCGATCTGGTGATCGAGGCGGTGTTCGAGAATATGGACGTCAAAAAGGAAGTGTTCACCAAGCTTGATGCCATCGTCAAACAGGGCGCAATCCTTGCCAGCAACACCAGCTATCTGAATATCGACGAGATAGCGGCCGTAACCAAGCGTCCCGAATATGTTCTGGGACTCCATTTTTTCTCGCCGGCCAATGTGATGAAATTGCTGGAAATCGTTCGCGGCGAAAAGACCGCCGACGATGTGCTGATGACGGCGATGAAGCTGTCGAAAAAAATCGGCAAGGTCGCAGCGGTGTCGGGCGTCTGCCCCGGCTTCATCGGCAACCGGATGCTCAGCCCGCGTCAGGAGCAGGCCAATGCGATGCTCATGGAGGGCGCCAATTACTGGGAAGTAGATGATGTCCTGCTCGAATTTGGTTTCCCGATGGGACCGTTCCAGATGTCCGATCTGGCCGGTGTCGATATCGGATGGCATCGTGATCCCGCACGTATCGAGACGATGCGCGATGCTTTGTGCGCGGTCGGTCGCTGGGGCCAGAAAGTCGGCAAGGGTTTTTACGATTATGATCAGGCGCGTCAGCGGACGCCCTCTGATGAAGTCAAACAGATCATTGCCGAATTTGCTGCCAAGGCCGGCAAGGAACAACGCGACATTTCAAAAGACGAAATTCGCGAGAGGCTGCTCTATCCGATGGTCAATGAAGGTGCCAAAATCCTCGAAGAAGGCATGGCACAGCGAGCCAGTGATATCGATGTCGTCTGGATCAACGGCTATGGCTGGCCGCTTTATACCGGCGGCCCGATGTTCTGGGCCGATACGGTCGGTCTAGACAAGGTCGTTGCCGGACTGGAGAAGCACAATCTGCCGGTAGCCGATATGCTCCGGAATAAGGCGAGCAAGGGCGAAAAATTCAACGGGTAGGTGCATGCTTATCGGATAGGAGAGACTAAATTGGCAACTCAAACGATAGATCCGCTGGAAAAGTGGACACCTGCCGATGGCTGGCCCCTGCGGTCGCGCGATGAAGTCCAGGCCATGTTGTGCGCGCCGGGTCAACCATTTGAAATGGAAATGGTCGATATTGAAGGTGTCGCGACCCGCGTCTGGAAAAACGCCCACCCCAGTCTCGCGGCTCTCGCGCAACATGCCCGCGGTCATGGGGACGGCGAATTTCTGATCTTCGAAGATGAGCGCGTTACCTATGCCAACTGGTATCGCGCCGTCGCCGCGCTGGCGGTGGAACTTCAGAAAATGGGTGTGGCCAAGGGTGACCGGGTGTCGCTGGCGATGCGCAACCTGCCCGAATGGCCGGTGATCTTCTTTGCTGCCGCCTCGATCGGCGCGATTGTCGTTCCGCTCAATGCCTGGTGGACCGATCAGGAACTGGTGTTCGGACTCGAAAATTCGCAGACCAGCGTCTTGCTTTGCGACGCCGAACGATGGGACCGGATTTCGCCGCATCTGACGGACCTGCCCGACCTCAAACATGTCATGGTGGCGCGCAGCCAAAGCGAATTGTCCGGCCCGGCCCGGTCGCTGGAAACGATTATCGGCCGGCCCAATGATTATGGCGACCTTCCTGACCAGAATCTGCCCGCCGTCGATATTGCGCCGGATGATCCGGCGACGATTTTCTATACCAGCGGTACGACCGGACAACCCAAGGGCGCGCTCGGCAGCCATCGCAACCTGACGACCAATGCTGTTTCGGTCGGCTATTCCGCAGCGGCGGCAGCATTGCGCCGGGGCAATGAAATGCCCGAACCGACGGTCCGGGTTGGCTTGACCGTGGTCCCCATGTTCCATTGCACCGCCTGTTCGGCGATCATGATGCCCACCATCCACGGCGGCCACAAAATGGTCTACCTGCACAAGTGGGACACGGTGCAGGCGATGGAAATCATCGAGCGGGAAAAGGTCAACGCAACCGGCGGCGTTCCGTTTATTGCGTGGCAATTGATCGAACATCCCGAACGCAAGAATTTCGACCTCAGTTCGATCGATTCGATCAGCTATGGCGGCGCGCCGTCAGCGCCCGAACTGGCCCGGAAAATATATGAAGTCTTTGGCGCGCTGCCCGGTAACGGATGGGGCATGACCGAAACAACCGCGACGGTCACGACCCACAGCGCCGAGGACTATCTCAATCGGCCGACCAGTTGCGGGCCGCCGGTGGCGGCTGCCGACCTGAAGGTCATGAGCGAGGATGGCATTCAGGAAATGCCGATCGGCGAAGTCGGTGAACTCTGGGCGCGGGGACCGATGGTCGTCAAGGGCTATTGGCGACGCCCCGACGCGACCGCAGAAACCTTTGTCGATGGCTGGGTGCGAACCGGCGATCTGGCGCGACTGGATGACGAAGGCTTCTGCTATATCGTCGACCGTGCGAAGGACATGATCATCCGGGGTGGAGAGAATATCTACTCGTCTGAAGTCGAGAATGTGCTCTACGATCATCCTGCGGTGATGGATGCTGCCTTGATTGGCATCGATCACAAGATGCTGGGCGAGGAACCCGCCGCCATTGTGCAGCTGGTTCCGGGACAGAAAGCCAGCGAGGCGGAACTGCAGGCCTGGGTACGCGAACGACTGGCAAACTTCAAAGTGCCGGTAAAGATATTGTTCCGCTCAGACGGTTTGCCGCGCAACGCCAACGGCAAAATATTGAAGAAGGATCTGAAGTCGCTTTTCTGAGGCTCAATCGCTTTTCGGTGCAAGGCGGATCATTCCTTCTTGCACCGCGGAGGCGACCAATATGCCGTCCTGCGTATAGAGTGACCCGCGATTGAGACCGCGCGTATGGCCGGTCCAGTCGCTGTCCATGACGTAACAGATCCATTGATCGGCCCTGAAATCATCATGAAACCACATCGCATGATCAAGGCTGGTCGAGAATAATCCCGGCGTTGTCCAGTGCAATCCGTGCGGAATCATCGACGTCGACAGCAATCCCATATCGGACGCGAAAGCCAGGGTAGCGCGATGTATGAGCGGATCATCCGGCAACGGCGCGACCGTCTTGAGCCACTGATATTGCCGCGCCTCCTGGCATTTGCCTTCCGGACGAACGCTACGGACATCAAACGGCCGCGGCATACTCATCCGCTCGATATACTCGTCCGGAACCTGCGGGTTGCGGGCGATCTGTTCCATCGCGCTCATACATTGCTCGGGCGGCAATATATCCGGCATTTTTATTTGATGCTCCAGCCCTTCGGCGGGCTTCTGGAAGGACGCCGTCAGGTTGAAAATCACCTTGTCATTCTGCCGGACCACGACCCTGCGATTGGAGATGCTGCGACCGTCAAAGTCGCGATGAACCCGGAAATGCAGCGGCTTGGTTTCATCCCCTGCGCGCAGGAAATAGGAATGGAGCGAATGGATATTCTTCTCGGCATCAACCGTGCGATCCGCAGCTACGATTGCCTGGGCAATCACCTGACCACCGAAAATGCGTTCGCGAGCGGTTGAAGGGAGCGCCGGAAAGATAAACTCGTCAGCAACATCGGCCGTGAGATCAAGAGTACGCAGCAATCCGGCAATCAGCTTCTCCGCAGACACGGAGGAGCGATGGGCTAACGCCTGCGATAACCGGCGCCCGACTTGTTCGTCTGTTAGCTGATCCAAAACTGCTTCTATTCCTTAATATGCGCCAAGCCGTGACTGAGACGAATGCTCAGGGATATATTTCGAACAGGCCGGCGCCACCCTGTCCGCCGCCGATGCACATGGTAACCACGCCCCATTTCGCGCCGCGACGGCGGCCTTCCTGCAACAAATGACCGGCACAGCGTGCACCGGTCATGCCGAACGGATGGCCGATCGAGATCGAGCCGCCGTTGACATTATATTTCGCCGGATCAATTCCGAGGCGGTCACGGCTGTAAAGACACTGGCTGGCGAACGCTTCGTTCAATTCCCAGATATCGATATCATCAACGGTCAGCCCCTGCCGTTCCAGCAATTTGGGAACCGCAAATACCGGGCCGATGCCCATTTCGTCCGGCTCGCAGCCGGCCACGGCCCAGGACACGAAACGTCCCAGTGGTTTCAGTCCGCGGCGTTCCGCTTCCTTGGCTTCCATCAGCACGAGAGCGGCCGCGCCGTCTGACAACTGGCTGGCATTGCCGGCCGTGATGAACTTGTCTTCGCCCATGATCGGCGTCAGGCTGGCAAGGCCTTCCAAGGTCGTTGACGGCCGATTGCACTCGTCGCGGTCGACGGTGTAGTCGACAATGGTTTCTTCCTTGGTTTCCCGGTCGACCATTTTCATCTTGGTCTGCATGGGAACGATTTCATCGTCAAACAGCCCGGCTTCCTGCGCTGCCGCTATCCGCTGCTGCGATTGCAGGGAATATTCATCCTGATATTCGCGGCTGATATTATAGCGTTCCGCGACGATATCGGCGGTTTCGATCATCGGCATGAAGATGGCCGGCGCAATTTTCAGGATTTCCTGGTCGATACTGCCTTCGTCTGCCCGTGTCCCCTGCATCGAGATACTCTCGACGCCGCCCGCGACGACACAGTCTGCACCGTCGCCCCGGATATGGTTGGCCGCAATGGCGATCGACTGCATGCCCGACGAACAGAAGCGATTGACCGTCGCCCCTGCGGTTGTCTTGGGAAGACCAGCGAGAAGCGCTGCGTTGCGTCCGATATTCGGGGCCGCATGTGCCACATTGCCGAATATGCAATCATCGACAAAATCGCCTTCAACACCGGACCTGGCAACCGCATGTTTGACGGCATGGGCAGCCATGGTCATCGGAGGCGTGATATTGAAACCACCACGACCTGCTTTGGCAAGCCCGGTACGGGCGTAGGATACGATGACTGCTTCACGCATGTTATAATCTCCGTCTGGTTGTCACAGAAGGTGTTCCGGCTGGATCACATTTGTTTGTGACGGCCTAATTCTATTTGGAAACATGTCAAGATGTCCCAACCTGCGAACGGCACAGTTTTCCGACCGCCAGAGCGGGATAGTCTGCGAACAATACTATTGTTGAGTGATATCGCCCTGTCCCGCAAAAATGATATTCCCGAAAGAAGGGCGTTCATATCGAGTCAAAGGCATCATTTATGGCGGTTTACTGAGTCTGTGGCGCACAGGCACCGCGAGACCAGTACATCTCCCCAAAGGGCGTCTTGAATATCAGCATGTCCTGGGAAAGATTCTCGAGCTGCATGTCCATGAAAGCCAGAGTGGGTTTGATTTTTATACGGTTGCCATCGATGGCATAGGTTCCGGGATTTTCGATCTCCGTCGATGAATTGGTCTGGTAGAGCAGTGTCCCGTCTTGCGAGAAAATATAACTGAGCATTTCATCGCTCTTCTCATCCTCGATAAGCATATGCGTGAAGCACCATGGGCCTTCGAGATAGGCCGGGGTCAGGCCCGCAGTTTGTGCCGATTCAGCACCAGCACCATTTGTCGCTTCGGGAGACGCCGCTCCCTTGTCTTCTGCCTGGCCGCAGGCAGCAAGGAGAAAAGGAAGCACGAGCGTGGTTCGGAATTTCATAAGTATTTCCTGACAATATCATGGAAGAATAGTTGGAGTCCGTGGCGGGTAGCCGCGTCACCCGGCCGCATGGAAACTGGTCTTAATTTCCGGTTGCATTTTCGACGCTGACAACCAGCACCCTTTTAACGCCCTCGTCTTTGACATCGATGATGACCATTCCATGGCCGTTTCCACGAAACAATATCATCCCCCGCTTTGGTTCTTCCACCGGAAACAGCTCATAGCCGGCTGCAATCATGCGATCATTATAGGCTGCCTCAAGATCTGCAGCGCTCGTCTGCGTATTGCCGCGCAAGAGATAGGTTTCGGCCATCGGATTCATTTTCTGGCTTTGCGTCGGTTCGAAGTCGGCGGGAAGCCAGATGTCCTCGGGCATCCAGCTTATATCCTTGGGTAAGAAAGCCGGCGGTGTATCCCCGTCGCTGATCGCCAGAGGGCCATTGGCGACAGCCTCTGGCTGCTTCAGATCATCGGAACATCCGGCCACCACCAATATCGGGGCCAGCGTCGTCAAAATTACTCTACTATTTTTCATATCTTCTCTCCGTCGCGCCAGGCCGAAAGTTGATCTGACAGATGCAGGATCGACCTCAAGCCTTGTTCGCGACCCTCCCGTTCGCGTCAATTGAACCGATAGCTTCCTGAATGGCTGCGATAGGGCATGGTGGTTACGCCATTGCGCTTCGTCCCGGAATAGGAAGATTGTCCCGGTAGCATCTGGATCGAAACCCGCCCTCCGGAACGGCCGATCCGTCCGGCATGGAGCGCCGCTTTGCAGATATAGGAGTCGTCCGTGTAAATGTCGGTCCCCCATACTGACCCCGTGTTCGAGATATTTGCAGGGCATGAGCAACTCAGCGCTTTGCCGGTTCCTCGCCATTTGGAAGCTCCGCGGCATTCGCCGATATCTTCACCGGTCAGCTGATTTTCCGCCTGGCCCAGATTGCCCAATCCGAGACTACCCAATATGGCCACGGCATCTCGTTCAAAGGAACTTCCGGACCTTGATTTCCGTCCATTGCCATTGGCCCGATTGTGACCACTGGCGGAAGCCCCGCTTGAATTGACTTCGGCCGCATTCACAAAGCGGTAGCTGGCGCGATATTTTCCGTAACTCCGGGTCGCCACGCCATTCCGTTTCGTGCCCGAATAGCTATTCTGGCCCGGCAGCATTTCTATCGTCACGCGTCCGCCGCTGCGATCCAGAACCGAGGCGTGGAGTGCCGTGGAGCAGATATAGGAGTCGGCCGTATAGATGTCGGTGCCCCACAGCGAAGTCGAAATATTGAAATTTGTCGGGCATGTACAGGTCAGGACCTTGTCCGTCCCCGCCCAGCTGGTGGGAGCAGCACAGATTCCGATATCCTGCGGGTCCTGCGTCGCGCCGGGTTGACTGGCCGGCGCCGCCATTGCCGACGAAGACAGAGAAGCTGAAACGAATGCGATGGCGGTTAATATCGATCTGAAGCTTGATACTGGCATTTCAGGATTCCTTTGCCGTTGAAACATCGAATGACCGGTGCAGCAATCCTCAAGATCATTGCCAATCACCCCTCCAACGCAAAGCTGGGAAAAATACCGCCAATTTTCAGAAGGAACTAGATAGAGAATTTTGCGGCGGCCGCCTTGCAAGAATGCAGATATCGATCCGGCAGCGGTATCTTCGACGCCTTCAGGCCGCGATAGGCGGTCTGAATAAACGGCTTCGCTTCCCTCTTCTTTCCCTGTCCCATTAGCGATATCCCGATCCGGCACCGGGCCACCTCGATCGCGAAATGGCCGTCAGGCAACGCTCTGGAAAGCAAGTCGAATGCGCGCTGCGCGTCAACCTGCGCTTCGGCAAATCGGCCTTGGGCGATACGCATTTCGGCGCGGGTCAGCGAAGGAAAGGCACGGCGCGGGTGATTGTCCGGAAGATGGAGCGAGAAAATATTTTCGGCATCCCGCAATTCCGTTCCGGCTTGTACAAATTGCCCTGCCTGGACGAGGGCCGCAGCAAGATTTTGCTGCACCTCTCCTGACTCCAAAGATCGTTTCCCGTGTTCGGACTGCGTCTGCACCAGGACTTGCCGAAACTGGGATATCGCTGCTTCGATCTGGCCTGCCTCGACCAGGGCCAGGGCAAGATTGTTGCGATGTGACAGGTTTGACGAATAATCGGGGCCGAAGGCTGCGACCGACAATTCCAGAGCCTTGCGATGATATTCTATCGCCGCCTGCGGTTTTCCCTGCGACGCCGCCAGTCGGCCAAGATCGGAGTAGATGATCGACAGACGCGGGTGATTGTCGCCGTAATATTTGCGGGCGACATCGAGAGTCTTGTCGAGCTGGACTTGCGCGGCCGACCCCTCACCCAGACCAGCCAGCGACCGGCCCAGCCCCGAACCGGCTTCGACAGTGGCGGGAATCTGGTCGAGTTTCACTGCCAGTGCCTCCACCCGTTCGAACAGCCTTTTCTGTTCTCTCCACTGTCCTTCCTGATGCCAGGCAGTCAGCAATAATATGTCGAGCGCGTGGATATCTTCACTCTTGTTCCGATCCAGCAAGACCATCGCCCGGTCCAGCTTCGCCTGACCGGCCTTCCGGTCACCACCTTGGCTTTGCAGATAGCCCAGATAGGCCAAAGCAGAGGCATAGGCATTATCTTGCGGTGCCTTGGCACGGTCCAGCAACGCCACCGCCTCTGCGGTCAGTTTTACCGCCGCCGGAAGGTCATTGCCCCGTTGGTGGCCGCGCGCTGTCCAGCCCAGCAGATCGGCGATCAGAGCCGGATCATCCGCAAGCGTTTTGCGTGCGTCGGCCAGAGAAGCTTCCAGCATCTTAAGCGTCGTCGCCGATTGCGGGCCCACCGCATCCATCTCCAGGGGATCGAACCGGCGGAACAGATTGAGCAGCATATCCCTGCCCCGCTCGACCCGGTCCAGAGCCGCAACCGCGATATTCCTTTGGTCACGAATCTGGTTCGCATAGATCGAGGCGGTCAATCCCCAGCCGGCAAGACCCAGCAACAAGGACGCCGCCAAGGCAGCTGTCCATGGATTGCGCCTGACCAGGCGCCAAAGCCCTGCGGCTTTGCTGTCCGGCGCTGCCATGACTGCCTGTCCGTCGATCAGCTTTCTCAGGTCCATCGCCAATTGCGACGCGGACGGATATCTTGCCGCCGGATCGGAAGCCGTTGCCATCTCCGCCACGGCCATATGATCGGCATCAAGGTCAAAATCTGATATCAGCTGCTTCAGGACCAGGCCCATCTGGAAAATGTCACTGCTGATGGTCAATGCTGTTCCGGCACGATGTTCGGGCGAGGCGATAGCAGGAGACACGGCGATGGCCGGGCCACCCAGCCCGTCCTCGTCGAGCAATTGGGCGATGCCGAAGTCCAGCAGCTTGATCGACCCGTCTTCCTGAACCATGACATGTTCGGGCTTGATGTCGCCATGCAGGACCAGCCGGTTATGGGCGGCCTGCAATGCGTCCGCTGCTTGTGCGACGAGCCCGAGGCGGGCCGCCAGGGGCAGTTCGTGTGACGCGCAATATTCGGTTATCGGCAGACCATCGACATATTCCATGACCAGCCAGGGAGAGCCGGTAGCCGTCTCGCCGCCATCGATGATCCGAACCAGTCCGTGATGTTCAAGACTGGCCAGAACATTGCGTTCGCGATGGAATAAATTGATCAGGTCGTCGCTCAGGATCGACGCCCGCATGATTTTCAGCGCCGCTTTCTGCCGGTAGCGATCATCATCCCGTTCGACTTGATAGACCTCGGCCAGCCCGCCCGATCCGATATGGGTGACGATCCTCCAGGGGCCATAATGTGCCCCGACGCGCGGATCTTCGGAATCACGCGCAAATTCCGGAACAACCATATCGAGGAAGATGTCGCGCTTTTGTTCCAGCACGGTGAACAGCGCGTCATTATTTGCCAGTTTTCCCAGTAACAATTGCGTGCGCATACCCAGCGCGGGCTCTTTGGCGAAATGGCTCTTGATCCATGAAGCACGCTTGCCCGCCGCCAAGGTCAAGACATGGTCGAGCGCTTGATCCACCCTTTTCCAATCAGACGTGCTGATATCCTGTTTCATATTGCGTCCGTTGTCATATGCGACCCGCTAGATTGGAAGGACTGGTTTGCGATCCTGTTTCAATGGGAATTCAAAAGCGACCATGAATTTCCTTGTCGGTCTGATAACGTCAAACGGCGCCATCATCCGCCACAAAATGTTCCGCGAGATAGATCCGCGCCCGTGTCCATTGCCGTTCAACGGTCCGCGTCGACCGATCCAGAGCGTGGGCGGTTTCCTCGACGGTCAGGCCGGCGAAAAACCGGCATTCGACCACTGCCTCCAGTTCCGGAACGCGGTCAGACAGCGCTGCAAGCGCTTCATCAATCGTCACTATCGCTTCCGAAGGGGCAGTGTCTGCGACCAGATTCTCGTCCAGCAGGACATGCGCTGCACCCCCGCCGCGCTTTTCAGCGGTCTTGCGGCGGGCGTGGTCCACCAATATCTGCCGCATCGCCCGGGATGCCGTTGCCAGATAATGGTTGCGGTCGATGTAGGACGATCCTTCGGAGGCAGATAATTTCAGCCAGGCTTCGTGCACGATCATGGTGGTGTTGAGCGATGGACCGGTGGCCCCTCGGCTCAGTTGACGCGATGCTATTCGGCGCAAAGCGTCATAGGTCTCGGCGATCAGCTCTTCGGACAGATTTAGCTTGCGGCTTTCAGCTTCACTTTCACGGCGATCACTCCCCATTCAATGTTCCCATGCAAAATTCCGGGCAGTGCGCCGGAAGAAGATACTCTTCTCGTGCATGTGGCTGGTATAGCAAGGCTTTTTCTACATTGCCGCGATTTTACCGGATGGGACGGTCCGGTTTCTCCGTTTCGATGACGAATATCTCGATGCGGGTTCCAATGCCGTCGTCGCTGAGCGTGATCGAGCCATCATCAACAGCATCGCCAGCGAAGCGAATGAGCAACACATTGCCTTGCTCTTCGCTGATGATCGACAGATTCTGGCGCGGCAACATGCAGCGATAGAAAGCCAGCGCAGCTTCAACCGTCCCCGGCGTCTTTGCGACAATGGCATGATTATCACTGGCATATTCCGGCGGATGACCGGCGGTTTGCTGCTCGATAATCGCATCGTGCGGCAACAGGATCCACGAGTGATAATTTTCTACCTGCATCGCTTGTGACTCGGGGCAAGCCGCCTTTGCGCCACTGTCCACGGTTGCACAGCTGATCAGAGACAATAGTGAAGGGGCCAGCACCCAGCCAGGAATGATGCGTGAACTCCTTCGCGATATTAATTTCACTCGCCGGATCTTGCGATCGATTCCAACGCATCAATATCTATCTGATTGAGCACGGCGCGCAGATCCGCGATGGAATTGGCATATCCGTCGGCTTGCACGTTGAAACGGTCGCCCACGATCATGCCGTAGCGGCCATCCTTGCTGGCGCTATCATAGCGGATTGTCGTGAGACGTCCGTCAATCTTGCCAATTTTTTCGATCACCGTCCCGTTCTGGCTTTCGGATTCCATATTCATCGCACCGCCCAACGTGGCGAGGCTTCCGGCAATACCGAGGTCGGTGATGGTCAGATCGATCCGCTTCTCGTCATCGCCATAGCTGGCGGCCGCGCTGGACGCACCAACGCCGCCAACCGACGTTCCGCTGGAATGAGTATTGGTCTTGACCAACCCGCCAGGCAACGCGGCCGGAAGCATTGCGGCAAGCTGCTTTGATGGCAATGTCGTGGCCTGGCCGTTTTGCGCCCGTTCGTTGGCAGCCGCCATTTTCTCGCCGGCTTTTTCCAATTCTCCCAAATCGAATGATCCGACTCCGGGCACGTTGACGCTGCCGGACAAACTGCCGTCACTGACTTCCGGAACCGAACTGGTCAAAATCATCAGCGGCGCCAGAATCACGCTGAAGATCATCCCCGCGACAAAGCCGACGGCAAGGATTGCACCGGTGTAGATAAGCGCCTTGTCTTCCGGTGCTTTCATCATCACCGGAATGCCGACAAATAGGAGATATAATCCATATAGCCCCAAAATCGCCAGCATCCCGAGGCCCGGAATTAGCTGGAAGACTCCGGCAACCCAGGCCGCTGTTGCGCTATATGCGGCCAGCTTGAAGGCATTATTCCGGTTCGCGGTGCCGCCAAAACGGGGTGCCAGAAAGTCGATCACCAACGCCATCAGAAAAACGCCGATCAGCGTGAATATATAGCTGACCACTGCAGTCGACAGGGCCGACATGAAAGACGGCCGGTGCGTGATCCCGAAAAAGCTGTTGCCAAAGACGACAGCATGGATGAACCCGGCAACCGGCCCGATCGCCGCCAGCGGCAAGATGTAGGATTTATAGAGTGAAGTGATACTGGACGCTTCGGCTTCGATAACGGGCCATTCCGCGCGAGGCTGCATTAATATGGCTTTCACCCGCTGGACCAGCGATGCTCCGTATTGTTCGTCGTTCATATACCTATCCCTCAATATTATATGGTCACGACCCAAACGGAGAATTATCGAAAAACCCGCCAAAGTAAATGCAATTATTTCCATGTGTTATCTTGAGTAACACCTCCTGTTCGCAAATATCCGACCGAACAGGAGGTAGAAAATCGCTGATGTGTCGAGCCGGGCTGGATACGGTTATTCGGTATCAAGACACACGAAAGGTTCGCGGCCAGGATGGCCATCTCACGCAATCGCCGATACCAACCAGACTTTTCCCTTCATCATCACGCCCTTTCCCGGCACATGATAGCGTGCAAAAAGGTCGGCCAGTTCCTGGCTGGCGGCGTCAATGACTGCGTCACCCTTGTCATTCAGCGCTCGACCGACGGCGAGCGATGCAAAGGCAAAGGCGACAGCCTGCTCGGGTGTTGCACCGATACCTCCGACGGGCTGCAGTGCTTCATAGGCGACAATATCAACATCGCTGAAACCGCTGCCGTCCAGTATCCCGCCCAGATATTCCAGATCTTCGAACGCAAACGGTCCCGGGGCGCGGGGCACCGCTGGCGGAATTTCGACGTGATTCCTGACAACGCCCATCATTTCCATCATCCAGAGATTGTCTCGCGGCGGTCCCCACACCGCGACATCAATACGCCCGCCTTTTCGGACGAGCCCGTGAAGATTCGTAAAGGCGCGGACCGGATCTTCGAAAAACATGCTGCCAAAGCGCGAGAAAAGACGATCATAAGGCGCGTCCGGCAATTGAACGGTGGCGGCGTCGGCGCAGGTAAATTCTATATTGCTCGCACCGCTTTTTGCCGCTCGGCCCTGCGCTGCGGCCACGAGGTCGGGGGATATATCTAGCCCCATGACCTTGCCGGACGGCGCAACTGCGCTCCCAATGGCAAGTGTGGTCGCACCCCCTCCACAACCGAGGTCAATCACCGTCTCGCCATCCTGATAATCGGCCCGGACAAGCAAGGCTTCGCCAATCGGGGCGATCATCTCTTCGAACAACGAGAGACTCGCCAGCCATTTGAGCCCCATCTCACCGGCCCAGTCTTCCGGTTTCAATTCCTGAGGTTGCTGGGCTTGACCGGCGCTGACATTGCTCATGGTGATTTTCCTATCCTATAATATTTTCGCAAAACCGGCGGTGCCCGACCCGGTTACTGTCTTTTTCGCCGGGGCGGCGACTTTTGTAGCTGCCTCCATTATCCGTTGCGGATCAGGCTGGTCGGTCAACAAGGCCTCCATCGTTCTGACGCAGAGACGAGAGCTATCATCGGCAAGATCGTACCAGATCTGTTTGCCTTCACGACGTGTTTTCACGACATCGGCCTGCCTCAAGGCAGCGAGTTGCTGGCTTAGCGCCGGTTGCCCAATGCGCGTTGCTGTATCAATTTCACTGACGCTGCTTTCTCCGCGGAGCAGAAAGGACAGGATCATCAGCCGCTGCGGCTGGGCGAAGATTTTCAGCTTCTCGGTCGCGGCATCGGCGCGATCACGGCTTTCGTAAATCGCCGTCACGGGGCCTTCACCCTGTGGCAGAACCAGTCGTCTTCGCGGTTGATATCGGTTGCCGACAGCGGCGGTATCTGCAGCACGTCATCGCCCGGCTGCCATCCTTCGGGGATCAGGACATCTGCCTTGTCGGTAAGTTGCAAAGCCGCCAACAGGCGAATCATCTCGTCGACCGAGCGCCCGACATTGTGCGGATAGCAGGTGGTCGCGCGGACCACGCCGTCCGGATCGATAAAATAGCTGGTGCGCATCGCGGCGGAGTCGGCAGCGGTTTCGTCAATCATGCCGAAGGCGCGGCCGACTGCCATGCTCGGGTCCTCGACAATCGGAAAGGGGATTTTGACGTCGAACTTTTCCTCGATGGCCCGCGCCCAGGCAAGGTGGGAATATAAGCTGTCCACGGACAGGCCGAGCAAGGCACAATCCATCGCTTCAAACTGGTCCTGATGGCGCGCAAGGGCGACGAATTCGGTGGTACAGACCGGGGTGAAATCGGCGGGATGGGAGAAGAAGATCAACCACCGTCCGCGATAGTCGGACAATTTTACCGGGCCACGGGTCGTGCGCGCCTCAAAGTCCGGGGCGACGTCCCCTATACGCAATGACCCTGACTTTACCTGCAACGCGTCTGACATTAATTTTCACCTCTCCCGAGAATTGACAGTGTTAGCATATTGACGCAACACATATAATGTATTACATAGTTTATGTAAATATGAATTTGAGGAATTATCTATGACTGATTCGGCACTGATTCATGCAACGGAACAAATCTCCCGCGCGCAGCAGCAGCTCCCTGTTATCAAGGCTTTCTTTGACCAGCCGACCTACACGGTGACCTATGTAGTGCATGACAAGGAGACAAAATGCGCCGCGATCATCGACAGCGTATTCGATTTCGACCCGGCTTCCGGACGGACCTCCTTCGATTCCGCTGACGAGGTTATTGCCTATGTCAAGGAACAGGACCTGACGGTCCAGTGGCTGCTCGAAACTCATGCCCATGCCGACCATCTGTCGGCTGCGCCCTATCTGCAGGAGAAGCTCGGTGGCAAGATTGCCATTGGCGAGCATATTGTGACGGTGCAGGACGTGTTCGGCAAATTGTTCAACGCCGGCACCGATTTCCAGCGCGACGGATCGGATTTTGACCGTCTGTTCGCCGACGGAGACACGTTCAAGATCGGCGATCTCGATGTGACGGTGATGCACGTGCCCGGCCATACGCCGGCCGATATCGCCTATGTCATCGGCGATGCGGTCTTCGTTGGCGATACGATGTTCATGCCGGACTACGGAACGGCCCGGGCCGATTTTCCCGGCGGTGATGCGCGCAAGCTCTATCGTTCGATGCGGCGCCTGTTGTCGCTGCCCGACAACACCCGCCTGTTCATGTGCCATGACTATCTGCCGGCTGGCCGGACCGAATATGTCTGGGAAACCACCGTCGCCGAGCAGCGGAAGAACAACATCCATGCCCATGATGGCGTGACCGAGGACGAATTTGTCAAAATGCGCACCGAACGCGACAAGACGCTGGATATGCCGCGACTGATTCTGCCGTCTGTCCAGGTCAACATGCGGGCCGGCCATTTGCCGCCCGAGGAAGATAATGGCGTGCGTTATCTCAAAGTTCCGTTGAACGGCGTCTGATGCTCGCTGCATTTCCCCATGCCATGCCGCTGGAAGGCCTGATCGGTGGACTTATGATCGGTGTTGCAGCAGCAGTGATGCTGCTCGGCCTCGGTCGTATTGCCGGCGTCAGCGGACTGGCGGCGCGCGCCACCGGTATTGCCGACAGCGGAGCACCGCGCAGCATCGCCATCGCATTTGTCATCGGCCTGCCGCTGGGAGCCTTCATAATCTCCCTGATCACCGGCGGTATCGAAACCCGTTTTCCCCTGACGATCATTCCCCTGATTATCGGCGGCCTGCTGGTCGGCTATGGCACACGCTTGGGTTCCGGCTGCACCAGCGGCCACGGTGTCTGCGGCATGTCGCGACTGTCCCCGCGCTCGCTGATTGCCACGAGTATCTTCATGGCCAGCGGCTTTGTTACCGTCGCGCTGATGCGCGCAGGAGGTTTCTTGTGAGACAGATATCGGTCGCACTTTTCGCCGGAGCCCTGTTCGGTGCTGGCCTTGCCTTTTCGGGCATGGCCGATCCCGCTCGGGTGCAGGGCTTTCTCGATCTTTTCGGCCACTGGGATCCGACACTCGCCTTTGTGATGGGCGGAGCGATGATTCCGATGGCTGTCGCCTGGATCATTCAGCGGCGGCTCGACAAGCCGTTTGCCGACGCACATTTCTCGCTGCCCGGCACCACGCTGATCGACGGCAAACTGACCATCGGCGCGGTCCTGTTCGGGGCCGGCTGGGGCATTAGCGGCCTCTGCCCGGGACCGGGCTTCGCCGATCTGGCGATCAATCCCCTGCCCGCTCTGGCCTTCGTCGGCGCGCTGCTGGCGGGCATGATCGTCCATCGGGTGACCAGTTAAGTAGCGACAAGATAATGAAGGATGTCCGATGACGAGCAAGCCACAAATCACGCAATTGAACAACGCTGTCAGCGTATCGCCGCAACTGGTGCTCGGCAATGTCACGGAACTGGCGAAAGCCGGTTTCAAATCGATCATCTGCAACCGGCCTGACGACGAAGCCGGCGACCATCCCCGTTCTGCTGCAGTGGCGGAGGCCGCACAACAAGCGGGCCTGAAGTTCGCTTACCTACCGGCAGTGTCCGGCGCGATCACCGATCAGGACGGCAAGAAAATGGCCGCTGCGCTGGCAGACCTTCCTACCCCGATTCTCGCCTATTGCCGGTCCGGCGCCCGGTCGACCAAATTGACGGAAATGGCGCAGGCCAAATCAAAGCAAGCCCCCTCACCATCCAGCCGCTTCAACGTCGTCATCGTCGGCGGTGGTTCCGCTGGCATCGCAACCGCGGCCAGCATGCTCAAGCGCAACAAGAATATATCGCTCGCGATTATCGACCCGGCCGATGACCATTATTACCAGCCCGGCTGGACCATGGTCGGTGGCGGTGCGTTTTCTGCAGAATTTACGCATCGCAAGGAAAAGGACCTGATCCCGGCCGGCGCGCAATGGATAAAATCCGCAGTCAGTTCTTTTGACCCCGAGAATAAATCCGTCGCCACAGCCGACGGACAGCAGATCGGTTATGACGTGCTGATCGTCTGTCCGGGCATCAAGCTCGACTGGGAAGCCATTGACGGCCTGCCCGAGACCCTGGGCAAAAATGGCGTCACGTCCAACTACCGCTATGATCTCGCTCCCTATACATTCCGGCTGGTCAAGGAAATGACCGGCGGAACCGCCCTGTTCACCCAGCCGCCAATGCCGATCAAATGTGCCGGCGCGCCGCAAAAGGCGATGTATCTGTCCTGCAGCAAGTGGGAGAAGCAGGGCGTGCTGGGCAATATCGACGTGCAGTTTCACAACACCGGTGCCGTGCTCTTCGGCGTCAAGGAATATGTGCCCGCGCTGATGGAATATATCGAGCGCTACGACGCGCATCTGAACCTTGAATCCAGACTGGTCGCGATCGACGGTCCGGCAAAGGTCGCGACATTCGAACAGAAACAGGGCGAGGAAACCAAGAGGGTCGATGTGAAGTTCGACATGATCCATGTGGTTCCGCCGCAAGTGGCGCCTGATTTCGTCCGCACCAGCCCGCTGGCCGCCGAAAGCGGCTTCGTGGATGTCGATCCGGCTACCCTGCGGCACACCAAATATACCAATATTTTCGCACTCGGCGATGCCTGCAGCGCGCCCAATGCCAAGACGATGGCAGCCGTTCGCAAACAGGCGCCGATCGTTGCCGTCAATGCGCTCGCAGCCCTCGATGGCAAACCGCCGGTCGCCGATTATGACGGCTATGGCAGTTGCCCGCTAACCGTCGAGCGCGGCAAGGTGGTGCTGGCCGAATTCGGCTATGGCGGCAAATTGCTGCCGAGCTTCCCCAACTGGCTGATCGACGGCACCCGGCCCTCGCGGCTTTCGTGGCTGCTCAAGGACACGATCCTGCCGCCGGTCTACTGGCATGGCATGCTCAAGGGCCGCGAATGGATGGTCAAGCCCCACCGGATTGGTGCGGACTAAGCCGGTCCCATGAAAATCGCCCGCTATTTGCCGATCCTCGATTGGGGCAGCCGCTATAACAGCACCACGCTGACCAATGACGGCGTTGCCGCAATCATTGTCACGATCATGCTGATCCCGCAAAGCCTGGCTTATGCCATGCTCGCAGGGCTGCCGCCGGAAATCGGTCTTTATGCCTCGATCCTGCCGCTGATCGCCTATGCGATATTCGGAACCAGCCGGACATTGGCAGTCGGACCGGTTGCGGTGGTATCGCTGATGACTCTCACCGCCGCCAGCGCGATAGCGCCGCCCGGCAGCGCGGACTTTATCGCGGCCGCCTTGGTTCTGGCGTTGCTGTCAGGTCTCTTCTTGTTGCTTATGGGCATATTCAAGCTCGGTTTTCTCACCAATCTCCTCTCCCACCCCGTCGTTTCCGGCTTCATCACCGCCAGCGGGATCATTATCGCGACCAGCCAGCTGAAGTCGATCCTAGGTATCAAGGCGAGCGGTGCGGCCATGCCCGAGCTGGTTTCCAGCATTGCCGAAACCATCGGTACCACCAATATACCAACGCTCGTCATCGGTGTGTCCGCCACTGCCTTTCTTTTCTGGGTCCGCAAGGGTCTCAAGCCGCTGTTAATGCGCATTGGCCTCCCTGCGCGGCCAGCTGAACTGATCGCCAAGGCAGGACCGATTGCTGCCGTTGCCGTCTCGACAATTGCAACGATAGCCCTGGGTCTGGAAGCCAAAGGCGTCAGCGTGGTCGGTGATATCCCGCAAAGCCTGCCGCCATTTTCCGTACCGCTTATTGATCTGGAATTATGGACAACACTCGCCATTCCGGCTCTGTTGTTGAGCATTATCGGATTTGTCGAATCTGTCTCCGTCGGCCAGACCTTGGCGGCCAAGCGCCGCCAGCGGATCGACCCGGATCAGGAACTGATCGGTCTTGGCGCAGCCAATATCTCGGCGGCTTTTTCCGGCGGCTATCCGGTCACCGGCGGATTTGCGCGGTCGGTTGTCAATTTTGATGCCGGTGCAGAAACCCCTGCCGCCGGCGCCTTCACCGCGGTCGGGATCGCCCTGGCAGCGCTTTTCCTGACTCCGCTGCTGGCCTCCCTTCCCATCGCCACGCTGGCCGCGACCATCATTGTCGCCGTGCTCAGCCTCGTCGATCTCAAGACCCCGCTAACAATCTGGCGCTATTCCAAAGCCGATTTCGCGGCAATGGCGGCGACGATCGGCGTGACGCTGCTCGCCGGTGTCGAACCCGGCGTGATCGCGGGTGTTGGGCTGAGTCTCGCTCTGTTCCTGTGGCGCAGTTCGCGGCCCCACGCGGCGATTGTCGGTCGGGTCCCCGAATCCGAGCATTTTCGCAATGTCGACCGGCACAAGGTTTTCACCGATCCCCGCATATTGACGATCCGGATCGACGAAAGCCTGACCTATCTCAACGCGCGCTGGCTGGAGGAATTCATCCTCGAACAAGTCGCCGAGCAAAAGACCGTGCGCCACGTGATCCTGATGTGCTCGGCGGTCAACGCGATCGACGCTTCGGCACTGGAAAGCATCGAGGCGATCAACCACCGGCTCGACGACGGCGGCATCTCACTCCATCTTTCCGAGGTCAAGGGTCCGGTGATGGACCGGCTCAAACGCTCGCACTTCCTCGACCAATTGTCTGGGAAAGTATATCTTTCGCAAAATGCAGCTTATTCCGCGTTAATTGCAATTGCGGACAATGAAGACAAAGCCGACAGTCCGGTTGATATTTGGAACGCAAGGGGCCTGATATGATGGAAAATGATCTCGCAATCAATCTGGCGCGGATCCAGTTCGCGTTTACCGTCAGCTTCCATTTCCTGTTCCCGGCATTTACCATCGGCATCGCCAGCTACCTCGCGGTACTCGAGGGACTCTGGCTGAAAACCGACAATGGCGTCTACGCCAACCTCTACCGTTACTGGCTCAAGATCTTCTCCATTGTCTTTGCGATGGGCGTCGTGTCCGGCATCGTCATGTCCTATCAGTTCGGGACAAACTGGTCGGTATTTTCCGACAAGGCCGGACCGGTTATCGGGCCGCTCATGGCCTATGAGGTACTGACCGCCTTCTTCCTCGAAGCCGGGTTCCTGGGCGTGATGCTGTTCGGCATCAACAAGGTTGGCCGCAAACTGCATTTCGTTGCCACATTGGCCGTTGCCATCGGCACCTTCATTTCCGCTTTCTGGATATTGTCGGTGAACAGCTGGATGCAGACGCCGGTCGGCTTTGCGATCAACGATGTCGGACAATATGTGCCCGCTGCCGGCTGGTGGGATATCGTCTGGAACCCCAGCTTCCCTTACCGTCTGGTGCACACCGTGCTCGCTGCCTATCTGACCACGGCCTTTGCGGTCGGCGCGGTCGGGGCATGGCATTTGCTCAAGGACAAGACCAACCCGGGTGCCCGCAAGATGTTCTCGATGGCGATGTGGATGGCCGCCATTGTGGCGCCGACCCAGATTTTCATGGGCGATTTGCACGGCCTCAATACGCTCGAGCATCAGCCGGCCAAGGTGATGGCGATGGAAGGCCATTACGAAAGTCATCCCGACGGCGCGCCGCTGATCCTGTTCGGCATTCCCAACAGCAAGGAAAAGCGGGTCGATTATGCGATTGAAATCCCCAAGGCATCGTCGCTGATCCTCAAGCATGACCTGAATGCGCCGCTAGCCGGGCTTGATACCATCCCCGACGAGGACGAGCCGCCGGTCGGCATTGTATTCTGGTCGTTCCGGATCATGGTCGGTCTGGGCTTCGCGATGCTCGGCATCGGCATGTGGAGCCTGCTCGCGCGGTCGCGCAAGAAACTCTACGACTGGCCCCTTCTGCATCGCGCCGCCGTGGTGATGGGGCCATCGGGCTTCATCGCCGTCCTCGCCGGCTGGGTAACCACAGAAGTCGGACGCCAGCCGTTCACCATCTATGGCCTGCTGCGCACCAGCGAGAGCGCCGCACCACTCGACGCTCCGGCGGTCGCAGCATCGCTGCTCGCCTTCGTGGTGGTCTATTTCATCGTCTTCGGCGCCGGCATCGTCTATATCTTCAAGCTGGCGGCGAAAACGCCCGAAGCCCACGAACCGACGCCCGACGATGCGCCCATCCGCACCGCTGGTATCACCCCGGCGGCGGCGGTGCTCGAAGGGGATCATGAGGAAGGAGCAGCGACATGAGCGGCACAGAACTGACCGTCATCTGGGCGGGCATCATCGCCTTTGCAGTCGTCGTCTATGTGATCATGGACGGTTTTGACCTCGGTATCGGGATATTGTTTCCCAATTTCAAAGTGGGTCCGGATCGCGACACCGCGATGAACAGTATCGCACCGGTATGGGATGGCAATGAAACCTGGCTGGTGCTGGGCGGGGGCGGATTGCTGGCCGCTTTCCCGCTTGCATATGCGATCATCCTGCCGGCGCTTTATGCGCCGCTGATCGCGATGCTGCTGGGTCTTGTCCTGCGCGGTGTCGCCTTTGAATTTCGCTGGCGCGACCCGGCCCACCGCGCGCGCTGGGATTTTGGTTTTACCGCAGGATCGGTCATCGCGACCTTTGCCCAGGGCGTCACGCTTGGCGCATTGCTTCAGGGGATCACGGTCGAGGGCCGCGCCTATGCCGGCGGCTGGTGGGAATGGCTGACTCCGTTCAGCCTGTTGACCGGCTTTGCCTTGCTGGCGGGCTATGCCCTGCTCGGCTGCTGCTGGCTGATCTGGAAAACCGAAGGTTCTTTGCAGCGCCAATGCTACAGCTATGCTGGCCGTCTCGGCATCTTGCTGCTGCTGGCGATCATCGCGGTCAGCGCCGCCACGCCCTTTCTCGAGGAAGAATATTATACCCGCTGGCTCGCCTATCCCGGCGTTATCGCCACGGCTCAGATTCCGCTGGCGACACTGGTCATCTCGGTCCTGTTTTTCCGCAGCCTGTCAAAGAAGCAGGAAGCCGCTCCCTTCTTCTACGCGCTCGGTCTGTTCGGTCTCAGCCTCGTCGGCCTTGCGGTCTCGATGTGGCCGGATGTGATCCCCGGCCGGATCACGATCTGGGAAGCAGCCGCTCCCTATGAAAGCCAGATGTTCATGCTGATCGGTGCGGCGATCATGGTACCGGTCATCCTCGCCTACACCGGCTGGGCCTATTGGGTGTTTCGCGGGAAGGTCGGAACGGACGGTTATCACTAATGGCTTTTGATCCGCTCTCGACCAATGGCAAAAGCGCGGACGACGCGCCTCTGCCAAAGCGCTTGCTCTGGATGATGGCCTTTTGGGCGATGGGTGTTCTGGCGATCGGCACGGTCGGCTTTTTCATCCGCCTCTGGATCAAGACCTGAAGAACAAGCCGTAAGGCCCCTTTTATTTCGTCCGCGACCTAATGGGCTTCGTCCCAGTTCTTGCCGGTCCCGATATCGACGTCCAGCGGCACCGATAATTTCACCGCCGGTTCCGCCGCGCCCGACATCACCGACCGGATCACCGCGCTGGCAGCATCCACATCGCCTTCGGGCAATTCGAACACCAGTTCATCGTGGACCTGCATCAGCATCCGGACATTCTCCAGTCCCGCCTCGGTCAGCGCAGGCAGCATTCTGGCCATCGCGCGCTTGATGATGTCGGCGCTGGTGCCCTGGATCGGCGCGTTGATCGCGGCGCGTTCGCTGCCCTGCCGTTCGGCCTGGTTGGACGACTTGATCCGCTCGAACCACGTCTTGCGGCCAAACAGGGTCTCGGTATAGCCGGTCTCGCGAACCGATTGCAGAGTGGTGGAGATATATTGATTGATGCCCGGGAAACGCTCGAAATAGGTGTCGATCATCGCCTGCGCTTCATCCGGGTCTACTTCCAGCCGTTTGGCCAGACCCCATCGCGAGATGCCATAGAGTATCGCGAAATTGATCGTCTTGGCGCGGGCGCGGGCGTCGCGGTCTTCGGCGCCGAACAATTCGCGCGCGGTGCGGTTATGGATGTCCTCGCCATGGGCAAAGGCCTCTTTCAGGCTCGCCACATCGGCGATATGCGCGGCCAGCCTGAGCTCGATCTGGCTATAGTCGGCGGCAAGGATGACATTGCCGGGCGCGGCGACAAAGGCCTGCCGGATCTGCCGCCCGATCTCGCTGCGGATCGGGATATTCTGCAGATTCGGTTCGGTCGATGACAGCCGCCCGGTCTGCGCGCCGCTGAGGCTGTAGGAGGTGTGCACGCGACCGGTCTTCGCGTTGATCTGCTCCTGCAGCGCGTCGGTATAGGTCGATTTCAGCTTTGCCAGCTGGCGCCAGTCGACGACCTTCTGCGCAATCGGCTCGCCATCACCGGCCAGCCGTTCGAGCACGGTAACATCGGTCGAATATTGGCCCGACTTGCCCTTCTTGCCACCCTTCAGGCCAAGCTTGCCGAACAGGATTTCGCCGAGCTGCTTGGGGCTGCCAATGGAAAAAGGCTCTCCCGCCAGGTCGTGAATCTGTGCTTCCAGCTTTTCCATTTCCTCTGCAAATGTCTTGGACAGGCGCGCCAGTTCCTCGCGGTCGACCAGAACCCCGGTGGCCTCCATCCCGGCAATCACCGGCACCAGCGGACGGTCGACCATCTGATAGACGCGCGTTGCCCGTTCCGGCACCATCCGCAGGCGCAATATCTCCCACAGACGAAGCGTGACGTCGGCGTCCTCCGCGCCATATTCGGTCGCCTTGTCCAGCGGTACTTCGGCGAAGCCGATTGCCTTCTTGCCGGTACCGGTGAGCGACTTGAAGCTGATACATTCATGGCCCAGATGCAGTTTGCTGAGTTCGTCCATGCCGTGGCCGTGCAGGCCGGCATCAAGGTTGAAGCTCATCACCAATGTGTCATCAAACGGCGCAATCCTGATGTCATGCTGGGCCAGCACGCCCATGTCATATTTCAGATTTTGACCGACTTTCAGCACCGCATCATCCTCGAGCAGCGGTTTGAGTCTGGCGAGCGCGTCATCGAAGCCTATCTGATCCGGCGTTTCGCCGAACATATCGCCGCTGCCGTGGCCGAGCGGAATATAACAAGCCTGGTTGGGACCTGTAGCAAGGCAGACCCCGACGATCCGCGCGGTCACGCTTTCGAGGCTGTCGGTTTCCAGATCAACGGCGCAGACACCTCCGGTGGTGGCGCGTTCTATCCATGTATCCAGCGCTGCCATCGTCTGCACACATTCATATTTCGACCGGTCGATGGTCGGCGCATCTGCGGCCTTCACCGCTGACCCGGCAGACGCCTTGTCATCGACATCGGGGTCCTGCGGCTCCGCCTGGCCATTGCCGCCGAGCTTTTTGAGCAGGCTGTTGAAACCGTGGTGCGACAGAAATTCGTGCAGCGGCTCGTGGGGGATATCCTGAATCAGGAAACTGTCCAGAGTGTCCGGCAACGGACAATCTTCCCTCAGCGTCACCAATATCCGCGACAGACGGGCCTGTTCGGCAAATTCGATCAGATTATCCCGCATCTTGGATTTTTTCATCTCCGGCGCAGCGGCAAGCACGCTTTCAATGTCGCCAAATTCGTTGATCAGTTTCGACGCCGTTTTCGGCCCGATCCCGGGGACCCCGGGAATATTATCGGAACTGTCGCCCATCAGCCCCAGCACATCGCCCAGCTTCTCGGGACCGACACCGAATTTTTCCTCGACTGTCGCCCGGTTCATCCGCGCGTTCTTCATCGTGTCGAGCATGTCGACGCGACCTTCATCATTAGGCTCGATCAGCTGCATCAGATCCTTGTCGGACGACACGATCGTTACCTTCCAGCCCTCGGCCAGCGCCGCCCTGGTATAGGAGGCGATCATATCGTCGGCCTCGACATTCTCCTCCTCGATCAGCGGCAGCGAGAAAGCGCGCGTCGCATCGCGGATCATCGAGAATTGCGGCCTCAGGTCCTCGGGCGCTTCCGGACGATTGGCCTTGTACTGGTCGTAGAGATCGTTGCGGAAACTGGTACCCGCCTTGTCCAGCACCACGGCCATATGAGTCGGGCCATCGGCCTTGTTGAGCTCGTCGGCCAGCTTCCACAGCATCGTCGTGTAGCCATAGACTGCGCCAACCGGCTCGCCATGGACATTGGTCAGCGGCGGGAGACGATGATAGGCCCGGAAAATATAGGCCGAGCCGTCAACGAGATAGAGATGATTGGGTTTGCTGTCTGAAGTGTTCGTCATAGCGGCCAGCACTAGCAGCGCCAGCAGCCTTCGTCATTTCAAATCCCGCGCGGTCGTAAATTTGATGTCGACATTACAAAGTTTAAATCGCGCGGCCTTTCACGGCCCGGGACAGGGCTGGCACGCATGCCCGGTTCGAACATGACAACCCGGTTGCGACCGCTCCGTTTGGCAGTGAACAGCGCCGCGTCGGCATTCTCCATGAGGACCGAACGCGCCTGATGCGAGTCGATTGTGGTCACACCAATGCTGACCGTGATCACATGCCGCATATTGCGACTGGGTTCGAAAATCATATTCTCGACCTCGTAGCGGATCATTTCCCCGATAATCTGCCCCTCCGGCATACTTGTTTCGGGCAGGAATACACCGAATTCCTCTCCGCCAATACGGCCGATCAGATCATTTTTGCGCAGAACCTTGCGGAATATCTTGCCGAGCATCTTCAGCGCCTGGTCCCCTACGGAATGACCAAAATTGTCGTTGATGTCCTTGAAATGGTCAACATCGATGAGCATCAGCACATTGCTATCTTGATCCGTTCGCAATGTATCGACCCGGCCAAAAAAACTATCACGGTTGAGCAGGCCGGTCATGCCGTCAAAATTGGCCCGCAGTTCAAGCGCCTTGTTGGTCTTGCGCAATTTTTTTTGCGTTTCCTTGAGCCGGTTGGCCAGTTCGATAAGCTTGAAGCGCTGTCGGGATGTGTAGAGCCCCAGCGGGATAGTGATCCCCCAGGGGATGATTATCGCCATGCTCAAAGCCTTCCAGAACCGGTCATCCAGCCCGAAGAATAGCAGATATAGCGATCCGGTGAACGTGAACGATAGCAGGACTGCGATCGCCGAGATGATAGCGGTCTGGCGGATCGGCGACAAATTATGCAGAATTGCGTTCATCAGTCCGCCAATAAGGGGAATAGGTTGCGCGCTAGTGCAAGCGCATGGTTAACAGTGGGTTTCCTTAAGCCGCTAAATATATCCCAAAATGGGTATCAATATGGATATATCACGACCGGGACGTGCTCTTCGCGGTTCGACAAACAGGCCCGCAAAGGCGCTTGTGATCGTGAAACCAGCTTCAGGCCGGGTTTCGGAATACAGGCTGGCGAGCAATTTCCCCGGCTCTTAATAATCTTGCGCTGCTTGCCGGACTGCCGCAAGCCCCCAAGGATAAAAGCAACCAGGAGATTGCCGAATGACCATACCGATTATCGCGGCCGTTGCCGGAGCCGTGCTCGCCATCCTGCAGGCGATATTGATGATCCTTGTCGGGATGCACCGTATCCGCAACCGCATCAACCTGGGCACCGGTGACGATCCGGTGCTGGAACGCAAAATCCGTCGTCATGGCAATCTGGCGGAAAATGCGGCCTTGTTCATCGTCGTACTGGCGTTGGCGGAAATGACCGTGGTTCCAAATGATATTGTTGCGATCATCGCTCTCATATTCATCGCAGGCCGCATCTTGCACGCAATCGCCCTTTCGACCGTCGCCGGATCGCATGGCGCCGAAAAGGGCAAGGTCTTTCAGGCCTTCCGGGCGATTGGCGCATTCGCAACCTTTGCCAGTTTCATCGCGCTGGGCGGCTATGTGCTCGCCGGCATATTCTAGATATTCACGCTCAACCCGATTTGGAAAGAACCAATATGACCACATCTCTCTCCCATATTCTCAAAGGCTCGGCCGCTCAGGCGTTTCGCGGCCTGACCAATGTCCTCGTCAAGGCCAAGGAGACCGCCGAAGCCGCCGGAACCGCAGAAGAAGCCTATCTTGGCGCGCGCCTGTTCCCGGACATGAGTGACCTGAAATGGCAGGTCCAGATGATCACCGAATTTGCCGTGCGCGGCGCGGCGCGGATGAGCGGCACAGCGCCCGACGATCTGCCCAACATGCCGATGGAAGGCGAAACATTTGACGCGCTCATCGCCCGCATCGCCGAATGTGCAGAGAAAATCGCGGCCACGGACGATGCCGCTATCGATGGCAATGCCGATCTGAAAATTTCTATGCCTGTCGGTCCGGGCAAGACGATGGAACTGGACGGCCAGACCTATGTGCTGAGCTTCTTCCTGCCCAATCTGTTTTTCCACGTCACCACAGCCTATAATCTGTTGCGTATGCAGGGCGTAGCCATCGGCAAACGCGATTATATGGGGATGTAAGTCTCTATCAGTCCGCCCGCTGCGGACCGCGCCCATCCTGCCACCATTCCTGCAGCCAGCCGTAAGGACGGGCCACCGCCCGGCCACGCGCATCCCGCGCCGGTTCAAAGCGAAAGCGTTGTTCGATCAACCGGCAGGTGGTCGCGTCGAGACCGGGATGGCCGCTCGACTGCCGGACGGTGCAATCGCTCGCGCGGCCATCAACCCCGACCGTGAAATGCGCCACGACATTACCGCGATTGCCCGATTTCCAGACCGAGCGCGGGATGTCCTTGCGGGCTATCGTACCGGACAGATGGCGGGGACCGGAGACTATGCCTCCACCTCCGAAACCGTCGCCCTGCCCGCCGCTGCCAAAGCCGGAGCCCGGCCGGTCGGAAGCGCCGGCGTCATTGTCATTTCCCAAGCCGGCAATAGGTGCAGCAACCACCGGAGAAACAATGTCCAGTTTGACCACCGGGTCAGGCGCGACAATCTGGGTCGCCTGGGCCTTCAGATTTTCGGGCGAGGCAACCTGTTCCCCTGCCTTGGCCGGCGGCTCGTCCGGGATCGGTTCCGGTGGCGGCGAAGCAGCGATATTGATGACTTTGAAACCTGCGGACACCGTCTTTGCCATATCCATCCCCAGACCGCTTACCAGCGCATAGCCGATGGCGGCATGAATGACGAACACCGCAAAAAGTGATTTCGCGCGATCTGACCAGCCATCTTCCGTCCTATATTCCATGCCAAGACCCTAGCATCGCGCCGATGAATATTCGCTGGCAAGGACGCAGGTCCCGATTGATCTTGCAGATAAACGGGATTAAACTGGCATCTGTCCGTGACTGGCGAGAACAAGATGGGATACCATCGGGGAGCGGACATATTTTGCCGCCGATCGCCTGGGCACCTCTCTAATCTGGAGTAGCCCCATGACCGATAGCCCAAAACCCTTCCACATCGTCTTCCTGCTGTTCGACGGCGTCACCCAGCTGGACTTCACCGGCCCCGCACAGGTGCTTTGCCGGATCCCGGGCGCCGAGGTCCACACGGCGGCCATGGCAATCAAGCCGATACAGACCGATAGTGGTTTCGCCATTCTGCCCTCGACCGAATTCGCGGATTGCCCGCAAGCCGATCTGCTCTGCGTCCCCGGGGGCTTTGGCACCAGAGATGTAATTCAGGATGAAGCCACGCTGCAATTTTTGCGTGATCAGGCCGCCGCAGCCCAATATATTACCTCCGTATGCACGGGTTCGCTGGTACTCGGCGCGGCCGGGTTGCTGGACGGAAAACGCGCGACCAGCCATTGGGCCTATACCGGTCTGCTCGAAAAATTCGGCGCAACACATGAAAAAGCGCGCGTGGTCAAAGACGGTAATGTCATCACGGCGGGGGGAGTTACCTCGGGCATCGATTTCGCTCTGACGGTGGTTGCGGAGATCGCCGGGCAGCAGTGGGCCGAATCCATCCAGCTCAGTCTGGAATATGACCCGCACCCCCCTTTCAACAGCGGCCATCCCGATGTCGCCGATCCCGAAACGCTCGCCGCGCTGCTAGATCGTGTTTACGGCAAGCAGACAGCCGATCTCGCAGATATTATTGATAGGCTATAGGGCGGGAATATTGTTTTCCGCTATTGCGCTTATCGCGTAAGCGCAGATGGAAATGAACAATCCTGAATCCATCGAGAGCAACCCGCCCGCCCGCATCAGCGAGCTCAAGCTGTTCCTCTTCGCGCTATCCTCTGCGGCGGTGGTGGCCAATGGTTATTATATTCATCCGCTGATCACGCCGGTTGCCGAAGAATTCGGCGTCAGCGGCGCAACGGTCGGGCTCGCTCCGGCGCTCAACCAGATAGCTTTGGCGTTGGGTATATTGTTGTTGCTGCCGCTCGGAGACCGGATCAACAATCGCAAGCTGGTGACGATATTTGTCGCCGGGCAATTTCTGGCGATGCTGGCGATGGCGCTGTCCGGAAGCTTCACGACATTTGTTGCCGCTTCATCCCTGCTCGGCTTTGTCACCATCGCGCCCTATCTGCTGCCCGCTTATGTGACCCGGCGGGTTTCGCCCGGGCGCATCGGCCATGTTACCGGAATTATGACCGCTGGCGTGACTCTGGGCATATTGGGCAGCCGGGTCGGTGGCGGCTTGCTCGGCCATTATTTCGGCTGGCGCTCGGCCTATTGGGTCGGGGCCGCATCCATGGCATTTCTGGTCGTTCTGCTGCCTTCGATCATGGAGCGGCGGCGGGACGAGAAACCGTCCGGCGTCGAGCCGCCGCGTTATGGCGAACTGCTCCGCTCGCTCTGGCCGATCATGAAATCCCTGCCGGAGGTGCCACTGGGCGGCCTGATCCAGGCGCTTTCCTTCGGACTGTTCCTGGCGATCTGGCTGGCGGTAGGCCTGCATTTGCCGCGCAACGGCTATGGCGTCGATACGGTCGGCTATCTGGCGATCATTGCCATCGTCAATGTTATGGGTTCGCCATATGCCGGCCGGCTTGCCGATCATATCGGGGCCGAACGTGCGCGCGTCTATTTCTGCCTTTCTCAGCTGATCGGCGTGTGTCTCCTTCCCTTCGCCGGCCAGAATCTCTGGCTCTTGGTGATCGCGATCATTTTCAACAGTATCGGCGGGGCATCGGTCGATATTTGCAGCCGCACGATATTGTTCAGCCGCGCCCCGGAAATCCGGACCCGGCTAATGACCATCTATATCGTCATAATGTTTATTGGCGGCGGCATATCGAGCTGGCTCGGCGCCGCAACTTATGATTATGCCGGCTGGTCCGGCATTTCGATCATGGCAATATGCTATGCGCTGACCATCATGGGACTATCGCTGTGGAGCTTGCGTTTCCGGCAAGACAAAGTCTAGATTTTTACCAATACCTTGCCGATATTGCCACCGGTGAACAATTTGCCATAAGCGCCGAGAACATTCTCGATGCCGTCGGTGACATCGAATGGCGTATTGATCTGTCCCTGTTCGAGCCACGCCTTCAGTTCCACCGTCAGCCGCTCGCCCTGATCGGCGAAGTCGGGCGAGAAAAAGCCTTCGATGCGCAGTCTCTTCATCAATATCTGGTCGAAATGCTCTGGTCCCCGGCCGCGCCCGTCACCTTCATATTGGGCGAGCAGACCGCACAGCGCGATCCGGCCATATAGCGCCATATTGGGCAGGACGGCATCCAGTATCGGTCCGCCGACATTGTCGAAATAGGCGTTGATGCCGCCGTCGACCTTGGCCAGCTCGGCGGCAATATCCTCATTCTTGTAATCAATAGCCCTGGTGATCCCGAGCTCCTTCTCCAGCCAGCGACATTTTTCGGGGCCGCCCGCCAGACCATAGACATTCGCACCCAATATCTTCGCAATCTGGCAAGCCAGCACACCGGTTGCGCCGGCCGCTGCGGAGACCAGCACATTGTCGCCAGCCTTCACTCCCGCCGTTTCCGTTATGCCCCAGAGCGCCGTCCAGCCGTTGAAGCCGAGGACGCCGAAATGCTGCTTGATATCGGCGATACTGTCATCGACCTTGACCAGTCCGGCCAGTTCGGGTTGCAGCACGCTATATTCGGCCCATTGCCCGAAACCGCGCACCAGATCGCCCTCGGCAAAGCCGCCATGGCGCGAAGCAGCCACATGACCGAGCACCAGTCCGACCATTTTTGTGCCCAACTCGAGGGGCGGTTGATAGCTGTCCTCGCGCTCGGTCATCCACATGCGAGTACCGGCGTCCATTGACAGATAGGCCGCCCTGACCAGCACCTCGCCATCGGCAAGCTCCGGCATCGCTTCGCTTTCCAGCGATAGCGAACCCGAAACATCCTGCGCTTCGGGACGGCTGTTCAATTGCCAGAATCGATTTGTGGTCACGGGTGGTTTCTCCTTGGATCACCCCCCAAATTAAAGCAAATCGCCCTGTTCGATACTATCCTTATTGGCGGGAAGGCTGAACAGCATCCCGTCTTTACCCAGCACTGTCGGACCATCATAGGCACCATTCATGCCTTTCGTGAAATAGGCGTCCAGATAGTCGAGCGGCAGCGCCGGCACGATATGTGACAGGACCAGCATCTTTGCCTTGGCCGCTCTGGCGGTTTGTGCCGCCTCGACCGGTGTCGTGTGATAGTCCGGAATATCGGCCATGATCTTGACCAGCCGCTTGCGACCGGTTTTCTCGAATGCCGTTTCCAGCGTGCCCACCATCTCGGCATTCAAGACTTCGTGGATCAGCAGATCGCAGCCGTTGCAGATTTTCGCGACAATCGGCAATTTGACCGTATCGCCGCTGAACACGACCGAGCGCCCTTGGTAGTCGAAGCGATAGCCTACCGCCGGCGTGATCGGTTTATGGGCTACGGTAAATGCGGTGATCTTGATGCCATCCTGATCGTAGACGACCATCTCCTGCTGACCTTCGGCCATGGAAAAGGGTCTGGCTTCGCCACCCGCACCGGCCAGCGACATCGTCGCTTTGCCATGGTGAGCGACGCGATATTGCACATCGGCGGCATAAGCGGCGTTCAGTCCATCGACGATCACCTCCACGCCTTCCGGTGCGATCACCGGCAAAGGCGCTTCCCGACCACCGCCAGCCCAGCGCTGGAGCATCAATTCGCCCATGCCGTCGATATGATCGCTGTGGAAATGGGTCAGCAACAAGGCTTCGGTGGCACCCGGGTTCAGGCCCATCAGGCCAAGATTGCGCACCGCGCCACCGCCGATATCGACAATGAACATCTTGCCGTCGATGATCACCGCCGAGCAGGGACCTGCCCGTGTCGGATCGGGCAGCGGCGAACCGGAACCACAAAGCGCGACATTGATCCCGTCCGGCAGATCACCGATGACGTCGCGCGCCACCGCTTCGTGCACGGCTCTGGCGAAAAGCCTCTTGCCGATCTGCTCCTGGAACAAAAGGCTGGCGGCAATCCCGATCAGCACCAGAACCAACAAACCTATGCCGAGCTTCTTCATCAATATTCTCTCCCGTTTCGGTCAGCATTCCACCAAATTGACGGCAAGTCCACCTTGCGACGTCTCCTTGTAGCGCTCGGACATATCCAGCCCCGTCTTGCGCATGGTCTCGATCACTTCATCGAGACTGACCCGATGGGTGCCATCGCCGAGAATGGCCAGCCGCGCCGCTTCAATCGCCTTAACCGCTCCAACAGCATTGCGCTCGATACAGGGCACTTGGACCAGTCCGCCAACCGGATCGCAGGTCAGGCCGAGATTATGCTCCATGCCGATCTCCGCCGCATTTTCTACCTGCAGCGGCGTGCCGCCCCAGGCTGCCGTCAGACCGGCGGCGGCCATCGAACAGGCAACACCGACTTCGCCCTGGCAGCCAACTTCGGCTCCGGAAATCGAGGCATTTTCCTTGAACAGCGACCCGATCGCGGCGGCGGTCAGCAGGAACGTTTCCACGCCCGCTGCATCGGCCTTGGGTGCGAACCGTTGATAGAAGCGCAACACAGACGGGATGATCCCGGCGGCACCGTTGGTCGGCGCCGTCACTACCTTGCCGCCAGCAGCATTTTCCTCGTTCACCGCCAGCGCCCAGAGATTGACCCAGTCCAATATGGTCAGTGGATCGGACAGGGCGCGTTCCTGCCGCTCCATCAGGCGGGCGTGGATCAGCGGGGCCCGGCGTTTGACCCGCAGGCCGCCGGGAAGAATGCCGCCCTGCAATATACCGCGATCGATACAGGCTGACATCGCATCGGTGATGGCCCGGATGTCTGCACTGATCTGCTCGTCCGCCTTTCCCGAACGTTCATTTTCGCGCATGATATCGGCAATGGAGAGATTCTGTTCCGCCGCAATTTTGAGCAAATCGGCACCCGAGCAGTAGGGATGCGGTACGTCCCACAGACCGCTTTCGGGATTGTTGCTGCCGATCTGGTCCTCGTCGAGAATCGCGCCGCCGCCGACCGAATAATAGACCCGCGCATCAACCGGTTGATCTCCTGCATAAGCGGTGAACCGCATCGCATTGCTGTGAAAATCGAGCCGCTTTTTCTGGTCGAAGATGACGTCCGTTTCTTCATCAAAGGCAATTGCATGCGAGCCATTGAGATTCATTCTGGCACAAGAGCGGATTTTCTCCACCAGGACATCCGCTGCATCCGGTTCGATATTTTCCGGTCGCTGTCCGGAAAGCCCGAGCAGGATCGCCCGGTCCGTCGCATGCCCCTTGCCGGTCAACGCCAGCGACCCGAACAGCAAGGTCTCCAGACGCGTCACATCCTGCAGCTTGCCAGCAGCAGCGAGCCGCTCCACGAACATCGCGGCGGCCAGCATCGGTCCCATTGTATGCGAGCTCGAAGGCCCGACACCGATCTTGAAAAGCTCGAAGGTACTGCAGACCATATCGCGCGTTATCCCTCACACTGCCCGGTGTCGGCCCGGCTCCGTCTCCTGAGCAACGGGCTATACCAAGGCGAAAGCGGGGATGATAGCTATTGTAACCAAATTGCGTCGACGACGCTGCTGATAACGGACAGAGAAAGGGCCGGAAGTTTCCTTCCAGCCCTTGTCATTTCTCCAATTTCTAGCCCGCCTCGGTCATCTCGTAGAGCGTGAACTCGGCAATCGCTCGGGCGGTCTTTTCAGACCAGCGCTGCAATCCCGGCCCTTGCATATGGTCCTGCCAGAGTTCCCGGCTTTCCCATTCTTCCTGAAACATGAAATGGTTCGGGTCGAGATTATCCTGATAGAGGATATAGGAAATGCAGCCTTTCTCGGCTCGCGTGGGTGCGAGCAGCAGATCAAGTTCGGCGATCACCAGATCGCGTTTCTCGGCTACGGCGTGGATATGGGCGTTGATTATCAATGTCATCTTATGTCCTTTTCATCGGGTTGTTTCAGGAACCGAAATTTTCGAGCACGACCTTGCCCGTCGCCCGTCCGGTTTCCAGAAGGGCATGGGCCTTGCGAAGATTTTCGGCATTGATCGGCGTGAACACTTCATTGACCGTCGAACGAATCCGGCCCGCGTCAATTTCATCGGCGACATAGTTGAGCAATTTGTGCTGTTCGATCATGTCTGGCGTCTGGAACATCGAGCGGGCAAACATGAATTCCCAGACCAGACCGGCGGCCTTGGTCTTGAGCACATCCTGGCTCAGCGGCTTTTCATTTTCGACTATCGTCACGATCTTCCCTTGTGGCCGGATCAAATCGGTAACCGCCTCCCAGTGGCCGTCAGTATGGTTGAAGATCGCGATATGATCGACATATTTGAGACCCAGCGCCTCGACCTGCGGCCGCAGCGGTTCCCGGTGATTGATCACATGGTCTGCACCCAGGTCCCGGACCCATTGCGATGTTTCTTCGCGGGAAGCGGTGGCGATCACCGTGAGGCCAGCCGCCTTGGCGAGCTGGATAGCAATCGAGCCGACGCCGCCGGCACCGCCGATGATCAGGATCGTATCACCCTTGTTGCCTCCGTCGCGGTCGAGACCGAGCCGCTCGAAAAAGGCTTCATAGGCGGTGATGGTGGTCAGCGGCAAAGCGGCTGCGGCGGCAAAGCCGAGCGATTTCGGTTTACCACCGACAATCCGTTCATCGACCAGCTGATATTCGGCATAAGCGCCAGACCGGGTAATATCGCCGGAATAATAGACTTCGTCGCCGGGGCTGAACAGCGTGACATCCGCGCCAACCGCCTCCACGACTCCAGCGGCATCCCATCCGAGAATGCGGGGTGTTTCCTCGACGTCATCCTTGGGCGCACGTACTTTTACGTCGACCGGGTTCACGGCGATGGCGTGGATCTTGACCAAAATATCCCGGCCTTCGGCGACCGGCTTGTCCAGTTCCACATCGACCAGGGATTCCGGATTTTCGATGGGCAGGTAACGGGTTAATCCAATGGCTTTCATATCTGATATCCTTTTTCTGATGCCGGTCCGCCGGCTGTGGGGATTTCAATACGATATTCTTCGGTATTAATAATTGGTTGGTTTTTGAATTCACTATTTGATATATTCGAATAATGGACTGGGACCTTCTTTCGCTGCGGTTATTTCTCCGGGTGGCTGCGCTGCGTGCGATCGGCAAAGCCGGAGAGGAATTCGGCTTTTCACCCGCTACGGCAACCCAGCGGCTTCAGGCTCTGGAAGCCAGTCTTGGCGTCAGCCTGCTCAACCGTACCACAAGGTCGGTTACATTGACGCTGGACGGCGAACGCTTCCTGTCCCACGCCAGGGGGATCATCGACGCGGTGGAAGAAGCGCGGCTCGACATCTCCGGTGGAGAGACCCGAATCAAGGGCCTGCTGCGGGTCACCGCATCATCGACATTCGGCCATCGCTATATCGCCCCGCATATCGCCGAGTTCATGGCCGATCACCCGGAAGCGGAAGTGCAGCTTCACCTGTCGGACAATGTGGTGGATATTGTCGAGCAGGGCTTTGATCTGGCGATCCGCGTGGGCGCACTGGCGCCCTCCAGTCTGCGGGCGCGCAAACTTGCGGAAAGCCCCCGGGCGCTCGTCGCCTCCCCGCGATATTTTGCGGAACACGAAATGCCCGAGAATCTTGATGATCTTAAAAATCACAATTGCCTGTTGCAGGGTGCCGGCCAGAACTGGCTTTTCCAGTTGTCCGACAAAAAGCAGAAGAAAATATCTGTCTCCGGAACCTTCCAGAGCAACAGCGGTGAAGCCATAGCGATGGCAGCGGTGGATGGCCTCGGTATCGCCATCAAGTCACTCTGGGATGTTCAGGACCATCTCAAGTCCGGTCGCCTGAAAATCCTGTTGCCCGATCATCGCATCCTGCCGGATTGGGACGTCTGGGCGGTAAGACCCGCCTCACCCGTCCTGCCCGCCCGGACAAAATTGTTCACCGGCTTTCTTGAAGAGAAATTCAGGAACCTGCCAAAGCGGACATAAAAAAAGGGCCGGAAGTTTCCTTCCAGCCCCTCTTGTTGGTTTCAGCGTTGACTGAACGGTCGGGTTTAGAAGCCCATTCCGCCCATGCCGCCGCCCATGCCGCCCATGTCGGGCATGCCGCCACCGGCTTTGTCGTCTGATGGCGTTTCTGCCACAGCCGCTTCAGTGGTAATCAGCAGACCGGCAACCGAGGAAGCGTCCTGCAGTGCAGCACGGACAACCTTGGTCGGATCGATGACGCCAGCTTTGACAAGGTCTTCATAAACATCGGTCGATGCGTTGAAGCCGAATTCCTTGCTCTTCTGGTCAAGCATCTTGCCAGCAACAACCGCGCCGTCAAAGCCCGCATTTTCAGCGATCTGGCGAACCGGAGCCTGCAGCGCCTTACGAACGATGTCGATGCCGCGGGTCTGATCGTCGTTGATGCCTTCAAGACCTTTGAGAGCCGAAGTAGCATAGAGAAGCGCAGCACCGCCGCCTGGGACAATGCCTTCTTCAACCGCAGCACGGGTTGCGTGCAGCGCGTCGTCGACACGGTCTTTCTTCTCTTTCACTTCAACTTCAGAAGCGCCGCCGACCTTGATCACGGCAACACCGCCAGCGAGTTTCGCCAGGCGTTCCTGCAGTTTTTCTTTGTCATAGTCGGAAGTGGTGCTTTCGATCTGGTTACGGATCGCTTCAACACGCGCCTTGATGTCGGCTTTCTTGCCAGCGCCGTCGACGATCGTGGTGTTATCCTTGTCGATCGTGACATTCTTGGCTTCACCGAGCATGTTCAGCGTAACGCTTTCCAGCTTGATGCCGAGATCTTCGGAGATCATTTCGCCCTTGGTCAGGATCGCGATATCTTCGAGCATCGCTTTGCGACGATCGCCGAAACCAGGCGCCTTGACCGCTGCGATCTTGAGTCCGCCGCGCAACTTGTTGACTACCAGGGTAGCAAGCGCTTCGCCTTCAATATCTTCGGCAATGATCAGAAGCGGACGGCCGGCCTGAACAACAGCTTCCAGAATCGGGAGCAATGGCTGCAGGTTGGTCAGCTTCTTTTCGTGGATCAGGATGTAGGGATTGTCGAGTTCGGCAATCATCTTGTCCGGGTTGGTGATGAAGTAAGGCGACAGATAACCGCGGTCAAACTGCATGCCTTCGACAACGTCGAGTTCAAAGTCGAGACCCTTGGCTTCTTCAACCGTGATCACGCCTTCTTTGCCGACTTTTTCCATCGCTTCAGCGATTTTTTCGCCAACTTCGCGATCGCCATTGGCAGAGATAATGCCGACCTGGGCGATTTCTTCGCTGCCCTTGACGTCTTTCGAACGCTTCTTGAGATCCGCAACCACGGCCAGAACCGCCTGGTCGATACCGCGCTTCAGATCCATCGGGTTCATGCCGGCAGAAACGGATTTCATGCCTTCCTTGACGATAGCCTGAGCGAGAACGGTAGCGGTGGTGGTGCCGTCGCCGGCAACATCATTGGTTTTCGATGCGACTTCACGAAGCATCTGTGCGCCCATATTCTCGAACTTGTCTTTCAGTTCGATTTCCTTGGCAACCGAAACACCGTCCTTGGTGATGCGCGGTGCGCCAAAGCTCTTGTCGAGCACAACATTACGGCCTTTGGGACCGAGGGTTACCTTAACGGCGTCAGCCAGCGTGTTCACACCCTTGAGGATGCGTTCGCGGGCGTCGCGACCAAATTTTACGTCTTTAGCAGCCATGATATTTTCCTCTGCTTAGTTGATTGAATTTATGATGGGGGAAGCAATTACTTCTCGATAATACCGAGAATATCGCTTTCCTTCATGATGATCAGCTCTTCACCGTCAACGGTGACTTCCGTGCCGGACCATTTGCCGAACAGGATCTTGTCGCCTTTTTTGACGTCAAGCGCTGTGGCCTTGCCATTGTCGTCTTTCAGGCCATTGCCGACAGCGACAACCTTGCCTTCGGATGGCTTTTCCTGTGCGCTATCCGGAATGATGATGCCCCCCGCAGTTTTGGTATCCGCTTCTACGCGGCGCACCAGTACACGGTCATGTAATGGACGAAATTTCATAGATTTCCCTTTCTTGTCCCATCCAGATCTCTTCATGCCAGCGGTTTGCCGCCGACCGGAAGAGCAGAATATATGTGAATTAGCACTCTCTACTTCCGAGTGCTAACAGGCCCCATGTAATAGTTATTCATCAGCCGTCAAGGGAAAGGGCAGAAAATATTTTGGTTAATTTTTGTTGGATTTCCTGGGCATTCCGATTCTTTTTTCCTGCAATACGCATTGCTACGGAAGCGCTGTGTAACTGGATCGCCAGCGCCGCCGAATATCATCACGAGCCCGCATCGGCAGGCTCGCACCTGTTCCCCCATATACAAGAGAGGAAAATTTCATGTCTGTTCTAATGAAAACAACCGCCGCTGCTGCATCACTGGCTGCCGCCGCGACACTGTCCCTTTCCGCCACCGCTGCTGAAGCCGCCGGAGCCAAGGAGAAATGTTATGGCGTCGCGCTCGCCGGCAAGAATGATTGTGCGGCCGGACCGGGCACCAGCTGCGCCGGCACCTCGACCGCCGACTATCAGGGCAATGCCTGGAAATATGTCGCCAAGGGCGCCTGCGTTAAAATGGGCGGCACGCTGACCGCGCATGAAGGCAATGCAAAACCAGTTCCTAAAAAGGGCTGAACGCGCTAGATTCCGTGGATGACCGCAATTTCTGATCCCGACGCTTCGCCAGCCACGCCCGTGCCATATTCCCTCCCTCCATTGAGTGGCATAGGTCTTAAATCGGTGCATTACACCCATGTGCTCGACGATAACACGGTGACGAAGCGACCTTCTTGGGTTGAGGTCCATCCACAGAATTACTTCGGCGATGGCGGCCCGGCGCACCGCTGGCTCACCGCCATCGCCGGGGTCTATCCCCTGAGCTTTCACAGCGTCGGCCTGTCCCTCGGCAGTGCGGACGGGCTCAACACCGATGAGCTCGAAAAGATTGCGGCGCTCTGTGAGCGCTATCAGCCGGCGATGGTTTCCGACCATCTCAGCTGGAGCGGCAATGCCCATGACCGCTATCCCGATCTGCTGCCGATCCCCTATAGCCGGGAATGCCTCGATCACTTTTCGGCGCAAATTGCCAGGGTGCAGGACCGGCTGAAACGCCCGATCCTGATCGAAAATCCGTCCCGCTATCTCAGCTATAGACAGGACGAGATGAGCGAGACGGACTTTATTACGGCCTTGTGCAAAGAATCAGGCTGCGGCCTCCTCTTCGACATCAACAATGTCGAGGTGACCGCCACCAATGTCGGACTCGACATGGACGCCTATATCGACGCGATTGATCCTGGAATTGTCGGTGAAATCCATCTCGCCGGCCATGCGACGGAACGCCATGACAGCGGGCCGCTGCTGATCGACGATCATGGCTCGATTGTCAGCGATATCACCTGGAACCTCTATCGCCGGTTCATCAGGCGCGCCGGCCCCAAACCGACCCTGATCGAATGGGACACGGATATTCCCGAATATGACGTGCTGATGGCCGAAGTCGACAAGGCAGATGCGATATTGGCCAGCGCTCTGTCGGAGGAGCCGCGCCATGCCATCGCTCGCTGAAGACCAGTCCCGCTTCATCGCCTGCCTGCAGAAGGGGCCAGCCCATTTTCCTGATGACATGTTTGTCGAGGACAAGGCCCGGGCGTTGCTCGGTCTGAAGGCTCATGCCAATACGATTTCCCACGCCCGACTGGTCGCGCTCGAAAATGCATATCCCAAATTGCACGCGCATATGGGGCATGACAGGTTTCACGGTCTGTCGCGTGACTATGTCGAACAGGACCATATCCTGACCTGCGATCTCAACCTGATCGCCGCCGGATTCGCCGAATTTCTGAAAGGCCGGAAATGTGGCGGAACCGAAACAGACCTTGCCCGCGTGGAATGGGCCTGGATCGAAAGCTATCACGCAGCCGAAGCGGAACCAATGGCGCTGGCCGACATCGCTACGCTGGACGAAACAAGCCTGCTCGGCCTTGCGGTCGAAGCCCATCCTGCCATGCGGCTGATTGATCTGAACGGCAAACTGTCACCGCAGCTCGCCGAGCTGGGCCCGGATACCCCTCATGCTCTGCTGGTTGCCCGCCCGGAAGCGCAGGTATTATTCCATCCGCTGACCGCCACCGAATATGATATCGCGAGAAAAATAACGGATATTGCGACTCTGGGTAACCTTTTGGACGCTGCGCTCGAACTGGCTGATGGAACATCCGCCATGCAGCATATCGTGACGTTGATAGAGGCAGGCGTACTGACAAGGTCCAGGAGGTAAACAGATGGTGAAACTGATCAGGAAGCTCGTTCAAATGGTCAGCGGCTCTGTGCCTGAAGCCATGGTCCTCTTGCTCACCCGGATTGCGCTCGCCGGCATATTCTGGCGCTCGGCCCGGACCAAGGTCGAAGACGGCAGCTGGTTGCAGATGAGCGACACCACGGTTTATCTGTTCCAGGAAGAATATGGCATGCCCTGGCCGGAAATTACCGGCCTGCTGGCAACCTATGCCGAGCATTTTCTGCCGATACTGATTGTCCTGGGCCTGTTTACGCGGATCGGGGCCGCCGGCCTGCTCGTCATGACCCTGGTCATCCAGCTTTTCGTCTATCCCGAGGCCTGGTGGCAGACCCATATCATCTGGGTCGCGCTGGCCGGCATATTGATCGTGCGCGGCGGCGGTATAGTCTCGCTGGATCGCCTGCTCGGCCACAAGTTCGGCTGAGCGGATGATCGCCAATGAAGAAACCATGCGGCTGTTGATGGTCAAGGCTCAGGGTGGCGACAAGCAATGCTATGCCAGCCTGCTGACCGAATGCGAGAAATGGCTGCGTCGCTATTATGGCCGCAAGATCAACCCGTCGGCGATCGATGATCTGGTGCAGGAGACGTTGATCTCGCTGCATCGCAAGCGGGCCAGCTATGATCCGGCGAGAGCATTTCTGCCGTGGCTGGCCGCCATCGGCCGTTACCGCTGGATCGACAGTCTGCGCAAGATTTACCGGCACGAGCATGACCAGCTCTACGAAGAAATGGTCGCCGATCCAAGGGAAGGGGACGTGACCGCCAAGGTCAGCCTCGAGCGATTGCTCGGATTGATCCCGCCAAAACAGGCCGAAGTGATCGGCCTGGTGAAGATTGAAGGCCTCAGCATCAGCGAAGCCGCGACGATGACCGGTCAATCGGAATCTCTGGTCAAGGTGAACATCCATCGCGGATTGAAAAAGCTGTCCGCGATGGTCGAAACAGAATGATGATAGAAGAGTGTAAATTATGTCAGACAAGATGATAGATCGCCTCGTCGACGACTTGACGCCGGTTAAACCGTTGAGAATCCGGGACGGGCTCGCGCTCACCTTGATGACCGCCGCCCTATTTGCGGCGCTGGTGGTCGTGTTTGCTGGAATCCGCGGCGACATATTGATGGGCATTCCGGATCCGATGTTCTTCCTGCGGGGCGGGGCCTTGCTCTTGCTCGGCCTGACCAGCAGCTACGCCGTCATTGCAATGAGCCAGCCCGCAGTCGGCAATAGTTTCAAAGGCTGGGTCTGGGCATTATTTGCCGCATTGCTGTTTCCTGCGACGGCCGCCGTCATGGCAATGATAGCCGCACCGGATAATATGGCGATATTCGTGTCGCGCTATGGTGTCGAATGCCTCGCTATCAGCATGTTGGTGGGTACGGGTATAGCCGCGGCACAGGTTTTCTGGCTTCGCCGTGGCGCACCGGTTGCACCGGACCGCACAGGCTGGCTCGTCGGCATGTCCTCCGGCGCCCTGGGCGCGGCCGCCTACAGCCTGCACTGCCCGTTCAACAGCATATTCTATATCGGACTCTGGTACTCGCTGGCGGTGGCCATCTGCGCAATTCTCGGCCGGCTGATCGTGCCCCGTCTTATCCGCTGGTAATATCCTGTCCCGATCCCATATAGGTGGGGTGAATCTGGTTAAAACAGGGATATGAATATGCAGTTTGCGCGAGCGGCGTGGAGATTTCTGGTCGCAATCAAGGATGGCATGGTGCTGATCGCCATGCTGCTGTTCTTCGGCGCGCTGTATGCCCTGCTGTCGACTCAACCCAATAGCGGCGCGATCCGCGACGGCGCCTTGCTGCTCGATCTCAATGGCGTGATTGTCGAAGAACCGGCCGCACCGACTTTCGAGGATTTTCTGGCCGGCAACAGCGACAGCCCGCGCGAATATCGCTTGCGCAATGTCGTGCACGCCATTGATGCGACGCTCGAGGATGACCGCGTCAAGGCGATTGTCCTTGATCTCAGCAGCTTCGTCGGTGGCGGACAGACCAGCCTGACCGACATTGGCGAGGCGCTTGAACGGGCCAAGAAGGCGGGCAAACCGATCTATGCGTTCGCCAACTTCTACAGCGATGACAGCTACCAGCTTGCCGCCCATGCAACAGAAATCTGGATGGACCCGATGGGTGGTATCATCTTTGCCGGCCCAGGCGGCAACCGGCTTTATTACAAGGGCCTGATCGACCGGCTCGGTGTAACCGCCAATATCTATCGCGTCGGCACCTATAAAAGTGCGGTCGAGCCCTATATGCGCGCCGATCAGTCACCCGCATCGCGCGAGGCGTCCGAAGCGCTATACGGTGTGCTTTGGGACAGCTGGCAGGCCGAAGTGAAAAAGTCCCGGCCGCAGGCAATCATCAAGCCATTTGCCGCTGATCCCGCTAAATTCATCACCGCCGCAGGCGGCGACATCGCCTCGGTGGCTATACAACAGAAGCTGGTCGACAAGCTTGGCGACAAGACCGCCTTTGACCGCTTCGTAGCCGAACAGGTCGGCGCGGATGAAAAACCCTCGCCGGACAGTTTCAAGAGCATCGACTATGACGACTTTGTCGCCGCACACCCGCTGGATACCGATGGTTCTCCTATCGGTGTCATCACCGTTGCCGGCGAAATTGTCGGCGGCGATACCGGACCAGGCATGGCTGCCAGCGAACGGATTGCCGAGCTGATTTACAAAGCGCTGGATGAAGACGAAATCAAGGCTCTGGTGGTCCGTGTGGATTCACCGGGCGGATCGGCCTTCGCCAGCGAGGAAATTCGTCTCGCGCTGCTCGAAGCCAGGAAAAAGAAGCTGCCGATCGTCGTTTCGATGGGTGATGTCGCGGCAAGCGGCGGCTATTGGGTTGCAACGGCCGGGGATCATATTTTCGCCGAACCCGATACGATCACCGGTTCGATCGGCGTGTTTGCGGTTCTGCCCAGCTTTGAAAAAGCATTGGCCAAATGGGGGGTCACCGCCGACGGCGTCCAGACCACCCCGCTGTCGGGCGAGCCCGATTTTGTCGGCGGCTTTAGCGAAGACCTGAATGCCATCCTCCAGTCAGGAGTCGAAAACAGCTATGCCGACTTCATCAAACTGGTCGCCGCCGCGCGCGGCAAAACCCCGTCCGAGGTCGATGGAATCGGACAGGGCCGGGTCTGGGACGGCGGCACTGCTCGCCAACTGGGTCTGGTCGACGGCTTTGGCGGCATGACGGAAGCCCTTGCCGAGGCGGCCAAGCGCGCCGGACTGGCAAAAGGCGACTATCACGCGCGATATCTTGATCCGCAGGTCCGCCTCTCGTGGCTCCCCTTTGATGGTCTTCCGTTCGTCCGGCAGGAAAGCGCGCCAATCACCGGTGTGACCGGCTGGGCCGCACAGCGACAAAAGGCGATTTTCGGCCAGGCCATTGCAACGGCTCAGGGCTTGCTGGTCCGCGAAGACGTCCAGGCATTCTGCCTGGAATGCGGAACCGGAGTACAGCGCAACACGCGCGGGTCCGCCGGCTGGATCGACCAGCTGTTCAGCTATTCCTTCTCTTCTGCTCCGCGATAGGCAGGCAACGACAGGCCCTTGAAGATCGCCAGCGCGCGCAATGCAAATCCGGCTGCGAAGGCGATCAGCGCGGCGATAAATCCCTGCACTCCGATCTGCACCAGCAGAACAAAGGTCGAGGCAGCCAGTGCCCCTGCGGTGACATAAAGTTCCGGCCGGATGATGATCGACGGTTCTCCCGAGATCAGGTCGCGGATCACCCCGCCAACGCTCGCGGTGATGATCCCCATGATCGCCGCGGGGACCGGATCGATGCCCAGTTGCATCGCCTTGGCCGCACCGAAAACCGAATAAGCGGCGAGACCGATGGCGTCGAACCAGTCGACCGCTGCCGGACGCCAGAATTTGACTGGCGTTACCCAGACCAGCAGGGCAATCCCCAGACACAGGATGGGTACGCGCGCGTCCTGCACCCAGAAGACGGGCGCGCCGATCAACAAATCGCGGACCGTGCCGCCGCCAACGCCGGTAACGAGCGCGAAAAAGCCGAAGGTAACCAGGGTCTGGCGGTTGCGCGCTGCGACCAGCGCACCGGAAATCGCGAAGACCGCGATACCGAACAGGTCGAGCCAGCCAAGCGCGCTATATAATATGGTGGAATTCATGACGATATGCTCCGCTTGCGCCTGCGCCGGGTGAACAGCAGGACAAATCCGAGAATTGATCCCGCCAGGGCAAGCGCGGCCGAACCGATCAATATCGGGTGGCTGGTATCTTCGCGTGTCTGCAGATCCATGATATGCAGGCCCCACATGAAATCGAAGACGCGCCAGAATCTGGTGCGGACAGAGAGTAGTTCGCCGGTATCGGCATCGATATAGAAGCGCGCATCATCGTCAAACGCGACCTGCCAAGCGGGCCGCCCGCTGCGCTGGTCGCTCGGTGCGTTGCCTGCATCGAAGCGTGTCACCGAGCGGATTGCAGCGCTGTCCGCTCGCGCCGCACGGGCGATGGCATCAGCCTCGGCAGCGGAAACCGGCGGCAGCAACGCTCCGGTCAGAGCATCTGCCCGCCGCTTGCCGCCATCGGCATAGGCAATCACCCAAAACGGACCGGAGTCATTTTGCTGCAAGGTCAGGGTCTTGGCCGTGCGGCCCTCGAGCAGGGGCGCGACCGGCCGGATCGCATCCAGCATGGGTGCTTCGCTACGCAAATGATTGCCACGGACATTTTCGATCGGCTGGGCCACCATCAGCAATCCGCTCGCGGTCCAGATGATGATCGGCACCCCGATCAGCCACCCGAGCCAGACGTGCCAGCGCATGAGTTTGTGATGTTTCATGTTGTTGCCCCGGGCTTTCCTGCAAAACGGTCAGCTGGCCAATAGTGTCCCGATCTGCCGCGCGCCATCAATTGTTTGATAGTCCTGATATTTGTCGCCAATCACCTGTATGCCGACGGGCATCGCGTCCACAATACCGACGGGCAGTACGGTAGAGGGGAGCCCGGGGAAGGTTGCTATTCCTGCCCAGGCAAGCTGCGGAGCTGCGGGTAAATTCTCTCCGTCAATCGCGATATCTCCCTGGAAAATCTGTCCATCATGATGCGGAAAAGCCGGTGTGGCGCTCACCGGTGCCAGCACGAAATCAAACTCCCCGAACACAGCGCGCCATCGCCGATAGACACGGGCCTGAATGTCGCAAAGATCAAACCAGTCCCGCACAGTGGCCTGCGTGCCGTCGGGTGCAGGCAAACCACCGGCCATCGCGATATTGAGCATTTTGAGATAGCTGTCATGCGCTGCTTCGAGGTCGGGAATGAATTCGCTACGCCGTTCGACCTGGCCCCCCGCATCCTCGATCTGCCCGGCGACCCGGTCCAGTTCGGCGCGATAGCCGCGCGAGCAACCGACCATCGGCTGCTCGTCGATCAGCAGAAAACGGCCGCCCTTGATCGAAACGTCCCGGCGCTGAAGCGGATGGTCGAGCGTAATGTCCAGCAATGTCGCCAGATCCTCAGCCGAACGGGCCAGTGGTCCGCAAACGGACAGAGCCGGACGAGCGGAATCGGTGCCTGGATAGCCATGCCCTTCCAGGCTGATGACATCGAAGGTCGGTTTATGCCCCCAGATACCGCAATAATGCGCGGGCACGCGAATCGACCCGCCAATATCGGATCCGAATTCACAGGGCAGCATCCCCGCGCTGACCGCGGCTGCAGCGCCGCCGGAGGAGCCACCCGGAGTGCGGTCGAGGTCATGCGGGTTGTTGGTCCGGCCATAGACCGGATTGTTCGACTGCCAGTCAGCCAGATCCGGTGGCACATTGGTCTTGCCGACGATCACCGCTCCCGCCCGCTTGAGCCGCTGGACAACTGCCGCATCGGACTGCGCGATATTATTGCGTGCATGGTCCAGACCCCAGGTCGAGGGATGGCCAGCGAGATTGAAGCTTTCCTTGACCGTCATCGGTACGCCGAATAGCGGCTGGTCCGCTTGCGGTCCTTTATCGTCCAGCCGTTTGGCTGCAGCACGGGCGGCATCAAAGTCGCGCACGACCACCGCGTTGATCGGCCCGTCCAGCGCTTCGATGCGAGCGATCGCCGCTTCCGTCGCTTCCAGAGCCGAAAATGTGCCGGCGGCAATATCGGCCGCGATTTCCGTCGCGGTGGGTTCGGTGGTCAGTGATGCAATCGCCATAATCTCTCCCCCAGGGTTCCGGGCGGAAAGCCGTGACCCTTTGGGAAGAGATGCTACTGCCGACCGGGTTCCACATCAAGTGCGGAGCACGGGAACCTACATGTGGATCGGCTTGCCCTGCACCGCCATTGCCGCTTCCTTGATCGCTTCCGAATGGGTCGGATGGGCGTGGCAGGTATAGGCGATATCCTCGCTGGTCGCGCCGAATTCCATCGCCTGGGTGACCTGGGCGATCATCGTGCCGGCGAGCGACGAGATGATATGGGCGCCGAGCACGCGGTCGGTTTTTGCGTCGGCGATGATCTTCACATAGCCTTCGGTGTCGCGATTGGTCTTGGCGCGGCTGTTGGCGGCGAACAGGAATTTGCCGGTCTTATATTCGACACCGCTGTCCTTCACCTCTTCCTCGGTCTTGCCGATGCTGGCAATCTCGGGATAGGTGTAGACGACACCGGGGATCAGGTCGTGATTGACGATGCCCTGCTGTCCGGCGATAAATTCGGCCGCTGCAATGCCTTCATCCTCGGCCTTGTGCGCGAGCATCGGGCCGGGCGTCACGTCACCGATCGCATAGACACCGGCAACATCGGTCTGGAAATCATGGCCGACCTCGATCTGGCCGCGGTCGTTGGTTTCCACGCCGGAATTTTCCAGCGCGAGCCCGTCGATATTCGGCTTGCGGCCAATCGCCACCAGCACGACATCGGCTTCCATCGTCTCGCTGTCGCCGCCCTTGGCCGGTTCCATGGTCAGCGTCGCCTTCTTGCCCTTGACGGTGCAGCCGGTAACCTTGGTGCCGGTCCTGATGTCAAAGCCCTGTTTCTTGAACATGCGGTTCGCGTCCTTGCGGATATCGCCGTCCATGCCCGGAAGAATCTGGTCAAGATATTCGACAACGGTCACTTTCGCGCCAAGCCGCAGCCAGACCGAACCCAGTTCCAGCCCGATCACGCCGCCGCCGATCACGACCATATGGCCGGGGACCTTGGGCAGTTCGAGCGCGCCGGTGGAATCGACCACGACATGCTTGTCATTGTCTATCTCGACGCCCGGCAACGGAGTCACCGAAGAACCGGTGGCGATCAGGATATTCTTCGCGGTATAGCTCTTGTCGCCGACCTTGACGGTGTTGGCATTTTCAAACGCGCCGCGGCCCTTGATCCAGTCGACCTTGTTCTTTTTGAACAGGAACGCGATACCGCCGGTCAGTTCTTCAACCGCCTTCAGCTTCTCGGTCAGCATCTGCTTCAGGTCGAGCTTGGCGCCGGTCAGCTTGACGCCGAATTTCTCCAGCGCGCCGCTATGGGCTTCATGATAAAGTTCCGACGCGTGGAGCATCGCCTTGGACGGGATGCAGCCGACGTTGAGGCAGGTGCCACCCAGAGTCTCGCGGCTCTCGATACAGCCGGTCTTCAGACCGAGCTGTGCCGCCCGGATAGCCGCGACATAGCCGCCGGGGCCGGAGCCGATTATCAGAAGATCATAGTCAAATTTGTCGGTCATATTCTGTCTCTCATTCCGTCATCCTGAACTTGTTTCAGGACCTCCCGAGATCCTGAAACAAGTTCAGGATGACGAGCGATGGTTTGTCGTCTTACAAATCAATCAAAAGCCGCGCCGGATCCTCGATCGCTTCCTTGATCCGGACCAGGAAGGTCACTGCCTCGCGACCGTCGATCAGACGATGGTCATAGCTGAGAGCCATGTACATCATCGGGCGGATAACAATCTCGCCATCCACGACCACGGCGCGATCCTCGATCCGGTGCAGGCCGAGCACGGCGGATTGCGGCGGGTTGATGATCGGCGTCGACATCAAGGAACCGAACACACCGCCGTTGGAAATGGTGAAGGTCCCGCCCTGCATGTCGGCCATCGTCAGCGTGCCGTCCTTGGCGCGCTTGCCGAAATCGCCGATCGTGTTCTCGACATCGGCAAAGTCCATCGCTTCGGCGTTGCGGATCACCGGAACGACCAGACCGTTGGGCGCGCTGACCGCGACCGAAATATCGGCATAATCATGATAGACGATTTCATCGCCATCGATCTGCGCGTTGACCGAAGGCACGTCTTTCAGCGCCATGCAGGCCGCCTTGACGAAAAAGCCCATGAAGCCGAGCTTCACGCCGTGCTTCTTGGCGAACAGGTCCTTGTACTTGCTGCGGGTTTCGATCACCGCGGTCATGTCGACATCGTTGAACGTGGTCAGCAAAGCCGCCGTATCCTGCGCCTCTTTCAACCGCCGTGCGACGGTCTGGCGCAGGCGGGTCATGCGGACCCGTTCTTCGTTGCGGTTGCCGGTTGCTGACGGAGCAGGCGGCGTTTGCGCGCCCTTGGCTTCGCCTTTTTCCGCCAGCGGTGCCTGCTGGTTACTCTGCGCACCGGACTTCACATATTGTTCGACATCGGCCTTGGTCAGACGGCCATCCTTGCCGGTACCGCTGATCTGGCTCGGATCGACACCATGTTCGAGCACCAGACGGCGCACCGATGGTGACAGGGTGATCGAGGCATCGGGCTCGCCCGCTTTCGCCTCGCTCCTGGTTTCTGCCTTGGCGGGGGCCGGGGCCGGAGCCGATTTGGCTGCGCTCGCCGCGCCGCTTCCTGCCTCGATCGTCGCGATGATCGCGCCGACTTCGACGGTATCGCCCACAGCAACCTGATGCGCGCCCATCACGCCAGCTTGCGGCGCGGGTACTTCCAGCGCCACCTTGTCGGTTTCGAGGCTGGCAATCGGTTCGTCGGCGGCAACCGCATCGCCGGGCTGCTTGAGCCATTCGCCCAAGGTTGCTTCGGTAATCGATTCGCCCAGAACCGGGACTTTTACTTCTATTGCCATAATATTCACTCTGCTTTCGTAGCTTGTCTTGTTCCTGCCGTGACAGGAGAACGGCCCTTACATCTTATTGTGCTTCATGCCCCAGGGCCTCGGCGATCAGCTGCTCCTGCTGCTGCTTGTGGCGGCTTGCCAGTCCGGTTGCCGGCGAAGCCGAAGCGGCGCGTCCGGCATAGACCGGATCGCGGGGTCCGGCGTCGGCCAGGGTCAGGGCCTTTTCCAGATAACGGCGGACAAAATGCCAGCTGCCGTTATTCTTCGGCTCTTCCTGCGCCCAGACCATCGTCTCGAGATTCTTCATCCGCTTGAGACGGACCACCAGAGGTTCGCCCGGGAACGGATAAAGCTGTTCGATGCGGATGATCGCGGTATTCTTGTCGCCTGCGGCATCGCGCGCCTCGATCAGGTCATAGGCAACCTTGCCGGAGCAGAGCACCAGACGTTTCACATCCTTGTCGGCCGGCGGATTGGTGTCGGACAATATCCGCATGAAATGCTGGTCGCCCAGGAAATCCTCCGCCTTCGACACCGCCATCTTGTGCCGCAACAGCGACTTCGGCGTCATGATGATCAAAGGCTTGCGGAAGCTACGCAGCATCTGGCGGCGCAGGACATGGAAATAATTGGCCGGCGTGGTGATATTGGCGACCTGGATATTATCCTGCGCGCATAGCTGCAGGAACCGTTCCAACCGCGCCGAACTATGTTCCGGACCCTGGCCTTCATAGCCGTGGGGAAGCAGCATCACCAGTCCGTTCGCCCGCAGCCATTTGGCTTCGCCCGAGGCAATGAACTGGTCGATCATGATCTGCGCACCATTGGCGAAATCGCCAAATTGCGCTTCCCACAATACCAGTGTTTTCGGATCGGCACCGGCATAGCCATATTCGAAACCGAGCACGCCATATTCGGAAAGCGGGCTGTCGAGCACTTCAAACCGGCCGTGACGCACGGTGCTGAGCGGCACATATTTTTCTTCGGTTTCCTGATCGACCCAGACCGCGTGGCGCTGGGAAAAGGTCCCGCGCCCGCTGTCCTGCCCGGACAGGCGGACATTATAGCCTTCCGAAACCAGCGCGCCATAAGCCAGCGCTTCGCCGGTTGCCCAGTCGAAATTCTCGCCACTCTTGAACATCGCAGCCTTGGCTTCGAGTACCCGGCCGAGAGTCTTGTGAATCTTGTGACCTTCGGGAACCGTGGTCAGTGTCCGGCCAAGACTGTCGAACAATTTCGTGTCGATCGCGGTGTCGGCGTTGCGACGAGCGGTTTCCGGATCGGCCGGAATATGCAGCCCCTGCCAGCGACCGCCAAACCAGTCGGCCTTGTCGGCCTTGTAGGTCGCCGCCGCCTGGAATTCGGTTTCGAGATGTTCGGCAAAGGCGGTGCGGGTCTTCTCACCCCAGTCGGCATCGATCACGCCTTCTTCGACCAGCCGCGCTTCGTAAAGCTTGCTGACCTTGGGGTGTTTCTTGATCGCGGCATACATGATCGGCTGGGTGAAGCTTGGCTCGTCGCCTTCATTATGACCAAAGCGGCGATAACACCACATGTCGATGACGATATCCCGGCCGAAACGCTGGCGGAACTCGATCGCGATCTTGCAGGCAAAGGTCACCGCTTCCGGATCGTCGCCGTTGACGTGGAAAATCGGAGCCTGCACGCCCTTGGCGACATCCGACGGATAAGGCGAGGAGCGCGCGAACTGTGGGCTGGTGGTGAAACCGATCTGGTTGTTGATCACGAAATGGATGCAACCGCCGGTATTATAGCCGCGGATGCCGGAGAAGCCGAGACATTCCCAGACAATGCCCTGTCCGGCAAAGGCGGCGTCGCCATGGATCAGGACCGGCAGGACCTGGTCATGTTTTTCGAGATCGTCGCGCGCAACCTGCTGGGCGCGGACCTTGCCGAGCACGACCGGATCGACCGCTTCGAGATGCGACGGATTGGGCACCAGGCTCATATGGACATTGATGCCGTCAAATTCGCGGTCGGAGGATGTTCCCAGATGATATTTCACATCGCCGGAGCCGCCGACATCATCGGGATTGGCCGATCCGCCATGAAATTCGTGGAAGATGACCTTGTAAGGCTTGGCCATCACATTGGCGAGAATATTCAGCCGGCCGCGATGGGCCATGCCGTAGACGATATCGCGCACGCCGGCCTGGCCGCCATATTTGATGACATTTTCCAGCGCCGGCAGCATCGATTCGCCGCCATCGAGACCGAAGCGCTTGGTGCCGACATATTTCTTGCCGAGGAAATTCTCATATTCCTCGCCCTCGATCACCTTGTTGAGGATCGCCTTCTTGCCTTCCGGCGTGAAGTGGATCTCGGCGTCCTTGCCTTCCATCCGGTCCTGCAGGAAGCGCCGTTCCTCGATATCGGCGATATGCATATATTCCAGGCCTACCGGGCCACAATAATTGGCCCGCAACACCGCTTCGATTTCGCGGACGGTTGCCGTATCAAAACCCAATACGCCGCCAAGGAAAATCGGCTTGTCCATTTCAGCCGCGGTGAAGCCGTGGAATTCGGGGGTCAGGTCAGCCGGTTCTTCCAGCTTGGACAGGCCCAGCGGATCAAGATTGGCACCAAGATGCCCGCGCACCCGATAGGTGCGGATCAGCATCATCGCCCGGATAGAATTTTCCGCCGCCCGCGCCACTTCGGCGTCCGACATCGACTTGCCGGATTTTTCGGCAGCAGCCTTGATCTCGATGCCCATTTGCGTGGGATCGAGCGCGCTGTTCAGCTCGTCGGCATCATCAATCGGCCAATGTTTGCGCTGCCAGCTGGGGCCTGCTTCTTTTTCGGATTGGAGAAACTCTTGACCTTCAAAACCCATGATCATTTCCTTGGGGGAGGGTGGCCCTCCGCTTGCGCAGAGGGCCCAGTAATCTAGACCAGCTCTTTCAGCATCGCATCAAGCGTCGTGCCCAATTCGCTCGGTGAAGGCGAAACGCGGATGCCTGCGGCTTCCATCGCCGCGATCTTGTCTTCCGCGCCGCCCTGACCACCGGAGACAATCGCGCCGGCGTGCCCCATGCGACGGCCCGGAGGAGCCGTGAGACCGGCGATAAAGCCGACCATCGGCTTGCTGCGGCCCTTCTTGGCTTCGTCGGCAATGAACTGCGCCGCTTCTTCTTCCGCGCTGCCGCCGATTTCACCGATCATGATGATCGACTTGGTTTCGTCGTCGGCCAGGAACAGTTCGAGCACGTCGATGAAGTTGGTGCCGTTGACCGGGTCACCGCCGATGCCAACCGCTGTGGTCTGACCAAGGCCGACTGCTGTGGTCTGGTGCACGGCTTCATAGGTCAAGGTACCGGAACGCGAGACCACGCCGACCGAGCCTTTCTTGAAGATGCTGCCGGGCATGATGCCGATCTTGCATTCGTCGGGGGTCAATACGCCGGGGCAGTTGGGACCGATCAGGCGCGACTTGCTGCCCTGCAGCGCGCGCTTGACGCGGACCATGTCGAGAACCGGAACGCCCTCGGTGATTGCAACGATCAGCTCGATCTCTGCATCGATTGCCTCGAGGATCGAGTCCGCCGCGAACGGAGGTGGAACATACACAACCGAAGCCGTCGCGCCGGTCGCGTCCTTGGCTTCTGCCACGGTGTTATAGTTCGGCAGACCGATATGGGTCGTGCCGCCCTTGCCCGGCGTCACGCCCGCAACCATCTGCGTGCCATAAGCCAAAGCCTGTTCCGTGTGGAACGTGCCGGTATTGCCGGTCATCCCCTGGGTGATGACCTTGGTGTTCTTGTCGATTAAAATGCTCATTCTAAATTCTCCCGACGGCGACGAATGCCGTCACCCATTAAAAATCCGATTGATGCAGGCACTGCAAACAATGCCACCGCCTTGATCGAAAAGTTGGTCAGAGCAATTATTGGAAAAGCTAACACTAATACGATCCCGATCACCGCCAAACCTGCATAACGATTGAACCAACCTGCAATTCCGGCGGCCAGAGTTGAAACCGCCAAAATTGCAACAATCTCCATAGTTAAGCCAGCGAGCTATCCAGTGCCTTACAAGCCACCAGCAATTCCTTCACCGCATCGACCGACACGTTGAAATTGCCCTGGGCTTCTTCGCTCAGTTCGATTTCGATGATCTTCTCGACACCGTTCTTGCCGATGATGACCGGCACGCCGACATAAAGATCGTCGACGCCATATTGGCCGGTCAGATGCGCAGCGGCTGGCAGGACGCGGCGCTTGTCCTTGAGATAGCTTTCCGCCATCATGATAGCGCTGGTTGCCGGCGCATAATAAGCCGAGCCGTTGCCGAGCAGACCGACAATCTCGCCGCCGCCCTTGCGGGTGCGGTCAACGATCGCGTCAATCTTGTCCTGTGTCGTCCAGCCCATCTTGATCAGATCAGGGATCGGGATACCGGCAACCGTCGAGTAAGCCGGAACCGGAACCATCGTATCGCCATGACCGCCAAGAACAAAAGCGGTGACATCTTCAACCGAAACATTGAATTCGTCAGCCAAGAAATGACGGAATCGGGCGCTGTCCAAAACGCCGGCCATGCCGACGACCTTGTTGTGCGGCAGTCCGGAAAATTCGCGCAACGCCCAGACCATCGCGTCGAGCGGGTTGGTGATGCAGATAACGAAAGCGTCGGGCGCGTTGGCAGCAATGCCTTCGCCTACCGCCTTCATCACCTTGAGATTGATGCCGATCAGGTCGTCGCGGCTCATGCCGGGCTTGCGCGCAATACCGGCGGTCACGATGATGACATCGGCGCCGGCGATATCGGCATAATCATTGGTGCCCTTGAGATTGCTGTCGAACCCGTCGACCGGAGCGGCCTGGCTCAGGTCGAGCGCCTTGCCCGCTGGCATGCCCTCGGCAATATCGAACAGGACGACATCGCCCATTTCCTTGGAAGCTGCGAGGTGGGCGAGCGTGCCGCCGATCATGCCTGCGCCGATCAGCGCAATCTTGTTACGGGCCATGTGGGAAATTCTCCTGATAGAATAGAGTCGGAAAAGGATAATAACGACCGGATTAGGCCGCAATTAAGACAAATTCAACCTCATATAGCACCATTTTACCAGCTATCTTTGCAATTGGTTCGCAATAGCAATAATAGCGACTGAGCCTCGTCATCCTGAACTTGTTTCAGGACTCCGGGAGAGGGAAAGTCGTTGGAGGTCCTGAAACAAGTTCAGGATGGTGATGAACCGGAAAACATGCTTCCAATTCTTCCAATCTTTTGCGTTGCAAAGCGAAATTGAAATGCCATGATGCAAGAAAAGGAGGATGCAACATGCTGACAAAAGGCGACGACTATCCGCTGCACCAGACGCCCGAACCAATGGCGCTATCGGGCGGAAACCGGAACTTCTACGACCGCTATTTCTTCAACGGCTATTCGCCTGACGGCAGCATCTTCTTCGCCGCCGCGCTCGGTGTCTACCCCCAGCTGGACATCATGGACGCCGCCTTTTGTGTCTCAATCGACGGCAAGCAGCACAATCTCCGCGCCTCGAAGAGAATGTCCAGCGAGCGGCTCGATCTGACCGTCGGCCCCATCACGATCACGATCGTCGAACCGCTCCAGCGGCTCCACCTGACGGTCGCAGGCAACGACAGCGCGATCACCGCCGACATCCGCTTCACCGCCCGCCACCAGCCGATCGAGGAACCCCGCTTCATCCGCCGCGACGGCCCGCGACTGCAGATGGACTATACAAGAATGACCCAGAACGGCGACTGGTCGGGGACAATCACCGTCGATGGTCAGGATATCGATATCGCCAATTGCCGCGGCACCCGGGACCGCAGCTGGGGGATCAGGCAAGTCGGCGCCGCGGAGTCGCAACCGCCGCCAGCCGGTGCCTTTCCGCAATTCTGGTGGCTATGGACCCCGCTCAATTTTGACCAGCACGCCTGCTTCTTTCACAGCAACGACGACCGCGAAGGAAAGGCGTGGAACCGGCGCGGGGTGGTCGATTCGATTGGAGGAAGCGCAATCGAGTTCGAACCCGGGGCGATCGATCTCGCCTATCACAGCGGCTCTCGCCGCATCAGGCAGGTGCGGCTTGAGACCGGCAGCGGATCGCTCTCGATCACGCCCCGCACGGGCGATGCCGCCCGGACATTCTATATGTCAGGCCTCGGCTATCTCCACCCGGTCTGGGGTCACGGGATGGATCACGGCGATCTCGAGGTCGCCCATGATGTCATCGCCCTGGCCCCAGATCCGGCGATCGACATGACCACCATCCATATCCAGGCGCTCAGCGACACCGTGCTGACGGCTGACGGCACCGAACATCGGGGCATCGGCGTGGTCGAGCAATTGTTCATCGGTCCCCACGCAACTAGCGGCCTGACCGGGCTGATGGACCCCGCAGCATGAGCCGCCGCTTCCCCGTCCGTCCCGAAGAATTCGAGACCGCCTTTGTCGAGCAGGTTTTCGACGCCGCCCCGGGGTCGCTCATATCCCTGACCCACGAACCGGTCGGCACCGGCCAGGTCTGCGACAGCTATCGGTTCACCTGCGACTGGACAGAAGGCCGCCATCCCGCGACCTTCATTGCCAAATGCCCGAGCGCCGACCCGGTCAGCCGGGGAGCCGCCGCGATCTTCCATCTCTATGATATGGAGGTCGGCTGGTATCGGGACGTAGCGGACCATTGCGATGCACTCTGCCCGAAATCCTATCACGCCGACATTGCCGAGAATGAACAGGAATTCGTGCTGCTGCTCGAGGACATGGCCCCCGCCTCGCAAGGTGACCAACTGGCCGGGGCGGCGCTTCTCCAGGTGGAAACATCACTGGCCGAAGCCGCCGCTCTCCACAGTTTCCGGCCGAAAGCCGGCTTCGAAAATCTTACATGGCTCGGTCATGGCGAAGGCAATGCCCAGTTTATCGAGAAAAGCCTGGCGGCCGGCTATCCACTGTTTCGCGAGCGCTTCTCGTCCTTGCTGTCGCCCGATATACTGGACCTCGGCCAGCAGCTGGTTGACGGAATCGGGGCCTATATCGCGCATCCTCCCGAACAGCAGGCGATCACACACGGCGACATGCGGCTGGACAATATCCTGTTCCACGATGACGGCCGTATCGCGGCCCTGGTCGACTGGCAAACCTGCTCTCTGGGCAACCCGGCCAATGACGTCGCCTATCTGGTCGGCACCAGCTTTGCCGACCCGGCCGACCGGCGGCGGAATGAGGAAAATCTGGTCCGGGCCTATTTGGTCCTGCGGCCCGACGCACCCGATTTCGCTCAATTCTGGACCGAATATCGCCGCCACGCCTTTTCCGGCTTCATCATGGCGATCAACGCCTCGCTCCACGTCGAACGGACCGAGCGCGGAGACCGTATGTTTGCGGCGATGGCCGAACGACCGGCCCAGATGGCCATCGATCTGGACAGCCTCAGCCTGCTCTAGACCGCGGCTCCGTGGCCGAGGGCAAGATAGTCGTCCGATTGCATCTCGAGCAACCGCGAAGCGGTGCGTTCAAATTCGAAGGAACCGTCGCCTGCAGGATAAAGTGAGTCCGGCTCCGCATCGGCGCTCGCCAGCAGCTTGACCCGATATTCGTAGAGCGCGTCAATCAGCGTGACAAAGCGCGCCGCCTCGTTGCGATTCTCCTTGGACAGCACCGGAATGCCGACGATGATGACGCTGTGATAATGGCGCGCGATCGCCAGATAATCCTGCGCGCCGCGCGCTTCCCCGCATAACCGTTTGAACGAGAAAACCCCGACGCCCTTGAGAGACTTTGGCACGGTCAGCACCCGGCCGCCCGGCACCGCGATTTCTGCGGAGGGAACATGGTCACGGTCCTCCGGTGGATAATCGGTCAGGCGGAAGAAGGCTTCGCTCAGCGCCTTGGTTGCCGCCTCGCCATTGGGTACATGCCAGAGATCAACGTCCCCCAGCCGCTCGCGCCGGTAATCGGTCGGCCCGTTGAGCGAAATCACGTCGAGCCTTGTTTTGAGCAGCTCGATAAACGGCAGAAAATGCTCGCGGTTGAGACCGTCCTTGTAAAGATCGTCCGGCGGACGGTTCGAAGTGGTGACAATCGTCACGCCCGCCTCGACCAGCCCGGTAAACAGCCGCGACATGATCATCGCGTCGGCGCTGTTGTTGACCACCATTTCGTCAAAGGCGAGAAAGCGCGCCTCGCTGGCCAAGGCGGCGGCAACCGGCAATATCGGATCACCCAGTTCCTTCTTGCGCTCCTCCCTGATTCGCGCGTGAACATCGAGCATGAACTCATGGAAATGGGCGCGTTTCTTCCGGCGGATGTCGAGATTGTTGTAGAACAGGTCCATCAGCATCGACTTGCCGCGCCCGACCCCGCCCCACATGTAAATGCCCTCGGGCGCCTGCGGTTTCTTGCCAAATGCGCGCCATAAAATACTGCCGCGCGGCGGTACTGCTTCGAGTTCCTTCTGCAAAAGGGCAAGCCGCTTCGCGCAAGCGTCCTGATCCGGGTCCGGTTTCAGTTCCCCTTGCGCAATCAGAGCCAGATAGCGCTGATAGAATTGGCTCATTGCAGATCTGTTTTCTGGTGTGGCGCCTTTTTCACGATGGCGGTGAACGAAGCCATATTGTCCTTACCCTCTGCGCCCTGCACAACCAGGCCGCGCATGAACAGAAAGCGGCCGGTTTCGCGCGTAATCTCTACTTGCGCTTCCAGTGGCTCGTCCATCCGCGCAGAACCGAGAAAATGCGTCTGCAATTCCAGCGTTACGGCATAGCCGGACGGACCGAGCTCAAGCACCCGCATCGCGGCGAACAGCGAACAGTCGATAAAGCCCATCATCGTCCCGCCATGGACAGCGTCGCCGAGATTGCGGTGTTTGCGCTCGGGAAACATGCGCACCCGGGCGATATTCTCGCCCACTCCGTCGCCACCACGGCGGACGACCATTTTTCCCAGAAAACTATTATAGCAATCCGAATGGTTCAGCTGCCATATATTCCAGCCCGGATTGTCCGGATCGGGATCGGTGATGACAAAATTGCGCTCTGCTTCAGTCATGAATTGGCGCCCGCGTTCGAATCAGATTTCGCGCGAGGCGGTCATCTTCTTGATTTCGGCAATCGCCTTGGCCGGGGACAGACCCTTGGGGCAGGCATTGGCGCAGTTCATGATCGTGTGGCAACGATAGAGCCGGAACGGATCTTCCAGCTCGTCGAGCCGCTCACCGGTCATTTCGTCGCGGCTGTCGGCCAGCCAGCGATAGGCCTGCAACAGGATGGCGGGACCAAGGAACTTGTCGCTGTTCCACCAGTAGCTCGGGCAGCTGGTCTGGCAACAGGCGCACAAGATGCACTCGTACAGTCCGTCCAGCTTGTTACGATCTTCCGGCGATTGCAGCCGTTCCTTGCCCGAAGGGGTCGGCGTGACCGTCTTGAGCCAGGGCTCGATCGAAGCATATTGCGCGTAGAAATGGGTGAAATCCGGCACCAGATCCTTGATCACTTCCATGTGAGGCAAGGGCGTGATCGTGACCTTGTTCCCGCAATCTTCGATCGCGGTGGTGCAGGCCAGGCCATTTTTGCCATTGATATTCATCGCGCAGGATCCGCAAATCCCTTCGCGGCAGGACCGGCGGAAGGTCAGAGTCGCGTCCTGTTCCGACTTCATCTTGATCAAGGCGTCGAGCACCATCGGACCGCATTCGTCGGTGTCGATCTCGAACGTGTCGTAGCGCGGATTTTCGCCCTTGTCGGGGTCATAGCGATAGACTTTGAACGGCCGTTTCTTTCCGCCGGTCAGCGCCTGGTGCAACTCGCCCGTTTTGCGAATCTTGCTGTTCTTGGGGAGCGTGAAAGTAGCCATGTCTATCGGATTCCCTTGTTCTGCGGAACCGCATAACCAAGAAGCGCCACTATCTCAACCGTTTTGCATTGCAAAAACAGCGGTTCGCCTATCAAATAGTACAATCACTTATGCCGTTCAAAAAAGGCGACCATGTCATCCAGCACCGATGCCTTGTGCCGAAACGGCTTGGCGATCGCCATCATTATCTCGAGATGGTCGACATCGGGATATTCGACATATTCGGCATCACCGCCCGCTTCGAGGATCTTGTCGCGCAAGATCCTGCTGTTTCGCGGTCGGACCTGGGTGTCGTTGGTTCCGGCGGAAAGCCAAAGCGGCGGCGCATCTGATCGGACAAAATTGACCGGCTGGGTCATTTCGGGCGCATGATAGTCGCCAAAGCTCTGCTTCGTGGTTTCGGAATCAAACGGATAGAAATCATAGGGCCCGGCCAGCGCCGCCACGCCTCGGATCAGGTCCGGCGACTTGCCCTCGCGCCCCAGCCATTGCCGGTCGAGCGCCAGCATCATCGCATTATAGGCGCCGGCGGATTGCCCGGACAGGAATATCCGGTCCGGATCGCCGCCATATTTGCCGATATGATCATCCACCCAGGCAAGCGCCTTGGCGCTGTCTTCTAGAAAACCGGGAAAGCGGGTAGCAGGGAACAGCCGATAGTCGGGCAGCACCACCATATAGCCGCGATTGGCCAACGCGCGACCGGTGAAGGCATATTGATCCTTGGCCCCGTCGCGCCAGCCGCCGCCATAGATGAAGACAATGACGGGAAGCGGCCCGTTCGCAACGGTTTTCGGTGCCCAGATATTGAGGCCGAGGCCCAGTGCCTCGTCGTAAACCTTGCCGTGCACCAACAGCTTGGCATCGCTGTCGCCCGGTATGGCATTATTGACCATATCCAGTTGCTTCGGACCCGGCTGCGAGAAAAACCAGAACGCGAAGCCGCCGCACGCCAGCAGCAACACACCGATAATGACAAGCCATTTCATGGTTCGATCCCTAGCCAGCCCCTCATCAACTGGCAATGGCACTCCGGTCGCCGGGCCTGCGCGTTCATCAGGCCCATCCTGATTGTGCATGAGACTGGCACCGGATTCGCCATCTGGACGAACCGCTCGATGATGTCAGGCGATCAGACCGTTGCGCTTCAGCCCCTCCGCGATAATCGTTTCCAGTAACTGCGCATGGTTAAGGCCTGCTGCCGCAGCCGATTTCGCGACCACTTTCTCGGACCACAAGTTGCAGTTCAGATTGATCTCGATGAAATTGATATCACCGGTTTTCCGGTTCAACCGAAATTCGATCCGGCCATAATCAAACGGTTCGAACTCGCGCGCGATTTTCTTCGCCATTTCCTCAACCTGGGGCGCGAATTCCGATTCGTCAAAAAGTTTTAATGTTGCTTTTTCGGTATTGGGAACGAGATCACGCTTCTCGTAATAGGTCCAAAGCTTCTGCGTATCCTCGCGCTCATAGATCAGCATTGGCAGCGCTTTCGGACCGTCAGAGCTGATGAAGGCGGCCTGCACATCATAACCGTCGAGATAGGGTTCGACGATCGCGTCATGCCCCTGGCCATGGATACCGGCGACCGCATTCACGACTCCAGGCCAGTCGTGAGCATCAGAAATCGCCCAGCTTGCGGAACTGGCATTGGGCTTGATGACCCAGCGCTCGGCCTTCGGACAGTCGGATTCGTTGACCGGTGCACCCCTACGATAGCAGAACCAGGGTGCAGTCGGTACCCCTGCACGGGTAGCGACCAGTTTGGACAGCGCTTTGTCGTCACCCAAGCCGCGAATGAACGGCATCGCACCGACATAGGCGATCTGGTGCATATTACACAGAAGCGGAATCATCATTTCACTGTTCACAAAGCCGCCACGATTGAGCAGCGGAAAAACAAAATCCACGCCCGGATTGGTGAACAATATGTCATAGGAATCGGCTACCAAAAGATTGATGCCCAGACTTTCAAGGCTTTGCCTCACTTCGTGGTGATAGATCGCGTGATTGCCGTCCTCCGGATGCATTCCTCCACCCCAGAGGGCGTGCTTCGCCATGAACAGGAATTTCAGCCGCTCTTTTGCTTCCTCGGGTATAACAAGGGGTTTGATTACGGGAGATTTTGTCATGGCGCACGTCCGCTCTTCTAGATTGTTGCAATGATATAATTGGGGACTTCAACCCGGACAATCAGATTTTAAGTGAATCAACCCGGTTTTCCAGAATCGCCTCGACGATACGGTAAGTACGCTCGTTATCAACATCAATGGCTTGCGTGCCGTCGGCTAGCGGCACCCTGCGAATATCGATACCAAAACGCTTCGACATCCGTTCAAAGGCACTGTCGATTTTGATCCAACCAAAGCGCATCATCAGAATATTGAGCAGGCCGAAAGCGTTCACAAGACGACGGGGGTGATTCATGAATTGCCCACCTTCCCGGAAAATTTCGACGGCATTTAGTGCGTGCCGGTCGGCGATGCCGTACAGGTTGCAATTCGCATAGCCATGATCGCGGAATTCATAGAAAAAACGTTGGGCCTCAGGATGAACGCTGCGAATGTCATCTTTGTTGGCGAGCGCGGCAGCCGCATCCGCTCCCTCACCCATAACCTTGACCAACCTTTCGATACTGTCGTGCTTGATCAGCACATTGTCGGCCGTCGTCACAACAAAGGGCGCAGTCCCGTTTTCACAGCCCAGCAAGACACTCCCGGCAATATTGCTATCCGAAGCGATGAAGCGGATTGGCAGGTCGTCCCGCGCAAAGATTTCCGCAACCGGTCGCACGGCTCGCTCGCCGTCGGGTTCGATTAGAATATGGACCGCCCGGCAACCGGGATGGGACGATATCGATGCCAAGGTCCGGGCAATCAAAGCTTCACCGGCAATCGGGATCAGGCATTTATGGCTGACACCATGCGCCTCGGCCAGAGGATTGACAACTCCTGCACGCTGGGCAGCAAGCAATATGACATCAAATTGTGTGATCATTGGACAATTGTGGACTTTAGCCGGAGATTTTTCAAGGAATACTGAAGCAATAGATAGATAGAAAAAGCTGGATTTTGCGATAAAGAACGGCTCAAACGCTGGACCATATATTGGAGAGATGAAAACCCGTGCCGCGAAATTTGCTCTCCCGATGGTCCAGCAGCGAAGATTCGCTAGTGCGTGTGTTCCGCAACAGCAGCTGGCTGTTTTCCGCGAAGGGCGTGGGTGCCGTGCTAAGCATTTTTTACCTCGCTATATTGACCCGGACGCTGGGCGTAGCGGGCTTTGGCGAATTCATGGTCATTGTCGGCGCGGTTCAGGTGCTGACAGCGGTCTTGAAACTGCAGACATGGCAGGCGGTTGTGCAATTCGGCGTGCCCTATTTGCTGGCCGGCCAGAATCGGGCATTCCGGAAATTGTCGGCGCAAAATTTCTGGATCGAATTTCTCGGCGGACTTGCCGCCTGTGGGGCGTTGTGGCTGATGCTCCCTTTCGGCGCCTCGCAATTTGGCTGGAGCGATCCTACCGTAAACGCGATCATGGGCTATGGCGTGATTGTGTTCCTTTCGGTACGGTCCACTCCGATCGGCATATTGCGCGCGCAGGATCGCTTTGGCGGCAATGCCTTTGGCGATGCGATCATTCCCGTTGTCCGCTTTGCCGGAGCGTTGGTCCTGATCGCGACCCTGCCTTCCATGACGGGATTTCTGATCGTCTGGGGGCTTTCCGAATTTATAAGCTTTGTGGTGATGTGGTTGATGGTGTGGCGCCGGCAAGAGACCGATCATCCGCTGCGCAATGCCTCTATCACCCATGCAGAACCGCCAAGCCGAAAAGAATTTCTGGCCTTCTTGCTATTCACCAATCTCGCCTATCTGGTCAGCGTTATCCGCGAACGGCTGGTCGTTGTCGTGGTTGGCTTTTTCGTCGGTCCGGCAGCCGCTGGCCTGTTCCGTCTTGCCGACCAGATCGCCAACAGCCTCAATCGACTCGCGGAAGTTTTTGCCCGTCCGCTGTTTGCGGAACTGTCCCGATTGTTCGCCATCGGTCAAACGAAGGAATTGCGGACCCTGTTCTGGCGATCGCTACGGGTTTCGGCGATTAGCGGCGGGGTGCTCTTCCTTGGCCTTTTGTTGCTGGGGAAAAATATCATCGCCCTCATATCGGGTCCCGACTATCTCGCCGCTTTCCCGATTTTGCTGCTGCTGGGCGCCGCGACCATCATCAGTCTGTCAGGATTGGGCCTCGAACCGCTGCTTCAGGCAGCCGGCCGAGCCAGAAATGCGCTCCTCGCCCGGGTTGCCGGACTTGTCGCACTCGGCCTGCTGATGGCGGTCCTTTTGCCAAGCTTTGGTACACTGGGGGCCGCGTGGGTGATGCTGGTCTCCGCTATTCTCACCAGCATCATATTGTTCATCTCGAGCCGGTCAGCGATCAGACAGCCCCGGCAGCGTCTTCCAAAATCCTCCGCGGCATAAAAAAAGGCGACCCGAAGGCCGCCTTTTCGAAAATCGATCTGGTTTCGCTTAACGCTTGGAGAACTGGAAGCTCTTACGCGCTTTGGCCTTACCATATTTCTTGCGTTCAACCTTACGGCTATCACGGGTAAGAAAGCCTTCGGCTTTAACAGCCGACCGCAACGCCGGTTCATATTTGGTGAGGGCTTGCGAAATGCCGTGCTTGACCGCACCAGCCTGTCCCGAAAGTCCGCCACCTTTAACGGTCACGTCAACATCATATTGGCCTTCACGCTCGGTGATGGCGAAAACCTGATTGAGAACCAGACGCAGGGTCGGGCGCGCAAAATAGGTTTCCTGATCGCGGCCATTGACCGTGATCTTGCCTTTGCCAGGCTTCAGCCACACGCGGGCGACGGCATCTTTCCGGCGACCGGTCGCATAGGCACGGCCGAACTTGTCCAACTCTTGCTCACGCAAAGGCATGGTCGAGACGGGCGGTTCAGCAACCACAGTTTCAGCTTCAGCGTCCGCAGCAACAGGTGCAACCACCACAGCCGGGCCAGCGATATCTTTTAGATCAGCGAGATCGGTTTTTACATCAGACATTATGAGCCCACCTTATTTTTACGGTTCATCGAAGCTACGTCGAGCGCCACTGGCGCTTGACCAGCATAAGGATGCTCGGTGCCAGCAAAAACATGCAACGCGCGCATCTGGGCGAAGCCAAGCGGACCCTTTGGAATCATCCGCTCGACAGCTTTCTCGATGACACGCTCAGGGAAACGGCCTTCAAGGACCTTTTCCGCAGTTATGCCGCTGATGCCACCCGGATAGCCGGAGTGCTTGTAATAGGTTTTCTGCTTGGTCTTGTTGCCGGTGAACTTCACCTTTTCAGCATTGATCACGATGACATGATCACCACAATCGACATGCGGGGTGTAGCTTGGCTTGTGCTTGCCGCGCAGGATATTGGCTATAATCGACGAAACCCGGCCAACGACCAGATCTTCGGCATCAATGATGTGCCATTTCTTTTCGACTTCAGCAGGCTTGGCCGACTGGGTCTGTTTGGTGATACCCTTCATGGGGTTTGCTCCTTCTTGGAGAATGAATTGATTCAGAAATAACAAAAGCCGGACGCGATGATCCGGCCGACTGCGGCGCTATTGGCGATGTTATTCCGGCAAGTCAAGCAAAAGCGGGGCTTTGCCAACGGGTATAATAGTACCGAAGAGCTCTTTAGCACTGATCCGATGACGATCTGCCACAATGCGATAAGCGAAAACCCGGCCTCTGAAATTGCCTGTCTCGAAAACAGGCAACGGGTCGCCGTCACTGGCGGCCGATCAGATGCACGCCCCATATGGAGGAAGCGACGACCAGAGCGCCCACGGCCTGATGCAATACCGCCAAATGAATATCTATCCCGGTCATCACGGTGGCTATTCCCAGCAATATCTGGCTACCGAAAGCAATGTGGATCGCGACCGAGGCTCGACGATCTATCGGTCGCACTTTTCGTGCCAATAGAACAAGGAAACCGACAACGACCCAGGCCCACCATCGATGGATGAAATGGATCAGATAGGGGTCATAGTTCAGTGCGGCCCACGCACCGCTAGCCCAGTTGATCCCGCCGGGGATGAAATATTCATTCATCAGCGGCCATGTGCTGGACACATAGCCTGCGTTCAGGCCTGCCGTATAGGCACCGAACAACAGCTGGAAAAAAAGTGCTGCCAAAACCGTTATGCCAAGCCCCGTCACCCGCGCCGGCCTAGGGTTCCCGGACGCAAGCTGGCGCAAGTCAAGCGCCGTCCAGACGAGGCCACCGAGGATGAAGAGGGCGGTCAGCAAATGAACCGCCAACCGGAAATGACTTACATCCGTCCGTTCGCTCAATCCCGAACTGACCATCCACCAGCCGATCGTACCCTGCAAGCCGCCGAGAGCGAGCAAAGCCACCAACCGCCAGCCATAGCCGGATGGGATCGCCCGCTTTACCGCAAACCAGAGCAGCGGCACCGCAAAGGCCACACCAATCAAACGTCCTAGCAACCGGTGCACCCACTCCCAGAAATAGATGAACTTGAAATCCGCCAGCGTCATCCCCGCCGGACCATTGATTTCCAGATATTCGGGGATCTGCTGGTATTTGGTAAATTCCGAAAGCCAGTCCGCTTCACTCAGCGGCGGTAGTGCGCCGGTCACCGGCTTCCACTCGGTTATCGACAGACCCGATTCGGTCAGCCGGGTGATACCGCCTACGACGACCATTATGAACACCAGGATCGCAACGCCAAAAAGCCAGTTGGCGATAGCGATCGGACGAATGTTGGCGTTGTTTTCCTGCTGCTTCAATATGCTTGTGTCGGTCATGGGCCGCTATTTGCGATCAAAAACAGCGCCTGACAACTGGAAACGCGGATACCGCCCGCAAAAATCCCGGAATTTGGAAAATGATATGTTGTATCTTAACACGCCTTTCCCTATATCCAGCCTGCACAAGCAACAAGTGAGATAGTGAGTCGTGTTTACGGCAGCGAAATTGTGGAACAAAAATGGTCTTTTGATCAAGGACGGTCTGTGGGATCGTCTGGCCGTGTTCGTGTCCGGCCTCTGCCTTGTCCACTGCGTCTCGACCATCGCTATTGTTGCTATCCTCTCCTCGGCGGGCGGCATTCTGCTCGATCCGCTGGTTCATGAAATCGGCCTTGGTATCGCAATTGCGCTGGGCCTGTTTACCCTTGGCCGGGGCGTATTGGATCATGGATATATGATGCCGGCGGCAATAGGCGGCTTGGGCCTGGGCATGATGATTGGAGCGATCTCTCTGGGTCACGAAAGCGGCCATAATGGAGCAGAGGTTCTCTATACCATGCTGGGTGTAGGTGTTCTCGCGCTGGCCCATGATCTGAACTACCGCGCCACCCATTAAACTGCGCCCCATTGCCCTTGCGGCGAAACATCCCTAAATTATCCCTATGGGAAAACATAATCATCATGAACATCAAGGCGAGTCCTTAGCCGACGCGGCACGCGCCAATCTGGAAAAGTCCGGTGAGAAATGGACCGATACAAGGGCGGCGATATTTGACGCGCTGGCGGGCTTCTCTCGTCCGGCTTCCGCCTATGACATCGCCGAACTGGTATCTGCGGCAAGGGGCAAACGTGTCGCACCGAATAGTGTATACCGGATTCTCGACCTGTTCGTGGCGAATAACCTCGCAATGCGGGTGGAAAGCGCCAATGCCTATCTCGCCAACAGCCATCCCGGCTGCGCCCATGATTGCATCTTTCTGGTCTGCGACACTTGCGGAGAGGCAACGCATATTGATGATGACCCCCTGTCCCAGCAAGTGCGCACGGTTGCAAAAAGTCAGGGTTTTAGCTCTATTCGCCCGGTGATTGAGGTACGCGGCATTTGCCAGAAATGCAGTTAATTGATTCGGCGTGTCAGCAAAGGTTCACAGACGGACTGCTGAAAGTTCGACAGAACATCGCGATGCCGTTAAAGCTGGGACCAATCAGGGAGTGAATATGCCAGTTTCGAATACACCATTGCTGGATAACGTCTCCTTTCCGGCTGATTTGCGAAAATTGAAACCAGCCCAGCTCCGCCAATTTGCCGACGAGTTGCGCGCGGAGGTGATCGACACGGTTTCCACTACCGGAGGCCATCTGGGCGCCGGCCTGGGTGTTGTCGAGCTGACCACGGCAATACATTATGTCTTCAACACGCCAGAAGACCGGTTGATCTGGGATGTTGGCCATCAATGCTATCCACACAAGATCATCACCGGCCGCCGTGACCGGATCCGTACCTTGCGTCAGGGTGGCGGACTATCCGGCTTCACCAAAAGGTCGGAAAGCGAATATGATCCCTTTGGCGCTGCCCACAGCTCGACCTCGATCAGCGCAGCCCTCGGCTTCGCCATTGCCAACAAGCTGAACGACAAGCCCGGTCGCGGTATTGCTGTCATTGGCGACGGCGCGATGAGCGCCGGCATGGCTTATGAGGCGATGAACAATGCCGAAGCAGCCGGCAACCGGCTGGTTGTCATCCTCAACGACAATGACATGTCGATCGCACCGCCGGTCGGCGGGCTTTCGGCCTATCTCGCCCGCATCGTTTCTTCCCGCGAATTTCTCGGCGTCCGCCAGCTGGCACGGCGCATCGCCCGCAAGCTGCCCAAGGGCCTGTATGACGCGGCGCGCAAGACCGACGAATATGCCCGCGGCATGACCATGGGCGGGACCCTGTTCGAGGAACTGGGCTTCTATTATGTCGGCCCGATCGACGGCCACAATCTCGAGCATCTGATCCCGGTCCTTGAAAATGTCCGCGACGCCGGAGAAGGCCCCTGCCTGATCCATGTCGTCACCGAAAAGGGCAAGGGCTATAAATTTGCCGAAGAAGCCGCTGACAAATATCACGGCGTCGCCCAGTTCGACGTGGTTTCCGGCAAGCAAAACAAGGGACCCGGCGGCGGACCGCCTGCCTATCAGAATGTTTTCGGCGAAACCCTCGCCAAACTGGCCGACAGCGATTCGCGTATCTGCGCGATTACCGCGGCCATGCCATCGGGCACCGGCGTCGACAAATTTGCCAGGGCCCATCCGGACAAGGCCTTCGATGTCGGCATCGCCGAACAGCATGGGGTAACCTTTGCTGCTGGTCTCGCCGCGCAAGGCATGCGGCCTTTTTGCGCGATCTATTCGACATTCCTGCAACGCGCCTATGATCAGGTCGTCCATGACGTGGCGATCCAGAATCTGCCGGTCCGTTTTGCGATCGACCGGGCCGGACTGGTCGGTGCGGATGGCAGCACCCACGCCGGTAGCTTCGATGTCACCTATCTGGCGACATTGCCCAACATGGTCGTGATGGCTGCCGCCGACGAAGCCGAGCTGGCGCATATGACCTATACCGCATCCTTGCACGACAGCGGTCCGATCGCCTTTCGCTACCCGCGCGGCAATGGTACCGGCGTGCCGATCCCGGAAAAACTCGAACAGCTGGAAATCGGCAAGGGCCGGATCGTCAAGCAAGGCACCAAGGTGGCGATCCTCTCGCTCGGCGCCCGGCTCGAGGAAGCCAAAAAGGCAGCAGAGCGGCTTGAGGCAAAGGGCCTGAGCACCACCGTCGCCGACCTCCGCTTTGCCAAACCGCTCGATGAGGAACTGATTCGCAAGTTGCTGACAACCCATGAAGTAGCGGTCACGGTCGAGGAAGCCTCGGTCGGCGGCTTGGGCGCGCACGTCCTGACCTATGCGTCGGACAATGGCCTGACCGATGCCGGGCTGAAAATTCGCACCATGCGCCTGCCCGATATTTTTCAGGATCAGGACAAGCCGGACGTGCAATATGCCGAAGCCGGGCTGGACGCCGACGGTATTGTGGAAACCGTCCTGAAAGCACTGCGTCACAACAGCGCGAACGTTGAAAATACCGGAACAGGGGCCTAGCCTATATTGCCGCTTGTGATTGGCGGAAACGGCCTTTAGGCGATTGCCCCATGCCACCGGAATTTTCCCATATCGATCACTGGATATTTGATCTCGATAACGTACTCTACCCCGTGGAGTGCGATCTGTTCGCGCTGATCGATATCAAGATGGGCGAATATATTGCCCGGGCGCTGGATTGCGATCTGGTCGAGGCACGGAAAATCCAGAAGGGATTTTTCCACGATCATGGCACCACGCTGGCTGGCCTTATGCATCATCATGGCACCGATCCCGCCGATTTCCTCGACTTCGTCCATGATATCGATATGGACCGCCTGTCGCCTGCGCCGCTGGTCCGAGCCGCCATTGCCGCGCTGCCGGGCGAGAAGCTCGTCTTCACCAATGCTGACCGGCCCTATGCCGAGCGGGTGCTGGAAAAACGCGGGCTGGGCGGGCTATTTCACCAGATGCACGATATTCGGGATACAGGTCTCATCCCCAAGCCCCAGACTGCTGCATATGAGAGCCTGATCGCCACCACCGGCATCGACCCGACCCGCGCCCTGTTTGTCGAAGATATGGCGCGCAATTTGCGTCCGGCCAAAACATTGGGCATGACAACAATATGGATCAACACCGGTGCAGAATGGGCTGGCCGCGAACATGATCCCGCCTATATTGATCACGAAATCACCGATCTGGAAAGCTGGGTCACTGGCCTCCATAGTGCAAAGGAAGAACAAACAACATGACCGCAGCATTGCAGACCACTATCGACGCCGCCTGGGACAAACGGGAATCTTTGAGCCTCACGTCACAGGGACCGGAGCGTGATGCTGTCAATCTGGCCCTCTCCATGCTCGACAACGGCACCGCGCGGGTTGCCGAGAAAAAAGACGGCCAGTGGGTGGTCAACCAGTGGCTCAAGAAAGCCGTGCTGCTCTCCTTCCGGCTCAATGACAATGTACTGATCGAAGGCCCCGGTGGCGCCAATCACTGGGACAAGGTGCCAAGCAAATTTGCCGGCTGGGGCGAGAACCGGTTCCGCGAGGCCAGTTTCCGTTCGGTACCCGGCTCGATTGTCCGTCAGGGTGCCTTTATCGGCAAAGGCGTCGTGCTGATGCCTAGCTTTGTCAACATCGGTGCCTTCGTCGATGAAGGCACGATGATCGACGGCTGGGCGACGGTCGGAAGCTGTGCGCAGATCGGCAAGAACGTCCATATTTCCGGCGGCGCCGGCATTGGCGGCGTGCTCGAACCCTTGCAGGCCGGTCCGGTGATCATCGAGGATGGCGCATTCATCGGTGCCCGCGCCGAAGTCGCAGAAGGCGTTCGCGTCGGTGAAGGTGCTGTGCTCTCCATGGGTGTCTATCTCGGCGCTTCGACCAAGATTGTCGACCGGGTCACCGGCAAGATCTGGATTGGCGAAGTGCCACCTTATTCGGTCGTGGTTCCCGGCACGCTACCGCCTAAGGTCAATGTGGACGGCGTCCCCGGGCCAAGCCTTTATTGCGCCGTGATCGTCAAGACGGTCGATGCGCAGACCCGGTCCAAGACCGGTATCAACGAATTACTGCGCGACTGATGGCTACCGGGGTGGATCAGGTAAAGGTAACGCTGGAGCCGAATGACCACCCCTATCGCAACGGTGCCTGGACGCCGGTATTCGAAGAACTGGATTTAGATGATCTCGAAATAATCGGGGCCATTCCAGCCGATATTGACGGGCTCTACGTCCGCAACACCGAGAATCCGGTGCACGACAGCCTTGGCCGCTATCATCCCTTTGACGGAGACGGGATGATACACACGATCCGCCTGCAGAATGGCAAGGCGAGCTATCGCAATCGCTTTGTCCGCACCGAGGGTTTCGAGGCGGAACAGACTGAAGGCGGTCCGTTGTGGGTCGGTATCATGGGCAAGCCTTCGGATAGCAAAAGGCCCGGCTGGGGCGCGCATGGCAGCGTCAAGGACAGCAGTTCGACCGATGTCGTGGTCTATGCCGGCGCGATCCTCTCGACCTTCTATCAATGCGGCGAAGGCTATCGGCTCGATCCGGAGACGCTGGAAACATTGGGCACGGCGGACTGGGTGCCGGAGGACGGCATTTCCGCCCACCCGAAGGTCGATGAAGCAACCGGCGAATTGCTGTTCTTCAACTATTCGACCAAGGCGCCCTATCTCCATTATGGCATTGTCGGGCCGGACAATCAGCTCAAGCATTTCATCCCCATCGAGCTGCCGGGGCCGCGCCTACCGCATGACATGGCGTTCACCGAGAACTATGCGATTTTCAACGACTGCCCGCTCTACTGGAAGCCGGAATTGATTGAACGGAATCTCTATATTCCTGCCTATCATCCCGACGAGCCGACCCGTTTCGGGATCATCCCGCGCATGGGCCAGCCGGAGGACATAAAGTGGTTTGACGCAAAGCCGACCTACGTACTCCATTGGTCCAACGCCTATGAGGATGGCGATGAAATCGTCCTCGACGGCTATTTCCAGAATGAACCGGTGCCGCCACCGCTAACCGATTTCCCGGCAGGCTATGAAAGCATGGGCGCGAGCATCGACCTGCACAGTTTCAAACCCGAACTGCACCGCTGGCGGTTCAATCTGAAAACCGGCGAAACCAGCGAAGAGACCTTGTTCAACGACTATCCGGTCGAATTCGGGATGATCAACCAGCAGATTGCCGGCCGACCCTATCGCTATGTCTACAGCGTCACCGGCGAGCCCGGCTGGTTCCTGTTCAACGGCCTGACCAAACATGATCTCAAGACCGGCGAAGCGGAGCATATTTCCTTTGGCGAGCAACGCTTCGGATCGGAAGCGCCCTTCATCCCGCGCCCCAATGCGCAGTCGGAGGATGACGGCTATCTGATCAGTTTCATCACCGACATGAAGCAGGACCGGAGCGAATGTATCATCCTCGATGCGCAGAATATCGCGGCGGGCCCCGTCTGCACCATTGTCCTGCCACACCGGATATCGAGCGGCACACATGCGACCTGGGCCTCGGCGGAGCAGTTGGGTTAGATCGTCATGCCAGCGAAGGCTGGCATCCAACCCGATATCGCGATTCACACTGTGCTTGCTTTGGGCCCCAGCCTCCGCTGGGGCGACAGATCAGTCAAACAACTCTCCGTCCACCTCTTTCCCCGCTGGCGGCGTCAGGCCGAGATGCTTCCACCCGCGATCATTGAGCGTCCGGCCGCGGGCCGTCCGGGCGATCAGGCCGAGCTGGATCAGATAGGGCTCGATCACTTCCTCCACCGTGTCCCGCGGTTCCGAAAGGCCGGCCGCGAGTGTTTCCACGCCGACCGGGCCGCCCTTGTAGACATCCGCAATCATATGAAGATAGCGCCGGTCCATCGCGTCGAGGCCGATGCTGTCGACTTCCAGCCGGACCAGCGACTCATCGGCGATCTTCCGGTCGACCAGCCTGGTCCCCGCGACATTGGCAAAATCCCTTACCCGGCGGAGCAGGCGACCGGCAATCCGCGGCGTACCCCGCGCGCGGCGCGCCACTTCGGTGGCACCATCTGGCGCAATATCGAGATCAAGCAGGCGCGCAGCACGGTGGACGACTTTCTCCAGCTCTTCGGTGGTATAGAAATTGAGCCGCACCGGAATACCGAAACGGTCGCGCAAAGGTGTGGTCAGCAGACCCTGGCGGGTGGTCGCTCCGATCAGGGTGAAGGCGGGCAAGTCGATCCGCACCGAACGCGCCGACGGTCCCTCGCCGATGATCAGGTCGAGCGCGCGGTCTTCCATCGCCGGATAGAGCACTTCCTCGACCACCGGATTGAGCCGGTGGATCTCGTCGATGAACAGGACATCGCCCTCTTCCAAATTGGTGAGCAGCGCCGCCAGATCGCCGGACTTGGCAATCACCGGCCCGGAAGTCGCACGAAATCCGACCCCCAGCTCCCGCGCTATGATCTGCGCCAACGTGGTCTTGCCCAGCCCCGGCGGGCCAAAGAACAGCACATGATCCAGCGCCTCGCTGCGCCCCTTGGCCGCCTCGATAAACACCCGGAGATTGCCACGCGCCGCCTCCTGCCCGATAAATTCGTCGAGCGTTTTCGGACGCAGTGCGGCGTCGATGTCCTCGACCTTGCGTTCGGGGGATTGGAGGCGATCTTCGGTCATGATGGGGTGCCTAGGCCATCCGTCATTCCCGCGGAAGCGGGAAGCCGGTTTTTGGTATCACCAGTGAATATTTTGTCACGCGAAGCCGCGAAGGCGCAAAGATAGTGCGGCAAGCCCTGCCCCCTTTGCGCCTTCGCGGCTTCGCGTGATCCTCTAAAATCCGCAACATTATATGCACTCGACTGGCAGCTTCCATGTTCAGTCATTTGACTCACCGCGCCGCCTTCTTCAGCGCCAGCCGTACCAGCGCATCCAGTGTCGCTCCATCGCCGACTTCGGCATCCGCCGCAGCAACCGCGGCGCTCGCATCAGCCGGCTTGAAGCCGAGATTCTGCAGCGCGCTGACCGCGTCGGCGCTGTTGTTCGAGGGGGCGTGCACCGTGCCGCCTGCTCCGATAATCGGATCGGTCGCGATGCCGCCGACCTTGTCTTTCAATTCATTGACGATCCGCAGCGCCAGTTTCGGCCCGACACCATTGGCGCGGCTGACCATCGCCTTGTCGCCCATCGCCACAGCCCGCGAAATCTCTCCCGGTTCCAGCGCCGACAATATCGCCAGTGCGACCTTGCCGCCGACACCCTGCACCGAGATCAGCAGCCGGAACCAGTCGCGCTCCGAGCCGCTGGCAAAGCCCATCAGCCGCATGTCGGTCTCGCTGACCTGCATCTCGGTATAGATGGTCGCGCCATCGCCCTTGCCGCCAATCGCCCCGATCGTACGCGACGAGCAGAAAACCAGATAGCCGACGCCGTTCACATCGAGCACGATATTGTCCGTGCCGATTTCGTCGATGGTGCCGGTGAGTTTTGCGATCATGTCCGTGTTTTAGCGCAGCAGGCGAATCTGTCGAGTTTTTGTTTTGTTCTTTCTCTCGCTGCGCCAGCGGGTGTTATAGAAAGGGGCTCGCACGAAGACACGAAGGCACCAAGTTGATGGTGCTTTTGTATCTTCGTGACTTTGTGTCTTCGTGCGATAAATCCGTTCGTGCTGAGCTTGTCGAAGTACGGATTCGCGCGCTCCAAGGTCCTTCGACAAGCTCAGGACGAACGGCGTTTTGCCCGGCTATCTCTTCCGGTGATGCGCATGGGTTATTGCAACGGCCAGCGCATCCGCAGCATCGGTGCCCGCCAGCTTCACGCCCGGCAGCAGGATCTTCAGCATCGCCTGCACCTGGTCCTTGTCGGCATTGCCGACCCCGACCACGGATTTCTTCACCGTCCGCGCCGAATATTCGCCAACTTCGATTCCCGTCCGGGAAGCACCAAGCAGCACCACGCCGCGCGCCTGCCCGAGCTTCAGCGTGCTCTGCGGGTTGCTGTTGACATAGACTTCCTCGACCGCCGCGCCGTCCGGCTTATGTTCGAGCAGCAGGTCGGTCAGTTCGAGATCGAGCTTCAGCAACCGGCTGGCCAGCGCCATCTTACTGTCGGTCTTGATCTGGCCATTGGCGATATGGGACAGCCGATTGCCGTCCGCAACGATCACCCCCCAGCCGGTGGTGCCGAGACCCGGATCAAGGCCAAGAATGATCATATTAAATCGGCAGACCCATGCGTCGACCGACAAAGGCCATGATCAGATAGAGGCTGATCGTCAGCGCGCATCCGGCCGCCAGCGACAGCCAGAAGCTGATACCATTGCGCAGCAGCACCGGAATCAGCAGGAACATTGGCAGAGATGGAAGCACATACCAGAAGGTCGCCTCAGCGTGCAGCGCCATATTTTCCGGGTCAGGGCGCGCATACCAGAGAAAGATCATGCCCAATATCGAGATCAGCGGCAACGAGGCGACCAGCGCCCCGAAGCTTGGCTGACGTTGTGCAATGGCTGCCACCATTGCCACGATCACTCCTGCAAGCGCGGCTTTGGCGACAAATTCCCACATCACTCGGCGTTCAGTTTTTCCATGATTTCGTCGGACACGTCATAATTGCCCCAGACGGTCTGGACGTCGTCATCCTCTTCCAGCATGTCGATCAGGTTGAGCAAGGTCTCGGCCTGCTCCTGGTCGACTTCGACCTGGACCGAAGGGCGCCAGGCAAGCTTGACGCTGGCCGCTTCGCCGAGCGCCTTTTCCAGCGCGCCGGACACTTCGTGCAAATCTTCCATCGCGGTCCAGATTTCATGGCCGTCCTCGTCGGAAGAAATATCCTCCGCGCCCGCTTCCATTGCCGCTTCGAGAACCTTTTCCTCGTCGCCGGCGCTGGCCGGATACTGGATATAGCCGACCCGGTCAAAACCGTGCGAAACCGAACCGCTTTCGCCCAGATTGCCACCATTTCGCGACATGATCGTGCGAACATTGGTAAAAGTGCGGTTATTATTGTCGGTCAGCGTTTCGATGATCAGGGAGACGCCACCCGGGCCAAAGCCTTCGTAGCGAATCTCGCTATAGTCATCGCCTTCGTTCGCCGTCGCTTTTTCGATGGCGCGCGTGATATTGTCCTTCGGCATCGAGACCGCCTTGGCGCTGTTGACCGCCAGCCGCAGACGCGGATTGAAATCCGGGTCCGGCATGCCCGACTTGGCCGCCACGGTTATCTCGCGTGACAGTTTCGAAAATTGCGCCGCACGCTTCTTATCCTGAGCGCCCTTGCGATGCTTGATATTGTTAAATTTGCTATGGCCTGCCATTTTACCTCAAATTCCCGAATTATTATTCCACGATTACCGCGGTTCCCGATGCCGATACCATCAGCATTGAACCCTTATCGCCGACGACCTCATAGTCAAGATCGACTCCGACCACCGCATTGGCGCCAACCTTCGCCGCCTCTGCTTCCATCTCCGCCAGTGCTTCGTCGCGCGCGCGTTTCAGGACATTTTCATATTTGCCCGAACGGCCGCCGACAATGTCGGTGATACTGGCGAACAGATCGCGGAACAGGTTCGCCCCGACGATCACCTCGCCGATAACGATCCCGCGATAGTCGCGGATCGCGCGGCCTTCGATACTGGGTGTCGTGGTGACAATCATCAATGCTCTCCCGCCGCTAAAGACTGGCTATTAGCCTATTGATCAGGCGAGGCCAAGCGCCGCTTTATAGGTGTCGAGAATGGCTTCCATTTCCTGACGGTCATGGGCTTCCATTTTCCGCAGGCGAACGATCTGGCGCATGATTTTCGCATCATAGCCCTGTGATTTCGCTTCGGAATAAACATCGCGAATATCGTCCGCCATGCCTTTTTTCTCTTCTTCCAGCCGCTCGATGCGTTCGATAAACAGACGCAGCTGGTCTGCGGCGACATTGCCTTCGCTCATAGTTTCATTCCTTTAAATCTATATTCGGATTCGGAGCCTGCCTTTAAGACGCGTCGGCGTTTTTGGCCACGCTTTCCTTCATCTTTTTGAGCCGCTCCGGCGTCGCCTCGGTCTGGTATTTCTGCTTCCATTCGCTCGCCGGCATGCCGTGGATTATATGGCGGGCCTCGTCCTTGGCCATCGATCCTCCTGCGGCATGGTCCGCTTCCATCACCCAGTCGGCAAGACAGTTGCGGCAAAATCCGGCCAGCCCCATCAGATCGATATTTTCAGCGTCGTGGCGGTGCTGGAGATGTTTGACCAGGCGGCGAAAGGCCGCGGCGGCTGTAGCGTCAGAAATATCGTCGATCATATTCGTTTCCGTTGTTTTTTATCATGAACCTGTCATGAAATAGAAATAGGCAACGCGCAATTAAAGCGCCACCGAGGAATTGTACATGGCATCGCCAATTTTCTCCCGTAACCGCAAAGTCAAGGTGTTGGCGACGCTTGGTCCGTCCAGCGGCAGTCCGGAAATGATCGAGAAAATGTACCGTGCCGGTGTCGACGCTTTCCGGATGAACATGAGCCACGGGGAACATGCGGCCCATGCCGCCAATGTCAAATCGATCCGGGCGCTGGAAAAGAAAGTCGGCCGGCCGATCGCCATCCTCGCCGACCTGCAGGGACCGAAGCTGCGCATCGGCACCTTTGCCAAGCCGCCGGTGATGCTGAAAGAGGGTGCAAGCTTCACGCTCGACATGGTCAAGCAGAAGGGCGACGCAACGCGCGTCACCCTGCCCCACAAGGAAATATTGAGCACCCTCCAGCCGGGCCACACCTTGTTGCTCGACGATGGAAAAATCCGTCTCGAAGTGACCGAGGCGGACGGCAAGAGCGTCGCGACCAAAGTGATCGTCGGCGGAGAAATTTCCGACCGCAAGGGCGTGAATGTTCCCGAAGTGGTGCTGCCGGTCAGTTCACTGACCGACAAGGATCGCAAGGATCTGACCTTTGCGCTGGAACAGGATGTCGACTGGATCGCGCTCAGCTTCGTCCAGCGGCCCGAGGATGTCGCCGAAGCGCGGCGGCTGATCGGCGGCAAAGCGGCGTTGCTGGCCAAGATCGAGAAACCGGCCGCAATCGACCGGCTCGACGAGATACTCGAACTGTCAGATGCCGTGATGGTCGCGCGCGGCGATCTTGGCGTGGAACTGTTGCCCGAGCAGGTGCCGCCGCTGCAAAAGAAAATCGTCGCCGCAGCCCGCGCGCTCGGACGGCCGGTGGTGGTCGCCACCCAGATGCTCGAATCGATGATCAAATCGCCGACCCCGACCCGCGCCGAGGTCTCCGATGTAGCGACCGCCATTTATGACGGCGCCGACGCGATCATGCTGTCGGCGGAATCGGCGGTCGGAGACTGGCCGATCGAAGCGGCAACCATGATGGACCGGATTGCCGCGCAGGTCGAAAATGATCCGTCCTACGCCGATCGGGTGCATTTCACCGAAACCGTGCCGGATGAAACCACCGCAGATGCGCTGGCCGCCGCCAGCTATAATATCGCCCGCACGATCGAGACGTCCGCCATCGTCTGCTATACCGCTTCCGGTTCGACTGCCCGCAGAATGGCGCGGGAACGCCCCTCGGTTCCGCTTCTGGTGCTGACCCCGAATCGCCACACCGCCCGGCGCATCGGATTGTTGTGGGGCGCCTATGCCGTGGTCACGCGCGACGTTTCCGATTTCGAGGAAATGATCGCCAAGGCCAAGCGGATGGCCTTGCGCCACAAGCTGGGCGAAGCCGGTTCGCGCCTGATCGTTTGCGCTGGCGTACCCTTTGGCACGCCGGGGTCGACCAACCTTCTGCATATCGTGCGTCTCAGCGGAGACGAGCTCAAGAACAGCTAGGCCAGACCTAGAACCTTCAGCTCGTTCTCGAGACTGGTGGCGCTGGTGAAATGATGGCCCGCAATTCCGACGGCTTCGCCCGCCTCGATATTCTCCGGCCTGTCGTCGATGAACAGACATTGGTCGGCGCGGCGCGAAAAGCGCTGCAGCGCCAGTTCGTAGATCGCGGCATCCGGCTTGATCAATTTCTCTTTGCCGGAAATGACAATATCGGAAAACAGGTCGAATATCGGCGCCAATGGCCGGAATTGCGCCCAGGATTCGGCACCGAAATTGCTGATCGCAAATAGCGGGACCCCGCGATTCGCCAATGTGCGGACAAGATCGAGCATGCCCTCGACCGGTCCGGGAATGGTTTCCGGGAAACGCCGGGAATAAGCACGGATATGATCGTTATATTCTGGAAACTCGCGGCTGCGCTCCGCGACCATGTCGGCAAAAGGCCTTCCGGCATCATGCTGAAAATGCCATTCCGGCGTCACCACATGAGCCAGGAACCAGTCCAGTTCTTCGGGATCGTCGATCAGCTTTGCAAACAGGCAGCGCAAATCCCAGCGATACAGGACATTGCCTATATCGAAGATGACGGTGTCAATTTTGGAAATGGCAGAAGTCTCTGCCATCATCAGGCAATTAGCCCTGGCGTGCCTTAAACCGGCGATTCGTCTTGTTGATCACATATGTGCGACCACGGCGACGGATAACGCGGCAATCCCGGTGACGGTTTTTAAGCGACTTCAGTGAGTTGCGGACTTTCATTTTGGTACCACGCCTTGATTTTCTGAATTTCTTGAAAGCAGCCATGCTGCGTTGAAGCAGGGCAATTACGGTCGACAACCGCTAAAGTCAAGCGACCAGCGCTATTCTCCGCGAATTTCGATCAGTTTGCGCTCCCAGGCGAGGGCATGGGCCACAATTACGTCCAGATCGGCATGCTTCGGCTGCCACGGGAAGCGCTGCATTATCGCACGATTGTCCGAAATCAGCGAATCGGGATCACCGGCGCGGCGGCCTTCCATTTTCCGGACAATTTTCTGGTTGGTAACGCGGTCAACGGCATCGAGCACTTCGAGCACCGAAAAGCCGCGACCATAGCCGCAATTGAGCAGGTGATTCCGATTCGGTTCGGCAATCAGCGCTTCGAGCGCGAGCACATGGGCGGCAGCGAGGTCGGAAACATGGATATAGTCACGGACGCCCGTGCCATCGGGCGTATCATAGTCGCTGCCGAAGACCGCTACGCTGTCGCGCTTGCCGAGCGCAGCCTCCACCGCAACCTTGATCAGATGGGTGGCACCAGCAGTCGACTGCCCGGTCCGTGCCTGCGGATCTGCGCCGGCAACATTGAAATAGCGCAGGGCACAGAAATTCAGGTCGTGCGCCGCCGAGACATCGCGCAGCATATGCTCGGTCATCAGCTTGGACATGCCATAGGGATTGATCGGCAGTTGCGGCGTCGATTCGCTGACCGGGCTTTCCTCGGGAATGCCATAAGTCGCGGCGGTGGACGAGAAAATGAAATGTTGGACGCCGCCATTCACCGCCGATTCGATCAGACTGCGGCTCTTGGCGCTGTTATTGTGATAATATTTGAGCGGATCCGCGACCGATTCCGGTACGATGATCGAGCCGGCAAAATGCATGATCGCACCGATATTCTCATTCTGGATTATTTTCGCGACCAGAGCGCTATCCTCGATATCCCCTTCATGAAAGGCGACGCCCTCCGGCACGGCCCAGCGAAACCCGGTGGTCAGATTGTCGATCACCGCGACCGGCCATCCGGCATCCAGCAGCGCCAGCACCGCGTGGCTACCAATATAGCCTGCTCCGCCGGTGACCAATATCGTAAACGGTTTCGCCATTAATCTTACGTTCCTATATATATCCTATATCGGCTGGATAACATGTTGGCGTCTCCAATCGGTTAACCACGGCCGCCTGCATATATATTTTTTTACCGCAGTCTCGGCGATTATGCGCTAATATAAATTCAGGCAGTTTAAGGAGTGAGTATCATGGCCGGTTTCCAATCATTTGCAACGACGGCATTGGCGGTAGCGCTCCTGTCCGGCTGTACGGCAATGACACCGCCGGTTGATGTCACCCGTTTCCACAACGCGCAAGTGGCTCCGGTTGTACCGGGCAGCGTCATCATCCGGCCCAACGTGACCGACGAAGGTCATAGCAGCAGCATCGAATATGCAACCTATTCGGCAGCATTACTGCGCGAATTGCAGCGGGTCGGGTTTTCCGAAGCGCGTGATGACAAGCAAAACAGCGATTATATTGTCCGCTACACGCTCGAAAGAGCCGTCTTGAGCGCAAGCGGATCACGGTCACCGGTCTCGGTCGGTGTCGGCGGCAGTACCGGCAGTCGCGGGTCCGGTGTCGGCCTGGGCATTGGCATCGACCTCAGCGGCCCACCGAAAGACAAGATCGTCACCGAGCTTTCCGTGCGCCTGACCGAACGCGAAAGTGGCGAAATTGTCTGGGAAGGTCGCGCATCGGTCGAAGCAAAGGACGGCTCGCCGGCATCCCAGCCTGGCCTGGCCGCCGCCAAATTGGCGGAAGCCTTATTCAAGGACTTCCCCGGAGAGTCCGGAACCACTATCAGGGTGCCATGAACATTCAAATCACCAGCGCGTTCGATAGCGGCAATATCGAAGTCCATGCCATCACCGGCACCAAAGCAGAACTCTCCATCCGCAAGGACAAGGACAGCGAGTTTTTCCAATGGTTCCATTTCCGGGTGGCCTGCGAGATTGGCGACGAACTGGAACTGAACATTGGCGGGCTGAAGGAATCGGCCTATCCGCAGGGTTGGCCCGATTATAACGCCTGCGTCAGCGAGGACCGGGAATATTGGGGCCGGGCAGCGAGCAGTTACGACGAAGCAAGCGGCACTCTGTCGATACGCTATACCGCGAGCAGCAATATCATCTGGTTCGCCTATTTCGCGCCATATAGCATGGAACGCCATCACGATCTGATCGCCGAAACCGCAGGGTTCGAGGGCATATCGGTGCGGACGCTGGGCCATAGTCTCGAAGGCCAGCCGATTGACTGTCTGGAACTGGGCAGCGGTGACAAGCAGGTCTGGCTCTATGCCCGCCAGCATCCGGGCGAAAGCATGGCCGAATGGTGGATGGAAGGCGCGCTGGAAATGCTCACCGATCCCGCCGACCCCCACGCACGGCTGTTATTGCAGCAATGCCGGTTTCATATCATCCCCAATATGAACCCGGATGGTTCGTGCCGAGGGCATTTACGAACCAATTTCGCTGGGACCAATCTCAACCGCGAATGGCATGAACCCAGCACAGAGAAATCGCCGGAAGTCTTGTGTGTCCGCGATGCAATGGACCAAAGCGGCGTGGATTTTGCCATGGATGTTCATGGAGACGAAGCGATTCCTGCAGTTTTCATCGCCGGTTTTGAAGGCATTCCGTCGATCACCGACGCGCAGCTGGAAAAATATCATGGCTACCGTAACCGCCTCGCGCAGCGGACGCCGGATTTCCAGACCACGCTCGGCTATCCGACCGCCGCCAAGGGCAAAGCCAATCTGTCGATGTCGACCAACCAGCTGGCCAAACGTTTCGGCGCGGTCACGATGACTCTGGAAATGCCGTTCAAGGACAATCACGAACTGCCGGATGGCGAGCAGGGCTGGTCCCCCGAACGTTGCATTTTGCTTGCCCGGGAATGCCTCGCTACCCTGGCCGAGATGGTCGACGAAATCTAGCCGGTCGAGCCGACTATTTCGGTTCGGTCCCGCTTCGCTCGAAATCTTGCCAACCGCCGCCCAGTGACTTGTAAGCGGCAATGGCCTGCCGGAGCGCGTCGGTCTTGGCAATGACAAGCGAAGACCGTGAACGGGCGGTCGCCGCGACAGCGTCCATAAGCGCAAGCTTGTTATCTTCGCCTGCCGCATAGCGCTTTTGCACCAAAGTTTCATTCTCCACGGCGTTGGCCAGAGCTGCGCCGGATCTTTCGACCCTGTCGACCGCACGGGCATAGCGCGTGAGCGCCGTTTCGCTTTCGTTCAGTGCGGTCAGGATTGTGCGCTCGTAATTGATCGCCGCGGCCTCGCTGCGGGCATCCGCTGCACGAATTTGCGCCCGGATCGTCCCCATCTGGAAGATCGGCCAGGACAGGGAAGGCCCAAAGCCGAAGCGCGTCGAACCGGCTGAAAATAGTCCCTCACCGTCCCGGGATTGCTGACCCACACTGCCCAGCAACGAAAATCGGGGAAAGAGATCGGCGTTTGCGGCCCCAACCCGGTTTGTTGCTGCGGCGAGGCGATATTCCGCCGCTCGAATATCCGGACGGCGGCGCAGGACGTCAGAAGGCGTTCCTGCTGATACTGTAGTGGGCAGGTCCGGCAAGGCTCCCGCGTCATTGACACGTTCCAACAGACCAGCAGGGTTGCGTCCCGTCAGAAGCGCCAGACGATAGGCCGCTACCCGTGCGCTGGCCTGCGCTGTCGGCAATTGCGCCCCAGCTTCCTCCGCCTGGACCGCTATTTGTACGGTTTCGGATTTCGGTGCTTCCCCGCTGCTGCTGCGAAGCCGGGATAGTCGCAATTTCTCCTGCAAGGCTTCAACCTGGTCAGCTATCGCGCTGGCCGAAGCCTGAGCGCTGCGCAAATCGACATAGGCAGCGGCGGTTTCGGCGATAGCGCTGAGCAGGACGGACCGTTGCAGCTCCTGCTTTTCCGCAAGATCATTGGCGCGTGCCTGGATATTATTGCTGTCGCGGCCCCACAGATCCACTTCCCACGATGTATCGAAACCGGCATCAAATAATGTGAAGTCACGTTCAAAACCGGGAATGCTGCCGACCGGTATCTGCCCTTCCTCGCTCAACCGGTTGCTGGTGACCGATCCGGTCAGCGCGCCTTCCGGAAGACGACCGCCTCTCGCCGCCTCCAGCAGCGCGCGCGCTTCGCGAACCCGGGCCGCGGCTTCAGCGACGTCAAGATTGCGCGCGGCCGTTTCCTGCACAAGCGCGGTCAAAAGGGGATCATGAAATTGCTGCCACCAGTTTTCTTCCACGGCGGAGTGATCGCTTGTCGAAGCAAATTGTGCTGGCGGCGCAATATCCGGACGCGCATATTCAGTACCAGCAGCGGTACAGGATGATAGAAATATCGCTAAGCTTGCGACCAATATTCCGGATGATTGGGACATATTGCGGTTACTCCATTCTGTGCCGGAACAGCCAGGCTGCCGCGGACAGTGTAAAGATGGATATGATGATGAGCGGAACGGTGTTGGCCAGCACTTCCATAAGCGGCATGGCTTTGAGAAATACACCCTGAACGATGACGATAAAATGCCGGACCGGGTTGGCGAGCGAAATCCGCTCCAGCCAGAACGGTATATTGTCGATCGGCGAAGCATAGCCGGACAACAAAACCGCGGGCGTGATGAAGATAAAGGTGCCGAGAAAGGCCTGTTGCTGGGTTTTGGAAAGCGAGGAGATAAAAAGCCCGACACCGATGACGGAAAGCAGATAAAAAACAATCGCACCGAAAAGAAGAATGAGCGATCCCCGAAGCGGCACGTCGAAGATGAAGACCGCTGCGACAATGAAGATTGTCGAGTTCAATAGCCCGACCAGAAAAGGCGGAATCGATTTGCCGATAAGGATTTCATGAACCCTCAACGGTGTCACCATCAGTTGATCAAACGTTCCCAGTTCGCGCTCGCGCGCAACAGACTGGGCGGTTACGGCCAGAGTTGTAATGGCGCTGATCATCGCGATCAAACTGGGAAGAACGAACCACATATATTCCAGATTGGGGTTGAATGCATTGGACGGGACGATCTCGCTCGGCGCCCTTAAGCCGTTGCCCTGCCGGGCAGCCGCGAGGGACAGGTTGAGGCTGGCCGCAATTTGGCCAAGATAACTGTTCACAATCTGCGAAGCATTGGACCGGCGGCCATCATAGACTATCTGGAGCGGAACAGGATGCCCTGTCTTCAAATCGGCAGTAAACCCTTGCGGGAAATAAATTCCGGCGATCGCCTGCTGCTCGTCAATGGCTTTTTCCATCGCTTTTTCAGAAGCCACGCGGGTCACTGATCTGAAATTCGGACTCCCCTGGATCCGCTGGACGATTTCGGCAGTTGCCGTCCCGCCGTCACGGTCGAGATACACGATATCAGCATTTTCGACAGCAAGCGTCGATGCGAAGCTGAACAGGACGAGTTGCAAGATCGGGGGCGCGACAAGAGTGATCCGTCCTTTCTTGTCACGCAGCATCGCCAGCAATTCCTTGATCACCAGTGCCTTCATCCTCGCCCAGGCGGGCCATGTTGCAAATGCTGGGCCGGCCATCAGTCGAGCTTCTTTTTTGTGACGCGGAATATCAGGATGAAGAACAGCGCTCCGAATCCCAGCAATATCGCGATATTGGGAAGCAACAGTTCCCAGACATTCCCGGTCAGAAACAGGCTCTGCAGCGGCGGGATCAGGTAGCGGGCAGGCACGGCATAGGTGATCGCCTGAATCCACGTGGGCATCGAACTGATCTCGAAGATAAAGCCGGAGAGCAGAAAGGCGGGCAGAAATGCTGTAAGCAATGCGACCTGCGAGGCAACAAACTGGTTTTTAAGGGCTGCGGATATCAGCAGTCCCTGACCGAGCGCCGGCAACAGAAAAGCCGCGTATAGGGCGTATAATGCAAATATCGACCCCCGGAAGGGAACGTCGAATAGATAGGCAGCCATTAATGTGCAGATCGTCGCCGCAATCAGACCAAGAATGAAATAGGGGGTCATTTTTGTAATGATGAATTCCGGAATGGTAACCGGCGTTGCGATCAGCGCCTCCATCGTTCCGCGCTCCCATTCCCGGGCAACAACCAGAGCCGTCAGCAGGCTTCCGATCATCGTAAGGATCACGGCAAAGGAACCCGGCACCAGAAAATTCCGGCTGGTCAGCGCCGTATTATACCAGAATTGTGGTAGAATCTGGATTCCGCCACTGCGCGCGCTGTCATCCTGCGCGCTTTCGGATAGCAACCACTGTGCATGAACACCCTGCGCATAGGCGCTGACAAAATTGGCTGTATTGGGATTGCTGCCATCGGTGATGATCTGGACCTGTCCTGGCTTTCCGGTTGACGCATAGAGCCGGTCAAAATCGGACGATATTGTCACGATACCCCTGATCCGGCCCGCGGTCAGGTCATCGAACAGCGCATCCTTGTCATTGGATTGCGTCACTTCAAAATAGGGCGAGTTCACATAAGCGGACGTCAGGCTGAGGCTTGCCGGGCCTCCGCTTTGCTGGACCAGTCCCAGTTTGACGGCCGAGGTATCCAGCGAGACACCGTAGCCAAACAGGAAAACCAGCATGATCGGGAGGAACACGGCGATGAGAATCGTCGACGGATCGCGCAGCACTTGCAGCACTTCCTTGATAAATAATGCGCGAAGCCGCAGGGAAGAGAAACGAGCCGCCATATCAGGCTGCTGCCTTCGCCTGGTCAGAATTTTCACGGACGAGATCGGCATTTTCGATCATCGCGATAAAAGCATCTTCCATGGTGAAATTGTCGGCGGCCCCTGCCCCGGCCATTTGCGCCGCTTCCATTTTAAGATCGTCCGGTGTGCCGAAGGCTATGGTCTCGGCGCGATAGATCAAAGCAATCCGGTCACAATATTCCGCTTCCTCCATGAAATGGGTGGTGACCAGAACCGTGACGCCTTTCTCGACCAGTCCATTGATATGCTGCCAGAATTCGCGCCTGGTGGTCGGGTCCACGCCGGAGGTCGGCTCGTCCAGAAACAGTACTGGCGGCTGGTGCATCACGGCGCAGCATAGCGCGAGGCGTTGCTTGAAGCCCAAAGGGATGCCGCCAGCATCGCTGTTCAGAAACGGGCGCAGCTCGAATGTGTTGATCATCGCCTCGATACGATGCTGGGCGATTTTTCCGGACAGGCCGTAAATCCCGGCAAAAAATTCGAGATTCTGCCGCACGCTCAATTCACCATAGAGCGAAAATTTCTGCGCCATATAACCCAGAGCGCCTCGGGCGTCGGCGCGCGAATGCCGTAAATCATATCCGGCCACGCTGCCGTTGCCCTCCGTTGGGCTGAGCAATCCGCATAGCATCTTGAAGGTCGTCGATTTCCCGGCGCCGTTCGGACCGAGCAACCCGAAGATCTCGCCGCGCTTGACGGAGAAATTCATGTCATGCGCAGCGGTAAAATCTCCAAATCTCCTGGTCATCCTGTCGGCGACAATCTGTGGACTGTCGGTCTCCTCGATCTTGCGATAATCGCTTGCCAAGGCGCTGCGCCCATCAGGCCCGCCGCCGAGTATATCGATGAAGGCATCTTCGAAACGGGGCTCGACCGCTGTAAGCGTAGCATTTTCCGCGCCGTTGAGCCCTTCGATATTTGGCTCTGCATTTTCGGCAAAGAGGAGACGGATAGCGTTGCCCTGAATCGTGCCGTCCCGCACGCCCTCGCGGATGAGCGCGCTAGCCAGCACCTCTCGCTTATTGCCCGAGAAATTTTCCAGCCTGAACACGCGATTCCTGACCGATCCGGTCAGGTCTCGCGGCTTCCCGCCAAATAATTTCTGTCCGTGATTGAGCAGATGCACATGATCGCAAGCTTCCGCCTCGTCGAGATAGGCAGTGGACCAGACGATGCCGATTCCCTCGCTTGTCAGGTCTTTCACCATCTTCCACAGCTCGCGGCGGGAGACCGGATCGACGCCGACACCGGGCTCGTCCAGCAAAAGCAGTCTGGGCGTATTGATGAGCGCGCAGGCAAGGCCAAGCTTCTGTTTCATGCCGCCCGACAGATTGCCCGCAAGACGACCCTTGAAACGATCTAGATCGGTGAAATCGAGCAGTCGAGCGAAGGTGTCCCGCCGGTCCTCTTTCTTCAGGTCACGCAGGTCTGCATAGAGGTCGAGATTTTCCTGCACCGACAGGTCCTCATAGAGCCCGAACCGTTGCGGCATATAGCCGATACGCCGATATACGGCTTCAGGGTTCGTGGTTACGTCAATTCCGTCGACGAGAATTTCGCCTGCATTCGGCCTCATCAATCCGGCAAGCATTCTGATCAGCGTGGTTTTCCCTGCGCCATCCGGTCCAACCAGGCCGGTTATCTCTCCGGCGCGCACATCAAAATCGACGCCGGCCAGTGCGGTTATCGCATCCTCGCTTTTGCCGGACTCAGCATCGAACCTTTTGACGACATTGGTGGCGGTGGCGACGACGCTCGGCATCAGTCTGGTGCCTGATCCCGGTCCTTGGTCCGTGCCAATGTCACCGTTACCGGTTGACCCTGACGAAGGCCGCTGTCGGGTTTCTGCACCACGATGCGAAAGCGATAGACCAGATCACTGCGCAAATCCTCGGTCTGCACCGTTTTCGGTGTGAATTCGGCGCTGGGCGATACATAACCGATCGTGCCCTTGTAGATTTTGTCGCTACTGTCCGTTGTCATGTTCACTCTGGTCCCGGGAGCCAGCAAGCCAAGCTGTGATTCCGGAGCATAAGCGCGGATATAGACAGGCTTGTCGATCGTCAGCGTGTAAATGGTCGCGCCAGGAGACACGATTGCGCCCGGTTCCTGGACACGCGAAAGAATGATCCCGCCGGAGGGAGCGACAAGCTGCCCTTCACCAAGCCGTGTTCGCGCCTGAGCTACATCGGCCTTCGCCTGTTCCACGGCGGCCGCATTGGCCGCGATATCTTCCTGCCGGCTTCCCGCACGAAGTAGAGAAAGCTGCTGCGAAGCAGAGTTCACGGTGGCTTGCGCGCCTTCGAATGCGGCGCGTGATTGTTCAAATTGCGCGCGGGAGACAGCGCCGATGGCGACCAGCCCGGCCCGTCGCTCATATTCCGACTTGGCCTGTCTGAACTGCGCGCGCGCCTGCTCAAGCTGCGCCGCAGCCGCAGCAATCTCCTGCGGACGGTTACCATTGCGGCTTTTGACCAGTTGCGCCCTGGCACTAGCCAAACGCGCCTGAGCGGCCCTCAGATCATCGCTCAGCGACTGCTGGTCAATGACTGCCATGACAGCCCCTTTCTCAACCCGCTGACCCTCGTCAAAATTCATTTCGGTAATCCGCCCGGACTGTTCAAAGGCGAGATTCACTTCCCTGATATCAACATTGCCGTAAAATTCCACCTGCGCATCTTCCCCGGGCCACAGCCCGAAACCCGATGTAAAAATCGCAGCCAGAGCGATTGCGATTGCGACCACCGCAATGACGATAGCGCGTTTTGGCATGTCTAATTCTCCTGCGGCGCGAGCGCGGCCATGACAAAGGCCTTTCCGCTCATGAAAATTTCGTCGGGCTCGAATTCGCTCTCTTCCAGCGCAACCATGCGCGCAAGATTCATGAAGATCCCGCCGCCGATACGCGCGAGCAGCTCCGGCACAATATCATTCCGGATGAGCCCGTTTTTCTGGTCCCGAGCGATGACAGCCGCCATTCGGGCATAATGGTCTTTCCGCAGACCCGCTGCTTGGGCGGATGTACCGAAAGGCATTGTATGCTCTTCGAGAAACGGCATGATGTCATGATAGCTCTGAAAAAATTCGGGCAGCTTTCCGATAATCGCCGGCATCATCTCGAACATCGGCAACCGGGACTCGAAAGCCGCGTCGATTTTGCTTCTCAACTGTTCGTTGAAAATTTCCGCAAGCGCCTTTGACAGGTCCGCCTTGGATTTGAAATATCGGTAAAAAGTACCTTGAGCGACCCCGGCTGCCTCAACAATTTGCGGCACCGAAGTTGCATCATATCCCGCATTACCGATCAATTGCCGGGCAGCCCGCAAGATCCGCTCTCGGGCATCCCCCGGCGGTCGGCCGCGCAATGGCTTGGTGGTTTTGGACAATCGACTCAATCCTCCATTTATATAATGACAGTCATTATATAAATGGAGGATGATGTCAAACCGGACGCGACCACCAAAATCCAGGAGCCGCAACGCACAGGTTTGCGACGACCCTCTCGTCGCATTCTTATTTCCTTACGCCACTGCAGTCGTATATCCGATCAACAGGGGATGGGATAGGAAAGCAAATGGAGGACACGGAGGGATTCGAATTAAAAGGAGTATGCATTGAAATAATGATATAATTTATTAGACAAAGTCAAAATTAACCCCGCTACATACCCCGACTCTCAATTGGCTGCATTGTAGTTCCGCTTTGCGCCCAGCCCCAAAACAGTTGCAAGGGGTTCGCACAGGTTTGTAAGAAGCTCAATACATATAGCGCAACTCAGAACGGTAACGATTTCGGCCCGACATGGAGTTTGATACCATCGCCAGGCCAGAAGTCCGACTATTGGGGGTTTGTCCGAACCTGTTTAGGGTAGATGCAGGGCATCGTCTTTGGATAGCCACGATTGTCACACTTTCGAGCACAGCCAGTCTGCGCCGTCGGTCATTATTGATGTTATCGTTAATCCAGCGATCATCATTGTCCTTCTGGCGATGCCGATTGGAGAGCGTTACACGAAACCCGCACGCTTCCCTCGCTTCGATCAGCGGATGGTCATGGCGCGCGTTGCGCTCATGCATACCCGAAATATCTAAAAGATTTCTGGCCCGGCCGCCGTTCCCAACGGATAAACTTCCGCGTTCAATCCATCATAAGGATGGCTCAATTCGCCCGCCCACTGCCCATGGACTGAAATGCTTCTCTTATGAAAAATCTAATGAATCAGAAAACCTACGCGAACGAAAAATCATTTCTAGAGATTACCTTAACCAAAGCGACTGCAAAAACCAAGAAATGCGAGCCTGTAGAACTTTTTCCACGGTAACTTAACGTAGCCTCAATGCTTGATTGGCGACAGATTTTGCTGGTTATATCCGATAAACACAATTGAATAGCGACAAGACGTCCCATAGAGGATCCAAATCAGAAAATTTTTTAACTAGCCGCTGTACCGCAAACCCAATTTACCCAGCGCCCAGCTAGAGTTTCTCGCGAAAAATCATTCTTCGCTAAAAGACGAGCCCTTGTGCTCATATCAACCATCGCTTTTCGCTCCGCTTCCGCCCGCTCTAGTGCGTCTGCAAATGCGATTGAATCTTCCGGCGGCACGACAATGCCACATTCATGTTGCTCTATCAGTCCCGCGAGCCAACCTGGATAATTGTTAAGCACGGGTAATCCTGCTGCTATATAGTCAAAAAACTTGTTCGGGGATGTGCCAAAATAGAAGGCAGGGATATTAGCCAAAATTTGAAGCCCGATATCGGAACCAGCCAAAAGGCTTGCTAGCTCCGCTTTAGGAACCGGATCCACAAATATTATGTTGGTAAGGCCTTTTTCGTCTGCAGCCGATATAAGTGCGGGCTTTTCCATCCCGCTGCCTACCAGCAAAAACTTGATTTCATTGCGGCCCCGTTGTTGCAGTATTTCTGCAGCTTCTATGATCGCTCCAAGCCCGTTTGCACGCCCGTGCGTGCCAGCAAAAATTGCCACGAAATCCTCTTGTGCCACCGCTCCGGGGCGGTGAGCGACAACGCCAGGGTGAAACAGATTAAGATCGCACCCATTCGAAATTATACTTATTCTGGATTCAGCCACTCCTCGGCGCATAATGCCTTTGGCGATGCCTGGTGACAGGGCAACAAGTCGGTCCGCACTTCGATAAGAAATCCATTCAAGTAAAGAAAGCGCAGATAATATTATGGGGTTGCGTATCACGCCCATCTCGCGTGGTAGTTCAGGCCAAAGATCGCGCACTTCGAAGACAAAGGGCTTGCGCCGCAACCATTTCCCCATAATGCCCGGGACACCAACTGTAAGCGGCGTAGACGTCGCAAAAACAAGATCATATCGCTCGCGCATTGCGATCATTATCGAGACCAGCATGAACTTTAGAAAGATCCCGCTTCGCTTGATGAAGCCGTCGCTGTTGGAATAAGATAATTCACATTCAATAACATCAATTTCGTCAACGGCCCCACGGCGCCGGCCATTATGAAACGGCCCTGTTAAGCCGGTATCACCATTGGCGTAGCTACCACAGACCATGGTTACCTTATGCCCTTCGGATATCAAACGTCGCGCCATATGGTAGGATCGGATTCCAACGGCGCCCTTCGCCGTAGAAAAATGCTGATGAAAATACAGAATATGCATCAATTCCACTCAAATCTGCTGGTTATGATAGCGGGAGATTCCACTTTTACATGGAGTACTGGTAGTTCGGTCTTTTCCAGGTAATGCCTTGATTCGTAACCCCTTTCGAGATTGAATGCAGAGAGCTCTACATTTGCACTTACATGCATTTCGCCCAAACTTCCTATCAAACGGTCTCCCTTTACTCGCCAATTGTCGGGTGCAAATCGCCAGCGCAAACTAGCTTGGTTTGAAAAACCACCAACGGTATCGACAACTTCCATTCTGCGACCCTTCAACATCACTGTCCGATGATGGTAGCGTTTCTTATAATCAAGATAGGACGCTTCAAATCCCACAATATTTTTGTTTCCGTCTGATACAAAGGCTCGCTCTTTGGTTTGCAACCGCTTTGCCAAAAGAAACCGGCCGATTCTAGGCATGGCTTCCTCACCATCAAAAACGATTGTATTATGCGCCTCTCCGCTTCCAAAATAGTCGATCCATTCGTCACCTTCGTTGTAGCTGTAAGTGCCGGCATCTCTCAGAATATTTAAACCCTTAACCCACAAGTCTACATGTAGGGCATCGTTTTGACTGGGCCGAAAGCGGAAGCGGGGATAGCGGACTATGGCTTTTGCATCTTCCTTTGTGAAAACAGCATAACCACCATTATCCGATAAAAAATGATCTGAAAGCTCGAGAGGCTGTTCAGGCTTTGCGATATCAAGCCATTTTAATGAGCTGTCATACGGGCCGGCAGCGAGGAGTGCTCGCCCCAAAAACAGGGTCGAGGCGAGTTGCACGGTGGGCCGGTAATCCCGGTATGACGTATCTGCAAAAGGAATAAGTTGGGCTCCGTCATTCGCACCGATATTCGGAACATCGCCATTTCCCATTGACGTCATCTGCGCTAACCAGATCGTAGCCGCAGCAACGCGAGAATAGAAATTGTCCGAAAATGGCGGAAGATCGAATTTCCCCCGCCAGACCTCCGCGATCGACAAGCTATCCAGCATCATGCGATGATAGTTGACTGAATACTGGCTAAAACTTCCGTCCGGTTCAATCAGCCGATCCACCCGCTCTTCAATATGTTTCCGACTGGTTTTTAACCAGTTAGTAAATCGCCTGTTAGACCCCTTAGTAAGTAACCAACTCGCGCCGATGAACAGTCCGACCGCTTCCGAAGTACCGTGATTGTTGTCCTGAGCCGCGGCGTACAGCAAGGTTGGCGCAATGCGCTGTAGATGGGCCTCCACAAGAGCACAGACTGCGCCAGATGGCTCCTGATGCGAATCCATGATCATAGCGGCTGTAGCTAGGTGAATCACCCTTATCGAGGCTTCTTGACCGCATTTCCAATTGGGCCCCAGATATTGAGGGTTTTTATGATTCCAATCTAGCAACCAGTTATTCATACGGTTCAAGCTGTGAATATCGCCGTTTCGCGCACGTTGGGCCATTGGCAAGAGCCAGTGCCAGCGCGATAGTTCCCATATAATTTTTATGTCGCCGACCGCAGGATCGAAGTCTGCAATCTTCCACCACGGTTTAAGGGGGTTCTCTATTGACGCCCCGGTCAGTATATTCTTTGTCCAATCAGGGGCGGTATCTGCTATTTTGATAGGAATATGGCCAAATAACTTACCGGTCCCACTCCAGTTTTCGGACAGGATATCACGGATATTCGACGATTGTGTTGGGACAAAAAAGCGTCCCTCTATCTTTATAGGCGTTAACGACTGAACGGGGTGGCAACCGATTTTAAGACTATAGCGGTAAAGAGCAACGCGCAGCAGGTTTTTGAAACCCAGCGCCAAATATGTGCCGAACTTGGTGGCTATATCAGTCACTGATCGCGGAGGGAGTTGGCGATGTCTATGGTTACTCTAGCAACTTCGAATATTTGATCAACGGGAATGGCCGGGGTTCCGTTTGCGATAGATTGGAGAAATGCCCTTGGACAGTTCTGTTGCCCTTTGTTTTGGCGAGACAAATTCATTTTTGAAAAGCCTGGCCAGCCGAAAGCTTTCAGGCTCCGGAAATTATCCAGTTGAAGCGTCCGACCGGCAGTGAATATCTCTATCCGCTCCTTTGGAAAACTGGTTGCACCGTTTGCGAGGTACATTATTGTCCCGAACGACCCATCTTCGAAACCTAGCGTAATCGAAGCTTTATCGGATTCCACTTCCGTTACTTGGTTTTTACCCATGCGCCGGCCCTGTGAAGACACGATCGGAGAATCCGCCAGAAACCGCATTAGATCGATAAAATGACAAGCTTCACCTATTATTCGTCCGCCACCGACGGTTGTGTCTTGGGTCCAGTGCGCAGCAGGGATCGCTCCAGCATTCATCACCATTAAAAACGATTTAGGTTCGCTAACCTGTTCCAGCAATGACTTTATCTTTTGAATCTGAGGCGCGAATCGTCTGTTATAACCAACCATAAGGTGAGCACTGGAACCGCTTTTATGGCTCTGCGAAAAAGCCTCTTCCACTGCGGACACTTCGGACTGTGTCAACGCCAGGGGTTTTTCGATAAACACATGTTTCCCGGCGTTCAGCGCTTTGACAGCCATACCTGCGTGGCTATCGTGACGTGTCGCTATGACGGCGACATTTATTGCATCGTTCGCCAGCATTTCGTCAACGTCGCTGGAAGCTTTGACAAAGCCTGCTTTGGCACCGCTGATCGACCCACTCAGTCCACCCGAACTCACAATAGTATCCAGCTTTGCGTCAGCTTTCTGAAATGCCGGTATCAAAATGCGGGACGCATAATTCCCCGCCCCGATAAAACCGACAACGGCTGCTCCTTGCGAATATTGCTCTACTTGCCTTAGCGGGATCGTCTTGCAAACGCGATCCTCTTCAGCTTGGGGATAGTCGAGCAGCATTCCAAGACTGGATTTGTCGCTGGTAAGTTGACCATAGGCCTCGACCGCGCTTTCGAATGCGAAACGTGATGAGATCAGTTTATCGATGCAAACTGATTTTCGCTCCATCATATCCAGCATGGCTTCAAAGTTTCGTCCCTCTGTCCATCGGACAAAGGCAGCAGGATAATCGTGACCTTTTTCTTCATATTCTGGATCATAGCGCCCAGGGCCATAAGAACAGGAAACCTGAAAAGTGAGCTCTTTTTCATAAAAGTCTGACCGGTTTAGGTTTAGCCCCGTTACTCCTACCAAAACAATCCGTCCGCGTTTCCGGCTCATTTGTGCTGCTTCAGTCACTGGATCTGTTAGATCGGTAGATGCCGTGATAATCACTGCATCTACGCCTCGCCCGCGGCTGAACGCCATGCCTGCGCTGACAGGGTCTTCGCCATTGGCTGGATTGCATATTTCAGCTCCATATTCTTTGGCGATATCCAGCTTGCTCTGATCGAAATCAATAGCAAGAACACGACAACCTTGGGCAATTAGAAGTTGAATGGTCAGCAGTCCGACAAGACCTGCGCCGGTAACGACTATCGCTTCACCCAAAGTTGGTTGGGCAAGCCTTATTCCTTGTAGGCCAATGCTTCCAACAACTACGAACGCGGCAGTATCATTGCTTACACTGTCGGGAATTGGCGCGCATAAAGTCTGAGGAACACGAACTACATCGGCGTGAGGGCCGTTCGAAACCACCCTGTCTCCCACCGCAAAACCCGCTACGCTCGCGCCTGTATCAATTACGATCCCGACACTCGAATATCCAAGCGGGATTGGCTGCCCAAGCTTCGAACGGACAGCATCCACAGTTGTCAGCAGACCATCCGTTTTCACTTTGTTCAGAACATCGGCAACCCGCTCCGGCTGCTTAAGTGCTTTTTGGAACAATGATGCCTTGCCAAAGTCGACTAACATCCTTTCCGTGCCAGCGGAAATCAAAGAGGTAGAGGTCCGCACCAGAACATCATTTGGCCCAACCATCGGATCCGGGGCCGCAACAATTTTTGTTTCGCCAGTGCTAAAATATTGAACGATCTGTTTCATAATGTCCTGATAATCCAGTGATGTCTGGCTCCATCTTGAAGAAGGCTTAAGTCCCTAGACATACCTCAGATTTCGGACAACCGAAATGAGTAAGACTGCCGAGCCCTAATTGATTTTTGTCTAAAGCGATTTCGCGGGCTTTCCGCGCAAATAATATTGCCATTCAATCAATCGCATAATTTCCATCAATAAACTGATCACACCATATCTGCAAGCAAAGCACCGCAAATATGGTGTAAGAGGCATCCACTTTCCCGGCATCATTAGACGCGATGAGTTTCTGAATTGCCGCAGCGTCAAACAAACCCTGCCGCTCTATGTTTTTCACACTCAGCAACGAAGCCACTTGGGACTTTAGCGGGCCCTTGAGCCATTCACGAAGTGGGACGCCAAATCCGGTTTTTTTCCGGTAGATAATATCGTGGGGTAGAATGCCCTCCATAGCCTTTTTGAATATCCACTTGCCTGTCGCCCCACGCTGCTTAAAATCATCCGGCAAAGACAAAACGGTATTTATCAAATCTTGATCAAGAAGAGGAACACGTATTTCAACACTTGCGGCCATTCCCATTTTATCTGCATAATTAAGGTTATGGTCCGCCAAAAAATGCTTGCCTTCCAAATATAGCATCCGTTCTAGTTCCGAATTGCCTCTGGGCAGATTTTCAAGAGAATCCAGCATAGGCGCAAAAACATCTTGGTCCGATAGCCCTGCTTTCATTTCCGGTGATAGAAGATCCAATGCTTGGCTCGGCTCGAGCCAAAGAAAATAACTGGCCAGCCTTTCGTCACTGTTTAGATCGGCATATTGAAATGCCTTGCCTACTCGACGCAATATTGGCGGAGACGCAGGCAAGGCCTTGGCTCCAGAGCTAAGAATGGATCTGCCTCCCTTTGGTAGCCAGGCCCAGTATTTCTCCTGCATCAAGGCGAAATGCCGCCGATAGCCGGTAAATATATCATCGCCGCCTGAACCGGATAGTAGGACTTTGATGCCGTTAGATCGTGCCAGTTCGGCAATATACAGAGTGTTGAGTGCAGCAAAGTCGGCCGTCGGTTCGTCGAGAAAGTAGATCATCTCTCCCAACCGTTCCATCATATTCCCTTCAGCCTTAATGACATTCAGGTTTACATCAAGATGTTTAGCTACGGCCTTGGCGTAGGGCAAGTCATCGACAAGCCCTTCCGCTCCAACTTGCTCGGAAATGTCGATGGAAAAACACTCGAGCTTGTCCGGGCCACTGCGAAATCGACTTGCGAATGCCACAATCGAGGAAGAATCCAGGCCACCGGACAAGAAGGCCCCTAAAGGAACATCCGAAACCAACTGGCGATCGACAGCGGTCTCCAATGCATCTCGAACCTCAACAATTGCTTGGTCCACCGAGATTGTTTTCTTTGTAGCGGGGGGAGCAATTGCATCGCTGAAGATTGCCTGACTTATTTTTTGGCCATTCTTATACTGGATATACTCGCCGGGTATCAGCTTTTGGACTTCATTGACGATCGTCTCGCGTCCCGGCGAATAAAGATATGACAAATGATGGAGCACAGCTCTTGGATTGACGGACGGAGTCACAAAGCCGCCTCTTATCAAAACCTTCATTTCGCTTGCGAATGCGACGCCATCGGAAACCTCAGTATAGTATAGCGGCTTCACACCAACAGCGTCGCGGGCCAAAGTCAAAACCCGCTGGTGACGATCCCAAAATGCAACAGCAAAAATTCCATTCAATTTTGCAAACGCTGCGGTTCCGTGTTGCTCGAATAGCTTCAACAAGACTTCGGAATCCGAATGGCCTGAAAAGTTTCGGCCAGCCGCCTCCAAATTCTGCCGTAACTCTCCAAAATTATAGATTTCGCCATTATACACCATTACATAGCGACCATCATCGGAGACCATCGGCTGATCTCCGGCAGCAGACAAATCCAATATCGATAGACGACGGTGTCCGAGATAAACCTTTTGCTCTTCGTCGCGCCATTCTCCCGAACAATCCGGCCCCCTACGGCGAATAAGAGAAAGCGGGTCTTTCACCACATTATCGAATGTACCCAAACTACCGAGAATACCACACATTGAACTGACTTCCTTTACAGTGTTTGACCTAAAACTAAATTGAAAGGCATGAAAGCGCCAGCTTGGTGCTTAGCGGAGTTCTCAGATTCGGAGTTTTGGTCAGGACTTGTAGCGGGCATCGTTCCGAGCCAAGACCTCGAATATCTGATATGCTCAGTGGTTTGCTCTGACAAGTGGTTTGGATCGTAGAGGAAATTCAAAGAAGTCTGCCGCGCTACATTTGCCTTGCTGTCCAGCCATAAGCGGCATTCATTCTAGAATTGTTCGCGGCACGTCATTTGCGATGAAAAGGCAGCCTTGCAGCACAGTCTGCCTTTAGCAATAGCGAGAAACTATCAAACAGTCTTCGAGAAAACCAAATTTGGGCTAGAATAAAGTTAATTACTATTGGCGCAGAGCTTCTCTGGCTTAAATTGATAGATCACAAAAAACAACGCAATAGTATATCCATTTATTCCAGCGGCTGAATTAAAAAGAACTGCTATTGTTGCGCCGGCATATATTACTTTAATAACCAAATCGTTATTGAGGCGAATATACATACGTATCATCATAAATACGAGTAAAGTGGCAATAAATATTCCATATGAACTAATTGCATAGAAGACAAATCCGCTATCCAAAACAACTCTGAATAAATCCAACGCCACTGCCCCAAAAACAGAAGGACCCGTACCTATATAGATTAAATCATTATTAAACAGAAAATTCGACATAAATATTGGGCTAGCAATTCTCGCCAAATCTCCGACCGACGACAGTGCTCTAGGATCAGTTAGCTGAATTATATTTGGCAATTGCACCAAAGCAGAGACAATTCTGTCACCTTGACTGTTATAATTTCCAGCATCAAAGGAAAGTCCTCTAAGTATGTCGGAGATGAATGTTAAAACAGTAATGAAAAAGTCGTTTACAGGCGAGAATATAAGCGAAACCACGATCAATGGTGAACAACACAGAGCAGCAAATACATAATTATCGAATCTTATAAAGCGAGATAAATACACGATAACCATGAGGCAAAACACGATGTATCCTATTGCGGAGCTCGCCGCCAACAGCGTTGCCAAGCCAACCAACATGGCAATGTAATCTTTTCTGATGTAAGAGATAATTATAAAAGATGGGACAAAAATCGAAATGGCAGAAGGCTCACTTAACAAACCCTGCGCTCTTGGGAATCCGTAAGCGACACTTATTCCAAAAGGAACATTAGTAACGCTATATAAAGCCATACAGAACAGACAAAATATGCACGAAAAATAAGAAAAGTAGAAAAACGAGTTGAGAAAAACATCTTTCTTATAAATAAAAAAAGCAAATGCAAACGTTGATGTTACCCAGAGAATACCGCGTACGGCAGGCAGAACGTATGTAAATTTGTCTATATTGAAAACAGAATCTACCATACCGAGCTGAAAAAACAATATTAACAAAAGTATGGCTGTCAGTAAAAGAGTGTAATACAGTCCATCTTTTCGTGATAAAGAGTAAATAAATAAAATTGCATTAGTTAAGTAAAATAGAGCATAAATCGATATTCTTTGAGTGTCATCATATGTATTATATATATCATCGAAATATGCTTGCCCACCAATTTGAAATGTATGAATAAAAATTGGAACAAGAAATATTATATGCAATACATACGACGTGATGCCCCCCCGACTAGCATCAAATTTCATCGACTTTGCCACTTGCTTGGGAAAATGCATAACAATAGACTTCTAAAGTTGGAATACCAGCTTGGGAAAAAGCATGTGATAGAATGCATAAATGTAATAATCTGCACTCAGGTGAAAACGGTTCTGTGCTGCTCTGGGTAGTAGATTGTTACCGCGCTTGGAACACTTATGTTACGTTAAATATTTTGGAAGCCTGAATAAATCAAAAACATCTGTTGATGATTGCCGTGGTTACCAGGATAACTCGTCGAAGGCCTTATCTCCCTCATTTACGAACATTGTTTCTGAAAAGAAGCAGCACGAAAGAAGACAGTGATGCTCCGGAAATGACGGCAATCACGGCCGTTATTATATCGACTTGCGCCCCAAGGACCGGAAAAATCAAAACAATAAGCAGCAGTTCCAGAAAATTGGTTATCAAAGCTAACGCATAGCGATTATACGCCAATAATATCGTTCCACTGAAAATAACGTATGTCTTCAGCGGTAGCGTAGCGGTTAGCACCATTGCAGCCAGAAATGCATCATCATATTGCGAATCAATTGCAAATCTTAACAATGAAATGCCCGCAATTATCACTGTCGCAATAATTATCGACCCGAACAATAAACGCCGTTTCAAAACATCTATCAAATCCTGTTGGCGCGCGCCAGCAGCTGAAACTATCTGGGGCAATCCGTTTTGTGTCATGATCGTTATGGGCAATGTGGCAAAGGTCAGAAAGAGCGTCGCGACACCGAAATTGCCAATATCATCACTCACGGCGCCGTATATGCCCAGCAGAACAATGGGGGCGGCATCGGCGGCCATTCGAAAAATTAGCGAAAAGTTCACAAGCGTCGCGCGAGCCGCTGTTTTTAGCAATGGCAAGATCTGGAATTTTCTTGTCCATTGGATTTCGGGCCAGTATTTTATCGATGCTGCCAAAATTGACGAAGCCAGAATCAACTCCCCGATTAAGCGCCCGGAAATCCAGGAAACCAGCGTCTTCTGACTCGCTCCGACAATGTGGGCCGCAATTGCAAGCAGAGACCCGATAAAAACGACGATATATATCCTTGGTACGATCATCAGGCCCTGACTGATGGCTGATACAAGTCGCGTAATATTGATGCTTAGGATTAGAAAAAGGGCAAAAACGACCAATTCCTTAAGGGGGCGCATGAATGCAAGATCGAGCGCCAGGGTCACCAGCAACAACATCGCCACAATAGTCACGCCGATTAGCGGTAGAATGAGGAGATTGCGGATGGCCTCTCCCCTGTGTTCAACGCCTGCCGCAGCGGTGTCTCGCATCGCGAGAGTAGGAGCACCAAAGCCGGCCACGATCACCAGAACGGAGACAACACTTTCAAACGTGCGGATAGTACCAATTTCGGCTGGATCGAGAATCAGCGTTGATAGACTCTGGCTGACCAGTACCGTGCCTTGCACCGCTATCATCAGGATGAATAAAGGCAAGAATCCGCCAGCCTCGAAACGGCGCTTCAGAATTGCCAGATATTTCTTTCCTAACACAGCCGCATCTCGAAACAAGAAATTGTCAAAATGCTATTTGAAAGCAATTTGATAGTCAGCCTTTTTCACGTTGTTGGGCGAGTCCAACCGGTGCGGAAAAGTCAAAGCGCTATCTGCAATTCTCTTAGCGTTCGAGAATGAAACCTCAATCACCAGCGGGGTTTGGTCCGGATTGATATCTGCAAAGTTGTTACAATGTACATGCGCTACATCCAGGGGTAGCTTATTTACAAAGCGCTCTATGGAGTCGCTGTGCAAATCAACATCGTGAAACTCGATCACAAGGCCAGAAAGCCTATCAGCGACGGCAAGCAGGTCGTCCAAAATTCTATACTCCCATCCCTCGATATCAATCTTGAGGAATGCCCGGCCGTTTGCACCCACATATTGGTCGAAAATGGATTTCAAGGCGATGAAATTCGGCTCCTTGTCGTATCCCACAAAATATTTGTGGTGCCGCTTGGTGCCTGAAAAAAAGGACTTGTAGCTGGCCAACGCAAAAATTGAATGTGACAGCCTTTTAAGGTTGAAAAACTGGAGAGACGATTTGATGAACATTTTGAACAGGTCAAAAAGGCTTATGCTGCCGTCAAATGCCTCCAGGGGGACATTGTTCGCTTTCAGAAACGCGGCCTCAAACGACCAGTCATCACAGATACCAAGCGACACCAGGATGTCGGCATTTTCCACATCCTGCTTGACCACCAGATATCCGCCATCACTATCACTACCCAATCTAATGAGATCGAACTGACCGACAGGTCGCAGAAATTGACCCAAAACCGCTTGGTTATTCATAACTTATGGATACCCTCTATCTTCCAAGGAGATTTTTCTTAGTGGCGCACTCCCGCAAAGCGCCAATTGTGTAGTCATTGGACTGATGATCGGGCCGGTCTGTTATCGCACTGTGGTGACCGCGACACTGTTGACTACTTTCTCCAAACCGCTTCGCCGCTTGTCATACGAATATCTGTCTTTTATCCAATGATGGCGCATAACATTCTCTCTCCCATCCATCGGTGTTTCGATTACAGTCCTCATTGCCGTTGCGATAGCTTCAATATCATTTGGGTCAACAATTATGCCATCCGGACCGGCCACCTCTGGTACCGCACCTCTGTCCGACGTGATGATGCGGGCGCCGCTTGCGACCGCCTCTGCAATGGCAAGCCCGAATCCCTCATATAGCGAGGGCTGCACATAGCCGATACATTGTCTGTAATGTCGAATCTTCTCCTCTTCGGATACCATTCCCAGGAACTCGACTTTCTCTTCGATACATAGTTCTCGAGCCAAGGCCTTCAGGTTTTCGGTATACTCACCAGTCTTACCTGCTATCTTTAATTCTGTTTGGGGATAGTCTGCCAAAAATCGAGCGAAAGCACGAATTGTTTGAGGCAACCCCTTCCTAATCGCATTTTCTCGAGTTGATAGCGCAACAGCAAAAAAGTAATCGCCTTTAGCTATATTAGACGAAGGGGCATATTTTTCCAAGTCGATAGCAAGGGGAACCAAGGTTGGTTTTCGGACTTTCAGATGAGAAGTTACCTCAGAATATTCATATTGCGATATAAAAAGATTGGCGCTGGCGATCCGGAGCATCCCGGCAAGAATCAGCTTTTGCCAAATCGGCCTGTCCAGATAGCAGGTCCCTGGCAGTTCCTCTCTACACGTGGCGTAGTCAAATGCTCCGGTGATAACAACTGGCTTACCCCTCAGCCAGGCCCAGGGGAAAACATAGGGCGCATGTCCCCACCACCAGCAATAGTAAAGGTCTGCTGTCTTATCGATCATCGATGGTGAGCCTGCCAAAATGACTTCATGACCCATCTCGCGAAGAAGCATGATATCTACGCGATAGAATTCGATTTTATCGAACATCTCACGCCAATTTTCATGCTGGGAGAGGTTGGCAAAAAAACATATCCGCACTAATTTTCAACCCATTATTTCTGTCATTCCGAAGCCGCGTCATACATGGTCCGAAGAGTTTCGATCAAATCGATATGCTCAAAGCTGTGCGCTAGCGCGCGAAGCTTGGATGGGTCCCCACAAAGATAGGTTATCTCATTTTCTCGCACCAGGCGTTCATCTGTTTGAATATTGAGCGTGTGTCCAGATATTTCGGCCACCATCTGGATAGCTTCTCCGATTGACACGGCTTGCCCCGAACAAATATTATAGGTCTCGCCGATTGTCCCGTGGCACAGCAAAGCCTCATAAGCGGACACTACAAACCGGACATCCGAAATATCCCGAAAAACATCGATATTTCCCAGCCGCAAGGCAGGGTCGCGCCGTTTGAAAGCTTTGACAATTTTCTGGAAAACGAAATTTTCAGACTGGCCGGGACCAATATAATTGAACGGCCGCGCTATGACGACAGGTAGCTTGCTAAACCAATGCAGTGCGGCCAGTTCAACGGCAACCTTGCTCATCCCGTAGTGGTTCATCGGTTGATAGGCGAGGGTTTCAGAAATATATCGGCTATCTGCATTTCCGTATACATTGGCACTGCTAGCGATGATAATCTTCTGACAGGTCGCGCCTGATTTTTCTATTGCCGAAAGCAAATTTTCAGTGCCTCGCAAATTTACACGATAAAAATCCAGCGGCTCCCCTATCACATGTGATTTGGCAGCCAAATGAACGATATGCGTCGGCAAAGTGTCCCGAACGACCGCAAGAACATGAGCGCTGTCCATAAGGTCCACTTGGCGATATCCATCGAGTTCGCTACTTGGCTCTTGCCCAGTGGGAATGATATCGTGGCCCTGCTCCCGCAGGTGCCGCGTCAAATGCAGTCCTGTAAAACCGGATGCACCGGTTATAAAAACACGCATCAGTCAGCTTTCTCCGCGCTCACCCTTTTCATATCTGCCTCCACCATTAAACGGCACAAGTCTTCGACGCTGATATCCGGTCGCCAGTTTAACAATTTATTGGCTTTGGATGCATCACCGATCAGAAGATCGACTTCACTTGGCCGGTAAAACTCTGGGTTGATTAGTACTTTTTTCGCCCCCGTTGCGCGGTCCACAGCATATTCACCGACTCCCGTTCCATGCCAGTCCAGATCAATATCCGCAGCTGAAAAACTCATTGTCACGAAGTCTCGCACTGATAGCGTCCGATTGGTAGCTAGAACAAAAGTGTCCGCCACATCGTGTTGAAGCATGGCGTACATCCCGCGGACATAGTCCTCTGCATATCCCCAGTCACGCTTGGCATCGATGTTACCCAATTCCAGATACTCTTGTTTTCCCTGCTTTATTCTAGCTACTGAATCTGTGATTTTCCGCGTCACAAATTCTTTCCCGCGTAGCGGTGATTCATGATTGAACAAAATCCCACTACTCGCGAAAATGTCGTAAGCTTCTCGATAGTTCACCACCATGCTATGGGCATAGAGCTTTGCTGCTCCATACGGGCTCCTGGGATAGAAAGCGGTGGTCTCGGTTTGGGGTACTTGCTGGACCAATCCGAACATTTCCGAAGTGGATGCCTGATAAAATTTTATCTGTCGATCAATCACCCTTATGGCTTCCAGAAGATGCACTGGCCCAAGTCCTGTTATCTGTGCGGTAGTTATCGGCTGGTCAAAAGATACGCCGACAAAACTCTGTGCAGCGAGATTGTAAATTTCGACGGGTCTATATTTGTCTATTAGACGGATCGCGGACCCTGCATCTGTGAGATCATATTCCACCAACTCCATATCATCGTGGTTTGTAATACCCAGATAATCTAGGCGCCAAAAATTCACCGAGCTTGTACGTCGATAAGTCCCTATCACTTTGTAACCGTTCCCGAGTAGGAACTGCGCCAAATACGCGCCGTCCTGGCCCGTTATCCCGGTGATGATCGCAACTTTCATTGTCTCGTCCTTTTGAATCTGAGTATCTGTCTTGTCAGGGTAAGATTTTACCGCTCCAAAAACCCCTCACATCGATGATTTGCTTCCCCGACAGGGAATCAAGCGGGATATCCTGAAAAGCGGTATGGTCGACCAGCAACACAACGACATCCGCTTGTGCCACTGCTTGTTGTGCTGAGGTCAATTTAACGTTCCGACCAATAGAATCTGGCAAACTCTCGATGTGTGGCTCAACCGCCAATACTTCGATCGCAGCGATCTCGGATAACATCGCGCAAATATCAAGCGCAGGGCTTTCTCGAAGATCATCTATGTCGGGCTTGAAGGCTAGGCCCAAACAGGCCACCCGAATCGTCTTCAGTCCATCGCGTCTTCGCAATAGCGCGGCAGCAGCAGCAACTTTTTCCATGACCCATGTCGGCTTGCCGTCATTCACTAGCCTTGCTTGCTTTATTAACTTCGCCTCTTCCGGAGCAGAGTGAATGATGAACCATGGATCAACAGCAATACAGTGCCCGCCGACGCCCGGGCCTGGTTGTAGGATGTCAACTCGAGGATGTAGGTTCGCCAATTTTATCAGCTCCCATACTTCAATACCTAACTTATCGCAGATAAGTGACAGTTCGTTCGCGAAGGCAATGTTAACATCTCTAAAGCTGTTCTCGGTTAATTTGCACATTTCTGCGGTTTGCGCGTCTGTGAAAACAAACTGTCCCTCTACAAATATCTCATAAAGGTCTTTTGATAGCTCTGAACATCGTGAAGTAAGTCCGCCAATCACTCTGTCATTGGTTATGAGTTCCTGCAATATTTTCCCCGGCAAAACTCTCTCAGGACAATGGGAAACCCGTATATCGGATTCATTGCCTGCGGCGTGTGGAAAGGTCATGTCCGGTCGCTCTAGCGCCAGCCATTCGGATATTTTTTGGGTTGTGCCAACAGGCGAGGTCGACTCCAGAATTACCAAGTTCCCAGGCTGCAATACCGGGGCAATCGCTTTGACGGCCGCTTCAATATAGCTAACGTCAGGCTCATGGTTGTTCTTGAACGGAGTTGGAACCGCTATCAGAAACGCGTCTGCGGGCTCTGCCTCCGTTACTGCCGTAAGATAACCTTCGCTAACAGCAACACGCAGAATTTCGTCGAGATCGGGCTCGACAATATGGCTCCGGCCCCCGTTGATAGTATCAACGACATTTTGATTAACATCCAAACCAATAACACGGTGCTTCCGCGATGCAATAATAGCAGCGGTTGGGAGACCTATATAGCCTAGGCCTACCACACAAATACTTCCAAATTTCATAATCAGCTAACCTATGACTCTGTTACTATTAGCACTTGGCGGATGAGTGCTCAATTAACCGTCGAACTATCCGACCACAAGCATTACCGTCGCCATATGGATTGTGGCTGCTGCTCATTCTGGAGTAGGCGACATGATCCGTCAGCAATAACCGCACGTTGGCAACTATCTTCTCCGCATCCGTTCCGACTAGTTTGACCGTGCCGGCGTCCACAGCCTCCATTCGTTCAGTGGTGTCGCGCATTACCAAAACGGGCTTCCCGAGCGATGGCGCCTCTTCTTGCACCCCGCCTGAGTCAGTGACTATCAGATGGCAGCGATTCATAAGATAGATGAACGGCAAATATCCCTGTGGTTCAATAAGATGGATATTTGATATTCCCGACAACAGTCTTTCCACTGGTTCTTGTACCTTAGGATTCAGATGCACGGGATAAACAAGATCAACGTCCGGAAACTCTTGCGCTATTTCCACCAGAGCAGCACAAATTCGTTCAAAACCATCACCGAAGCTTTCACGCCGGTGCCCTGTCACCAAAATCATCCGGGCATCCTCTCGGAGGTCACCAAAACAATCCTTCATTTCCGCACGAAGGTCTGGATCGCTATCCAGTTTTGCTACAACGAGTTTCAACGCGTCAATGACCGTATTGCCGGTAATCTCTATCGAGGACGATGCAACGCCTTCGCTCGATAAGTTATCGGCAGCGGCCTGCGTAGGAGCAAAATGCAAATTTGCAAGTCGGCCGGTGATTTGACGGTTCGCTTCTTCTGGCCACGGCGAGGACAGATTATATGTCCGCAGTCCCGCCTCCACGTGGCCAATTTCTACACCAGCATAAAAGGCGGCTAGAGCTGCCGCCGTCGACGTGGTGGTGTCGCCGTGGACAAGAATGAAATCTGGGCGATATTCGGCAATGACTTTTTCCATGTCCTGCAACACCGCTGTGGTGATATGGGTTAGCCCCTGTCCGGCCCGCATGATCTTCAGATCTATGTCCGGCACTATTTCAAAGAGGTCGTTCACTTGTTTGAGCATTTCAGCATGTTGGCCGGTCACACACACGATGCTGTCCAATTCAGGTGCGGCTATTATCGCTTTTACCACGGGAGCCATTTTTATGGCTTCAGGACGTGTACCAAATACACTCAATACGCGCATAAACTGTCCATGATATTGTCAAACCTGTCTCAGGAAGAGGGAAAAAATCATCAATAAGGCCGCGGCCATAGAACGAAGGTCGAATAGCATACTGGCTTCAACATTCAATAGCTCAGCAAGCCGGCGGCCCAGTTTATCGATTCCCCAACAGGGATAGCAAACACGAGCGGAATTTTTCTGGATGGAAAAGCAATGGAAAATCCGTATTAAGAACATTATTGATCACATTCAAAAACCTTCCTTTCAACCAGCATCCCGAAGGACTTATTATTACTACTAAATCACCGAATATCTGGCCAAGCTTTTCCAGCCAGGAAATCGAGGCTGTGGCCCGCGTTATGGAGTCGGGCAATGTCAATTACTGGACAGGGCAGGAAGGGCGGAAGTTTGAGGACGAGTTCGCAAAATGGTGCGGTACCAGGCACGCTGTCGCATTGGCAAACGGCACTCTTGCCCTTGATGTATCTCTTAAAGCACTTGAGATCGGTCCGGGCGATGAAGTAATCGTTACACCCAGAACATTCATCGCATCTGTTTCATCAGTCGTAAATGTGGGGGCAACTCCCGTTTTTGCCGATGTTAACCGCGACAGCGGAAATATCGACCCTGCCACGATTGCTGAGGTTATCAGCGCCAGGACAAAAGTTGTTATTCCGGTGCATTTGGCGGGCTGGCCTTGCGATATGCATGGTATAATGGCGCTAGCCAAAGCAAATGACCTTTTTGTCATAGAGGATTGTGCTCAAGCTCACGGGGCTCGAATTGGCGATAAAATGGTTGGATCCATGGGCGACATCGGAGCCTGGTCCTTCTGCCAAGACAAGATCATGTCAACCGGTGGAGAAGGTGGCATGGTCACCACCGATAGCGAAGAGCTGTGGACCAAAATGTGGTCTTACAAAGACCATGGAAAAAGCTGGGATGCCGTTTATAATCGAGAACATCAACCGGGCTTTCGTTGGCTTCATGAAAGCTTTGGCACAAACTGGCGGATGCTGGAAATTCAGGCTGCTATCGGTAGAATACAGCTTGAGCGCTTGAAGGAATGGACCCGGCGGCGTAATCTTATCGCGCGCTCAATTTCTCGGAAACTCAAAGATTTCGCACTGGCGGTCAGAATTCCCGAACCAAGCCAGAATGATACACATGCGCATTATCGCCTTTACGCTTATGTCAAACCGCAGGGCTTGAAAAGCGGCTGGCACCGTGACCGGATTGTTGCTGCGATAAACGATCGAGGCTTTCCTGCATTTCAAGGGAGTTGCTCGGAAGTATATCTGGAGAAAGCGTTCGACGATACCGGATGGCGGCCCTCCCCTCGACTGCCCGTAGCGAAAGAACTGGGCGAAACGAGTTTAATGTTTCTGACGCATCACACCATTACCGACAAATATTTGGAAGACTATTGCGAAGCTATAGCGCAAGTGATGGCACAAGCAGCGACCTGAACCTCAAAACTTTCGTTTGTGCGGATTTCTACGAGAGGTCATGGCTCTCCTTCTGTTCACAAGTCTTTGTCATAGATCAAGATTGTCCAGGGTTGGGCTTGCTTACCGTAGCTTGGCGAAAACTTCGATTGTCAATTCGCCCGCAACCGGTTCAATCCTCCGGCCATAGGGTGGGTTGTAGCAGGCAAAGGTCACTGTTTCATCTTCAGTTACCTGTCAGCAATCGGGGTCTGGATAACTTGATCATTTGTCGTCGCACTGGTCTTTTTGACCAATGCCATCGAGGATACTGCGGCAACCATCCCCTATAAAACCCCCGCCGGTGTTTTCAGTCGCTCCCCATCTCCGGCAATTTGCTAATTTGCTTGCAGCATACGCGCCGGATTGCCCACTACGACCGTATCGGCTGCCACGTCCTTCGTGACAACCGCCCCCATACCCACGATTGCTCGAGGACCGATTATCAAAGGCTTGTCAGGTGTGCCCTGTTTAAGGATAGCGCCGGTACCGATATAAGCGTGGTCGCCAATATGGACATTCCCGTTGCATTTCACTCCCGGTGCAAATGTTACATAATCTCCGATCAAACAGTCATGGGCCACATATGAATATATATTCGCATGAAAAGATTTTCCGATAACGAGATTGGACGTAAGTTGCACGAAGCCACAAAGAATGAAACCAGCACCAATTTCGCACTCGTCTCCGATTAATACTGTTTCGGATTGTAGGAAAGAAATTTGGATTCCATCATTCAGACATTTTTGTTCAATACGTTCTCTTATTTGAGAATCCGCAATGGCAACAACTACGGACTTGTCATCATCGTTATGGCTTAAAAAGTCTTCATAGCTCAGCACATCATGCCCATTTACGGATTTGGCTGTGATGCCATCATCAATGAATACAAACGAGGTTTCCTCGGATTTATATTGCTGGCGAACCAAGGGCATGACCTCCCGACCGAAACCGCTAGCACCGTAGACACCCCTCATCATTGTTTTTTCTCCTCGGAACCAGTGAACGCGGGCATGGTATCCATTCCTTTCGCGGAAATATCACTCATCCGCAAAACCTTCATCACGCTCAAGAATAGAATCTTCAAATCTAAGCAGAGATTGTTGTTATCAACATACCAGAGGTCGAGGACAAACTTCTCTTCCCAACAGATCGCGTTGCGGCCATTCACTTGTGCCCAACCGGTGATTCCCGGCCTTACCTCATGCCGCCGCATTTGCTCGGAATTGTAGAGCGGAATATATTGCATAAGCAATGGCCGAGGGCCAACCAGGCTCATATCCCCTTTCAAGACATTCCAAAGTTCGGGAAGTTCGTCCAAACTCGTATTGCGCAAAAATCGCCCAAGCTGTGTAAGTCTTGCCGAATCGGGCAAAGCTGTTCCGGCATCGTCAACAGCATTTTTCATAGTCCGAAATTTGATCATCATGAAGGGAGAGCCGTTCATTCCCGGTCGTTTCTGAACGAAAAAAACAGGCCGACCCATTTGCGCCCATATCACTACGGCCACCGAAACAATCACAGGTACCAGTGCCAGCATAAGGAATATGCTCAAGACTATATCAAAAAGCCGCTTCAGCATGCTTACCGCCTACTTTCTGATTAACGACATGCTAGTAATCCTAGCATCAAAGCCATCCGAACCTTCACTTGCACGACCGGAAATATCTAGCCAGTAATAGGAACAATTACCGGGGACATCGCTTATTCGTGTCACATTCTTTCCTGCCTTCAATGGAATTCTCAAAGGCTTGAAAATCGGGGTGATGGATTGGGCACATTTTAATTCCGCGATCAAATTGCCCATCTCGGGAGCAGAATCGAGAGTGGCAATAAATGTAAAGTCGCCGGCGGGCAATTTTATGAGCTGGCGCGCGAAAATACCTCCGGCACTGCCAATGGCACTGACGTTCATGACCCCGTTCTTGCTATCTATGTCCGAACCATAGTCACCGCCTGAAACAGTTTGCCAATCGAAAGGGGGATAGGTTGAATTTTGTTTGAAGTTGCCGTTCCGAATGAATGAACTTTTAACAGTTTCTTCGTCGTTCAACTTGTTATATAAACGCAACGCGTCTACATACATTCCGGCTGCAATCAGATTTTGAATTAGCGCGCTATCGGCATAGACTTGGAGGGAAATTTTTTTCTGGTCTGCGAGCATTAATCGCAAGGTCGACGCATTGCCCAACGATAGCTTTTCATTGATGACGACTTCCCAAAACTGCTTCGCCCAAGGCGGATTTTCTGCGAGCAGATTGCCCAAAGGATCGATAAAACGATCATCGGCCAGCACCTTAGCAATCAGTGGTAAAAAAGTGGATGATGCAGCACTACTGCTTCGCATGGAGATATCATAATATTCCAGCAAGCCCGTCAGATCATTGCGCTTACCGCTATCAAAAATCATCCACCCGGTGGTGAGGTTATCGCGCCGGGAAAGCGCGATACTCCGCTCCATCAAACGTCGCCTGTTGGGTTCCTCGGTGCCAAGGGCCATAATCGCAACTGCACTCGCGGCATTGGGTTCATGCTTGAAAGCATTTTCGGCAAGCCTTCTCGTCGAAGCGCTAATCGAATCTGGAAACTCATTTCCATTATTAACTATTTCTTCTCGAACAGACGCACCCGCTAAAGATTGCAAAGCAAAGCCGTTTGCCGGCCAGGCCGACATTACAAGTTCTGGCGCTTTTTTCTTGCTGATTCCACCCAGAACAACAATTATGGATACATAGGCCAGCAGTATGGCAACAAACCAGATTCCCACCAACTTGGTCATCTTGAACAAGGGCGGTAGCCGCCGAGATTGCTCCTGTTTTTGCATCTACGCTTCTGCTTTGGTACCGTAGCTATATTGATAGTCATAGCCATATCCATAGCCTGACTGCTGTGTTCCAACCTTCGTGACAATCGCTCCAAATACATGGGCTTTCGAATCACGTACACGCTGCAACCCGGCCGCAATGCCTTTCATTTTAACGCCATTAGCCTCAACGGTGTAAATCACGCCCTCGACCGAATTGCTGAGTAGCGGAATATCTGCAAGCCCAAGTACAGGCGGAGCATCTACGATAATATGGTCAAATTCTTTTCCAAGCAGTTCGATCATGCTCGACATGCGGTCACCACTTAAAAGCTCTGCTGCATTCGGTGGAATCGGCCCAGCCGTCATTGCGTTGAAATTTTCCACTGCTGTCTTCTGGATTAAACTTTTCATATCGCTTGAACCGGACAGATAATTGCTAAGTCCGACCGCATTCTCGATTCCCAGCATTTTGTGAAGAGAAGGATTTCTCATATCGCCATCGATAAGCAACACTCTTTTCCCGGCGCTCGCCAGAACCGACGAAAGTGCAAATGCCGAGGTGCTTTTCCCTTCATTCGGTCGGGTACTTGTCATCAGGAAGGATCGTGGCACACCATGATCCGTCAAAAAGGATAAACTTGTTCTGATTGAAAGATATGCTTCCCAAGCTTGCGATTTCTTGTCTTGCAGCGAGGCGATTACATCTTCCTTGTTCAAATCCGGAATTGATCCCAGAACCGCGATGCCTAGTTTATTTTTCAGCTCGGACGGGTCTTTGACAGACTGGTCAATTTGCTCCGAAATGAAAACATATGCTAGGGCGAATAGCGATCCGGAAAGAATGCCAAAGAGCAAATTCAATATCACATTTGGACTTGATGGTTTTTCGGGAGCGAGCGCACGATCCACGACGGAAATATTGTTGCTACCTACTCCTGCAACACCGATTTCTTTGTATCGTTGTAATAGCCCATCATATAGCTGGCGGTTAGTATCAACTTCCCGTTGATAGATGTTGTATTGAATAGAATCTCTGCGTTCACCGCTAAACTGCCCTTTCAATAGCTCGACACGAGTCTTTAGTTCCTTCTCTCTTTTCATGGCTTCGCGAAAGCGCGCAGCCGTTCCGGATCGAGACCGGGCATCTTCACGTGCAATACTCGCATCCAGATCAGTAATTTGAGACTTTAAAGCCTTTGCTGCAGGATATTCCGGTTCAAACTGGACAAGTAGCTTCGCATATTCTGCGGCAACCAAAGCCCTCTGCTCCCTGATTCCATGGAGCGCGAGATTTGACAAAGCATTTTTGTCGGTACCTGTGGATTGAATTTCACTTTCCGCAGCTATTCGTTCTTCAGTAGCCTTCGCGAGTGCAGCGTTGAGCGCTTCCAGATTCGTAGAAGCCAACGTTTGATTACTGATCGTTCTGCCGAAGCTATCTTGTTTTGAAGAAAGAGTCACAATTTCCTTATTATCAGCATATAGAACCAGTTTTCTTTCTGACTCCTCCAGACTTTGCCGTAATTGTGCAAGCCGCTCTTCAAGGAACTTTCTTGCATCGGCAGTCGAGTCAAATCGCCGATCAAGATTGGACTCTATAAATTCAGCAACCCAAGTATTTACGATTTCGCTGGAAAACTCTGGGTTAGCACTACTAAAACTTACGTCAATTAGGCTAGAACCACGGATAGGAGAAATTCCGACATGGTCTAGCAGTATTTTAACAGCCAAGTTTTGCCTCCTAATCCGTTCAGCTGATCCTGTTTTATTTGTGTCCGAAGCGATAAGCCCACTGTTGTCGGGATCAACACCAAACAAATCGAAAAACCACTCCTCTGATGCCAGGCCTTGCTTCCTTACGACTCGTGCAGCAAGCGAACGGGCTTCGAGAAGAGAATATTGGGTTTGGTAAAATTCCAAATTTTGACCGACATCATCATTCTTCACGCCTTCAACATTTGTAACCTTATCCTGTGCTCGATTTATTTCAATCCGCGAAGTTGCCGTATAATATGGCGTCATAAGCAGTGTCGCGACCGCAGATAAAATTATTGTAGTGATAATTATAATTATAATGGCACTTTTGTGACGAAGTATAGCCTGCCAAAATTGCAGAAGAACTGGATTTTCCTGAGCCGCTCCCTCGGGTGAACGTATCGCATTATATTCTCGCTCAGAATTTTCGTTAAATAGGGTCATTCAAAATTTACTACCTACAAGTGTGGCGTCAACTTGACGAATAGATTTACTGTCGAAACAGTATTATAAGTGGCGTGGTTAGAAGCGGTGAAGCTTGCAATACATCTTTAAATATTCTTCTTGCTTGAGAATCACCAACAATCACAACGTCATTTGCAAAAACCTCCGGGTCCGAATAATTGCCACGCCGGATATCCTTGAGATTGTATAGTCCGGCGAGTTGCTGACCATTTGCGTTGCGGAAAATCACGACATCGTTAAGCTTTGCAAATTCTGTTGTGCCGCCCGCAGTCGCGACGGCGCGCATCAAGGTCATTCGTCCAATAACAGGATAGAGCCCCGGTTTGTCGACCTGCCCATCCACAGTGATCACCTGACTGACAGTTTCGTCAAGATTAACCGTCACCTGCGGGTCTCTTACGTAGCGGCCGCGGAGTCTTTTCTCAATTTCGTCAGCCAGTTCCCCAGGCGTAGAGCCTGCAGCCTCGATGACTCCAATTAGTGGGAACGACAAGCGCCCACTTGCGTCTATTTGCACCTCTTTGTTTAAGTCATCGATGCCAAAAACATCAATTTTAAGCTTATCGAATGGTCCGATCAAATAAGGCCTGTTCGTCGCAAGCAAGTCTGCACGCGACGGCTCAGGTAAAGCGTCGGACGAAACAAGTGTGACATTTGCGCTAGATCCGATGACTGTCGAACCGGCGCAAGCCGACAGCAGCATGGTGAAAAAAAGCAAGGAGAGACGAATCAACATAAATACTTGTTTCCATTTATTTCGTTAGAAGCTGATAGACGAGCGATCCGGTGGCGTAAACTACCCGATTTGGTCCATTCATCGTCTCGTCAGGGTCGGCCTATCGCACCTCAAAATTAGGCTGCGCTGCGGCATTAGACCGAGCTGTTCCATCAGAAAACATACAAAGAAAAACAGCCGCCATAGCCATCAACGAAGGTATCCTGAGGGGGTAGTCACCTATGCTCGCTGCAGCAAGAAATAAAATTATGGTGATGGAAAGAAATATGCGCTTGCGTTTACCTTTCGTCATGGAGCTATCAAATAGCCTTTGACTACGAACTAGCGCCCAACCCAAGAGCAGTACCATCAAACCCATTACTGGAAGACCACCCTCGATCAGAACCTGGAACCAATCGCTGTGAGCTTGATTTAGATATTCTGGTTTGAGAAGGTCCAGCGGTTCGAAAACCTTATAGACATGTTCAAAGGACCCGAAACCAGCTCCCAAAGGCATATACTCCCGCACCATTGCCCATAGAATCGGGAAGACCTCAAGTCGGAGCTCGGCTTGTGCGCCACCCTGCGTGAGACGATCGAAGGCGGCAGTTCTCGAAGCATAGAAAGCAGCGCCAACTATCGATACTAGTGTCAATATAAACGCGCCTGCGACAAGATTTCTGCTGGAATAGTGCCGCCAGAACATGAATCTAGCTATTCCTTTGGGCTTTCTAGTCCTTATATTATTATTCTTGGGTGCGTTTGAAAGGTAACGCCCGTGATAAACGAACAGCAGAGCGATAACAAAAGCCGGGAGCGCAAGCACCATGCCGGCACGGGAGCCGGTAATAAAAATAAGCGGCAACAGGATAAATATCGATCCAAGGGCAACACTAACTTTGATCGTCGACGATTTTTCAGACCGGCTTATTGTACCAGCATACCAAGCAGCAATCACTATTGTACATGCCAACAAAACGGCCTGATGGTTACGATTAGAAAATAGGCCCACAGCTTGGCCGTTATTTGTAATCTGGTAAAGATAAAAGGGACCATTTGCAGATCCGCCCAACTGCAACATGGCAAAAACAGCACTCAGATACGCCATAGCCAGGATGACCACGAGTGCATTCCGTTGATCGGCCCGCTCCAAATTCAGATATAGTAACATCGCTGCCAAGGGCACAAATAGGGAGAACAAGCTGTTTAGCGTTTTTGAAGGCGAAAGAGAGAGCGGGCGCCATGGTTGCTCGATTCCAGCTAGCGTGCCGATATCAAAGTAGATCTGCCTTTGGGGCAAATGTGTCCAAATCGATACAGGCAATGGAATAAGCTGCACAATCATAATCCCGGCAAGGGCAACAAGTATATACACCGGAAACAAATTCCCTACCCAACCCCGACGAGCTGAAACTGACAACGCATACGCTGCAAAAATAATCGCCATTGGCCTAAGTACCACTAGCGACTGGATATCATCCCGCGAACCGCCGCCCGTGAAAAACACGATCACAAAAAAAGCGACAAACGCGTAGAAACGCGCTGCTGGCGCTGAAAGTTTGTCGGCGATTTTACCCATATTTCTTTTGGTAGATTTCATATATTCAATTTTTTGCGATCTGTTTACGATATAAACTATAGTGCTATCTGTCTCTAATCCAATAGACCATTGATAGCTATCCGTTAAGAGCAGTCTAAACGATTCTTCAAGCTATTCCTCTACCCAATAACGATCCGTGCCGCGGCAATAAAAATATCGGGGCTGTTCGATATGTATTTCGATATAATCAGCGCGTGGATCGGGAACATGTGACATTTTTTTTATTATAATGTCAGATGTCAAATAGGGATGCATAATCAAATTGGTGATGGGCTTTCCGCATACGCTATCATACATCGTGGCAGGTAACATTTGATCATATATTTTAATCACATCGCCGCACCATTCAAGGCAAGGATCATGCTGATCGGTCGCTTCAAGATACATCCTGCCGCACTTCACCCTGAAGTTTCCAAGCCGATACGGCTCTTGAACTTCAAGTAAATAGTCATCCCGCTCCGCCAGGAGATTGCCGTTCGACGACAATGCATTCATCGCTATGCGATCAATAATGCCATCCGCTCCTTCTTGTTCTAGAGTTACCTTTGTCTGCGTCCTTCTCTTCATTTCCATGTATAAGTCCTCAAACATATCTACCGCTTGATGAGCATAATAAGCTCTGACATACATCTTCTCTAGAAGAAGAGCTTCTGGCCTGCCCCATTAGGGTGGTCCACCGGCTAAGTTAGAGTTCCGGCGGTTAAGGTCGCCCTGCTGGGCGGCCCGGA
>CANLBM010000010.1 GCA_947488845.1 uncultured Sphingomonadaceae bacterium | reverse complement strand
GCAGTATCTCCCGCTTCCACAGGAATATTGAATCAGAACTTCACGCCGCTGGCAAGGCTGAGTTTTTCAACACAATCCACCCAGAAGCGGACATCTCCATTATAGAAAAAACCCCGACGACCGGGGAGGTCGACGGGGCGTTGGAACGGCGGGTCGCGAATGTCGTTCCATCGTTGATACTAGCGCGCAGGCATCTGGTTGAATTGTATAAAATGGACTCGCGGGTCACCACCCAGTTATTGCCATTATGGTGCGACTGCATCGACTTCAGGCAATGACAGCTTCCAGGAACCAGCGTCAGCCTTCGGAATGACGACAATTGGGCGCGAAGCGGACATAAAGCCGGGCAGCTGCGAATGTCTCCAAAAAGGGGCGTTTGCCGACCAGCCGCTTTTATGTTCCATCCAATCAATTCTAATGACCGAAACTGGTGCGGAAGCTGACATTGCAATCGCTCTGCGTTTTTGTCCGCTAGTCGGACCAGCTGCACAGAACCGGACCGTCGGCAATCGGCCCAATCGCAGACGATCTGAAATGCGCCCAAGAACAGACCATTACTCAAAAATTGATTTTGACCAAAAGCCGACATTCAATTGCCATGCCCTCCATGCGTGTTGGCGTCGGTTAAACTTCGCTTGTTTGACAAATAATATTTCTCGAACCCGACGATGATAACGATGCCGACAAATGCGATGACTATAATCCACGGATCACTGTTGGCTTTCATCATCAGGAAAGCGCCGAGCACAACGACATCGAAAAATATCGCGCTCAGCAATACCCATCCTTGGGCTCCTACATCCTTACGTAAATATCTGAACACACCCCAGTGGATGACGATGTCCATCACCAGATAGAAAATCGCGCCAAGCGATGCGATACGGCCCAGATCAAAAAATGCGGCCAGCAAGCCTGCTGCTATGACGGTATAAACCAATGTATGCGTCTGAATGCCGCCAGGCATGCCAAAGTGACGGTGCGGAATAAGCTCCATATCGGTCAGCATCGCAAGCATGCGGGAGACCGCAAACACACTGGCAAGAAGTCCCGATGCCGTTGCAATAATGGCAATGGCAACGGTAAACCAAACACCATAGTCACCAAAGGCCGGGCGGGCCGCTTCAGCGAGCGCATAGTCCTTCGCCGCGGCAATTTCATCAATGCCAAGCGTCGAGCCGACCGCAAAGGCCACCGCCATATAGACGAGCAGACAGATCGCCAGCGAGATCATGATCGCACGACCTACGTTCTTTTCAGGATGGACAACTTCTCCGCCGCTGTTGGTAATTGTCGTAAAGCCCTTGAACGCAAGAATGGCGAGGGCAATCCCGGCGATAAATCCGGTCGGAGAGGCCGCGCTTTCTGGCGCACTTTGCGCAGATTCAAAGGTGAAACCAGCGGCCCAAAGTATCGCGAGAGAGAATATCAATATGCCGCCGATTTTGAGTATTGCAGTGACCGATGAAATCGACCCGATAATCTTGTTGCTTGCGATATTGACGAGAAAGGCAAAAATGATCAGGCCGATAGCGAGTATCGGCACCAAGATGGAATCGCGGCCAACGTCGAAGAGTTGCAATGTGTAAGTCCCGAACGTCCGGGCAACGAGGCTTTCATTGATGATCATCGAGAAGGCCATCATTAGCGCAGCGGCTCCCGTCACTGTCGCGGGTCCATAGGCCTTTTGCAGGATCATGGCGATGCCGCCAGCGGAAGGATATTTATTGGACACCTTGATATAGGTATAAGCGCTAAATCCGCTGATCACGGCGGCAATAAGGAAAGCCAGCGGGAATAATGGGCCGGATAATTCCGCAACCTGCCCGGTCAGAGCAAATATCCCCGCACCGATCATAACACCGGTGCCCATTGCCACTGTTCCCGCCAATGTCAGGCTGCCCGCTTTGTAGGACGAGGTTTTTTTACCGGTTTTCACAGCGCTCCCGTGGTCGTTCATCGCCATTCACTTCTAAATCGCGCTGCCCGGTCCGCAAAGCGGTTCATATGCGATACCGCTTCCGTTGTCAGAGGATGTTGTGTCGCATCCTCCCTGGGTGAAATAAGTTCTGCCAATGCACGAACTTTTTCATGGGTTTTATCTGGGCTTTCCGAAAGCAGAGCCAACACGATATTCTCCAGTGCAATAACGCGAACTCTAAGCTGGACGAGTTCGGCGTTACCTATGTGCGGATATTCCGATGTCCGGTTATCCTCTTCGGTTTGTGCGCCACCTTCATTGTCCCAGCGGGAAAGCGCACGATAAGGGTCCCGATATAGCTCGGCGTCTTTTTTATCAGTCATGGATCTTTCCTGTCTACTTGGGGCTGCCTTCTCGCGAACCAGAGTGTGATCGAAGGTATAACGATCCACATCACAATAGGGATCAGGCCGACATCTACAAACGGTATGACCGGCATAAGGTCGCTATAGCGCCAACCCCAATCCCAGTCGCGCGGCACCTTCGTCGCGAATATTTCGATGACTAGCGTGATTGTCAGACCCGTTCCCAAATAGACCCCCAACATCCAGATCTTTGGATCGAACATCCAGTATCTATTTCGTTTGAGCAAAGAGACGAGCGAATAGGCGACGAGCAGGATCCCGGCATCGCCGAAACTTGCTTGCGTGCAGCCCAATGTCCTCTCCCAATAGGTTGCCTGTCCGACATCAAAAAAGGGCATCTGCAGAAACTCCCAGATGAAGGAGGTCATAAAGCCGAAAATCGCGACGTGCACTTCAGGTTGCTTGTCAAAGTTCATGATACGACAACTCCGGTTTTGAATAGCGAAACAGGACCCGCTGCGGTCGGGAAACTGTGCAATGTAGGAAGTTGGGTCAAAATCATTTCAGCTTTTCCGCCTCGCGTCTGCGAAGCAGATAATATGCTGCGGGCACAACAAATAGCGAAAGCAAAGGCGCGCTCAGCATGCCGCCGACCATCGGAGCGGCAATCCGGCGCATCACTTCCGACCCGGCGCCTTCGCCGATGAGGATCGGGAAAAGGCCTGCCAAGATCACCGCTACGGTCATCGCCTTTGGCCGTATTCGCAGCAATGCGCCTTCACGCACTGCCTGTTTCACCTGCTCTGCGTCCGGCTTTTCGCCGCGCGCTTCCAGTGCCTGTTTCAGATAGATCAGCATCACCACGCCAAACTCTGCTGACACGCCGGCAAGCGCGATAAAACCAACCGCAGTTGCAATCGACTGGTTGAGGCCCATCGCATAGAGCAGCCATAATCCGCCGGTGAATGCGAATGGCAATGTTGCCATGATCAGCAACGCTTCATCAAAACGGCGGAAGGTCAGATAGAGCAGAAAGAAGATGATCGCCAAAGTGGCGGGCACGACCACCATCAGCCGATTGGTTGCGCGTTGCAGATACTCGAACTGCCCGGTATAAGCCACGCTAACACCCGGTGGCAGATCAACCTCCTTGCCAATGGCCGCTTGCAAATCTGCAACCACCGACACCAGATCGCGTCCCCTGGTATCGACGTATATCCAGGTTGATGGCCGCCCATTTTCACTGCGCAGCATCGGCGGACCGGAACTGATGTCAATGTCGGCGACCGTGCCCAAGGTAATCTGCTGCAAGGATGGCGTGAGAACCGGAAGATTTCGCAGGTTTTCCAGGCTATCACGTATCTCCCGCGGATAGCGGACGCTTATCGGATAGCGGGCGAGCCCTTCGACGGTTTCGCCAACATTCTTGCCCCCGATTGCGCTCGATACGACAGACTGGACATCGGAAATATTGAGTCCGTAACGGGCGGCAGCCGCGCGGTCGATATCAATGTCGATATAGCTTCCGCCGGTCAGTCTTTCCGCCAGGGCCGAACTGACACCTTCAACCTTTTTGGCAGCAGCCTCGATTTTCTGGGCGACCTTGTCAATTGCATCGAGATTATCACCCGACACCTTGATCCCGATCGGGCTTTTAATTCCCGTCGAGAGCATTTCGATACGGTTGCGGATCGGCGGAATCCAGAAATTGGCCAGTCCGGGAACCCTGACCGCTTTGTCGAGCTCCTCAATCAGCTTGTCCGACGTCATGCCCGCGCGCCATTCTTCCTTCGGCTTGAAATGGATGGTCGTCTCGAACATGGTTAGCGGAGCAGGATCAGTTGCTGTATCGGCGCGCCCAGCCTTACCGAACACTGTTTCCACTTCAGGCACCGATTTTATCAATCGGTTGGTCTGTTGAAGCAGTTCTGAGGCTTTCGCCGGAGATAGCCCCGGCAGGGCATTGGGCATGTAAAGCAAATCGCCTTCATCCATTTGCGGCATGAACTCGCCGCCAAGCTGGCTGATCGGCCAAGCGCTGGTAGCAAAGATGAGCAGCGCGATCACGAGCAGTTTTTTCGGGCTTTTGAGCGACCAGTCGAGTGCTGGCCTATAGATTTTCATGAGGAAGCGACTGATCGGATTTTTCTCTTCGGACGGTATTTTTCCGCGAATGAAATAGCCCATCAAAACCGGTATCAAGGTGATCGAGAGAATGGCAGCCCCCGCCATCGCGTAGGTTTTTGTGAATGCCAGTGGGGAGAATAGCCGTCCTTCTTGCCCTTCCAGGGTAAAGATCGGCAGGAATGAAAAGGTGATGATGAGCAGGCTGAGGAAAAGCGCCGGGCCAACTTCAACCGCTGCATCGACGATCAGCTGCCATCGCTTTTCGCCCGGCATTTCGGCGTCCGGGTTGTCATTCTGCCATTTTTCAAGATGCTTGTGCGCATTCTCAATCATGACAATGGCGGCATCGACCATCGCGCCAATGGCAATGGCAATTCCGCCAAGCGACATGATATTAGCGTTAATCCCCTGAAAGCGCATGACCAGAAATGCGATCAATATACCAAGCGGTAGGGTTAGAATAGCCACGAGCGCAGAGCGCGCGTGCCAAAGGAACAATGCGCACACAATTGCAACGACGATAAATTCTTCGAGCAATTTCGTGGTGAGATTATCGACCGCCTTGTCGATCAGTTCGGAACGGTCATAGGTCGTCACAACCTCGACTCCGGGCGGCAGGCTCTGCTTGAGCGTCGCAAGCTTCGCTTTCACCCCGGCAATAGTCTCGCGGGCGTTTTTACCGGAGCGCAAGATGATGACGCCGCCAGCCACTTCGCCTTCACCGTTCAGTTCTGCTATCCCGCGTCTGATTTCGGGGCCTATTTGAATCCGCGCAATATCACCCAAGGTGACGGGAATACCGCCGCGCGCGGTTTTTAAGGGAATGGCCCGGAAATCATTTAGATTTTCCAGATAGCCGTTGGCCCTCACGATATATTCGCGTTCGGCCAGTTCCACGATCGAACCGCCGACTTCCTGATTTGCGTTCTGGATCGCCTTGATCACGCTGTCTTGGTCAATCCCCAGAGACACCATCCGGTCAGGATCAAGCACAACCTGATATTGTTTCACCATACCGCCAATGGACGCGACTTCCGCAACGCCGGGAATGGTCTGCAATTCATAGCGGAGGAACCAGTCCTGCAACGAGCGAAGCTGGGACAGGTCATTGCGCCCGGTTCGGTCGACAAGGGCATATTCATAGATCCAGCCGACACCGGTTGCGTCTGGCCCCAGCGTCGGGACAACGCCGGTCGGCAGATCGGCTTGAACCTGATTGAGATATTCCAGAACCCGCGAACGTGCCCAATAGAGATCGGTGCTGTCATCAAACAGCACATAGACATAGCTGTCTCCATTGAATGAATAGCCGCGCACCGCGCGTGACCCCGGAACCGACAGCATTGTGGTTGTGATGGGATAGGTAACCTGATTTTCGACGATCTGCGGAGCCTGTCCGGGATAGGGGGTGCGAATAATGACCTGCACATCGGAAAGGTCCGGCAGGGCATCGACCGGCATGGTTCTGACGGCCCAGATACCCGACGCCAGCAATGCCGCCATTATGAGCAGGACAAATATGCGCGCATTTACGCTGAGCCGTATGACCTTTTCGATCATTGGTTGGCCTCTGCGCGGCTAATGCTGGTGATGGTTGATCCGGTTTCCATTTGCATGAAGCGGAAGGTCACGCGGTCGCCTTTTTTAAAGCCGCGCAACAAACCCGGTTTGGCGAGTTTGAAGTCCATCGTCATGGCTGGCCATTTGAGGGCAGGCACGGGTTCGTGCGACAAGGTGACCGCGCCGCTTGTGATCGCTTCAATTCTGCCGGATGTTTGATAGCCGGACATTTTCTTGGGCGCGCTTTTCTGCTCACCCTCAATCGGACGCACTTTGATCCCTGAAAGGCTCGCTTCTGAATCGACCAGAAACTGGCCAGAAACAATTACTTTTTCACCTGGTAATAGGCCGGCCAATATTTCCGTCTGTCCGCCGCCTTCGCGGCCTATTTTGACCTCTGCCGGGCGATAGCGACCCTTGCCATTCGCTAGCATTACCAAGTTGCGCGTTCCGGTTGCGATAATCGCTTCGGTGGGGACCAGAATAGCAGGACTGCCCGTGTCACCCATATCTACGGTAGCGAACATGCCGGGACGAAGTCGTCCGCCTTTATTGGCTAGTTCGATCCGTCCGGTGAGCGTTCTGCTGCCGCTTTCGACGGAAGGCAAAATCGCAATGACTTTGCCCGCAAACTCCATATCGGGGAAGCTTTGCAGTTCAGCAACGGCGCGCTGCCCTACCCGTATTTCCGAGGCCCTTGCTTCGGGAATGGCAACATTCAGCCATACGGTATTCAGTCCGTTAATCTGTGCCAGCGGCTGGCCTTCAGCCAAGGTCATACCTTCTCTTACGCTCAGGCTTTCGATCACCCCGCCGATGGGCGCGGACACCGTGTAAACGCTTTGCTGCCTTCCACTTCGCTCTACCCGGCGGATCAGATCGTCTGGCATGCCCAGCAGCCGCATCCGTTCCTTTGCCGCTGTGGCAAAGTGGTCATTGCCGCTTCGTGCTAGCGCAAGATATTCTGCCTGTGCGCCGCCCCAGTCGGGCACCAATATGTCAGCCAAGGGAGCTCCAGCGGGCACAATGTCGCTGGGAGCACGGCGATAGGTGCGCTGGACAAATCCGCCCGACCTGGCCTGAACAATGGCGATATCGCGTTCGTTAAACTCGATTGTTCCCGTTACACGGAGCTTGGACTCAATTTTTCCAACCAACGCCTCAGCGGTGCGGATACCCAGATTTTGCGCAATATCCGGAGAAATGGTGATCCCCGGCTCGCTGGCATTCCCATCACTGGCTTCGCCAGCATATTTGGGAACAAGCTGCATATCCATGAACGGAGACTTGCCCGGTGCGTCAAATTTTTGCTGGGGAAACATCGGATCATAATAATAGAGGATATCCCCGTCGCCCTGCGTAGTCGCGGTTTTACTGCTATCGCCCGCCCCGCCAGTGCCGAGCCAATATCCGCCACCGCCCGCGGCCAGAACCGTAGCAAGAACAAGCACGCGCCATTTATTGTCTTGGATGGATGTCAGCGTCATGGCTGGTTCCTCTCATAAGTATATTTGATGCGAACTGTGTCGCGAACCAACGTGGCTTCCCGGTCGAGCAGATCGATTTCCGCCTCTGCGAAGGTCACGGCTGCATTGAGCGCCGTGTCCAGATCAACGCGGCCGGCGCCGTAGCTAACCCGTTCCAGTTCAGCCTGTTTTTTGGCCAAGGGTAAAAGTGTGTTTTTGGACCGTTCCCAGTTTTCCCGGTAAGACCGGTTTGCAGCGAGATCGCTGGAGAGCTCTGCGTGCAATTGCCTTTCCAGATCATTGGCTTCCAGCCGGGCTGCGCTGGCTTCCAAAATTCGCGCGTCGATGATCGGGTTTTGCCGCTTTTTTGCAAATAACGGTAGATCGATCGTTACACCAACCGAGACATATTCGCCATATTCCGGCCGGCGATGCACATAAGAGGCATTCACACTGAAGTCGGGTCGCTTGTTCGCCCGCGCCAGTTCCACGTCGGCGTCGGCCCGTTCGACTTTCGCATCCTGAATGTCCAGAATGGGTAGCTCCTTGATCGTGCTGACAAGAGCATCCCGGTCAATGGTGAATTCAGGGAGCGTCCCTTCGGTTTCGGGGCTTTCGACGCCGGTCCACCGAGCGAGCATTGCCCGTGCCTTTTCAATATCAGCGGCACGCAGCGAGCGCCGGTCAGCTAGTTTCGCGATCAGCCGTTCCGGCTCGAACGCTTGAGCTGGACGTGTGGTCCCTGATTCAAGGCGCGCGCCAACCGTTGCCGACACTTCATTGAGGCTTTGCTGCAAAACTTCCAGTATTTGGAGCCGCCGCTGGGCGTAATAGAGATCGATCCAGGAAAGCGCAGAATAAAGCTGCACATCCTGAACCAAAGTTTCCTTATTGGCTCTAGCCACTGTTATGTCCGCCATCGCCTGACCTGCCCGGGCGCGTCTTTTTGCGCCATTGGGAATATCCTGGCTGATACCGATCCTTTGCCTGGGAAATCCGTCACGACCCGGCCGCGGAGAAATCTCGAATGGGCCAGCAATTCTCCGATCCATTATGTCGACGCTGAGTTTCGGATCTGGAAGTTGATCGGCCGCAATCGCGGCGCTCTGCGCCGCTTCAACAACGAGCGACCGGGCCTCTATTGCTGGCGTCGCTGTCTCTGCCAGTTCGACCGCTTCTGCGAACGTGAGTGGTTCGGCTTGAAGGGAAAAGACGGGGACATATAGCGCTAAGGCCGGCAATGCCAACAATGGGCGCCGGGATCTTGCCTGGCGGGTTTTCGGTCGATATTTCATTATGCTTGCTCACTAAAATAGTAGGGCGAACATGCCGTCATCGGTGGCGGCAATTTTTAACCTTGGAGGTTAGATGTTCGAAAGTTTGCGGGCTTGCTTCTCGCCGGTATGCCAGAGCAATTTCACAGAAATCGGACAGAGATCGCAAGAATATCGTCACCCTAAAAAAGGCGGTATTCGCGATCTGCGTTCAAGCAATAATGGGAGGCTTTATCTCGGGAATGCTATGCATGCCAGTTGGGTTTCCAAACAGACGGCGCGTGTGGGACATAGCTTTAACGGCGATTGTTTCGGCGAAAGCTGGGCTAGCTAGAAAAGTCGTAGTTGTCTGAGAACATTGCAGCATCGCCGCGCAATCTGACCCACAACAATCCTTGGATTCATTGCCGTTTGTGGACGTTTCATTCATACCCGGTTCGCTGCAATGGGACATTTCCACACTACCAGCATCGCTTTTCGCTAGGGATAGGCAGGACATCGGACTGGCGATTCCCTGTCCAGCTAAGGCAAGTCCAAGAAGAACGAATAGAAAGAGCTGTTTAAACACGAACCGAGTGTCCGGTGTTTTCCGATCCCCGTCAACCCAATCTTTGACCGAGATGATGGCGGTGAGGCAAGTCTTTGCGCCACTGTCCCACGGTAATGTGAATTGCCCACTTTCGCGATACTGAAGCCACATTGACAATGCCCTTTCTAGGCGAATAACCGGAATAACCTATTACCTTACAGAACCTTGTTGTTCGCGGACCTACGCCAACCTCGTGCGGTTCATCAGCACAGGCTCGCTGCATCCACACCTTGACTGGCCAACATTTCGTTCACATTTGCTGCAATCACACCGTAACTGACATTTCCGAACAGCTTCTGGCGGCCTTCGTTGATCACATATGTTGGACTGCCCTCGATCCCGTGTAGCTGAGCAAGGTCATAATCCTTTGTGAGCTTTGCAATGGCTTCACCGGTTTTGAATTTATTCAATATATTGTCAAAATCGACATGCAAGAGCCCTGCTATTTCTCGTTGCACATCCCAATCCGAGACATCCTCTGCTCTTGTAAAAAAGGCAGAGCGCAGTTCCCGCGCGGCGAGGATGGATGGTCGTTCAGCAACAGGGGCTTTGGATATGAAGCCCTCTTGCTCGATCAATTCCACCGCCTTGATGAACAGATGTGGGCTCGCCGATGAGCGCGGCCGTGTCTTTGCCCAGGTATCGCTGTGAATCGGCAAATTCTCGAATTTCCCGGCGATGCCTTGGACATGGTTCGCATAACCATCAAAACCGCCCCGGTCTGTCCATTGAGACGCGATTTTTGTCCATGTATCCGGGAATACAGAGCAGAAATGGATGTTGATAGTTATCCGATCACCAAACTCTGCTGTAAGCCGATCAAAATTGCTCTGGGAGGCATAGGCCCATACGCAAAGTATATCTGAAAAATGGTCAATTTGAGCGGTTGGCATTGCGACTGTCTTTCTGAAAGGCTGATAACCACCAGCCGCTATTACCAATGTGCAACGGGAAGCTCGGCGGCAAACTATTCAATGCGGGAATAGTGCATAGAAAGTGGGAAGAACCCGGCTTGTTCACTAGCTTGGCTTCTTCCCGCTTAATTGACCGCGGTCCTTTGCGCTATTTTTTTGGCGGCATCATCAGTTCCTGCTGCATCATCAGGCTTTCCATCATCTCATGCATCATACCCATATGCTGCTTCATTTTCTCCATATGTGCTGGGTCCATCTTCATCATGCCACCCTCGGCGATCTTGGCCTTCATTTTTTCTTTATGTGCCGGGTCCATCGCCATTGGCTTCTTTCCCTGTGCCATCATACCGCCTTCGGCCATCTTGGCCTTCATAGACGCCATATGGGCTTTCATCATGGCCATGTTTTCGGTCATGAGCTTTTCTCGCTCTGCAGGCGTCTTGGCGTTCTGGGCTCGCTCCATCATCTGTTGATGCGCGGAATGATCGCCCATCGGCATGGCATGACTCTGCATGGCGGGCTTCGGTTCCGGGGGCGCTGCGTAGGCCGCACAGCCGGTCAGCATGGTGAAAACAGCGACGGTGGCAAGGTAGGGAGTTCTCATGTATAATTTCCTTTTTGTGTAGTTGCCCTCATGGAGGACGAAATCGGCGGCGCGACATTATATTTTCACCAGTAAATACTGGGGTCAGAGGAATTATTCGCTCGAACTTCTGCTCGTCAATCAGCGCGTTTGATCATGTATTATGGTTTGGATTACAGGCGACATCTCGCATGATTGGCACCTCGATCCGTCGTCGCTAAGCAAGCAAGCGATTATAGGTAGCGGTAATCGCCCAGACGAATAGCCCGGAGAAAACACTCCACGTGACAAGCCCGACAAAAAAGCCTGTCCAATGCAATGACCAGCCCATACCCTCAAAATTCGAGTGGACCATATGACCGCTCATTTGCATCATACCGCCAGGGGCCAAGATGACAAAAAGACTGCATAATATCCACGCAACTCCGAAGATAATTGCAGTGGCTAAACCAAGCTTAATGGCATCGAACTTCATTTCGCTCTCCTGATTGAAAACCAGCCGCCCCGAAAATCGGAGACATCTTGCAACCAGTTACCAACTGACAATAACAGGCCATCCCTTCTACGCTCATAGGTAATATTACTGAGCCAGCGCTTTGCGGCGCAAGCGCAAGGCGTTAGCGATTACCGAAACAGACGATAGGCTCATCGCCGCCGCCGCGATCATCGGGCTGAGTAAGATGCCGAACCACGGATAGAGAATGCCTGCCGCAACCGGCACACCAAGCCCGTTATAGATAAACGCAAAGAACAAGTTCTGTCGGATATCACCCATTGTTAGCTGACTGAGGTGGCGTGCCTTGGCTATGCCACCCAAATCACCCTTGACCAGCGTGATACCCGCGCTTTCCATCGCCACATCGGTGCCAGTGCCCATCGCAATTCCCACATCGGCCTTGGCGAGAGCGGGAGCGTCATTGATGCCGTCTCCTGCCATTGCGACTATTTTACCCGCCGCTTGAAGCTCGCTGATGACCCGGTGTTTGTCTTCGGGTGACACATTGGCGTGGATTTCATCGATCCCTATCATCTTGCCAACGGCTTGCGCGGTGGCTTCGGCATCTCCGGTTAACATGACCACGCGGATATTGGCTTTGTGCAGCGCTTTGATCGCTTCTGCCGTGGTCGGTTTGATCGGATCGGCGACACCGATAAGACCCGCCGGTTTGCCATCGACGGCCACAAACATAACGGTTTGCCCTTGTGATCGGCCGTCCTGCGCCTTGGCAATCAGGTCCGCGCTCTCGGCACCGAGCCGGTCCATCATTTTTTCATTGCCGATGGCGACGCGCTTACCGCGTGCGCTGGCTTCAACCCCTTCGCCGGTCACCGACTGAAAATCGGTTGCCGCATCAAACGAAAGCCCCTTTTCCTTTGCGCCGGTTACAATTGCGGCTGCCAGCGGATGTTCACTCGCCATTTCGATTGCGGCCACAAGCGCAAGCATTTCGTCGCTGTCAAAACCCTTTTCCGGTTCGACCGAAACCAGTTTAGGCTTGCCCTCGGTGAGCGTGCCGGTTTTATCGACCACGATTGTGTCAATCTTCTCGAGAGTTTCGAGCGCCTCGGCATTTTTGATCAAAATACCGTTTTGCGCGCCCTTGCCGGTGCCAACCATGATCGACATCGGCGTGGCAAGGCCAAGCGCACAAGGACAAGCGATGATAAGGACCGCGACCGCGTTGACTAAGCCATAGGCCAGCGCCGGTTCTGGCCCCCAAATGGACCATATAATGAAAGTGGCAATAGCGATCAGAACCACCGCGGGCACAAACAGGCCAGCAACCGTATCAGCCAGTTTCTGGATAGGAGCACGGCTGCGCTGTGCTTCGGCGACCATCTGGACGATCTTGGCGAGAAGCGTATCCTTACCAACGCGTTCGGCGGTCATGATAAAGCTGCCAGTCTGGTTGACCGTGCCGCCGGTGACAACATCACCTTCAGCTTTCGCAACCGGTATTGGTTCCCCCGTAATCATTGATTGATCAATCGTGCTGGACCCCTTGGCAATGGTGCCATCAACGGGAACTTTATCGCCCGGACGGACGCGCAAGCTGTCGCCGCTCTGCACCAGGTCGAGAGATATTTCCTCTTCCGAGCCATCCGCGCCAACGCGCAGCGCAACTGGCGGTGCCAGTTCAAGCAACGCGCGCAACGCACTTGATGTCTGTCCGCGCGCTTTCAGTTCCAACACTTGCCCCAATAACACCAGGGTCGTGATGACAGCCGCTGCTTCGTAATAGACAGCCACGCCCCCATCATGGCCGCGGAATGCTGCCGGGAAAATGCTAGGAAACAGCGTCGCAACCAGACTGAAGCCATAGGCAACTGCCACGCCTAGACCAATCAGCGTGAACATATTGAGGTTCATGGTTTTAAGCGAATTCACGCCGCGCACAAAGAACGGCCACGCGCCCCACAGAACTACTGGCGATGCCAGCAAAAGCTGCAACCATTGCGATACTCCCGGCTCAAATAAACCTTCAAACGGCCTGCCCGGAATAAGGTCGCCCATCGCGTAAATAAAAAGCGGGATGGAAAACAACGCACTGACCCAGAAGCGCTTGCGCATATCGAGATATTCGGGATCGGGGCCAGTATCGAGACTAAAGGTCTCGGGTTCAAGTGCCATCCCACAGATCGGACAGGAACCCGGTCCTTCTTGCCTAATTTCTGGATGCATCGGGCAGGTGTAGATCGTGCCCGCTGGAACATTTTCTGATACTTCGCGGTGCTTTCCAGTGAGGTAATGCGCTGGGTCGGCGATAAATTTGGTTTTGCATCCGGCTGAACAGAAATGATAATCCCGAGCCGCATGATGCGCATGATGCTCGCTCTTGCTCGGATCAACATCCATACCGCATACGGGGTCTTTTACAGTCCCTACAGCAGTCTCTTTGTCTTTGCAGCAGCACGATTTGGCGGTCTCACTATCATTCTCAGACATGATCAGCACCTGCAACCTTGCGGCCTATCCACGCGCGCAGCGGGATAACCAACAATGCAATATACCATCCATAGAGAAAGCTACCGACCGCGCCTGCAAGAAAACCTTGCAAAGTCAGCCACTCAAATCCGGGCAGCAACGGCGCCCAAGACTCATGCATATGCATTGACTGCGGCGCTAAAAGACCAAAGCCAATGCAGATGAGGTAGCTGAAAAGCAAAAACAGGCTCAGGGTCCAGCCCCATATGAGGATTTGTTTGCGGTTTGAAACATGCGTCATTTCTAGCTCCTCTTGATCATTAACAAAATATACTATAGGGGGGTATAGTAGTAAGGCGGCGAAGTGTCAAGGTTGATGCCGCCGCTTCTTTAGATTGATCACGCTCCAAAATTTGGCATAAGGGCATCATGACAGACAAATTCACCAAAGAAATCGTGCGCATGCGAAAGATCGAGGGTCAGGCGCGCGGAATAGCTAAAATGATGGAAGATGATCGCTATTGTATCGATATCCTCCAGCAATTCTCCGCGATGGAAGCCGCCCTGCGCTCTACCAAAATGAAAATTCTGGAAATCCATACCAATCATTGCGTCGAGGAAGCTTTGACCTCGGGCAGCAAAGCTGACCAGAAAGAGAAAGTTGCGGAATTGGTGAACCTGTTCGGCAAGATGGGGAAATAGTCTGGCCCGAAGAATCGTAAAGCGGAGCTCCGAGCCAGACTATTCTCTTATTCAGGCGCGTCTTTTTTGGGCTCCATCATGCTATGATCCATCTTCGAATGGTCCATCTTCGGATCCATAGCTGGTTGCGCTTTGTCACTCGCATCCGGGGCTGACATTTTAGAGTGATCCATTTTGCTGTGGTCCATCTTCGAGTGATCCATCATCTGGCAGGACATTTTGCCATCGGCACCCTTCATCATCATGCCCGGCATTTTCATACCGTCTTTCATCATTTCGCATTTCTGCATCGCAGGCGCGCCGGCTTTCGGTGCCGTATGGTCATGAGCCAATACCGCCCCGCCAGACGTCAGAGCCATGGCTCCCAAAAATAGTGTAAGCTTTTTCATGATATTTCCTTTCTTGGTTTAAATTTCAATTGTAACTAGCGAAAACGCGTTGGCCGCTGTCGCCAAACGCTATAACTTGATAAGGCTGGGTTTGGTTTTGATATTCCATTCCAGGCGAGCCGACCGGCATTCCAGCGACGGCAAGGCCCTTCACTCCAGTAGGTTTTTCCCGCAGTAATTTGGCAATAGCATCGGCGGGCACATGCCCTTCGATAACATATCCCTCAACAATCATGGTATGACAGGATCGCAACGTTTCCGGCACTGCGTTCGCGTCTTTGACAGCGCTCATATTTAGGCTGTTCCGTGTTTCCACATCCTGTTTCATATTCGTTTCAATATGCTCGGCCCATTTTTCGCAGCAGCCGCAGCCCGGGTCGCGGAACATCACAAGCGGGGCAGCTTGAGCGGCGCTGGTGCAGGCAGCGAGCAAGCCAAAGAGCACCGATGCCAAAAGCGGGTTTTTCTTCAGTTTGCGGATGTGATTGAACATCTATCTTTCCTTCGGGTAATAACGAGCCATCTGCTCGATTTGGAGCTTGGCGTGTTTAGAAATTCATATGATTCATGCCGCCATGCATGAATGTGCCGCCCAGAAACGCTTGAATCAGCACGCCGATCGTCAATAGGCCCAGCAAGACGGCGAACAGTATTTCTTCGCTGCGATTGTGGTGAAAACGGCGTAGCCCGGCCCATGCCAACAGCACCGATCCGATTGCGACGGTCATTCCTAGATAGCGATGCGTGGTGAGGATCAGGTTGCGGTCATAAAGATAGAAACCACCAGCAAACCAGCCAAAAAACGCTGCGGCTACTGCGCCCAGGGCACCAATGACGAGCATAATTCGCGCTGCCGAACGCCAGTCAGGCTTACCGCGCGCAACACCAAACGCTTCGGCTGCAAACGCGGCAACAATCATGGCAATTGGAAAATGGATGACAACCGTATGAAGTTTGCCCAGCCAGATGAACAGGCGCTCACCAAAGCTCTTATTACTATTATCTGCCGCTTCGCTATGATCCATCATGCCTCCATGGCCGTCACCCATACCTTCTAAGTGGTTGCCTTCCGGCGCCACGGGGGCTGATCCATCGGGTATCATCGGCATCGTGCCATCATCCATCATATCCTGCATATCGGCGTTCTGCGCAGCTTCACCGGCTCCGTTAGCTTTTTCATGATGGTCTGCGCCAGTTCCCGGACCAGCGCCCATCTCGGTCGGATCGCCGTGCGCAAGAGCAGGAACGCTGAGCGAACTGAGACCAATTGCAATGCACATCATAAATTTGCGAAACTTCTTAATTGGCATCTCAGCCCTTCCTGTAAAAAATTTGAGGTCGCGCATTGCCGTGTCCTTGATGACCGCTAACCAATAATACGCAGCGATAATGGCCACCCCTCAAAAATAATTTCGAGGGCAAAGCTGTCCAGCATGCGTATAAAGAACAGAAACGACGAAATGGGATAATATCAATGCCGCTATCTGACACTAAACTTGATGCGATGCTTGCAAGCTTGCGGGCCGATCAATCAACCGAGGCGCTGGCAAGCGATGATGGTTTCCACAATGATGTCTGGCTCCGTGTCGGCGAAATGAATAGCAGCCGGCTTTCGCGCCAGAAAAGTCTACTGGCGGCGCTGATGTTCGTGACCGCGCTGGGCGCTGGGTTTGGAACGGCCGATCAGCCTGCGCTGGCGATGAACCAAACCAGCCCTTTGATTGGCGGTGCGGATTACTCGCCCGCCAACCTTCTTCACGTTTCACAGTGACGGTGATGAGCATATGAAATTCGGACCAATACAAATTATCCTTCTCGTCCTGCTGGCGCTTGGCGCAGGCTGGATCGGTTCCCTCGGTGCCAAACACTGGAGCCAAAGCGACGACCAAAATGTTGGGGTCCACAGCTTCGTTCACGAAGAGCTTGATCTTGATAAGGCACAAGAGAAGCAGCTTGCAGAGCTGGAAAGTGATTTCGGGATCAGGCGGCAGGCACTGGACCTCGCGCTGCGATCGGCCAATGCCGATCTTGCCGCTGCCATCGAAGAAGAACATCAATACGGCCCCAAGGTTTCTACCGCGATTGAAGCGGTGCATGTTCAAATGGGATTGTTACAAAAAGTCACTGTCGAACATCTCTTCAAGATGCGCGCTTTGTTAAATCCCGACCAGCAAAGGGCGTTTGACGAGCGGGTATCAAACTCGCTGACCGCAGGGTATTAAGTGCAAAAGTCGCAGTCTGACGCGCAAGTTCCGGAAAATGCGCTCATCGCAGAGGCTGCAAAAGGTAGCAAAACTGCATTCAACCGTGTGATGAACCAGCAAGCGCCCCGGCTGCAAAATATCGCCCTGAGAATGATGGGCAACAGTTCAGATGCCGAAGATGCCGTTCAGGAGGCGCTGGCAGCTGCTTGGTTCAAGCTCGCCAGCTTTGATTTGTCGCGACCCATTTCTCCGTGGCTCACCCGGATTACAGTCAATAAATGCCGCGATCTTTTGCGTAAACGTCGGATCAGGCAGTTTTTTGAATTTCACAGCGACAATGAAGCTGGCATGATAGTAGCTGACGATGCACCTGACCCAAGTGCAGAATTGCAGGCGCGTCAGGCGCTTGAAGTCATGCAAAAAGAGATCACTCGCTTGCCAGCGACATTGCGTGAGCCGTTTGTTCTGGTCACTTTTGGCGAGAATAGCCAAGCCGAGGCGGCGCATATTCTCGGAATATCTGAGAAAGCCGTCGAAACGCGAATTTACCGTGCCCGCAATCGCCTGCGAGAAATTTCTGAAAAATTTGAGGGGTGAAGGAGTCTCCTCCGTATTGAGAAGCATATCGGTTTAGTAATCAGGATCACATATGCTTTCTCTTCCCCGTCGCCGCTTCCTTTCATCTGCTCTGCTTGCTGGCGGCGCGGTCGGATTTTCCTCTTCCATGCCTGCTTGGGCACGCGGAGCAATGGCAGGTTCGGTGCGTAAGGGCATTGACGAAGTTTCAGGCTCAAGCATTGATCTTGCCATCGGACGCGGTCAATTTTCAACGGGCGGACGCAGCGGTCATGCAATCGCGGTGAACGGCACCGTGCCGGGGCCGCTGGTAAGGTTACGCGAGGGGCAGGATGTCCGACTGAATGTTACCAACAACCTCGATGAGGATAGCTCAATTCACTGGCACGGCATATTGCTTCCCTTCCAGTTTGATGGTGTTCCGGGCGTGTCCTTTCCCGGTATCAAGCCCGGCGAGACCTTCACAGCGCCCTTCAAGGTGCGCCAGAGCGGCACCTATTGGTGGCACAGCCATTCGGGGCTGCAGGAACAGATGGGGCATTATGGCCCAATCATCGTCGATCCTGCAGGGTCAGACCCGGTAGCTTTTGATCGCGAATATATCATCCTTCTCAGCGAATTTACGCCGATGCACCCACATGTCATCATGAAGAAGCTGAAACATGCTGATGGCTATTTTGACTATCAGAAAACCACTGCCACTGATGATCGCAAATTGAGCGGCAAAGAACGCCGAATGTGGGGCAAAATGCGGATGTCACCCACCGACATACTTGATGTGTCGGCGGCAACTTATACTTATCTTATCAACGGGCACGGCCCTGCCGATAATCTAGAACTGCTTTTCAACCCTGGAGAAAGGGTGCGGCTTAGGATTATCAATGGCAGCGCAATGACCTTCTTTAATCTGCGGATCCCAGGCCTGCCGATGACGGTGGTGCAGGCCGATGGCCAAAATGTCATGCCAGTAGAAACCGATGAATTACAGATCGGGGTTGCAGAAACCTATGACGTCGTTGTCCAGCCAACCGCGGACAAGGCCTTCACCTTCGTAGCAGAATCTATGGACCGCTCGGGCATGGGCGTTGCTACCTTGGTTCCCCGTGCAGGAATGCGCGCCGAAGTCCCGGCCCTGCGCGATCCGCCAATACTGACGATGGCTGACATGGGGATGGCGGGCATGGATCATGGAGCATCGGGTGGTGCGCCAGCAAGCGGCATGGACCATTCGCAAATGGATCACAGCAAGATGAGCGCTGATGAGATGGCCAAGATGGATATGCCCGGGATGGATATGAGCGGCGGTGATGGCATGGCCGGTGTGGACATGAGCGGTATGAAAATGCGCGACACGTCGATGCTGCCGTCCGATGTAAAAGTCGGTCCTGGCCTAGACATGGTTTCAATGAATGCGGCGGACCGCATGGGCGATCCCGGAATCGGACTCGACAAAGTCGATCACCGTGTCCTCAATTACAAGCAGCTCGCGGCTCTGATCCCGAGCACGGACCACCGCAAGGCCTCGCGCAACATGGAAATCCATCTAACCGGCAGCATGGAACGCTATATGTGGTCGTTCGACGGCCAGAAATTCTCAGCCGTCTCCGATGAACCAATCCGCTTCGCCTATAATGAGCGCGTTCGGGTGAAACTCGTCAACGACACGATGATGGCGCACCCGATCCATCTGCACGGACATTTCTTTGAACTGGTCAATGGTCAAAAGAACCAACCGCTCAAGCATACCGTGATTGTTCAACCGGGCGGCAGCGCCAGTTTTGACCTGACCGCCGATGAACCGGGCGACTGGGCGTTTCACTGTCATTTGCTTTATCACATGCACGCAGGGATGTTCCAGATTGTCACGGTTGCCTCACAATCGGGAGCGGACGCATGAAATCGCTGATAATCATTCTCGCGGTCGGTGTATCCGCACCTGCAATGGCGCAACATCAAGGCCATGACATGAGCATGCCAGGGATGACAATGCCCGCGCCAAAAGCAAAGCCCGAACCAAAGCCAACGCTAAAACCCAAGCCTGCGTCTGTTGCGCCGAAGCCCGCGCTTGCCAAACCACAAGCCAAGGCTGCGCCAAAAGCCAAGCCTGCAAAAATTCAGCCCGGCCCTCCCAACACGGTCCCCACCGAAGCGCCAATGGTGATGGACCATGGTAGCATGGATCATAGTCAAATGGACGAGCAGCCAGCGATGGCGGATATGGATCATTCGACAATGGATCATGGCCAGATGGATCATGAAGCTATGGATATGCCAGGTAATGACATGGCCGATATGACGGCGCCCATGGCTGACGAAACACCTCCTCCCGAAGCTGGTAGAGGGCCTGCGCGTGCTGCCGATGCGATATGGGGAGCTGGCGCTATGAGCGGCTCCAGGAAGCAGCTGGCGGCGGAAAATGGCGGCATGAAAACGCTTTGGGTGATGGCTGATCGCGCTGAATATCGTGTGCGAGATGGCAAGAACGGCTACTTGTGGGACGGTCAGGGCTATTATGGCGGCGATATCGACAAATTCTGGTTCAAGAGCGAAGGCGAAGGCAATTTCGGCGAAAAGATAGAAAGCGCAGAGGTGCAGGCGCTATGGAGCCATGCCATTGCACCATTTTTCGATTTGCAAGCGGGCGTGAGGCAGGATTTTGCGCCGCGCGACCGGACCTATGCAGTTATTGGAATACAGGGTCTTGCGCCTTACCTGTTCGAAATCGATGGGGCAGCATTTTTGTCTGACCGGGGCGATTTGACTGCGCGCTTCGAGGCTGAATATGACCAGCGCATAACGCAGCGACTGATCCTGCAACCCCGCGCAGAACTCAATCTTGCGGCGCAGGATGTTCCTGAATTGGGGATTGGCGCGGGGATCGATGCTGCTGAACTGGGAATACGCTTACGATATGAATTTGCCCGCGAGTTTGCGCCCTATATCGGCATCGAACAGGAATGGAAAGTTGGGCAAAGCGCCAGATACGCGCGGGCGGGCGGAGAAGATCCCAGCGTCACCAATTATGTTATCGGGATTAGATTCTGGTTCTAATATTTTTAGGGGGGGGGAGTATGGAATATATTGGTTTGGCGCTAATTTTGACGCTTTCTACAATTTCTTATCAAGCTGTGGCGCACGATAAAGACGCAGAATCTGCATCTATGATGGGGACACCTGAAAGCACGCTCGAAGCATATCGAAGCGGCATAGAAAGTCTCGATGATACCAATATGCCCCGCCTATTCACGGATGACGCGCTGGTATTTGAAAATGGAAAAGCGGAGGGCAGCTTTAGCAATTATCTTGCCCATCATCTCAGTCCTGAACTCAAAGAGTTTGAGAGCTTTACATTCAACAATGAGACTATCGATATATCTGTCATAGGTGAAACAGCAATCGCCTGGGAAACCTATACATATACGATAGTGCTAAAGGATGGCCGGATTATCGAAAGGCAAGGCGTTGCCACTGCGGTTCTCGTGAAACGAGACGAAAGCTGGAAAATTGCTCAATATCACTCATCTTCCCGCACGCCCAAGAAATAGCATGGCAAGACAGCAATAAAACCGATGCCTTTTTGGGAGGAGATAGCGTGACACAAAAGACCCATATACGGGCGAGTAAAATTCATAAATGGCTCGCGCTCTTTATCGGTGCACAGTTGCTGCTCTGGTTTGCAAGCGGCGTTATTATGAGCGTTGTGCCAATCGAGACGGTCCGCAGCGAACATCTTGTCGCGCGAGAGCCTGAACAACTCAATAGCCTTGTTGGGCTAGTGACACCTGAAAATTTGGGTCGCGAAATATCGGGGAACGTGGTTTCCTTGCGATACCGTAGTGTCTTAGGCAGGCCTGTTGCTGAACTTGAAAATGGGCGAGGCGAGACATTCCTTTACGATGCCAAAACGGGCATCAAACGTAGCCAAATAACGTCAAAAGAAGCCGGGTTAATAACGTCTCGCGCTTGGATAACCGGTCGCCCCAATATTGCGGCCGTCGAAAAGGTTGTGACCGGCTCCACAGAATATCGAGGCGCGCTTCCTGCTTGGCGAGTTGATACCGAGGATGACGTTTCTGTCTATATTCCGCTATCGACTGGCGAGATTGCAGCGGTGCGTAGCACAACTTGGCGTGTTTATGATTTCTTCTGGGGTCTGCATATCATGGACTGGAAAAACCATGAGAATTTCAACAGCTGGTGGCTCGTCATTTTTGCATTGGGCGGCCTGACTATGGCTCTTTCTGGATTGTTACTCATCATTAAGCGATGGCCGTTTCGGCGAAGTCGTAAGGGCCGGAACCTTCACACTACTCACGCGTAGTCTGGCCGTATTAAAAACACTTGCGCCTGATAAAAATAGGGAGAGGAAAACATGGGTAAATACACACGTTTCATCGTCATGATACTGACTTCAACGCTTGCGATGTTCGGGCTGATGTATCTCAACACCTATGCATTCGACCACGTATATTTTAGTGAGACACGCACATGGATGGCAATCTACATGGGCGCTGCGATGGCGATTATCATGTTGTTATTTATGCTTGGCATGTATGATGATAAGCGCAAGAATGCGATGATATTGGGCGGCGCAGTTCTCATATTTGCCGGCTCCTTGTTTCTTGTCCGATCGCAGGATACGGTTTCCGATCAGGCGTGGCAAAAGGCGATGATACCTCATCATAGCATTGCCATACTGACAAGTGAGCGCGCCAATATTGAAGATAAAAGAGTGCGCGAGCTAGCCGATGGAATTATCAGAGCCCAACGGAGAGAAATCAAAGAAATGGAATGGTTGATCAACGATATCAATCAAAATGGCAAGGCAACGACAGATGCAGAAGCCTCGGCGCGCGCCGTCCCAAAATTTGAAGGCGAGCTAAATCCCGCCGACTAACGCTAATGCTCACATCATTACAAACGTCCGAGTAGTTATCTATAAAGCCATTTTTTTCTGATGCCCGTCTGTTAGTTCTGATGTTGGATCAATATTGAGAGTTGAGCTGCTGTAGTTGCGAAGATTGAAACTATATGGTTGGAGATGCTAACCGTAGACTAGCAAGCGGTGCCTGCTTCCACTCAACTGAACATTGGAAGCCGCCATATCGCCAACGGCCCAATAGCAGTCGGTCCGATACGCGCCCATTTGAAGACATTAGCGTCTGGGCTGCCATAACCCGATAGCGGGCCTAAGGCCGAGCCATATTCAGTGAAACATTGCATCAACGATGGCGCAGTCCGGGACTTCTCCGCCATCGCATTTCTGCGCCATGTCCGACAATGTTTGCTCCAAACGTTTCAGGTCGGATATTTTCTGTTGAATAGTGGTAATGTGATTGTTGGTTACGGCCAGCACTTCGCCGCACGTATATTCGTTGGAATCGACCAGGCCGAGCAGGCCTCTCAGCTCTGCAATTGAAAAACCGAGTTCCCGTGCGCGCAGAATGAAGCGTAACCGCGCCTGATCATCGGACGAATAGACCCGGTGACCACTGCTCGTGCGATCTACGGCGCGTAACAGCTCGATATTCTCGTAATACCTTATCGTTTCGATGTTACATCCGGCGATTTTCGCCAGTTTTCCGCGCTTGACAGATGGTTGCATAAAAAGTCCTTGTTCCTGTAGTTACTACAGAGAGTATAGTCGTCTCCATCGAAGATCAATCGCAATGAAAGAGTATATTTTGCCAGGGACTATCCAGACAGAAATGCCTGCTCCATCACCGGACAAACGCAGTTGGTGGGCTGTTGGCGGCATCTCCGGGGCTATATTGGCATCGTCCTGCTGCATCGCACCACTCGTCCTTGTAACACTTGGAGTTAGCGGAGCGTGGATCGGAAATCTAACTGCGCTCGAACCCTATAAGTGGTATTTTGTGTCAGTGACCCTCGGGTTTCTGGCTGCGGGTTTTTGGCATGTCTATTTTCGGACAAAACCTGCCTGTGAAGAAGGCTCATATTGTGCCCGACCACAATCCACCATCGTCACGAAAACCGCTCTCTGGGTGGGAACATTGCTCATCGCTCTATCCATCACAATCGATTGGTGGGCACCGTATTTTTATTAGGAGAAAGATTATGAAACCTGCTTACATCATTTTTACAGTCGTTGTCGCTCTTGGAGCAGGCGGACTGGGAGCGGTGGCATTGTTGCCGACGTCCGGTGCTCAAGCCGTTGCAGAAGCGGCATCTCAGAATGCCCCAAAAACTGAAACATTCGATATCGAAAAAATGACCTGCGCCGCCTGTCCGATTACAGTCAAGAAGGCGATGGGCAAGGTCAGCGGCGTGTCTTCTGTCGATGTCGATTTTCAGGCAAAAACCGCAACAGTGACCTTTGATCCCAAACTGGCAAATGCATCCGCAATTGCTTCTGCATCGACCAACGCCGGTTATCCAGCCAGCATAGTGGCTGATGGAGCGGATCGCTGATGCAGCCTCAATCCAGATTGACCTGCCCTGATTGCGGGCATCAGGAAACCGAGACCATGCCGACCGATGCCTGTCAGTTCTTCTATGACTGCAAGGGGTGCAAGATTGTTTTGCGACCCAATGCGGGCGATTGCTGTGTCTACTGCTCCTTTGGCACCGTTCCGTGTCCGCCCATTCAGGAGGCTCAGGCATCTGGCGCAATCGCGTCCTGTTGCTGAGATTGAGGGATTCAAATGGAAACACAAAAATTCGATCTTGTTGTTCTGGGCGTCGGCATGGCGGCCGTCACCGCGGCTAACAAATGTGCGTCAGCTGGCTGGTCAGTCGCAGTCGTGGACGAGCTACCCTATGGCGGCACATGTGCCCTTAGAGGATGCGACCCCAAAAAGATGTTGAGGCGCGGCGCCGAAATATTCGACGCTGCTTCCTTGATGAAGGGCAAGGGCATAGAGCCCGGCAGCCTGGCTATCAACTGGTCGGACCTGATGGCGTTCAAGCGGACATTCACGGAAAAAATGCCGCCAAAAATAGAATCTGGACTCGATGTGAACGGTGTCACCACGTTGCACGGCAGCGCAAAATTTATCGGCAAAAATAAAATCGAGATTAGCGGTAATACGCTGCTGGAAGCGAAGAAGGTGCTGATTGCTACAGGTGCAAAGCCCCGAAAAATTGATTTGCCTGGGGCGCAGTATCTCATTGATAGCACAGAGTTTCTGGAACTGGAGAGCCTCCCGAAAAAGATCTTGTTTGTCGGTGGCGGGTTCATCTCCTTCGAGTTCGCTCATATCGCGGCGCGCGCGGGCAGCGACATTCAGATCATTGATCGCGGCGAGCGTGCGCTCAAGGGATTTGATCCCGATCTTGTCGATAAATTGCTGGAGCGAAGCAAAGAGGCAGGAATCGAGGTGGTTCAGAAGACCAGTCTCGTCTCCATCGCCCAAGAAGGTAGCGGCTATTCGGCTACCCTTGATGTCGACGGCAACACGCAAAAATATTCGGTTGATCTGATCGTGCATGGCGCGGGGCGCGTTCCTGCGATCGACTATCTCGATCTGGACAAGGCGGGCGTCGATTCCAGCGCCCACGGCGTCAAAGTGAATGAATTTCTGCAAAGCATCTCCAATCCGTCAATTTATGCAGCGGGTGATGCGGCGGACACCAAAGGTGCACCGCTCACGCCGGTGGCCGTGTTTGAAGGCAAGGTGGCTGCGTCAAATATGCTGAAAGGCAATCATGCCAAACCGGACTATAAAGGCGTTCCCACAGTGGTATTTACGATACCCGAACTGGCGCGCGTGGGCATGCTGGAAGAAGAAGCAAAAGCGGCCGGTTACAAGCTGCGCATCGCGACAAACGATACAAGCGGCTGGTATTCCAATCTTCGGGTGGGGGAGACCTGCGCTGCAACCAAAGTCATCATCGACGATGAAACCGACAAGATATTGGGCGCGCATTTGCTGGGGCCGGAATATGCCGAAATCATCAATTTCTTCAGTCTGGCGATGCGGCTTGATTTGACCACCAGCGACCTGAAAAAAATGGTGAGCGCCTATCCATCGGTTGGTTCCGATATTGGCTCGATGTTGTGAGGTAAACTGCTATAACTTTGAAGATCGAAATTAAATCGTTGGAGGTCGTTAAAGTGAACAAACCGATGACCTCTGCTTTCGCACAACCGAACATTGGAAGCCGCCAGTCTGAAATGCGTCCAGTTGTTGTCGTTCCCGCGATCTGTTCTCGATACTGAAAGCTGAATTTCAGCGTATCAAACTTGCAGTCGCAGCCAAGATACACTGAAAATATAATCTCAGATCAATTGGCTTTATCCAAGGTAGCTAGTGTTCGACGAAGATTTTGATTCCCAGGCCAATGAGAATGACGCCTCCTGCGACTTCGGCATGTCTCCCGATGCGCGAGCTTGCCATTCCGCCGATCATCACGCCCAAGCTGGAAAGCAAAGCTGTAACTGTCCCAATAATAACACAGGCCAGTAAAACCGGAAGGCCAAGAGCAGGCAGCATGATGCCGGCAGCAAAGGCGTCTATGCTCGTTGCTATCGCAGCCGTTCCCAGCGCCCAGCCTGAGAGACTGGACACCGCATCTCTTTCGTTCCTGCCCAGCGCTTCCCAAAGCATTTTTAACCCTAAACCGCTGAGCAGAATGAGAGCAATCCAGTGATCATAAGCGCTGATCTCCGAAACAAAAGCTATTCCAAGGGCCCATCCCAGAAATGGCATGATGCCCTGCGCTACGCCAAATGCCATTCCCGTTCGAGTGGCGTGAAACATGGAATTATGTCCTGCAGCCCCTTGAGCAACCGCCACCGCAAAGGCGTCCATCGCCAAGCCCACAGCAAGAGCTACAATGAGAAACAGGTTTTCCATTTAATGCGCTTTCCCAGCCGTCTAAGCTGGATTCACTTCCACGGTGATATGAGAAAGCCCCACGGTTTCGGCCAGTCTCTCGCGATAAACAGCGGGGGCTGTATCACTTTCCGTAATGACTGCTACAATAGCGGCATGGTGTCCTGGACCCAGTTGCCAGACATGCAGGTCGGAGATTTTGTCTCCAGCTTCCTCGATGATCGAGCGGATTTTTGCTGAGACTGGGTCGCCCGCTTTTCTGTAATCCAGCATCGTTGAGCCGGTATCGCGCATCAAACCCCATGACCAGCGCGCAATGACAAGCGAACCGACGATACCCATGAGCGGGTCAAGCCATATCCATCCGTAGATGCTGCCGGCTATCAGCGCAATTATTGCCAATACCGATGTTAGAGCATCAGCCAGCACATGGAGATAAGCAGCGCGCAGATTTTGGTCCCGGCCATGGTGTTCAGCATGATGGTCGTGATCGTGGCTATGATCGTGATGATGGCTGTCCCCATGATGATGATCATGATCGTCGCGGAGAAACCAAGCACTGACCAGATTCACAATTAGGCCAATGATGGCCACGAAGATTGCCTGGGGGAAGCTGATCGGGATCGGATTTGCCAGTCTGACGACACTTTCCCATCCTATCAGTAGCGCAACCAACGCCAGAACAATTGCGCTGGCGAAAGCTGCAAGGTCCCCCACCTTGCCGGTGCCGAATGTGAAGCGGGGGTTCTTGGCATTGCGGCGTGCATATAGATAGGCGAGCGCAGCGATCAGCATCGCAGCGGCGTGCGTGGACATATGCCAGCCATCGGCGACCAGCGCCATCGAACCGTAAATTGTCCCGGCTGCAATCTCGACAACCATCATCACGCTGGTCAGGGCAATAACGAACCAGGTCCGGCGTTCGTTCCGTTCGTGATTTTGGCCTAAAAATACGTGATCATGTTCGTGTCCGGCTTGAGTTGCAGCTTCGGAGGTTATCATTTCAAATATGTCCGGATAACCTGGATCAGATCTGTCGCGCCTTGAGCGCGCGCTTCATCAGTGTCCGTTTCAGGATTGGAGACATGTTCGCGGACATGATCCTCAATCAATTCCACGGTAAGCCCATTTACGGCTCCTCGAACCGAGGCGACAAGATTGAGTATCTCACCGCAAGGAGCCTTGTTTTCCAAAGCCCGCTCAATGGCTTCTAGTTGCCCTTTAAGGCGGCTGACGCGCGCCAGAAGCTTTTTATCATCCGATGTATGTGACATAGCATAGGGGGCTACCCTATATTCTGAATTTTGTAAAGGACCTGTTGAATCGCAATAGATTATGTCCCCCGTCAGCGATTGATTGAGTGTTCATCGCGTTGGCTTGGCGTGGCAGTGGTTTTAGATGTATTGCGCATCTGTTCTACTATTTTTCAATAGCCACAAACAGCACCAACTGAGCCCAAAAATCCAACCGCCCAGCACATCGCTTGGCCAATGGACGCCCAAGGCAATCCTCGACGTGCCGATCAAGACAGCCAATAATAGCGCACCACAAATCAGGGAAAAACGTGCATATCGGCCTGGCACGAGTTTAAATAGCGCCAGTGCGGTAAGGATATAGGCGATAGTCGAGTTCGCGGCATGGCCGCTTGGAAAACTCGCTGAATTGGGAACAGAAAGATATTCTACAATCGCAGGTCGCGGCCTGCCGAAAAAATCTTTTAATAAGGATACTGCCCAAAATCCACTGAGAGACAAAGCGGGCAACAAGAATGCATTGAAATAGGCTTTTTTGGCGATCAGAAAGAATGATACGGCAAATATGACCAGAAGCAGGAAGGTTGAATCTCCCAAAAAGGTGATATTGCGGACAAATTGGAGCAGCCAGTCCGGGCCCATCAGTATATCCGAATTTCTCGGCGATCGAAAAGCAAGCAAAAGGGTTCTATCTATTGCATCTAAATGACCTTTCGCCACCTTCGACCAGAATACCAAGAAAATTCCGGCTAGAATGAATGATGGTATCAATTCGAAACCGCGCTGAAATATCTTTAGACGAACGCTCATATCTTCACTCGTTTTTTGCGTTTTGGGTCAACCCTGCTTGATTGCATTAAACTCGGCTCAAATCTGATATTCAACAGGCTCTCGCTCTTCCATCCATGAGCACGACCGGCATGATGGCCGCACCGATTAACTTTCCTTATATCCCAGCAGCCGCAAGGCATTTATGACCACGACAAGCGTCGATCCTTCATGCATCACGACAGCGGGGCCGATCCCCAGGCCGAAGAGTGTTGCCGGGATCAATACGGCCACCACGCCGAGACTGATCCAAAGATTTTGACGGATAATGCTACTTGTCGATCTGCTGAGACCAACGGCAAAAGGCAATGTTGCCAGATCATCTGCCATTAACGCGATATCTGCCGTTTCAAGCGCGACATCGGAACCGGCGGCTCCCATGGCTATTCCAACAGTCGCATTTGCCATCGCGGGGGCATCGTTCACACCATCACCAACCATCGCCACTCCGCCCTGATCGCTCAGTTGAGCAATTTTCTCGACCTTGTCATCCGGCATTAGGTCACCAAAGGCTTCGTCAAGACCTACTTCCAGGGCGATCGCGTCGGCGACTTTCTGATTGTCGCCAGAAATCATCATCATCCGTGAGATTCCAATAGACCGGAGCTTGTTTATCACTTCGGACGCTGCAGCGCGGGGCGTATCCATGAGGCCGAGAACGCCAATAAATTTGCCGCCACGCCTGACAATCATGGTGGTGCGACCGCGTGAAGACATTTCGGTGACTTTTTGGGCGACATCTTCAGGAAGCGAATCCTGATCATCGTCGAGAAACAGCCCCGCTTTTCCTATCAAGACCTTTTCGCCATTGATTTTGGCAGTAACGCCTTTGCCCGTTATGCTCTGAAAATTTGTAGCGATCAGATCCGATGATCCGAGGCGTTTTTCTGCAGCACGCACAATAGCTTGCGCCAGAGGGTGATCACTATGCACTTCGACAGCGGCAGAAATAGCGATGAGTTCGTCTGCTCCAATTTCTCCGAAAGGCACCGTTTCGACTAACTCCGGTTCGCCAATCGTAAGGGTCCCGGTTTTGTCAAAAGCGATCGAATCAAGCTTACCCAGCATCTCGAGAGGCGCGCCGCCCTTTATGAGAACGCCGCCCCGCGCTGCACGGGCAATCCCGCTTAAAACAGCGCTGGGTGTTGCAATAGCCAGCGCACAGGGGCTGGCGGCAACGAGGACTGCCATCGCCCTGTAAATGCTATCGGAGACTGGCTCGTCTATCACCAACCAAGAAAATCCAGTTGCGATTGCAAGCAGAATGACAACCGGCACAAAAATCCGCTCAAACTTATTGGTGAAGCTCTGCGTTGGCGATTGACGCGTCTCCGCATCGTTCACCATTTCGACAACCCGGGCCAATGTGGTTTCCGACGCCAATCGGGTGACTTGCACTTCGAGGCTACCGCTTCCGTTTATGGATCCGGCGAAAACCCTATGTTCGGATTTGACTTTATCGGCTGCTTTGGCCGCCGCTGCAGCATTGTCGACCGGACGCTTGTCGACCGGGACGCTCTCACCGGTTATGGGAGCCTGGTTGACGCTGCTCGCCCCTTTGACAACAAAACCGTCTGCTGGAAGTCGCTCGTTGGAGCGGATGATTACAATATCGCCGATTACCAACTCGGCCACGGGCAATCGCAATTCCTCTCCATCCCTGCGGACCACCGCCTCCTCGGGAGCAAGGTCAGACAGTGCGGATATGGCATTGCGCGCGCGGGCCATTGCATAATTTTCAAGTGCATGGCCGATGCTGAACAGGAATAATAGAAATGCTCCCTCTGCCCATGCCCCGAGCCACGCCGCCCCGCCGGCGGCAACGATCATGAGAAAATCTATTTCAAATTTTCGATTTCTGATTTTTTCGAAGGCTTCCAATATCGTAAAATAGCCGCCGAAAAAATAGGCCGCTACCAAAAACCAGAACCCAATATTCGCCGGCAGAAGATTGATTTTTGGTCCCAGCCATCCGGCAAGAAGGGTTGCACCGCAAAGGCCTGCAAATACCATTTCTGCACGGCCACCAAGCAGCCTGTCGATTAGCCCTCCGTGCGAGTGATCCGAATTTTCCGAATGCTTGCTGTGCTCATCGGTCATTTCTGTTCTGCCGCTCGCGTGAGAACATCAACCTTTTCGAGGCTGACTAGCCCGATCCCCCGCAGATCGTCTAGCTGAGTGTAGAAATCTTCCAGTCGTGCCCGGGCATCGATTATTTCGATCACCACCGGTGGATTATCGCCAATTCCGAACGCGTGATGTTCATGAACAATGGAAGACGAGGAGAACCCCAATATTCCTTTCAGGACGGTGCCTCCGCGAAGGCCATAAGATCTGGCCCGATCAATAATGGTGGTAACAACTGTCTCGTCCCCATGCATTGCGGCTTCATCGGTATAAATCCGCATGAGTGATATTTGTTGCGGCTTTTGCATTATGCACTCCTTCTCATTCTGGCTTTGGACGGAAACGTTGCAGGATTGGAAATTTGTCCAAAGAGGGCGTGAATCGCTTGATATGCGGCCTCAAATCGGGAAATTCGCGCTCAAGCATCAACCGTGTCACGGCGGGCAACACGAAAAGCGTCAAAATCGTTGCGGTGATCAAACCGCCGATAACCACGATCGCCAACGGCTTTTGCACCTCAGCGCCTGTGCCAGTCGCGATTGCCATCGGAACGAAGCCCAATGACGGCACGATGGCTGTCATCAGAATGGACCTGTAGCGTTCGACTGCGCCAGAGTAGATGGCCTCAACCAATTCCACGCCAGATTCAAGACGCCCCTGAATGGCGGTCATCATCACAAGTCCATTGAGCACCGCCACGCCGGCCAGAACAATAAAGCCCACAGCAACCGAGATAGAGAATGGCAGACCCGTTGCTGCTAGCGAGAATATCCCGCCTGCAATTCCCAGAGGGACTGTGACAAATACTGCGGCAGCCATACGGAAGTTACCGAGAGCCATGACCAGCAGACCAAAGATCAACAGCGCTATGACAGGAACAACAAGATTGATTCTTGCCTGAGCGGCCTGCAGGCTTTCAAATTGCCCGCCCCATTCGAGGATGACTCCTGATGGTAGAGCGACATCGCGCTCAATTTGGGACTTCGCTTCGTTCACAAAGGAGCCAACATCGCGGCCTCGAACATTGAGCTGCACAACAACGCGCCGCTGTCCGTTTTCCCGGCTGATCTGATTGAGGCCTTCGGTTTCTTTCAGGGTAGCCAAGGATCGGAGTGGAACCGACGACCTTTTCCCGAAACCATTTTCCGGCAAAATAACTGGTAGCGCTCCGATAGCGTCGATATCGTTACGCACTTCGCCAGGTAGCCTCACAACAATATCAAACCTGCGGTCGCCCTGAAATACCAGCCCGCTTTCGGCGCCGCCCAATGCGGCGCTGACGGTTGCGGCCACTTCATCAACGGTGAGACCATGGGCTGCAATTGCCGAATTATCGAATTGCACGTCCAATGTCGGAAAGCCCTCGGTTTGCTCGACGCGGACATCCGCAGAACCTTCAATACCCGAAAAAACGGTCGCAAGCTGATTGGCAGTGGCCGACAGCTGCTCGAGGTCGTCGCCAAATACCTTGACGGCAACATCACCCCGCACACCTGCAATCAACTCATTGAAACGCATTTCAATGGGCTGACTGAACTCGTAATTCTGGCCGATGAGATTGGCTAGTTTCGCTTCCATCTGTTCCACCAGCTCTGTCTTTGAAAGCGACGGGTCGGGCCATTCATCTTTCGGACGCAAAATGATAAATGCATCGGAAATATTGACCGGCATGGGATCGCTGGCCACTTCAGCTGTTCCGGTTTTTGAATACATGAAGCGGACCTGTGGAAATTTGGAAATCTCCCGCTCGATCTGTTTTTGCATTGAAACAGATTGATCCAGCGAAGTGGACGGTATTCGGATCGATTGAAGGGACAGATCCTGTTCGTCGAGTTGCGGCATGAACTCGCTACCGAGAAAGCCGAACATACCGATCGACAGTCCAAATACGGCAAGGCCTGCCAAGGTTGCCCGTCCGGGCCATTTCAGTGCTTTTCGTAATGCCGGTTCGTATTTGCTTTTGCTCCAGCTCACCATCCGAACCTCTTTTTCAGAAACACGGCCGCTTATCAGCAGAGCCAATAATGCCGGGACCAAGGTCAGTGAGAGAATAAACGCCGATATGAGCGCAAGCATTACGGTGATGGCCATCGGCGAGAAGGTCTTTCCTTCAACACCCTGGAAGGTGAGCAATGGCACGAAAACCAGCAAAATTATCGCCTGGCCAAATAGCGAAGGCCTGATCATTTCTCTTGTTGATGCGATCACTTCTTCCAGTCGTTCGCCTAGAGATAGAAGTCGCCCTTCTTCATGTTGCCGGCCTGCCATCCGGCGCAGGAAATTTTCCACGATGATAACACTGCCGTCAACGATCAAGCCGAAATCAAGAGCGCCCAAGCTCATGAGATTTCCCGAAACGCCAAATCGATTCATGCCGATTGCCATCATCACAAAGGAAACGGGAATGACGAGCGCGGTAATCAGCGCTGCCCTGAAATTGCCAAGGAGCAGGAATAGCGCGACGATAACCAACAAAGCTCCCTCGGTCAGGTTTTTTTCAACCGTGCTGATAGTCGCATTGACCAGTTTCGAACGGTCCAGAACGACTTCTAATTTTATGTTGGGAGGCATTGTCTTGACGATTTCTGCAAGCCTTTCACCGGTTGCAGCGGCAACCGCACGGCTGTTTTCACCAAGCAGCATCAATGCGGTTCCGACAACGACTTCTTCGCCATTCTCGGTTGCCGCGCCGGTTCGCAAATCGCCGCCATTGCTGACGGATGCAACGTCACGGACGCGAACAGGAATGCCTTCGCGTGTCGCGATGATCGAATTTTCAATTTCTTCCAGCGATTTGAGTCGTGCGTCTGCCCGCACCAGAAATGCCTCTCCGCCGCGTTCAACGAAGTTTGCGCCAACAGAAAGATTGACCCTTCCAAGCGCTTCGGAAAGATCGTCAAAACCGATACCGTAGGAAGAAAGCCGAGCCGCCGAGGGGGTAACGACAAATTGTTTGGCGTAACCACCAATCGAGTCAACACCAGCGATGCCCTTGACGTTGCGCAATTGCGGTCCGATTACCCAGTCTTGAAGCGTGCGTAGATACGCCGCCTTTGAGACTTCATCGTTCAAGCGTTCACCTTCGGGAGTCAGGTATGAACCATCAGATTGCCAGCCAGAACCGCCCGCAGCTTTTCCTTTTTCAAATGGCTCGTAGCTGACCGTCCACATCAAAACCTCGCCAAGCCCTGTGGATACCGGTCCCATTGCCGGTTCGGCAGTGGCCGGCAGGCTATTGCGAACAGTGGTCAGTCTTTCGGCCACCTGTTGACGAGCAAAGTAGACGTCGGCGCTATCGTCGAATATCGCCGTAACCTGCGAAAAGCCGTTCCGGGAGATGGATCGGGTCGTCTGCAGTCCCGGAATGCCCGCCAGCGATGTTTCAACCGGATAAGTCACCAAGCGTTCAATATCGAGCGGTGAGAGAGTAGGGTCGACAGTGTTGATCTGGACCTGATTATTGGTGATGTCAGGGACAGCATCAATTGGCAGATTAACCAGATTAAAGACTCCGAGTGCCGCGACTGCAGCAAGAAACAATACGGTAAGATACCGATTGCGGACGGACATTTCGACGAGACGTGCAATCATAGCCGTTGCTCCAATGGGAATGTATTAATCAATGTTCTGCTTCGCCGCGGCCAAGTTCAGATTTCAGGAGAAAGGCGTTTTTACCGGCGATTTGTTCGCCGGACTTGAGACCGTCGACAATCTCGATTCTACCGCCGCTCTTCGCTCCGGTCGTAACGGACCGTGCACGGAAACCAGATTTGGTCTTTACAAACACGACGTTGCGTCCTTCGACGGATTGGACAGCCTCTGCGGGAACAATCAATGCCGTAGACTGATCGCTTGTCGCCTGCTGAAGTATCCGCACCCGCACATATTCTCCGGGGACGAGTCTGGCGCCTGAAGCAGGGGCAAGCACGACAATGGCCGCTCTGTTTTCCGGATCGGCAGCTGGCGTAACCGCCAATACCCGAGCGGAGATTTCACCCTCGGGCGTTTCGACCGTGGCCGCTGCTCCAGTGCTGATCTTGCGCGCATCTTCCGCAGGAACTGCCGCCTCAATTTGAATAAGGTTCGGATTGGCGATACGGAAAAGCTCATCCTGTGCGGTGACATAGGAGCCGAGAATTGCCGGGCTTGACGTTATTCGGCCGCCAATCGGTGAGCGCACAGCAATAAATCGTCCGCTGACACCTGACGCAGTGGCCGCCTGGCTTGCCCGTCTTGCTTCTGCGGCAGCCTGTTGATTTTCTGCTCTCGCCGTTTCAAGATCTGCCCGTGCGGTGATTTTCTCATCGAAGAGGCGCTGCTCACGGTTCAGCTGCGACCGGGCAAGCGCGGCCCGAGAAGCTGCCGATGTAACTTCGGAACTAATTGCGGCGGCTTCGCGGCTCTCTATGGTAGCTACTGTCTCGCCGCGCCGAACCGCATCTCCCAACCTCTTTTTGATGTTCGTGACCCTGCCTTCAGCGCCTGCACTCAATATGGCCTGCCCTTGGGGAGACGGTGCAACACTACCCTGCGCAATAATCTCGGCATCAAGCGAACTTGGAGCCACATCGAATATTCCGATTTCAGAGGCGCGCAGCTGTTCTTCTGTCATTTCGACAACGCCCTCTTCTTCGGAATGATTTTCTTCTGTGGTGTTGGCAGCGCCCTGATTTTCCGCGCTACCGCCGGTTGAGCCATTGAAAATTACTCCCAGCACAACCGCAAACGCGATGGCCAGGCCAGCGATTATGATCCATTTTCTGTTGTTCATTTTATATATCCCTGCTCGAATTTTGTGACCGTCCCGCAGTCAAACTCTGGTTTTGTGGAGGCCCGCTGTCACCGGAAAAACTGGTTTCTGTAGTGACGCAATCTGGCACCGCTATTGCGATCGACGTCAGCATGAACAGGCCGGTTAGAACAGTCAGCATGGTGAAGATGCCAGCCAATATTATGACGTGATCTACTTCCAGTTTTCTCATCTATCTGGCCGCCAATCTCAGCAGTGTAATCACCGCCTCCGCTCTCGCTACCTTGGCTTCCAACAGGCCGAGTTCAGCCGTGTCTCTTGCTGCTGCAGCGTCCAGGACATCCAACAGGGTAAATTTTCCGTATTGATATCCCAGTTGGGCCAGCCTTGATGCTTCTTCAGCTTGGGGCAGTGTCTGGCTTTCCAGAGTTTCCACCCGGCTTTGCGTTGCTTCCAGTTGATTGCTGGCAATATTATATTCCCGGTTGATCGCTACCAACCGCAAAGCGCGACGCGCCTCAGCTCCGCGAACGCTCGCTTCTGCCGCTTGAATGCTGCCCTGGTTGCGATTTCCAAACGGTATGGCAATCGAAGCACCCACGATGAACGCAGTATCCCCGCTTTCTTCAAAACGTCTGGCGCCGCCGCTTAACGTTAGATCCGGAACAGCATTTGCGCGTTCGCGCGTGACAATGGCACTGGCAGCGTCCCGGTTCGCTTCTGCGGCTTTGATCTGTAGGGATTGGGACAGGTCGGCCTCAAATTCTACGTCACCGCCGCTGAGCCAGACCGGCTCAACTTCCTGAGGTGGTGTTTGCGAGCCCCAAAGCGATGCAAGTAGCAATCTGGCGGAATATTCCTCTGCCCTTGCGGCTTCCAGTGCTGCTTCCGCTTCGCCAAGCGCAGCGTCAGCGCGCAATGCTCTAAGCGGCGGGTCACGGCCAGTTTCAACGAGGATTCTAGCAATTCTTGACAGCTCCCGGTTGCGACCGACGACGCGCGTTGCAAAGTCAAGGCGGCTCTGAGCAGCAACTGCTTCTGTATATGCCAAACGCACGGAGCTGGCCAATTCGGCCTGAGAGATAGCAGCTTCTACCTCTGCCAGGCTTGTCTGCGCTCGCGCCGCACGTGTTCTGGCTCCGCGTTTACCGCCGAGCTCCAATCTTTGCCCAACAGAAACTGTATATTCGGTTGAACGCAGGCCTTTGAAAACGCCGCTCCCGGCGACGTTTTCAACCTCTACCGAGACCTCGGGATTTGGTCCGAGGCTCGCTTGTTTTTGGTTTCCGCGCGCGATATCAATCTCTGCTTGGGAAATTTGCACGGCAGGCGATTCAGCTCCAGCGCGCACTAAGGCCTCGTTTAAACTAACACTCTGATCCTCGGCCAGAGCGGCAGTGGCAGGGCTCGCGGCAAATATCATTGCCGCACAGAGGCGCAGGCGCGCCATTTTCTTCAACATTTCTGAGAAATCCTCGCTTAACTAATTGAAATAACGCCATGAGTCTGGCGCAAGTCAGAATTAGTTCAGACGCGAGGTGGTCGTTTTAAACGGGATGAATGCGCAGACAGCGCAAATTGATCGGCATTGCTGCTGAAGCTGGAACTTACCAGATTCACTGAACCGTCGAAGCCCAGCAACCGTTCTGTGGTAACGCTGCCGTTATGGCAATGACCATGCGGACAGATTCCATGTTTACCGGCGTCATTATCCGAAGGGGCTTCATCCGAGTGTCCGGCGTCGGAAATCAACATCAGTTCGGCGTTTTGTGGTTCGCTGGCGCATTCAGCTGCTTCGGCTACCGTCATGCTCGACATAATCAGAACGAGCAAAACCGCCATCAGGCGAAAGAGCCCTGACGTTTTTTCATTTATGCCGCTGCGTTCATTCATGGTTCCGCCCAATACATTATCTCGTTAGTTCATCAAGTGCTTTTGAACAACATTTCCAATATTTCATGCAGTTAGATATGTAATATCATCAAATTTTGTGGTCTTTGATCGGTTTAAGAATTAGTAAAAATCACGAAGAATTAAGTCTTCCTAGCATTATACCAATAGCCGATAGCGATGACTCCCATTGCCACAATCTGGGCCAAAATAGACTGAACCGCAGGGAAAATTCCCAACATCGAAATCTGCAGAAAATCAGGAAGCGGAGTCACGCTTATGAAACCGGCTTCCTGTAACGCAGCAATTCCTTTTCCGGTGAGAACCACTGTCAGCACGACCATCAATGCTGAGCTGTAAGCGAAAAACTTACCTATCGGCAATTTCCGGCTGTAGCTTAGCATTGCCCAGGCAATGGCCATAAGCAAAAAGATCGCGGCTCCAGAGCCAACCAGAATGATCATACCATTGTCCGCAGTCCAGAGCGCCGCAAAAAACAGTATTGTCTCAAAGACCTCACGGTAAACGACAATGAATGCTAGCCCAAAGAGAAACCATGCAGATCCCCGCGACAATACTTTGCTCATTGTTTCGCGGATATAGCGTTGCCACTCATCGGCGCGGGACTTGCCGTGCATCCACAAGCCCACAAAAAGCAGGATTACCGCTGCAAATAGCGAACCAAAGCCTTCGGTCAGTTCACGGCTAGCGCCGCTGATACCTATGAGATAGGTGGCAGCGAACCATGTGATGCCGCCTGCGAGAAGCGCCGTTATCCAGCCCCCATGCACATACAACATGACTTCGGGACGTTCGGCTTTGCGCAGAAACGCAATCATGGCAACCACGATCAGTAATGCCTCCAGCCCTTCGCGCAGCAATATCGTGAAGGCTCCTACGAAAGCCGATGCCTGGCTGGCTTGATCGGCGTCCAACGCGGACTCTGCTTCCGAAAAAAGCCGATCAAGCGCGTCGATCCGGCTCTCCACCTCTGCTACAGGAAGATCGTCACCGATAGCAGCGCGGACACGGGCCATCGAGCGTTCAATGGCTTTTAGCAAAGAGGGATCGCGAGAGGCCAGCGCAGGTTCCAGAGGTTCAAAGCCGTCAAGATACGCAGATAATGCTAGAGTTTCTGCCTCGTCTTTTCTGCCTGCTTGATAAGCAGCAAAACTTTCTTTTAGTTTGGTCCGCGATAGTGCCAGAGAACCGCTTGAGGTAGCCCCAATGGCATCCGGGTGGTTCCGCAGGAATGCCATCACCGCATCTGCTTTTTCTGGTCCAATCTGCTTTCCAAGATTGGCAGGAGTCATGCTTGCCAGAGCTGCGAGATCAGGAAACAGAGCGCGAATAGACGCGTCATTTTCCCAAAGCTCTTCTCCCTTGGATGCCTCAGCAAATGCAAAGCCGCCCACATAGGCGGCCATGTCCCAAAGATCCTGAGCAGGCAAATCGGCAAAACTCTGCATTGCTGTCCCGTCAAGCCCCTGACCTATAACCTGATAAAGTGCGAACAGGCTGCGTTCTCTTGCTCGAGCGCCATCGGTAAAAGCAATAGGAGCGGGGTCGAGCTGCTCTGCATTCGGCCCTTGGCCGTTACCAGACATGCCGTGGCAACTGGCACAATTTTGAGCATATAGCCGTTTGCCATTTTGTATGTTTGGTGCAATTTTGGGTGCAAGTGGAACAGGATAACTGCGTAGCAACTCCGTTGCCAGCAGGCGTGCCTGCCGCGCGACTTTATCCGGAGACGTTTTATTATCAATGGCCGCATTAAGCTCGTCACCTTTTGCAACCAGGTCGGCTCGACCCGGCTTTGGTGGCAGCTTTGCCAAACCGTCGACGACAGCTCCCGAAAACTCCTCCATTTCGGAATATTCAGCGTCGTTTGTCACCTTGCCTTTATCTACTGCGCCGGGATAATCGACCGCAATATAATCCAGCAATCGCCACAGCGTTTCAACCTCGGCAATTTTTACCTGCGCATAAGCCGGAATAGAAATGGCGGCCAGCATCAAGAGCGATATCAGAATGAATGATATTCTAGCAAAATGACGCATTAGGTTCGCAATTCTCTCAGGCATTTTGAAGCTGCATTTCGGCAACCGCGTTTTGTATGATTTGGTATGCTGAGTGAATGAAAAGCATCGCAATAACGGCAGCCACGGCGATATCGGGCCAGGCTTTTCCGGTCCACGCCACGAGACCGGCAGCACCTATTACAGCGACGTTTGCGATCGCGTCATTGCGGCTGAACAGCCATATGGCTTGAACATTTGCATCACCATCACGAAACTGTGACAGAACGTAAGCCGACGCTATATTTATCCCGAGCGCGACAAAACCAATTACCCCCATAATACCGGCTTCTGGCATTCCCGGACTCATAGCCCGCCAGATGGCAAACCCGATCACGCCTATACCTAGCAGTCCGAGAAAAATGCCTTGGACGAGCGCCACACGCGAACGCGCAAGCGCTGTCCACCCAAGTGCGAAAAGCCCGATCAGCGTGATTGAGCCATCACCCAGAAAATCGAGCGCGTCTGCCTTGAGTGCCTGACTATCAGCAACAAATCCGCCAATAATCTCGCATAGCCCAAACCCGATGTTGAGGATCACAACAATCCACAAAGCACGCCGGTATGCTGGATCATCCTGAGCCCTTACGGCATCACCAGCGCAGGCGCAGCCATCTTCATCATTCTTACTCATAGGGTTGCTCTACAACCTCTAGTGACTGTAGAAGCAAGCAGTTTTTGCAAATGCAAGTCATTAGGAGGTTATTTTGGCAAAGATGATGATTGGCGAACTTGGAAATCGCACAGGCACCAAAGTGAATACCATTCGGTATTACGAAGATATCGGGATATTGCCCCCACCTGTGCGGACAGATTCAGGGCGACGCACCTATGCTGAATGCGACGTAAAAAGACTATCTTTTATAAGGCATAGCCGCAGCTTCGGCTTTTCCCTTGCTGAAATTAGGTCGCTTCTAAGTCTATCAGATAGTCCAGAACAGGATTGCACTCTGGCATCGACCATCGCAAAATCGCATCTTGAACGAATTGATATGAAGATAAGCCAGCTTGAAGGATTGCGGCATTCGCTCTTGGCGTTTGCGATATCTTGTTCCGGTGGGCGAGCGGAGAATTGCGAAATCATTGGTGCACTCTGCGAAGTTTCACTTCCCCAGCGGACCCCCGGTTCCACAGGCATCGGCGCAGCAATTATCAGGCCTGATTTTTCATAGACAAAATTTGATTCGCCGACACTTATGCACCCTGTAGTAACTATAGGATCAAACGATGAAAATTGGAGCACTGGCAAAGGCGACAAAGACAAAAGTTGAAACCGTCCGCAACTATGAGAAATTCGGCCTGTTACCGCCCCCAGCACGAACGACTTCAAACTACCGGGATTACGGAAGCGACCATCTCGCCAGGCTTCCGTTCATCCGCCGTGCCCGAAATCTCGGCTTTACCCTGAAGGCACTGCGCGAATTGCTGGAATTATCGGACAATCAAGATCAATCCTGTGAAGCAGTTGATGATATTGCGAGCAGGCACCTTGCCGAGATTGATCAGAAAATTGACGACCTGACCACGCTACGTTCTGAGCTGGATCGCTTGATTGGTGCTTGTCAGCATGGAACAGTAGGGGAATGCAAAATCATTGAGACGCTGGCACCGAGAATTTAAAGATGGCAGAAAGGATCTGGCGCATCGCGAGTTCTGTCAACGAATTCCAGTATTTGCAAATATTCCCGTGACCGCTTTCGGCCCCGCCGGAGCTACATGTGAATGACCTAAACGAGGGCGCGAAGTAGCCATCCTATCGCACTACTGATCCCCCAGGAGGCCACCCGCTTCCAATAAATATCGACCATAAATTGCGAAACATAGTCCTTTGTCCACGGTGCGGAATCTATCTTGCGACTAGCCAAGCAAAATTATCCGAAAAAATTATTCACCAGAACCTTTGGGTGTTTTTTTACCACGTCCTATAACCTTTAGATAACTATGTAATCGAGGTATATTATGGACAAAAACTATCCGGATGAGAACGCCAAAGGCCAAGTCTCACCGCCCGCTACTAAGAGGAAACCCCTATCAAAAGCTGCAAAAGAACGTCGCCGTATTAAAAAGCTGCAGCGCCAATATCCGACGGGTAAATTCTCTCAAATTGGTTCTGACCCTGAACCAGGTTTTCCAAATTTGCCACCGGAAGCCAATGCCTACATTCTCAACGAACTACGCAGGACACTCCGGTCCGGAAGAACGGCCTACGGAAAAAACATGGCAAAGTCCGTCATGAAAGTTTTCGGCCGCTTGCCCAGCGATGAACCTGCTGAACTTGAAAACTGGATCAATTGGCTTTGCCGGAACCGGGAAGAATTGATCAGCGGCAAATATTCTCCCAGTAAACTGAATGATGCATCGCAAGATCCTGAAGCGAGCAGAGCAGTCCTGGATGAAGGAAGCTCACTAAAGTCGGAATTTTCCGATATGCACAACCAACGTTCGGATCTCGGCAAAGCTCCAGAGAATTTGGCAATAACTGATGAGGCTCCACCCCCCAAGGGTCAAAATAGCTTGCCCGATCAGGACCATGATCAAATGAAAAACAATTTGACCGAGGGGGAAGAGGTCAAGCGTTTTGAAGACGTTCCAACGCCGACCGCAACTCAGGATCGCGGGGCAGCAACTTTGGACAAGGTGTCTAAAGAACCATCATACCAACCTGCGAATTATGCGCCCAGCGATTCTGCCGTTCAACCGCATATCGAATATGTGGAGCATGCTACCAACGGGTCAGTCGCTAAAATGCCGGACAAATTCGACTTTTATTTCAAGAAGGATGGTGCTGGCAAAGCAAACAAATTCTTTGGAAGCATCCGGTTTAACGAGAGCCTAGAACAAGTCCTCGAGAACGCTGGTGCTCTTGCGTCAGACAAAGCGGCCGTAGATGAGGTTTTAAACCGAGGCCCGACAGAGCGGGCTTATCTGATTAAAGCGATGCGCGAACTACAGGTCCCTTTACCATGAGAAACCATGTCCAAAAGGGGCCTAAACTTAAGCAGGATGAATGTGGGATTCCCACATTTTATTGCCATCGTGTCGCTACGCTTCGTGACGGCATGCAGGTTTTCAGTTCGTTACTAGATTTTAGCGGAGGAGAAATCTGATGTCAGGCGGTTCCAAGCCGAAGCGGAAAGACCTTCGCACTTCGCGGCCCCGTATCGTTGTCCATTTTGGAAGCAAAGAAGAGGTCGAGTTCGTTAAAAAGTCAGCGCAGGGTGCCTCAACCTCTGAATATTGCCGCGAGCGCATCTTATTGTCAAACGGCTTCCGAGATCCCGTATACGACATAACGTCGAGGTTGTTGGTTACAGTAAATCTCGTTCAGAATGATCTATTCACAATTTGCGACGTTATCCGGGCCCTTACTTCGTTGCGTAAAGCTATCCCGAAGCAATCCGATGGTAGGCCAATCCAAACCCCTGAGATGTCCCGTCTGATCCAGCAAGCGAGCGATGCAATCGCCACAATGATTGAGAGAAACAGCGAGCGAATGGAGATAGATCACGATCTGGTCAAAATTTCTCGGGAGATCGTCAATTTACTGACCGACCGCGAGATCAACAATCGTTCTTCTGCGATCACTGACTGGCGTAAGCCGACGCCATGATCATCAAAATCTGGCAATATCGCGATCAAATAAAAGATCTTGTAGGCGGAGCGGCAAAACAAGCGCGCAGCTTTGATATCGCGATAGGCTGCTCCTCATACATAATCGGGCTCGCTGCCTCGGGCGAGCACCATCATGCTTTTGTGACCGCAGAACGAGTTGGTGAATATGCAATAATGGACCCGGAAGGTGAGGGGTCGCATCGTATAGTAGAGCGATACGCCGACAATCTGTCTTCAAATAAGGTCCAAGATCATGTCAGAGATATGGCCGTATATGCAGCTGGCGCAGGTCTCGACCGCCTTTGGCACATGACATGGAGCCATCGCAAAGGCGAAGCGGTCGACAGCGCATCAATGAGGCGTCAGCGAGCAACGATCTGCCGTATAATGGGAATCGAAGAATGTCCGTCAGTAGGCGCATTTCACGGTGATACCCCAAACTCCCACGGTCATCATCTCTCTGTTTCTATCAATGCCGCAACTGGCGGCAATGTAAGTTTTGGATACGGCTGGTGGAAAGAAGCCGCACAAATCGCGATCGCTGTTTGTGAATATCAAGAGGGCCTCGGGCCCGAACCGAACAGGAGATATGTGGCAGACGAAACCGGCGTCTATCATACCTTCTCAGACATAAAAATTGCAGACGCGCGCGGTTCAATAATCAAAAATGCTGATGGGAAGGTTGACCATCAGCTCATTCATAGCATCCAGAGCCAGCATGAAATTATCTTTGATAACAACAAAGCGGGACCAAAAGACCTCGCCGGTGAAGAATGGCCTATGTCAAGAGTTGCGCACATTCTTGCAGCACCCCGGATACAAAATGCGAAAGACTGGCCTGATCTCCACAGTAGGCTGGCGCGAGTAGGACTTCGCTATGTTAAAGTTGGTAACACAGCTGTTCTTGAAACCGTGCCGCAAAATGGAAAGCAGAAATCTTTAAAAATTGCAGCAGGAAAGGCTTACTCGAACGCAGCGTTAGGCAAGCTGCAGGCCAAGTTCGGCACACCCTATGTTCCGCCTTGTCCAAGCCTAAAAATCAGGCCGTTCGTAATGCCGCGCTTCGACAAGCCAACCACCGATGCGAAAAAGGAAAACTCGGCGGCAAGATGGGACCTTTCCCAGGAAGCAAAAAAACTCACCTCTCACATGCAAACCGATAATCTTCATCGACAGGAAGATTATCGTGATGGCAAAAAGGGCGCAAATTACAATTATCTAGCAAGCAGGCAACGTCAAATGGCTGAAGAGGAGCTATCCGTTGCCAAGCAATTTGCTGTAGCCATCGGAGCGAGACGAGCCCGCCGCAAGCGATCGCCGGACACGGGCAAGCTGCTGCCAAAACCTACAATATCCACACAATTTTTGGCAATTATATGGAGCAGGTTCAAGCCAGATAATGGAAAGGTCAAAGCTGATATCAAGGGCAAGTTGGCAAAGCGATACCAGATTAAGAAGCGGCTTGGCCGGATTGAATATTACGAAGGTATGCGGCTGATGTTCGTAGAGACTCAAAACATGATCGCCATCAGATCAACTGCGCGGCGAGCGCAGATTGATGCGCTTCGTCTTGCCGCAGCGAAACTTTCATCGGTTCGAATTTTTGGCAAACCTGCTGCAATTGCCAACACTGTATTTTTGGCCGCTGAACTTGGGCTGCAGCTCGAAGACCAGCAAAAGTCTTCCGGTGAAAAACACTGCGACAAGATTGAAAGGGAACGTCATCGCGGGATTCTAGAACGACACCGAATTTGGCTCGATTTGGTTCCAAAACTCAGGATTTATCGGGATAAAGAGCGAGCAGCCAAACAAAAGCGGCGCAAGCAAGCTGAGTTGTTCACAGATTCCAAAATTGAGACTTTAGGAATGCGCAATCAGATCGCGCGGGAGGCGGCACGAAACAAACAATTGAACGATCCATTGCCAGGAAGGGCCAGCCGAATATTAGACAATATGGATCGAAACACCTTGCTTCTGGCCTCTTCGCGGGGAACACGCGGCGGCTATCGCTATCTCGATGATCCTGCACTGTTTAATGCTTTTTCAAAAACTCCTGAGGCGTTGCTTTTATCGGAAACACAAATGCGGCTCGAAGCAATCGAGCATATACAAATGGAGCAACGAAAATGGTTTTGCGCCGCTATGCATTCAGATCGGATCATTGTTAAGGAGGGCAAGGTTGAAATTTCCAAACCAGAGGATCACTGGGTTATGGCGTTTTACGAGCAACAAAAAGATGATCCGACGTTCAACCGCTTAATAGCAGTATCTTACCTGCGGCCAGACCGCTTTAAGTTTGATACTGATATACCGCCGGAAATTGTTACATGGCGCTCCGCGCGCGCTACCAATAAACAACAAATGGCCGATTATATTGCCGATGAACTGCATCTGCGGGCAAGAACCGATAAGCGCGATCCTAAGAGCGGAGCCGAAGAATGCAGGCGGATATTTAATCTCATACCGTATGAAGCGCAGGCCTTGCGCGATACGCCGGGACATTTTCTCAGCCAGTATAAAAACTGGTCCTTTCGTAAACCTGACGAGAGTGAAGCTCAGTGGGAGCGTAGACGTAAACTAATTATCCGTAACAATAATTCTTGGGGCCGCTGACGCTTCAGCGGACATCTGTGTTGTAGAAGAAAAAATACATTGAAAGTGCTTTGCCGGTGAAGCCGGCAGGTGAGAGGAAAAAAGAGCAGTAGCGCTCGGCAAAGCCTCGCCGGTTTCCCAACAGGAGAAACCAAAATGAACATGTTACAAAACCAATCAGAGCTGGAGGAAATTTCCAGACGGCTTGACCGTGAAGAAGGCTACCGCGTGCTGCGCGCCGTCCCGAAACGCTTTTCTCATATGCCGGAAGACGGCGTGCCGCCCGATGGCAGATGCATTGCAATTTTAGACACTGAAACTTCGGGACTAAACGTTCATGAAGACAAGCTGATCGAACTCGCGATTATGCTGGTGTGGGTGGATGATGACGGAGAGGTCAGCGGGCACATGGGGCCGGTAAGTTGGCTGCAAGATCCCGGAATAGAACTGGAACCGGAGATCACGTTGATCACCGGCCTTGCCAATCATCATTTGGCCCACAAGCAGATTGATGATGCAGCAGCATTGGGCTTCCTCGATCGAGCGGATCTGCTGGTCGCCCAGAACGCAAAATTTGATTTGGCTTGGATCGAGCAGCGCTATCCAAAACTGAAAGGCAAGGCCTGGGCTTGTTCCTGCAGCGAGATCGACTGGTTGAAGCTTGGCTACGAAGGACGCTCGCAACAACATCTGCTGGCTCAGCATGGCTGGTTTACCAATGCCCATAGGGCTGAGGCAGACGTCTGGTCATTGTTCTGGTTGCTGCAGCAGCGTCAGCGGGGGCCAGGCGACAGTCCGGTCCAGAGCCATCTGCAGCGTCTGCTGCAAGCTGCCGAGACGCCGACCGTGCTCGTTGAAGCGTTGCGCGCGCCATATTCTGCAAAGGATAAGCTCAAGGCTCGAGGTTATCGGTGGGATGCTGGGCGCCGCATCTGGTGCAAAGAAATGGCAGAGGAAAAGCTGGCTGTTGAACGCAGCTGGTTCCGAACCGAGGGACTTCCACTGTTCGGAGCTAAAACGATGACCGCAACTGAGCGTCACCGGTAAAAATTAATCACAAGCCTCAACAACCACGGCCTGCCTTTCGGCGGGCTTTTTTTATGAAAGAAATATACTCATGACCAACCCAACAGAAATTGAACGACAGCTGTCACGCGAAGCCAATCTATTTGCAGCGCGCGGCAGTGCAGCCCATCACGACAGAACCCGCACCTATATCGTTGCTGACTTTGAATATGGCTATGACCGGGACCGCCATAACGGATATGGCGTAGCTGAAGGCAAAGACGCCGAGGAAAAGATACGTTGGCCGTTTCACCGCGTGGCGGCGGCATCTTGGTGCGTGATGCGCTTCAAGCGGGGTTCGGATATTCCCGAGATCCAAGGTCCGATTGTTCTCTCTGCCAATGACCACAGCGAAAAGGAAATGGTCTCTGTTTTCTTTGATGCCTTGGACCAGGAACCAGGCGCTGTGCTGGTGACATGGGGCGGGGAGCATAAGGATCTGGCCGTTCTGCGCCGAACCGCTGGTGAGCTTGATCTGATCATGCCCGGGCAGCTGCGCGAACTCTCGCCAGTCTCTGACCGTAGGATCGATCTATGCGGCGCCGTCTCGATCCGCGCGGAATCGGTTCATCTTCCGGAATATGCAGCAGCTTGCTCGATACCGGCAAAGCCGTCGCCATCCAAAACCATCGGCGAGCTGGTCGAGAAGGGGATGTGGGGGGATGTCGAGGAGCAGGTGCTGGCTGACGTCATGACGACAGCGATCATCATGTTGCGCCATCTCAAATCCCACGGGCTGATCCGCTGCGCCATTCCAGCATGCAGTTTGGCGCTGGCAAATGCAGCGACGAGCGCGAACCCGGAGAGCGAGTTTCTGAGGCGAACGTTCAAGCCCTGGGCTCAGCTCAAAGATAGCACAGCCAATTATACCTGTCCGATCTACCGGGCAGCGTAGCTTCTATTCTACGCTCCATCACGAGCGTGGACATTTTTAAAGTCGAGCCGGCGTGATCACGGGCAGCGCTCTATTGACGACTGGCTCTACCAATATCTTCTAACCAATCCTCAAGCGGGCGGCATCTCAGGATGACCGCCCGCTTGGCATTTCAGGATAATTTTTATGAAACTTCCCATATATTCGGAGCGGATCGTCACCTTCTCCGTCGTCTATCATCCCTATCGCCGCAACACCGAACGGTTCATACGCGCCTTTGGTGCCTTCGAAGTCAATTTCCAGCCTGGTGATGACATATTGTTCACGCGCCATCATCATACATATCCGGATAAGGATCGAACCGCTCCTTTACTGGAAATGACGAAGCTGCTCGATCAACAGACCGACTGCGTTTGCGCGGTTCTGGAAGCTCCGGGCGGGTCTCACCGGCCAAAAACCAAAGCCGACTTTGCGAAAAATGTCCTTGATGCACTGCCGATCTTCAATCTGGGTCTCCACCGCAAGATCCATGTTCACCGGACAGAAGACCAATATGTCAGGGTCAGCGCCGAACTGTTTGGCATAACTTTGGCGTCCAAGATGGCCGGGCCGTCAGAAAAATCCCGGCGAGCAGCAGACCACGCTCAAGCGCTGTGGCTGTCCTGGGTGTTCAATTGCCTTGCTGAGGATCCGGATCAGGCGAACCTGGTTGCGGCCTTTCAGGCTTGGCGCTGCGTCGACGACCTGCGTCCCGTGATATTTTAAAGAACAGGCATTCGCGTAGCGGCCACTGACCTTCGGGGCAGCGTCTGCCGCGCGGCATCATCAATCAATAACAGCAGGAGCAGAAATCATGTAGTAAACTCACCAAGACCCTGCAGCGGGCAAAACGCTGCACACATCATCAACCAAGTCGCTCGACATTTCGTCGTTGCGGCTTTTTTTATATCTAAAGGAAATATATCATGGCGAAGAAGCCAACCAATAATCGCGCGCCGACAAAGGCCGAGCCCAACAAGCCTTATAAAATCGCGGGCACTTCCATCGTCCCGGCCCAGCTATTCCATGTTCCCTCGCTTCAGCCAAGAAAGGAGGGGCCGTGGCGCGATGAACCCGATAAGCTTTCATGGACTGATAAAGCCACCGGTATGCCCTGCATAATGCTCCGCGCCCGGCTTGGCACTTTATCAGGCTATGTCGCGGTAAACACCGAGCATCCTCTGTTCGGCTTCGACTACCGCGCTGTTCCAGCAGACCTTGGCATTCAGCCTCACGGCGGCCTGAACTACAGCGCGCCCTGCGATGAAGAAGCGGACGAACGCGTTTCTGTCTGCCATATTTCACAGCAGCCCCGGGAACGGGTCCGCCATCCGCGCGGCAAGCAGGAGCATCCTCCATTCAGTGAAGAACTATGGTGGTTCGGGTTCGCCTGCGACAAATCCTACGATTTGGTTCCTGGCTGCTACCAAATCCATATGTCGGCTGAAAACGGGCAGACTTATCGCGGCGAGGATTACGTATTCACCCAGTGCACAAATCTCGCGCATCAGTTGGCTGCGGCTGGTGGCGAGATGGGTTCGGGCGTTCCCATCGATACGAGCAGCTTTACCGTGCCGCCTGTCGGTCTTGATGCAGGGGAGAAGTAAGATGGACGAGAACATTCCATACGAAAAACGCCGCAATCCCAATCTGCCTTGGGGATACTGGATGGCAGCTCCAGGTGAAACCACAGGCGATCAGGTTCTGATCGATGAAGATGGCAGCCGGTGGGCGTCTGTTCGTGAATGTCTGTGGGTCAAGCGCTTTAACATGGCGATGCCCGAGCATCTTCCGTATATTGACCTCGAACTGGAGTTCCTGCTCACCTTTCTGGTCATCACGGAACGCCGGATCATTCGGGTTGAGGAGAAGGCCATTGACATATTTGGTGACCATGACAGGGCCCGGTTCTACCAAAGCTGGCTGATCGACAAGAAGCTCATGACGTATGATCGGGGCGGTTGCCTATTTCCCGAACTCACCCCGGAAGCCTTTGCTATCTTGCTGATGCTGGCCAATACACGCAGCCTGAGGAACCAACCGCTGCCGGTCGGCCTGCCGACGCTGGAGCGATGGCATGGGCTCGACCCGGAAGCCATGACGCCCGAATGGGAAGCAGCGCTGCAGAAACTGGAGCGCTATGCCGACCGGCTGCCATATCGGTTTGAGCGGGTGATGATCGGCAAGCTTAATGCCATTAGGCTGGTCGGTGATGGACTGGGGCCGAACATCCCGCTCCGCCGGACCTTGTGGTCGCTCACCTTCCGGGATCAATATGCGCGGGACCGGTTCTACTACTGGCTTTGCCACCGCGTCGATCGGTGGAGCGATTGGGGGACGCGCGCTTGGGAAAATGGCCCCCGAGCGCTCAGCGAATATTTGCTGCAGCTGAAATTTGCAGATGAACCGGCCGTGATGCCAGACTGACCAAGCAGCATGATGCCAAGAACAACGGGCGGGCTCTTCGGAGGCCGTCCGTTGTCATTTACCTAGGCGTAAATTTACCAAAAACCCGCTTCCCTCTAGTTCATCCGGAGCACCTCGCCATCTAGTCTCCCATGCTTCGTTAGCCTACAAGGTCAGGTGACCAATCGATTTACTCGGTCGCTGCGTTGAAAGTTACCTCTGAATCCGGAGCAGACATGCCCTGAGTTCGACTCCGGCATTTCCGACGTCGGTCCAGACAAAGCCGCAGGCCATGGTCCTCTTTTCAGATTAGCTTATTGAAAGCCGGCAGTCGCGAATCCACCTAGTAATTGCAGTTCTGGCGCGAGCAAATTCTGAGCGCTGGACGGCAGCTTTCAGAATCGAGAATGGGTCGAGGAGACGGCAACAATTGCGCGTAATTTCGGACCGACTGTAGTTGGGCCGGAAGCGACCATAGAACATGATCGCCGTAGATGCACTTATGGAAAGCCGGGCGAAATCTGACAATCGACTTATACTTTCCGTCAATACTGGCTGCGTTGATTGCAGGCTATCTCCGCCAGAGGTCAAATGCGGGTGTCGCGCCGATTTTTGCGTAACGAACAGAGGAACCTGCTCGCCAGCATCTCGTCACGGTTCGCCGAGGCAGCATAATATAGTTGAACGGGGCGGTCTGGAAACATTTTTCCAGACCGCCCAGTCAAAACGAATGTTCAAACCTACTGCCGGTAAAAACGAACGATCCCGCGCAACGAGGTGCGCAGCGGCGCCTAAATTGTCTTCAAGCTCTCCATAAGCCTAGTCGCCAAAGGCATATTATGCAGTTCTGGCGGCAAATATTATTTTACTCGCGCTTTTCTTGGCTCACGAAGTTTTGCAGGAAGCAAAGAAACAGGGAAGGGGTCCAGATGCTTCGTTACTTCCGGTATCGTTGCTACGGCATTACGCAACAGTGCCATATGCGCCTTCGAGTAACGTCCTTCAGTTTCCCCTTTGAGAGCATGGCCAGCAAAATCTGCTCTGATTTCAGATGGGATTCCAGCACCCTTCATTGAATCTATCGCGGTGTGACGAAATGCGTGCATTGCTTGGCCGCCTTTAAGAAATGCTAGTTCCTTGGCTATCTTGGTCCAAATACGTTTATAATAGGCATCGCCCATCTGGCCCAAGCCGCTCTCAGCTACTAGCTCCGGAAATAGGGTCTTCTCTCCCGCTTCGCGTAGCGCCGTCACATAATCAATCAAGCCCAATCGCTGCAATTCCTTCGCCACCGGCACTTTGCGTGCCGAACTAATGGTCTTCACCCGGCGCACGTCATTGGCGCGAACGTTGAAGAACCAAAAACCATCTTCCGTTTCCACATCATTGACGTCCAGGCCGCAAATTTCATCGCGGCGCATCCCTGAATACCACGCGATCAGGGGCACGAAATACCACGCATCGTGAACGAGCAAATCGCCTGGCTGCATACGCCGCGCATGTGATTTTGAACCTGTCCATGGCGGGAGATTGAAAATCTCCCTGCCTTGCTCCACGGTATAGACCGATTGTAGTTCACGTTGGTTACGAGTGTCGTTCATAATGAATGCTCCATAGTCAAGTCGTCCCAATGGGTGGTGTTTGTTAAACCAGCCAGTGAGCTGGCGCAGGAAGCCCCAATGCCGGTTGGTCGTAACAACGCCCAACCCAAGTTCTTTTCGAGAAAGGTGCTCGGCCGGCTTAATTTTTGTATCTGTAACTCGCCCTTTCCGCTTCGCTTCTTTTTTCATCGCTTCTTCACCAGCAACGACTTTGGCTTCGGTTTCGTCGATGATTTGCCAGATCGTCATATCGCGATGCTTGGGGGATTTACGAAAGGAGGGGCCGTGCAGCTTTTCGAAACACTGGTCTAGTTTGACGAGATCGTCATGCGTGACGGTCGCCAGCGCTCGCCCGTCCATGACCTGCTCGAGAAGCATTGCAGGAAGTTCGAACTGGTTGCGCGTTTTCAAGGTCCAAGGTTCGCCTTTTTTTCGCGAATTGCCGTCCTTGCCGCCTGTGCGCGGATTATGCTCAAAAAATCTGAGCACTGCTTCGCTTGGTGTCATGGTGACCCACTCGTTAGCTACAGGCTGGTGAGAAGTTACGGTAGGTGAAGAATTTTGAGGGTTTATTGGTTCATAACCCGCCACTTGGACCGGAGCATAAGCCGTGCTTGGATCGGCGAGAACGCGGCGGAATTCCCGGACTGCCTCAATGCGCGCCTGATTGACCACTTTGCGCGCCATGGCTTCACGCAATACAGTTTCTTCCACGCCGATTTCGGCCAGTCTTGTGACGGCTGCCTCCTCAGCGCCATCCTGCTGAATTGATTCGGCAAGGTCCGACCAAGCCATGATGACAATGGGTTCATCGTCGTCGTCGGGATCTATCCGGGCGATCAGGAAATCATCGATTTTGCCTTTTACGACGCCGTCACTTGCTGCTGATTCGCTAGCGCCCAGACGCAGCGAGAGCGCTTTGTCTATATCGTCGTGATCTTCTGGAGGAATAATGTGGAGGTTTGCGTGCATGACTTCGAGTCGATCGCGCTCAATCAGCATTTGGCGGCGATAGATTTCCGCCCGCTGAGCGCTGGTCAGTCCGTCGCTCCTAATATTCGTCATCATGTTCATCGCGACCCTCTCGCAAATCAAAGTCAGCGCTGGAGCGAGTAACGCTGCATGCCTTCGATTCGTAGTCTTGAGGGACATCCTTAACCGAAAAGGCTTATCAAGCCCTAAACGTATGAGGCGGCGATAATAATAGGTGCCGTGCTTGCGAGTGACGTTTTGTATTCCGCACATGGGTGGTGGTATCCTTCCGTGGCACCCTGTCGTGGCGAACCACGACGGGGTAAGAGAAAGAAACCAAATATTTCAAGAGCTTATGTCATTGTTGGCTGGGGCTCCTGCCACCCCAACCAGCTTCTGTTCTCAGCTTAGGCTTTGGCATAGTTGTTCGCCCAAATTCGCTTCGATCGAGCCAACGGGAGAGACGCATCCAGTCTCGCTCCCTAGAACGTGACGTCAGCGATCATATTGGACATGTCTGATCTGGCCGGGGGCGAGCTGATGGAGAATGTCCGAGTCAGATTGGCCGCGGCATCTGTCGCCATCATTGCATCTGGTCGAATACGCGCTTTGCTTGCTCAAGTGCGCAAGGAAAAATACACCCGATTCGGGTCATTCTCTCTGACAATTTGTTCAACATGGTTAAAAAAAGCCTTAGGGTTTTGCGTGACGGCGTCCCAATTTTGGACAAATGTTTCATTTGCTGGGTAGGTCACCCTGCTGCCGTTTACCATTGAAACTACCGGACAACCCTTGTTCGCGGGTGTTATCCATCTGGTTTACAATAAAAGATATCACCAAAGTACTATGCTTTTCGATTTGTCACCCGGAGATAACCGTTCTATTAATAGTTTATTAACGAAAACGGGGGGTGAGTCGGGTCGCGGCTCCCACAACGAAAACTGACTTTGTGAAGGATTCCAACGCCAGGAATCTGACCAGCGCAAATTTGGCTTTTAGGGGGAGTACAGTCGTGCGTCTATTATACTCAACATTGGCTGCGATGGCATTGGCTACACCTGCCGCTGCCCATGAAATCGACAACGCCCGTTCTATAGATATCGCGGTAAGCGGGTCGATCAGCGAATATTGCTCCATGGGCGGCATAGCCGATATGGATTTCGGAAATCTTGAACGCCGGGGCCTCAATCGGACGGCGCAAGTCGCCTTCAATTGCAATATGCCTTTCACAATGAAGATCAACGGCGAAAGAGGTGCGTTGACGCACTCTACCATGCCTAATGGTCAGGGCCCCTTCGGCGGCCAGCTTCCCTATTCTCTTTTTGTCGAGATGCCCGTGCGCCATCCGGCCACGCAAATGCTCAGCAAATCCTTTACCAGCCGCCAGCTTGTGGCCGGCGGCATAATTTCCAGCAACGGCGGCATCGCCACGGACGGTATGGTTCTGGGGGTCGAGCTCGGCATACCTTCGGGTGAAGCCGGTTTGCTGGCTGGTGACTATTCCGAGATGATCACGATCACGGTTTCTCCAATCTGAGATTCGTTTGCGGGCTGGTCCGCGAACGGAATTACGCCGGGAGGGCAGGCATCGATGCCCCTCTGGTTTGCGACCCAACCGATGTGAACTCTAGGCCGTATCCCGTTAACAGGGGGACGGTTTAACAAAAGGAAGTATGATTATGAAAAATATCCTTTGCGGCGCAGTCGCCGCTATCGCTCTTGTTGCTGCTGCAGCGCCTGCTTCGGCACAGACCAACCAACGTCACTATGCCGGCACTGATTCGGCTACAATTAACTTAGGTTTTCTTGGTACATATAATACGCCTGCACCATACGAAATCACCAATCCGCAGCCGGGGTTTTTGGGATATAATTTTGGTCAATTACTAGGTGAAGCAGGAGTGGTTCTTCAACTCGGCACACGCTATCGCGCTGTAGCTGATGCACCAGCAGATAGCGAAACCGCGACACCTACTGTAAACGTTGTTTTTACCCTGTCCGGCTCGGTCAACAAGGATTGCTCCTTCTACTCGGGTAACAATGCAGGCGCACGTAACATCGACTTTGGTGTTATCGGTATCCGTACCGGCAACAACGAAAACGTAAACAACGCGTTTGAAATGGTCGGTCCTGCGACTGCCAATATCGATACGCTGACCGCTGGTTGCAACTTCAACAACGAAGTTGAAATCACAAAAGACAGCGCTTCCGGCTTGGTTAACACCACCGCAAGTGGTTATGATACGGTTCAGTTCCAGAACAACATCCCTTACAGCGTCAATGCAAGCTGGACCGGTGTTGCTCTGAATGCCGTCACCGCGGGATCCGCTCAGAACCTGAACGTATCAACGACGGATCTTTCCGGCTTGAAACAGCAGGGTGCATGGCGTTCGCGTATGGACATCGACATTGTTGCTCCAGCCGTCACAAGCAAAGGCCTTGTCGCTGGCGATTATAGCGGCACCACGACCCTGACGCTTCGTGCGCTCTAAGTCGTAATTAACTAATTGAGAAAGGGGGAAGAGCAATCTTTCCCCTTTCTTTACCATATTATGTATAAAGTCGGTTTGTGAGAGTTGAGGGGCGGAGTAGATGGCATTTTTGACGATATTCAAACGACGCGCATGCGCACTGTTAACAGTTTTTGCGGCGCTTGCGGCGCTTGCTACTCCGGCACTCGCGATGCGCGTTTCGCCGATGGTTATCGAGATGGAATCGCGTGGCACCAATGCTACGGCCCGCATTGAGGTCCAAAATATAAACCCCGGCAATCTGGCATTCGAAACCCGCGTTTTCCGCATGGAGATTGATGCTGAAGGCAAGATTACCGAAACACCGGCCGATGAAGAATTTCTGATATTTCCGCCTCAGGGCATATTACCAGCAGGCGGCCGTCAAGTGGTTCGTTTGCAATGGCTAGGCGCTGCCGAACCGGACACGTCACAGGCTTATTATGTATCTGTGGAGCAGTTGCCCGTTAAACTGGAACCCGGCGCCTCCGATTCTATCGGCGCGCAAGTCCAGGTTCTCTACAATATGCGCGCATTGGTCGTAGTGGCACCTCCCGGTGCAAAGCCTGATGTCACCGCAACGGTCGTGGAGCCAACCTTTTTTCAACCACCTGCGCTACCGGGAGCAGCGGAGCAGCCAGCAATGTTGGAAGGGGTTGCAATCACTCTCCGCAACGAAGGCCGACGCCATGCGATGATGGCCAATTTCACCTGGCAGTTGGTGGGCACTGGTCCGGACGGCAGTTTCTTGCGGGTCGATATTTCCCCTGAAGAACTAACCCAGGCTGTAGGCACAGGATTTGTCCCTGCTCTCGGCGAGCGCATTTTTCGAGTTCCAGTCCCCGGTTTCGGTCCGGGACCAATCAAACTGTCGTTCAAACAGTGAAAGCCGGCTATCTCTTTTGCTCCGTGGCGCCCGTGGCCTTGTGGTCGGGCAGTGCCATCGCGCAGGTGTCGGTCCCATTGTGGTCGGTTGGATTGCTCGCACAGGTATCGATCCCGCTGCCGAATACGCGTGATCGCACACAGCAGGCCCCACATGTAAGCCCGCCGGTAACCATTCCGCTTCCAAACGGAACCCCATCGGATCCCAAACCGCCGGAGCCAGCGACACCGGTTCAGCCGCAATATCCTATCGGGGCCCATGGTCGTCCAGATATCAACCCTTACGACCGCGATATCGAGATGACGGCGCCGCTGACATTCCAGAGTCGCAGTCTCGGTGACGTGCCGCTTATTTTGACCGCCGACGACCGTTTCCAGATTGAATCGGAAACATTCCTTTCGCTGATGCTTCCGATCCTAAACGAAGATGCCCACAGTGATCTTTCGTCAAAACTAAGCCTGCTGCCTTACTTTGGCCCCGAAAATCTCGAGATGACGGGTGTGCAGCTTACCTATGATCCGAGCAGTTTGGCCGTTGTGGTCGTCGATGTATCGCCGGAACAACGAGCGACAGAGAATTTATTCGCCCCGCCCCGTGACGACATCAATGATATCTCTCTGGAGCCGGCCGGTTTTTCCGCTTTTCTGAACTTGAGTGCCGCAGGAACATATGTTTGGGAGGGCTCCCAGATTGATCCGCCAACTATCAATTTCGACGGGGCCGTGCGCTTAGGCTCGGTAGTTTTTGAAGGCGACGCGCAACTGGGGCAGAGTTTTGGTCTGACCGAGGATTCCTATAAGTTTTCGCGCAACTATGCGCGGTTGGTTTACGACCAACCCGAAGAATATCGTCGTTGGTTTCTGGGTGATTTGGACCCTGAAATTCGGGGCCAGCAGGCGTTTGTCTCGATGGGCGGTATTGGTGTGGTACGCCAAAAGCGCCGGTTCAACTCCTTCCGCTCCGCTATTTTGCAGTCCAACCGCCAACTCATTGTGCAGCGCGATTCAACGGTCCGCTTCTTGCGTAATGGTTCGCTATACAGAGAGATTCGCCTCCAGCCCGGGCGCTATGATTTCAGCTCATTGCCGCTGATTGCCGGCAGCAATGATATCGATATTCAGATCACCGACAATAGCGGCGCGGTTCAGAACCTTTCTTATCAGCAATATCTTGACCCGATCGATCTCGATCCCGGTGATTTCGAATATGGGGCATATATTGGCCCGACGAGCAGGCGGTTTGGCCGGGCTCCCGATTATCGGGGGCCGGCAGCTTTTAGCGGTTTTTTTCGCAAAGCTTTTATAAACGCGCCTGCAATTGGCGTTGGCCTTCAAGCAAGTAAGGATGTGCAAACGCTGACCGGCCAGACCCAGTTCGTACTGGGTAACGGCGGACGTATATTACTGGATGCCGGGGGTAGTAACTCCGAAACCGCCGGACAGGGCTTTGCAGGCGGGTTCAGCTACGAGCATTTCTTTGACCGCAGCGGGTTGTCGGACAGCTTCACGCTCAGGGCAGATTATATATCACCCAAGTTTGCGACGCTAAACAATTTGGATGGAATTAACACAACGTCTGTTTCTTTGTCGGGGCAATATACACGTCAGTTCTCAATGAAATTTCTGACAACTTCCACCGCAACTTATCTCAAAGGCCGGAATGGACGCGGCGATAGCTATCGTCTTGGAACGACAGGCTATTATCGCTTGAATCGGGAATGGACTTTCAGGGCGGGCGTTGATTATGCGAAATTTTCTTCGGGGTTGTCGCGTGCCGATGGGTTCAGCGTCAGTGTCGGTCTGGTATTCCAGCCAGATTACCGTCGCCGGGCCGAAGCACGATATGAAAGCCGTGATGATCTCAAGGAAGTTTCCTACAACCAAAGCGGTCTCAACCAGCTAAACAGCGTCGGTTTTGGCGCGGTCGTCGCGGAAGAAAATAATAACGCGCGTGCGCAAGGCTATGCCGCATATAGCGCAAACCGCTTCGACGCTTCGATCAGCCATGCCAGCTTTGGTCCCAGCATCTCCGATTTCGGTGCTGTAAATGCGACATCCGTTCGGGTGGGTACTACTTTGGCGTTTGCTGACGGGATGTTCGGCATTGGTCGACGGATCAACGACAGCTTCATGCTGTTGTCCGCTCACGAGAATCTAGGTGACCGCAGCGTTGTCGCCGGACAGTCGATCTCCGAGAATAATTATATCAGTCGCAGCGGAGCCCTGGGGTCGGCGGTCAACAATTTCCTCGGTTCTTATTCCACCCAATCGGTGCAATATGATGTTGAAGATCCGCCCACTGGCTATGATGTTGGTTCTGGCGTGTTTCGCGTCTATCCCGCTTACAAGAGCGGCTATGCAGCGCGCATCGGTACCGATGCATTCGTTACCGCCATGGGTACGCTGATGCTGACGGATGACAAGCCGGTCTCGCTGATCGGTGGCCGAACGACCCTGCTCGACGTGGAGGAAGGCGATAGTCCGCAACCATTGTCCTTCTTTACCAATTCGGTCGGACGGTTCGCGATTGCCAATTTGCTGCCGGGAAGGCGCTATCTGGTTGAAACTTATGGCCCGAACGGCACGATCGACAAGAGCTTTGAATTTACAGTACCGGCCGAAACCGATGGACTTGTCAATCTCGGCATCGTCAAGCCGGGTATGAAAAAATAGGAGACTCCCATGCTGCGCCCATTTTTGACTTTCGTTGCAGCGTCCTTGGCCGCACCTGCCTTGGCGCAAACTGGAGCCGTGCAGGGAACGGACTGTCAACTTCGCATCAATCCGGCTCCCGCAAGCTGGATAATAACCGGCTATGATCCGTTTGCAGAGGCATTGCCAGAAGGCACGTTCAGCGTAACTTTTGTCAATGAAGGTGGGGCGGAGTGTCGCTTCATGCCATTGTTTGACCTTAGCGAACCTCCCTTCGGACTGTCAAAGGGCACCGGAAAGCCAGTCGGATATGCACTGTTGAACCTGACTGACACACAGGACGTGACGCCGCGGTCCGGACGGACCCAGCGCATATCGTCTCAGCGGGAAGTAGTGCTTCAACCGAAGGAGTCGCGCTCGATGCTATATAAGCTCGTCGCTAACCCCGAGGATGTGCGCAATGCAGGGATATTCACACAACGGGTGACGCTGGAAGCACAGGACAGGAATTTCCGGTCTCTCATGGGCACCGATATTGTGCTTGGCGTCACCGTTTTACCGTCCGTGCGTATCGGTCTTGCTGGCGCGTATCGGATGAACAACGGCCAGGCGGTCGTGAAGCTGGGCGAGTTGAAGGAAGGGGCTTCACCGACACAGCTGCAACTTCACGTCCGCAGCACTGCTGAATATGACATCAGTGTATCCTCTGCAAATTCCGGGCGGCTCCGTCTCGGTTCAAGCCAGTGGTTTGTTCCCTACTCAGTGGTCATCGATAATAAGAGCTTTAACCTCAATGGTGTAGAAACGCTTTCAAGTTCTTCTGGATCCTCGCGTTCGGCCAGGTCTCAAAATAGTCTCGATATCTTGCCGTTCCAATTTATCATCGGTGATGTATCGAACCGGCGTGCCGGAGTTTACAGTGATGTGTTGTCTGTATCGGTCACTGCACGATAAACAGTCTTTGGTGGATCGTCTGCCTACCTTGTGAAAACTACTTCGGCGCGATGAACAGGGCGGTTTTCAGAATCTGTCGCTGCAACAGCAACGGATTGTCAATAGCTCGGCTTTAGTGTGAGATTCAAGAACCTGTGCGCCTATCGGAACCGGTGATCGAAAAATGTTGATTGGTGCTGATATGGATCAGAACTCTCCTCAATGAGGCTCGAGGCCCAAGTAATCTTACCAAATAGGAAATCATTTCAAGCGCCTTCGATTAGTGAACGGGCTGTTAACTCTAACCATTGACGTTACTTTCAACTGCTTCTGCCAGAACACGTTTATCAGAAACGAAAGTTAGGCAAAGTAATGGTCAAGAAACTGACTGGCATGCTCGCAGCAATGATAGTTGTAGCAACGGGGACGGCATCGGCAGCAATCGCAAGCGATTCAATGGTTTTCAATTTACGAGCCACTGTTCCTGTTTCGTGCACAGTAGGTTATAATCCCACCGGAATTGCTTTTAACGACAATATTGTTCGTTTGGGTGAATTGAGGGAATATTGCAACGCACCCAACGGCTACCACCTTGAGGTCCGCTATAGCCCCAATAGCCTGCGGGGAGTTACGGTGAACATCGGGAATGAACGTGTTACACTGGATGGATCCGGTTTTGCCTCAATCCGCGGCGCGACCGGGCCGAAAATTCAGACGCGCGCACTTTCGGTACAATTTGGTGACGACGGCTTTGATACGGATGAATTTCAGGTCGCTGCGATTGCGATCTGATTCTCGATTGATCTTTGATCCGTTGCGCCTCGAGCGTCGTTGATCCGGACGGTTTCGCTCTCGCTTCGGACAAAAGTTCAAACTGTTGGGACCTGGTCGCTCCGTCATGCCGAGGCCAGTTCACCAAAACCGGCAAGATCATCAGGAGGATGGATTCATCCTCCTGATCCGCATCAAAATAGGCGACAAGCTTACAGAGCTCGGCGGCATCCAGCCGTAACGCCAGCACCTGCTCAATGTCATCATGATCGTCGGCACCGACGATCCGCGAATTGGCGCGCACCATTTTCGCCCGGCCGAGTTCAATCGGCATTTTTGGCAAATATTTTCCTTCGTTTCATTGTGGCCAGACCACCCCGGGCGAAATCTGCGGACATTTTCATCACAACGCTTTTACAGATCAACCTAAGCGCCGGCGGCGATATCCGGGCGTGTCACAGGCTGGTCGCTTTCAGAGAAAGGCATAGTCGGCAAGGCTTGCCATCGAGTAATCGGTTCTGTCGGCGTAGGAATATATTCAATGTGTGTGCTGCCTAAATTTAGGATATGGCGCATAGCGTGAGGCACCCCCGTCGTGGTATCCTGTTTTGGCAAGTGCAGCAGGGTTGAACGAAATGGAGGCGTCCAAGTTAAGAGCTTGGCGTAAAATCTGGATTGGGATTCCGCCAACCTAACCAACGTTACATTATAATTACAGGGGCGGCGGCTCCCCTCTATAACTTTAGATTATTTCACCTATCTCTTTAGATAACCCTTTCAAGAAGTTTATTTTCTTAGATGTAAATGCTTGTAAATCTGTAGTCGTAATTCTGGTAAAACTTCTCCATTTGATAGTAAAACGCAAATCATAGAGTCACCTGAAGACGCAGTGTTCGCAGCAATGGCGCCGGACCACCGCTAGGAGAATTGAAATGCGTATAGCGATAGCCGATGACGATCCGGAGATTATCGACTTTTTGGGTAAAATAGTCGAGGCGCTGGGCTATGTCTATTCGGGCTACAGCGATGGTACCTCTCTTACCAACGCCTTGTTGCGGGACACGTTTGACCTCGTCATTCTCGACTGGAACATGCCAGGCAAGACCGGCATGCAGATTTTGGAATGGATGGACGGCGCGGTCGAGGATCGGCCGCCGGTGATCATGATGACCAGCAGGACTGCCAAGCAGGATGTCAGCGATGCACTGAATGCCGGAGCAGATGATTATATAACAAAGCCGGAAGATAAAAATGTCATAGCTGCCCGCATCAATGCCCTGTTGCGCAGGAATGTTGGTGCATCGGCGATGGAGCCGACGGCTGAGTATGGAGATTATCTGCTCAACCGCATTGAACAGACGGTCAGGCATGGCGGAAAAGACATTGCCCTGACCGCCAAGGAATTTGAGCTTGCCGATCTGATGTTCCGCAATCGCGACCGGACCCTGTCACGGCGATATATTATGGAAACCGTTTGGCGGACCAATGCCCATCTCGCAACCCGGACCCTCGACATGCATGTTTCGCGTATTCGGGCCAAGCTTGCGCTGAAACCCGAAAACGGGTTTCGAATTTTTACGGTTTTCGGCTATGGCTACAGATTGGAGACGCTTAGCAACGGAGGCTAATAGTGTTTGAAGACTTCCGGGAACTGTTTCGATCATCGGGTGCGTGCTGTTTGGCCGGCTTTCTAATTATGACGGTGGCCGTTATACCCAACGAAGCCATCGCTCAAAAAAGCTCCGAGACGGAAGAGATTGTCTATGTCTTCAAGCGCGGTGACACCTTATTTGGTCTCGCTGACAAATATCTTCGCAAGCAGTCGGACTATGTCGCGGTTCAGCGCATCAATCGCATTGCCAATCCACGACAAATTCCTGTCGGAAAGTCCCTTCGTATTCCAGTCAATCGGTTAAAATATCGGCCGAGCAAGGCCAGCCTGAGCGCGTTCCGGGGCGATATTTCGATTGCGACCGGTGGTCGGGATCTGACGCCTGTTCAAGGACTGAGCGTTGCTGAAGGCAGCCAGATCAAGACAGCAGCACGGAGTTTCCTGACGCTGGAACTGGAAGACGGATCACGCATCTCTCTGCCATCGAATAGTCAGGTAAGAATAACCCGCCTGCGGCACATATTGCTGACCGACAGCATGGATTATGAAATTGCTGTCGACAAAGGCCGCATCCGCTCGAAAGTTGCGCCGTTGCAAAAGAAAGCTGACCGTTACCGTGTCCGTACTCCGGTCGCGGTTTCCGCTGTTCGCGGTACAGACTATCGCACCCGGGTCGATGAAATAACGGGAACCGCCTTTTCCGAAACAGTAGAGGGCGAAGTGGTCGTGACGGCAGGGCAGAGCCTCGGGAGCGGCACCATGGTGTCGATACCTGCAGGCACGGGCGCGGCGGCGACGGTGACTGGAGCGCTTGCCAAGGCAGAATTGCTGCCTCCACCGGAACTGTTGAACCCTGCCAAAGTGCAGTCCGAGGAGGAATTGCAGTTTGCGGTTGTACCACGCGATTCCGCCATTGGTCATCGCATGATTATTGCGTCAGATGCAGGATTCGTCGATCTTGTCGCGGAAGTACAGGAGCAGGGGACGGAGATCGGCCTGGAAGCAATTCCCAACGGGCGCTATTACGCGAAGCTTTCCGCGCTGGCTGCCGATGGATTTGAAGGCATGCCTGCAACATATAGCTTCAAGCGGCAGCTTAGTACGTTAGGCGGTAGTGCGGATACTGGCAATTTCGGTTATCGGTTCAGATGGTTCGGTGCAGGGGAGGGGCAAAGATTCTACCGATTGCAGATCCTGAAGGACAGCAAAACGGCTATTCCAATTCTTGACGAAGCGGGTCTCTTGACGGACACTGTCACCTTGTCTGAGCTTCCCGACGGGGAATATTATTGGCGCGTCGGTGTGACTCAGTTCTCCAGCGATCCGGAAGATCGGGAAGCGATCGAAAAATGGACCGATTTTGAAAAACTGACCGTGGCCAACTAGCTGTCCAGGTTCGAACCTTGATCAATTTTTCGCGGAGGTATGACCACCGATGAGGCTGCGTCAGCGATTGGGTCTCGAATGGCTGGCCGTGGCGTTGCTGGCATGTTGCGTGGTGACGGCCCTGACCTATTGGGACGGGCTCTCACGCTTTGATAATCTGGTCTACGACCAGCTGTCCGCGATTGACCGGCCGGTACCTCAATCTGACGTCCTGATTGTCAAGATTGATGAAGACAGTCTTGCCGCCTTTGGAAAATGGCCGTGGCCCCGGACACGGCATGCAGAGCTGTTCGATCAACTGGCCGAGGACAAGCCTGCAGCGATCGGTTTCGATATCCTGCTCAGCGAAGCCGGTGATCCGGATGACGACAGGCAGTTGGCCCGATCGATGGCAGGAAATCCCAACCTGTTCCTTCCACTACATTTCGTTTTCCCCGGCAGCAATGGTGCCGAATATGATGTCAAACGGCCGATTGAGATCTTCAGCGCCGCCGCCAACGAATTGGGGCAAGTGAATCTGGTCTTCGACACCGACGGAGTCGTTCGCCGTGCAGCTTTGTGCTTTGGCGACAAGGTGTCGGGAAGTGAATGGCCGCATCTGATCGAGGAAATCTATCGGTCAGTCCACGGGAAACCGTCTCCCGCATATAATCGGTTGCAAGATTGCGACAGAAAATTGCTAATGCCGTTTGCCCAGCGAGGTGGCTATCAATCCGTCTCTTATGCAGCATTGGTCAAGGGGGAGGTCCCCGGCGCGTTTCTGGAGGGCAAGGTTGTTTTGATCGGGGCGACTGCCAACGGCTTGGGAGATCAATATCCGGTTCCACTCGGTGATGGCGGAACTCTCGCCGGAGTTGAAATTATGGCAAATCTATACGGGGCTTTGAGCCGCGATGATTTTGTCATGCCGATGCCTTTTCCGCTGCAACTGCTACTGTCGTTGCTGCCGGTCTGGATCCTGTTGATCGGGTTCTGGCGGTGGCGGCCCCGGACGACCATCATCGTCTCTTTCGCGCTGCTATTGGCGATATTGCTGGCCAGCGTCATCTTGATGCAATTCGCGCTCTGGTTTGCGCCCGGAACCGCTCTGGTCGGCGTGATCCTCGTATACCCCATTTGGGGATGGCGGCGATTGCAGGCGACAAGCGACTTCATGGATAACGAACTACAGAATTTTCACCGGTCAAAAATCGATATTCCGATCATGCGGTCGGAACTGGGCCCCGTCGATGTTATCACCGGCCAGGCAGAGCAATTGACCCATGCGATTTCCCATGTTCGTGATCTGCGAAGGTTCATCGCCGATGCCCTCAGCAACCTCCCTGACCCGATGTTCATTACCGATCTCGACGGCAAGGTGAAATTCGTCAACCGGTTGGCGCAGGCCGGAATGGAAGACGGGGCTCAGGATCTTGCGCTGGACGACATGCTCAACCGCTTTGTATCCCCCGATGGCCTTCACGAGGTCAAAGAATATCTTGAGCAGACGAACCGGCCGACCAAACAGGATTATGTCGACTTCACATCTCTCGATGGCCAGATTTTTGCCATGCGCCGTGCACCGATACTGTCGGATGACGGGAAGCTGAGGGGGCATATCCATTATCTCGCGGATATCACCGAAGTCGCCCATGCCGCACAACAACGCGAAGAAGTCCTGCAGCTGCTTTCCCATGATATGCGTGCACCGCAGGCGGCAATTCTGGCGCTTCTTGACGGCAGGGAAGGCGATGAAACCTCAGGCCGGATAGAAGGACATGCGCGCCGTACCTTGGCGCTGGCAGACAATTTTGTCGGCCTGGCACGGATCGATGCCAGCGAATTTGCCGGAGAGGATATATTGCTCGCAGAACTGGTCGCAGAGGCCAATGACAGTCTTTGGCCCCTCGGCAAGGCGCGGGATATTCGGTGCGAAGTCGATGACCAGTCCGAGGGCGCCTTTGTCAGTGGCGAACCCTCGAGCCTCTATCGTTCGTTCGTCAATCTGATCGACAATGCTATTAAATATAGTCCGGACGGTGGCACCGTGACCATAATGATCCGGGTGACCGAACTGGACCGGCAGCCATTTGTATCGGTCGCGATTGCCGATCAAGGCGACGGAATCAAAAAAGAAATGCTGGGCCATTTGTTCGAGCGTTTCGCCAGCGACGACAGTTTGGCGCATTCATCAATAAAGGGTGCCGGACTGGGACTGAATTTTGTTGCCAAAGTGATGGAGCGGCATGGCGGTCACATAGGCGGAGAGAATCGTCGTGACGGAGGGGCTTGCTTTACCGTGCTCTTGCCTTTGGCCCCCTATTTAGAAGAGCAGGCCGAATGATTCATTCAATGCCCTGGCGGGTATGGCTGGCATTGCGCGCGTTGTCGGTCGGATTGCTGTCCAGTCCGGACAGGGCCGAATCGACGAGAAACGGCAGGGACTGTTTGATCGTACCGTTGCAGTGATATTCTGCAGCATTGCCCGCGTATAATTTCGTTCCGCGCGTCTGATCGAGAAGGACGATCGTCAACCGATGCTCCTTGTCCTTGCAGGACTGGAAGCGTTTTTGACGTTTCGCGGTGGCTATCGATTGCACGGCATCTTTGTCACCAGCATCGATCGCGATGTCGGCAGGCCTCTCGGAAAGTGCGACGTTGACCAGTATAGGGGCGTCCGGAGAGGACTGATAGCCTCTCTCGGTCAACGATTTCGCCACCAGATCGCGGGCAAGCGCCAGATCGACATTCTCGACCGCATCTTTTGTGGTCACGATAAACTGCTTTTGTCCACCAGTGGCTACCACCTGGTGCGTCTGGACACGGGTTTCAATCGGCCCAGCACAACCGGAAACCATTATCGCGCCCATCGATATCCATGTGAGTGATCGGATCATCACGTCCTCTAGCTCAATTTTGATTGGCTGAGTGATAGTATGCCGGGCCGCCGAAGTCACGAGAATTGGCGTCGAGTGGACAGGTCTATCGGGTAAATGCGTAGTAAATCACATAGGCCCAGGAGAAAAAACCATGAATAATTGCCCAGAAAATTGATTTATGTGCGGTAAAACTGATGGCGATGGCTAAAGCGCTGCCAAAACCCACGCCTTTGCTGACGATTTCCTTGCGGACATAAGTGACTCGTCTTCTCATCGGCGAATCTCCCGCTGCATAATCTTCTGGACGCATACGTTCTGGCCGTGTTTTTTCTGTCATGTTCAGGCCGCTATCTGAGTACGGTCGGACAGTTCCTGATTGAGCATTTCTGCCAACAGGAAAGCAAGCTCTAGCGACTGGGCGGCGTTGAGACGCGGGTCGCAGTGCGTGTGATAGCGGTCGCCAAGCGATGCATCGGTGATTGCCACGCCGCCACCGGTACATTCGGTGACATTTTGTCCCGTCATTTCGCAATGAATACCGCCGGCGAAGGTTCCTTCCGCCCGGTGGACTGCAAAAAATCCACGAACTTCTGCAAGGATGCGGTCAAATGGCCGTGTCTTGTAGCCGCTTTCAGCCTTGATGACATTACCGTGCATCGGATCGCAGGACCAGATGACCGGATGGCCCGACTGTTTTACCGCACGGACGAGAGGTGGCAGGCCGCTTTCGACCTTGTCATGTCCAAAGCGTGAAATCAGCGTGATCCGACCTGGTTCGTGCGCGGGGTTGAGCGTGTCGAGCATTTTCAAAAGGGCATCGGGCGTCAGCGAGGGGCCGCATTTCAATCCGATCGGGTTGCCAATCCCCCGTAAAAATTCGACATGAGCAGAACCTTCAAACCGGGTCCGGTCGCCGATCCAAAGAAAATGCGCGCTGGTATCGTACCAGTCGCCCGTGAGGCTATCCTGACGCGTCAGGCATTGCTCATAAGGCAGTAGCAGCGCTTCGTGACTGGTGTAGAATGAGGTCGCTTTCAATTGCGGCACGGTATCGGGATTTATTCCGCACGCTTCCATGAACGACAAAGCTTCGCCGATCCGGTCGGCCATTTCTTCGAATTTCTTTGCCCACGGGCTGCGAGCCATGAAATCATGGGTCCAGCCGTGAACCTGCTTGAGGTTGGCATAGCCGCCGGTCGAGAATGCACGGAGCAGGTTGAGCGTTGCAGCTGCCTGATTATAGGCGCGGACCATACGCTCCGGATCCGGGTCACGGCGGCCGCTATCAAATTCTATCCCGTTGATGATATCTCCGCGATAGCTGGGCAGCTCGACGCCATCTTGCACTTCAACATCAGATGAGCGCGGTTTGGCGAACTGACCCGCCATGCGGCCGACTTTGATAATGGGAAGTTTCGATGCATAGGTCAGCACCACCGCCATCTGGAGAATGACGCGGAATGTGTCGCGGATATTGTTCGGATGAAATTCTGCAAAGCTTTCGGCGCAATCGCCGCCCTGCAGCAGGAATGCCTTGCCTGCAGCAACTTCCGCCAGATCCTGTTTCAGACTGCGTGCCTCGCCGGCAAATACCAGCGGCGGGTAGCTGCCAAGCAGTTCTTCTGTTTCCGCAAGTTTGGCGGCGTCAGGATAGTCGGGCATGTGCAGCCCTTTAAAATCCCTCCAACTATTTGCCGTCCAATTCGTCGCCATCAGAGCGCTCCGTTCCATTTCCAATAAAATCGAGAGCCTTTAGGCGGGAGTCAAGAGCTAAGGCAAGGGAAACCCATTTGTGGTTGCCAGAGAAACTATTGCCACATAGCCGCATCGATCTAGCTTCCGGGCTTTTTCTTCCAGCTACCGCTAACGCGGAATTCGGGCTTGATCTGACTGACATCGGGCAATTTTTGTCCGGCAAAGGCGCTGTCACCACCTTTGGCCTTTGCTTCGCTACTGTAACTGGGTGCCTGATAGGATCGAGGAGTGTTTACATCAAGCATGGGTGCAGGCCGATCATGGCGGCGTGCATTGTCGGCAGCCAGCGCCATCATCTTCTCTGACTGGGCGGCTTCTGCTTCTGCCTTGCGGCGACCGGCCTCATAGGCTTTTTCGAGCGCTATTGGGTCGAGCGATGAGCCTGCATCATTGACGGCGATAGTATCATTACTGCGTGGTTTTGGTGCGGGCAAAGGTTCGCCGCCGCGATATTTCTGGCTGAAAGCACTGGCCGTGCCGGCATTGCCCTTCCAGCTGTAGAAACGATGCGCGCCGACTGTTCCGACGAACCTGAGGCTCGGCGCCCAATAGGGGTAGACATAGGTTGCATGATAATGGGTAGCGGTCCCGACCGAGGTATAGCTTGTTCCCGCCAGCGCTTCGGCAGCCACTTTCTTGGCGCGGTCCCAATGAAAGCGTGCTGGCTTGCGGCGCAGCGAACCGTCGCAGGTATAAGTGAACTGGCAACCCGTCTTCCGCTCGCTACCCTGATAGACCACGCCGCAAACCGTGCCCGGATAGCTGGGGTGGCGGACGCGATTCAAGATGACCTGTGCAACGCCGCGTTGACCGGCATCCGGTTCCATCCCGGCTTCATAATAGATAGCCTGGGTCAGACAATAAAGCGCGCGGCCATCGTCGATTGTGGAGCCGCGAAACGCGACTGGCCGAATGAAATGTACCGTCGAAGCCTGATCACGGTCATTTTGGAGCATATCGGAAATGCCGTCGATCGATCCGATTCCCCGGGGTGCGAGGGGATCAATACCAATCCCGTCATAATTTCTCGGGATCGCATAATTGGGGTCGATAAAATAAAAGGCCGATCCGGCAAAATTATCTTCCGGCCTTTCTACCGATTGCAATCCGGGGTCGCTGGAATGAAACTGCTGCGCATCAACACTCGATTGCGGCATGGTTGTCGGAATCAAGATCAGGCCGATCAGGAAAAACGCGGTCAATATTCTTTCGCGGATCGTCAAGTTTGCGAAGAACCGGCGCGGGATCGACGTTGATGATGAACAAATTTCCTGTTCCAACTCGACTGTTTCGGCGCTGGTCGGCTTCTGGTCAATCATGGTTAACGGTTCCGGAGACCTGCTACCCTGCCCGTAATCGGGAACATGGTCGCTTAGAGGCGGAACATAGGGAGGAGGTACACGCACGAATTCTTAATACACCTGACTAGGCCCATCCGGGCGGAGCATGCGGGATATACCCGGTTTTTGCGTCCTCAGCGCGCGGCAAATTGACGCTGTTCCATTGCGGGACGCGGTTTGCGGACAAATTAATTGGTTAATGCTGTTCGCCGTTCCTGCAAAGTCACCAGATATTGCGCGACCATATAGCCAATGGCGCCAAAGATTATGCCGCCAAGCGCCGGGCCAACCACTATACCATCCAGCCCATAAAATTCGCGACCGAGCCAGAGAAATGGGACAAGGCCTAGCGTGTTGCGCAGCCAGTTCATCAGCGTCGACCAAGCTGGCCTGCCAAGATTGTTACAGGCGGCATTGCCTATGAACAGCATGCCGTTGAAGAAGAATAGCGGAGTCAACAAGGCTGCAAATAGCCAGAACACATGTCGCCCGTCGCCGACAAGATGGAATGCGTCGCTGATCGGTTCGCTGAGGACATAGATGATTGGCCAGGCGATTAGCGTATAGATCAAGGCGAAGATCGTCGCCTGTTGGATGGTCGTACGGATCCGGTCGAATTTCAGTGCGCCAAAATTCTGACCGATAATCGGACCCACAGCGCCGGACAGGGAAAATAGCAGGCAGAAAGCGACCGGTACAACCCTGCCGACGACGGCAAATCCGGCGATTATATCGTTCGAATAATCGGCGATGAAGCGGTAGGAAATAAATCCGCCGATCGGAGTAGCAATATTGGTAAGAATAGCTGGAATAAGGATGGCCATGATCGGACGAATATCGTTTCGAAAATGGAGCAGGGTCAAACGGTAGAAACCTCCATAGCTCTTCACGATAGGCCGAATTGCGAACATCGCCGATACGACGGCCGCACAGGCGCTGGCGACAGCTGCGCCCTGCATTCCCCAGTCGAAGCCGAAGATGAATATCGGGTCGAGTATGGCATTGGTGATGCCCATGCTGAGCGTAACGTTCATTGCCCGCCGCGCCGCACCATGGGCCCGCAGGAAACCGGAGCAGACCATGGCTGCGACACTGAACGGCATGAACGGAGCCACGATCCGGATATAGTCGGTCGCCGCCCGATTGGCGGTTCCATCGGCGCCCGCCAGTTCCAGTATATCGGGAGCGAAGATGAAAAGCAGGATAGCCAAGGGTATAATAAGCATCGCGCTGAGAACCAATATACTGGTCAGGTATCGACGGGCCTGATCCGGATCACCCTGGCCGATATGGCGAGCGGCAAGCGCACTTGTGGCAATCATCAGGCCGATATAGAAAGCGGTACCGAAAAACAGGACCGTCGCGGCAAAACCCATCGCCGCCGTCAGCGCGCTGTCCGCCAGTTGCGCGATATAGAAGAGATCGGCAAAATCGACGATGAACATGGTCAGCAGACCGATGCTGGCGGTGAGGGACATGGTTGCGATATGCCGCAGGGGACTACCGGTCAGGAATATGGCGGGTGGTATCGAGACTTTATCTTATCCAATGCAAATTGCACGGCCGAAACTGGGAATGACGCGCGCGAGATTTTTCCCTATAGGCTTTTGCCAAGGGGTCAATTCATCTCTAGTGGGAAAGGATATTTGGAGGGCGCCGGATGATCTATCGAAAAGCAATAGCCGTGCTAATGATCGCAACATTGACGGGTTGCACGGTCGCGGAGGAAGATAAAAACCAGTCGTCGCAAGAACGGGGTGTTTTCGAGCGTAAAAACGTAGCGCCCGATCCGGCCGATAACAGTCTGACGCCCCGCAAGGCGGAGCATGCCTATGCGCGGATCGCTCTGAATTGCATCAACAAACAATATCCCAACAAGATAAGCCATGTTTTGAATAACGCGGCGGACGCCGCGGAACCGGCAAAGCTGACTCCCGTCTTCTATGGCTGTTTTGATTGGCATAGCGCCGTTCACGGCCATTGGTTGCTGACGCGTCTTTGGGGACAGGATCTGGTTCCGGAGATGAATGATGAGATTGCCGCAGCGCTTGCTGCCAATTTCACTACGGAAAAAATAGCCGGAGAACTGGCCTATTTCAATGGTGATGATCGCAAAGCTTTCGAGCGCCCCTATGGACTCGCATGGTTTCTGCAGTTGACCACCGAATTGCGCGAAATTGCAGCTGGCGAAGGTCATAAGGCCAAGCAGGCCAAGGTCTGGCTAACCCGACTGGAACCGCTCGAAGCGGTGATTGTGGGAAATATCAAGGACTGGCTGCCAAAACTGGCTTATCCCATCCGGCTGGGAACTCATAATCAGTCGGCTTTCGCATTTGGACTGTTTCTTGATTGGGCCGATCATAGTGGAGATGATGAGATGGCCAGTCTCGTGCGAAGCAAAACATTGCTTTTCCATCGCAACGATCAGAATTGCCCGATGGCTTATGAACCGTCCGGAGAGGATTTTCTTTCTTCCTGCCTGATGGTTGCCGATCTCATGAGGCGGGTGATGGTTGGCGATGATTATGCAAGCTGGCTCTCGGACTTTCTGCCTGAAATTCCGACGGACGGCAGCGACGGTTGGCTGAAAGTGGGCATCGTCAACGATCCGACGGACGGCAAATTGGTGCATCTTGACGGACTGAATCTTTCGCGAGCTTGGGCGCTTGAAGGTATGGTTTCTGCGCTTCCAGCCGACGATAAACGCCGCGCATCGCTTCTTGCGTCAGCCAGTTTGCACGGCGATTCCGGAGAGAATTCTGTCCGGACTCCGCATTATTCCGGCAGTCACTGGCTGGCAAGTTTTGCAACCTATTGGCGGACTGATCGGGGGATCAGCACAAGCGGAGGCAAGCCGGCTTCGTGAAGCCTGAGCCTGCACTTGGTTCGGCAATCAATGCCGGGGCTCGGACGCGTTCACTGCTCGACCGGCTGTTTCCGGTAAATCAAGCTCTGGCGATAAAGTCGATGTTCGGCGTATGGGGCGCTTATTTCGTGTTTGTTTCCTGCCGCGGTTTATACGCGGAGCAGAACAACGCAGACTCGTTATTTGTCCAGCGGATATTGATGACCAGTGTCTGCATAACCTTAACCTGGATGCTATACCGCTTGCTGGTTGCGGTGCGCCGTAACGGGATGAGAGTCGCGATATTGGTGCTCCTCCTGCCGACGATGATTCTGGCCAATTATATCGCCATACTTGACCAAATAATCTTTGATCATGATGCTGCATTGTTCGACTTTTCCTACCTTCTTGATCCGATTGAATTCTCGATGTTCAATTGGACTTATATACTGGACGAGGCGTTTACCCGTTATTTCATTCTGGCGAGTTGGGGCGCTCTATATTTGGCCTTGGCCCATAGCCAGGAACTGCAGCGCATGATGGCGCACAGCCGGTATCTCGAGAAGGTGAACCGGGAGAGTGAATTACGGGCGCTGCGTTACCAATTGAACCCGCATTTCGTTTTCAATGCGCTCAATTCGGTTAGCAGTCTGATCATTGACCGGAAAAACAAAAAGGCTGAAAAGCTGGTGGACGATCTGGCGGACTATATGCGCGCGGTGTTGACTGATGGTGCCGAGGATATGGTTGCGGTAGAACAAGAAATCGCTCAGCAGGTTCGTTATCTAGAGATAGAACGCATGCGATTCCCCGACCGATTGCATTATTTTGTCAATATCGATGCAACCGCACATGGCTGGATGATACCCGCGTTGATTATTCAGCCACTAATTGAAAATGCGGTTAAATTTGGCGTTTCAGGAACAGACCAGCCGGTCAATATCATTATCTCGGCCCAAAGAGAAGGCGAACGCTTGCGCATCAGTATCGCTAATGATGGCCGAGTCAAAAGGCCTGCCGGTGCAGCCCATAACCGTACTGCGGGGACCGGGACCGGCCTTATCAATATCCAAGAACGGCTGAGAGCATTATACGGTCAGAATGCTTCCTTGCTTCTCGCCAATAATAACAGCGGAATGGCCATTGCCACTATCGTTTTGCCGGACCCCTCACTGATTTTCCAGGATATTTAGAAATGGCCGCAAGTCCGCCATCGGTGTTGATTGTCGACGATGAACCGCTGGCCCGCTCCCGTCTCAAGGCGCTATGTGAACGGACCGGGCTTTTCAAAACGATTGAATTGGCGAACGGAGGCCGTCAGGCCTTGGAGAAAATTGAGCAGCTACAACCAGATATCCTGCTGCTCGACGTCGATATGCCCGATTTATCCGGTCTCAAGGTCGCGGAATTTTGTGGGGGCATGGCGCGGATACCGGAAATTATTTTTACAACCGCGCACAATAAATATGCGGTGCAGGCGTTCCGGCTGGAAGTCACCGATTATCTCCTGAAGCCGGTCAAGGAGGCGCTGTTGCGGGAGGCCGTCGAACGGGCCATCGCCAATCTGGCGCGCGGTCATGAGGACCATGAGCCTGATCTCGCTCAACGTCTCTGGGTGCAAGATGGTACCGGGTCGGTGCAGTTGATGGTTTCGCATATCGAATGGGTCGAAGCGGAACGGGACTATATGCGGCTATATCTGCCGGGCCGCAGTTATTTGCTGCACCAATCCATGCGATCTCTGGAAAGCCTGTTACCCGACAATCTGTTTGTCCGCGTTCACCGATCGGCCATCGTCCGGCGTGATTGTATCTCGGAAGTGCGCCGTAAAGGCCGCAAACGTTTCGTGATCTTGCAGGATGGCAGCCAGTTGGCGATCGGCCCCCGATATGCAGATAGAATTATTGGTCCAGTTCAAGCAGGGGGTTTCGGGGGATCAGACACCGTAACCGAATAGCGCGGCGCCGGTGCTGGCTGCATCATCCCACCGACATCGACAAAGGTCTGCCTTGCGATATTGTGCGGGTGCTCCTTTGCTTCCGCCAATGACAGAACGGGTGCAAAACAGATGTCCGTTGCTTCCATCAGGTCGCACCATTGAGAGCGGGTCTTGGTTTTGAACAGCGTCGTCAGCTTTTCCTTCAATGCAGGCCATTGCTTTGGGTTCATCTGCGCGTCGAAGTCTGTGTCTTCTGCAATACCCGCCACCTGCCGTAGCTGTGCGTAAAATTGCGGTTCGATCGACCCGATCGAGATGAATTTGCCGTCCGATGTCTCGTAGCTGTCGTAGAAATGTGCGCCGGTGTCCAAAAGGTTCACGCCCCGATCGTCTTGCCATTGACCGATATTGTGAAAGTCGAAAATCATTGCCATCAATGCGGCAGAGCCGTCGGTCATTGCGCAGTCAACAACCTGACCGGTGCCACCGGTTTTGGCATTGAGTAGAGCTGAAACCATACCAAATGCGAGCATCATTCCGCCGCCGCCAAAATCGCCTACCATGTTGATCGGCGGGGTCGGTTTTTCGCCCGCCCGTCCGAACGCATGCAGGGCACCGGAAATTGATATATAGTTGATATCGTGGCCTGCTGCGGCGGACAGCGGACCATATTGCCCCCAGCCCGTCATCCGGCCATAGACCAAACTGGGATTATCCGCGAGCAACACATCAGGGCCCAGTCCGAGCCGCTCCATAACACCGGGACGGAAACCTTCGATCAAACCGTCAGCATTTTTGACCAGTTTTCGAGCCGTCTCGATCCCCTCGACTGATTTCAGGTCAATCTCGACCAAATTGCGAGAGCGCGAAAGTGCGAGGCGGGGGTCAGGGGCTTTGCCTGGGCGATGGAGAACTGTCACAGTGGCACCCTGATCGGCAAGCATCATGCCGCAGAATGGACCGGGGCCGATTCCGGCAAATTCAACAATATTGATACCGTTTAGTGGTCCTGCCATGTTCTGCTCCCGTTTAATCGACTGATTAAAAGGCCCTATGCAGGGACGGAATTCGAATCAAGCTTAATGTGGAAGATCAGGCATGTTCTACCGAGGACGCTGTCCGTGGCGCAGAGGAATAGATTTGTTGGCCTGTTGGCGCAGATATTGCGGCAAATCGGATTTTTTCTGTCCGACAGGCTTTCTGGCTAGCTTCGGGTCGATAGGATGGTCGAACGCGATGCCAAATCTGCCTTGGGCAACCCAGGCGACATAACCGGTGATACGGCCAATATTGCGCAGTTCAATTTCCACATTGTCGCCCCGCTTGGCGAGTACGGGTGCTTCGGCCATCAAACCGCCTGCCGATAGATTCCGGATCCGCACTTCACCGCAGTCATCGCCATCAACGAAGCGCAGCTCTGCTTTTAGAAACAGACTGTCCCGGTCCAGCTGACGCTTCGGGTGGTCAACGGCCTGACTGTTCATTTTCAGACTATCGTCAAATGTCTCTTTCATAGGTTTCCCGCAGTCAATAAATGTAAATTCATGTTTCGTAATGCAAGGAATAGAGCAAAATTCGTGCAAATTTGGTTAATGCTCAGGAGTTTTTTTGGGCAAGAAATATGTGCCGTTGTACGGACATCAATGGATGCGTTTAACCACAGGAACCTAACCATTGCCGAGGTGTGTCGGAACGGTATCTCATGTCACTGATCGCGCGAGATTTTCTCGTTCCGTTCATGCGCTTCCTGCGCCTCGACGGTCATCGTAGCTATCGGTCTGGCTTTCAGACGGTCGAGCGAAATCTGCTCGCCGGTCACCTGGCAATAGCCATACTCGCCTTCGTCGATCCTGCGCAACGCTGCATCGATTTTGGAGGTTAGCTTGCGTTGACGATCGCGGGTCCTCAACTCCAGTCCCCAATCGGTTTCGCTAGATGCTCGGTCGTTCAGGTCAGCTTCCTGAATTGGACCATCCTGCAAATGTGCCAGAGTTTCCTTGGATTCATCGATGATTTCTTGTTTCCATTTTTTCAGAGCCTTTCTGAAAAAAGCGAGCTGATGCTCGTTCATAAACTCTTCATCTTCGCTTGGTTCATAACCGTCTGCAAGGACTGGGTCTGCGCCATTCGCGCTATTTTTTGCCGATGCTTTTTTCGCCGAGGATGCCAACATACTCTCCAAACATCTGCCTTATCCGAATCCGGAAGGCTGGAACCATTTACACCGCGGGGCTATACCGAGCACACTTGATTGAAACAAGGCGCAAAATACTCGATATTCTAAATATCCCAAAATGAGAAAATTTGGGACGTCATAATATGCGCAGTGGGTATTTTGGCAGTCGATATTTTGAAGGCATCCACTCGGCAACGCTTCTCCCGGCACTTTCAAAATCACTCAAAATCAGGCGATTTTTTCAGGCTTTTGCAACAATCGCATCCGTAATGGTTCCAATACGGGACATTAACCGTGGTTGGATACAAACTGCTAAGCTTTTTTAGCATTTTCGACGACGAAACAGGGTTAACGTAATTGTGGTTTACGATTTATTCTGTCTTTCTGATGCATGTCGGGAGAGCGAAATGGAAAGTCAGCGGTTAAATGCTGACTCTACTTACTGCCTCCACAGCGGAAGAGAGATGAAATTATGTCGGTACGGATGGCTTTAGCAAAATTATGCGCCTGCACTTGCGGCGGGGCATTAATTGGCGGTGGTGCGGTTCACGTGTCAGAAGCGCCTGCAGCGCCTTATGTGAAAAAGCACACCAAGAAGCAGCCAGTCCGCGCCCGGATGGTCCGCAAAGGTGAGCCTGCCCGCAAGATCAAGCGCACACGACGCACCGTGACAAAAACTGTGACCGCTTGCCAGCCAACCGTGGTTACTATCGCCCAGACGCCGACAGCGCAGCCGATCCCGGTTCCTTTGCCTTCATATCTCCCGCCTGCCCCACCGATGATTGACGGCGGCAGTTCTGTACCGGTCGTGATCGGTGGCAGCGGCGGATATGGCGGAAGTTCCGGCGGCTTTTTTGGAGGATTTTTCGGGGGAGGAAGTTCCGGCGGCGGCAGTGTCGTAATTTCTTCGACCAGCAGCGGAGGGTCATCAAGTACATCGTCAGGGGGCAGTTCGACGAGCGGCGGTTCCACCAGCACCAGCACCGGCGGTGTGACCAGCACTGGGGGATCAACGAGCACTTCTACGGGAGGTAGCAGTTCCTCGTCGTCGTCGAGTTCATCCAGTAGTTCGTCAAGCAGTTCCTCCAGTTCCTCCGGTTCCAGCGGTGGCAAACCGAGCAAACCCGGTGGATCCAGCGGAGGCCACGGGTCCAGTGGCGGACATGGATCTTCCGGTGGTCACGGCTCATCTGGGGGCTCCAACGGTTCCTCGGGCAGTTCGGGATCTTCGGGCAGTTCGGGATCTTCGGGCAGTTCGGGATCTTCGGGCAGTTCAGGTTCGTCGGGCAGTTCGTCGAGCAGTTCCAGTTCATCTTCCTCGAGCTCCGGTGGCAGCTCGACTAGCAGTTCTTCAGGCGCGACTGGCGGGTCTTCGAGTTTCGGCGGCAACAGTACGTCATCCGGTTCCTCGGGTAGTTCATCCAGCTCCAGCTCGTCGAGCAGCAGCTCAAGTTCTTCCTCGGGTGGCAGTACCGGCGGTTCTACAGGCGGTACCGAAGTTCCGGCACCACCGGTAGTCTTGCTATTCGGCGCAGCCGCAGCAGCCCTGTTTGCGCGTCGTCGTAAGGCAAAAAAGACTGTCGCCGCTTAATAAGGCGTAAATCGAAATAATCTGAAAAGCGGCCGGAGCAATCTGGCCGCTTTTTGCTTTGTAGTCTTGCAAGTGAAACAGACGCTCGGCATAGACTTTGCCATGCATGATATAAAATATATTCGCGAAAATCCCGAAGAGTTCGATGCCGCGCTGGCGAAGCGTGGTGTCGCAGCAGTGGCTCAGAATATATTGCTGCTGGACGAGCAAAGCCGAGCGCTGAAAACCCGGTTGCAGGATGGGCAGGCTCGACGCAACGAAGCGTCGAAAGCTATCGGGAAAGCAAAGGGACAGGGAGACGAAGAAGCCGCTCAGGCGTTGATGGCGGAAGTCGCCGAACTGAAAAGTGCAATGCCCGGGCTTGAAGAAGAGGAGCGGGAAATTTCAGGCCGATTGCGGGATAGGCTGGCGGCACTACCGAATCTGCCGGCAGATAGTGTCCCGCTCGGCACAGATGAAGACAATAATGTCGAGATTGAGCGGTGGGGCGAGCCACGCAAGTTTGATTTTGATCCGAAAGAACATAGCGATATTGGTCCTGCCTTGGGGCTGGATTTTGAAACAGCCGCCACCATGTCCGGTTCGCGTTTTGCGTTCCTGCGTGGGCAGATGGCCAGATTGCAGCGTGCAATTGGCCAATATATGCTCGATCAGCAGACAACGAACAATGGTTTCCAGGAGTGCGCGCCGCCGGTTCTGGTTCGCGATGAGGCTATGTTCGGCACCGGTCAACTACCCAAGTTCTCCGAAGATTCGTTCCACACAACCAATGGTCACTGGCTCATCCCGACCGCAGAAGTCAGTCTGACCAACAGTGTAAACGGGCAGATACTGGACGAGGCGCAATTGCCAATGCGGTTGACCGCGCTCACCCTTTGCTTCCGTAGTGAAGCTGGCTCTGCCGGCAAGGATACAAAAGGTCTGATCCGTCAGCATCAGTTTGAAAAAGTCGAGATGGTCGCGATCGTTCATCCTGACGATAGCGACGCCGAACATTTGCGGATGACCGAAGCGGCGGAATCGATCCTAAAGGCCCTCGAATTGCCTTATCGCAAGATGTTGTTGTGTACGGGTGACATGGGGGCGACTGCTCGCAAAACATATGATCTGGAGGTCTGGTTGCCGGGGCAGGACACCTATCGCGAGATTTCGAGCATTTCAACCTGCGGCGAATATCAGGCGCGAAGAATGAATGCCCGGTTCCGGCCTGAGGGCGAGGAAAAAGGGACAAGATTCGTTCACACGCTCAACGGTTCCGGTCTTGCCGTTGGCCGCACGCTGGTAGCCGTGCTCGAAAACTATCAACAGGCGGACGGATCGGTTACTATTCCGTCGGCATTGCTGCCTTATATGGGTGGCATCGACAAGTTGGAGCCAAGCTGATGCGGATATTGCTGACCAATGATGATGGCTTTGATGCGCCCGGCATGAAGATTCTTCTCGATATTGCACAGCATTTTTCCAACGATATCTGGATTGTCGCGCCGTCTGACGAGAATTCGGGCGCTGGCCACTCGCTGACCATCACGCGGCCGCTGCGTATTCGCAAGCGCGGCGACCAGCAATATTCGGTAGACGGTACACCGACCGATAGTGTGATGATGGCTGTTGCCAAGATCATGAAAGACGGCCCGCCTGACCTTATATTGTCCGGCGTCAATCGCGGCGCGAACCTCGGTGAGGACGTGACATATTCGGGCACCGTCTCCGCCGCTATGGAAGGCGCGTTGGCGGGAATCCCTTCAATCGCCCTCAGCCAAGCCTATGCACGGGGAGATTTGGGTGCGGACGTACCGTTCGACGCGGCGGTGCAATGGGGGGAACGGGTGCTGCGGCCGCTAATCAAGCAACGAATGGATTACAGGACGCTGGTGAATATCAATTTTCCGGCACTTCCGGCGAGTGAAGTCAAGGGAGTGAGGATCGTGTCGCAGGGTATTCGTGACTACGGTCGACTGCAGATTGTTAGCAACCGCGATCCGCGCGGATTCGAATATCACTGGTTCGGCCTTGGCCCGATGGTGGAAACGCCTGCGCACAGTACTGATCTGGAAGCGATCGCTGACGGCTATGTCTCAATCACACCGCTCCATCTCGACTTGACCCATTATGATTCTATGGATGGTCTGACGAAGCTTTATCCCTGATTGTGAAATGCAGCGGGAAGAATTAACTATGCTTGGGGCAGTGGGGCTGGCAAGCTTCGGTTTTGCTGCTAATAATGTTCCGGCATGGGGAAGAGTTGGTTAATGGGGTCAAATATGCGTCACGTTGCGATCCTGATATTGCTCTTCGCAGTCAGCGCCTGCATTCCGCAGGGCCGTGATGATTATGCACCGGCGCCAATCCGACCCCAGTTACTGACAGATCCGGTCGTTCTTGGCACCGCGCCCGAACAGGCGCCGCTTTCGACCTGGCAAGCGAGCCCCGTCACGGCCAATGCCCAACAGGTGGACGCGGGCACATATATTGTGCAGCCCGGGGATACGTTGCGTGGAATTGCCAACAAAACAGGTGCGGGTTCGCAAATCATCGCGTCAGCAAACGGGTTGTCCGAACCTTATATCATTCATCCGGGACAGCGGCTCAAAATTACCGGCGGACGCTATCATGCGGTCAATTCGGGGGAGACCGGTATCGCGATCGCGCGCGCTTATGGGGCTCCATGGCGCGACGTAGTGGCGCTGAACGCGCTGGAAGAGCCCTATATCCTGCGCGTGGGACAAAAGTTGCTGCTGCCAGCCACAGCAGACCTGGCCAATCTAAGCGTCGAGCAACGCGCGGCCGCTTTCAGTCTCGATATCGACGATATCGTCACCGGCAGCCAGCCAGCGCTAGCGGACCGTGCGACAGCGAAAGAGCAATCCGCATGGCGCAAAGCCATTACGCCCAATGCAACCATAGCCACTCCGAACAACTTCTCCGGACGCTTCCAATGGCCTGTGGATGGTGCCGTTATCTCCAGTTTCGGCAGCAAAGGCGGAGGAAAGGTCAACGACGGACTGAATATCGGTGTCGCCAAAGACACGCCAATTCGTGCGTCGGCTGATGGTGTCGTTGCCTATAGCGGCGACGAAATCGGTGTGTTCGGTGGTCTTATCCTGATCAATCATGGCTCCGGCTGGGTTACCGCTTATGGCCATGCCGATAAGCTGAATGTGGTTCGCGGCGCGAAAGTGAAAGCTGGCGACATAATCGGACTCGCTGGCGAAAGCGGCTATGTGGAGGAACCTCAACTGCATTTCGAGATCCGCAAGGACCGCAAGCCGGTCGATCCGAACAGCCATTTGCCGAAACGCAGCTGACCGGCAATGGCAAACGGCAACCGACGTAAGATTTCTGATTATTTCACTCTGCGTCGGCGCTCGAGTCTGCCAATCTGGGCCGATATCGCATGGCGGGTTGCCTTCGTTCTCGGCCTGATCGGAATGGCCGTTTCGGTGCATTATTTTGACCGCGACGGCTTGCAGGACAGCTATGATGGTGATGTGAGTTTTCTTGATGTCATCTATTTTACGATGATCTCGATTACCACTACCGGCTATGGCGACATTGCTCCGGTTACGGAACGGGCGCGGATGTTCGATGCGCTGGTTGTGACTCCTATTCGCATCTTCGTCGTGCTAATATTTGTTGGCACGGCCTATAACTTTGTTTTCAAACGGACCTGGGACAATTGGCGCATGAAACTGATTCAAAGCAATTTGCACGACCATATCGTGATCGCCGGCTTTGGCACGAGCGGCAGTGAGGCCGTACAGGAGCTGCTCGCACGCGGGACCAAGCCGGAAGAGATTGTGGTGATCGACACATCGGACGACGCATTGTCGCTGGCAGAGAAGCTGGGTTGCGCGGTGATCAATGGCGATGCTACGCGCGACAATATGCTGATGAACGTCAAGATATCGCGGGCGCGCTCGCTGATCGTGTCGGCGGGGCGCGACGACACCAGCATATTGATCGTGCTGACCGCGCGGCATCTCGCCTATCATTTGCCAATCAGCGTTTCGATCAAGGCAGCAGACAATGAACTGCTGGCGCGGCAGGCCGGTGCGACAACCGTGATCAATCCCGTCAGTTTCGCAGGCCTGTTGCTAGCCGGCAGTTGCGAAGGGGCAAAGATTTCCGACTATCTCAGCGATCTCGCTTCGGCCACCGGCCGGGTCAAGCTGGTCCAGCGAGCCGTTACCGAGGATGAAGTAGGCATGGCGATGAGCGAAGTTGTCGGTTCGGGGCTGGGTGTACGCATCTACCGGGGCGACACTGTGATCGGTTTCTGGGAAGCCGAAGCGAAGATGCTCGAGGCGGGCGACATTATCGTCGAGATCATCCCCGGTAATGGTGCGGAGACGCCGGCGAAGGAAGAAGCCTGATCCTGTCTGTCCCTTGGTTCATGTTGCACCTGCGAGATAAACTACTATCTTGATGGCTTATCCATGGAGCACGCTGATGGCCGAGACTATACCAATGCCCACCGGGCTTCGCCCACCGCACAGGCTGGCGCAGCTTGGCGAACTGTCCCTGCCGCTGGATCTGGTGCGGTTCGGCCTGCAATGGCCGCGGCTGGTTACGGCCCCGCGTGGCGATGGGCGACCGGTCTATCTGATTCCCGGCTATGGCGGTAGCGAGCTGTCGATGCGGCCGCTGGAAGGCTTTCTTATGCGGATCAATTATGATGTCGCCGACTGGTCGCTCGGTCGCAACAAGGGCTCGGTGGACCGGGATGTCGCCCGTTTCACCACGGTCGCCGAAGAGCGGTTTGCGGCCAATGGCGGGCAGGCTCTCACCCTGATCGGCTGGTCGCTGGGCGGGATCATCGCCCGTGAAGTGGCTCGCCTGACGCCGCATCTGGTGCGGGAGGTGATCACCATGGGTACGCCGATCATCGGCGGCCCCAAATATACCACGCCGGGCCAGCGCTACGCCAGGTCGGCGAATATCAAGCTCGACCAGTTCGAGCGGGAGGTTCATCAGCGCAACAGCATCGGCTTCGACCAGCCGCTGACCGTCCTCTATTCCGACCGCGACGGTATCGTCGGGCCGGATATCGCCCGGGACATCTACAATCCGCAGGCCCGCAACATCCGCGTCGATGGCGGACATATGGGGCTCGGCTTCAACCCCAGGGTCTGGCGGATCATCGCCGATACGCTTGCCGGGCGGGGCTGAGCGGTTCACCGGTTCAGTCCGCCGCCTTCTCCTTCGGCTTGCGCCATAGATAGCGGTAGACGCCGAACAGGTTGATCCCGAGCAGGACGACATTCTGGATCGCCAGCGGGTTGTTGCCGTCGAGCAGCGAGGCGGCGACCCAGACGATCGACGAACCGCAGAACAGGACGAAACCCCATCCGCTGACCCTGGCGCCCGCGTTCAGCGAGACCATGGCGGCGGCGATCATGCCGCTGATGCTTGCGGTCCACCGCAATATGTCGACCAGTTCCATCCTGTTGCTCCGGCTGTTGCATTGGCTATCGATGCAAGGCCTACGCACGGAGCGGGCATATTGTTCAATCTGGTCCGACTTTTTTCGAACCGCGGGGAACCAATCACCGGCCTGATGGTTATATCGGCAAGCCGGGTGTTGCCACTCCCTCCCAATTTTTGGCAACCCCGGCGTCTTCATGCCGGACCGGCTTCCCGATATCCCTGTTATCTCGCTGTATTCATTAGCCAAGCCACGCGTGCACCGCGCCCATCGCGATGTAGAACAGCAGCCAGTAGCCGGCATCGATGAAGAACAGCGCCTTGCTCTTCTGCGAGAAGAGATAGTTGGTGCCGATCGCCGGGACGATGAAGCCGAGCGCCACGCCGAAGGCGGTGAGCACCTTGATCCCGAAGTCGAGATCCGTCGCATAAGTCGCGAAGGTATGCGCGAGGGTCCACGAGGCGACCAGGCTGAACGCGAACGCCCCGCCGTAGATCTTGCCCATATTGCCCTGCTTGATCTGCTCCTCGGTCAGCCCGACCGCGCCCATCCATTTCTTGCCCATCACCGGGCCGTACCAGATACCGCCGACCAGAAAGCCCGCCAAAGCGGCCAGCACGACCGCAATCCAGTTTACATCGAAAATATTCATATCATCCTCCCCAGAACGTGCCCCGGCGCAGGCCGGGGTCCATCTCCTGTACCAAAATCCGGATGTTTCGGCAATTGGGACGGTGGCGGGCGGTGCAGGGTTTCGTCCTTCAGCGATGGTGAACGTTTGGTGTTTCCGAGATGGGCCCCGGCCTGCGCCGGGGTAAAGGGTTGTGGCGGGCGCTGCCGAACATTGATCGTGACTCGCCGGCCAAACAGGCCTAAAGGCCGCGCAATATGGCAACGCAAATTCCCTCTCCGCCCAAAGTGGGCATGGTATCGCTCGGCTGTCCCAAGGCTCTGGTCGACAGCGAACGCATCCTGACCCAGCTGCGCAGCGACGGCTATGACATGTCGGCAGACTATGCCGGCGCCGATGTCGTGCTGGTCAACACCTGCGGTTTTCTCGACAGCGCCAAGGAGGAGAGCCTCGAGGCGATCGGCGAGGCGATGGCCGAGAACGGCCGGGTGATCGTCACCGGCTGCATGGGCAATGAGGCCGACCTGATCATGAAGCGCTTCCCCGATGTGCTCGCCGTCACCGGCGCGCATCAGTACGAGGACGTGGTGACCGCGGTCCACGCAGCGGCTCCGGCGGCGCGCGGCGCGTTTGTCGATCTGGTGCCCGATGCCGGTCTCAAGCTGACGCCCCGCCATTACAGCTATCTCAAGATTTCCGAAGGCTGCAACCACCGCTGTTCCTTCTGCATCATCCCAAGCCTGCGCGGCGACCTCGTCAGCCGCCGCCCCGACGCGATTCTGCGCGAGGCGGAGAAGCTGGTCGAGGCCGGCACCAAGGAATTGCTGGTGATCAGCCAGGATACTTCGGCTTACGGCGTCGATATCCGCCACCAGCCGCGCCAGTGGAACGGCCCGACCGGGCAGGGCCGCGAAGTCCGGGCCCATATGACCGATCTCGCGGCGGCGCTTGGCGAGCTGCGGACGCCGGAAGGCAAGGGCGTGTGGACACGGCTGCACTATGTCTATCCTTATCCCCATGTCGACAAGGTGATTCCCTTGATGGCCGAGCGCAAGATCACGCCCTATCTCGACATCCCGTTCCAGCACGCCGCGCCCAACGTCCTGAAACGCATGAAGCGCCCGGCCAACGAGGCCAAGGTGCTGCAGCGGGTCAAGAGCTGGCGCGACATCTGCCCCGATCTGACCATCCGCTCGACCTTCGTCGTCGGCTTTCCCGGCGAGAGTGAAGAGGATTTCCAGTATCTGCTCGACTGGCTCGAGGAAGCGCAGCTCGACCGGGTCGGCGCCTTCCGTTTTGAACCGGTCGAAGGCGCGGCTGCCAATCTGCTCGACGGCGCCGTGCCGGAAGAGGTCAAGGAAGAGCGCTACCAGCGGATCATGGACGTCACCGCCCGGATCAGCGCCGCCAAGCTGCAGGCCAAGGTCGGCCGGACCCTGCCGGTGATCATCGACGATATCGGCGAGCCCGACGAGGACGGCGACATCGGCGCGACGGCGCGGTCCGAAGCCGATGCGCCGGAGATCGACGGCAATGTCTTCCTGCGCAATGTCAGCGTCGATCTGGCCGTCGGCGACATCATCGACGCGGTGATCGAGGATGCCGACGAGCATGATCTGTTCGGGGTTGCTGCGGGTTAGGGGCATTATTTCTACCTATTAAGCCCCTCACCTTTAGAGGAGGGGTTAAAAAATGCCGTTCGCACTGAGCCTGTCGAAGTGCACCTCTCCGAGGAAGGCTGTCGTTCACCTGCGGTGGCCTGCGGCTCGACAGGCTCAGGACGAACGGTGTTCTAGTCACCGTCACCGCCACCCGTTCGTGTCGAGCGCAGTCGAGACATTTTTCCGCCATCACCAGTCTCTCGACTACGCTCGAGACGAACGGTGCTAAGGGCATTCGTCATTGCGAGGAGCAAAGCGACGCGGCAATCCAGTGGGGCGAGCGGCGCTCTGGATTGCTTCGCTGCGCTCGCAATGACGGAGCCCCCCCCCTGAACCTGACAAACTTTACAGGGTTATAGATAAATTCCCTTCTCCGCCTCGTCCCGCCGGTATGCGAGCATCGCTTCGGCGTGGCAGGGCAGCGCGTTGATCGCCGCTTCGTCGCGGGTGCCGGCGGGGGTGGCGGTCAGGCCGGGGGCCTCGCGTTCCCATTCGGCGGCTTCTTCGGGGGACATGCGATAATAGTCGGGCGGGCCGTCATGGTCGGGAAAGCGGACCGCATAAAATTCCTCGCCATCTTCCGCTGGTCGCGGCTCCGGCTGACTGCATGTTTCGGCTTCCGCGGCGTTTACGGCCAGCTCCTCCTCGGTCGGGGTGGCGATCAGCGGCGCGGTATCCTCGCCCTTGCCAATCGCCTCGAGCATCTCGCCAAAGCGGGCGGCGCCGCGCTGGGCCGGGATCTGCTCGGCTACACGATCGAGCCGCGCCAGATGCGCGAGCAGCAGGCGGCTGTCGTAGCGGCGGCGCATGCCCACGACCTCGCCATGATAATAGACCGGCTCCTCGATCCCTTCGATCGCCCGCTCCTGCAACCTGTCCTGCGCCTCCTCCCGCGCCAGCACCAGCGCCGCCAGCCAGGCGCGGGCAAAATCCGGATCGCGGCGTTTCAGGTCATAGGCCGACTGGCGGCTGCGCTGGACGAAATAGGCCGACGCCTGGACATTGCCGGTCTGCGCGAGGGCTTCGAGGAATTTGACGCGGATGTCGGGCAGCCAGCCATCGTGGCGGGTTGCTTCCCCCTCCCGTTTGCGGGAGGGGCTAGGGGTGGGTGTGTCCGTGGCCTCAAGAACAGCACTCTCGGTCTCACACAGGCCCACCCCCGACCCAGTATCAGGTGGAACTGCCCCCGGCAGTTCCAGATCAGTCCGGGGGACTGATCGACCTGATACTCGCAAGCGGGAGGGGGGTGTCACTTCTCCGCCCCGAACTGAGCTGTCTTCGTCATCCTGAACTCGTTTATCTGCGATGGCCTGACGGCTCAGGACCTCATGCCTCACACCCCGACCTTCCGGCTTGGCCTCCCGGGGTCCTGAAACAAGTTCAGGATGACGCGTGTGCTCTCCGCCCCCACCCGTTCGTGTCGAGCCCTTCGACTGCCTGCTAGGGCAGGCGCTCAGGGCAGGCCAAGGTCGAGACACATCTTTGCCACCACCGGTCTCTCGACTGCGCTCGAGACGAACGGATTTATCTCGAGCATCCTCCCCACCATCCCCCGCTGCCTCACCCCGCACCGCGTTCAGCCGCCGCGCAAATTCATCCTGAAAAGTCATACATCCTACTCCTTCCAAAGAAACCATCCCGACCGCAGCACAGGGGTGCGGCGGGTTGGATATGGTTTGTTAAATGGAGGGAATATAACCTATTTGGTTGCCTGTAGGAAAGGGGTGATTGATTCTATTCTGTGCGATTACGCGCAGGTACATTCATCCAGCAAATGTCGGTGATCTGCAGTCTGATAGATTGAGCATTTCATGTGTATCAAATTTCGGTTTCCAAGGTCTTTGTGTAAGTTTTTGTCGTGAGTGAATATAAGATTGCATTGGGAGGTATTTACCAAGGCCAGTATATGTGGGTCGTCTGATACCATCAGATTTGTTCCGATTAGCCTGAGTTTTTCCGTTTCACATTCTATGTCACATTGTCGACACAGTTTACCGGCTCTTTCGAGTTCAGAAATCATACTCCGGAAGTTCTGGTCCCTAATTTCTTTAAAGAGTTCAGATGAAATTACCAGTTTCCCACTTCCTTTAAGCAACCAAAGTAATACAGCGGCACCTTCTGGAAATTCTCCATTCATTTTGTGAGCAACATTAGTGTCGATAATAACGCACATTACAAACCGAGTACCCTTGCTTGTTCGGTTAAGAAAAAGCTTCGATAGTTATCAGGGAAATTTTGAATTGAGCCTTTCTCATCTAAGCGAAGCTCCATGATATCAACGTCCAAACCATTGTTTTGAAATAGTAGTATTGACACGTCTTTTGGAGAAGTTCGTCCAGAAAGTACTTCAGATCGTATTCTGTCGACGATGTAATCCGAATGAGTTTCGGCGACATAAAAATTATTTGGATTTCGTGCACTTAATTCGCAAATCAGCGAGCCAAACTCGGCTTGTGCTCTGGGATGTAGATGGACTTCCGGCTGTTGTAGGAGGAATGACTCATAGCCGTCTTCACTCTGTAAAGGATAAAGCAACGGAAGAGCCTGTGAGACACCATATCCAACATCGACTATGTTTGCAGCGGGCCCCTTATTTTTGACTTGTAGTTGAAACGGGTCGCTATCGGTTTTACCAAATCTCTTGACATCAACATTCTGAAATAGGCCAGATTTGGCGCCGAAAATGTTTAACTGTTTTTGAATTTCTTTCCACTTGTTTGCCGAAATCAATTTTTGGTTGGCCATTTCTAGCAACATTTGCTCGCCTGAATTCGAGTTTGCAATCTCCGAAGGAGTGTAGACGCGTCTAGGGTGTATTCTGACGGGCTCAGAGCAAAAGACACTTTTTTGCAGATTAGAATCAAATAGGTTTATTGCTTCTTGCAGATTCTCAGTGGCAGATTTTTTCTTTTTCTCAAACTCGAAATCATTTTCGTCTACGTCAGGCAAAAGTTCTCCGAAGAAATAGCGCAGATAAGAAACGCTTTGTTGAAAAATCGACGATGGCGGAGCTCTGTCAGACCTATAAGAGTAAATTTCTTCGGATCCGTCATTTATCGTCAAATTAGGCCGAGATCGCTGAAGGTCGATGTGAGTCGAGAATCCTTCTTTGGCAATAGTTATGCTTTCGAGCTGAGGCTGAGTGCGACCTTTTTTAAAGACTAATGACGTGTGAGTGCTCTCGGATAGGTTGTTGCGTTTCCCGAAGAAGTCAGGTTGAACGCCAGGTGGAGTCAGATGAGCGCTAAGCTCGAAATTTTTTGCTCTTCCAGCCTTACCTCCTCTGTAGTGAGCGATCTGTTCAAAGCTCCCCAAGTAAAAAGGTTCTTTGTTGAAGGCGTTGGTGGATTTCGTGTCGTACATTTCCATCAAAATTCTTAGCGCCGCCAAAAATGAAGATTTTCCTGTACTATTTTCACCAATCAGCAGGGTAATCGGAGCAATTCGAACCGGCGGAATATATGAGAAGCAGCGAAAATTTTTTGCTGAAATATAGAATTCCATTATTTCCGGTTCCTATTCTGATTTAAGGAAGACGCCATGCTGCAGAATATTGAATGGTAGGACAGATCAACTTCTGTTTCAATGACAGTAACATTATGGTTCATTCATTTTTGATCAATGGAAAATCACTCTACGAGTCGATGGGTGCAGCTAAATAACAGCGCGCCCATCTCTATGCAAAACCATCCTCACCATCCGAAGTCTTCACCCCAACCCCGTAACCCCCAACAAACACACCACAAACCCATAGCCCAGCACCCCGTACACCCCCGCCCGGAACCACGGATAGGGGATGCGCGCTTTGCCGGGGTGGCCGGTCGGGTGGACGACGGTGAGCCGCTCGCCGATCACCGGGGTCGGGAAGGGCGTGGTCAGGGGATCGCGGACCTCGATAAAGCCGCCGCGCCCGTCGGGCACCAGCAGCACCGCGTTGTACAGGGTCCGGCCGCCGCGCCGCTGGATCTGGTGGCGGACGATCTGGGCCGGAACATGACGGGTGCCGCCACGGATATACAGCAGATCGCTGCGTATCATCAGCGTCAGGCCGCCGGCCGCGAGGGCGAGGCCCGTCAAGAGGAAGATCGTTTCGATCGGGCGGCGCTATCATGCTTTGGCGAGGCTGTTAAGTACCCTACTCCCGTGCGGGAGAAGGGCGGTGCTTAACCGGACAATTAAATTGTCAATTGCAACTCGTCCCCGCCAATGGCATAACATGAAAAAAGCTGGGAGAGACGGCAATGGCTACAAAATTTGCGGAACAGAGCGAAACGGCAACAGAATCGGTCGACGTCATGATCGTGGGCGCCGGGATTTCGGGCATCGGGATGGCGGTGCATTTGCGGGACAAATGTCCGGGCAAGAGCTTTGCCATCGTCGAGCGCCGCGATGATATCGGTGGCACCTGGAATCTGTTCCAATATCCCGGCATCCGCAGCGACAGCGACATGCACACATTGGGCTTCAGTTTCGAGCCGTGGACCGAGCAGAAGGCGATTGCCGACGGGCCCTCGATCATCAAATATCTCCACCGGATCAAGGCCAAGCATGATCTGGAGAAACATATATATTTCGGCCACAAGGTGCTGTCGGCGAGCTGGTCGAGCGAGGATGCGCGCTGGACGGTGGTGGCGGAGAAATCCGACGGCAGCCGCGTCACGATGCACGCCAATTTCGTCTATATGGGCGCCGGCTATTATGATTATGACAATCCCTATGACGCGCAGATAGAAGGGCTTTCCAACTTCAAGGGCGACGTCATTCACCCGCAATTCTGGCCCAGGGATTTTGACTATACGGGCAAGAAGGTGGTGATCATCGGCAGCGGTGCCACCGCCGTTACCATCGTCCCGGTGCTGGCGGAAAAAGCGAGCCATGTGACGATGCTGCAGCGGACACCGACCTGGTATGCGTCGGCTCCGTCGAAAGACTGGCTGGCGAATTTCCTGCGCAAGATCATGCCGGAGAAATGGGCCTATAATATCATCCGCAAGAAGAATGTCTGGATGCAGGACATTACCTTCCGCACCGCTCGCGACAATCCGCAGAAGGTCATCGACAAGCTCGAAAAGCCGATGAAGAAAGAGCTGGGCGACAAATATGTGAAGGAAGACTACACGCCGCCCTACGGTCCGTGGGAGCAGCGCCTTTGCCTGGTGCCCGACGGCGACATGTTCAAGGCGATTGCCGCGGGCAGGGCCGATCTGAAAACCGGCCATATCGAGGCGGTAACCGAGAGCGGTATCACCCTGAAATCCGGCGAGACGATCGATGCCGATATCATCGTCACCGCGACGGGGCTGAAGCTGGCGGTCGCCGGCAAGGTCGCCTTCGAAGTCGACGGCAAGCCGGTGCACTGGCCCGATCATTATTATTACAAGGGCTGCATGTTCTCCGACATTCCCAATCTGGCGATCGTGTTCGGCTATCTCAACGCGTCGTGGACGCTGAAGGCGGATATCGTCTCGGAATTTACCTGCCGCGTCCTCAACCATATGGACGCGACCTCGACGCGGATCGCCAATCCGGTGCTCGGCAAGGAACTGGAGCAGGAGGAACTGTTCGATTTCTCGTCCGGCTATATCCAGCGGTCGATCAGCGAACTGCCGCGCAACAGCACCGCGATGCCGTGGAAGCTCAACCAGGATTATCTGTTCGACAAGAAGGTGCTGCTCAACGAACCGGTCGATGACGGAGTCATGCAGTTTTACGGCCCGAATTCGCAACAGGGCGCTGGCGGTAGCGAGCCCGCACTCGAGGCAGCGGAATGAGTTCGGCGGCCCGATATACAGGGAAATTATATTCTGTTTACGATCGTTTACCATTTGTTGAGTAGATTTCGCTAAGTCCTTTACCAAGGGGAGTGGCGATGAGGTACATGCATTCACAATTTCGCGCGGTGAAGCCTGCGCTGATTGAACATCGTCAGATGGACCGGCACCCGGTCCAGATCCAGCGCACCTCGATCCGGCAGAACGGCAAGGCGACCAAGTCGACCAAGTCCGGCGAACTGGTGGATGTTTCAATCTATGGCTGCCGGCTTTCCTGCGATTCGAAATTTTCCGACGGCACCACGCTCTGGTTGCGCTTCGATGGCAGCAGCCCGGTTTCGGCAACCACCATCTGGTGCAAAGGCGGTCATATCGGCTGCCGCTTTGACGAAAAGCTCGATCAGGGGCTGTTCCGCTCGCTGACCCTTATCAACGAATAGGCCGGGCAAAAGCTCTCACTTGCCAATTAACATCCATGTCAGTAGGGTGACGGGATGGAAAACGAGATTCTTGACGTCCTGATTGTCGGTGCCGGCCTGTCCGGTATCGGCGCAGCGGTTCACCTGACCAAAAGATGCCCGGGCAAAAGCTTTGCCATTGTCGAGGGGCGAGAGCGGCTAGGCGGGACCTGGGACCTGTTCCGCTATCCCGGTATTCGCTCGGACAGCGACATGTACACATTGGGTTATAATTTCAAACCCTGGACCGCCCGCAAGGCCATCGCCGACGCGCCGTCGATTCTCAATTATCTCAACGAAACCGTCGATGAATATGGCTTGCACGACAAGATCCGCTTCAACCGCAAGGTGGTGGACGCCAGCTGGTCGAGCGAAACCGCTCTCTGGACGGTCAGCCTGCAGCATGGCGACGGGTCGCTCAGCACCATCCAGTGCAATTTCCTCCACATGTGTTCGGGCTATTACAGCTATGACGAGGGCCATGATCCGGACTTCCCCGGCAAGGCCGATTTTGCCGGACCTATTGTCCATCCGCAATTCTGGCCCGAAGACCTCGACTATGCCGGCAAGAAGGTGGTGGTGATCGGCAGCGGCGCGACCGCGGTCACGCTGGTGCCGTCGATGGCTGAAACGGCGGAGCATGTCACGATGCTGCAGCGGTCCCCGACCTATATCGTATCGCGGCCGGGCGAGGATAAATGGGCCTTGCGGTTGCGCAGGTTTCTGCCGTCCAAGCTCGCCTATCTGCTGACCCGCTGGAAAAATGTGCTCTTGGGCATTTTCATGTTCAACCTCGCCCGCAAGAAGCCCGCCGGTTTCAAGCAACGGTTGCTGGAAATGGTGCAGGAGGAAATGGGGCCGGATGTCGACATGACCAATTTCACGCCCAGCTATAATCCGTGGGACCAGCGGCTATGTCTGGTGCCGGACAGCGATCTGTTTGCTTCGATCAAATCGGGCAAGGCGTCGATTGTCACCGACCAGATCGAAACCTTTACAAAGCACGGCATTAAGCTGAAATCCGGCAAGACGATCGAGGCGGATGTCATCGTGACCGCCACCGGGCTGAAAATGCTCACCGGCGGCAGCGCCAAAATTTCGGTTGACGGAAAGCCGGTCAATTTCGGCGAGAAGATCAATTACAAAGGCGTTATGTTCTCCGGCATTCCCAATTTCGGGATGACGATGGGCTATACCAACGCGAGCTGGACGCTGAAAGCCGATCTGACCAGCGAATATGTCTGCCGCCTGATCAACCATATGGACAAGAAGGGCACGCCGATCGCGACACCGACCTTGCCATCCGACGAGCCGATGGGAACCGAGCCGATGCTCGATTTCAGCTCCGGCTATGTCCAGCGGGCGATAAAGGACCTGCCGAAACAGGGTGATCGCAAACCGTGGCGGCTCAACCAGAATTTCCCGAAGGACATCATCAACCTGCGGCACAAGGCGGTGGATGATGGCGTGATCGTCTTTTCCAGGCCGACTGCTGCGGCGATTTCTTCTGCGGAAAACCAGGCCGAAGCAGAGGTCATCGCGGCTGAATAGACTCTCGCGCTACGCAAATTCTGTGGCTATAGCGATCAAATGACTGATTTTAAGGCATTGATCGAGGCCGACACCGGCCAGGCAGCACGCAATATCCAGATATTGGATGTCGGCAGTTTCGAAGACTGGCTGAAGGGGCAACCGGTGACCATCCGCGCGATTGTGAAGGCCTATCGCTTTGTCGCCAATCCCGACTCCTATCTGCTCTTGCCTCCGGTCGGCGGCAAGAGCGATTACAAGTCGGTCGCGGACGACTTTTCGGTTGTTGCCGGTGTCGCCGACCGGAACAAGCTCGACGCCTGGTCGCTGGCCAAGCTCGGCGGCAGCCTGCCCGAGGGCAATTATCGGCTGCAGGAGGCCAGCGCCAAGGGAACATTGTTCGGCTGGCTGATCTCGCAACATGAATTTGATCTCTACAAGGAACTGCCCGACCGGCAGGGACCGAGCGTGTTGCTGGTCAATGACGCTATCGGTCAGCGCGATGAAGCGGTGCGTCAGGCCGAGGCGACAGCGATGGTGCGCGATATGGTCAACACTCCGGCGGCCGACATGGGGCCGGACAAGCTGGAAGATATTGTCGACAAGCTGGCGGCGCAGCACGGCGCAGAGCTGAAAGTGACGCGCGGCGATACACTGGAAGAGCATTTCCCGATGATCCACGGCGTCGGCAAGGCTGCGATGCGCGCCCACGCGCCGCGTCTGCTGGAACTGAAATGGGGCAGGGCCGATCATCCGAAAATTGCGATTGTCGGCAAGGGCGTGACCTTTGACAGCGGCGGGTTGTCGATGAAATCGCCGGCCGGGATGATGCTGATGAAAAAGGACATGGGCGGCGCTGCCCATGCGATTGCGCTGGCGCGGATGGTGATGGAAGCCAAGCTTCCGGTGCGCCTGCATCTGCTGGTCCCGGCGGTGGAAAATTCGATCGATGGCAATGCCCTGCGGCCCGGCGACATATTGCACAGCCGCAAGGGACTGACCGTCGAGATCACCAATACCGATGCCGAAGGACGGCTGGTACTGGGCGATGCGCTGACTCTGGCCGGCGAGGAAGAGCCGGAAATGATCATCGATTTCGCAACGCTGACCGGCGCGGCGCGCGTTGCCCTTGGCCCGGATCTGCCGGCGATGTTCTGCGATGATCGCGACATGGCGGAGGGCCTGGTGCAGGCCGGCGACGGCGAAAGCGATCCGCTGTGGCAAATGCCTCTATGGTCCGGCTATGATGCGATGCTGAACAGCGAGATTGCCGATTGCGTGAACAGCGCGTCGGGTGGATTCGCCGGATGTATCACGGCGGCGCTGTTCCTGAAGAAATTTGCGCCGGAGTCGGTGCCCTGGGCGCATTTCGATACATTTGCCTGGCGACCGGCGGCCAAGCCGGGACGGCCAAAAGGCGGCGAAGCGCTTGGCCTGCGGGCGAGCTGGCGCTATTTGCAGGGGCGCTACGGGCAGTAGGTCATGGCGATTAGAAGATTGGCTCGAATTTCGACTAGCGAGATCAGTCCCGGCTGGCAGCCCAGTGGCATAAAGCCGGCAGGTTCCTAGCGGCCCAGATAGGGACATTCTGATGGCCGAAATATGTGATCGCTTAGCACCCGATATCTGAAAATCCACTGGAAGCCGAAACCAAGCTGGATCAAAGCGATACGACTTGACTGATGGCGGTCTTTTGCGACATTTTTTTAGGAAAAGAGATCGGTTGCGCAAGTCTAGTTCAGCATCGCGCACGGCTGTTTTTCCAGACGGGTCTCACCAAAGACAGAGTTGCGGTGATATTGCGTAATTTCTTGACAGCCCAATAGCGAATGTGAAAGCTGGTTCCGATCGAAAGAAGGGGTGGGGCAATTGACAAATTTTCGCTTCGCATCGTGCGTAGGCACGTTCGCCTTGCTCGTTGTTCTGGCTGGCCACGCAACGAGCGCGCGGGCGCAGGATTTTCCCTGTATCCCGGCGCTTTACGCACCGAAAAGCCCGAAAATTGCCGAAGCCGGTGCCCGCAATGCGGCGCTTTTGGCGAAAGACATGGCGGATGAATATCGACGGACATTCCCGTTGGAAAAGCTGTTTGCGATTGACCAGATCTATCATGAATTCAACCGGCGCGGTGATTGGAAAGGCGTAAAGCGCTTGATCGGCGGCTCAAAAGGCAAATATAGTTTGGAGGGCACGCTGACAGGCGGGGCCTGGCCAGCCTTTCACGCCGATTTCATTGCCGCCCTGGCGGCCGAACTGGGTGCGCTGGATTACCGCACGGTCACCCCGACCTGTTCGAAAAAACACTACGGCAGCTACGAGGAATATGGCACGGGCGCGATTACCACCTTCTTCCTCTGGCAAGACGGCACCTATGGGGAGCTGACCTATGACTATTCGCCATTCTACAATTACGGTGGCGTCAGCGGAAGCAAGGGTCTCGAAAAACTGATCAAGGCGCGCGCCAAGAAGGGCAATGGCATCTCGATCTCACTCGAACTGGCCGCCATGCCGGTGCTGCCCCAGACCAATACCAACGGCGGACTGCCCGACGACAAGAGCCTGCCAAGATACGGCGAGGTCATCCGCGCCTATAACGACATATTCGGGATGGCACCGGAGGAGGCCGAGGCGCTCAATCGCACCATGGCATCGCTGCGCGCGGCAAAATACCAACGCTGGCTCAACTGCACCCCGACAGAAAAATTGATCTTGCTTCACATATCCTACAACAGGCTGAGCTGCCTGGGCAGCGTCTGGAAGCTGGAGAACGGCAAGATCGTACTGCCGACGCAAGGCGAATTGGCGCCCGTGCAGTCGGCGTTCCGGACCTGGGCCGATAATTACAACACCGCCCGCAGCACCATGGTCATGATGCATGCATGGACGGTGGCCGCCAGGGGCCGCGCGCTGCGGGCCCAATGGGCGGCGGACGAGCGACGCGCGAAGGCCCGTCGCCGGGCATCGGGCGGAGACTCCATTCTCGCCGGCGTGGCCGCCGGGCTCAACAATGCCGCCGGCAGCATGGCCCGCGACAACCAGCGAGCCGCAAGTGCGGCGAATGACCGCTACAGGGCGCAATATGGCTGCGCGCCCGGGCAATGTTCGTCCAAAACCTCAAGCACATCGACGGCATCGGCCAGCGCGACGCGCCCGACCTCGTCATCCGCCTCCACCCGATCGACCGGCAACCCGGATTCCGCCCGCAACGAACAGGCCAGCCCCCGCGAAATCAAGCAGATGAACTTCTCCGAGAGCGCGATCTACCGGGATGGCAAAGCCATGCGAAGCGATGCGGAGATGTGCGCGAAGATCTCCGTCGGGGACAGCTATCTGCTCGGACCGGTCGTCTCGAAGGAACCCTGCAGCTGCAGCGACAAATCGATGGGGCGCAAGATGCGCGTGTGCGAGGTGCGGTTTACCTATTCGGCTGCTGTGATCGATCCGGAGGCGGCGAAGAAGGGCTCGGATGCGCGGTAATCCAAATTCGGACACCGAAAGTTGCCTGTCCGCTTTTCGAACTTTGGAAAATTGGCGAAGCCAACTCGAAGTCCAACTGCCCCGATTCGGACGAAGTTCCGCGGTGAGGGGCCCAAAAAGGACGAAAATTGTCCCAGCCCGGTGCGAAGTTGACGCGCTACGCCGATCCGACAATTATTGTTTCTGCCAACTCGTATTCGAAGAGCAGATGGACAGTTTCATACCCAACAGCAGAAATTCAACCGGAAACGCGACCTATCTGCGACGCCGCTTGATTAAACGCCCTTAGGTCGTCTAAAGGCCGTCGATTGTCATCGCTTTGCAACAGGGCTCATAAGCCGCAGAGCCATGGACATTTTTTATCGCAATTGGGATTTCGAAACGCATGGACATGGAAACTGCAGATACTGGCGCGCACACGAAATTCGTGCTGAATGGTCCGGAAGAGGATTTTGATCCCCGGATCACCGCGCATCGCGGGGACCTCGCGGATGTCGCGCTGGCCGGCAAATTGTTCGCGCCGCATTATGCCGCGGCGATGCCGATGCGCTGTTCCGCGCCGAAGGCGATGCTCCGCAAGCAGCCCGGCAAGGATCATGAGGCGATTTCCGAATTGCTGCACGGCGAGGATTTTCACGTGCTGGATATCGCCGGTGACTGGGCCTGGGGCTATTGCGGCAATGACCATTATGTTGGATATGTGCCGGTCCACGCGCTGCAGCATCAGAAGAAGACGCCGGAGCCGACCCATTTGATCTTTGCCCGCGCGGCGCTGATCTTCATCGAACCGGATTTCAAGTCGGGCGTGATGAAGCGTCTGCCGATGGGATCGCGGATTGCTTGCAGCGAAGCCAGCGAATGCGGCAATTTCCTGAAAACCGGCAAGGGTTTTGTCCATGTCCGCCATGTCCAGCCGATTGGCACCAAGGTCGTGTTCGACGGCAGCAACGGTACCGCCGCGCTCGCCGAACAGCTGATCGGAGCGCCCTATCTCTGGGGTGGCCGCAGCGGTGACGGTCTCGACTGTTCGGGCCTGATCCAGATGATCTTGATGCTGACCGGTATTGCCGCACCGCGCGACACCGATCAGCAGATGGCGGCGCTGGGTGACGATATTACGGAAGACGAAGAGTTACGGCGCGGCGATCTGGTGTTCTTCCCGGATCATGTCGGCCTGATGATAGACAAGGACCGGACCATCCATTCCACGTCTCACGCCATGCAGGTGGTTATCGAGCCCCTGGCCGACATAGCTGCCCGTTTTGCCAAAACATCCGAGCAGCCGATATTGGCTCGCAAACGGCTTTCCTGAGACTGACGATGACGCAGACAATATTTATCGACGGTGCCGTGGGCACCACCGGACTGGAAATTGCCGAGCGGCTTGCCGGGCGGAGCGAGTTCGAACTGGTCCAGCTGCCCGAAGACAAGCGCAAAGACGTCAATGCGCGGCGCGCAGCGATCAACGACAGCGACTTTGTCATATTGTGCCTGCCCGACGAGGCGGCGATAGAGGCGGTCTCGCTGATCGACAATGAAACGACGCGGGTGATCGATGCCTCGACCGCGCACCGGACTGCCGATGGATGGGCTTACGGCTTTGCCGAATTCCGCGATGGCCAGCGCGAAGCGATTGCGGGCGCGCGCTTTGTCTCCAATCCCGGCTGCTATCCTACCGGTTTTCTGGCTTTGGTCGCGCCGCTGATCGCAAAGGGACGGCTGCCTGCAGACTGGCCCTATGTCATGAACGCCGTGTCGGGCTATTCCGGTGGCGGCAAGGCGCTGATCGAGCGATTTGCGCAGGAGCCGGATCTCGGCTTTCGCAGCTATGGTCTGAACCTCGATCACAAGCATATGCCGGAGATGAAGGTCCATGGCGGCCTGACCCATGATGTCATCTTTGCGCCGTCGGTGATCCGCGCCTTTCGCGGGATGCTGGTCGAGGTTCCGTTGCATCTCGGCGCCATGGGATCGGTGCGGGCGGAACAGCTACTGGAAGACCTGACTTCCTTCTATGCCGGTTCGCAACTCGTATCGGTGCAGGGCAGGGGCGATTTGTCGGAACTGCTGATCAGCGAGAATGATGCTCCGACCGACAAGCTCGAACTGTTTGTCTTTGGCAATGCCGAGGGTTATCACGCCCGTCTGATCGCCCGGCTGGACAATCTCGGCAAGGGTGCTTCCGGTGCAGCGGTGCAGAATCTGAATATCATGGCAGGTCTCGACGAAACCGCAGGATTGCGGCTCTAGACCTGCCGTCTATTCAGCAACAGCAGCTGCCTTGTCGGGACGCAGGCTGGTACCGGCCCGTCCTCCGCGGAAGGCGCCCCACCAGCTAAGCGGGTTCCAGGTCGTGCTGCCGTCGAGCGAGAAGGTTATGAATTCCGCGCGACCGCCGATATTTTCCCAGGGAATCGGCCCGTCAAGGCCGCCGTCCCGCATGGAGACCCGGCTGTCGGCGCTGAGGTCGCGATTGTCGCCCATTACGAAAACCTCCCCTTCCGGGATGATGATCGGCGAATAATCGTCGGTCCGTTTCGGGCCGAGATCGATGATGTCATAGGAAACGCCGTTGGGAAGTGTTTCGCGCAGGATCGGAAGATTGCACACCGGCTCGCCGCTGCTGTTGGCGCCCTGCAGACCGGGAAATTCCAGTCCGCACGGTGAATTGGCATCAATCGGCACTTGCAGGTCCGGCTGGAATTCCTGCTGAACCGCAATGCCGTTGAGGAATATCTGCCCGCCCTTGAGCTCGACCGTGTCACCGGGCAGGCCGATAACCCGCTTGATCCAGTCGGCGCTGGCGTCCTTCGGCGTCAGGATGACAATGTCACCGCGCTCCGGCAGGCTGCCGAACAGACGGCCTTCCATGCGCGGCAATATGTGGAAGGTTGGTGACACCCACGACCAGCCATAAGCATATTTGCTGACGATCAGCCGGTCACCGACCAGCAGGCCCGGCATCATCGATACCGAGGGAATGTAGAAAGGCTTGGCGACCAGACTGTGGAATGCCAGAACCGCCAGCAGCAGCACGCCGATGCTCTTGATCTCGCCAAACCAGTCGACCTTTTCTTTTTCTTTTTCCGGTTTTTTGGTGGAACCGCTGTCAGCGGCATTTTCTACAGCCATATTTTTTTCTTTGGTTTCCTGGTCCATGGGAAGCGCTTTTCCTACAGGGGATGGGCTTCAATGATCACGAAGGCCTGCGCCCATGGATGATCGTCGGTGAGCGTGAGATGAACAATCGCCTCATATCCCGCCGGTGTCAAAGCGTCGAGCCGTTTTTTTGCCCCGCCGGTCAGGGCGAGCGTCGGAGCTCCGCTCCTGGCATTGATGACGCCGATATCCTTCATGAACACGCCGGCGCGAAAGCCGGTGCCGACCGCTTTGGAATAGGCTTCCTTGGCGGCGAAGCGCTTGGCGTAGGTGCCGGCCTTGGTGAACGGCCGCCGCGCCGCCTTGGCACGTTCCAGTTCGGTGAAGACGCGCATCTCGAACCGCTCGCCAAAGCGGTCGAGCGAATTCTGGATGCGCTCGATATTGCAGAGGTCGGAGCCGAGACCGATGATCATGGTTTTTCCTCCCTGCAGCGAAGCGGCGGGGAGGTGGCACCGAAGGCGACGGAGGGGCGCCCCTCCACCACCCTTCGGGCGGTCCCCCTCCCCATCTGCGATGGGGAGGAAATATACTCCGCTGTCCTCACCGCGCTTCGTTCATCAGGGCGCGCATCTGTTTGATGCTGCCGTCGAGACCGCTGAAGATCGCTTCGCCGACCAGGAAATGGCCGATGTTCAGTTCCACCAGTTGGGGAATGGCGGCGATCGGTACGACATTGTCAAAGGTCAGGCCGTGTCCGGCATGGGGTTCGATGCCGTTTTTCGCGGCGAGTGCGGCTGCGTCGGCGATCCGGCGGAGTTCTGCTTCGCGTTCGCTTCCGGCAAGCTCGGCATAACGGCCGGTGTGAAACTCGACCACCGGCGCGCCGAGGCGGATCGCGGCCTCGATCTGACGCGGATCGGGTTCGATGAACAGGCTGACGCGGATATTCGCTTCCCTGAGCTGGCCAACAAAATCGGCCAGCTTGTTGTCCATGCCGGCCGCGTCCAGCCCGCCTTCGGTGGTCCGTTCCTCGCGATTCTCCGGGACGATGCAGGCGGCGTGCGGCTTGTGGCGCAGCGCGATTTGCAGCATTTCGTCGGTCGCCGCCATTTCCAGATTGAGCGGAATGGTCAGCTTGTCCATCAATACGGTCAGATCGTCGTCGCGGATATGGCGCCGGTCTTCGCGCAAATGGGCGGTTATGCCATCGGCGCCGGCTTCGGCCGCAACCAGCGCAGCACGCACCGGCTCGGGATGGTCACCGCCCCGCGCGTTGCGGATCGTGGCAACATGATCGATGTTGACGCCCAGTCTTAGCGGATTGCTTGTGCTCACGCCGTGGATGGCTCCGCCCGGCTACCCGGCTTGGTCGGGGGAATGGCAGCCAGTTCGGCGGGAATTTCGTCAGCGGCATAAGAGGGCACATCCAGCGCAACCAGCGGAAAGAAGGGCACATCAAATTGCGCCGCCCCATTGGAACGGTCGATCAGCGCACCGGCGGCGATTACGTCGCCTCCGGCGTTGCGGATGGCCTGGATGGCTTCGCGCGACGACAGGCCGGTGGTGACAACATCTTCCATCATCAGAACCTTCTGGCCCGGTTCGAGCCGGAATCCCCGGCGCAATTCGAAAATGCCTTCCGGACGTTCGAGAAACAGCGCGTCGAGACCAAGCGCCCGGCCCATTTCATGGCCGATGATCACGCCGCCCATCGCCGGGGAGACGACGACATCGATCGAACGCCGGATATTCCGGGGAATTTTTGCCGCGAGGGCTTCCGCCATCCGCGAGGCGCGGGCCGGGTTCATCAACAATCGTGCGCATTGCAAATAGCGGCTGCTATGGCGGCCCGAGGAAAGGACGAAATGACCCTGCAGCAGCGCATCACAGCTTCGGAATTCCGCTAAAATCTCTTCTTCTGTCAATGTGTCATCCCTGCCTGATTTTCGCCTTTCTTCCCAAATGGGCATATTGGCACTGCATTGCCAGAAAAATTAAAGTCAAAAAACTGAAAAAATATCTAATCGGTAGCTTGAGGCTTGCGGCAACCATGCCTATAAGCCGCCCCAATCGGACTATTCCAGGCCGGGCTCGCTGATTCCAAAAGTCGTGCCATTGCCGGAAAACCACCGAAACTTGGGGTAAGATAGGGTTGAGCGATTTATGACTCATTTTTTGAAAGCTTGGATTCTGGCCATCGGCCTGATTCTCACGCCGGCTGCTTTGTCGGCGCAGGAAGCATTGCCGGAAGCGCCAGTCGTAAATCCGGCAGCGGCCAGTGAACTGGAAGCAGCGGACGTACCGGCAGCGGCGGAAGCGCCTGCATCCGGACTTGATCCTGCTCTTTATACCCCGATGAAACCAACGCCGGGCATCGGTATGCCGGTCGATGGCGGCATTGATTTCCAGCAGCAATTCAGCGAAACCGGCGAGACTGCTCACTGGATCAACAACGCGATCCTGGTCCCGATGATGGTTGGTGTTAGTCTGCTCGTACTCTTCCTGCTGTTCTGGGTTGTTTTCCGCTTTCGGCGCGGTGCCAATCCCGAGCCGTCCAAAACGACACATAATACTTTCATCGAAATTATCTGGACGGTCATTCCGGTCTTGATCCTCGTTGTCATCGCTGTGCCGTCGATCAGCCTGCTCGCCCGTCAGTTCGAACCGGCGCCAGAAGAGGCGCTGACCGTCAAGGTCACAGGATACCAGTGGTATTGGGGCTATAGCTATCCCGACAATGGCGATTTTGAAGTCATTTCCAACATGCTGCCCGCTGATGAAGCGGAGGCGCGCGGCGAGCCGTACCAGCTGGCCGCCGACAACCGGATGGTCATTCCGGTGGGCAAGCCGGTCAAGCTGCTGATCACCGCGGCCGACGTTATTCACAGCTTCGCCATTCCTTCGGCCTGGTTCAAGCTGGATGCGGTACCTGGACGGATCAATGAAAAGGTGCTGCAGATCGATCGCGAAGGCGTCTATTATGGCCAGTGCTCGGAACTTTGCGGTGCGCGGCACGGCTTCATGCCGATCACGGTGGAAGTCCTTTCCGAAGAAAAATTCAACAACTGGGTTCGTGCCAATGGCGGTACGGTGAAGGGCGAGGCAGAAGAGCCTGTCGTGACCGAAGCCGCTGCCAATGACGCGACTTCCGAAACTGCGCCTGCCGATGCAGCCGCTGCGACCAACTGAGGGTTAGAGCAATGACAACTATCACAGCAGATGGCCATATTGATGATCACGCGCATGATGCGGATCACAAGCCGGCCTTTTTCCAGCGCTGGTTCATGTCGACCAACCACAAGGATATCGGCACACTCTATCTGATTTTCGCGATTGTCGCAGGGATCATCGGTGGCGGGATTTCCGGACTGATGCGGCTCGAGCTTGCTGAACCCGGCATTCAATATCTTCAAGCCTGGGCAAGCATGTCCAACGGTAGCGAGGCCTCGATGGATCAGGCCTATCACCTCTGGAACGTCCTGATCACGGCGCACGGTCTGATCATGGTCTTTTTCATGGTCATGCCGGCGATGATCGGCGGCTTTGGTAACTGGTTCGTGCCGCTGATGATCGGCGCGCCGGACATGGCCTTCCCGCGGATGAACAATGTCAGCTTCTGGCTGCTCGTCCCCGCGCTGCTTCTGCTTCTCGGATCATCCTTCGTTCCCGGTGGTACCGGCAATGGTGCCGGCACCGGCTGGACCGTTTATGCGCCGCTCTCGACCAGCGGCTCGATCGGGCCTGCAGTGGATATGGCGATTCTCTCGCTCCATCTGGCGGGTGCTTCGTCCATTCTCGGCGCTATCAACTTCATCACGACCATCTTCAATATGCGCGCACCGGGCATGACTTTGCACAAAATGCCGCTGTTCGTCTGGTCGGTTCTGGTGACCGCATTCCTGCTGCTTCTCGCACTTCCCGTGCTGGCAGCCGCGATTACCATGCTGCTGACCGACCGTAATTTCGGTACGACCTTCTATGATGCCGCCGGTGGCGGTGATCCGGTGCTTTACCAGCATCTGTTCTGGTTCTTCGGACATCCCGAAGTCTACATCATGATCTTGCCCGGTTTCGGCATGGTGAGCCATATTATCTCGACCTTCAGCCGCAAGCCGATCTTTGGCTATCTCGGCATGGCCTATGCGATGGTTGCCATCGGTGTTGTCGGCTTTGTGGTCTGGGCGCACCATATGTTTACCACCGGCATGTCGGTAAACGTGAAAATGTATTTCACCGCAGCCACCATGGTGATCGCGGTGCCGACCGGCATCAAGATCTTCTCGTGGATCGCAACCATGTGGGGCGGTTCGATGACCTTTAAAACCCCGATGATGTGGGCACTGGGTTTCATCTTCATGTTCACCGTTGGTGGCGTGACCGGTGTTGTGCTGGCCAATGGCGGGATCGACGACAATCTCCACGACACTTATTATGTGGTTGCTCACTTCCACTATGTGCTGTCGCTGGGTGCGGTCTTCTCGATCTTTGCCGGCTTCTATTACTGGTTCCCGAAAATGTCGGGCCGGATGTATAACGAACTGCTGGGGCAGCTCCACTTCTGGATCTTCTTCATCGGCGTGAACATCCTGTTCTTCCCGCAGCATTTCCTCGGACAGCAGGGCATGCCACGTCGCTATGCCGACTATCCGGAGCAGTTTGCTTACTGGAACCAGATCAGCTCGCTCGGCTATGCCGTGATGCTGGTTGGCGTGCTGATCTTCTTCGTGAATATCGCATACTCCATGTTCGCCGGCCGCAAGGCAGAAGGCAATTACTGGGGTGAAGGCGCAACGACGCTGGAATGGACATTGTCCAGCCCGCCGCCGTTCCACCAGTTCGAAACCCTTCCTCAAATCAAGTGATTTGAGGACCAGTCGGGAATTTGGGAATAGAAATGACCACTGCGTCACAAACAATGCAAGGCCTGGCCAGCGCGAAGGATCTCTTTGCGCTGACCAAGCCGCGCGTGATGTCGCTGGTCATTTTTACCGCGCTTTGCGGCTTGCTGGCGGCGCCGGGATCGATCCACCCGGTTATCGGTTTTACCGCGATCCTCGCGATCAGCCTCGGGGCAGGGGCTTCGGCCGCGCTCAACCAGTGGTATGAATCGGATATTGACGCGATCATGAAGCGGACCAGCCAGCGTCCGCTGCCCGCTGGCCGGATGGACCGGGAAACGGCGCTGCATTTCGGCATCGGACTGTCGGTCTTCTCGGTTCTGCTGATGGGCGTCGCGGTCAACTGGTTCAGCGCGATATTCCTCGCCTTTTCGATCTTCTTCTATGCTGTCGTCTATACCATCTGGCTAAAGCGCAGCACGCCGCAAAATATCGTGATCGGCGGCGCTGCCGGTGCATTCCCGCCGGCGATCGGCTGGGCTGCGGTGACCGGCGATATGACGGTGATGCCGTTCCTTCTGTTTGCGATCATTTTTTTCTGGACGCCACCACATTTCTGGGCACTCGCGCTGTTCATGAACAGCGATTATTCCAAAGCCGGTGTGCCGATGATGCCGGTGGTCGCCGGTCAGCGGTCGACCCGCTACCAGATTTTCGGTTATAGCCTGATACTGGCGGCAATCGCTATCGCGCCTTTCGCTCTGGGCCTGGCGGGTTCGGTCTATGGTGTTGCGGCCATCGTGCTGAGCCTGATATTCTGCCTGCTGTCATTGCAGGTCGCTCGCAGCAAGACGACCAAGCCGGATGAAATGGCAGCGGAAAAGCGCCTGTTCAAATTTTCGATTCTTTACCTGTTCGCGCTGTTTGCAGCGCTCGTAGCTGACCGGATGATATTCGCATGAGCGAGATTGATAATGGCAAAGCCCCGATGAGCCCTGAGGAACAAAAAGCCTATCAGGCACGGCAGAAGCACCGGGCGGTCATTCTGGCCGGATTGCTGTTCTTCATGGTCATCCTGTTCTATTTCATCACCATTGTCAAAATCAGCGGTGGTTCCTGATGACCGCCGCGAAAGCCTCCCTTTACGGCAAGAACCGGCGCAGCGCGCTGATGGCCGGAGCCCTCGGTCTCGGCATGCTGGGCCTCGGCTTTGCTGCGGTGCCGCTCTACGAGGTGTTCTGCCGGGTGACAGGCTATGGCGGAACAACCCAGCGAGTGGGGGAAGCGCAGGCAGCGACGATTGAAGCGACCAGTCAGGTGATGTCGATCCGTTTCGATTCCAACGTCAATTCCGCATTGCCCTGGTCGTTCAAGCCGGAGCAGGCGGTTGACCATGTGACCGTCGGTGCCCGCGACATGGCGATTTTTATAGCGACCAACAACAGCGACCAGCCGGTCGTCGGTACCGCAACGTTCAATGTGACACCGCTGCTGGCCGGTCAATATTTCAACAAGGTCCAGTGCTTCTGCTTTAGCGAGCAATTGCTGAAGCCCGGCCAGACGATGCGGATGCCGGTGCTCTATTATGTTGATCCGGCAATTCTGGATGATCCGGAAACAAAAGATATCAAGGAAATCACGCTCAGCTATACTTTTTATCGTTCGACGGACGAGCAGGCAGTAGACGCCGGTACAGGCGATAGCTAAGAGAAATTTAAGTCAAGGTTAGGGAAATAATATGGCCGGTGCCAAAAATCATGATTATCACATACTGCCGCCAGACATCTGGCCGCTGGTTGGATCCTTTTCTGCGTTTGTCATGGCAATCGGCGGCATTCGCTGGATGCACGATATGGCATTTGGCGCGCTTATTTTCTACGTCGGCCTCGCTGCCGTCGGACTGACCTTTTTCGCCTGGTGGTCCAATGTGATCAAGGAAGCCCATGCGGGCGACCACACACCGGTGGTCCAGCTTCACCTGCGCTACGGCATGATCCTGTTCATTGCTTCCGAAGTCATGTTCTTCGTCGGCTGGTTCTGGGCATGGTTCGATTTCGCGCTTTTCCCCCAGCCGCTTGAAATGGTTGATGGCATTGTCACCAATTACATCGGTCAGGACGGCGCAGCCGCGCTTTTGCAATGGCCGCCCAAGGGCATCGAAGTGCTCAATGCCTTTGAACTGCCGCTGCTCAACACGATGATTCTTCTTTGTTCCGGTACTACTGTCACCTGGGCGCACCACTCGCTGATCCACGGCGATCGCAAAGGATTGATCACTGGCCTTTGGCTGACGATTATCCTTGGTGCATTATTCTCGGCAATTCAGGCTTATGAATATAGCGTTGCGCCATTCCCGTTTGCCGGTCTCAACTACAGCTCGGCTTTCTACATGGCGACCGGGTTCCACGGCTTCCACGTTCTCGTTGGCACGATCTTTCTGATCGTCTGCCTGGCGCGGGCCTACAAGGGACATTTCACGCCGCAACAGCATTTCGGCTTTGAAGCAGCCGCCTGGTACTGGCATTTTGTCGATGTCGTCTGGTTGTTCCTGTTCATCGTCGTCTACGTCTGGGGCGGCTGGGGCGCGCCGGTCCACTAGGCCAGTGTGTTGACCGAAAACAAAAATCCGAAAGGGCAGCCGGATGTTCTTCCCGCTGCCCTTTTTGGCCTCTGTCCCCATTGCGGGCAGAAGACGCTTTTTGCCAATGTGATAAAATTCTCCGACAAATGCCGGAGCTGCGGCCTGGACTTTAGCCAGTATAATGTGGGCGACGGACCGGCGGCTTTCCTGACCTTGATTGTCGGCGCGATCATCCTCGGTCTGGCTTTGGCCGTGGAGGCGAATTTCCATCCACCCTTCTGGGTCCATCTTTTGCTCTGGGTGCCGCTGACCGTCGGCGCAGTCGTCGGAGCCCTGCGGGTATCAAAAGCAATCCTGCTGATATTGGAACATCGCAACCAGGCCCGCGAGGGCAGCATCGACAAACGCGAACGCGAATGATGAAACGTCTGCCGATATTGGGGACCATCCTTGTCCTGATCGCTGTCATAACCATGGCGGGTCTGGGAATATGGCAGTTACAGCGGGCGCAATGGAAGAACGACCTGCTGGCAACCTATGCCGCTGCATCGGATATGCCGGCGATTTCCTATCCCGCCGTGCCAAGCGCCGAAGATGCACCCTATTTCCGCAAATCCACGGTCAATTGTCTCGCCGTCACCGGCTGGCGCTCGACCAGCGGTCGCAATGCATCCGGTCAGTCCGGCTGGGCCCATATTGCCCAGTGCCGCACCGCCGGTGCCGAAGGCCCTGGCGCGCAAGTCGTTGCCGGCTGGTCCAGTCGTCCGGACGATCCGGACTGGCAGGGCGGCATCGTCAATGGCATCATCGCGCCGGATAGCCAGTATATCATCCGTCTGGTCGCGAGCGAACCGGTAGCCGGACTGCAGAAAAGCCAGCCGCCCGCGCTGGAGGATGTTCCGAACAATCATCTGTCCTATGCGGTGCAGTGGTTCCTGTTCGCCGGTATCGCGCTGATCATTTTTCTTATCGCTCTGCGGGCGCGCAACAAGGGCGTTGCCCAATCCGGCAACTTGTCCTAACCCGCTCGCCATCATGGAATATATCTCTACCAGAGGCGCTGCGTCGCCATTGAATTTCGAACAAGTCACCCTGGCCGGACTGGCTGGCGACGGCGGACTTTATGTACCGGAATCCTGGCCCTCGTTCAGCGCTGACGAGATCGCCGCGATGGCCGGGCTTTCCTATGTCGAAACCGCGGTTCGCGTGATGCAACCCTTCGTCGGCGATGCGCTGGACGAAGCGGAATTGCGGGATATTTGCGAGCAGGCCTATGGCCGCTTCTCCCACGCTGCGGTAACGCCGCTGGTCCAGCTCGACGGGCGGCAATGGCTGCTCGAACTGTTTCATGGGCCGACGCTGGCGTTCAAGGACGTCGCCCTGCAATTGCTCGGCCTTTTGTTCGAGAAATTTCTTGCCCGTCAGGACAAGCATCTGACGGTGGTGGGCGCCACTTCCGGAGATACCGGTTCCGCGGCGATCGATGCGCTGGCAGGCCGGGACAAGGTCGATATCTTCATGATCCATCCCGATGGCCGGATATCCGATGTCCAGCGGCGGCAGATGACCACGGTGCTTGCACCAAATGTCTATAATATAGCGATCGACGGCAGTTTCGACGATGCTCAGGCAATGGTCAAACGGATGTTCGCGGACCAGGAAGTGACCAACCGCTTCTCGATTTCGGCGGTCAACTCGATCAACTGGGCGCGACTGATGGCGCAGGTTGTCTATTATTTCTACGCGGCCAGCCAATTGGGCGCACCGCATCGCAAGATCGCCTTTTCGGTGCCGACGGGCAATTTCGGCGATGTCTTTGCCGGCTATGTCGCATCGAAAATGGGACTGCCGATCGAGCGGCTGATCGTGGCGACCAATGTTAATGATATTCTCCACCGCGCGCTCAGCGTCGGCGACTATTCCACCGGCACCGTGACTCCGACAGCGGCGCCTTCGATGGATATTCAGGTCAGCAGCAATTTCGAGCGTCTGTTGTTTGATCTGGAAGGCCGTGACGGCGTCAAGACGGCGGCCCGCATGGCGGCCTTTGAGCAGAGCCATAATATGCAGCTGGAAGCCGCCATGCGGGAAAAAGCAGCCTCTATTTTCACCAGTCACCGTGTCGGTCCGGATGATATGTCGCTGGCGATGCGCTGGGCGCAGGATCTGGCAGGCCATGTGATCGATCCGCATAGCGCCATCGGCCTGTCGGCGGCGCAGAATGTGGATCTTGATCCGTCGGTACCGGTGGTGACGCTGGCAACTGCTCATCCAGCGAAATTTCCTGATGCGGTTGAGCGGGCTACCGGCATTCGTCCGGCCTTGCCGCGCCGCGTCGGTGATCTGTTTGACCGGGAGGAGAAATATACCAGGCTGCCCGGCACATATGATGCGGTGAAGCAATTTGTCATGTCCAACGCCACGCCGACCGATGGCTGAATCCAGTTCCAGCCCGATATTGATGATCAGCGACCCGCGCAGCGATTATGCGCTGGTGGATTCGGGCCTTGGCCGGAAGCTCGAGCGTTACGGGAAATATCATTTCATCCGCCCGGAACCGCAAGCGATGTGGGCCCCGGCTAATGATGACTGGCAAGCCGATGGTGAATTCATTCCCGCATCCGACGAGGATGGCGGTGGCCGCTGGCATCTGAACGCCAATGTTCCCGAAGAGGGATGGCAGATGGGCTGGGAAGAGGTCAGTTTTACCGCCCAGTGCACGCCGTTCCGCCATCTCGCCTATTTCCCTGACATGGACCCGGTCTGGCGCTGGTTCCGCGGCAATTTGCAGACGCTCGAATCGCCGCAGATGATGAATCTCTTCGGCTATACCGGTGTCGGGACGCTCGCGCTTTCCGCGGCCGGAGCCAATCTGGTGCATGTCGATGCGTCGAAGAAATCGGTGACCGCGGCGCGCGACAATGCGGCGCTATCGGGGATGACCGATCGTCCGATCCGCTGGATCATCGACGATGCCGCGAAATTTGCCGCCCGCGAAGTAAGGCGCGAACGCCGTTACGACGCGATCCTGATGGACCCGCCGAAATATGGTCGCGGTCCGGATGGCGAAATCTGGCGGCTCGAAGAGCATCTGGCCGGGCTGGTCGAGGATTGCGGAAAGCTGCTCGATGGCGACAGCCGTTGCATGTTCCTTACCGTCTATGCCGTGCGCATGTCTGCGTTGGCGCTGGGATCGCTGCTCAACGAGAAACTCTCCCATCTCGGCGGAACGATCGAAGTCGGTGAACTGGCCGTGCGCGAAGAGGCGCGGGGATTGCTGTTGCCGACCGCCATATTCGCCCGCTGGTCCGCCTGACTTGCCATTTTTCCGCTAACATGGTCAGATATTATCTATGACAGACACATTGCTTCTGGAAGTCAACGACCTCGACGTTGACGTGCTGACCGGGATTTATTCCGAAGAAACCCATTTGCCGCAGCCGCTGCGCATTTCGATCGCGGCGGAGCTGAAGATTCAGGAACGCTATGAAGCGGATACCCCGCTTGATCAGTCCAAAAACTACATGGATCTCAAACATGCGGCGACCGAGGCTCTGCCCGAAGGTGTGCATTTCAAGCTGATCGAGGCGGTTGCCGATCATATCATCGAGACGTTGTTTCTGCAGGACAAGAATATCCTGCGGGTCACCGTCAAGATCGTCAAACTGCTGATCTCCGAAAAAGGGGAGCAGATCGGCATCACGCTTAGCCGGGGCAGGAAATGACCAGACCACTAGCGCTGGTCACCGGCGGCGTGAAGCGGGTCGGTGCGGCGATCGCTGGCCGGCTGGCGGAAGCCGGCTATGCGTTGGCGCTGCATGGCAATAGCGATATCATTCCCGAGGACGGGCTGGCGAAGAAGCTGCAAGAAACGGGCTGTGACTGGTCCGGTTTCCAGCAGGATTTTCTCGATGACGGTGCCACCGAAGCGCTGATGGACCAGATCGTCGATCATTTCGGGCGAACGCCCGATCTTGTCGTCAACAGCGCCTCGATTTTTGGTCAGGATGACGCAGAAGCCATTGGCGAAAAAGATCTGCAAGGGCATTTCCGGGTCAACAGCCTTGTGCCGATATTGTTGACGACTGCGCTCCACCAACGGCGTCCTGCAGGCAGTGACCGCGCCTGTGTCATCCATATTCTCGACCAGCGCATCCGCAATCCCAATCGGGATCAATTGAGCTACACGCTTTCCAAACAGGCTCTGGCCGGTTCGGTGCGTTCGCTGGCGGTCGCCTGTGCCGACAAGCTTCGCGTCAACGGGCTGGCTCCCGGGCTGACGCTGACGGCGGGGGAATATGGCGAAGCCCAGCTGGCCAATATCACCGCGATGATGCCGCTCGACCGGCTGCCTGATCTCGGCGATATCGCCGATGGCGTCCTCTATCTGGCCGGCGCCAAAGCCGTCACGGGGCAGATTGTCTATATCGATGGCGGTGCCAGTCTGAAGAGTTTTGACCGCGATTTCGTCCATCTCGGCAAGGACCGAGGCACCTGATACGCCCGAAAGGACAGGTTTGAACCGGTCCTGATCTAGCCCATATCTTGCATATTCGAAGACCGGTCGTTCTTGTGACCGGAAGAGATGAATATGTAATTTTGAAAGGCTTATCATGCGTATTTCCCCCAAAATGCTTCTGACTACCACCGTTGTTGTCGCTCTAGCCGCTTGCTCGACCGAAGCCCCGAAGGCCGCGGTTGATGAAAGCTCTGCCGATGCCATGATGGATTCTGCGGCGACCGCCGAACCGGGCACAATCGTCGATGTTGCTGTCGGCAATGACGATTTCTCGACCCTCGTTGCGGCTGTGACCGCTGCGGATCTTGGCGCGACATTGAGTGGCGACGGGCCCTTTACCGTCTTTGCGCCGACCAATGATGCTTTTGCCAAGGTCGACCAGGACACATTGAGTGCGCTGCTGACCCCGGAAAAGAAGGCTGACCTGACGGCGCTTCTGACCTATCATGTGGTCGCTGGCAAGCTGACGGCGGCAGACGTCGTAAAGGCGATCACCGATGGCGGCGGGACAGCGACGCTGACCACCGTGCAGGGTGCAGAGCTGAAAGCCTCTCTGGACGGTGAATCGGTGATCATCGAAGACACGGCGGGCGGAAAATCGACTGTGATTCTGACCGATGTCGAAGCATCCAACGGCGTGATTCATGCGATCGATACGGTTGTCATGCCGGGATAGTTTCATCCCCCGAACTAGGATGGATCGGAAAAGGTCTCGCCGAGTGGCGGGACCTTTTCTATTAGGAATATTTAGGGTTTCTTTCTCGTGTCCGTGAGCGTAGTTCGCGCCTACGGATTTCATCAGCGGTTCCTCGCATCGTGCGGGTAACAGCGTGATTACAAGAAAGGAAATTCATGTTTCAAGCCCCCAAAATTATTCTGGCATCTGCCCTGTTGGCGATGTTGCCTGCATGTTCTTCGGAATTGAGCAAAGAAGAGCAGGAAATTCTCGACACGCGTCTTGCCGACGAACATAAACCGACCAATCTGGTCGCCGTTCTGCAGGCCAATCCCGACCTGAGCACCGCAAGCACATTGATAGGCCTGTCCGGCGTTGGTGCCGACCTGAGTGGCGACGGCACTTTCACCGCATTCGCCGCGCCCAACGAAATATATAATAAAATGGATGCGGAACGGCTGAGCGAGCTGATGCATTCCGATAACAAGGCTGAACTGGCCAGTATCACCAAATATAATCTCGTCGAAGGCAGCATGACCGCCGCCGATATTGCCAAGGCAATCACTGATGGCGGTGGAACCGCGGATATCGTCACTCTGGAAGGCACCAAGATCAAAGCATCGATGGACGGCGAAAAGATCGTCCTCGAAGATGGCGCCGGTAACAAAGCGACTGTAACCGAGGCCGATGTGAAATCGACCAACGGAACGCTGCACATCATCGACAATCTCCTGATGCCAAAATAGGTTCGGATATCGAACGACAGGAAAGGCCTCGCAGGATTGCGGGGCCTTTTTTGTTTGCACGCTGTCGGCTACAATCCGATCCTCACCGAAGGAGCAAAACATGCCGCAATATTGGTTGATGAAGTCGGAACCGGATGAATATGGCTGGGACCATCTGGTCGCCGAGGGCGAAGGCACGTGGGACGGCGTAAAAAACGCGCAGGCCTCGAACAATATGAAAGCGATGAAGAAGGGCGATCAGGTGTTTTTCTATCATTCGCGTCAGGGTCTCGAAGTGGTCGGCATTATGGAGGTTAGCGAAGAGCATAGCCCCGATGTCAGCACCGATCCAGACCGCTGGGTCGTGGTCAAGGTGAAGCCGGTGCGCAAACTGGCCAAGCCGGTGCCGCTGAAAGAAATGAAGCAGAACCCGAAGCTCAAGGATCTACCGATCATCCGGCAGTCGCGACTGTCGGTTGCGCCAGTGACGAAGAGCGAGTGGGATGCGATATTGGCGATGAGTGAAGCCTAGGTGCTCCAGCCGCTGCTGGCGGTCTGACAGACCTAGCCTGCCAATATTGTCGCCGCAGTCTCTTCGATGGTACCGGCGACCAGCAGCGGCGATCCGCCGACCATGCCAACCTTGGTCTGACCGTCGGCATCGGTGCGCAGCCAGGCGATATTCTCGACAACGACCATATAATTGCCGCCGTGCGATTTCAGTAATACGAACTTCATGTGGGTGTCTCCAGACCCTGTCGCTATGCGCCGCAAACCTCTTTTTTACATTAACGGCGGTGGTGATCGCCCTGCGCGCTTTGCTCCTGCACCACGATTTCAATTTCTATGGTTAATAGGTCGTCACAACCGCCGTATATTGATGAACTGCTCAAGCAGCTTGCTTGGCGAGGAGAAATGAAAGTCATGCTGGGAGCCATCAGAACCCTGATCGTCGATGATTCTTCAACATTGAGAGCAATGCTCGACGTGGTGATAAGCAAGCATCGGGATTTTCGTCCACCAGAACATGCGGCAAACGCATTACAGGCTATTGAAATTCTCGATGTGCGATTGTTCGATCTGGTATTGCTCGACATAAATATGCCCGGGATGGACGGGCTGCAATTGCTCGATCATATTGTCTCAAATGAGCTTGCGCGGGTCATGATCGTCTCGGCATCGTCGGTGCGGGGATCCGAAATCAGGATCGACGCGCTTAATAGGGGCGCCATCGCCTGTTTCGACAAGGCCAATTGTATTCGCGAAGCCGACAGGCTTGTGGGGCTTATTCGCAAAATTGTGGCCGGGAAATATGAAGCGGCACCATGTTCTGAAAAGATGGACATGGCAATGGGCCGGATTGCGGAGAAGGCATAGTCGATTTCGACGCGGGACGGACCCGTATCGCCAAACCCGATCCGGCTGAATGCGATTGCCGATTACCGAGAATCAATTGGCTATTCTAGCGGCTTCTGAACCCGCTCACCGTCGCACCGGCAGCGGTTAGAAATTCCACATCGGTTTTCAGGTGCAGCAACCGTAACCCGCTGCGTTGCATCGCCTCTGCCAAAGCGGGCGCGAATGCGCCTGTATTTTCGACGGTCGCGCTCCAGCCTCCATAAGCCTCTGCCAGCTTTGCGAAGTCCGGATTTTTAAGCGATGTCGCCGACAGCCGCGCCGGATATTCGCGTTCCTGGTGCAGGCGGATGGTGCCAAAACTGCCATTGTCGATCACCAGCACGAGCAGGTTTGCGTCATATTGGATCGCGGTCGCCAGTTCCTGGCCGTTCATCATGAAATCGCCATCGCCTGCGACCACCACCGACACACGGTCGGGGAAGCGAAGCGATGCTGCCACTGACGCCGGCACCCCGTAGCCCATGGCACCTGAGGTCGGGGCAAGCTGGCTGGGGTAGGCGCCATATTTCCAGTAGCGGTGCCACCAGCCGGAAAAATTGCCGGCGCCGTTGCAGATGATCGCATCGGCGGGCAGTTGCTCCTGCATCGCTGCCACGCACTGGCCGAGATCCAGCTTCGCAGCCGTGGGTTGGGGCGTGGACCAGGCGAGATAATCGTTATGTGCGGCCTTGCCTGCGTCGAAGGTCAGCAGATCATCGTCCCACAGGGCGACCTGTTCGGCAAATTCGTCCATCTCCGCGCAGATCGGCAGGTCGGTGCGATAGACATGGTTGAGTTCGTCGGGATCGGGGTGGACGTGGACGAGGATTTGATCGGGGTGATCGGGCGTGATCAGCGTATAGCCATCGGTGGTTGCCTCGCCGAGCCGGGCGCCGACCGCCAGTATCAGATCAGCGTCCTTGATCCGCTGGGTCAGTCTGGGATTGGGGCCATAGCCGAGATTGCCGGCGTAGACCGGGCTTTCGTTGGGGAAATTATCCTGCCGACGGAAGGCGACCGCCACGGGCAATCCGATGCGCTCCGCATATTGGGCGAAATAATATTTGGCTTTTTCGCTCCATCCCGCTCCGCCGATGATTGCAATCGGGTCGGTCGCATCGCGCAGCATATCGGTGAGCGTTGTCATCGCGTCGGGACACAGCGGCTGGGCAGGGGCGACTACCTTGGGCCGGTCGAGCGCTTCAACCTCGTCGCGAAGCATGTCTTCGGGCAGGGACAGAACGACCGGGCCGGGGCGTCCCGAACTGGCGGTATCAAAGGCGCGGGCGATATATTCGGGAATGCGCGCGGCATTGTCGATCCGCGCGGCCCATTTGGCGAGCGGCGTGAACATTGCGGTGAAATCGACTTCCTGAAAGCCTTCGCGATCGCGGTCGTCGCGGGCGACATCGCCGATGAACAGGATCATCGGGGTGCTGTCCTGCATCGCGGTGTGGACGCCGATGCTGGCATTGGTCGCGCCGGGGCCGCGAGTGACAAAGGCGATGCCGGGCGCGCCGGTCATCTTGCCGTCGGCCTCGGCCATGAAGGCGGCGCTGCCGTCCTGACGGGTGGAGACGGTCTGGATCGAGCCGCAGTCGTGGAGGGCGTCGAGGACGGAAAGGAAGCTTTCACCGGGGACGGTGAAAATCCGGTCGGTGCCCTGGATGACCAGCTGGTCGACCAAAATCTGCGCGCCGGTGCGTTTCTTCATGTTTACTCTCCTTGTTCACCCGCAGCTTTGGCTGCAATTTATCTTCTAATATGTCGCACAAAGACACGAAGGAATTTCAAATATCCAATCTTCTTTGTGCCTTCGTGCCTTCGTGCGACATAATTGAGAAAGCTGTCGCGTTCTGCGGTCTCGGGATTGGTGCCCGGGATCAAGCCTGATGGATCGCCTTGGTGACCATATAGGCTTTCAGTCCGTCGGGTCCGTCTTCCGATCCGTGACCGCTTTCCTTGACCCCGCCAAAGGGTGCGTCACCGGGGCTGACGGTCAGATTGTTGATCGCGACCATCCCTGCTTCGATTTTGTCGCCGATCAGATTGGCGGTGCGAAGGCTGTTGGTAAAGGCGTAGGCCGCGAGACCGAGCGGCAGGCGGTTGGCCTGTTCGATGGCTTCGTCGAGCGTGTCGAACGGCCGCATCACCGCGACCGGGCCGAATGGCTCGTCGTTCATGATATTGGCGTCGAGCGGAACGTGCGACAATACGGTGGGATCAAAGAAAAAGCCCTGTTTGTCGTGCCGGTTGCCGCCGAGCATGACTTCTGCGCCCTTGCTCTTCGCATCGTTGATCATATCGCCGACCGAACTGGGGCGACGGGGATTGGCGAGCGGGCCCATTTCAATTCCTTCACCAAAACCGTCGCCAACGGATACCTTGGCGGCGCGCTCGGCAAAGCCCTTGACGAAACGGTCGTAGATTCCCGACTGCACGTAGAAACGGGTCGGCGAAACGCAGACCTGTCCGGCGTTGCGATATTTTTGCATCGCGGTCAGATCGAGTGCCTTTTCGATATCGCAATCATCGAAGACCAGCACCGGTGCGTGACCGCCCAATTCCATCGTGGTGCGTTTCATGCCTTCGGCGGCAAGCTTCATCAGCTGCTTGCCGACCGGGACCGAGCCGGTGAAGCTGATCTTGCGGATCACCGGCGAGGCAATCAGATGGCTGGAGACTTCGGCCGGATCGCCGAAAACAATCTGGACGACGCCGGAGGGCAGACCGGCATCGACGAGACAGCGGATCATCTCGATCGGGCTGGCCGGGGTTTCTTCGGCCGGTTTGAGAATGATCGAGCAGCCCGCGGCAATGGCCGGGGCCAGCTTGCGCACTGGCGTGAAGATCGGGAAATTCCACGGGCTGAACGCCGCAACCGGTCCGACCGGCTGATATTTCACGAAGCTATTCTGGCCTGCGGGGCGTACCAGCACGCGGCCATAGCAACGCTTGGCTTCTTCGGCCATGATGTCGAAATGGCTGGCGGAGGCGGTCACTTCGCCAATTGCCTGGCCCAGCGGCTTGCCTTGCTCGCAAGTCATCAGGCGGCCGATTTCCGGTGCCCGTTCGCGCATCAGGTCGGCGGCTTTGTGCAAGATCACGGCGCGCTCGGCTACCGGTGTGTCGCGCCAGATCGGGAATGCACGGTCTGCGGCATCGAGCGCCCGGTCGAGATCGGCCTTGGTCGCCTTGGGCAGATCGGAAATGGTCTCGCCGGTTGCCGGATTGACGACCTGATGGACTTCGCGATCCTCGCCATCGATCCATTCGCCATCGATATGGAGTTGCAATTTTTTGGGATATGCGTTGGACATAGTTGCTCCTGAAACTGTCTCTCTTGGCACTAGACTTGTCGTCTAATTCCCGCAATGACTGTAACAAATTTCGAGAGGAAAAAGTCATGGAAATAGTCACCGAAGGCCTGCGCTTTCCCGAAGGGCCAATTGCCATGCCCGACGGCAGCGTCATTTTGGTCGAAATCGAGGCCCAGCAACTCACCCGGGTCTTGCCCGACGGCACAAAGCAGCTGGTCGCAAAAACCGGTGGTGGCCCCAATGGTGCGGCGATGGGCCCGGATGGCAAAATCTATGTCTGCAACAATGGCGGTTTCGAATATCATGAAGAAAATGGCTTCCTGACCCCTGCCGGCATTGCCAAGGATTATGTCGGCGGCAGCATCCAGCGGGTCGATCCCGACACCGGCGAAGTCGAGACGCTCTACAATGACGGCGATTTCGGCTGCATCCTGCGCGGTCCCAATGATATCCAGTTCGATGCGCATGGCGGCTTCTGGTTCACCGACCATGGCAAGACGGACTATGACAAGCGTTGTCACGATATTGTCGGTATTTTCTACGCCAAGGCCGATGGCAGCCATCTGGAAGAAGTGGTTTTCCCCTCCAATAATCCGAATGGCATTGGTATTTCACCGGACGGCAACACGCTCTACGCCGCCGAGACTTTCACCTGCCGGCTGATGAAATTCAACATTACCGCGCCCGGCAAGGTCGCGCCGGACGCTGGCCCCGGCGGTCCCGGCATCCCGCTCTACCGGCCCTCCGGCTATAAATTTTTCGACAGCCTGGCGATGGAGGAATGCGGCAATATCTGCGTTGCGACGATCGGCGAGTGCGGGATCAGTGTGATCTCTCCCGAAGGCGAGCTGGTCGAATTTGTTGAAACGCCGGATATCTTCACCACCAATATCTGCTTTGGCGGCGAGGACATGATGGATGCGTGGATATGTCTGTCGGCGACCGGCAAGCTGGTCAAGACCCGCTGGAAACGGCCCGGTCTGAAGCTGGAATATTTGAACAAATAGGAATCCAACTTGGCAATCGTGCATAGTGAAAAACACCGGCTTGACCGGGTAGGTTGGCTGCGCGCCGCCGTATTGGGCGCCAATGACGGGATCGTCTCGACCGCCAGCCTGGTGGTCGGGGTGGCCGCCGCCGCCACCTCGCAGGAGACGATTTTGCTCACCGCGTTCGCCGGGCTGGTGGCCGGAGCCATGTCGATGGCAGCGGGCGAATATGTCTCGGTCAGTTCGCAGGCCGATAGCGAGAAGGCGGAGCGGGCGAAGGAAGCCTGGGAGCTGGAGAACCAGCCGAAGGCCGAGCGGCTGGAGCTGATATCTATTTACAAGAACCGCGGATTGACCGCCGATCTTGCCGAGAAGGTTGCCGACCAGCTGACCGCGCATGACGCCCTGGGCACGCATTTGCGAGACGAACTCGGTCTGACCAGACATTTTTCCGCCAAACCGCTGCAAGCGGCCCTGGCCTCTGCGCTGGCTTTCGCGATGGGGGCCTTGCTACCGGTGATCCTTGCGGCATTGTTCAGCGGTGATGTACTGATCTGGGTGGTGTCCGGGGCAGCGCTCGCCTTGCTTGCCGCGCTGGGGGCCGCTGGCGCCATATTGGGCGGGGCGCCGATATGGCGACCTGTGGTTCGCGTGACTTTCTGGGGGGCAGCGGCGATGGGCGCAACTGCCGCCATCGGATCAATTTTTGGAGCAGTTGTTGCATGAAATATAAAACCGTGATTTTTGACTTCGGCGGTGTGATCACATCGTCTCCCTTTGAAGCGTTCAACCGGCTGGAGACGGAAAAGGGTGTGCCGAAAGACAGCGTGCGCCAGATCAACAGCGCCAATCCCGATCATAATGCATGGGCCCGCTTTGAACGGGCGGAAATCGATGGTGCCGGTTTTGACGAAGCTTTTGCCGAGGAGGCGCGGGCGTTCGGCATCGAACTGCGTGGCGCCGATGTGCTGGCGCGGCTGGCCGGTGATGTGCGCCCGCGGATGGTGGCAACGCTGGACCGTCTGAAAACCGAGGGGTTCACGATTTCCTGTATCACCAATAATGTGCCGGCCGGAAAGGGCGCGGGCATGGCGATGGATGATGAGAAAGCCGCTGCGGTGCAAGCGGTGATGCTGCGTTTCGACCATATTATCGAGAGCAGCAAGGCGGGCATCCGCAAGCCCGATCCGCGGATTTACCAGATGATGTGCGAGGCGCTGGACGTCGAGCCGGCAGAATGTATCTATCTTGACGATCTGGGGATCAACTGCAAACCGGCTGCGGCGCTTGGCATGGCTGCAATCAAGGTGTCGGCAGAGCAGCAGGCGCTCGATGATCTTGGCGCTCTGCTGGACATGAAATTGCCCTGATGCATACTGCCTATTGGGCCTAAACTGTAATATATTTGTCATCAATGAGTCGTCGAATGGACGTTAAATCGCTATAGCGCGACGGGATTGCAAGGTTGCGGGGATTCGTGGGAAACAGCTTTTCGGACAGATTTGATGCCTTGGCCCGCTGGTATAACCAGAAAGGGCCTTATCCTGTTCTGTTTGCCATATTGGCTGTTTTTTTGCTGGTTCAGGCGGTTCGCCTGGTCTGGCTGGTCGTGACCCCGCTGGGCCCCGTCGGGGATTATCGCGCCGATGACGTGGAAGTCCTGTCGCCGCAATCGCGCCTGACCCTGTTCAGCAGCTTCGATCCGTTTTTCCGCAGCGATGCGGCGCAAAGCGCCAATGTGGTGACGTCGCTGCAACTGACGCTCTTCGGCATCCGGATGAACGAGGCGTCGGGGCTGGGTTCGGCGATTCTGGCCGGGCCGGATGGTGTGCAGACAAATTATGTCGTGGGCGAGGAGATCATGTCCGGTGTCACGCTGGACAGTGTCGAGTTTGATCATGTCATCATAAATCGCGGCGGAGTCCGCGAGAGCCTTTATCTCGACCAGTCGATCCCTGCGCAAACCGTCGGCGCCGAAGACTCTGTGGCGGTCGCAGCCCCGAGCGCAGGCGATAACGAAATACCGGGCATCGCATCGCTGGCGCCACGCAATGATCAGGGCCGGATCACCGGCATCGTCATGTCACCCCTGGGGGATGGCGCTCTGTTCAACAGCGCCGGCTTCCGCAACGGCGATATCATCGTGTCGATCAATGGCAATCCGGTCGGTTCTGCCGCTGATATCGAAGCATTGAAAAGTCAAATCCGGCCAGGCGCGCGCCTGTCCGTCGAAGTCGAGCGCGGAGCCGATAGAGTTCCGATAGCCGTCAATCTGGGAGCCCCTTGATGCGTAGCCTATTCACCCGGATTATCGCCGTTCTTGCGCTTTGTGCGAGCCTGTGGGCTGCGCCAGCGTCGGCCCAGCACACGCTGAATGTTCGCGACGCCGATATCCGCGCCTTCGTCCAGGACGCGGCGAAGGTCACAGGCCGTACCTTCATTCTCGACAGCCGGGTGCAGGGCAAGGTTTCGGTGGTTACCGACCGGCCGCTGAGCCGTTCGGAATATTTCGAGATATTCCTGTCGACCCTGCGCGCCAACAATCTGGTCGCAATTCCGACGACCCGCGGTGCCTATCGCATTCAGCCCGCCGATGGCGCGGCTTCGCAGCCGACCCGGATCGGTTCGCGCGGTGCAGAGGGCAACCAGATGGTGACCGAGGTGGTGCGGCTCAAATCGATTGTCGCGTCCGAAGCGCTGGAAACATTGCGACCATTGGTCAGCAAACAGGGATCGATCACCGCCAACCGTAACGCCAACAGTCTGGTGATCGTTGACTATGCCGACAATATCCGCCGGATCCGCAGTCTGGTCGGAGAGATTGACCGCGACAGCGCCGCCAGCACGATCATCACGCTGAAAAACGCCGGTGCCCGCGAAATCGCGACCTCGCTGCAGGCGCTCGCTGCACAGGGCGGGGGTGAAGGCCTGCGCGCTCCGGTGACCGTGGTGCCGATCGACAGCAGCAACAGCGTCGCGTTGCGCGGTGATCCCGGTGCGGTGACGCGCTTTGCCCAAATGGCGCGGGAACTGGACAAAGGTGCGGAATCGGGGACCGAGATACGGGTTCACCGGCTCGATTATGCCAATGCCGAACATCTACTGCCAGTGATCGAGAATTTACTGGGAAGTAATGGGACAAGCGGCGGTTCGGCGACGGTTACGCCAACTGGGGGCGGTGAAGGCGCGTCAGCACCGGCCGCTGTCAGCAGCGGCGGCAACGGCATCGCCAGCCGTGGTCCGTCGATCGTGACCCGTCTGGAAGGAACCAACGCGATCATCGTCGCCGCCAATCCCGACGTGCAACGAATGATCGGCGAATTGATCCGCCAGCTCGACACGCGGCAGGAACAGGTGGTTGTCGAGGCGATCATCGTCGAGATTTCGGAAAATCTGGCCCGCGAACTGGGCGTGCAATGGCTGGTGGGCGGCAAGGACGTGCCCTTTGCGGTGACCAATTTCTCCAATGCCTCTCCCAATATCGTCGATGTCGCGGGCGGTTTGCTGGCCGACCAGTTTGACACGACGACGACCACAACGACCGATACCGCGACGACCGTGACGACCAACAGTGCGGTCGGCGATGCGCTGCGGCAGAATGCGGCGGATGCCGTGCTTGCCGCGCGCGGCGGCTTTGGTGGTTTCGCCACCAGCCTTGGCGGCAGCGCGGTGCTTGGTGCGATCATCAATGCGGTGCAGTCGGACAGCAACAGCAATGTATTGTCGACGCCTTCGCTGACGGTGAACAACAATCTCAAGGGCAGCATATTGTTCGGGCAGGAAATTCCGGTGTCGACCGGCGAGGCCCTGTCGGGCAATTTTGACAATGCCTTCCGCACGATCCAGCGGCAGAATGTCGGGATCGAGCTGGAAGTGACGCCGCAGATCAATGCCGGCGACGAAGTGCGGATGGAATTGCGCCAGCAGGTCAGTTCGATTGCCGGGCCGGTTTCCGACGATTTCAACGAGTTGATCATCAACAAGCGGGAAATCAATACCACTGTGACCGTGGGGGATGGCGAGATTATAGCGCTCGGCGGCCTGCTCGACGACAACGAACGGCGCACGATCCAGAAAGTGCCGTTTCTGGGCGACATTCCCGTCCTTGGCGAGTTGTTCCGGTCGCGCGGCAAGTCGCGGGTCAAGACCAATCTGATGGTCTTCATCCGTCCGACAATCCTGAAAGATCCCAATGACGCACGGCGCTTCTCGAGCGCACGCTACGGCTATATCCGCGACCGGCAACTCAGCCGCAATCCGGATCAGGAGCCGTCGATTGATGCTCTGGTTCGCGATTATCTCGGCACCGTACCGCCATCGGTTGCATCGCGGCCGGATGACCAGATCATCTATGCGCCGGGCGACATGCCTGCCGTCAGGGACGGCGGCATGATCGAGCAGACCCCGCTGCCGGCGAGCGGGACCAGCGGGAAGCGATGATGAAGATCGCTCGGGGAACAGAAGCGGTTGTCTCCGAAGCGGATGACGGACTTGTGATGTCGGCGGCCGTCAAGGACCTGCCTTATGTCTATGCCCGCGATCACGGCCTGCTGATTCAGGATCGCAGCGGTGAACGGCTGTCGATTGCGATGCGCGAAGGCTCTGATCCGTCTGCCCTGCTTGAGCTGCGCCGCTATCTCGCGCTGCCCTTCGACGTGGAACGGGTCGATGGTCCGGCGTTCGAGAAATTGCTCAGCGCCCATTATGCGATGGACGGCTCGGCTGCCGCGATGGCCGGTGATATGGCCCTGGCTGGCGAGGGTCTGGACGATATTGCCGGGGATATTCCGAGCGCAGAGGATCTTCTCGACAGCGCCGATGATGCGCCGACGATCCGGCTGATCAACGGGATTATCGCCGAAGCGGCAAGGCAGGGCGCTTCGGATATCCATATCGAACCCTATGAGACCGGGTTGGTCGTGCGGATGCGGGTTGATGGCGTGCTGACCGAGAAATTGCGTATGCCGCCGCATGTCGCCGGCGTGATCGTCAACCGGATCAAGGTGATGGCGCGGCTCGATATTGCCGAGCGACGCATTCCGCAGGACGGCCGGATCAGCCTGACGCTCGGCGGCAAATTGCTCGACGTGCGCGTATCCACCTTGCCGAACAGGGCGAGCGAGCGCGTGGTGATGCGGATTCTCGACAAGGAAAGCGCGGGAATCTCGCTGGATCTGCTTGGCATGTCCGAGAGCACTCATGCGATCCTGACCGATGCGCTTAGCGAGCCCAATGGCATTATTCTGGTCACCGGCCCGACCGGCTCGGGCAAGACGACCACGCTCTATGCGGGTCTCAAGCAGCTCAACGACGGCAGCCGCAATATCCTGACGGTCGAGGACCCGGTTGAATATGCGATCGAGGGCATTGGCCAGACGCAGGTGAATGCGAAGGTCGGTCTGACCTTTGCTGCCGGTTTGCGTGCCATATTGCGGCAGGACCCGGACGTGGTGATGATCGGCGAGATTCGTGATCGTGAGACGGCAGAGATTGCGGTACAGGCCAGCCTCACCGGCCATCTGGTGCTGTCCACCGTGCACACCAATGATGCGGTCGGCGCGATCACCAGAATGCGGGACATGAAGGTGGAGCCGTTTCTGCTCGCCTCGACCTTGCGCGCGGTCATCGCCCAAAGACTGGTGCGCAAACTCTGCGAACATTGCCGCACAGCGATCGAGGTCGACGGCAGTCTGGCCTCGCTACTCGGTTTTGACGACGGCACCATGGTCTATCGCGAGACCGGTTGCGAACATTGCAACCAGACCGGCTTTCAGGGGCGTATCGGCGTGTTCGAGGCGATCCGCATCGATGATAGGCTCAGAAAGCTGATCAATGATGGCGGCGACGAGGCGGCGATCAGCGCCCATGCGTTTCGCAACCAGCCCCATCTCGGCGTAGCCGCGAGAGCTCTCGTGCGCGAGGGTTTGACCACGCCCGAAGAAGCCATCCGCATCTCCCGCCGCGAAAGCGAAGCGGTCGATGCCTGAATTTGCTTATGTCGCTATCGACCCCAAGGGGCGGGAAAAGACCGGACGGCTGGCGGCCGCCAGCGACGATGCGGCGCGGGCCAAGCTGACCGAACGCAATTTCTATATCGTCAAGATGGAAGCGGCGCAGGGCAAATCAGGCAAACAGGGCAAGGAATCTGCAGGCCTGTTCGGTCCGAAAAAGCTGACTTCGAAAGAACTCACCCTGTTCACGCGGCAATTGTCGTCGCTGGCACAGGTCAGCCCGCTCGAGGAAGCGTTGCGTCTGATCGGCAACCAGAATGAGAAACCGCATGTGCAGCAGCGGATCGCGACTGTGCATGGCGGGGTAATCGAGGGGCAGCGATTGTCGGAGGCGATGCGGCGCGAACCGAAAAGCTTTCCGCCGCTCTACCGGGCGATGATCGCGGCGGGTGAGAGCTCGGGGACGCTCCCCGATATCACCGAAAGACTGGCGGACTTGCTGGAGCGACAGGCCGAATTGCGCGGCAAGCTGATCGGCACATTGGCCTATCCCGCGGTGCTGGCTCTGGTCTCGGTCATTGTCGTCGCGCTGCTGATGATCGCGGTCGTGCCCAAGGTGGTCGAGCAGTTTGACGATGTGAACCAGCAACTGCCGCTGGTCACGCGCATCGTGATCGGCATTTCCGGCTTTCTCGCCGACTGGTGGTGGGCGATTGCGATTTTCATCGGGCTGATGGTTCTGATCGGCTGGCGTGCGCTCAAGGAGCCGCAGCTCAAATATCGCTTTGACGGTTTTCTGCTGCGCCTGCCATTTGTCGGCCGCTTGCTGCGCGATTTGCACGCGGCGCGACTGGCGAGGACGCTGTCGACCATGGTGGCCAGCCGGCTGCCGATTATCGAGGGGCTGCGGCTGACCACGGAAACGATCCACAACAGCGTGTTGCGCAAGGCGTCTGAAGATATGGTGGAAGCGATTAGAGGTGGCGGCAGCCTGTCCACCGCGCTCAAAAATGCCGGGGTGTTTCCGCCGATGCTGGTCTATATGACCTCCAGCGGCGAGGCATCGGGGCAACTGGAGGACATGCTGGCGCGGGCAGCGGGTTATCTGGAACGGGAATTTGACAATTTCAGTTCAACCGCCCTGTCGCTGCTCGAACCGCTCATCATCGTGGCGCTTGGCGGGCTGGTTGCGGTGGTGATATTGGCGATATTGTTACCGATCCTGCAGCTGCAGAATCTTGCCGGACTATAGGGCCGGAAAAAAGGAATGATCATGACGACAGATATTGAAAATCCAGACGCGGTTTCGGTTCCGGAACCAAAGACACAGAAAAAGCGCAACGGCTTCACGCTGGTCGAGCTGATGGTGGTGATCTTCATCCTCGGGCTGCTGACGACGATTGTGGTGATCAATGTATTGCCCAGTCAGGATAAAGCGATGATCCAGAAGGCGCGGGCCGATATTGCGACGCTTGGTCAGGCGCTGGAGATGTACCGGCTCGACAATCTGAGCTATCCCGGCTCGTCCGACGGCCTGCAGGCGTTGATTGCGCCACCCGCCTCGCTGACGACGACCGCACGCTACCGGCAGGGCGGCTATATCAAGAAGCTGCCCGACGACCCGTGGGGACGGCCCTATCAATATGACAATCCAGGCCGTCAGGGTCCCGGCTTTGATCTTTATTCGCTGGGTGCGGATGGCGCGCCGGGCGGCGAAGATGACAATGCCGACATTTACGCTGAATAAGATCCACAGCGCGTGAACCCCAATCTTCTCCTGATCGCCTTTCCGGCCGCCGATGACGAAGCCCTCTATTGGTGGCGCGTCGCCGATGGCGCAGTGCAGGCCGCGGGATGCGATCCGGATCCCCGGGTTGCTTCGCTTGGCGATGGTCCGGACGAGGCGCAGGCGGATATTCGCGTGGTTTCGCTGGTCGCGTCGCATCTGACCACGATCATGGCGCATGCAGCGATCAGCGACGTGACCGACAATCAGGCGCTTGCCGCTGCGAGTATGACGGCGAAAGCCAATAGTCTGGACAGCGCAAACCTCCATATCGTCGCGACAATGATTGACACGGGGGATGGTGCAGGCGCGGTGGTCACCGCGTCGGTCGGACGGGATATATTGTCTGCCGGACTGGTGCGCTTGCAGGCGCTGGAACTGGACCCGGATGAGATTCTTCCATCGGGCTGGTTGCTGCCCGGTACCGGTGATGACGCGGCGTCAGCGGATTTCGGTTTCGATCAAGTCGTTCGCGCGGACAATCTCATCGCCGCCGATGATCCGGCGCTGCGGGAGATTCTATTTGCCGATCAGGCCATTGTTCCGGTCACCGGCGTTGCATTTGACGCCATGCTGGCCGGTGCTTCCGAAAAATGCGATCTGAATTTTCGCAGCGGACCCTTTGCGAAAAAGACGCAGCGGGCGATCGACGCAAAGCAAAAGCGCCGGCTCGGCTGGATGGCGGCGGCGCTGGTCATATTGTCGTTTGCCATCCCGCTGGTGCAACTGGCCAAATATCATTGGGCTGCCAGCGCGGCGGATGAGGCCGCTCTTGCCAGTGCCGCTCCCGTCATTGGCGATCAGGAAAATCCGGACAGCGCCGAACGCGCGCTGGACCAGCGGCTGATTGCCGAAAATCGGGGTAATATCATGTTCCCGGTTCCGGCGTCGGCACTCTATTCCGCGTTGCAACAGGTCCCGAACGTGTCGATGACGCGCATGGCTTATGGTGAAAACGGGATCGTGACGGCGACATTGTCCGCGGTTCGCAACGAGGATATCAATCCGGCTCTTCTCGCGTTGCAGGAAGCGGGCTTCGTCATCACCGCGACTCCGCGCACCGATGCCACCGGGTCGGCACAGGCGGATATTACGGTGAGGGCGCCATGATCGACAATGCGAGAAACTGGTTTTCCGGGCTCAGCCAGCGGGAGAGGATCCTGGTCGGGGTCGCCGCTCTGCTATTGGCTGGACTGGTGGGCTATTACGGCATGGCGCGACCGATGCTTGGTGCGATGACCACGGCTGAAGAACGCTATGTCGATGCGGTCGAGCAGCAGGCGCGGATAGAGTCCAAGGTTGCTGCGCTTCAGCAGCCGGTCGACGGGACGACGGTGAAGTTCAGCGGTGCGATCGATATGTTCGTCAGCCAGAGTGCGGGTGAGACGGGAATCGCAGTTGGCTCCGTCGTGCCGCAATCGGGCAACCGGGTCAACATGGTGATAGAATCGGCCAAGCCGGCAGCGCTGTTTGGCTGGCTGGCACGGATCGAACGGGAGGGAATCGCGGTCGAAGCGCTCAACGTCAATCCGGCTGGCAATGGCGCGGTCTCCGCAACCATAACCTTGCGATCACATTAGTAGAACGCTTGGCTTCTCGTCACTCAGCCGGCTCGATATGGGGCTGTTTGTCCTTGGCGGGGAACATCACGCCGCCATCGTCAGCCGACATGGCTTCCGGTTCGGCCAGGCCGGGGATTGCGACTTTCGCTTTTTTCTGGACCCATTCGCCCTTTTCGTTGCGAATATAGGCAGGGGCGCGCTGGACGTTCCAGACCAGACCCATTTTCTCCCACAGATAGATGATCTGTCCGTTGAGATCGAATTCCCACCACGCGACTTGCGATGAAGCGGCGCGGGGGTGCTGGTGATGGTTGTTGTGCCATCCGTCGCCAAAGGTCATCCATGCCATGAACCAGTTGTTGCGCGATCCGTCCTTGGTCTTGAACCGCTGCGACCCAAAGACATGGCCGATGCTGTTCACGCCCATGACGAAATTCAGGAAGAAGAAATTGCGGAAGAAGCCGCCGATCAGGATGGTGCCGAGGATAAATTCCGGCCCGCCAAAGGCCAGCGCCCAGAGCGCCGGCAGAATGATGCTCGAGAAGATGGCTATCGACCAGCGATGCTTATGGCACCACAAGACCTGCGGATCGTCGATCAGTCCCTTGCCGTAAACGTTCATGTCCGAAGTCGTATTGTCGAACAGCCAGCCGAAATGGGCGATGCCAAGGCCTTTCCATTTCGACATTTTCTTGCCGTGGCCATCGACATAGGGGCTGTGCACATCTCCGACATCATCAGAAAAAGCGTGATGACGGCGATGGTCGGCCGCCCATTTGAGTACCGAAGCCTGGCAGGCCATCTGCGCCATGATGCCCATGGCAAGACGCATTTTTGGGCCCGCTTCAAAGGCGCGATGGGTGAAATAACGGTGATAGCCGATACCGACGCCCATGTTGATCAGGGCAAATCCGAACAGGAAGGCAGACCATTCTACCCAGCCGGTGTTATGGGTGAGGGTCCAGTACAGGGCTCCGAGCGAACCCAGCACCATTGTCGAGAGCAAGATGCCATATTCGATGCGCTTAGCCCGAGCGGCCGGTCCGCCAATGATGACGCCATGCTGCGGATGCTGTTCCAACGGTGTGTAATCATCGGGTTGAATATCGCTAAATGCAGTCGCCATCGCCAAAATTCCTCGAAACTTCACTCGGGAATGCAGGATATAGGCTAATGGCGATGATTACAATTGTCTTAACCATTGGCCGGGCGGTTGCCCGAGAACGGCCCATTTGCGAAGCTTTTGCTGGCAGATGAACGTCAAGCGGAACTAGTCGTCGTTAAGACGTTCGCGCCCGTTGCGGTTGGTTCTCGGTGAAGAGCGGGGGCGCTCCACCCGCGCTGGCAGGGATGTTTCCGCTGGCCGTGCAGCCGGTTCGGCCCGACTTTGCGGCTGTTCGACCGCCCTCGCCGGTCGCTGGCCCGTTGGTCTCGTCCGATCACCGCGATTGCGGGTCGGGGCGGCCTGGCTATTTCGACCGGGTCGCGTTGTCACGGGACGATCACTGCGGCTGCTGCGCGTGCCGATATTGTCACCCCGATTGCCGCGTCGTTGATCCTGCGCGCCGTCACGGCGATCACCCCGCCGGTCGCGTCGATCGGCTCGCTGCTGCGGATGAAGATTGCGGTCTCTGACGTGATGCCCGCCATATTCGGCCCTTTGTCTGGCCCAGTGGCGCCGGTGATTGTCACGCATTGCATGGCGTCTGCCGCCGCGATCGAAGATGTAGATGCCATAGCCGGGATAATAATATTGATCATACCAGCCGCCGCCAAAACCGATATTGGCAAAGCCATAGCCGGAATCGCACGCATAATAGTCGTCGAAGGGCGCGTAAGGGTCGCATTGATAGCCGGCATTGTTGACATAACCGTCACCATAATAGCCGGTGCCGCCATACATGCAGCCGCCCAGCCCCAAAAGCGCGCCGACCGCAATGACAGATTTCAGGGTTCCGGGTATCCCAAACTTGATCATGATTTTTCCCATCGGAACCGGCCATAGCGGCACTGCATGTGCCGATACGCGATTCATTTTCAACTGTTGCCAATCCTATGTTGCAGCGATTGAATAACGGATGAATGGAGGCTCTTGCTGACATTGATGAAAGTAGCTAGTAAGATCATGTAACTTTAATTCAGGAGCTCTACCCGTGGCGACAATTTCAGCAAAACCGCATGGATATCCCTATCAGGAAAGTGCGAATCCGCATTGGGTAAAAACTCCAAGCGAAGATCAACTGGCCCATATTCCCGGTGAAAGCGGTATCCCGATTTTCGGTACGACGCTGAAGGTTATCAAGGACCCGATCGGTTTCGGCAAATATATGTTCGATCGCTATGGCTCGGTTTACCGCACCTATAGTTTCGGCAAGCAGAATGTCATGCTGCTCGGAGCGGACGCGACCGAAATGGTGATGTTCAACAAGGACAAGATATTTTCCAGCGAACAGGGATGGGGTCCGGTGCTGAACAATCTCTTCCCGCGCGGATTGATGTTGATGGATTTTGAACGGCACAGAGCCGACCGCAAGGCGCTCTCGGTTGCCTTCAAGCCCGGACCGATGAAGCATCATTGCCAGGTGCTGGGGACCGGCATATTGGAGCGTGTCGCCGAGTGGGGCGACACCGAATTCGAATTTTACCCGGCGATAAAATCGCTCTCGCTCGACACCGCGGCCAGCGCCATTCTCGGCATCCCCTGGGGGCCGGAAGCGGACAAGATCAACAAGGCCTTTGTCGATGAAGTCCAGGCTTCGATCGGTATCGCACGCAAGCCGATCCCGTTTACGAAAATGTGGAAAGGCGTGAAGGCGCGCGAGTATCTGCTGGAGTATTTTACGCCGCAAGTGAAGGAGCGCCGGGCCAAGGGCGGAGAGGATATCTTCACCCAGATTTGTCTGGCAACCCACGAAAATGGCGAGTTGCTGACCGAGGACGAGGTCGTCGACCACATGAACTTCCTGATGATGGCGGCGCATGACACGATCACCTCATCGGCGACCAGCATGGTCTATTTGCTGGCCAAGAATCCCGAATGGCAGGACCGTCTGCGCGAGGAATGCCTGGCGGTGGCGCCGGCCGGCACGGTGCTGACCATGGAGCAATTGGGCAAGCTCGACCTCACCGAAATGGCATTCAAGGAGTCGCTTCGCCTGATCCCGCCGGTACCGAGCATCCCGCGCCGAGCGCTCAAGGAATTTACCTTCCGTAATTACACGATACCGGCCGGAACCAATGTCGGTATCAGCCCGCAATTCGTCCACAAGATGGAAAAACACTGGCCCGATCCGGAAAAATTCGATCCGTTGCGCTTCACGCCGGAAAACAGTGTCGGACGCCACAAATATGCATGGGTCCCGTTTGGCGGTGGCGCACATATGTGTCTCGGCCTGCATTTTGCCTATATGCAGATCAAGATATTGATGCACGCGATGCTGACCCAGAACCATATCGTCCTGCAGGGCGGGGATGATCATGAACCGGAGTGGCAGGCCTTTCCGATTCCTCAGCCGAAAGATGGATTGCCGGTTCGGCTCGAACGTCTCTAGCGGGGTTGGAACCGAAGGTTGCGTTCAGGCTTCGGACGATCGGGTTATCTGCGCCGGTTTCTCTGCTGATTGTCGCTTTACGACTGATATTGCACACAAAAATTGACAGCGTGATTCCGCCGTGGCAGTCTTCACCGATCAACGAAGATCAGAACCGGTCGAATGGGTCATCGGTGGTTCCGGGTTTGCGATGAGTGAAAGCTTTCTCTCATAAGGGAAAAAGCAATCACGGCTTGTGAATTCATTCGTTGGCCGGAGCCGGATGAGGGGGCTTCGCAACCGGACGGAAGCGCAACCTCAATACAATATGGCTGGGCAGCCAGTCTGCATAGTCACAAACTCTTCTCCGTTCAACGGGAAGGGAAATCAGGGGGATATCATATGATCGCGTTCCGCTTTGCCACAATATTGATTGCTTTCATTCCGCTTTGGTTCGGCGTGAACGGAATATTTTTCGGAGCGGCGGAGCATATGGGTGCCGAGCCGTTCAGCAGCGCGCTGGATAACCAGTATCGCTATTATTCCGGGGTTTATCTCGGGGTTGCCGCAATGTTTTTCTATAGCGCCGGCGATCTGAGACGACGGGCGAGCCTGTTCCGTTTCGGCATATTGTTTTTCTTCATCGGCGGCTGCGCAAGGGCCGTGTCCTATCTCACCGTGGGCCCGGCACCGACCGAGCAAATCGGGGCGATGGCGGTCGAATTGCTGTCACCGCTGCTGCTGCTTTGGCAGGCGAAGGCGCTGCGCTATTAATCATTGCCACTTTGGCAGTCGGGCTGCGCAAGCGATTACACTGACAGACAAATAGCAGCTTCCTTCGATCGCGGCTCACTTCGCCAGCATGTCTTTCAGATAGCCGCCGGTAAAGCTAGCCTTGACCTTGGCCACTTCTTCCGGCGTGCCCTGGGCGACAATCTCGCCACCGCGCACGCCGCCCTCGGGGCCGAGGTCGATGATATGGTCGGCGGTCTTGATGACATCGAGATTATGCTCGATCACGACCACGCTATTGCCCTGCTCGACCAGCTGGTGGAGCACCTCCAGCAGTTTGCGAACATCCTCGAAGTGCAGGCCTGTTGTCGGTTCGTCGAGAATATAGAGCGTCTGCCCGGTTGACCGTTTCGACAGTTCCTTGGCCAGCTTGACGCGTTGCGCCTCGCCGCCCGACAGGGTTGTCGCCTGCTGGCCGACCTTCACATAGCCGAGGCCGACTTCGTACAGCATCGCCATCTTGTCGCGGATCGGCGGCACTGCCTTGAAGAAGCTGACCGCATCCTCGACCGTCATGTCGAGAATATCGGCAATCGACTTGCCCTTGAACTTCACCTCGAGCGTTTCGCGATTATAGCGTTTGCCGTGGCATTCCTCGCAGGTGACATAGACATCGGGCAGGAAGTGCATCTCGATCTTGATCAGCCCGTCACCGCGGCATACTTCGCAGCGGCCGCCCTTGACGTTGAAACTGAACCGGCCCGGCTTGTAGCCGCGCACCTGCGCTTCGGGCAGACCGGCGAACCAGTCGCGGATATTGGTGAAGGCTCCGGTGTAGGTCGCCGGGTTGGAACGCGGGGTGCGACCGATGGGTGACTGGTCGATGTCGATGACCTTGTCGCAATATTCCAGGCCGGTGATCTTGTCATGCGCCCCGGCAATCACCCGCGCGCCATTAAGCGTCCGGGCGGCTGATGCGTAAAGCGTGTCGATCGTCAGCGAACTTTTGCCCGAGCCCGACAGGCCGGTGATGCAGGTGAAGGTGCCGAGCGGGATCGATGCGGTAACATTCTGCAGATTATTGGCGGTCGCACCGTGCACGGTCAGCTTCTTGCCATTGCCCTTGCGGCGCTTGGCCGGCACCTCGATCTGGCGCGTGCCGTTGAGATAGGCGGCGGTCAGCGATTTTTTCGATTTCAATATCTGCTTGAGCGTGCCCTCGGCGACGACCTCGCCGCCATGAACGCCGGCACCCGGTCCCATGTCGACAACCCAGTCGGCGGTGCGGATGGCGTCCTCGTCATGCTCGACCACGATCACCGTATTGCCGAGATCGCGCAGGCGTTTCAGCGTGGTCAGCAGCCGGTCATTGTCGCGCTGGTGCAGGCCGATGCTCGGCTCGTCGAGCACATAGAGCACGCCGCTCAGGCCCGATCCGATCTGGCTGGCCAGGCGGATCCGCTGGCTTTCACCGCCGGACAAGGTGCCGCTGGTCCGGTCGAGATTGAGATAGTCGAGGCCGACATTGTTGAGGAAGCCCAGCCGCTCGATAATCTCTTTCAGGATCGGTTCGGCGATCTGGCTCTGGGTCTTGTTCAGCTGTGCGCCGAGACCCTCGAAAAATTCAAGGGCATCGCCGACGCTCCGCCGGGTGGATATCGAGATATCCTCGCCGGCAATCTTGACCGCCAGCGCTTCCGGTTTGAGCCGCGCGCCGTGACAGGTTTCGCAAGGGGCCGCGGCCTGGAACTTGGCCAGTTCTTCCTGCATCCAGGCGCTCTCGGTCTGCAGCATCCGCCGCTTGAGATTGCCGACGACGCCCTCGAACGGTTTCTTCACTTCATAGGATTTGCGACCATCCTGAAAGCGGAGAGTGACCGGCAGGCCCTGCGTACCGTTGAGGACGATATCCTGATGATGTTCGCTCAATTCATTCCACGGCGTGTCGAGATCAAATTCGAACTGCCGCGCGAGGCTGCCGAGCACCTGCATATAATAAGGCGAGGGCGGGTTGGACTTGGCCCAGGGCACGACCGCGCCCTTCTTGATGCTCAGCGCCGGATTGGGGACGATCAGCTGGGTGTCGAAATGGAGCTTCTCGCCGAGGCCGTCGCAGGACGGGCAGGCGCCTTGCGGGGCGTTGAACGAGAATAAACGCGGTGCGATTTCCTCGATGGTGAAGCCGCTGACCGGGCAGGCGAAGCGTTCGGAAAAGACGATCCGGTTGGGGGGCAGGCCGGTGCCTTTCATGCTCCCCTCCCGCTTGCGGGAGGGGTCGGGGGTGGGGATTTCCTGGGTGTCCGCTTGGCCCACCCCTAGCCCCTCCCGCAAGCGGGAGGGGGAGCTGTCCGGTTCCGGTTTGAAATTCGCGCTGGCTTCTGCGACGCCGGGTCCTTCGACAGGCTCAGGACGAACGGGTTTCTTCGATGAACCCGCGTATTCACTCTCCGTTCGTGCTGAGCTTGTCGAAGCACCATTGGCGAACGCTTCCTCAACCGTACCATCCGCCAGATCAACGAAAGCCAGTCCATCCGCCAGCCGCAACGCGGTCTCGAAACTGTCTGCCAGCCGCTGTTCCATGCCTTCGCGCACGACCAGCCGGTCGACGACGACCTCGATGTCATGCTTGACCTTCTTGTCGAGCTTGGGCGTTTCCTCGATATCGTAAAATTCGCCGTCGACCCGGACCCGGGTGAAACCGGCCTTCTGCCACTCGAGCAGTTCCTTGCGATATTCGCCCTTGCGGCCACGGACCACAGGCGCGAGCAGGAAGAAGCGGGTTTTTTCGGGCAGGGTCATCACCCGGTCGACCATTTGCGACACCGTCTGCGCGGTGATCGGCAGGCCGGTGGCGGGTGAATAAGGCACGCCGGCGCGGGCCCAGAGCAGGCGCATATAGTCGTAAATTTCGGTGACGGTGGCGACGGTCGAGCGCGGGTTGCGCGAAGTGGTCTTCTGCTCGATCGAGATCGCGGGCGAAAGCCCCTCGATATGCTCGACATCGGGCTTCTGCATCATCTCGAGAAACTGCCGCGCATAAGCGCTGAGGCTCTCGACATAGCGCCGCTGCCCCTCGGCATAGATGGTATCGAACGCAAGGCTCGATTTACCACTGCCGGACAGGCCGGTGATCACGATCAGCTTCTCGCGCGGAAGCTCGATATCCACGCCCTTGAGATTATGCTCGCGGGCGCCTTTTACTTTGATGTGGGTCAGACTCATGCGGGTGCTTTGCAGAAGATGCCGGAGAGAGTCCAGCGGGCCAAAAGAACAGGGTGGTTTCCGCTATATGTTCAATGTTTGTTCTGTTTTCAAGAGGGAGTTTTTTGGGGACGCGTGACGGGGGTCACGGATGTTGGGGCCGATAGCTCGATATTCCCGTTGTTATGAAATTCTCACATCCTCAGAAGCTAACGAGTCGTGTTGCTCAGCATCTTTGTCGGGGCAAGGCGAGGCGATTATGTAATTTCGGCATTCTGTTGATGTCGGCAAACAGCACGCTGGCTGGCTGTACAACGATCAATGTAATGCCGAAGGACGGGTTTACAGCCACTCAATATCAGCACAGCACACATATCGGCATAACGCGCCTGAAATTGCCGGCGAGTCAAGGCAATGTGCAGGCTGCAGATATCAAAACATTGGGAGTGGGTTGGCAGTCAGGTCCGTTTATCGGCTGGAATGCCAGTAATCTGGTCACCGCTGACCCGTCAGAATGCCAATTGCTGATCGTTGTGCGATCAGCCGCACAGGCGGAAAATGCCGCCAGCATCATTTCATCACTAGAGGGGCAAGATCCATGTATAGTCGATTATACAAGAAAATAGGTGTTTTGGGGCTGATTGCGCTGACCGCAGGGTGTGTGCAGGCTACCCGGCATAGCAATACCATGGTGTTTGGGACGAGTACTAATGTCGGGCTCAAGGTTGGTCAGAATGTCAATCAGGTACCTGAGCTATTGATTGGATATGATCGACAGGAAGCTGTGATTATGCCGCTTTGGGCTAATACTGGAGATGATCAAGAAGGCAATGGTAGAAACCTTCTTTCACCTTGCCCGATTGGGGATGTCGAGTACGGGCAGGGCGTTCATCCATGCGGGTTCGTAGCAAGCAGGAAAAATGATGAAGATAGTTATGCGCAAGATAGCTATTCTGTACTCGCTAGCTTTGGGGCTCAGATCGAAGGTAATGGTGCCGGACCTGAAGCTCAGGTAGGACTGGCGCAATATTTCGCAACCGGAATGGCAGCGCAGTGAATAGCCCCTAGTTTTCTAGACACCTTCGGTTTTCATTTTTTGCTGCCGTTCGAACTCTGCCGGTGACAACATCCCGTTCCTAGCGTGCTTACGTTTTGGATTGTAGAACATTTCGATGTAATCGAACACGTCCCGTCTAGCCTCTTTCCGGGTTTTGTAGGTTCGACGCCGTATTCGCTCACGTTTTATTAGGTTGAAGAAGCTCTCGGCGACAGCGTTGTCGTGACAGTTTCCGCGCCGGCTCATGGAGTGCTCCAGATTGTGGGCTTT
>CANLBM010000009.1 GCA_947488845.1 uncultured Sphingomonadaceae bacterium | reverse complement strand
AAACCGCAGGCGGGTGAAATATGTTAAAAATCATCCTTGACGGGGATGCGATTAGACGACCGTTACAAGTCCATCTCACAACCAATCGAACCGTGGCGATGCAACAGGCTTGGTGGAAAGTCTCGCTGATGACGGCATCGGATGCTCAATGTCTGGTGTCTTTACTGCTCCTCAGCAGACCTTCCGCTCCCACCCCCAGAATCGGTCATTGAGGAGAAAAGTTGGAATGGCTGCTTTCGGACATTCCGAACGTTCACTCCAATGTCCGATTGTGGGGCGCGAAGCGGACATAGGATCCGACTGTTGCCAATGACCGCTAGTGGGGCGTTAGCCAACGGACAGCCTCCCTATCCGCGATGTCTGCTCTCGCGCTCAAAGCGGGGCTGCCTCCCCACCGCTCCACCTTCTCGCACAACGCCAGCAGCTCGTAAATTTCTGGCGTTGATCCATTGGCAACCCGAAACAATCCTGCTCGCCAATAGAACGGGCCGCATGGTGAACGATGGACCATGAAATCGGAATCTTGACGCCCGCCTGAGGAATTTGCCAAAAAAAACCACTAGTTAATAGTAGCATCCTATAATCCCGTGATAGAAGGGTCGCACTGCGGGCTTTCCGGGGGGATATTCATGGCCTTTATCAATCATTTTACCGAAGCCCAAGACGAGCTGAACTATGTGCGGGACGAACGCAGGTCCCGGCTCAAGGCGACCCGGGCGGTGCTCGTTCTCGGGCCGCTGATTTTCCTCGGTTTCTTCATGCTGACCCCGGTATTTTCGTCGAATCAGGCCTTTGCGACGTTCAACATCACCACGATGGCGATTGTCGGGTTTTTCGCGCTGGCGATATTTGCAACAACCAGCCCCCGTTATGTCGAATGGCCCTGGCTGGATATCCTGCCGTTCGTGGCCATGACCGTCGCCGCGGCGGTCCTGATGACCGTCCTGGTGCGGACCACCGCTGAAAATGACCTTGATATCACCAAGATTGCGGTGGTCTTCTTTGGCCTGATCTATTTCATCGCCAGCGTCGCCTTTGTCGCCAATGTGCAGCTGTTCATGATCTGGGCGATCGGCACGCTGGGCGTGTTCATCGTCTATATGGACACCCATGGCATCGACTTTGACGAAATGTATCACACCATCGTCAACATCAGCTTTTTCCTGCTGTTCGCGATATTTTCCAACTGGGAGGCCGACCGCCGGGCGCGGGCCATGTATGTCGCCCGCCAGGAGCTCAACCAGGAACGCAAGAAGACCGAGAAACTGCTCTACAATGTCCTGCCGCAGGCGGTCGCCAAACGCCTGCACGCCGGCGAAGTGGTGGCCGATTCATTCTCCGATATCTCGGTGGTCTTCATCGATATTGTCGGTTTCTCGAAACTCTCCAAGCAACTCTCGCCGGGCCATCTGGTCGAGCAGCTGAACGGCTTTTTCCTGATCGCCGATCAGTGCGCCTCCCGCTATGGCATCGAGAAAGTGAAGACCATCGGTGATTGCTATCTCGCGGTGTCGGGCGGCACGGCCTCGAACGGGCCGGGCGCGAAAGACGCGGTCAGTTTTGCCAAGGATGTGATTGCGGAAATGCAGAGCCGGGCCAAGGCGGGCGGGATCGACATTCAGTTGCGGGTCGGCATCCATTCCGGTCCTGTCGTCGGCGGCGTGGTCGGCACCAGCCGGCTGGCCTATGATTATTGGGGCGACACGATGAATATCGCCAGCCGGATCGAAGGCGCGGCCGAGCCGAACGGGATCGCCGTGTCTGCCGCCACCTATTATCAATGTACCGAAGCCCATGAATTTGACGCGCCCGAAACCATCGCGCTGAAGGGCGTCGGCGATACGGTGATTTACCGGATCAAGCCGGAGATTGCAGAGTGATCTGACAGTCCGGGGCGCCGCTTGCGGCCCCGTCTCCTAACGCTTCATCTTCTCGAACAGGTCGACCAGTTCGTCGAATTTCTCGCGCTGTTCCTCGGAATCACCGGTGGCAATAGCTTCGCTGACGCAACAGGCTGCATGATCCTTGAGGATCTGGCTCTCGACCTTGGCGAGCGCGGATTTTACCGCCTGCATCTGGTACAATATGTCCATGCAATAGCGGTCTTCCTCGACCATTTTCGCAATGCCGCGGACCTGACCCTCGATCCGGTGGAGCCGGTTCAGTTTCGCACTGATATTGTCTTTTGCCATTATCCTATCCTTCCCCCGGCCGTCAGGCGCCCAGCATCTTGTAGCTCATCCACAGCGCCATGCCGACCATGAAGATATTCTCGGTCAGCGAGATGAAGCCGAGCGGCACATTGCTGTCGCCGCCGACACAGGCACATTTCAGCTCGCGCTTCTGGATATAGACAGCGTAGAAGACCGATACCGCGCCGATGGTGCCGATGAAAAGCGCCACGGGAATTGCCAGCCATAGCGCGACGCCGGCGATCATCAGCACGCCGGCCAGAGCTTCGCCGAACGGGTAGAGATAGGAATAGCGCACCCAGCGCCGGGCGAGCAGGTCATAGTTGAGGAACATGGTCGAGAAGCTCTCGATATCGCGCAATTTCAGATAGGCGAGACCGCACATCGAGAAAGCGACGAACCATTCGACGCTCAGTATCGAGAACCAGGTGCCGGTCGCGACAAAGGCGGCGGCGAGTGCCATCAGCAGGGTCATCGTGAACAGGGCTATCACCGGCTGGTAGCTGGTGTCGCTGCGCTCATCCTCCGGCTTGTCCTTGCCGAGCGCGACCCGCAACTGGTCATAGCCGCCGATACGCTTGCCATCGATGAAGGTCTGCGGCGTGGTGGCCACATCATGTTCGGCCTTGAACGCGTCGGTTTCCGCGCGCGTGGTCAGATGATGGTCCTCGACGGTAAATCCCTCCCGTGCCAGCAGATATTTCGATTTCAGCCCATAAGGACAGATATGCTGCTCCATCACCATGCGATATAATTTTGCTGTCTTGTTCATATTTCACCCTCAAAATCCGGCACCGGCCGCGCGATCGCTTCGGCTTCGGTCGTCGCCTTGCCATTTGCCTCGATATCGCGGATCAGCCATTGCATTTCCCTGATTTCGCGGCGCTGGGCCCTGATGATAGTATCGGCCAGATCGCGCACCCGCCTGTCTTCAATATGGGCGCGTTCGCTGGTCAGGATGGCGATGCTGTGATGGGGGATCATGGCCTTCTGCCACGCCTGATCGGCGATCGTGTCCTGCGAGCGGACGAGATAGAGCGAGCCGACAAAGAGGATCGCGGCTCCGCCCAGGATCAGCGCATTCTTCCTTTTGTCGTCATACATGCCGAGCATGAACAGCAGCATGACGATGGCCATGGCACCGCCCATGTAGAGCGCCATCCAGGTGCGGGTTTCGCTGAAATAGACATGATCCAGCGCGTAAGTGTTGAGATACATCAGGCCGAACATGACCAGCGTCGAAGTGGCGATCATCGCGATGAATCTGGTGTATTTTGACATAAGACTCCTCCTTGCAATCGATTCAAATTCATACCCTCTGGGGGTATTATACGTCCGAACCATCAAAAAGTTCCGCGCGCTACAGCTGCTTGCGCCGTAGCCGCAGCGCGTTGCCGATCACCGATACCGAAGAGAGACTCATCGCAGCGGCGGCGATCATCGGACTGAGCAGGAGGCCGAACCAGGGGTATAATATGCCGGCCGCCACTGGCACGCCGAGCGCATTGTAGAAAAAGGCAAAGAACAGATTCTGCCGGATATTGCCCATGGTCAGCTGACTGAGATGCCGCGCCTTGGCGATGCCGCCGAGATCGCCCTTGACCAGCGTGATGCCGGCGCTCTCCATGGCGACATCGGTGCCAGTGCCCATGGCGATGCCAATGTCAGCCTTTGCCAGCGCCGGCGCGTCGTTGATGCCGTCGCCGGCCATCGCCACCCGTTTGCCGGCAGCCTGCAGCTCGCTGATCACGCGATGCTTGTCCTCGGGCGAGACATTGGCGTGGATTTCGTCGATCCCGATCATCTTGCCGACCGCCTGCGCAGTGGCTTCAGCGTCGCCGGTGAGCATGACGACATGGAGACCGGCCTTGTGCAGCGTCCTGATCGCCTCCGCCGTTGTTTCCTTGACCGGATCGGCGACACCGATCAGACCGGCCGCCTCGCCATCAACCGCGACGAACATAACCGTCTGGCCCTGCGAGCGACCCTCTTGCGCTTTCGCCACCAATCCGGCGCTGGTCGCGCCTAGCCGTTCCATCATCTTTTCATTGCCGATCGCGACCCGTTTATTCTGCACCGTCGCTTCGACGCCTTCGCCGGTGACCGACTGGAAATCGCGGGCTCCCTCGAATGGCAGACCCTTGTCTCTCGCCCCTTCGACAATCGCGGCGGCAAGCGGATGCTCGCTGGCGACTTCAATAGCAGCCACCAATGCGAGCAGTTCGTCCGCGTTAAAGCCGCTTTCCGGTTCGACCGATACCAGCTTCGGTTTGCCTTCGGTAAGCGTTCCGGTCTTGTCGACGACGATCGTGTCGATCTTTTCGAAAGTCTCGAGCGCTTCGGCATTCTTGATCAAAATCCCATTCTGTGCGCCCTTGCCAGTGCCGACCATGATCGACATCGGGGTGGCAAGGCCCAGAGCGCAGGGACAGGCAATGATCAGCACGGCGACGGCGTTGACCAGACCATAAGCCAGCGCCGGCTCCGGTCCCCATAGCGCCCAGACCACGAAGGTTATCAGCGCGACCAGAACCACGGTCGGTACGAAATAGCCGGCCACCGTGTCGGCGAGCTTCTGGATCGGGGCGCGGCTGCGCTGGGCGTCGGCGACCATCTGGACGATTTTTGCCAGCAGCGTGTCCTTGCCGACGCGCTCGGCGGTCATCACGAAGCTGCCGGTCTGGTTGACCGTGCCGCCGGTGACGGTGTCCCCTTCGGATTTCTGGACAGGAATCGGTTCGCCGGTGATCATCGCCTGGTCGATTGTGCTTGATCCTTTGGCGATGGTGCCGTCGACGGGGACCTTTTCGCCGGGCCGGACGCGCAGCTTGTCACCCGATTCCACCTGGTCGAGGGCAATTTCTTCTTCCGAGCCGTCTGCGTTGATCCGCGTCGCAACCGGCGGGGCCAGTTCCAGCAGAGCGCGCAAGGCGCTGGAGGTCTGGCCGCGGGCTTTCAGTTCGAGCACCTGCCCCAATAATACCAATGTCGTGATGACGGCGGCGGCTTCATAATAGACAGCGACCGTGCCGTCATGACCGCGGAAGGCCGCGGGGAACAGACCGGGAAAGAAAGTCGCGACCAGGCTGAAGCCATAAGCCACGACAACGCCCAGCCCGATCAGGGTGAACATATTGGGGTTCATCGTTCTGATCGATTGTACGGCGCGAACAAAAAACGGCCAGGTGCCCCAGAGGACGACCGGCGTTGCCAGCAACAGCTGCACCCATGATGCGGTGCCGGGATCGAACCAGGACTGGAACGGCTGGCCGGGGATCATGTCTCCCATCGCGTAGAGGAACAAAGGCAGGGAAAAGGCCGCGCTGATCCAGAAGCGGCGGCGCATGTCGATATATTCGGGATCGGGGCCGCTATCGAGGGAGATGGTTTCCGGCTCGAGCGCCATGCCGCAGATCGGACAGGAGCCAGGGCCTTCCTGCCGGATTTCCGGATGCATCGGACAGGTGTAAATCGTACCTTCGGGGACGTTTTCTTGCGCGGTCGAGAGATCGGGCGAGAGATAGCGATCCGGATCGACGACAAATTTCGTCCGGCAACCGGCGGAGCAGAAATGATAATCCTGATCCGCATGATGCGCGTGATGTTCCGTGTTGGCGGGATCGACCATCATGCCGCAGACCGGGTCCTTGACCAGCGCGACACAATCTTTGGAGCCATGGTCGTGGCCATGATCATGTGAAGCGGCATCGGTCATATCCATATCCTTTTCGATCAATATACCCTATGGGGGTATATATAGCCGATGGGCAAAAGAGTCAATGTCGCCGCTTGCATGGCTGTGAAAGTGCGAAGAAAAGCCCCACATCGCTTGGACTGCGACATGGGGCGGATGGTGATTTTACGGGAGGACGCCGGTCAAGGCCGATCCGTTTCTAGTTCGGCTCTGCATCCGGCGTTTCTGGGTCAGCCATATTGCCATGGGTCATCGTTGAATGATCCATTTTCGAATGGTCCATCTTGCTGTGATCCATCTTGCTTTTGTCCATCTCGCTATGGTCCATCTTGCCGGCATCCATCATATGGCAGACTTTTTTGCCGTCCGCATCGGTCATGCAGCATGTCATACTGCCATCTTCCATTTTTTCCATTTCATGGCCGTCATGCCCCTCTTCATGATGGTTGGCGAGAGCGGCGCCGGAGGCAGAGAGCGCAAAGGCTGCGGTAGCCAGAGTCATTAGATAATGGTTCATGTTCATTTCCTTTGTGGCTGGTTGGTGGTCAATTGTAGCTAGCGAATACGCGCTGGCCCTTGGGGCCAAAGGCGATCACTTGATAAGGCTGTTTCTGATCCTGATACTCCATCCCCGGCGATCCCACCGGCATGCCGGGCACCGTAAGGCCGGTCACGCCTTCGGGTTTTTCGCGCAGCAATTTCTGAATCGCTTCAGCCGGGACGTGGCCCTCGATGACATAGCCTTCGACGATCATCGTGTGGCAGGCGCGCAGTTCGTTCGGGACGCCATGCAAATCCTTGACAGCCTGCATGTCGGCATCTTCAGCGATCACTTCGGCATTCAGGCCAGCCTCGGCATGATCTGCCCATTCCAGACAACAGCCGCAACCGGCATCCCGGTACATGGTGTAGCTCGCCGCCTGGGCTGCGGTCGAACAGGCCGCCAGCGATAGCAGCAACAGTCCGGCCGCGCTTGTCTCGCGCATTGATTTTGCGATAGCTCCGATCATCATATTTTCCTTTCAAATTGCCGCCCGCTGATTCAGCATGGCGACTTGGTCGCTCACCGTTTCACTTTTTCAAACAGATCGATGAGTTCTTCAAATTTCTCTTTCTGCTCGGCAGCGCTGCCGGTCGCGATCGCTTCGCTGACGCAACAGGCGGTATGGTCTTTCAGAATCTGGCTTTCGACCTTTGCCAGCGCCGCCTTCACCGCCTGCACCTGATGCAATATGTCGATACAATAGCGGTCGTCTGCGATCATCTGAGCGACCCCGCGCACCTGTCCCTCGATCCGGCGGAGCCGGGTGATTTTCTGATCCACTGCACCTTTGGCCATGTTTTCCCTCTTGTCTTGGTACCCTATGGGGGTATATATGAAGCCATGCAAAAATCCAACATGAATTATTCCCGCCGCACGATGATCGGCTCGCTTGCCGCCTTGAGTGGTCTCGCCGCCCTGCCCATGCCCGCTTGGTCCATGGGCAAGATGAGCGGCCCGGCGAGCAAGGGTATCCACGAACTTTCCGGTGCGAAGATCGACCTGCATATTGCTGATGGCAGCTTTGCCACCGGCGGCCGGTCGGGCCATGCGATTGCGGTCAACGGCACGGTGCCGGGGCCGCTGATCCGGCTGAAGGAGGGCGAGGATGTGACCTTGTCGGTGCACAATATGCTGGATGTCGACAGTTCGGTGCACTGGCACGGCTTGCTGCTGCCATTCCAGTTTGACGGCGTGCCGGGGATCAGCTTTCCCGGAATCAGGCCGGGCGCACGGTTCGACGTGCCGCTGACCCCGCGCCAGTCGGGCACCTACTGGTGGCACAGCCATAGCGGGCTGCAGGAACAGGTCGGCCATTATGGGCCGCTGATCATCGATCCTGCGGGTCCCGATCCGGTGCAATATGACCGCGAGCATATCATATTGCTCAGCGAATTCACGCCAATGCACCCGCATGCGATCATGAAGAAGCTGAAGGTCTCCGAAGGCTATTTCAGCCGGCAGAAGACCAGCGCCAGCGACGATTATCCGCTGAGCGCGGAACAGCGGCGGATGTGGGGGCGGATGCGGATGATGGCGACCGATATCGCCGATGTTTCTGCGCCGACCTACACCTATCTGATCAACGGTCACGGGCCGGAGGACGGGCTGGAGCTGCCCTATCGCCCGGGCGAGCGGGTCCGGCTGCGGATCATCAATGGCAGCGCGATGACGTTCTTTAACGTGCGATTGCCCGGCCTGCCGATGACGGTGGTGCAGGCGGATGGCCAGAATGTGCAGCCGGTCGCGGTCGACGAGTTGCAGATCGGGGTGGCCGAAACCTACGACGTGATTGTCACGCCAAGCGAAGCGGGGGCCTTTGCGATCGCAGCGGAAAGCATGGACCGCAGCGGCATGGCGCAGGCCAGCCTGACTTCGCAGCCGGGACGCAAGGCCGCCTTCCCTGCCCTGCGCGACCCGCCTTTGCTGTCGATGGTCGATATGGGACATGGGGGCATGGATCATGTTGGCGGCGATGCAAAGCCGGCCGCGCCGATGGACCATAGCAAGATGGATCATGCGGCCATGGGACACGCGATGCCCGCCGACACCCCTGCTGGCGGCCATGACATGACAGCGATGGATATGAGCGGTGGCATGGATATGCGCGATACATCGCTGCTCCCGGCCGGCGTCAAGACCGGCCCCGGCATCGACATGGTGGCAATGAATCCGCAGGACCGTACCGGCTATCCGGGGCTGGGTCTGGAGGGTGTGCCGCACAGGACGCTCAATTACCGGATGCTGAAATCGCTGGCGATGGACCATCACAAGCGCGCGCCGGACCGCGAGATGGAACTGCATCTGACCGGTAATATGGAGCGCTATATGTGGTCGTTCGATGGCAGGAAAATGAGTGCGGTCGGCGATGATCCGATCCGCTTCGGCTATGACGAGCGGGTTCGGGTGAAGCTGGTCAACGACACGATGATGGCGCACCCGATCCATCTGCACGGCATGTTCTTCGAACTGGTCAACGGCCAGGGCCATCACCAGCCGAAAAAACATACGGTGATCGTCCAGCCGGGCAGCAGCGCAATCTTTGACGTGACCACCGACGAACCGGGCGACTGGGCCTTCCACTGCCATCTGCTCTATCACATGCACGCCGGGATGATGCAGACGGTCAGTGTTGCCTTTCCCGACGGAGCGGCGTGATGCGTCTATTCACAGCAAGCTTGTCGGCGATGATCGCAACCACGCCAGCACTGGCGCAGGATCATAGCCAGATGGACCATAGCGCACATCAGATGCCCGCTGCTGCGGAAGAAGCGCCCGAGGTAGATCATTCAAAAATGGACCATGGCGCTATGGGTCACAGTCCGCCCGCCGCCCCGCAAGCACCGTCCCCAAACAACCTGACCGGCCCGCCCAATGCGGCGGATGCGATCTGGGGGGCGGATGCGATGCGCCCGTCCCGAGAAGCGCTCTATCAGGACCATGGCGGCATGCAGCTCTTCTGGCTTCAGGGCGACCGTCTTGAATATCGCGCGCGCGAGGGCGGGGATGGCTATCTCTGGGACGTGCAGGGCTATTATGGCGGCGACATCAATAAATTCTGGTTCAAGAGCGAGGGCGAAGGCGCATTTGGCGAAGCAATCGAGCAGGCCGAAATACAGGCGCTTTACAGCCGCGCCATCGCGCCCTTTTTCGACTTGCAGGCCGGTGTCCGGCAGGACCTGACCGGCCCCGACCGCACCCATGCGGTGATCGGCATCCAGGGGCTGATGCCCTATATGTTCGAAATCGATGCCGCGGCGTTCCTGTCCAGCAAGGGCGATCTCACCGCGCGGATCGAGGCCGAATATGACCAGCGCCTCACCCAGCGCCTGATCCTGCAACCCCGCGCCGAGATAAACCTCTCGGCTCAGGAGATTCCCGAACTGGATATCGGCTCGGGGATCGACAATATCGAACTTGGTCTCCGACTCCGCTACGAGATCGTGCCGGAATTCGCACCCTATGTCGGGATCGAGCAGGAATGGAAACTGGGTGGCAGCCGTGACTTTGCGCGGCTGGCTGGCGAGGATCCGAGCGTTACCAATTATGTGATCGGGGTGCGTTTCTGGTTTTGATCAACGGGTGGAGCGGGTGATGGCAGGGCATAGCCATGGCTGCCGGCCATGAATCGACGGAACCCTAGCCCGGTTTCCGGGTAAGTTGATCGACGTCAGGAGGAAATATGCTGCTCAGGAAAATCAAGACACCCGGTCTGTCCCATCTCTCCTATCTGGTCGGTTCAGGCGGCAAGGCCGCCGTGATTGATCCGAGACGGGACTGCGACATCTATCTGGAGACCGCGCGCGCCGAAGGTCTGGAAATTACCCATATTTTCGAGACCCACCGCAACGAGGATCTGGTCTCCGGCGCGCCGATACTGGCAAGCATGACCGGAGCCAAGGTCTTGCACGGCCCCAATGCGGCGGGTGACGTTGTTTATGCGAAGACCGCCCGTGAAGGCGACCGTTTCGACATCGGGCAATTGGCTATCGAGATTATCGAAACGCCCGGGCATACCGACGATCATATCGCGTTCGCGCTTTATGACACAGAATATCCCAACGGTGCCGTCGGTGTGTTCACCGGAGATGCCCTGTTCGTGGGCGATGTCGGCCGGACCGACTTCTACCCGGATCGCAAACGGGAAGTGGCCGGGCTGTTGTTCGATTCATTGCAGAAAATTCTGGCGCTTGGCGATCAGACGATCATCTATCCCGCCCATGGCGCCGGATCGGTGTGCGGATCGGGAATGGCCGAACGTGAATTTTCGACGGTCGGGCATGAACGGAAAAATAATCCCCGGTTGCAAATCGAAAGTCGCGACGCATTTATCGAGGCCAAGGTCAACGAGAATCACTATCAGCCGCCTTATTTCCGGCTGATGGAACGGCTCAATCTCGAAGGCGGTGATCCCGCACCACGGGTACTGAAGCCCAGAAATCTGAGCCTGTCCGAACTGGACGACTGTTCCGCCACCCACTGGATCGATGTGCGCGAGCCGATGGCTTATGCTTCGGGCCATTTCCCCGGTTCGATGAACCTGCCCGTTGGCATGATACCGGCCTTTGCCGGATGGTTCATCGGCGAGGAAGACAGCATATTGCTGATCGGTGCGGACGAAAGCGAGCTTGCCAGCGCAACGGAGCATCTCGTCCGGATCGCGCTAGACAATATTGTTGGCGGCTATAGCGGCGTCGTTCCGGCGGCGGCAGCAGGGAAAAGCATGGAGCAAATCCCGATGATCGAGACCGGAGAGGTCAGGAAGCGCCTAGAAGAGGGGCGCGGCGACTGGACCCTGCTCGATGTGCGCGATGCCGATGAGCGCAGCGAAGCCTCGATCGATGGCTCTCAACATATCTATGTCGGCGAACTGAACGACCGGTGGCAAGAGCTCGATCAGTCGCGTCATTATACATTGATGTGCGCCAGCGGCATGCGCGCGACCGTGGCCGCAGGCTGGCTGGCCAGTCGCGGATTTGGGAAGCTCGATATCTATCTTGGGTCCATGGGTGCCTGGCAAGCGACCCGTACAGAGGAATAGGCAAGAATATCGACGGCAATCAATTGCCGAAGTCTATTCCGGCACCCCATGCCTGCTTATCTTGCTCCAGAGCAGTTTCCCAACCGATATGCCAAGCAGGATGGCAGCGACATCTGCGGCAAAATCCCACCAGTCGGCGTCGCGCCCTAGTCCCATCGTCAATTGAAGAAGTTCGATGCCGCCGCCGAAGATCATCAGCAGGACGAACAGGATTACAACATTGGTGCGGGGCCACAGAAGCCGGGCCATCAGGGACAGAGTGAAAAACGCAAGCCCGTGGTTCAGCTTGTCATAGGCAAAAACCGTGGGCGCGCCTCCCGCAGGCATGAGCGATATGGCGAGGATGATGCCGAGCAACAACCAGAACAGGATGCGGAATATATTCAGGGTCTTCATTCTGCCCACCTAGCTGGCGAAAGATGAGCGGCCCGTTAACGTATAAACGCGGACTGCTGCCACTGCGTCACATGACATTCTGCAAATTGATCAGGTCGTTCGTCAATATGATCATCCCGCTGGTGACCACAAATCCCAGCAATGCGGAAATAAGGGTTGCGCGATCGTTGGACATGGCATTTTCCTTTCTGATAATATCTGGCGCGGCGAAGCGGGATCGGGGTGGTCCAAGCTCGCCGCACCAGTTGGAATTTCCGGTTATACGGTCAGAACCGCTACCGGGAATGATGCGAGGGCCAGCGAGAAACTCGTTACCGTCGCGAAAAATGCGCTGATCAGAGCGGTGGTGTTGAACTTGGTCATTTTACGTCTCCAGGATTATGGGTTTCTATTCAAACGGTGGATCAAGCCATCGTCATGAGCCCTGAATACACCCGACCGGATCGCAGCGCTAACACCAGTCCTGCATTTATGTTATGCAGAAACGCATAGCCCCGGATTCTTGAAGAGACTCGGCCATGCTGGACTGGAACGACTTGCGCTATTTCCTGGCTGTTGCCCGAACGGGCAGCACGCTTGCGGCGGCAAAACATCTCGGTGTCAGTCAATCGACGATATCCCGCAGGGTCACGGCTCTAGAAGACATTATCGGGGTGAAATTATTTGTCCGCAAGCCTTCGGGTTATAGCCTGACCCCGCGCGGAGAGACAGTTTTGCCCGCAGCCGAATCGGTCGAGGCGGCGGTTCTGTCCTTCTCTCACGGTATAGCCGCCGAAGCGCGTCGTGTTGCCGGAACGGTAAGACTGACGACGGTGGAATCCGCAGCCAACGCCTGGATCATACCCTCGCTGGGCCTGCTCCGCGCCCGTTACCCCGACCTGAGACTGGAGATTCTGACCACGGACGAGAATCTGGATATCGCGCGCGGAGAATGTGACGTGGCGCTTCGATTTGGTGCAAAGCCGACCGAGGAGGTGCTGATCGTGCGTCATCTGCTCGACATGCAGGAAACATTCTACGCGCATGAACAATTGATCGCGAAGCTGGGCATGCCCGACACGCTGGCAGCGGTGGCGCGTTATCCACTGATCATGTCCATGGATCAGGGAGGAAAAATCGGTCGCTGGATGGCGGAAAATTTTCCGGACGCGGAAATCGCGCACCGGGCCAATACGGTATCGAGCATCATTGCGAGCGTGCGCTCCGGCGTTGGCGCTTCGATCCTTCCGTGCCTGATGGGAGATGACACGAGAGGTCTGGTCAGGCTGGTGCCGCCGATCTCCGAGCTGACCATGCCAGGCTGGATTGTCACGACCGACGAGGCCCGCCGGCAACCGCATATTCGTGCCCTCATCGATTTTGTCGTCGAACAAATCCAGCTTTCGCTTGCCCGCAGTTCTACACGTCTGTCGGTGGTACGGGCGGCCTGATCGCCGTGATTCCGATTCGATAGGGCCGGACCAAGGCGCGCATCACAATTTACCGGGCAAACAACGGATCTGGGTCCGATGCAATGGCATCAGCAGTGGCAAGCCCCAAAGTCCGGCGACCGCTCATAAGAGATCATATTGTAAAAAACACGCTGGCAGCGATATCGGTAGTATCCGCAATTGGCATGGGTTTCATGCCAGCCACCGCACAGGATGTTCCGGCACCGGGCTCCAGTGATCTCGACACGGTCTCGATAAAAGGCGCGAGCGGTGATATCCTGTCGCTGCAGCAGTAATCGACCCAGACCGAAGCTCTGAAAATTACCGACGGGATATATAATCGCGACCGGCAGGCAGGCAGAAACCGGATCGTTTGCCGACCGGTCCTAATTGCACTGGCGTGCCGAAGGACTGGAAGCTTTCGAAATGTTTTTTCCTTCCCGGTGCGTTCTCCTCAGCGGATAGTATCACTTCGAGCCTGGCCTTCGGCAGTCAGGCCCTCTCCGCCAGAGACGGAAAGGGCCTGCTTCACCATATAGCCGAGCGCCCAAATAATAGCTAAGATACGCGGCAGCTATTATGGACGGGCGTCAGCCAGTTTCGTGCCAGTATGGGCGCTGAAACCGCTCATCTCAACGCTGTCGATGGCCGCCAGCCACTGTGCTTCGATCGCATCGCTGCACTTGGACAGATTGTGGTGCGGGATGATTACCGAGTAGTTGCCGCTGCGGCAGTAAGAGCGCGCTTTTCTTTCCAGGCGCGCCATCATCCGCTCGCGGCTGCCTTCGCTCTGCAGTTCCTGGGCGGCGAATTCAAACGAGGCTTTTTCCTCTGCGGCCATTGCAGGAGCAGTGACGATGGCCGACGCTGCGAGAGCGATAAGGGTGGTGTTTTTGACGATGTTCATAATGCAATTCCCTTCTGAATTTGTGCGTTGCAGCATTATCGATCCGCATAAAAAGCACCATCGCAGCCTGCGCACGGGCCGTTGCATTCTTTGCAAATTTGCAATTTTCCTAGCATATCCAGACAGTTGAGAAGATCGCTCAAGATTGAAAAAATGCGGCATCGAGGCTTTTTCAAGAAAATGATGCATTGCAGCATAAAATTGACTAGTATCGCGCCACAGCGCCGAACTGATCCGGATTCACCCTTTTAAGGGATCGGGTCCCTGATGAAGGATCATGCTGTCGTAACGTGTATCAGGAGTAACAATGCGCAGGCTTCCCCCGACCGGTGCCCTCGAAGCTTTTCTAGCCACAGCACGAAGCGGCACGCTTCGCGCCGCTGCGGCTGATCTGAATCTTTCCCCGTCGGCATTGAGCCGCCGCATCCAGAATCTGGAAACCTATGTCGGCCAGCCGCTTTTCGAACGGCGCCATCATGAATTTCAGCTCACCCCGACCGGGGAGCGTCTGCTGGTCGGTACCGAACCTGTGTTCGAGAAGCTCGGGCTGCTTCTGGAAGAATTGCGCGAGGAAAAACAATTCAAGATCACCGTGGGCGTGCCCCCGTCCTTCGCAACCGCCTGGCTGATGCCGCGAATGCAGCACTTCAGAACGGAATATCCCGAAGTCGAGCTGACACTCGACAGTTCCGGCTCACCCATGGCGAAACTGGGCATGAGCCTTGATGCCATCATCCTGTTTGCCAACAAGAATGAGCATCAGATCGAAATGCACGAACTGCGCCCGCAGCGTGCCTTCGCGATCACCGCCCCCGGTCTGGTCGACACGCGCTCCGGACTGAAACGCGCCTTGCTGGAACAGCCGCTCCTGATCCATCGGGCCTTGCCGGAAATATTGCCCAACTGGCTGAAGTCGGTCGGTTTCGATACGCTGCCTTCCAGCAAGATCGAATATTATGACAATGGCCCATTGCTTGTTTCAGCGGCACAAAACGGTTTGGGGATCGCACTGGTGCTCGAAGACATGGTCAATTTCAAATCCGGAACATCCGGACTTGTTCGCCCCTTTGGCGAAAGCGCCGAGACCCCGTACAGCTATTTTCTCGCAATCAAAAATGCATCGGGCAGCAAGCGCGCGATCCGCTGGTTTGGCGATTGGCTCCTGAACGAAGCCGCCAGCGATCCGCGAAACCTGATGCGGTCAACGGAATTCGTCTGATCGACGGCAATTTCCGTCAACTACCCAGATGGAAATGCCGTTCCTTGTATCGGATATTTCCAACAGGCCTAGCCGCCGGGCACCCGGGATATCTTGCTCACCGTGCTGGCTGTCGCCGTCAACACATTGTCTTCATTGTAAACATGGCCTTCCATGAAGACGATTTTATAGCCCTGCTTGACCGCCCAGCCTTCCACCCGCAACTTTCCAGCCCGGGTCGGCTCCAGATATGAGGTCTTTATTTCGAGGGATGAAAGGCCGACGATATTCGGATCGTGCAGAAACATTGCGTGGCTCATCGCAGCATCCAGCATCGCGGTAACAAAGCCGCCCTGGACAATATCGATCGAATGGCAATAGTCTTTCCCGATATCGAATTCGAATGTGCAGGCGCATTTTTCTATATCGACATCAACCAGCTTCCCGCCCATCAAGCTGATGAACTTGGGGCTCTGTCGATTTCTCTCTTCTATTATTTTTTCTTTGTCTGTCATGAATATATCCCGCGCCGGTCGTTCGTGTCGACGCCCCGTTGCTTCTATTAAGATTGAATTAAGGTGCTGATCAGCCGAGGGCGTTTGCCTAAAGCTGCCCCCTGCTCTCGAACACCCGCTCAGTTAACCCCGCGATCCTGCCCTTCCCAATAAGGCGCGCGTAGTTCCCGCCGCAATATCTTGCCTGACGCATTTCTCGGTAGTTCCGCGATCACGTCGACCGTCTTTGGCACCTTGAACCCGGCGATCCGTTCCTTGGCCCAGGTGATGACGCTGTCGGTGTCGATCTCGGTGACACCCGGCTTGGGCGAGACGACCGCCTTGACCGCTTCTCCCCACTTGGCGTCGGGGATGCCGATGACCGCGACTTCATTGACCTGCGGGTGGCCGAAGATCGCATTCTCCACTTCCGCCGGATAGACATTCTCGCCGCCAGAGATGATCATGTCCTTGACCCGGTCCTTGATGTAGAAATAGCCATCTTCGTCCATGACCGCTGCGTCGCCGGTGTAGAGCCAGCCGTCGGCATCCACCGTCTCGGCGGTTTTCTCGGGATTATCATAATAATGCAGCATGTTGAGGCCGGATCGCGTGGCGATTTCCCCTATGGTGCCGGGCGGAACTTCCTGACGGTTTTCGTCGACAATCTTCAACTCGACGCTGGGCAGCGCGATGCCGATGCCCCGCATCCGTTCATTACCCGCCGGATCATGATCCTCGGGCGGCAGTATGCAGATGGTTCCCGTCGTCTCGGTCATGCCATATTGCTGGCAGAAAAGCGCCTTGGGCATCGTCTGCATGCACTGGCGCAGCAGTTCCAACGGGATTGGCGCAGCGCCATATGTGATCGATCGGACGCTGGAAAAATCAGTGTCCTTCGCGCGCGGCCAGTTGACCAGCATCTGCAGCGCGGTCGGCACAAGGAAGAACTGGTTGAGCCCCCGGTCGATGCAATCGAGCACGCTATCGGGGTGGAATTCGGGAATGACCATCATCGTCGCGCCATTGTAAAAGGCGATCGGACCGATGCCGGAACCGGCAATATGCGCGCAGGGCATGACCGCCAATGTGCTGTCACCAGGTTTCAGGTCGATCCAGGCATGATCGGGATGGTCCTCGACCAGAGGTCGCAGCTTGAACAGATTGTCGCTGGTCAGTACCGCGCCCTTGGGATTGCCGGTGGTGCCGGAGGTATAGAGTTGCAGCACGCCTTCCGCCGGGTCGCATTGAGGCAGGTCCCCCGGCGCGGTGTTGGCAACAAAATCGGCCAGATCAGGCAGGTCGGTGCCGGGTCTTGTGCAGATTATCACCTTGGTAGCAGGCGACTGTTGCGCCGCAGTTTTTGCAATCTCGGAAAATTCCGGTTCGCAGATCACCAGCGGTGCCCTTGTATCTTTCAGGACATAGGCCACTTCCGGCGCGGCGAGACGCCAGCCGATCTGCGCGATCACCATGCCCGCGCGGCTGGCGGCGGCGAACAGGGTGAAATAGAGACCGCTATTCTTGCCCAGCCAGCAGATACGGTCGCCCCTGGATAGGCCCGCGCCGGTAAAGGCCTGCGCATATTCGGTGACCCGCTTGTCGAGTTCGGCATAGCTGACCAAACCGTCCGGATCGTCAATCGCGATATTGTCCGGTGTTTTTGCGGCCCAATGGGCGATGGAAGACCCCATGCAGCGTCGTGTCTCTGTCATTTGCCCGCTCCTAAATGTTTATCACGCCCTGTTAATCGCGCGATTAAGGCATGGCAAGGGGGATGGTTCGGAGAAGGATTTTAAGCCCCTCCTCTTTAGAGGAGGGGTTGGGGTGGTGGCGATGCGCAAGCATCGCTTGCGTCAGTAAATGGCGGCCAGCCGGCAATCAGGCAAAAGACCAGAGAGCGTTTCTCCGCGGAGAGAAACCACCCCAACCCCTCCTTTGAAAAGGAGGGGCTTAATCCTGTTTCCTATAAATCAAAGATATATTATTGGCCGGCATCTCGATCAGGCTTTCGCGGACGAAGCCGTTGCGTTCCGCCAGCGCGTCCATATCGGCGACATCGCGCAGGCCCCAGCGCAAATTGCGGCTTTTCAGACTGCGTTCGAAGGCGAGATTGCCCGGTGCCGTCTCGACATCCTCGCGCAGATAGGGGCCGTAGAGATAAAAGGGCGCGCCCGGATCGAGCAGCTTGCCGGCCTTTTCAAACAGGCCGATGCTCGATTCCCACGGGCTGATATGGACCATGTTGATGCACAGGATTGCCCCCACGTCCTGCAGGTCCCAGATCGCGGCCTGCGCATCAAGCTGTTTCGGCGGCAGGATATTCGGCACCGCTTCGCGCTTCGTCCACGCAGCGATAGAGGCGCAACATGCCGGATCGGGGTCGCTCGGCTGGAATGTCAGATTGGGAAAAGTCCTGCCAAAATAGACGGCATGTTCCCCGGTACCGCTGGCGACCTCCAATATGTTTCCCTGGTCAGGCAGAATATCGCGCAAGACTTCGACAATCGCATCGCGGTTGCGCAGCGTTGCCGGGGCGTGGCGCTGTTCATTCGAGCCAGCCTCTTCGATCGTCCAGGGTTTTGGATCAGTCATTGCTAGAACCTGCTATTTTTGGTCATTTACCGAACGGAACTGCATCATAATCGGCCTTCACTGCGGCATAGCGCATATCGATTCCGACAGCGAACTCCGGATGGGAGAAAATATACAGACGATTGTCCTCGACGCAAGTCGCCGCCCATTCGCCAAGATCGGCGGGATCGATGCCGCCCTCGATCACCTTGGTCATTTCCTTGAATCGCGGATCTGCTTCGTCGCCTCCCCCGGTCGGCTTGTTGAAGCCGCTGCGGTGGATATTGGTCCTGACCCATGCCGGGCAAAGCACACTGACGCCGACATCGGCGGGGGCCAGTTCCTGCTGCATCGCCTCGGAATAGCCAACAACCGCAAATTTCGTCGCGTGATAGGCGGCCATACCGGGACCGGCGATATGTCCTGCCAGCGATGCGGTATTGATGAAATGGCCACCCTCGCCGTGGCTCTTGATCAGCGGCGTGAATATTTCGACGCCGTGCACCACGCCCATCAGGTTGATGTCGACAATCCAGCGCCAGTCTTTCAAATCGATCTCACCGGTCATCCCGCCCAGCGCAACGCCCGCATTGTTGACGACGATATGGACTTTTCCGAAACGGTCGATAGTCGCCTGTGCCGCTGCGCGCATTTGCGCTTCGTCCGCGACATCGCAGACCACGGTGGCCACATCGGCGCCTTCGGCACGTAGCGTTTCTGCAGCGGCGTCGAGGGTGGACTGGTCGATATCCGCGAGCATCAGCCGCGCTCCGCGCCTGGCGAAAGCCCGGGCAATCCCCATCCCGATTCCCGCTGCTCCGCCGGTGATGAAGGCTATAGTGCTGCTGTCGATTTTCATATTATCATGCTTTCTGGAGGATAATGGCGAGCGCAAATCTGGGGGCTTATTGCCGACGATGGAACGGGAATGCCAGCATTATTGCCTGGATCTCCGCAATTAAATGGGCCGGAGATTCCGGACAGCGCGGTGTATGCCATGTTTTGGGAGCGCAGAATAAACAATATCGGGCGTTTGCCTGTCCGACGGTTTTGCGATATTGTCATCAACTGATGATGAAACTTTTCCGCATCGAAGAAGACAGCGCGCAGGTCAGATTTCCCCCGCCCTTTGTCTATCTCGGCTTTTTGCTGACCGGATTGCTGCTCGACCGGCTGAGCGGCCGGATACCCGATTTCATTCCGGTATCTCCCACGATCATGGCAGCCGGCGGCATTGCCCTCCTGTCCGGTATTTTCGTGATGCTGGCGGGCACCAGCCGCTTCCGGCAACTGGGCAATAATCTCGAACCGTGGAAACACAGCAACCAGATCGTCAGTTCGGGCATCTACCGCTATACCCGCAACCCGATGTATCTCGGCATGGCGCTGGCCTATCTCGGGCTTGCCTTGTGGTTCCGCAGCAGCTGGGCGATTATCTTTCTGCCGGTCACAATCCTCGTCATCCGTACCCAGGTAATCGCGCGCGAGGAACGCTATCTGGCAAAGAAATTCGGCGACGAATATCTCGCCTACAAGGCCGATGTCCGACGCTGGTTCTAGGGCCTGACCTCAATCGATGCGTCGCCAGATTGCGGCCAGAAAACTGCCGATAACGACATGATAGACAGCGGATATCGCGGCCGGAACCGGCGCCAGCGCGGCCTGCATCGGACTGGCAAACTGGGCAGCAAAGGTCGGCGTCGAGGCCAGGCTGGAGCCAAGCCCGCTGTTCTGCATGCCGACTTCGATGCTGATCGTCCGTTGCTCTGCTACGCCGAGGCCCATCATCCTGGTGATGAGATAGCCCAGCCCGAAACCGAAGACATGCAGCAACAGAATCGCCAGCATCAGCACACCGAAATGCGTTTCGATCAGCGCCTTGCTGTTGGCGATTATACCACCGACGATCAACACGACTACGATGACCGAAGCGAGTGGCGAGATGATCGCGATCTTTTCCGTTACTTTGGGCAAATAGCGGTTGAACAACACCCCGGCGATGACCGGCAAGAGCACGATCGAAACCATGTTGATGAACAGGCTCCACTGGTCGATCTCGACATATTTGCCTGCTAGGAGACCAGTCAGCATGGGTGTCGCGATGACAGCGATCAATGTCGAGGCCATGGTCATCGTCACCGACAGCGCGAGATTGGCATTGGCGAGATAGGCGACGACGTTGGACGCCGTGCCGCCGGGGCAACAGGCCACCAGGATCAGGCCGACTGCAAGGCCCGTCTCGAGCCCGAATATCGTGGCGAGGAAAATGCCCGCGAAAGGCATCACGGTGAACTGCAATATGACGCCTGTTGCGACGCAGCGCGGGATTTTCAGGATCCTTTTAAAATCGTCGAACGACAATGTCAGTCCCATGCCGAGCATCACCAGACCGAGCATGACGCTGACCAGCGGCTGACCGAGTGGCCGGAACCGGCCGTCGACGACCCAGAGAAAATGTTCGGGCACAAACCATGCCCAGGCCGTCCCCAATATTGTCCACAGGGCAAAGAGATTGGTGAGGCGGTGGATCACCGCCCTTTCCTCGCTGCGGCGAAGCCGTGGGGAGGGGGACCATCCGAAGGATGGTGGAGGGGCCCCTCCGTCAGCCGTACCGGCTGCCACCTCCCCATTGCTCCGCAACGGGGAGGATATTGAACAATGAACATGCTACTCGCCCCCTCATTCGGCAGCTTGAGCAAAATCCTCGTCTTCCGTCCACACCAATATCGGTTTGCGCGCAGCTTGCGTTTCGTCGAGCCGGCGGCGTGGCGCGAAATGGGGCGCGCTTTTCAGTGTTTCGTCGCCCGCCTTGGCCCGTTCGGCCACAGAACGGAAAGCGCCGATAAACTGGTCAATCGCCGCCTTGCTCTCGGTCTCGGTCGGCTCGACCAGCATCGCGCCGTGCACCACCAGCGGGAAATACATGGTCATCGGGTGATAGCCCTCGTCGATCATGCCCTTGGCGAGATCGAGCGTCGAGAGATCATTGGCAAAGCCTTTGTCCGAGAATAAAGCCTCGTGCATGCACGGCCCGCTCTTCGCGAACGGGGCATCGAGCACGGTTTCGAGGCTGCGCAGAATATAATTCGCGTTGAGCACGGCATCTTCGGAGACCTGTTTCAGGCCATCGGCACCGTGGCTGAGCATATAGGTCAGCGCGCGGGTGAACATGCCCATCTGGCCGTGGAAAGCGACCATCCGGCCAAAGCTGTTGCTGTGATGCTCATCGGCAGTTTCTTCCTCGACCAGACGGAAGTGGCCGTCGTCGGTTTCTTCAACAATCGGCAGCGGCGCGAACGGCGCGAGCGCTTCGGAAAACACGACAGGGCCGGAACCCGGACCGCCACCGCCATGGGGCGTTGAGAAGGTCTTGTGCAGGTTGATGTGCATCGCATCGACACCGAGATCGCCGGGACGGACTCGGCCGACAATCGCGTTGAAATTGGCACCGTCGCAGTAGACCAGACCACCGGCCGCGTGCACCGCGTCGGAAATCGCCTTCATATCCGGTTCGAACAGACCGCAGGTATTGGGGTTGGTGATCATGACACCGGCAACATCGGGACCGAGCCGCGCCTTGAGCGCTTCGAGGTCAACCCGGCCATCCTTATTCGCGGGGATGTCTTCGACCTTGTAACCGGCAAAAGCGGCGGTCGCCGGATTGGTGCCGTGGGCGCTTTCCGGCACCAGGATCACTTCACGGGCGTCGCCGCGTGCTTCCAGCGCCGAACGGATCGCCAATATGCCGCAGAGCTCGCCATGCGCGCCTGCCTTTGGCGACATCGCAACCGCCGGCATGCCGGTCAGGAGCTTCAGCCATTCTGCCAGTTCATGAATCAATTCCAGGGCGCCCTGCACGCTCTCCACCGGCTGCAGTGGATGGATATCGGCAAAGCCCTTGAGCCGCGCCATTTTCTCATTGAGCCGTGGATTATGTTTCATCGTGCAGCTGCCGAGCGGGAACAGGCCGACGTCGATGGCGTAATTCTGCCGGCTGAGGCGGGTATAGTGACGCACCATCTCTCCCTCGGACAATCCAGGAATGGCGATCGGCGCTTCGCGTTCGAGACCGCCGAGACGGCTTTCGACTTGTGGTGACTCCGGAAGATCAACACCGCTGCGATCGGGCGAACCGATTTCAAAGATCAGCGGTTCGTCGACCATCAGGGCACGGTTGCCGGTGTGGGTGGTGACGGCATTTTGTTCGGGCATGATCAAATCGGCTTCCTGCTTGGTCGGGCGTCCTTCAGCGAGCATGTTCATGACAGGACTCCTTCGAGAGCAGTCGCCAGCGCCTCGACTTCCGCGTCTGTCGATGTCTCTGTCACCGCCACAAGCACGCCATGCGCAAGATTTCCTGCTTCGGGATACAGGCGACCAAGCGAGACACCGGCCAATATTCTCTGATCGGCAAGCTGCCGGACAATAGGTCGGGAATCTGCATCAAGAACCAGCGTGAACTCGTTGAAAAAGCTTTCATTCAACAGTTTCACGCCCGGGATTTTCGATAGCCGGTCTGCCGCCTGCACTGCTTTCTTATGGTTGAGCATCGCCAGTTCGCGCAGCCCCTTCTCGCCAAGCAAGGTCATGTGCGCGGTGAACGCCAGCGCGCACAGGCCGCTGTTGGTACAGATATTGGACGTCGCTTTCTCGCGGCGGATATGCTGCTCGCGGGTGGAAAGCGTCAGGACAAAACCGCGCTTGCCTTCGGCATCGACGGTCTCGCCGCACAGCCGACCGGGCATCTGCCGGACATATTTCTGCTTGCAGCCGAACAGGCCGACATAGGGACCGCCGAATTGCAGCCCGACCCCCAGAGACTGGCCTTCGCCGACGACGATATCGGCATCCATTTCACCCGGCGACCTGATCGCGCCGAGTGCGACGGGTTCGGTGACGACAGCAATCAGCAGGGCTTTATGCTTGTGCGCTTTTTCCGCGATGGCGGAAAGGTCGCCGATGCGGCCCAATATATCGGGATATTGTACGACCACGCAGCTGGTCTCGTCATCGATCTGGTCGAGGATATTCTGGCCGTCGGTCGCAGCTTCAAGGCTTGGCGCCTGATAGGACAGATCGTCCTTGGTGAAGCGGGCCATGGTCTTGGCGACCGAAACATAATGGGGATGCAGGCCCGACGAAAGGATCGCCTTGCCGCGCTTGGTGATCCGGCGCGCCATGGTGATCGCTTCCCAGCAGGCGGTCGAGCCGTCATACATCGAGGCATTGGCGACGTCGACGCCGAACAGGCGCGCGACCTGGGTCTGGAATTCAAACAGGGTCTGTAGCGTGCCCTGCGCGATTTCCGGCTGGTAGGGCGTGTAGGCGGTGAGGAATTCGCCGCGCTGGATGATATGGTCGACGCTGGCCGGGACATGGTGGCGATAGGCCCCTGCCCCCAGAAAAAACGGCATGTCGCCGGCGGCATGGTTCTTTTTCGCGAGCGCCTTCATATGCGCTTCTACCGCCATCTCGCCCGCGTGCATCGGCAGGCCCTCGATCGGTCCGTTCAGCCGGGCTTCCTCCGGCACATCGACGAACAGGTCGTCGACCGATTGCGCGCCGATCGTGGCCAGCATGGATTGCCGGTCATCGGGAGTCAGCGGGAGATAACGCATTTTCTTTCCTTCACTTTAGCCCCTCCTTTTCAAAGGAGAGGTCGGGGTGGTTTGGTTCCGCCTGTCGCTTGCGCGAGCGACAGTAGCGCATCGCCACCACCCCCTTGATCCCCTCCTCTGAAGAGCAGGGGAGAAAAACTACAAACCGTCGACGAACGCCTTATAGGCTTTTTCGTCCATCAGATCGTCAAGCTCGTCCTTGTCCGCCAGAGTAAGCCGGAAAAACCAGCCGTCTTCTTCTGCCGAGGAGTTGACCAGCCCGGGCTCGTCTTCCAGCATCTCGTTCACTTCGATCACTTCGCCGGATACTGCCGCATAGACGTCGGACGCGGCCTTGACCGACTCCACTACTGCGGCGTCGTCGCCCTGGCCCAGTTCCGTGCCGACGTCCGGCACTTCGACAAACACAATGTCGCCCAGCTGTTCCTGCGCATAGTCGGTAATTCCGACGGTAGCCGTGTCGCCTTCGACATCGACCCATTCATGTTCATCGGTATAATATCGGCTCATGCTCGTTTCCTCTTCCTGACAATCTATTGCTTGGGTTTGCGGTGATAGTGATGCTTTACAAAAGGCATATCCGCGACGGTGCAAGCAATTTTTTTACCGCGCTGTTCGACGGCAATGGCCGTTCCGGTTTCGGACAGGTCCATCGGGACATAAGCCATCGCGATGGGGCGCTGCAGCGTCGGCGAAAAACCGCCGCTGGTAACCACCCCGATGGACGCGCCGGTATCATCAACGATCGTTGCGCCTTCGCGAACAGGTTGGCGACCATCGACAAAAAGACCGACCCGTTTTTTTGCCGCCTTGTCCGGATATTGCGCGAGCACGCGCTCCGCTCCGGCAAAATTACCCTCTTCGCGCCGCACCTTCGACAGCGCAAAGCTCAGATTCGCTTCGACCGGCAACAAGCCAGGACCCATGTCATGGCCATAAAGCGGCAATCCCGCCTCCAGCCGCAAACTGTCGCGCGCGCCCAGCCCAATCGGCCGTACTTCTTCCAGTTCCATCAATGCCGAAGCGAGGGTTTCGGCATGTTCGGACGGGACACTGATTTCGAAACCGTCTTCACCGGTATAGCCCGAGCGACTGATCCCGAGCGGGATACCGCGCCACAGGAACGGACCCGCTTCCATGAAATAGAGATCGGTCGGCTCTGGCCAGTCCGGTTCGTGCGGATCGATCCCCAGCTTGGCAATCGCTTCCGCCGCCTTCGGCCCCTGCAGCGCCAGCAGTGCCGCATCTTCCAGATGGTTGAGCGTCACGCTGTCTGGCAATTGCTCACGCAAATAGGCGATGTCATCATATTTGGTCGCGCCGTTGACCACCAGATAAAGATTATGGCCGGTGTTGGTGACCATAAGGTCATCCAATATCCCGCCATCCTGGGCGAGCAGCAAAGTATAACGGATTTTGCCCGCAGCCAATGCCGACAGATTGCCCGGCGTAATCCGCTCCAGCGCATCGGCGGCGCCGTCACCGGTCAGTTGCAATTGCCCCATGTGCGATACATCGAACAGCCCCGCTTCGGTCCGGGTCCAGATATGTTCGGCCATTACGCCTTCATATTGCACCGGCATTTGATAGCCGGCAAAGGGCACCATGCGCGCGCCGAGGCCGCGATGCCAGTCGCCGAGGGGAAGTTGTTTCAGATTTTCTTCATTATCACTCATCATATTTCCGCATCAAGAAGACAGCCCGCAGCAAAGCCCTGCAAAACTGCCCCCTCTGTCACGGAACCTGAGAGTTTCATCCTTCTTCGCCAAGGCTTCGGCGGACGGGTCCGCCGTCGCCGCTGCGACAAGAATTTACCCCTTCGGTGGCCCGCCATAGCTTTCGCGACGGAGGGCTCTTTCCAGAGTGCTTGTGAGACGGTTGCGGTCCGTGGGCCTGAGAGTTTCCGGGGCGGTTGCTCCTTCGGCGGCTTTTCGGTCTTTTTGGGACAGAACAACACTCTCCCGCAACGCCTCATGATCCTTGCCCGAAAGCGCCGATCAAAAAGCAGATTAAGGAGTGGATCAGCGGGCGGGAGGAGTCAACGATTCTATGGATCAGGTCCTATAATTTCGACTCAGACCATCCCCCAGATCGCGTCATTCTCGTGCACAAACTCCCCCGGAACGCTCTCGCCCATCAGCGCAACAATCGCATCGGCGACATCGCTGGCTAGGATCGACCGGTAGCGGCGAAATTTTCCGTGCAGGAGCAAATCCATGATCGGGCTGGCAGCGATGGCGAGGCTTTCACCGATACGATTGTCATTGGTCCGTTCCCCGCGCAGCAGGCCAGGACGGATGATATCGAGACGGTCGAATTTCTGGGCACGCATCAGGCCTTCGGCCTCACCCTTGGTCTTCAGATAGAAGCTCGATGCGCTACTGTCCGCCATGGTTGACGAGACCGCGATAAACTGTTTCGCGCCCGCCGCCTTCGCCGCGGCTGCCGCGGCGCCGACCAGATCGCGGTCGACCGCGGCAAATTCCGCCTTCGATCCCGCCTTTTTCATCGTCGAGCCGAGGCAGGATATCACGATATCGGGCTTGATCCTGGCGATCGTCGCAGGCCAGTTTTCCTGGAGCTGGATGTGGACTTTTGCTTTGCCGACGTCCTCGCGATAAGGTCTGCGGAGCAGTAGATGGAGCTCGTTTCCTACCCCCTGCTCGACCAGCTTGCGGGTCAGCAGGCCGCCGATCAGGCCGGTGGCACCAAGGATCAGGATTTTGTCGGCCATTGTCTGTTTCCCCCAGAATCTACGCTAGACAAGCCGTCATAGCAGCGAAGGCTGCTATCCAAACCAATTTTTCGGAGACTCGCGAACTTGGGTTGGACTCCGGCCTTCGCTGGGGCGACGGGATCAGGCTTGAACTGCCCGCTCGCCGAATATTTCCCGGTGCCGGGTCCGTGCATAGCGGTCGGTCATCCCGGCGAGAAAATCTGCGATATGGCGGATCCGGTGCGGTTCATCCTGGGGCAAGGCCGAGGCCCAGCTGTCCGGCATCAGGTCCGGTTGTTCGCGATAGGCTTTGACCAGATCACCGACCATCATCTTCCCCTCTTCCGCCGCACCCGTCTGCTTGGGGTGATGATAGAGATTCTTATACATGAACTTTTTGAGCATCCGTTCCTGCTCGGCCATAGCGCTGGAAAAGCCACCGATCATCTGACCCGCATGCCGCACGTCCTCCGGCGACTTCACACCCAGCTCGTCAATACGCGCCTGGGTGGTTTTCAATACGTCATTGGCCATCAGTCCGATCTGGTCGCGGATCAGTTCCGGCAACAGGCGATCCTGCGGCACGTCGGAAAAGCGATCGCAAATAATCCGCCACCGTTCGGCAATGAACGGCAGTTCGAGCAATTGATCAAGCGTCAGCAGTCCAGCCCGCATCCCGTCATCGATATCATGATTGTCATAGGCTATATCGTCAGCAATGGCCGCAATCTGAGCCTCCAGCGACGGCCAGCTATGCAGGTCGAGGTCCATCGCGTCATTGACCTCGGCGAGCGCCCATGTCGGTTTGCCCACCGGCCCATTATGCTTGGCGAGACCTTCCAGCATCTCCCATGTCAGGTTAAGGCCGTTCCAGCGCGGATAAGGAGTCTCGAGCCGGGTCAGCGTCCGGATAGTCTGGGCGTTGTGATCGAACCCCCCGAATTCAACCAGGGCTTCCTGCAGCGCGTCTTCCCCGGCATGGCCGAAAGGTGGATGCCCGATATCATGCGCGAGACAGAGCGCTTCGGTCAGATCCTCGTTCAGGCCGAGTGCGCGGGCCATCGTCCGGCCAATCTGCGCAACCTCCAGACTATGCGTCAGCCGGACCCGGTAATGGTCGCCGTCCGGAGCAACAAAAACCTGGGTCTTGTGGCGCAAGCGGCGGAAGGAAATGCTGTGGATGATCCGATCGCGGTCGCGCTGGAAATCGTCGCGCGGCCCGCGTGTGACTTCGCGTTTTTCATCGTGCAGACGGCCCCGGCTGTTCGCGGGGTCGCTGGCGTAGCTTTTCAACTGGCTCATTTGGTCAGCTCGTTGACCTCGACACCATCGGCACTGGCCCAGGCAAAACCGTCGCCGCCATCCTTGCGATAATCCGCTTCAAAGGCCTTGGCCGCCTTGAAATCGTCAAACGGTCCGATCACCAGTCGCCGGGTCTGGCCCCAAGGCGAGGTCCAGGCTTTCTGTTTCTTGAACAGGTCCGGCTGTTTCTTGGTCATGCGGCGATAGTCAAATTTGAGCGCATCGAGATTGGAACCCGTAGCAATCTGTACCCAGTAGCGTTTCGGATGCACTGGCTCCTTCGGTTTGACCGGAACTTTTTCGACCGGTTTCGCCACAATCTTGGGCTGTGGCTTGGCCGGTTCGATTTCGTCCAGATCAACCGGAACCACACCGGTTCTTTTTTCCTGCTCGGGAATATCAATACCATTGATAATGTCGGAAAGCGGTCTCCTCACAGGTTCTGCAGCCGCCGTTTCGACCGGCGCAGGCTGCGTTTGGGCAAGGTCAAAATTGATCAGGTCCACTGGCTTTGCCATTCCCGTTTCGATCGCGGGCGGGTCAGCCGCAACGGACTGGACCGCTGGTCGGGAAACCGGAGCACGTCCAGCAATTTCGACCTTGCGTTCAATGGTTTGGGACACTAGCGCCGGGGACCGACTGACACCAAGAGTGGTTTGAAAACCGGGAGCAGCTGTTTTCACCACCGTCTGGCTTTCGGCAATCTTTACCGGTTCCGGCGGGTTCTGCGCAGGCTGAGGCTCACTCTTCACCGATGCCGATACCGCAGTTGATAATGTGGGCGCGCGCGCCGACCCTGTCGCTGCCGGAGCCGGCAAATCCGTGCGGGACAATACGACCAATTCATCTTTTTTCGAGCGCTTGCCTGCTTTCCGGTCGGTGCTTTTCCGGTCTGCCGCTCCCGGGCGACGGCGCAGCGACTTATCGGGCATGGCCAGCACACGCGGACGTTCCACATCTGCACCCAATGCCGGTCCGACCGGGATCAGTCCTGCATCGGCGCCATCACCGCCTCTGGCAGCCATATTGGATGCCATTTGAACCGCGGCCACATCGACCCCGATATTTTCGCTGGCGGGGAAATGACCATAATGGACGGCAGCGGCCTTCTGCGCCGCGGTCAGCTTGGGCATCCGGTCAAGAAAAGGCTTGATGGCTTTCGCCATTCGCCGCTCCATGGTTTGCTCGACAATATTCTCGGCGTCTTTTTTCTTGCCGTTCATGGCATAGATAAACGCGCGGTTGCGCCATGCATCACGGTTGCTTTTCTGGAGCAGGGGGTTGAGCTGCGCATCCGCCCGTTCAACATCGCCGCTGATCCCCAGCGAGACGGCATAGCGCTCGATCAGTTCTTCACTGGTGCCGTAGCGCATCGCCAGTTCATAGTCTTTCTGGGCATCCCGGTTACGCCCGACAAGATCATAGGCGAGACCACGATCCGCGGCAATTTCGCGCGCCGCGATACCGTTGTCCACTGCCTGATTGAAATAACGGATTGCGCCAAAGGGATTTTCCTCGGCCAGCAATGCTCTGCCGAGACCGACCTTCACTCTGCCACTTGAAGCATAGATTTGATCCGCCTTGGCAAGAAAACCGATCGCCGCGCGCATATCGCCCAGCTTCAGCGCTGCCAGTCCGGCGTCTGCCAGAGCGGAGGAATCATTGGAATCACGAGCAATACGGCGCAACGCGTCCTGAAGATCATCGGAATCGGCCTGGTTGCTATATTGCGCAACGGCAGGAGAAAGAGGAACGCTTGTCGCGACAAATGTCGCGGACATCGCCAGCAATATCTTAAATTTATGTTTCACAAGACGCATAAAGGAATGATTGTGCATGAAATCAATCTTTCCCGAAGCCTGGCAAGGTCAATGGTGGCACGCAAAAGACAAACTCCCTCGTGCCACCTCATCAGCATAAAAATCCGCGGGACCCGAACCCGGTTTTATTGATTATTCTGCCGGTTCAAGAATCGCGGAATGTCGAGTGGATCGGAAGATTTATCATCTTCGCCACCATCGTCTTCATCGGCCTTTGATCCGCCCCGTGTCAGATTGGACATCCGTTCGAACAACGTGCCGCCACTGGAAGCGACCCGGGGTGCCGGCGGTGGTGGTGGAACCGCCGAACCGCTTTCTTCATCGTCGTAGACCTGGATGGCATCATCGCCCAGCACCAGTTCGTCCTCGTCCTCCGGTAGATGCTTTGCAGCAGCCATTCCCGGTGTAAGCGACGCGAAAGACGGCGTTGTCGCTGTCTCGTCTTCATATTCTTCCTCGTCATCGCCGCCATATGTCGCGACAGGAGCAGGTGACGCTACTGGCTCTACTTCCTGTTCAATTTCCGGTTCGGCATCGGTGTCTGGCACCGGTACGGACGCGATTTCAGCTTCCTGCGCGGCTTCTTCTGCGTCATCGTCGCTGGCAATCGACGAAGCGAAGCTGGACGACAGCGGAATATCTTCCGATTTGGGCGCTGAACTGGCCATGGCGAAGGATGCAGCCGACGCGGGTGAGGACCTGCTGCCCTCACTATCGATTCCGGTGGCGACAACCGAAACACGGATACGTCCGTCCAGATTCGGGTTAAACGCACTACCCCAGATGATATTCGCATCAGGATCGACCAGTTCGCGGATATGGTTGGCTGCTTCATCGACTTCCATCAGACGCATATCTTCACCGCCGGTGATGGAAACGATTACGCCCTTGGCGCCCTGCATCGACACGCCGTCGAGCAGAGGATTGGCGATGGCTTTTTCGGCCGCTTCCAGCGCACGTCCGTCGCCTTCGGCTTCGCCGGTTCCCATCATCGCCTTGCCCATTTCGTGCATGACGCTGCGCACGTCGGCAAAGTCGAGGTTGATCAGGCCCGGCATGACCATCAGATCGGTAATACCGCGAACACCCTGTTGCAGGACTTCATCAGCCAGCAGGAACGCTTCCTTGAAGGTGGTGTTCGGATTGGCAACCAGGAACAGGTTCTGGTTCGGAATGACGATCAATGTATCGACGTTCTTCTGCAATTCCTCGATACCGGCTTCAGCCGATTTCATCCGGCGCGTGCCTTCGAAAGTGAATGGTTTGGTCACCACGCCGACGGTCAATATACCGCGGTCGCGGGCCGCTTTGGCGATCACCGGAGCAGCACCGGTACCGGTACCGCCGCCCATGCCGGCAGCGATGAAGCACATATGCGTGCCTTCCAGCGCCTGCTCGACCAGATCGATGGTTTCTTCGGCGGCTGCACGGCCGACCTCGGGGCGCGATCCGGCACCCAGACCCTGTGTGATATCGGGGCCAAGCTGGATACGCCGTTCGGCAGTCGAACTGTTAAGCGATTGTGCGTCGGTGTTGGTGACGATAAAATCGACCCCCTCGACCTGCGCCGCAATCATGTTGGCAATGGCGTTACCCCCGGCTCCGCCGACTCCGATAACCGCAATTTTCGGCTTCAGTTCTTCGACTTCCGGTGGGCCAATATTGATACTCATCTCACTGTCTCCCGAGACATTTGGTCGTGCTGTCATATTTTGTTAACGCTTTGCACAAATTTCTTCCCAGAATCACCCGAAAAGTTAATTTATTTTGCCGCTTTACTAAAAATTTCCCCGGATCGCTGACATCAAACGCCCGATCACTGCCGATCCGCCATATTTATAGACTTTTTGGTGGCTCCCCGACATCGATCGCAGATCAACCGGATCCTGTGATGCATAGAGCGCGAGCCCTGCGAGTCCCGCGAAAGCAGGGCCGCTGTGCGCTTCGGGAAGAGCGCTCAGGCCAGTCGGTCGGCCGATGCGCACCGTGCGGCCCAAAGCGGACTGGGCGTAGTCGGCGATGCCCTTGAGTTCGGCCCCGCCACCTGTCAGCACAACCTGCCGGCCAACCGGACCGGTAAAGCCGAGTTCCTTCAGCGACCGCCCGATTTCCCCGATCAGATGGTCCAGCCGCTGCCGGATAACCGAAATCAGCTGCGCACGGGTGATCCGTCCGTCTTCGTCGCTATGTTCCGCGCTTTTCTCGAGATCAAGATTGATAACGTCATGATTGTCACGGGGACTGGTGGTCGCCGAGCCATAGAAACATTTTATCCGCTCGGCCTGCGCGCGCCGCAAACCGAAGGAAGAGGCAATATCGTCGGTGATATCGGCGGCGCCATAAGGCAGCGTCGTCAGACCGACCAGCATCCCGCCAGCGAACAGCGAAACATTGGTCACTTCCGCGCCCAATTCGACCAGAGCCACGCCAAGCTCGCGCTCTTCCCTGGAAAGGCAGGCGGTTCCGGCGGCGATCGGCGATGCGACGATCGATTTGACGTTGAGATGCGCGCCCCGCACGCTCATATCGATATTGCGGACCGGCGAACCTTCGGCGAGAATGACATGAATGTCCACGCCAAGACGATCGGCGTGCAGGCCTTTCGGCTTCTTGACCCCGTTCAGGCCGTCAAGCGTATAGAGAGCCGGCTGGGCATGCAGCACCATCTTGCCCTTGGGGTCGATGCTGGAGCGCCCGGCGTCGAGCAGCAGATCAATATCCTCCTGCTCGATCCGGTGACCACCCAGTTCGGTTTCGACCGAGGTCAGCATGCTTTGCAGGCCGCCGGCGGAAAAGCTGACCCAGACATCGTCGATATTGGTCCCGGCAATCCGCTCTGCCTGTTCGACCGCGTCCCGGACATCCAACTCGGTCGTTTCGGTATCGGCAATATAGCCCCGCTTGACGCCCTTGCTGGCCCGCTGTCCGGTACCAAGAACCGTCAGTTCGCCATTGTCCATCCGTCCGGCAATCATCGCGGATATCTTGGACGAACCGATATCCAGTGCTGTAAAGATTTTCTCTACCCGTGCTGCCATTTGTCTAGTCCTTCACCCCGATTAATATCGTCACCACCCGTTCCACAATGCAACCGTTCAGCTGTCCGGATCAGCCGCCGCCAGTTTCGGCGGCATCCGCAAATAGGCGCGTTCGGCATCGCGCAAGTCAAAATGCACGACCCCGCGCCCGAGCAACCGGTTGACGCCGTCCATACGCGCAAAATTCAACAAAGCTGCCGATGCGGTTTCTTCGCCTTCTGGCAGAGCCAGCGTCTCGCCGCTGTCAAATTCCAGATCCCAGCGGCGGTTCCCGATCCAGGTCGCACCGGTCACCATCGGGCGCAGCGCTGGTGCGACGTCGAGCAGCGAGTCCAGCTGGGTAAATTTCAGATTGGCTTTCTTGCCGACGATCACTGGCAGGGCGGGGATTTCTTCCTTGCTGATTTCTTCCAGTGGATAGCCGGTCTTGTCGATCAGCGACAGCTGGCCCTGATTTTGCCAGACAGCCACCGGTTCGCGCTCGACTATGTCCACAACCAACGTATCGGGCAAGCGTCGGGAAATCCGGGCGTCCTTGATCCAGCCGTTCGACATCAGATCTTCGCGCACCGCGTCGATGTCGACCAGCAGCATCGACCGGTCTTTCTGGGCGAGCGTGATTTCATAGACTTTCAGCTCGTCGATCCGGTTGACGCCGCTGACCTCGACCCGCTTCACTTCAAAACCGGCCTTGCCGACCGCAGCAGCGACCTCGGTCTTGATCCGTTCGTTGATACCGGAATAATGGGCCACGCTGTAGGCGCCAAGAATGAAAACCCCAACCAGCCCCCAGGTCAGGCCCTTTTGCACCTGTTCTTCGGTCACCGGCATCGCGCGCAAAATCTTGTCGAAAATCGAGACCTGACGGACCTTGCGTTTCGCCTGTTTGCGCGGCTTGCCCTTGACCTGCCGATTGGTGCGCTTCCGGGTTGCTGTCATAACGCTTCTCTCACAATCAATTCGACCAGTTGCTCGTAGCTGATCCCCATCTGCTTCGCCTGTTCGGGGACGAGGCTGAGCGGGGTCATGCCGGGCTGGGTATTGGTTTCGAGCACGAACAGGCCAGCCGCGCCCAGTTCGTCGTCCCAGCGGAAATCGGTCCGCGAAGTGCCCTTGCAGCCCAGAACCTGATGCGCGCGCAAGGCATAGTCGAGACATAATTTCTCGATATCCTCTGGAATTTCGGCGGGACAGACGTGCTGGGTCAGGCCTTCGGTATATTTTGCCGCATAATCGTAAAAACCCTGCGCCGTTTTCAATTCGGTGACGCACAGCGCCTTGCCGCCGACAACGGCCGTGGTCAGTTCGCGCCCCTTGATGAAGGGTTCGGCCAGCAGCTCGTCAAATTCCTGCCACGGACCGGCAACATCGCGGCCGATCGGATAGCCGTAATTGCTGTCGTCGGTGACGATCGCGACGCCGACCGAGGAGCCTTCGTTGACCGGCTTCAGGACATAGGGCCGCGGCATAGGGTCGGCTTCGTAGAGGCTGGCGCTGGAAACCACCTTGCCCTTGGGCATGGGGATGCCGGCGGGGACAAGCTGCTGCTTGGTCAGTTCCTTGTCGATCGCAATGACCGATGTGACCATGCCGCTGTGGGTATAGGGAATCTGCATCAGGTCGAGCATGCCCTGGACGCTGCCATCTTCACCGGGGACCCCGTGCAGCGCGTTGAAAACCACATCGGGCCGGAGTCCGGTCAGTATCTGCGCGACATTGCGGTCCATATCCACACGAGACACTTTGTGACCGTTTTTCTCGAGCGCGTCGGCGACGCCATTGCCGCTGCTCAAGGATACTTCGCGCTCGGCGGACCAGCCACCCATCAGGACAGCGACGTGGAGGCTCTTTTCGACTTTGGCGGTCATGCTTCTTCTCCCACGCGCTGGATTTCCCAATGCAGTTCGACGCCGGAATATTCTTTCACCCGCTTGCGCACTTCGTTCCCCAATGCCTCAATATCGGAAGAGGTCGCGCCGCCGAGGTTCAGCAGAAAATTACAATGTTTTTCCGACACCTGCGCCTGCCCGATCTGCAGGCCACGGCAGCCGGCTTCGTCGACCAGTTGCCATGCCTTGTGGCCATCCGGGTTTTTGAAGGTCGAGCCGCCGGTCTTGGAGCGCAGCGGCTGCGAGGCTTCGCGTTCGTCGCCGATGCGCTTCATTTCAGCGCCGATAATCGCGGGATCGCCTGCTTCGCCCTTGAAGATCGCGCCGACCACGATCGCTCCGTCGGGCAGAGCCGAATGGCGATAGCTATAGCCCATCTCGGCCAGGGGGATTGTTACCAGATCGCCGTTGCGCAGGATCACGTCGGCGCTCTCCAATATGTCGCAGACTTCGCGGCCATAGGCGCCGGCGTTCATGCGGACCGCGCCGCCGATGGTGCCGGGTATGCCGCGCAGAAATTCCATCCCCGCTATGCCGTGATCCCGCGCCTTGCTGGCGGCGGAAATGCCGGGTGCGCCGGCACCGCAGCGCAAGGTCAGCCCGTCCGCATCGATACCGGCAAAGGCCTTGCCCAGCCGGATTACGACGCCGCGGATGCCACCGTCACGGATGATCAGGTTCGACCCCAGCCCGAGCGGCCAGACCGCTATCGCCGGATCGAGGTCGCGGAGAAAATGCTGCAGATCGTCAATATCCCTGGGCTCGAACAGCCATTCGGCCGCGCCGCCGCTCTTGAACCAGACGAGCGGGGCCAGAGCCGCACCTTCGGTCAGCTTGCCGCGGGTTTCCGGCATGGTGGCGACCGCGGTCATAAAATCAGCCCCCGAGTGAAAAAACCGTTCGCACCGAGCTTGTCGAAGTGCACGTCTCGTCTGGAGGCGTCCTTCGACAGGCTCAGGACGGCCGGAAAAAGGGCCACGTTAAGGAAAGTCGGGAACAGTGACAGGCTCATTTGCGCGCCTCCGCAATGCCGTCCGCAAGCCCCGCGGCCCATTTCGTAATATCCCCTGCCCCGAGGCAGATGATCATGTCCTGCGGCTGCGCCACTTCGGCCAGTCGCGTCGCCAGTGCCTTCTGGTCAGCGACTGTTTCGGCTAGACGATGGCCGCGCACCTTGAGTCCGTCGACCAGAGCATCGCTGTCGATCCCCTCGATCGGATCTTCACCGGCAACATAGACCGGCGTCACCAGCACCATGTCGGCGTCGTTGAACGCACCCTGGAATTCTTCCATATGGTCGCGCAAGCGGGTGAAGCGGTGCGGCTGGACCACAGCGATCACCCGTCCCTGGGCACCCTCGCGCGCAGCAGACAGAACCGCCTGGATTTCGACAGGATGATGACCATAGTCATCGATAATGGTGACGCCATCCACTTCGCCGACCTTGGTAAAGCGCCGCTTCACGCCTCCGAAATCGTCAAAGCCTCTGGCGATCTGCTCGTCGCTCATGCCCATTTCGAGGCCGACGGCGACAGCCGCAATCGCGTTCTGGACATTGTGGCGGCCCGGCATCGGCAGCGTGATATTCTCGATGCTTCGGGTCTCGCCATCGCGGTCGCGGACAACAACGTCAAAGCGGTTTCCACCGGCTATTGGCGTAACATTGACCCCCTTGACGTCGGCCTGGGCGGAGAAGCCGTAAGTGATAATCCGGCGGTCGCGGATGCGCGGCAACAATGCCTGGACCTCGGGATGGTCGATGCACAGGATTGCTGCGCCATAAAAGGGAACATTTTCGATGAATTCGACGAAACTGTCCTTGATCTTGTCGAAGCTGCCATAATGATCGAGATGCTCGGCATCGATATTGGTGACGACCGCGATCGTCCCGTCAAGGCGCAGGAAACTGCCGTCACTTTCGTCGGCCTCGATCACCATCCACTCGCCGGCGCCCAGCCGGGCGTTGGAACCATATTGGTTGATGATCCCGCCATTGATCACGGTCGGATCAATCCCGCCCGCATCCAGCATGGCTGCAACCATCGACGTGGTCGTGGTCTTGCCATGGGTTCCGGCAATCGCAATGGTCGATTTGAGCCGCATCAGTTCGGCAAGCATCTCGGCCCGGCGGACCAAAGGTATCCGGCCCGCCAGCGCAGCTTCCACTTCGGGATTGCCGCGCTTGACCGCAGTTGAAGTCACAACCACCGCCGTGCCTTCTACATTTTCCGCATTCTGGCCGATTTTGACATCAATGCCCTTCGCGCGCAGGCCGTCGATCACATAGCCTTCGGCAATGTCGCTGCCCTGCACCTGATAGCCCATATTGTGCATCACTTCAGCGATACCGGACATGCCGATGCCGCCGATACCGACGAAATGGATCGTACCGATGTCTGTTCCGACGCCCTTCACTGTGCATCATTCCTTGCCAGAGCTTCCTTGTGCGACGATATCATCTGCTGCTGTTCCTTCTTCACCTTCATGGTCTTGCCCAGAGGCGAAGTGCCGATGCTTTCGACCAGATCGGCGAGATCATTGACCGCTTCCGGCCGACCGCATTTCGCGGCAAAGCGCGCTGCATTTTCCAGCGCACCCGGTTGCAGCGCCATTTTCTGCATCTGTTTGGCCAGTTCCTTGGCGGTAAAGCGAGACTGCGGGATTGACCGTGCGCCACCGGATTCAACCATCTCTTTGACATTATAGGTCTGATGATCATCCATCGCGCTGGGCAGAGGAATAAGGATCGCAGGCCGACCGGCGGTGGTAAGCTCGGCAATCGTCGAAGCCCCTGCCCGGCCAATTACCAGATGCGCCCAGCCGAGACGCTGTGGCAGATCCGGCAGATAAGTTGCCAGTTCCGCCGGGATATCATGTTCCGCATATTTGGCCCGTACCCGCTCGATATCATCTTCACGGCATTGCTGGGTGATCTGCAGACGGCGGCGCAAATGCATCGGCAACATTGCCATAGCGTCTGGTACGACATCGGAAAGGATCGAGGCACCCTGGCTTCCACCGGTCACCAGCACCCGGAAAATGCCTTCCTCGGACAAGGGCGGATAGGGTTCTTCGCGCAGCGCGACCACTTCCTCGCGCACCGGATTGCCAACCAGATGGACCTTCTCCTGATATTTCGGCTTGATCCGCAGGACATCGGGATAGGCAGTCGCGATAGCGTTGACCGAACGCGCAGCGAGCCGATTCACCCGGCCGAGAACAGCATTCTGCTCATGGACAATAGTCGGAATGTCCCGGCTATTCGCAGCCAGCAAGGCGGGATAAGCGGGATAGCCGCCGAAACCGACGACGGCCGACGGCTGGAATGTCTCGTAAAGCTGCATCGCCATCCGGCGGCCCTGAAGAATGGCGCGGGTTCCGCCGACCCAGCTGCGCGGATTCTTGGTGATACGGCCGGCAGGAAGAACATGGACCTGCCCTTCGTCGACCATGCCGGGAATTTTCTCGCCGCGTGCATCGGTGATCAATGCCACCCGATGGCCGCGCAAGACCAGTTCCCGCGCCAGCGCATAGGCCGGGATCATATGCCCACCGGTGCCGCCAGCCGCGAGCACATAATGTTTGGAAAAACTCATACTGCTATCCGTCCCTGCTCGGGCCATGCCGAGCCATATTGTGAACGGTCAAGATACGGGTTCCGTCGGGTAAATGCGAGCAAAAGTCCGATACCGATGCACAAAGCCAGTATCGACGAGCCGCCGTAGCTGATCAGCGGCAGGGTCATGCCCTTTGACGGGAAAAGCTGCAGATTCACCGCCATGTTGATCAGAGCCTGTCCGCCAAACTGCGCCGTCAGGCCGGTTACCGCGAGAATGATGAAATTATCCTCTTCGTCGAGCAGACGGAGAAAGACCCGGACGATGATCGCGAGAAAGACCAGGGCGATAGCCATGCAGGCCAGCAGGCCGAACTCTTCGCCGATCACCGAGAAAATATAGTCGGTATGCGCCTCCGGCAGCTTGAACTTGGCAGTGCCCAGCCCTGGCCCGGTGCCGAGCAAGCCGCCGCCGGTCAGAGCCTTGTGCGCGAGCATCACCTGATCAAATTCCTCGCCGCCGAACAGCCAGGCGTTGATCCGGTGGGTGGCCACAGGGTAAAGAAAATAGGCTCCGACCAGACCGCCGACACTACCAATGCCCACCGCCGCGATCAGGCGCGCCGACAGGCCGGAGACGGTCATCACCGCGAACCAGATGCCGCAGATAAGAATGGTCTCGCCGAGGTTCGGCTGCATCAGCATCAACACTGCGATAATCCCCGTCAGCACGACGGAAAGCGAAATCACCGGCAGGGCAGGATCCTTGATCCGGAGCGACAGCAGCCACGCCAGCGCCACTGCATAGAGCGGCTTGAGAAATTCGCCGGGCTGGATGGTCGCGAAACCATAGCCGATCCAGCGCTGCGCGCCATTGACGGACTTTCCGAACACCGGCACGAGGAACAGCAACACGATGGCCGCCACAGCGCCGAGGATCGCAAACCGCCGGGCCTGTTCCTTCGGCAACATTGAAACCACCAGCATCAGCGGGACACCGACAATCACCCATCCAAGCTGACGATAAAAATAATAGAGCGGATCGATCTTGACCGTATCGCTGCTCAATTTCAGCGCAGTTACCGGCGAAGCGGCCGCAACCGCAATCAGCCCGATCGCCACCAGCGTGAGGATCAATCCAAGCAGAACCCGGTCGAGTTCCCAGAACCAGATCGCCAGCGGCGAACGGTCGCTGCGCCCGAGACGCGATTGCAATTGGAAACGCTTCTTTTTGAGGCCTCCGGCAATTTCAGGCGGAGTATTTGCCGATTCCGAGGTGCTCATGGATTCACCTCACTGGTTGCAGTACCGATCAGATTATTCTCGATCACCGAATTGACTGCTGTCCGGAAACATTCGCCACGCGCTTCAAAGTCGCGAAACTGGTCGAAGGAAGCGCAGGCAGGCGAGAGCAGAACCACCTCGCCCGGCCGGGCATTGGCGGCCGCCTGCTGCACTGCCGTCAATATCATTTCACAGGATTCGACCGGGATTTTATCCGCCAGCAATTTCCCGAACATCGGTCCGGCTTCGCCGATCGTATAGGCCTTCACGACATTCTGATAGAAAGGCTCGCACTCGGTCAGCGTGTCGCTCTTGGGCAGTCCGCCGAGAATCCAGTGGATTTTCGGATAGGCGCCGAGCGCGGGACCGGTGGAAGCGGGGTTGGTGGCCTTGCTGTCATTGACGAACAATACGCCACGGGCTTCGGCGACGCGCTCCATACGATGGGCCAGGCCAGTGAATGATTCCAGCGCCGGACGCCATTGGTCTTCGGCAATCCCCAGAGCTTCGACCGTGGCAACTGCGGCGATGACATTTTGCAGATTATGCGGCCCTTGCAGCGATGGCCAATCCGCTTGTCCCGAAATCTCCGCACTGCTGGTGTCTATAATATTCCGAACCCGTCCGAGATCCTGCAATCCGTGCAAAGCCAATTGGGTCTTTTCATCAGAGCTGGCGAAAATGGCTACATGATCCGAGCCCAGCATATCGAACAGACGCGCCTTTGAAGCGGCATAGCCGTCAAAGCCGTCATAGCGGTCTAGATGGTCGGGGCTGATATTGAGCAGCAGCGCGACATCGCAATCGAGACTTTGCGTCAGATCAATCTGGTAGCTGGACAGCTCAAGCACATAGATGCCGCCTGCGGGCAACGGTTCCTGCGACAGGATCGGCACGCCGATATTTCCGCCCATCAGGCTCGGCACGCCGGCACTGGACAATATATGGTGGATCAAGGCGGTGGTCGTCGACTTGCCGTTGGTTCCGGTAATGCCGACAACCCGGTGCGGGGGCAACGAATGCCGGGCTTGCGAGAACAGTTCGATATCACCGATGATCGGCACGCCATCGACGGCAGCCTTTTGTGCAATTGGTTGACCATTCAGCGGCACGCCGGGAGACACGACAATCGCGTCATAGCCAGTCAGGTCCGATGTCAGGGGATCGGCTATCGTCGCTTTATCCGCAACGCTTTCGCGCAATTCTTCGCGATTGTCCCAGGCCAGCAGTTCCGCTCCGCTCGCGTGCAGGCTTTCAAGCGCTGCCATGCCGGATCGGGCCAGTCCAAGTATGGCATAGCGCTTGCCGGCAAAGGCGGAAGAGACGATCATCTCAGTTTCAACGTTGCCAATCCGGCGAGCGCGAGCACCAGACTGATGATCCAGAAACGGATCACAATCGTGGATTCGGACCAGCCAAGCTGTTCGAAATGGTGATGGATCGGTGCCATGCGAAACACGCGGCGACCGGTACGCTTGAAGAAGAACACCTGGACGATCACCGACACGGCTTCGAGCACGAACAGGCCGCCTACCAGGGCGAGCACGATTTCATGATGGATGGAAACCGCAATCGCACCGAGCGCGCCGCCGAGCGCGAGACTGCCGGTATCACCCATGAACACGGCAGCCGGGGGTGCGTTGAACCACAGAAAGGCGAGACAGGCACCGATCACGCATGCGCAGAAGATAGCCAGTTCGCCCGCTCCGCGCACAAAGGGGATGCCGAGATATTCGGAGAAAACGGCGTTGCCGGAGAGATAGACAAGGATCAGGAAGGTAGCGCTGGCAATCACCACCGGCATGGTGGCGAGGCCATCAAGCCCGTCGGTCAGATTGACCGCGTTGCCCGCTCCGACGATCACGAACATCGCAAAGGGAATGTAGAAATAGCCAAGGTCGATCTGCACATCGTTGAAGAAAGGTACGTAAAGACTGGTACCGATCTGCTGGACGATCAGCCATGTCGCAAAACCGGCGATGGTGAATTCCAGCAGCAGCCGCACGCGTCCGGGAATGCCCTTGTGGCTGGCTTTGCGGACCTTGTCATAATCATCCATGAACCCGATCGCGCCAAAGCCGAGCGTCACGAAAATGCAGGCCCAGACGAACATGTTGCTGAGATCCATCCACAGCAGCAAGGATGTCACCACCGAAATCAGGATCATCAGGCCGCCCATGGTCGGCGTGCCCGCCTTCTTGAGATGGGTGATCGGGCCGTCCTCGCGGATCGGCTGCCCCTTGCCCTGCCGCATCCGCAGCATGTTGATGAATTTGGGACCGATCAGGAGACCGATGAACAGCGATGTGGAGATCGCGGCGCCCGAACGAAAACTCAGGTAGCGAAAGACATTGAATATGCCTTCGAATTCAAGCCATTGGGCCAGTAAATAAAACATCAATACTCCCCGTTCACCAACGCAGAAACCGCCGATGACAGCCCCAGATAGTTTGACCCCTTGATCAGAAGCACGTCCCCGTCGCCGATCAATTTTGCCGCCTCGGCCAACGCCGCCGAAGCGCTCTCGGCATGTGACATTTTCACGCCCTGATCAAGGCTCCGTTCAAGTTTCGCGGCAGTATGTGCCATATCGTCGCCGACCAAGATGATCGCGGCGGCTCCGCAGAGCAAAATGTCATCCGCCAGCGCGGTATGAAATTGCGCCGACTGTTCACCGAGCTCTCCCATAGCACCGAGAATGAGGATTTTCCGGCCAGTGCAGGGTTCGACGGTAAAATGTTGCAACGTGGCCTTCATCGACGCCGGATTGGCGTTGTAGCTCTCGTCGATAACCAGCGCCTGACCGCCGGATTTTAGCGATATGACATGCCGGCGGCCGCGGCCATCAATCCCGCTCATTTCGGCAAGCGACAGGCCGGCAGACGCCAGATCACCGCCAACGGCGCGCACGGCGGCGAGAATGGCCAGTGAATTGGACACCCAGTGCCGACCCGCTTCGGCTATCGTGAAGCAGAGGCTCCGGTCCCCCAGCCTGGCCGTGACCAGCGAGCCGCCCCGGGGAGCGGCAACGACGTCGACGGCGCGGACATCGGCACCTTTTTCGAAACCGAAGGATATCACCTCGGCTGCATAGCGCTCTGCCGTTTTCCGCAGCCGATCAAAATACGGGCTTTCGTGCGGGATGATCGCTGTGCCGCCGGGCGTCAGGCCTTCAAATATTTCGGCTTTGGCATCGACAATGCCTAGCTCGCCATTGCGGAAATTCCCGATATGAGCCGGTGCGATAGCGGTGATGATCGCGGCATCGGGTCGCACCAGACGGGTGAGTGCGGACAGTTCATGGGCGTGGTTCATGCCCATTTCGAAAATACCGAATCTCGTGTCTTCCGGCATCCGCGACAGGCTGAGCGGGACACCGACGTGATTATTATAGCTTTTGACAGACCGGTGCGCGTGGCCGAACGAACAACGGTCGAGGGCAGCGTAAAGCGCTTCCTTGGTGCCGGTCTTGCCGACCGAACCGGTTACACCGATGATCTTGGCGGCGGTGCGCTCACGCGACGCCTTTGCCAGCGCGTCGAGCGCAGCAGCGGTATCGGATACCAAGATATGGGGACCATCCACCGGCTGGCTGACAATCGCGCCCGAAGCACCGGAAGCAAAAGCCTGCTCCACATGGAGATGACCATCGCTATGCTCGCCCTTGAGCGCGACAAAAAGATCGCCCGGACCGATTTCGCGCGAGTCAAAGGCAACGCCAGTGACGGAAAATTCGGCGCTCGCTTTGCCGGCCGTCGCTTCCGCTATTGCCGCAGATGTCCATAATGCGGTCATAGCGCCTGCGCTCCGGCGCATTCTCTCGCCACTTCCACATCATCAAAGGGGATGACCCGGTCGCCGATGACCTGCCCCTGTTCATGGCCCTTGCCGGCCAGCAGGATGATGTCCTGCGCACCGGCCATTGCAACCGCCTTGGCGATCGCCGCACGCCGGTCGGCGACATTATCGGCGCCCGTTGCTCCGGCCATGATCTCGGCGCGGATGGTGGCGGGATCTTCGCTGCGCGGGTTATCATCGGTGACAATCACGTGATCGGACATTTCGATGGCAATCTTGCCCATTTCAGGACGCTTGCCCTTGTCGCGGTCGCCGCCGGCACCAAAAACCGTGATCAGCCTGCCTGTTACATGGGGGCGGAGTCCGTCGATGGCGGCGCGCAGGGCATCTGGGGTATGGGCATAGTCGACATAGACCGGCGCACCGGCACGGGTGATGACGGCGCGTTCCATCCGGCCGCGCACCGGCTGCACCCGCTGCATATGATCGAGAATATTCTTCAGTTGCCCGCCGGCTGCCAGCACGATGCCCGCCGAGATCAGGATATTGGCCGCCTGATAGGCACCGATCAGCGGCAGTGAAATACGGTGGGTATTGCCCTGCGCCTTGACCATCAGCACCTGGCCCAAATGGGTCGGTGTCTGCGACATCAATTGCAGTGTCGACCCCTTTTCCCCGACCGTCAGGATCTCGAGCCCGCGATCCGTTGCGCGCTTGATGACCTTGCCCGACCATGGTTCATCATCGGCCCAGATCACGGCGGTGCCGTCGCTCGCTACAACCTCGTCGAACAGGCGCATCTTGGCTTCAAAATAGCTTTCCATATCGCCATGATAGTCAAGATGGTCACGGCTCAGATTGGTGAACGCACCGATCCGGACCGGCAATCCTTCGGTACGATATTGCGACAGGCCGTGGCTTGATGCTTCGAAAATCGCGTGACTTACCCCTTCGCGGGCCAGCCCGGACATGTTCGACAGGAATGTGACGATATCGGGAGTGGTCAGTCCGGTTTTGATCTGGTCATCGGCGGTGGTGACACCGAGCGTCCCGATCGATGCGCTGTTATAGCCATCCATCCGCCACAGCTGCCGGGTCAGTTCTGCGGTTGATGTCTTGCCGTTTGTTCCGGTTACAGCAGCGACATTGGCCGGTGTCGGCGTAAAATAGCGAGCCGCCATCCGCGCAAACAAACGCCGTGGCTCCTCGTCCATAATATGGACGAGGCCTTCGACCTGTGCGCCGGGCCGGGCAACCACGGCAATGGCACCAGACGCAACGGCTGCTTCAATAAAGTCTTCACCGTTGAATTTCGCACCCCGAAAAGCGCCGAATATATTGCCGGGCGCGATCTTGCGGTGATCAATGGCAAAGCCGGTGACCGGCTGTTCACCGGCCGCTCCGCTCAATCCTGGTACCAGACTACTCAATTGCATCATCTTGCTCTTTAGATGTTGCTTTCGGCTTCCAGAGCAGCGGCGTCAACTCGGACACATCGACATCGCGATGTTCATCCGGGATGACACCCAGCATCGGACCGACGCGCGTGACAAGTTTTCGTACGATTGGCGCTGCGGTCCATCCGGCCGTGCGCTGGAATGACGTTTCCGCGGTGCCCTTCGGCTCGTCGAGCATGGCAATGACAATATAGCGCGGGTTATCCATCGGGAAGGCAGCAGAGAAGGTCGAAACAAGCGATGTCTTGTTATAGCCGCCCTCGGAAGGCTTTTCTGCCGAGCCTGTCTTGCCGCCAATCCTGTAACCCGGAGCATCGGCCTGGCGACCGGTGCCGTCCGAAACAATCATCCGCAGCAACTGGCGCATGCGGGCGCTGGTCGCTGCCTTGAATACCCGGCGGCCCTTTGCCTCTTTGTCCGGTTCCACTTTCAGCAAAGTGGCCGGACGCCAGATGCCGCCATTGACCATTGCCGCATAGGCGCTGGCGAGATGAAGCGGGGTAACCGCGATACCATGGCCATAAGCCACGGTCATATTTGTAACCCGTCCCCAGTTCCGTGGCCAGAGCGGAAAACCCCTTTCAAACAGCTCGATATGGGGCCGCTCGTCAAAGCCGAGCCGCCGGAACATATTTTCCATGGCCTCCTGCCCCAGATTGTCGGCAATCCGGGCGGTAACGATATTGGAACTGTGCACCAGGGTTTCGGGGACGTTCAGATAGCGCCCCTGACTGTGATCATCCTTGATCGTGAAGCCGCCGACCTTGATCGGTTCCATTGCATTGTAGCGGACAGCCAGATCGGTGACCGTCCCGGCATCAAGAGCGGCTGCGATGGTCAAGGGCTTGAAGGTCGAGCCCAATTCGAACACGCTCTGGGTGACCTCATTATTCTGGTATTTCATCGATGCCCTGCGGATTTTGTTGGGATCGAATAGCGGTAGCGATGCCAGCGCCATCACTTCGCCGGTATGGACATCCAGAATGATTCCCGCAGCGCCGCGCGCCTGGGTCATGATCATTGCGTCCTGAAGTTCGCTTTCCATCGCCGCCTGCACCCGGCTGTCGATCGACAATATTGCCGGAGCGGCGCGGAGGTTCCTGTCGACAAGACGCTCGTTGAGCGCCCGCTCCATGCCCATCACACCTTTGCCGTCGGCATCCACATAGCCCAGCACATGCGCTGCCAGTTCACGCTGGGGATAGAGACGTTCGTCCTCACGGGGAAATTCGATTCCGATTTCACCCAGTGCATGAACCTGCTTGACCTGCTCGGGCAGCGCGCGACGACGAAGATAGGTGGGATGCGAGGCGTTCAGCTTTTCCAGAAAATCTGCCGCGCTCGTATCCGGGAAAATCGATGCAAGTTGCCGCGCCAATATATCTTTTTCACCAAGCAGCCGGGCCGGGACGACGCGGACAGCATAGCCGCGCATCGTCCGCGCCAGGGCGACGCCGTTGCGGTCGACAATATCACCGCGCGGCGGAATGAAGGCACTGCTCGATGCGCGATAGGGAGCCGCATCTTCCAGAATCGTGAGACTGACCAGTCGCCCGACGATGATGGTGAAAGCGGCCAGAAAAACCAGCAGTAATATCATCAGCCGGAAATGCGCGCTGACGATTATTTCCTTGGCCTTTCCCGAAAACTGCACCTTCTTGCTGTTGGCCAGAAGTGTCGTCATTCGGCCAGACTTTCGATTTTTTCTGCTATAGCCTTTCGGCCTAGATCGCGGACGAGACCATCATCCAGCAATTTGTCCTCCAGATGCGCCACCCGGGCCGTCCGGCTCTGCAAGCCGCCCGGTCCGCCGCCGAGACCAGTGTGTGTTGCGGCGCTCGCCAGCTTTCCATGGCTGCCGATAGCGCTGCCGTCGGGATTACGGTCCTGCGCTTTGGCGGTGCCAAATACAGAACCGATGATACCGGCAGGCTTTATGCCGTCCATCGAACTGATCACCGCGACCTGAACCGGCTTGCGCAAGTCTTTGCCGCCCAGATTTGCAAGCGCTCTCTCGCCATCCAGATATTGCGCGGCGACCGGCGATGCATAGCCGAATTCGAGCTTGTTCCATTCTTCAAGCTGACGCAGATTGGCCCGCGCGCTAAATTCTGTTTCCAGATAGCGGATGTCCTTTTTGACCTCGACTATCTTGCGATCGGTCCGCGCGAGATCACTGCGCAACGTCGCGACGCTGAGCGAAAGCGGATATAATAAAATCGCCACCAGAAAAACCAGCGCGAGCCATCCCATTCCTTCGAGGCGCTTGAATGCCAGCATCAGGGCTGACCTCCGGGCGCGTCGGTACGCACCGCTGATCTGAGGGTGGCGGAGCGGGCCCGGGGATTAAGGGCCTGCTCCGCCCCGGCCGGACGCACCGCTTTGGCTGGTTTATGAAAGGTGGGTGCCGGTCGTATTTCATTAATCTGGGGTAGATGACGAGAACCGGCGGACTTCTGTCCGCTGCGGTCGCGCAGAAAGGTTTTGACGATGCGATCTTCTAGGCTGTGGAAGCTCACTACAGCCAGACGGCCACCGGGCTGCAGCAATTTTTCCGCCGCGACCAGACCGTCTTCGAGTTCGCCCAGTTCACGATTGATATGAATCCGGATCGCCTGAAAGGTCCGCGTTGCCGGATCCTTGTTGTCACCTGCGCGAAAGCCCAGTGCTTTTCTGACCACTTGCGCGAGTTCGGACGTGCGGGTCAGCGGTCGCGCTTCGACAATCGCTTTTGCGATGCGCCGCGAACGGCGTTCCTCGCCATAGCGATAGATCACATCGGCGATCACTTCTTCGTCCGCTTCATTGAGGAAATCGGCAGCACTCTCGCCATCGCGAGCCATCCGCATGTCGAGCGGCCCGTCTTTCTGAAAGGAAAAGCCGCGCTCGGCCTGATCCAGCTGCATCGAGGACACGCCGATATCAAGCGTGATGCCGTCGATATTCTCGTCGACCAGAACGTCCGCCATTTCCGAATAGAGCGCGTGGTGGAGATGGAGATTGCCATCGGAGCCATCAACCATCGCCTGACCCGCCGCGATCGCATCGGGATCCTGGTCGAAGGCATGAACGATCGCCCCCGCCTTCAGCATGGCCGCGCTGTAGCCGCCCGCTCCGAACGTGCCATCGACATGCGTCTCGCCAGGGGTAATGGCGAGCGCTTCGATTACTTCATCGAGCAATACGGGGACATGGCGCGCAGCCGCAGCGGGGGTCATTTCTGCTTCCCTCCGCTTTTCTGGCCGGCTTCTTTCAGATGATGTTCGACCAGTCGGCGATCAACCGGGACGTCGTCGGTCGTGTCGAGCAATGTCTGCGGATTCCACAGGCAGAAGGTCGTTCCGATGCCGTGGAACAGCACGTTGCCGTCGAGATTGCCGATTTCCCGCAGCTGCGGCGGCAGGATGAAGCGGCCGCTGGCGTCAAAGCTGAGGTCTTGCAACGAGGAGAATTTGCGGGCGCCGGCGGCATCTTTATCGAAAGACTCGCCGCGTGCGATGGCCGCTTCCCACTGCTTGTCAATTTCGGTGAGCATATCGGCCTTGCGGCTGAGACCAAAGCCGACGAGGCAATCCCATTTTTCATGGGTGCCAAGGCAGAGGGTGCGCCCGTCGCTGCTATCAACCAGGTTTTTGCGCAGGAATGCAGGCACCGACAAACGACCCTTGTCGTCTATCGCCGATATGGCGGAGCCTGAATATGCAAATGCACCTGACACAGCGGAAGTCCCTCACCCCGACCGGAGGCAATAGTCTCCCCGCTTCAGAAGCGCGCTTTCCAGCGCCCTTCCGGAAACAATATCCCGGACAGGAAGAATACCCCGATAACAAAACAGGGTTATCAGGGGATGGTCGGGGATGAAAGGGGATTTTACGGGATTTTATGGGTATAGTGAATTAACATATTGAAATATAGTTATTTTATTTTTAACCCTTTTGATTTTCTGGTCGAAGGACCCGCGCTTAGTGTCTGGAAACGCCCAAAATATCCTCATTTCTTGCTGACAATTGAGTCAATATGCTCCTCCACCAGAGAATCGATAAAGCGTCCGGCCCCGCTATTCTGCGGCGAGTGACGGGTTGATTCCGGCCAATAGTCCGCATTCAGGAAATCAGCATCGGCGACGATCGAAGCCTGCCCCAGCCCGACCGAGCATCGGGCGATAAAATCGGCGGCGCCCATCTTGCAACGCACATTCGAGGCCGGGATTGTGGTCATGGGCTGGAACTTGCCTACCCCTCGGGTGGCGAAGGAATAGCTGCCCGAACGAATATCGACGGCATCCGTGCTCCTGTCAGCATCAGCGACCAGCTCCAGTCCCCAGTGCCCGAGCAACGGCGAGAGCAAGCCGCTGGCCAGAGGCCGCCGCGTGTCTCCAAGAGGCAGTTCGGACGGCCAGACCAGATCCGGATCGGTCAGGATGATGACATCGCCACCCATTCGGACCCAGGCATCGAGAATGGTCAGATCCGCTGGGTCCATCGCCCGAGGCTGGGCCAGGATGACGATATCCGGATCATCCTGTTCGAGATTTTCCAGGCTGTCGACCGCCACCATGTCATATTGGTCCTGCCAGTAACGATAGACGGGTGCCGGCTCCGCACCGCCCGACAAGATGGATTCCATCGATGCATTATCACCCCAGACCAGCGGCAGACTGGTCATCAACTGGATGCGCGGTCTGGGTTGATTGCTGTCAGGCGGAGAGTCCGCCGCGCTGCATTGCGTCAGTGCAAATAGCGCCACGATGGCGGACGGGAGCGTCTGCCGGAAGCCCGCCAACTATCGCCGCTCCCGGTCCATCGGCGCGTCCAGATTCGGATCGGGCTTCAAATCGGGGACGGTCTGTCCGGGAAGATTTGCAGACGGCAATGGCACATCCGCCTTCCCGGCTCCGGGTACCGGCGCCGGCGTGATGCCCAGTTCGGCTAGCGGTTCGGCCGGTTTTTCTTCCGCTTTGCTGGCAATCGGAGCAGTTCGGCTCTCTCCTTCAGCCTGCATTTCTTCGAGCACCGTCTGTTCCTGGCTCGCCCGCTGGATCACGAAATTGGCGATACTGACCAGCAACAGGACGGCGGCCAGCCCGATCACACCCACCTGGATGCGCTGCATTGTGTCCTGACGGCCGGAAGTTTGCGCCTTCTTATCCATCATTGTCCAGCCACGGGAATACCGGCAGCCCCTTTCCTTTCAGCCATGCGGCGTTGTAGAGCGAGGACAGATAGCGAAAACCGGTATCGCACAAGATCGTTGCAATCCGGCTGCCCGGTCCCAGCTCCTTGCCCAGCGCGATAGCGCCCGCCACATTAATCCCCGATGACATGCCGAGGCAAAGCCCCTCTTCCATCAGCAGCCGTTCGACCCAGACCAGCGCTTCCTCATCGGATATACGATATTGCCTGTCGACCGGCGCGTCTTCCAGATTGCCGGTAATCCGGCCCTGGCCGATGCCTTCGGCAACGCTGCTGCCTTCGGACTTGAGCTCGCCATTGGCGTAAAATTCATAAAGCGCCGCGCCATGCGGATCGGCCAGCGCGATGGTCACCGCTTCGTCTTTTGCCTTCAGCCCCATGCCGACACCAGCCAGCGTGCCGCCGGTTCCGACGGCACAGGTAAAGCCGTCAATCTTGCCGTCCATCTGGGACCAGATTTCCTCGGCGGTAGTTTCGATATGCGCGCGACGGTTCGCGACATTGTCAAACTGGTTGGCCCAGACAGCGCCTTCGGTTTCTTCGGCAATCCGGCGCGATTGATGGACGAAATGGCACTGGCTCGAATAGGGTGCAGCCGGCACGGTGATCAGTTCCGCACCAAGCGCGCGCAATGTGTCCATTTTTTCGCGGCTCTGGGTTTCCGGCATCACGATGGTCGATTTATAGCCCTTGGCATTGGCGACCAGCGCGATACCGATCCCGGTATTGCCGGCAGTGCCCTCGACAATCCGTCCGCCGGGCTTCAGCATTCCGCGCTCTTCTGCGTCCTGAATGATATAGAGAGCGGCGCGGTCTTTCACCGAGGCACCGGGATTGGCAAATTCGCACTTGCCGTAAATGTCGCAACCGGCGGCCTCGCTGGGTCCGGAGAGACGGACCAGCGGCGTGTTGCCGATCAGCTCGAGTGTGTTTGGAATGATGTTCATGCCACAATACATAGTGCGCGGTTTTTCGCGCCGCAAGCTTGAAGCCTTTTCAGGGGCAATAGCATGGCTTTAGTCGGACGCTTGCGTTGCCTGTCGGCTGAAAATTGTTCGTGCGCAGCTGAAGAACATCATGCTAGGCGGCTGGCAACTTCTGACAGAAAATAGGAAAAAGAGGATCATGGTCGAGAAAAAATATGAATGTTTCGATGTCGAAATAGAAAATAATATCGCTCATATCCGGATGAACCGTCCGGAAAAGCTCAACAGCATGAACAAGTCATTCTGGAATGATTTGCCGGAAATCGTCGAAGATATTGATATCAACGCCCGCGCACGGGTCATCGTCATCAGCTCCACCGGCAAGCATTTTTCCGCCGGCATGGACCTCTCTGTGTTTGCGCCCCAGCCGAACGCAAAGATTGACGGCGCCGACAAGCATGTAATCGCGGAGATGTTCCGATCCAACGTCAAACGCATCCAGCATAGTTTCAACGCGCTGGAAGAAGCGCGCATCCCCGTATTGTTCGCGCTGCACGGCGGCGTCATCGGCGGCGCGATCGACATGATCAGCGCCGGTGATATCCGCTGGTGCAGCAAGGACGCGATATTCTGCATTCAGGAGACCAATATCGGCATGACCGCCGATGTCGGCACCTTCCCGCGCCTGCAGCGCTATATCCCCGAAGGCTGGGTCAAGGAAATGGCTTACACCGGTCGCCGGATCGATGCCGCCAAGGCCAAGGAAATCGGTCTGGTCAACGACGTGTTCGAGACGCAGGAAGAATGCCTGGCCCATGTCATGGCAACCGCAAAGGAAATTGCGGCGAAGTCGCCGCTGGCGGTCACCGGCTGCAAGGTCCTGATCAACTATGGCCGCGATCATAATACGGCGGACACGCTGGACTATATCGGGGTCTGGAATGCCGGTATGTTCCCGCCTTCGCATATCCAGGAAGCGGTTGCCGCGATGGGCGAGAAACGCGAAGCGGACTTCCCCGATCTGTTACCGCTCAGAACCACAGCCTTGTAACTTCGCGCGCGCGATTCATCGATGATAAATTTTGTCTACGCCCTGATCCCGGTGGTCCTGATCACCGTGCTGGGCTGGCTGTTGGCGCACAGGAATTTCCTGCCCGCCGACGGCTGGCGCGCGATCGAAAGGCTGGTCTATTTCATATTTTTCCCGGCACTGATCATCGATGTTCTGGCCGGCGCTTCTTTTGATGTTGTTCCCTGGGCCATGGTGCTGGTGCTGATCGGCTCGCAATTTGCGCTTGCGATTTTGGGCCTGTTTGCAAAACGGGCGGATGACGGACCGCGAAAAGGATCGATTATCCAGTCCAATGTCCGCTGGAACACCTTTGTCGGCCTGTCCATCGCCAGCGCTTTATTCGGCGAACCGGGGCTTGCCCTGATGGCGATTGCGGTTGCGGCTCTGACGCCCACCGCCAATGTCATTTCGGTACTGGCTCTGACCCATTTTGCCAAAAACACCGGGATCAAAAAGCCCCATGTGATGATGGACATGGTCCGCAATCCGCTGATCATCGGTTGCGTGATCGGCATCGCCTTGAATCTATTGGGTATCGCCCCCAGCGGCATTGCCGAGAAAACCCTCGATATATTGGGCCAGGCCACGCTTGCGCTCGGTCTTCTCGTGGTCGGCGCGGCGGTTGATCTGGACGCCTTCAAACGGGCCGGCCCCACCACGCTGACCTGGTCCGCCGTGCGCCTGCTCGGCTTGCCGTTTGTCGCTCTGGCTGCGGGACTGCTTTTCAGCCTTCCTGCAGACAGTCTGGCGATTATCGTCATCGCTGCAGCAACACCCACTGCCAGCAGCGGCTATATATTGGCGCGCCAGCTGGGCGGCGACGCCACATTATCCGCCAATCTGATCGCGGTGCAGACGGTATTTTCGGTGCTGACCATGCCTGCGATTTATGCGTTCTATTTGCTGACGTTAGGCTGACAAGCCCGCCTTCCCCCTTTAGCTGAGGTCAAATTTCTCGGGCACCAGTTTCGCCAATATCTTGTCGCAGCCTGCATTGTTGCGCTGAAAACAGTCATGCGCACGCATCGCCTCGAAATGCGCGACCAGCGATGGCCAGCGGGATTTGTCCGGCAGGCCGGCGAGCATCTCGGTCTGGGCGATCTGGCTGGCCACCGCGATATCTGCAATCGTAATCGCGTCGCCGATAAAATGGGGTCGGCCGTCGAGCTGCGCTTCGAGATAATCATAAAGCGGCGGCAGCTTTTCATTCCAGCTCTTGCGCGCCGTCTCCAGGTCCGGCTCCTTGCGCTGGAACAGGTTGAAAATAATCGGCCGGAACACGCCCATGCCGCCAACCATCGCCATGCCGGTGTCGGCAAATTCCTCGAGCCACAGCGCCCGGCCATGATCAAATGCCTCCTCGGGATAAACCGCCGGTTCCGGCTGCCGCTTTTCCAGATAGCCGCAAATCGCCGAGCTGTCGGTGATCGTCCCTGCGGGGCCTTCTTCGGCGATGTCGCGGTCACGGAGCGAGGGTATCCGGCCAAGCGGGCTGATTTCCTTGTACCAGTCCGGCATGCCCATGACATTGACATCCTCGCAGTCATAATCGAGCCCCTTCAGCGCCATCACCGCCTCCACCTTGCGCTGGAAGGGGGACAGAGGCGAGCCGTAGAGGACGAGGGATGCGGTCATGGGGTATTTTTCTCCTGATATTTATATTTGAAAGTTCTTTGGCGGATTGTTCGGAGATTGAAAACCCCAGTCTTGTTCCTTCTCCCGTGAGGGAGAAGGCCGGAAAATACTTCACGCGAAGACGCGAAGACACGAAGAGGTTCGGGCTTATTGCTTTCCGTAAACGATATTTACCGCGTCCGCCGCCTGCTTCGCCAGCTTCCGCGCCGCATCCGTATCCGCGCCGGTCGCCAGCGCTACCGCCATCCGCCGGTATGGCCGCGTCACCGGCTTGCCGAATATGCGTACGTCCGTTTCTGCGCCTTCGCCGCCTAAAGCCAGCGCCTCCGCAACGCCGGTAAATTCGAACTGATCGCTGTCCCGGTCCGCCAGAATCACCGCGCTGGCGCTGGCTGGTGCGGTCAGCGCGATGTGCGGGACGGGAAGCCCCATGATGGCGCGGGCGTGCAGATCGAACTCGCTGAGATTCTGGCCGATCGAGGTGACCATGCCGGTATCGTGGGGCCGCGGGCTGAGCTCGGAGAAGATGACTTCGCCCTGTTTGGTGACGAAAAACTCGACCCCGAACAGGCCCCAGCCCTTGCCGTCACCGCCGAGATTTTCGACGACCTTGCGCGCCATATCCTGCGCCGAAGCAAGCGCCGCGCCGGTCATCGCCGCCGGTTGCCAGCTCTCCTGATAGTCGCCGCGCTCCTGCCGATGGCCGATTGGCGGGCAGAAAAGGATGCCATCTTTCGTTCGCACGGTCAGCAGCGTGATCTCGTAATCGAAGTCGATGAACTGCTCGACAATCACCCGCGCGCGATCGCCGCGCATATTGGCGACCGCATAGTCCCATGCCGCTTCCAGCTTGTCGGTGCTGTCGACCTTGCTCTGTCCCTTGCCGGACGAGGACATCACCGGCTTGATCACCAGCGGCAGGCCGATATCGTCCGCCGCGCTGGCGACTTCGGCAAAGCTTTCCGCATAATGGTAGCGCGAGGTGGTCAAGCCCAGTTCCTTGGCCGCTACATCGCGAATGGCGTCGCGGTTCATCGTCAGCTGGGTGGCGCGGGCCGACGGCACGACATGAAAGCCTTCGGCCTCCATGTCGGCGAGAATTTCGGTGCGGATCGCCTCGACCTCGGGGACGATCAGGTCGGGCTGGTGCTTTTCGATCGCCGCGCGCAGCCTGTCGCCGTCGAGCATCGAGAAGATTTCGCGGCTGTCGGCAACCTGCATGGCGGGCGCATCGTCATAGGCATCGCAGGCAATCACATGAGCACCGAGCCGCTTGGCCGAGATGGTGAACTCGCGGCCCAGTTCGCCGGAGCCGAGAAGGAGCATTTTCTTGGCATAGGTCATGGAGCGACTATGTTGGGTTCGGCGGAAAGGAGCAAGCCACAATATTTCCTCCCCGAAGCAAAGCTTCGGGGAGGGGGACCGCGCGAAGCGTGGTGGAGGGGTTTGTCGTGAACCGGCCCCTCCGTCAGTCCTTCGGACTGCCACCTCCCCATTGCTGTGCAATGGGGAGGAAAAAAGCGTCGCTAGGCGCCCTCGCCGGCCATCATCGCTTCCATCCGGCGGCCCATTTCCTCTTCCGAGACATCCTCGACATGGGTCGAGAGAGTCCATTCATGTCCGAACGGGTCTTTCAGCCAGCCCGAACGGTCGCCGTAAAACTGGTCTTCCACCGGCCTCACGATTTCCGCCCCGGCGGCCACAGCCTTGGCAAAGGCAGCATCGACATCGGGAACATAGATCATCAGGCTGGCGGTCGCCCCGCCCCGCTTGTTCGGGCCCAGCTTGTCCATCTCGGGAAATTCGTCCGACAGCATCACATGACTGTCGCCGATCAGCAGGTCCGCATGGCCGATCCTGTCGCCCATCGGCAGGCGCATGTGCTCCGTCGCGCCAAAGGCATTTTTGTAAAATTCGATCGCCGCCTCGGCATCGTCTACCGTGATATAGGGTGTAACGCTGTGATATCCCTCTTCTTTCCACTCCGCCATCATCGCTCTCCGTATTGGTCGATCGCGGTTTATAGCAAATTTCCCTCGCTTTGCCGAGTCCGTGCGATTACTTATTGATATATTATATCATTACACCTATCTGACAGCCAATTCGATCCTCCAGCAGAGAAGAGACAATCTTGTCCCATAGAAAATTCCTGATTTCAGCCGCAATCCTGATGCTCCCCGTTTCACCCGCTCTTGCCCAGAAAGAAGACACCGCCGCCCAGCGCGCCAAGGGTCTGTCCGACGATTTCCACAACGACGACATGATCGTCGTCACCGCCCCCTATGTCGACCAGCTCGACATATTGTCCGGTACTTCTGTCCTGACGGGTGATGAGCTGGCGGAGAATCTCCGAGGCCAGATCGGCGACAGCCTGACCGGCCTGCCCGGCGTATCGTCGACTTCCTTTGCCCCCGGATCATCGCGTCCTGTGCTCCGTGGCTTCCAGGGACCACGGGTTCGCGTGCTGACGGACGGCATCGGTTCGCTGGATGCCTCCAATACATCGGTCGATCATGCGGTTACCATTGACCCCCTTACCGCCCAGCGGGTCGAAGTCTTGCGCGGGCCTGCGGTGCTGCTGTTTGGCGGTGACGCGATCGGCGGCGCGGTCAACGTGATCGACAAGCGTATCCCCCGCGACATTCCGGACGATTCGATCCATCTCGATGCGATCGGCGGCTATGGCAGCGCAGCCGACGACTGGAGCATCGCCGGTTCGGTCGACGTGCCGCTGACCCCAAAATTGGTAATCCACGCCGATGGCAGCTTCCGTGACACCGGCGATGTCCGGGTGCCGGGCTATGTCCTGTCACCCGATTTGCGGGCTGATTTGCTGGCCGACGCGGCCGAAGAAACCGAGGAAGGCCATCTTGAAGAAGCAGAAGAGCTGATCGAGGCTGCCAACCAGTCCGGCCGGATCACGAATACAGCAAGCCGCACCCAGACAGCAGGCGCCGGCATTGCCTATATCGATGACGGAGGCAATCTCGGCTTCTCCGTGAGCTATTATGACACCGACTATGGCGTTCCCGCTCGCCCCGGTGCAGGCCACGCGCACGGCGCGGAAGATGACGACGACGGGGAAGAGGAAGGCCATGAGGAAGAAGGCCCGGTGACCATCGGCCTGAAGCAATATCGCGCCGACCTGCGCGGTGGCGTGAACATGGGCGGATTTTTCGAAGCCCTGAATTTCCGCGCCGGCTATTCGGATTACACGCATACCGAATTTGAAGGCGACGAGATCGGCACGGTCTTCTCGGTTTCCGGCATAGAGGCCCGCGCCGAACTGGTGCAGGCCGACCATGACGGCTGGCGCGGCGTGATCGGCACACAGGTTCTGGTCCGCGACTTCAACGCCGTCGGCGCAGAAGCCTTTGTCCCGAAGAACAGTCTGGAAAGCTGGGCCCTGTTCACCGTTCAGGAAGTTGATCTTGGCAACTGGGAAGTGGAAGGCGCGATTCGGGTTGAACAGACCGACATTGCCGCCAACAGCATCAGCTTCGACCGGAGCTTCAACACATTGTCCGGTGCCATCGGTCTGGCCTATGCCCCTGATGACAGCGCCCTGAAGATCGGCACCAATATTTCCCGGTCGGAACGCGCGCCGTCAGCGGAAGAGCTGCTCTCCGACGGGCCGCATATCGCGACCCAGGCCTATGAAATCGGCAACCCGGGTTTCACCACCGAGAAAAGCTGGGGCGGTGAACTATATGCCCGCTGGGACAGCAACGATGTCCAGCTGAGCGCAACGGCCTATGCCAATTTCTTCGACGACTATATTTTCGAGTCGGAAACGGCAGCGGAAGAAGACGGCCTGCCGGTGTTCCGGTATTTCCAGCGGGATGCGACCTACTACGGTTTCGAAGCCTCCGCATCGGTGGTGTTTGCACGCGCTGGGGGATTTGATTTCATTGCCGACGGCGTGGCCGACTATGTGCACGCCAAGATCAGCAACGGCGGCGGCGCGGTTCCGCGCATCCCGCCGCTGCGGCTGCTTGGCGGGCTCAAGGCGCATAGCGACAATCTCGATCTGCGCGCTGAAGTGGAATGGTCCGACGACCAGAATAAGGTTGCTGCCTTTGAAACCGCGACCGATGGCTTCACCATGGTCAATGCCTCTGCTGCGTGGCGCCCGTTTGGCAAGGATGGCGGTGTGACGCTGCTTGCCTCGGCGAATAATATTTTCGACGTCAACGCGCGCCGTCATGCCTCGTTCACTAAAGACTATGTACCTTTGTCCGGTCGTGATATTCGCGTAAGCGCAAAGTTCAGTTTTTAGGATATTTTGAAATGCAGAAATTTACCGTAGCCATCTTGATTTCAACCATGGTTCTGCTCAGCGCCTGCAACACCGTCAAAGGTGCCGGTCGGGATATTGAGTCGGTTGGCAAAGCTGGCGAAAAAGCCATTGACTGACGACCATTAGTCCAAAGCCTGTCGAAGAACGGATCTGGTCAACAGACGTGCTTCGGCAGGCTCACTACCAACGAACTAGCGTCACCGGGTTGATCAGGACGATATGATTTCCTTTTTCTTCCGCTCGGTGAACCACATGATCAGCAGCGAGACCTCGTAGAGCAGGATCAGCGGAATGCCGAGCATCAGCTGCGACACCACGTCCGGCGGTGTCAGGATCGCTGCCAGCGCAAAAGCGCCGACAATCATATAGCGACGAATGGACTTTAGCTGCTGGCGGCTGACGATGCCCGCACGATTGAGCAGCAATAGCAGTACCGGCAGCTGGAAGCAGACGCCGAACGCCAATATGAATTGCATCACCAGCGAGAGATAATCGCCCATCGCCGGCAGGGCTTCCTGCTGCAGGCCGCCAACCGTCCCTTCAAATCCCAGAAAGAATTTGAACGCGGTCGGCATGACAATGAAATAGGCCAGCGAGGCTCCGGCGACAAACAGCACCGGCGTCGCCGCCAGAAAGGGCAGAAAGGCCTTTTTCTCGTTGGCATAGAGGCCGGGCGCGACAAAGGCCCAGAGCTGGTTTGAAATGATCGGGAAAGCGATGAAGAAGGCCGCGAACATCGCCACCTTGATCTCGACGAAAAAGGCTTCGTACAATTTGGTGTAGATCAGCTTCCCCTCACCCGCCGGAAAGGCATCGGTGAGCGGCTGCACGAGAATACCGAAAATCTCGTCGGCGAAAAACATGCTGATCAGAAAGGCCACGACCAGCGCCGCAACCGACCAGAGCAACCGCTGCCGCAACTCAATCAGATGCTCGATCAGCGGCGCCTTGCTTTCGTCGAGATCCGGCTTGCTTTGGTCGTTCATGGTTTGGAATCGTTTGCGGGTGGCACGTCTGGACGATCGTCGGCAGCAACAGAGGCGCCGTCCGTATCTGCAGGAGGCCCATCCAGCGGCTCCATCTTCGGCTCGTCCGCCAGGGCATCGTCGGGAAGCGCCGGATGTTCCTTCATGATACGCTCATTTTCGGACGCCCATTTCTTTTCCATTTCCTGAAGCTCGGCCTCGCGGACCATGGCATCAAGTCCGGTACGGAAATTGGCCATGACCCCGCGCCCCTTGGCCATCCATTTGCCTGCCGTGGCCAGTGCGCGCGGCAATTCCTTCGGCCCGATCACGACAACGGCAATGATCGCGATAATCGCGATCTCGGATATGGAAAGATCAAACATATATTATGCGGCCCTAAGCCTGGAGGGCGATCTGATCAGACGGCCGTTTTATCAGCGGTTTTACTGCTATCAACTGTCCCGTCACCAGCCTTGCCTTCAATCTTGGCGGCAGGCTTGGCAGCACTCGCCTCTTCCTCCGTAATGCCCTTTTTGAAAGAGCGGATGCCTTTGCCGACATCACCCATCATTTCGGAAATCCGGCCACGGCCGAACAGAATCAGCACAAGCGCTGCTACAATTAAAATCTGCCAAACACTCGGTTGCATGCGATATTCTCCTTGAATATCCTATTTAAGCGCTTTCGATCCCGTTTTCCAGCAAAACACCATCATCATCCGCAATCTCTCGCTCTCCGGACTCTTCTGCGGTCTGCTCTGCTTCGTCGTCCAGCCCCATTTGCTCCAACACGAGATCGACCGGATCCAGCAGTCCTGCGGCTTTCAGGTCATCGATGCCAGGCAGATCCTTGCGGCTTTGCAAGCCGAAATGGGTCAGAAATTCTGAGGTGGTAGCGTAAATCAGGGGTCTGCCAGGCACTTCGCGGCGACCGGCCGGGCGCACCCAGCCCGCTTCCATCAATACATCGAGCGTGCCCTTGGTGACCTGGACGCCCCTTATGGCTTCGATTTCGGCACGGCTGACCGGTTCATGATAGGCGATAATTGCCAGCGTTTCCATGCCGGCGCGGCTGAGTTTGCGCATTTCCGCCCGCTCGCGGCGCAAGAGATGGGAAAGATCCTGCGCGGTCTGGAAATGCCAGCGGTCGCCGGTTCTGATCAGCACAATGCCGCGATGCTGAAAATCCTCCTGCAGGTCCGCGAGTATCCGGCGGATGTCGAGCTCATCGCCGACATAGGCCTTGATATCGGCTATCGTCATCGGCGTTTCGGAGGCAAAAAGAGTCGCCTCGACCGCACGTTTGCCAATATCCATCGCCTCGGGCATCGGATCAATCAGGCTGGTGTCTTCCCTGTCATGTTCACCCATCTATTGTCGCCTTTATCCTGAGCGGTGCAAAGCTGCCTTCCTGCTGCAATATCAGTTTCCCCTGCCGGGCCAGCTCCAATGTCGCGAGAAAACTCGAAGCGAGCGCTGATTTCCGCAATTCAGGCGGCGCGCCGGGGGGCAGAAAATGCCGGATATCCATCCAGTCGATCGCTTCGCCCAGCATCAGCGACACCCGCGCCAGCGCGTCATCGAGGGTCATCACCATCCGTTGCCGGACGATGTGAATAGCGGGCGCGCTGCGCACTTTCACACGGGCATAAGCGGCTATCAGATCATAATATTCTGCCTGCCACTGCCGGTCCTTGACCACCCGGAGCCCTTCCGGTGCGCCGCGCATGAACACGTCGCGGCCGACCCGGTCCCGGGCAAGCAGGCGAGCAGCCGATTCCCGCATTGCATTCAACCGTTCCAGCCGCATTTGCAGACGCAAGGCCAGCTCTTCGGGCGACGGCTCGATTTCCGGATCGCGGGGCAATAGCAGCCCCGATTTCAGATAGGTCAGCCAGGCCGCCATCACCAGATAATCGGCCGCCAGTTCCAGCCGCAGCGTCTGGGCACTGGCAATATATTTCAGATATTCCTGAACCAGCTCGAGAATCGAGATTTCACGCAAATCGACTTTCTGATTGCGCGCCAGGGCCAGCAGAAGATCCAGCGGCCCTTCCCAGCCATCGATGTTCAGCGTCAGCGCGCCTTCCTCCGGCGCGACCGATTCAGGCGGAAAAAAGAAGCTTTCGTTTTCCCCTTCTTCGCTCATGCCGTCGCTGCTATCAGTTCGTCGCGTCGGGCAAGCAATCCGGTCAGTTCATCAGCGGAATCGCCGTCGTTTATGCCAGCAATTGTGGCCATCGCCTGGACCAGCCGTTGTTGCGTCTTGTCCGACATCGGTGCCAGTCGCCCGGCAATGCCGGTCATGTCGTCCATCTTGCCCCAGCAATTGAGCGCAATATCGCATCCCGCTATCTGTGCCCGTTCGGCCCGCTCCGGAACGGTTCCGGACAAAGCCTCCATGTCGAGATCGTCGGTGAACAACAGGCCGTCAAAGCCAATCCGGTCGCGAATGATATCCTGAATCACGGTTTTCGACAGGGTCGATGGTGTCTCCGCATCCCATGCCGTGAAGAGCAAATGGCCAGTCATGCCCATCGGCGCCTTGTTCAGCGTCTTGAATGGGGCGAGATCGAGTTCCAGCTCTTCGTCGCTGGCGGTCACCGTCGGCAAGGCCTTGTGCGTATCGACGCTGGTCCGGCCATGGCCGGGCAGATGTTTGACCACCCCGACGACACCGCCGCGCTGCAAGCCGTCCAGAATGGCCCGACCGAGAGCCGCGACCCGCATCGGTTCGCTGCCCAGAGCGCGGTCACCGATGACATTGTCGGCATCAGGTTGGCGCACATCGAGCAACGGATGGCAATCGACGGTGATGCCGACCTCATTCAGGGTGACGGCAATCGCCTGCGCATTGAGCCGCGCCGCTTCGATCGCGGTGGCAGGTGCGATGTCGTAAATCCTGTCGAAGACTTCCCCGGCAGGGAATTTGGGCCAGAGCGGCTCCTGCATCCGCGCGACGCGGCCGCCTTCCTGATCGATCAGGATTGCCAGATCTTCACGACCATGGACAGCGCGCAACTCGTCGGTAAGCGCCCGCAACTGCGTCTTGTTTTCGATATTGCGACCGAAGATTATATAGCCCGCAGGATCACTGTCGCGAAAAAACGCCTTTTCGTCGGCGGTCAGGCTCAGACCCGTGATGCCGAATACCGCAGCTGTTATAGCCATGATGATATTTTCCCACGCAACATATCTTATACTTGCGCCGTTTCAGAGCGGGGTAAAGGTGAAAGCGCCGTTATCCACAGCGCTTCAACCATCAATTGCAAGAAAACTAGCGGACGACGAGGCAGCTTTCGCCAGCAGCCTTCAGATTATTGCACAGCTGCTGGGCCGCATCATAGCTTGGCGCAACCGCATTGAGCCGGTAGATCGTGCCGCCCTCGACCGTACCGGGTACAATCTTCTTCGGCAATGCCCCAACCGCTTCAAAGCGCCGTGCATAGCCAGCCCAGCTGCTGTCTGCCAGACTGGCCGAGCTGAATGCGCCAAGCTGGACCAGGGCCGTGCCAGCGCCTCCTGTGGCTGGTGCGGCATCCGGCTTGCGGATCGGTGCTTCGGTGACCACCGGATCGCCCATTTGCGCGGGCGTCTCTTTGCCTTCGCTCGCCGCGAAGCTGGCATCGCCTTCGCCTTCAAACTGCCGCGCCTGCGGATCGTCAGGGCGAACCTTGTAATCGCCTTCCTGCGCCGCGATCAATTCGCCATCACCGTCAAGCCCGCCGCCGTCGCGGTTCTGCATCCAATAGATGCCGCCGACAATCGCAGCCAGCAACAGCAAGCCGGCACCGATGAACAGCATAACCCGGACGGGAGAATATTCGCCGTCATCGTCATAATCTTCGGCCGATTCCAGCCATGGCAGACGATCGTCGTCGTCCAGATCAAGATTATCGCGGGTGGTGTCTGACATTATTCGCTCCATAGACCAAAAGGCTGATCACATCGATTCAGCGGCCTCGACGCCCATCAGGGCAAGGCCGTTCTTGATAGTCTGCCCTATATTCTTGGCTAAGAAAAGCCTTGCCGATGTCGTTTCCGGGTCGTTAACCATTATGATCCGCTTCTCAGGCCGGTCATTGCCCAGATTATAAAAGGCATGAAATGCAGCCGCGAGGTCATTCAGATAGAATGCGACTCGGTGCGGTTCACGAGAAACCGCAGCCGATTCGACAATCCGCGGGAATTGCGCCGCCATCTTGATCAGGTCCAGTTCCTCTTCCCCGAGGCTGTCCAGCTTGTCGGACGAAGGCAGGACGCCCTCGTCTGCCGCTTTGCGCAAAGTCGACTGGATACGCGCATGTGCATATTGCACGTAGAAGACAGGATTGTCGCGAGACGCCTCCATCACCTTTGCGAAGTCAAAGTCCATCTGCGCGTCTGCCTTGCGCATCAACATGGTGAAACGCACGGCATTCTTGCCGACTTCCTCTACCATATCGGCAATGGTGACAAAATTGCCCGAACGTTTGGACATTTTCTCCGGTTCGCCGTTGCGCAACAGGCGCACCATCTGGACCAGCTTCACATCAAATTTGGCCTTGCCTTCGGTCAGCGCCGCTACCGCAGCCTTGATCCGCTTGACCGTCCCGCTGTGATCCGCGCCCCAGATATCGATCAGTTCGTCAGCGGCTTGTGCTTTCTGGAAATGATAGGCCAGATCGCCACCGAAATAGGTCCAGCTGCCGTCAGATTTCTTGATCGGGCGATCCTGATCGTCACCAAATTGGGTCGAGCGGAACAATGGCAGCTCGACCGCTTCCCAATCCTCGATCACCTTGCCCTTGGGCTGTTCGAGCACGCCGTCATAAACAAGATCGCGCGACCGCAGCTCTGCTTCTGCGATATCCGCCTTGCCCGCTTCGTGCAGTTCGGCTTCCGAAGAAAATACATCATGCTTGATGCCGAGCAGGGCCAGATCCGAGCGGATCATGTCCATCATCTTCCCGACCGCCGCCTTGCGGAAGATAAGCAACCATTCGGATTCTGCAGCATCCTTATATTTGTCGCCAAATTCGGCGGCCAGGGCTTCTCCGACCGGCTTCAGATAATCGCCGGGATAGAGTCCCTCGGGTATCGTTCCAATATCGTCGCCAAGCGCTTCGCGATAGCGCAGGTGCGCCGAACGGGCGAGCGTGGCGACCTGGGAGCCGGCATCATTGACATAATATTCCCGGATCACCTTGTGGCCGACCGCCTCGAGCAAATCGGCCAGCGCGTCCCCGACAACCGCGCCACGGCAATGGCCCATGTGCATCGGTCCCGTCGGATTGGCAGAGACATATTCGATATTGACAGTGACCCCCTTGCCCTTGTCAGAGCGGCCATATTCCGGCCCCAACTGCTCGATTTCGAGCAGTTCGCCGAGAAGCACAGGTGCGGCAACCCGAAGGTTGATAAATCCCGGACCGGCAATCTCCACCGATTGCACGTCGTCAAGAGTGCCAAGCTTTTCCGTGATTTTCTCGGCCAGATCGCGCGGTTTCAGGCCAGCCGCTTTTGACAATACCATCGCCGCATTGGTCGACAGGTCACCATGCGATGGATCGCGGGGAGGTTCCAGAGTGACGTTGGATCGATCGATTCCGGCCGGCAGGGTCCCGGCACTGGCAAGCTCGTCCAAAATAGCATCAATATGTTTCTGGAAAATCTGGAACAGCATGATTGGCTCAATTCGTCATAGGAAGAAGGGCCCGGTTTGATCAGGCGCGATTATTCGTCAAGTCAGGCGCCCCTATCGGGTAGCGTTATATTGCAACTGTGCCTGGGTAAGCTGAAAACCGATGAGCAGTTCGAAAGACGAACGGGCAACGGCCGCCTTGACGGCTGGATCGGCCAGCGGGTCGAGCGCTGCATCGGGATCCCCGGGCTTGCGTCGCCGGGTCAGCCGTTCGATGACATCGTCCGGCAAACGTGCGGCAGTGGCGTCGATATAGGAGCCAGCCTTGCCCGTTGCGGACGCGCGATAGGCGCCATCGGCAAATTGCAACGTTACATTATTGACCCGCTTCGCCACGACTGCTGTGCCACCTTGTACGACGGTGGAAAAATAGGGCACTGTGACCGTACGGGCGCCGGTCGGGTTGCTTCGTACAGCACGGACGTCAAATGTCGCTTCGCTATAGATCCGCGCGCCTTCGCTATTGCAGGTCGACCGGACGTTGGTGATGTTTGCAACGACATCAATGGCGCTGGCATTGGTGCTGTTCACCGGGTCGAAGATAGTAACATCCCCGGTATAGTCGGGAACCGCAACCGGAGGGCAACCGGACCGGGTAACCGAAACGCCTACGCCCGAACTGATATCAATCGCGCCATCTTTTGCACATCCGCTAACAGCCAAAACCGTGACCGCCGCCAAAACTATATTTTTCAACCGGCCATTCGCCATCATTTTCTATCCTTGCCTTTAATCACGGGCGACACACATAGGCTTCATGTGCGCCAATAAAAGTCTCGCAACCCTTATCGGTGCCTTTAATGCGGTGCAACCGTCCATAAGATGAACGGACGGGCTTTTCGCCGGTGCAGTTATTCCCTAAGGACTTGATTATGATTCATTCGGATAAGCAAAAACGGCAGATTGACTTGCTTGTGGCAGCGCCTCGCGGCTTTTGCGCAGGCGTCGACCGGGCCATAAAAATCGTTGAACTGGCGATTAAAAAATATGGCGCACCGGTCTACGTGCGGCACGAAATCGTCCACAACCGGTTTGTCGTCGATGAATTGAAGAAACTGGGCGCGATATTTGTCGAAGAACTGGACGAAGTGCCCGACGGTGTTCCGGTTGTATTTTCCGCTCATGGCGTACCCAAGGCGGTCCCGCATAAAGCAGAGGAACGGGGGCTGGAATATCTCGACGCGACCTGCCCGCTGGTATCCAAGGTGCATCGTCAGGCGGAACGGCAAACCGATGCCGGTCGCCACATCATATTCGTCGGCCATGCCAACCATCCCGAGGTAATCGGCACTTTCGGTCAGGTCGCAGAGGGCCAGATGACATTGGTAGAGACCCTCGCAGATGTTGCCGCACTGGAACCGGCAGATCCGGACGCCCTTGCCTTTCTGACCCAGACGACCTTGTCGGTCGATGACACGCACGCCATCGTCGAGGCGCTGCAGGCCCGCTTTCCCAATATTGTCGGGCCGAAAGGCGAGGATATCTGCTACGCAACCTCCAACCGTCAGGATGCGGTGAAGAAAATTGCGGAGACCTGCGAACTCGTCCTCGTGATAGGCGCCCCGAATAGCTCGAACAGCCTGCGTCTGGTCGAAGTTGCCGAACGCTGCGGCGCGACAGCAAAATTGATCCAGCGCGCCAATGAGATCGAGCTTGCCTGGCTGGATAATGTCAATAGTTTGGGACTGACCGCCGGAGCCTCCGCACCGGAAATATTGGTAAACGAAGTAAAGGGCTTCCTCGAAGAGCATTTCGAAATCCGGGAGGAAAAGGTCCAGACCGCTGACGAAAATATGGTTTTTAAACTCCCGCGCGGTCTCGAAGCAGCCTGATGGCGGTTTATACGAAGGTCAGCGCTGAGGAAATCGACCGGTTTCTCACCCGCTTTGATGTCGGTACGCTGGTGTCCGCCAAAGGTATTGCCGAAGGCGTGGAGAACAGCAATTATCTGCTCGAAACGACGCAAGGCAAATATATTCTGACGCTGTATGAAAAGCGGGTTGATCCGGCTGACCTGCCGTTTTTCATCGCCTTGCTCGATCATCTGGCTGCCGGTGGCTGTCTGGTACCGCCAATGATCGCCGATCGTGACGGCGAGAAAATCCAGCAACTCTGCGGACGCAGTGCCTGCCTGATTACCTTTCTTACCGGTGTATCCGTAAGCCACCCCACTAGCGCTCAAGCCAGGGCGACTGGGCAGGCCCTGGGAGACATGCATCGCGCGTTGACAGATTTTGCGCCGGAACGGCCCAACAGCATGGATCACGATGGCTGGCGGACACTGGCAGAACAATGCGGTCCGGCAGAACTCGACAAAATTGCCCCCGGTCTGGCGCAGGAGATTGCGCAGGAACTTGACCATCTCGATGAACATTGGCCGGATGATCTGCCGCGATCAGCCATTCATGCCGATCTCTTCCCCGACAATGTGCTGATGCTGGGCGACAAGGTCACCGGCCTGATCGACTTTTATTTCTCGTGCACCGATATCCGCGCCTATGATCTCGCGGTCACTCACGCGGCCTGGTGTTTTTCCGAAGACGGCACCGACTTCCACGATCCCGTATCACAGGCCTTGATTAGCGGATATATATCAGCCTTCGCGCTTAGCGACGCGGAACGCGAGGCGCTTCCTCTTCTGGCCCGCGGCGCGGCTTTGCGTTTCTTGCTGACCAGAGCTTATGACTGGATCAACACGCCGGCCGATGCAATCGTTACCCGCAAGGATCCCGAGGCTTTTCTCAATCGCCTGCAATATTATCAGAATCACCCGGATATTTTCACTATATGACCGAGACGAAAATCGTAGAAATTGCCACCGATGGCGCGTGCAAGGGCAATCCCGGGCCGGGTGGCTGGGGAGCGCTGATCCGGCACGGAGACAGGGAAAAGGAAATTTCCGGCGGCGAGCCGGACACGACAAACAACCGCATGGAGCTGCGCGCGGCTATCGAGGCGCTCAACGCACTGAAACGGCCTTGCAAGGTCAAGCTCTCGATCGACAGCACTTATGTCAAGGACGGCATTACCAAATGGATATTTGGCTGGCAGAAAAACGGCTGGCGGACAGCGGCTCGCAAGCCGGTCAAGAATGCCGATCTCTGGCAGGATCTGTTAAAGGCGGTCGAGCCGCACCAGATCGAGTGGCACTGGGTCCGAGGTCATGACGGCGACCCGGACAACGAACGCGCCGACCAGCTGGCCAGCGACGCCGCGCTCAGAGCCGCCCGCAGCGATTACTAGCTATTGTCTTCGATCTCGGCATTCGGACCGTTCTTCAGTATTGAACTGATAGCGTTCTTTGCGCTCGCCTTGCTGCTATAGCCTTCGGTCGAGAAGATGATTTCGCTATTATATTTGAAGCGAACCCGAAACTCGCCTTTTTTGTCTTTCCAGATTTCAAATTTGTGCGCCATGTTGAGGCTCTCCTTCGATTGAGTCACGAGGAACATAAGCTAACCGGCCGGCGGCGCAACAATGCCGTTGTAAAACATTGTTTCCTAGGCGAAGCGCGAGGCGGCGTAGAGACTGGCATCAACCGCGTGCAGGCTTTCATCCGGTGCTTGGTCCACCAGGACCGCTCGGGCGAGTTTCGCGGCAGCCGGAGCGGTCTGGATGCCAAAACCACCCTGCCCCGCGAACCAGAAGAAATCATCGATTGTTGCATCAAAACCGATGACCGGCAGCCGATCCGGGGCAAAGCTGCGCAGACCGGCCCATTTTCGGCTAACCCGCTTGACCTGCACATCCAGTACTTTTTCAAACCGGTCTATGGCGATCGCAACGCTCAGTTCGTCCGGAGCAACATCCGCCGGCTCGGACGGGATTTCATCATGCGGGCTAAGCCAATAGCCACCCCCGGCCTCCGGCTTGAAATAGAAACTGCCATCCAGACCAACCACCAGCGGCATATCCATCGATGACGGCGGATCGGTTTCGATCTGGACCATATTGCGAATGAAGGGCTGGATACCAACCGGCCTTGCACCGGCCAGCCGGGCGATGCTGTCCGCCCAGGCACCGGCTGCGTTGACCAGCACGGTTGCACGAAAGCTTTCGTCCCGCGCGGTCAGTTCCCACTCCCCGTCGCCCTTGCGGATTTGTGACACCGGCGCCCGGCAGACCAGTTCCACGCCTTTGCGTTTGGCGTCTCTCAGATAGGCGGCATGCAGTGCGGCAACGTCGATATCGCGGCAATCCGGTTCATGAATCGCATGTGTCCATATCGGCTTCAGGTCGGGAACCACAGAAACAGCCTGTTTCCAGGACCAGCGATCCATGGACAGTCCGCTATCGGCGAAATCGGTCAGGAACTGGTCAGCCAGATGTTGCTCATCGTCCCGGCCGATATTGACCGCGCCGCGCGGGCCGAGAAAGGCCGATTCTGAAAAGGCCGCCGGGGGATTGTCGAGAAATGATTGCGAAGCAGAGGTCAGCGGCTGCACCAGCGGTCCACCGTAGCTTTCCGTCCAGAAAGCAGCAGAACGACCGGTAGAATGATATCCGGGATGGTCTTCGGCCTCGAGCATCAGAACCGAACGATCCGCGCCGATTTCCGATGCGATACTGGCACCGGCAATGCCGGCTCCGATTATGACGACGTCAAACTGCTTCATTTTTTGGGTGCCACCCGGTCGAGAAAGGAAAAACAGCTGGCGAGCGCGTCGTTGCGTATCTCGTCAACTTCACGGAAAATCTCGTGCGCGCATTCCTCACCGAAAAGCTTCATCTCGGCATTAGGGATCAGATGCACGGCGCGTTCGATTGTCGGATGATCTACCAGTTCGTCGGTAGAGGTCGCCAGTATCAATATTGGGACTTCCATCTGCTTCAGATTTTTTCGTTTGCGCAACGATCTGGTCGAGGAATAGGCGCGTTCGACCCAGCGCCAGCTCGCCGGGCCCAATCGGACGAAGGGGCGCTCGCGAAACCAGAAGAACTCGTCCGAATAACGGTCCATATCGTGAGTCAGCAAGGCCTGGCGGGGCACATAGGGCTCCAGCGGATTTTCAATCGGCTTCCAGGCACGCCGTGCGCCTCGACCGATGATACACATGATCTTGGCAGCCAGTTGTGCGGTCCATTCGGGCATGCCGCCGCCAGCCGGAGCGAGCATCGGTGCGCTCAGGATCGCTGCATCGGGATGGATGCGCTGCTCGACCAGCGCCCGCAGCACCAGATGTCCGCCCATGCTGTGACCCAGCACGATATGCGGTCCGGCATGGCTGGCGCGCCAATCATCATATATCGCCACCAGATCAGTCACCCAGGTTGCGAAATCATCAATATGGCCAACGTGCGGGTGCGGTCCACAGCGCCCCGATCCGCCTTGCCCGCGCCAGTCGACCGAGGCGACATTCCATCCACGCGCGTAAAAATCGTGCAAGGTTTCCAGATATTTTTCATAGAAATCGGCGCGACCGGTCATGAACAGGAGCGATCCTCTCGGCTTGTCTTGCCGCCATTCCAGTCGCCGGAATTTCCAGCCATCGGGTCCGCTCCACGTCTCTTCCACTGCATCTCCGGGAACCGACCGGCGATCAAAGCGCCCCTTTTCCAAGTCTGTCATGTCAGGCTTTGTCATGGTCACAATGTCGGCAGATCAAAACCGCTCCGGAAATCGTGGTTACTATTTGGTAAGGCAAATTAGCTAGACGGTCTGTCTATGGATAGCGAAACCTTCATCTACTTGCTCTGGGCCGGATTGGCAATTGCACTGATTGCAGCAGCGATTACCGATCTCGGGAGCCGTCACATCTCGAACTGGCTCAATCTCGGTATTGCCGTTGGCGCACCGGTCTTCTGGATCGCCAGTGGCCTAACATTCTGGCCGGACATGATCGGACAAATTGGTTTGGCTGCCAGTATATTAACCATATTTGCCGGATTATTCGCGATCGGCGCAATGGGTGGTGGTGACGTCAAGCTGCTGGCAGCCCTCGCTTTGTGGTTCCATTGGCTGACGTTTCTGGAACTTCTCGTGATCATGTCAATCGCAGGCGGGTTGCTCTCGCTGTTAATGATGATCAGCAAGAGAATCAAAAAGACCGAGGGTCCAATAAAGGTTCCATATGGTGTTGCTATCGCCTTTTCGGGGCTTTGGACCATCTGGGGCATTGTGGGGCAAAGTTCACAAACGATATTTTAACCATTTTACTCGAAAGAGGAAACGACCGCCGATGGAACCATTCGGGCGGGGGCATTCAGGAGGCGTGAGACGTCATGGACAAGAAAAAGATCATTTTGCTGGTTGGCGCGCTGATCGTGGCTGCGGTCACGGCACTACTCGCCAAGAACATGTTTGATGGTGCCTCCGCACCGCAGGCCGAGGCGAGGAAAACAGAAGTGATTGGTGACGAGATCCTCGTCGCAACGCGCGCGCTGCCAGTGGGTACGATTATCACGCCCGACAGTTTCCGTTTCCAGCCCTGGCCGAAAAACCTGATTGAAGACGTTTATTTCATGAAGGACGGCACCGACATTGAAGCGCTTGCTGGCACCGTGGTTCGGATTCCGATCACTGCCGGCCAGCCGATGACCAAAGGTGCGCTGGTTGCGCCCGGCGATCGCGGCTTCCTTGCTGCGGCGCTCGGCCCCGGTATGCGCGCCGTCACCATCCCGGTATCGGGACTGACCGGTGTTGCCGGCTTCATATTTCCAGGTGACCGCGTCGATTTGATGCTGACACATTCCGTACAAGGCGAAGGTCCCGAACTCAAGGTTTCGGAAACCGTGATCCGCAACCTCCGGGTGCTCGCCACCGACAACCGGGTGACCGCAGCCACAAACGAACAAGGCCAACAAGTCGCTCAAAAGGCTAAACTGGTAACGCTCGAAGCCACTCCAAAAATCGCCGAGCAGATTTCGGTTGCCCAGACACTGGGTACGTTGAGCCTGTCGCTGCGCTCGCTGGCAGACAGTGCCGCCGAGCTGGAAGAAGCAATTGCATCCGGGGCGATCAAATTGCCGAAAACGGATGATCCGGTGGTTGAAGCCGACATGATCCGTTCGCTCGCTGCACGTCCTAGCAGCACGAAATCAACCTTCTCGACCGGTGGTGACGTATCGCGCTTTGAAACGCGCTCGCCACCCCCGCTGGCCGAAAAGGAAAAACCCAAAGGTCCGGTAGTCCGCGTCGCGCGTGGCAATGCGGTCAATGACATCGAGTTTGGAGACAAGTAATGGCCGTAAAATATGCACAGCATAGCCGTTCGGCGAAAAAGGTAATGGCCGGTGGCGTCGTTGCCGCTCTCGCCCTCGCTCTGGCTGCCAACAACGCAACACCGCTGAACGCACAGTCGGTCAACATATCGCAACCGAATAGCCGCATTTCTGTTGCTGTCGGTGGTGGCAAGCTGATCACTCTGCCGGCGTCTATCGAAGATATTTTCATTGCTGATAACAATATTGCCGATGTTCAGGTACGTTCGCCGCGCCAAGTCTATATCTTCGGCAAAAAAGGCGGTCAGACCAGCTTTTATGCCACCAGTGCCTCCGGCAAAGTCGTTTATTCGGCGGAAGTCTCGGTCGGCGCGGAAATTTCTTCTATCGACCAGATGCTTAGTCTGGCGATGCCGGAAGCAAAAATAGCGGTCAGCACGACCAATAGTTTCGTGCTGCTAACCGGCACGATTGCCAATCCGGATGATGCCGAAGAAGCGGAAAACCTGGTGCAGGCTTTTGTCGGCGACGGCACCCGAGTGGTCAGCCGCCTGAAAACGGCAACGCCGATGCAGGTCAACCTGAAAGTCCGCTTTGCCGAAGTAAGCCGCTCGCTGGCTAAGGAAATTAACGGCAATGTTCTGACCCGCGACACAACCGGTGGCTTCCAATTTGGTGTGTCCCGTGGTCGCAGCTTTGGCACGATCACCGACTTCACATCCACCTTGCCCCAGCTCGATGCATCGCAGCTATTTGGTTTGCCGGCAGGATCGGTCTCGCTTCCGTTCGATCCGGTAACCCAACAGTTCGTGACTGCAAGTGGCACCGCGTTCAATTACACAAACGGGTCTGATTTGAACACCATTCAGGCGGCGGGCCGTCTGTTTGGCATTGATATCGCGACCGCACTCGACGTTTCGGAGCGGGTCGGTCTGGTGAGCACACTGGCGTCACCGAACCTGACTACTATTTCGGGAGAAACCGCGACCTTCCTGGCTGGCGGTGAGTTCCCCATTCCGACGTCAACCGGGCTTGGTGAAGTCTCCGTCCAATTCAAGAATTACGGGGTCAGCCTGTCTTACACGCCAACAGTTCTCTCCAACGGCCGGATTTCGATCCGCGTTGCACCCGAAGTGTCTGAAATCACTTCCAACGGTGCCGTCGTCATTAACGGTTTCAGTATTCCTGCCGTTTCGACCAGGCGGGCGGAGACCACCGTCGAACTGGGATCCGGCGAAAGCTTCATGATCGCCGGCCTGATGCAGAACAGCTACAACTCGGCCATCGACAAGACACCTGGCCTGGCCGACGTTCCAATCCTCGGTTCATTGTTCAAGTCCGACGGCTATCGTCGCAACGAAACGGAACTGATGATCGTCGTAACACCCTATCTCGTGAAGCCGGTAAGCGACAGCGAGATCGTGCTGCCCACGGACGGCTTCAAGGCGGCCAATGATGTGGAACGGTTCCTGTTGAACCGCAATCATTCGGGCTCCGGTGGCGATCGACCAAAACCGAGCGTGGCTCCTGCTGCACCGGAAGGTCAGACCTTTGGTAGCCTGGAACCACAAGTTCCCGCCAAATTGACCAAGAAATCCGGCAACGCGGCTCCCGGTTTCAGTTTCGACAAATAAGCCCGATCAGGAGAACAGATCATGCGCATCATTTCAATGGCACTTATCACCGCCCTCGGGCTCTCGGTAACAGCTTGTGGCAGCACGACCGCAAACCGTAGCGTGTATAGCGAACGCCAACCCGTCGTTTCGAAAGCGAATTATGTGCTGGACCTGAGCGCCGGCAACGGTGGATTATCGTCAGCAGAACAAAGCCGCCTCGCCGGCTGGTTCGACGCTCTGGAACTTGGCTATGGTGATCGCGTTGCGATTGATGATCCAAACTATTCAACAAGCCCCGTGGCAAAGGCAGCCGTTGAAGCCATTGTGGCTCGCTATGGCCTGCTGATCAGCGACACTGCACCCATTACGGACGGTTATGTACCTGCCGGATTAATGCGGGTCGTCGTATCGCGGACCTCTGCTTCGGTGCCAGGTTGCCCTGATTTCAGCCACCGTAGCCACACTGATTTTCAGGTGCGCACCAGTGAAAATTACGGTTGCGGAACAAACAGCACCCTGTCCGCCATGATTGCCGATCCCGAGGACCTGGTTCGCGGCCAAAACAAGGCCGGTGAAGACCAGACTCGGGCTTCCAAGGCTATTCGCGCCTATCGTGACAAGAATGTTGGAGGACAATAATGAACGCTCCCTGGAAACCCGGTTCGATCAACGGACGTGATCCGTTTGCCGCATTTGTTTGCGATGAAGATACTCTGGATTTACTCCGTCCGGTCGTTGAAGAAATGGGTTGGTCGGCTGATAAATGCAACATGGGCGGACTGCGCAATGCCGTGCAGACCCTGTCCGTTTCCGCCAGTCCCAATATCTTGCTGGTTGACCTGTCGGAATCCGGAGACCCGTTGAATGACATCAATTCGCTGGCCGAAGTTTGCGAACCTGGCACCACAGTGATTGCCATGGGTCAGGTCAACGATGTTCGCCTGTACCGAGATTTGATTGTCAGCGGCTTGCAGGATTATCTCCTGAAGCCTTTTACACCGGATCAGTTGCGCGACGTCCTGGCACACGCACAAGCGGTCATTAACGCCCCGAAAGCCGACGATGCACATTCTGAGAAACCGCATATTTCGACGGCCGTCATCGGCACGCGCGGCGGTGTCGGTGCATCAACCATTGCCACGTCCCTGGCCTGGCTGCTCAGCCATGAAAAGGAACGCCTGACCGCGTTGCTCGATCTGGATGTCCATTTCGGCACCGGTGCGCTGTCGCTGGACCTTGAACCTGGCCGCGGCCTTACCGATGCAATTGACAATCCAAGCCGGATCGATGGTCTGTTTATCGAACGCGCCATGATCAAAGCCAATGAGAAATTGTCGCTGCTTTCTGCGGAAGCACCGATCAACTCGCCGATGATGACCGATGGCACCGCCTTCTTCCAATTGCAGGAAGAATTCCGCGCGGCCTTCGATTGCACGGTGATCGATTTGCCACGTGACATGCTGATCAACTACCCGCATCTCCTCGGCGATGTGAACGCCACCGTCATCACGACGGAACTGACACTGGCTTCTGCCCGCGACTGCATTCGCTTGTTGTCCTGGCTGAAATCCCATGCTGCGCAGAGCAAGGTATATGTCGTTGCCAACAAGGTGCAGACCGCCAATCTGGAAATCAGTCGTCAGGATTTTGAAAGCTCCATCGAACGCAAGATCGATATCCTCATCCCTTATGATATCCGAACCGCAGCACAATCTGCGAAATTGGGTCAAGCATTGGTAGAGGCTGGAAAATCGAGCAAAGCTGCCGCGAAGATCGTCGAACTGGCGAACCTGGTTCTGGGATCTGTCGAAAGTGACGACGATAGCGCCAGCGGCGACAAACGTTCATTCATGGGAAAGCTTGGCGAATTCAAGTCATTCCTCCCGTCGAAAAAAGTCAAGGAAGAGGCTCCTAAAGTCTGAAGCAGGTGCAAACATTCTTCAGCTTAAAAGGAATTAGACTATGGGTATAATGCAAATTGCAATGTTGAGTGCAGGTGTCTTGGTAGTTTTGCTGCTGATCATATTTGCATTTGCAGGCCCATCGGAGGCCAAGGCAAAGGCCAGGCGGCTGGACAAGGTCAAATATCGCCACTCTGAAAACGCCAATGTGCAGGTTGAAGCGCAAATGAAAAAGGCGCTCTCGGCGCGCCGCAAAACCACCCGCCCCAAGGGCGAAACCATGACGAAGATGGAAACGTTGGCGATCCGGCTGGAAAAAACCGGCAAAGGCTGGCCCTTGTCCTATTTCTTCTACGCGGTCGGTGGATTGTTTGCGGTGATGTTCGGACTGCTGATGTTCAAAGGTGCGCCGATCCTGTTATGTGTGTCTATCGCGCTTCTCGTCGGCGCCGGACTGCCGCATTTCATCGTCGGCTTCCTGATCAAGCGGCGGGTTGGCAAATTTACAGCCTCTTTTCCCGATGCCATCGAATTGCTGGTCCGCGGTCTGCGTTCAGGCCTGCCGGTAACAGAGACAATCGGCGTGGTTGCCAAGGAAATTGGCGGACCTGTCGGCGAGGAATTCCAGAAGGTGGTCGACCGGATCAAGATTGGCCAGACCATGGAAGATGCGCTGCAGGAAAGCGCAAAGCGCATGGAAACGCCCGAATTCAAGTTTTTCTGTATCACCCTGGCTATTCAGCGTGAAACCGGCGGCAACCTCGCCGAAACATTGTCCAATCTTGCCGACGTACTGCGCAAGCGTGGGCAGATGAAGCTCAAGATCAAGGCCATGTCATCGGAATCCAAGGCTTCGGCCTATATCGTGGGGTCACTGCCGTTCATCGTGTTCGGGCTCGTTTACAGCGTGAACCCGACATATCTGGCCGGTTTTTTCTATGAAGAACGGCTGATTATCGCTGGTTTGGGCGGTCTGACATGGATGAGCATCGGCGTGTTCATCATGGCCAAAATGGTCAGCTTCGAGATTTAGGATGAAGGTGCAAGGCAAATGACAACCGGAGGCGGACCAACATTAATGGGCGTAGATGTCCTGTGGGTGGCGACAATATTGTCTGCCGTTGCAGCGGCAGCAGTCTTTTTCGCTATTTACGCCGCCATTACGGTGCGCGATCCGATGGCGAAACGGGTCAAGGCGCTCAACCAGCGCCGTGAACAGCTCAAGGCGGGGATCACCGCCTCGACGACCAAGAAGCGCGCCAAACTCGTTCAGCAGAGCGATACGACAGACCGCGTGCGCAATGTATTGTCGTCGATGCAGGTATTGCAGGACACGCAGGTCAAGGAAGCCCAACAGAAGCTGGCACAAGCCGGAATCCGTTCAAAGGATCTTGCCTTCGTCGTCATTTTCAGCCGACTTGTTTTGCCGATCATTCTGGGCGGCGGCGCGGCACTGGCCATATATGGCTTCAACTATCTGGCAGACTGGTCCGACCTAAAGCGTTTCGGTGCGTTCGCCGGTGCGACGATCCTGGGCTATAAAGGCGCCGATATTTACATCAACAACCTCATTGCCAAGCGGACCGACCTGGTTCGCAAAGGCCTGCCCGACGCCATCGATCTGCTCGTTATTTGTGCGGAAGCCGGACTGACGGTCGACACTGCCTTTGCGCGAGTCTCCAAGGAACTCGGCAGCGCCTATCCGGAGCTGGCCGACGAATTTTCGCTGACTTCCATCGAACTGGGCTTCCTTACCGAGCGGCGGCAGGCGTTTGAAAACCTCGCCTATCGTGTAGCCCTTGACCATATCAAAGGCGTGGTGACGACGATGATCCAGACCGAGAAATACGGTACACCGCTAGCCTCCTCGTTGCGTGTGCTCTCGGCAGAATTCCGTAACGACCGGATGATGCGCGCCGAAGAAAAGGCAGCCCGCTTGCCGGCCATTATGACGATTCCGCTAATTCTGTTCATTCTGCCGGTCTTGTTCATCGTGATCCTCGGCCCCGCGGCCTGCTCGATCTCCGATGCGTTGATATAGAGCGGAAACAGATCCAGAAAATCAGAAGAGCGGCAGGCGACTGCCGCTCTTTTTCATTCCGCTGCCAGTGTATCAGCCGATTTTTTTATCTTCGCCAGCATGGCGGATAGTTCGACTTTCTCCTGAGCGGTGAGCACGGCCATGATTTTCTGTTCCATGGCCTGAGCGGCGGGCATGATCTTTTCGTAAAGATCGCGTCCCTTGGCGCTGAGCATCAGATGGTGGGAACGGCCATCGGCGGTATTGGGACTGCGATCGAGCAATGCACGGTCAACCAGATTTTTTACCGCACGATTGACGGTCACCTTGTCCATCAACGTTGCTTCGACCAGATGCCTTTGGGTCGAGGCGCCCCGCACGCCAAGCACCGACATCACCCGCCATTCGGGAATCTTGAGGCCAAAGAGGCTCTTATACTCACCCGCGATCACGTCGCTGACGACGTTTGAGGTCGTCGACAGCTGGTAGGGCAGATAATCATCAAGTTTAAAGGTCATAAGTAATATTTATTCAATTCTGGCACGAAGTCCAATCCAAAATGTCCGGGGGAAGGCTCGTTCTATTATTCCATTGCTACTAACCGCCGCCTCTACTCGTGCATCGAGAAGGTTTTCAACCCGGGTTTCGACCAGCAGCCGATCATTGACGGCCAGCGTCATCCGCCCATCTATCGTGAACGCATCGGCGAGACTGAGAATATTCACGTCATCCTCATATTGTTGCCCGACATAGCGCGCCGACAGGCTGGCACCACTACCATCGGCCGTTTCCCATCGGATAGAGCCCGACGCGTTATGCCGCGGGACCTGGGCCGGTCGAAATCCATCGACCCCGGCAGCATCCCCGGATCCGTCGACCTCTGCATCGATAAAGGCATAAGCCGCACGGAGGCTCAGCCCATCGGCCAGAGAGCCGAGATCAAACTCGGCATCAATTTCAATGCCTCTGGATTCTATCGCATCGAGATTCTGACGCTGGCTATATGTACCGTCTGCCGCAACAAAGCCGACGCCAGGAAAAACGCCCGGACCATTGCCCAGCGTGACATTGGCGACCGCATTGTCCAGCTGGTTGTAGAAAGCAGTGACACCCAGTTTTGCCACGCCGCTTTCCCAGCCGAGCCCAAGCTCGGCCCCCTTGACCCGTTCCGGCTCCAGCAGTTCATTGGCCGCGGTCGCATCCGAGCCGACCCGGAAAGGCCGGAACAATTCGTTCAGGGTCGGCAGGCGCCAGCCGAGATAGGCCGCACCGCGCAGGCTGAGCCTATCGGTTGCAGCAAAGGCAAAGCCGCCACGACCGGTAAATTCCGTATCACTGCGACTGGTGAACATTTCGTCCGTACGAACCGATCCGGGAAACGGATTGATCAACTCGATCTCTTTGCGAAAGCCATTGTCGATCGACCAGAAATCAATGCGTCCGCCACCGGTAAGTACCAGCGCGTCACTGACCTGCAGGCTGGCTTCGACAAAGCCGCCATAGGTGGCGGTATTTCCCCCTGCCCTGCGGCTGCGGCGCGGGGTATCATTGTCGGCAAAGAAGAAATTCTCGTTGGTGGTTCCCTCGGTGCGGCGCCAGTCGCCACCGATCCGCAGTTCGACATTGTCACCAACCGGAGGTCGCACCTCAAAGCGTGCACCGAGACCTGTGGAAGGCACGCTAAACTGTTCGAACACGCGGCTGACCGAATTGCGATCATCCGCGACACCGCCAAAGCTGACATCGAAATTGCGGATCTGGAGATAGGCGAGAGCCGACCATTGCCAGTCGGAAGTGCGATCGACCAGACGGATGCTGGCATCGGCACCATCATTGTGATTTTCGCTAAAGGCAAAGCCTCGTTCGCGATCGTCGGTAAAAGCGCGGACATTGCTTTGCAGTTCGACATTACCGGATAACGGCGCGACAAAGCGGACGGCAAGACCGGCCTGCTCATATTCCGCCGGGCGATCGACCGATCCGCGCTGGCCCTCGATGATCGGGATGAAGCCATCCCCTCTTGCATAATTGGCGGAAATGGTCAGCTGTCCCTGTCCCAGTTCGCGACCAAAAAGCAGATCGGCATCGACACCGTTGCGGCTGCCATAAACAGCACCCAGTTCAAACCGGTCTCCAACATTGTCGCTGAACAGTTCGATGGTTCCGGAAATCGCCCCCTGACCGTCCGCTACGCTGCCGCCGCCGCGGGTAATTCTGGCGCTGCCAAGAGCGAGCGCATCATAGCCGGGCCAGGCGACCCAGCCGCCGAATGGATCGGCCTGCGGCACACCGTCCAATATCAGCAGCGCGCGCGACGAGGCATTGCCGCCCAGTCCGCGCAGCGTAACCCCCTGGCTGGTCGGGTTTGCCGAACGGGCATCCGACCGGCGAAATTGCTGCAATCCCGGCATATCACGCAGACTATTCTCGACAGTCTGTGACTGATCCATCGAAATTTCGATTGCGTTATAAACATTGTCGCCGCGTGTAACGGGCAATCCGGTTACGACGATCTCCGGTAACCGCCAATCGGCGATGACAACCCGGCTTTCATCATTGCCGACCTGCTCCTGTCCCCAGGCAGGGACAGCCATCGACACCATTGATATCAATAGCGGATAGGCAAAAACTGATTTTGTCATGACTTAGCTGTGCATCCACTTCTGATGGACCGGCATGTCGTCCGGAAGCCGGTGATAAACCTGCGCGTCGCACGCGAAATGGGCGCTGTCCGCTTTACCGAAGACACCCGGATCATCGAGCGTTCCGACTTTGACGATCACGGCGACTTCAAAGCCCGGTGCGCGAGTGGCCAGATGGGTACCGCAATCGGCACAAAATTCGCGCGTCACACCCTTTTCGAGATCGTCGCGCTTAAAGCCTTTTACAGCCCCTTTGGTGATCTCGTATCCATCCGCCGGCATCGCCATCAGCAACAGGCTGTTCCCACCGGTCGTATATTGGCATTCGCGGCAGAAACATTCGGCTTTCAGCATCGGTTCGCCCTCGGCCTTGTAGCGCACCGCGCCGCAATAACATCCGCCTTCGATCGCCATGTCAATCTTCCTTCACTGCTTCGGGAGCGGCTTTCTGAAAAGCCTCGAGTTGGTTGCACGCAGCGTCAATCCGGACCAGCTTGGGAAAATCGCTCAAATCCAGATCGAAACGCCGCGCGTTATACATTTGCGGCACCAGGCAGACGTCAGCCAGATTGGGCTTTTCTCCGCCGAACAGGCCGGCTTCCGGTGCCATGGCTTCCAGCGCCACGAAACCTTCTTCGATCCAGTGGCGGTACCAGTTGTCGGTAACCGCCTGATCATGCCCCAGTTCATTCTTGAGATATTTCAATATCCGCAGATTGTTGACCGGATGAATATCGGCGGCAATGACCAGTGCCTGCGCCAGCGTCCTGGCCCGCTCGGCCGGATCGCTCGACACCATCGGCGGGTCGTCATATTTGGCGTCGAGATAATCAATAATCGCCAGCGACTGGGTCAGGTCATGCCCGTCGATACAAAGCATCGGAACAAAGCCCTGCGGATTGCGGGCAACATAGTCCGGAGCCTTCTGGTCGCCATCCAGCAGACTGGTGTTGATCGCGGTATAAGATACGCCCTTGAGGTTGAGCGCGATGCGCACCCGGTAGCTCGCCGAGCTGCGCCAATAATCGTAAAGGATGATATTCGTCATGCGCAGGCATTGCCGATTGAACGGCTCAAATGCAAGCTTGGCTGCAATTATCCTGTCGAACCGCCATCGATCGACATTTCTCCTCGCGGTTCGATCTCCACCGGTCTGCCCATCCGCCTGGCCAATTCTTCCAGCAGCGCCGGATGCATCTTGTTCGCCACAGCCGGATGCACTTCCAGCCGCATCGCGCCGGTGCCGCGATCGCGTTCCGCCTGCCGCAACAGTTGCAACGCGGCGTTGACCGAGCGGTTGGCCTGCAATATCTCGAGCAACGATGGCCGGAGCTTGCGGCTGACAATCTGCATGAAGCCAAAGCCGTTGATCGCCGTGCGCTCGCAATTGCCGGTCATATATTCGTCAAAAATAGCGGTAACGGCGGCGCGTTCGGCCTTGGCTTGCAAGGTCGGAAAATCAATTCCGATATTGCCGGAGATATCGAACCGGACCAGCGCCAGAGCGATTTCTTTCGCCGCCCGTTTCGCCAGCTCAAATGGCGCCAGCGGCCCGTCGACGTCGAATAATGTCATCGCCGGGGTCAGCGAAACCAGCAGACTCCCGCCCTCGAAATCGATCCTTCCGGTTTCGGCCTGCTCTACCGCTTCATGCCAGCCGTGCCGGGAAAGGACATCTTCATCATGGGCATGAACCTGTCTGACGGGCAGTCCGGCGTCATTGATCTCTGCCATCAGGTCGGGACCATCATTCAGGGGACTATCCGCCTCAGCCGGACGCGCCCTGGCCCGTTTGGCCTGCCCGCCGCGTTCGGTCATCGCCGCCCGGACAATTTCCACCCGGACCATCGATCCTTCGGTCAAGCCTTTGGGTAGCGGCTGCAGCAGAGCTTCCTGCCCGTCGGGCAAGGTAATGATCCCCGATCGTCCGCTGACCCACTGCCGGGTAAATTTTGCGTCGACAACCGCACCGGCTCTGGCCCTGCCATCGGCCCGCTCGATCCGTATCTGTGCCAGTTTGCCATGTTCCAGCCGCATCGCGCGGTTCTCGCCGATCCCGGCTTCGTAAAGCCAGCCGTGAGCGAATTCAGCCAAGGGGATAGCCCGCGCTGATCAGCAGGTTACGGGTTTCATATAAAGGCAGGCCCATGATCCCGCTGTAGCTGCCCGACATCCAGGTAACGAAGGCTTCCGCCGTGCCCTGTATCGCATAGCCGCCCGCCTTGCCCTGACCTTCGCCGGTGGCGATATAGGCTTCGATCTCATGGGCTTCGAAGCGCTTGAACTTCACGATACTATCGGACAATTTGGTCCGCGCCGTGCCGTCGGCCGCGATCACGCAGACCGCCGACATCACATGATGCCGCCGCCCGCTGATCAACTGCATGAACTTGCGCTGCTCCGCCGCATCTCCGGCCTGTCCCAATATCCGGCGACCGACCGCGACCGTGGTATCACCCGCAACCAGTATTTCCTGATCTTGCCGTTGGACGGCAACAGCCTTCTCCTCGGCCATGCGCAAGACATAGTCGCGCGGCAGCTCGCCCTTGTGCGGCGCTTCGTCGATATCGGGAGAGATGATCCGGTCGGGTGTGACGCCGAGGCGACCGAGCAGTTCCAAACGGCGCGGGCTGGAGGAGGCCAGAACCAGTTTCATGTCTGTAAACACCCTCTAAACCGTTCGGGCTGAACTTGTAGACGCCATATCGCCGAAGGCAATGCTAGCCGATCGCTGTCCTTCGATAGGCTCAGGACAAGTGGCATACCATCACTTGAAACGATAGGTGATGCGACCCTTGGTCAGATCATAAGGGGTGAGCTCGACGAGCACTTCATCACCAACCAGCACGCGGATGCGGTTCTTGCGCATCTTGCCAGCGGTGTGACCCAAAATCTCGTGGCCGTTTTCCAGCTCGACCCGGAACATGGCGTTGGGGAGCAGTTCGCGAACCATCCCCTTCATTTCCAGTAGTTCTTCTTTTGCCATATGGCGGTACATTTTCCCTGATATTGCGGCAATTCCGCGTGTTGCAGTGCGCCATAACGACAAATGCGCAAAAAGGGAAGGATTAGCTGCATCGGCGAAAATGATAATATCGCTTGTCGTCGCCATAATTGTCCTGCGACAATTTAATACAAAGAAATTATACCATTAGCGCGTTTGGCATGGCACTTCGGACATCTTCTCTCCCCCTGTTCAAGAGCTAATGAAACATATCATGATTTCTTCCCCAAAATCCTTCTTCGCCGCATCTCCCATCATTTTGGCAAGTATGTTACTCGCGCCGCCCTCAGGCGCACAAATCCCTGACGCAGACGCCGATTATGCGGACGAGGAAATCGTCGTCATAGCGGAGCGCCCGCGCGGTGCGGTTGTCAGCGAAATACCCCCGGTGGTTGAACTGAGCGAAGCAGATATCGCCAGCTATGGCGCTTCTTCGGTACAGGACCTGCTCGAAGCACTTTCTTCGCAGACCACCTCCAGCCGGGGTCGCGGCAGCGGGCGGCCGATCGTGCTGATCAACGGCCAACGCACCTCCGGTTTCCGTGAAATCCGCGACCTTCCTCCCGAAGCGATCCGCACGGTGCAGGTGTTTCCCGAAGAACTGGCGCTGCAATATGGCTATCGCCCCGATCAGCGGGTGATCAACTTCATCCTCAAGGACAATTATACCGGGGTCAGCGCGTCAGCCGAATATGGTGTTCCAACGCGCGGCGCGCAGGGACGGTCAGAGGTCGAGACGACCATCACACGCATCGGCAAGAACAGCCGGGTCAATATAAATCTGGAATGGCAGAACAACACCGCGATTACCGAGAGCGAGCGCAATATCATCCAGGATGCCGCCGGTGACCTGGTCAACCTCGGGGAGTTCCGCACATTGGTCGCGCCATCGGACAATGTCGAACTCAATGCCAATTACAGCCGGAATTTCGACAACGGCATGTCGCTCTCGCTCAACGGCGGCTATATATATGATAAATCCAATGGTCTGCAGGGACTGCCCAGCGGAACGCTGCAAGTCGCGGGCGATCCACTGTTCCGCTATTTCACCGAATATGGCCCGCTAAACCGGGTTCAGGAAACCAACACCGCGCAAGCAGGGCTGACGCTGAACGGCACGCTCGACGACTGGCGCTGGTCGCTGACCAGCGATTATACCCGCACCCAGGTCAATACCGAAACCGACCGGTCCGGCGATATCAGCTTGCTGCAGGCGGCGATCGATGCCGGCTCGGTTGACCCTCTAGCGATCAGCTTTGGTCCTTTGCTCGGCGCACCGGGCACCGACAGCGCAAAGGTTGTCGATCAGACGATCAATAATCTTGCGACGCTATCCGGCACATTATTCGTTCTGCCGTCCGGCGCCGTCACCACTACCGTCCGCGCCGGCTATAACCGCGAAGATCTCGACAGCCGGGAAACGCGCGGCGCGATTGTTACCACCACGGGTCTCAGCCGCGACGAACTCAGCACCGGAATCAACATCGACATCCCGCTGGCCGACGAGAATATCGATGTCGTGGAGGCGATCGGCAAATTGTCGATCAACGGCAATCTCGGTTATTCCGACCTTTCCGACTTTGGCGGCCTGGTCGAATTCGGTTTTGGCCTGAACTGGGAGCCGTTTGACGGGCTGGTCTTCTCCGCCTCGGCGATCGGTGAAGACGCTGCACCGACCATCGCCCAGCTTGGCAATCCGGTCATCATCACCCCGGATGTGACAGTCTTTGACTTTACCAACGGCGAATCCGTGCTCGCTGCGATTACCACCGGCGGCAATTTTTCGCTACCGGCAGAAAAACAGCGGGATATCAAGCTAGCGGTCAATTACCGCCCCGAATGGCTCGACGGCTTTACCTTCCTTGGCGAATATTTCCGCAACAACAGCAATAATGTAGCATCCAGCTTCCCGCTGCTGACACCCGAGATCGAGGCAGCCTTCCCCGACCGGGTGACTCGCGATGCCAGCGGTCAGTTGATTGCGATTGACCGGCGACCGGTCAACTATGCCAATGTCAGCAGCGAACGCATCCGTTACGGCATCGATTTTTCCAAACGCTTTGGCGAGCAGCGCGGCGGCGGATCGGGAAGACCGGACCGGGCAGCTCGCTCCGCTGGCGGCGGAGCGCCTGACGGTCAGTCGCAAGGCGAAAAGCCGGCTGAGGGTGCGACTCCCGAAGGCAGCGCGGAAGCGCGACCAGCAGCGCCGCGCGGTGGCCCCGGAGCAGGCGGTCGCCCCAGCGGCGGACGCTGGCAGCTTTCGGCCTTTCACACCATCCGCCTCGAAGACAAGATCAAGATCCGGGACGGCGTTGATGAGCTGGACCTGCTAAACGGTTCCGCGGTCGGTTCGACCGGCGGCAGTCCGCGTCACGAGTTCGAAGTCAACGGTGGCTGGTTCAACAACGGCATCGGTTTCCGCCTCGACGGCAAGCACCAGATCGCAACGCGCGTCAACGGCGGGCTAACCGGTTCCAACCTGCGCTTTTCCGATCTGACCACGTTCAACCTCCGCATGTTCATCAACCTTGATGACCGCGGCAATCTGACCGAGAAAATACCGTTCCTGAAAGGCAGCCGGATCGCCTTCAAGGTCGACAATATCTTCGACGATATCCAGACCATCCGCGACGGCAACGACCTGATCCCGCTCAGCTACCAGAGCGGCTATGTCGACCCGATCGGACGCTATGTCGAGATTGATTTCCGCAAGCGGTTCTGAGGATATGCGCAAGCAGGGGGGTGCCGTTAGTGATGTTAGGTGAATGCCGTTAGCCCTGAGCTTGTCGAAGGGCACTTCTCGACGATAGGCGTGGCTCGACAAGCTCACCACTAACGCAACTCATTTCACGACAAGTCCGCCATCGAAACCGGGTCGGCCCGATATATCTTCATTTCGGGCCGTTCGCCGACCAGCGCGGTTAGCCGCTTTACAAACTCGCCCGATTCCGGAACCGAGAAATGCGCGGCGACGGCAGCTTCATCCTGCCACTCTTCGTAAAAGAACAGCCGCGCAGAATCTTCGCAATCGACGTGAACCCGGTGCGATATGCAGCCCGGCTCGGCGCGGGACCGGGCGCTATGCTCGGCGCATAATGCGATGATCTCGTCCGGACTTGCGGCAAAGGCGGTGGAGATGCTGGCGGTGATGATGATCATAATTTCAGCGTCGCCCGGGTGGTGCTTTTCGACATGAAATAGGCCAGCACCGCAGCGATGATCGTGACAATCACCGTAAAGGCCATCGGCGTGAACCGCAGCTCCGGCCCCGCACCCAGCATGACCATCACGATCAGAAAAGCAGGGATCAATGTCATTGCCAGATGTTTGAACGCCTGAACCAATGGCGCAAGCCCGACCCGCGTGTCGGCGGCGAGCCCGGGCACGACCTTGCCCGATTTGCGCTGCGACACGGTGATCGGATAAACAATCAATGTCAGCAACAGGCTCATCAGGACCGCAATGGCAATCAATGTCCCACCCAGATTGGGCGCGGAATCGCCAAAGGGCAGCGTCGCCGGCACAAAAGCCAGATCGCGGGTCAGCCAGTAATTGATCCCGCCGGCCAGCACGATATTAACCACCGCATCCCCCCGCGCCTGCTTCTCGACAAAGGCGTCCATGCCGATCGGTCCGGCTGCGGCAACATTGGTGGCCATATTCTCTCTCCCTGTTTTTTGGTGAGAGTGACGGCGGTGGTGGGAAAGTCAAGTGGGGAGCATAGCGAAAAAAAGCAGCGCCTCTGGTTTTTTGAGCGACAACAGCGACTTATTGCTAAGCCTTAAAACAATTTTCGCGATGCCAATTTAGAAAATATGGATGGGGACGGTCCAAGCTGTTGCTTGGAGGCGTCGCTTTTTTTGAGTTGTTTAAAAGCTGCCAAATATTATCGACATCATTGACGTGTCGGGACACCATAATATCAAGATCATCCGTTAATGTGATCAAGCCTCGATCAAACATCCAATGGACAGTCCCCGACAATGCCAGTCCGTTTCCAAGCATATCTGGTCCATCATGCTCCACGGGCTTGATATGAGCTGCTTCAACTTCGGCTCGCCCGCCTCCATTAATGAATTTAAATCCCGTCAGAGCACATCTGGAATCATAAGCCTTCAGAATATTCTTTCGAAAAATTTGACTTCTGACCTTTCGAGAAGAGACATAATCCATTCTGTTTCGGAATTGATTGAAAACAAAATCTGCGGGTTCGTCAGCGACAGATTGATCAATATTATAGTCAGTTCCATCCTCGTCCCGCGGCAGAATTTCGTCATCTGGGAAGCCTAGATTTATGATGGTTGAAAAATCATCATCGGAGAGAGGCCGAATGGCTGACTGTGCACGGCCGGAAATTTTGCCCTCAGCGTTTAGCAGGCCCGTTTCGACAATTCCGTTTTCTCGTTTGAACGGTACGACAACTTCAAATTCGAGAAAACTTCTAGGATCCATCATCGCCAAATACATAGTCGGCGTTGTGGGATCGGGAATAATTTTTTCAAGACGTGCGACTGCCTTATAGCCCGGATTAGCTCGGCTTTTCGTCGGTTCGTAGTAAATGATCCAATCGCCCACAAACTTTGAGGCCCGTCCCCAATATTGCTTTGGAAACTGATAATATTCTGCAGGCCTATCGTTATAAACAGAATCCGCGCGATGGATGAACAATCCTTTTGTCATCTTCAGAAGCTACAATGAAATTTGTTAAAGTCTACTTAGATTTAGTCTGAACAGTGGCAATCGCCACATAAAGCTTGTTCAGCTAAACCCCACTTTCCGCAAAACCCGCCAGGCCAGCGCCTTTGCCTTGCTTCGCGCCGGAAACCGGCCAGGTGCCTCGGGCGTGATACCCCGCTTGCGCAACCAGCCGTTGAACGCCCGCGCGTCCGCTTCTTCAAAGCTCCAGTCCGAACGCCAGGTGATCGACAGCGAGATACTCGGTTCGGGGCCATTCTTCACATGATGCGGTGCCATCACCGGCACAAATATGGCCTTGCCCGGTGTCAGATGGTGGCGCGTGCCTTCGGCTTCAAAATCATCCTGCCAGACCAGATTGCGATGGCCGCCGACATGATAGCCCTCGTGAATCTCGTCGGCGGCAAAGCGGGCATCGCCGGCGGGGAACGTCGTCATCCATTTTTCGCCGCGCAATTGCAGCAGGATATTATGCTCCGGATCGAAATGATAAGGCGTCACCGCATTGGGCGATGAGACGAAGATGAAGCCCTGGGGTTTCAGCATCTTGCCGGTCTTGGCCTCCAGTATCGGCCGGATTTCCGCGAGCAACGAGAGCAGCAGGGCCTCATATTCCGGCATCTGCTCGATATTCTTCAGCACCGCCCAGCTTGCCGACCGGTCGATTGTCCGGATCGTGTCGCCGATGGTCATGCCATTGTCCGGCACGTCTTCCGGCTTGATACCCACGGGCAAATCACCGGGATTATATTCGACGCTGGCTTTCGGGAGCGCCGTGCCCAGCCGGGCCAGCGCTTCCAGGGTCAGCAAGTCGTGCGACGTCATCGCATGATCGAGCACACGTGCCTGTTCGGGATAGCAGGCATCAAATTGCTGCAGGGTTTCGTCGCAGAAAACTGCTTGCCGAAAGCTGTCCCTGCCGGAAATCTGGTTCATTGCTGTACCTCCGTCGGATCGAAAATTTTGCGGCCCTTGATCTTGCCCATCAGATCTTCACCGAGCCGCAAGCCGCGGAAAATGGCGCGGCGGGAAACACCCTTCAACTCGATCGAGAAGCGCCCGATATGACGGCGATCAGACCACAAGCTGTCGATCATCGGGTGATTTTCCGAAGCACAGCTGTCCATCCAGTCGATCGCCGGATTTTCGAGTATCCTGAGATTTTCTAGTTGCAGAAGCACACCAGGAGAAAAACGGGCGAAGGCTTCGTCAAAGGCGGTCTTGAAGGAAAAGCTGCCGCGACTACTGTGGAAATTCACCAGCATCACCAGCGGACTGCCCTCGAGGCGTATGTCATGGCGCTCCAGTTGCCCTGCCCGCGCCGCGCCCAGCAAAGCATCGCGGAAAAATGCGCGTGTCTGGCCGGATGAGTCCAGCGCCGATCCGTTATGCCCTTTCCAGCCGCTCCGTTCGAGCCGCAGAAATTCGTCGATCCACGGCTCCAGACCGGCGGCGTCTTTATGGTGGGCAAAGGTCACATCACCCAGTTCGTTCAGCCGCTTGGCCTGGCGCCGCAACTCCTTGCGCTTTTTCCCGCGAACGGTCGCGTTCAGATAGGCCTCGGAACCCAGTTCGCTCTGCAACAGCGCCCGCGCTTCGCTGTGGACGAGATCGCAGCGGCGCTTCTGTTCGCTGCACAGCGCTCGCAAGGCCTGATCCAGTCTTCCGCCGATGGTCATGCCATTGATGTGCAGAAAACCCGGCCAGCGCCCTTCGTCAAGCGCGGCAAGCAGATGGTCCCAGAAATCCGTTTCGAAACCCTTGCGGACCAGCGGGGTACCGAGAAAACAATTATGGTGCAGCCAGTTCTCGACATGCGGCACCGGCCAGCGGCCAAAGCGGTTGTTCGGACCCAGCGGCAGCAGGCCGAGCAGTTGCGATTGCCCCGGCTCTTCGGCCCAGAGCAGGAACAGCTGCAAGTCGGGGTGATGGTCAAACTGGGCCAGAGCCGGATTCAGGAACCAGTGCTCATAGAAGATATTCGGTTCGCTCGCCTGGCTGGCCAATTCGCTCCACGCGGCTGCCAGATTGGCGTCTATCGCGCTTACCGGATGGAATATCGCCCGGACTCCGGATTCGGACAGGCTGTCGCGAAACCGGCTGGCGCGGATATCCTTGCCTTCCAACTTCTGTAACCCGTTCAAATTCATCAAAATCCGCCTGCTCACACTGGTTTCTGGTCTGGTCATCAGGCTAACAGCAAAGGGGTAATATGTGATTAACGCTATGCCTGGCCATGACCAGTGGCATCAACCATGAAAAAACCCCGCCGGAATCGCTTCCGGCGGGGTCTTGTTTCAAACCAACGGGAATGACGTTCTAGTGAACGCCGCCCTGCGCCGCATAAAGCGCTGCGAGCAGCAGCAAGGCGACGATATTGGTGATCTTGATCATCGGGTTGACGGCCGGACCCGCGGTATCCTTGTAAGGATCGCCTACGGTATCGCCGGTCACCGCAGCATGGTGGGCGTCCGAGCCCTTGCCGCCGTGATTGCCGTCCTCGATATATTTCTTCGCATTGTCCCAGGCTCCGCCACCCGCTGTCATCGACAGGGCAACGAACAGGCCGGAGACGATCACGCCAAGCAACAAGGCGCCGAGAGCGGCAAAGCCGTTTGCCTGCCCTGCAACCGCGGTGATCACGAAATAGACCACGATCGGTGCAAGAACCGGCAGCAAGGACGGCAGGATCATTTCCTTGATCGCCGCCTTGGTCACCAGATCCACGGTCCGTGCATAGTTGGGACGCGAAGTGCCCGCCATGATGCCCGGATCGCTGGCAAACTGCTCGCGAACGTCCTTGACGACGTCACCGGCAGCACGACCAACAGCGGTCATGCCCATGGACCCGAACAGATAGGGCAGCAGCGCACCCAGCAACAGACCCACGATCACATAGGGATTTTCAAGGCTGAAGCTGACTTCAAGGTTCGGAAAGAACTCCTTGAGGTCGGCTGTGTAGGCCGAGAAAAGCACCAGAGCCGCAAGACCGGCAGAACCAATGGCATAGCCTTTGGTCACAGCCTTTGTGGTGTTGCCCACAGCGTCCAGCGCATCGGTCTTGTTGCGGACGCTCTCGTCGAGCCCCGCCATTTCGGCGATGCCGCCGGCGTTATCCGTAACCGGACCATAAGCATCAAGCGCCACGACCATTCCGGCGAGTGCCAGCATGGCGGTAGCCGCAAAGGCGATGCCGATCAGGCCAGCGAGCTGGAACGCGACAACGATGCCGATGACGATAACCAGCGTCGGCAAGGCCGTTGCTTCCATCGAAATCGCCAGTCCCTGGATCACGTTCGTGCCGTGGCCGGTTTCCGATGACTTGGCGATCGACCGCACCGGGCGATAATCCGTTCCGGTATAATATTCGGTGATCCAGATGATCAGGCCGGTAACCGCCAGACCAACCATCATCGACCAGAACAGGGCCATGCCGGTAAATCCGCCAGTGCCGTCAAGCTCGGTCCCGATAGCAGTATCCATGTCACCCAGCGTGCGCATCGTGACATAATAGATCGCCGGGATCGACAGCACCGCCGTGGTGATGAAACCCTTGTACAGCGCGCCCATGATGTTGGTGCCGCTGCCGAGACGAACCATGTACGTGCCGATGATCGAGGTCAGGATACAGACACCGCCAACGATCAGAGGCAGGGACATCAGGTCGTAGAGCATCGCGCTGCCGACCAGATCGCCGAACAACAGCGCCAGAAGCACCATCGTCGCGCCAACGGTCACGACATAGGTCTCGAACAGGTCGGCGGCCATACCGGCGCAATCACCGACATTGTCGCCCACATTATCCGCGATCGTCGCAGGATTGCGTGGATCATCCTCGGGGATGCCCGCTTCCACCTTGCCGACCAGATCGGCACCGACGTCCGCAGCCTTGGTAAAGATACCACCGCCGAGACGCGCGAAGATCGAAATCAGCGAAGCGCCGAAGGCCAGAGCGACCAGCGAATCAATGACCGTACGGTCATTGGCGGCCATGCCCATCTGGGTGGTCAGCACGTAGAAGAAGATCGAGATCGCCAGCAATGCGAGGCCGGCCACCAGCATACCCGTCACCGCACCGGCGCGAAACGCCACGGTCAGACCGGTTTGCAGACTTTCGCTGGCACCTTGAGCCGTCCGGACATTGGCACGAACAGAGATGTTCATACCGATATAGCCTGCCACGCCCGAAAGGATCGCGCCGAGCAGAAAGCCTACTGTTGAAATGGCACCGAGGAACACGAACACCAGAACCGCGACCACGATTCCGACGAGCCCGATTGCCCGGTATTGGCGGTTCAGATAGGCTTGTGCGCCTTCCTGAATTGCCCCTGCGATAGATTGCATTTTTTCATTGCCGGCTGGCGCACTGAGCACCTGACGGCTGGTTATAAAGCCATATAAAATGGCGATAAATCCGCATAAAATTGAAATGGTGACAACGGTCATCGATTCAAATCCCCTCCATTGTTATCGTTAAACGCCCCGTCAGACGCGGGGCTGTCGGCTCAAACTATAGGGCGGGCGTAAAAACCTGCAAGCGTTGATTTTGAGGGGGCGACACAGCTCATTTCAAACATGCTGCATGGAAGCGGCTTGGCCCGGATCAGGCGTGCACGAAGCCGAGATGCTCTGGCAATTCCAGTCGTTCGCCATGGCTATGCAAGCTGACTCCCGATCCCGGACGGCAAACGCCGACGCAGGTCAGCGGAATGGACAGCACGGTTTCCGGGCTGGCGGTGAGCAGCAGCTGATAGTCGTCACCGCCGGTTGCCGCCTTGATCCGAGCGTCGCGATCGTCACCGACCAAAGTCTGGAATTGTTTGGATAACGGAATTTCCGCCAGATCGATTTCAATCTGTATGCCGCTGGCCGCTGCGATCCGCGATGCGTCGAGCAACAGCCCGTCGGACACATCCATCATGCTGCTGACCAGATTGGACAGCATACGGCCCTCTTCCAGTCTCGGCACCGGACGCGTGTGCGCCTTCAACAGCGAAGCCGTGACGTCGATATCGGTTGACCGGAGCAACCCCGAAGCGATTTGCAGACCCGCCCAGGCATCACCAATGGTTCCGGTGACATAGACGGCATTGCCCGGCTTCGCATTGCTGCGCGAGGGTACGATATGGCCTTTTGCTTCGCCAATGGCGGTCAGGCCAAAGGTTCTCGGAGCATTGTCGCCCATTGCCACCGTGTCGCCGCCAAGCAGAGGCACGGCAAAACGGTCAATGGCCTGTTTCAGCCCCTCGACGAAAGCAGCATCCCACTGATCACCGGACGTGCGGCCATAGCCGAGCAGCACGCCGAGCGGCTTTGCGCCCTTGGCCGCCAGATCGGAAAGATTCACAGCAACCAGCTTCCAAGCCACATCGGCGGGATCGGCGTCGCGCAGAAAATGGACGCCTTCAACCATCATGTCATGGGTCATCACCAGCTTGTGCCGGCCAAAGGGCATCATGGCGACATCGTCGACCAGTCCCCGCGCTGCCGGATGGGTGGTGATGGCCTTTAACCGGTCGATAAATTGCAATTCGTTCAAGAGAGGGCGTGCTCCAGTGCCATTCTGATGGAAGCGTTGGCGCGCTTGCTGACCGCGGCTTGGGGGACGAATCCATTAAACCCGTGCGGTGCGCCGGGATATATAGACAGCTCAACCGGAACGCCGGATGAACGAAGCCGGTTTGCGAAGAGAATATCTTCGTCGAGAAACAGGTCAAGATCGCCGCACATGATATAGGCCGGCGGCAGGCCGGTCAGATCCGTCGCGCGCGCCGCCGCCGCATAGGGGCTGGCACCATCTTGCTCGGCATATAGCGACCAGGCGTGCAGCGAGGCTTCGCGCGGCCAGCCGGAGGGAGGGATGTCCATATGGCCGGACGGCGTATCGTGTCGGTCGTCGATCATCGGATAGATCAGCATCTGATAAGCGATGGCCGGCCCGCCCCGGTCCCGGTTGAGCAGCGCCGCGCTCGCCGCCAGTCCGCCGCCCGCGCTCGGTCCGGCAAGGATGATCTTGCGTGGATCGCGGTTTGTCGCGAGCCGCTCGATCACCGCACAAACATCATGAGCCGCCGCCGGCGAGCGATGCTCGGGCGCCAACCGGTAATCGACCGAAACCACCGGAGCGAGCGCGGAATAACGTTGCGCGGCAAGATCTTCTGCGCTGCCCAGCAAATAGCCGCCGCCATGCAGCCAGATGATCGCACAATCGGGAAAAAGCACATCGCGCCCGCGATATTCGATCACCGACACTTCGGGCTCGCCGGGCAGACCCGGCATATGATAGGCGTCTTTCTGCCCCTCGAATTCGGGCAGCGCCGCGGCCATCCGCGCAGAACGCTGGGCCGATGCCGCGCGTGCGCCGGCCACGTCCGTCCGCAACAGTTCGGAAACATGCGGCCCGTCGGCCGAAATCATTTCGCGAAAGGCGGGATCGAGCCTGTCTAGAAAGTCGGACAATATTTTCCCCTATGGCAACAGGGGTATTGTTCAGCCCCTGACCTGTTTCGCTATACTGTCGAGCAGTCCGTTGACGAAACCGGCATCCTTCTTGTTGAAAAAGGCATGCGCCACGTCGAGATATTCGTCAATTACCGTTGCGATCGGTACGTCGTCATATGCGACCAATTCAAATGTTCCGCAGCGCAGTATCTGGACCATCGTCTTGTCGAGACGCCCCAGCGTCCAGCCCGAGGCCAGTTTCGAAGCCACCAGTTCGTCGATTTCCGTCTGGCGCGATGTCACGCCAATGACCAGATCATCAAAAAAGTCGCGCTCGACCGGGTGATATTGCTCATCCTCGATTTCCTTGCCGAGACGATGATCATGAAATTCCTTGATCAGTTTCGGTACCGGCGTTTTTTCCATCTGGTGCTGGAACAGCGCCTGGACGGCTGCCAGCCTGGCGGCGGATCGGGATGTCGATTTTGCGGTCATGCTCTTTTCATCCGCGGCATGCCGAGAAAATCACGTTTGCCAATCCGCAGCCCGCGCTCGCGGAGCAGATCATAGGCCGTCGTGGCATGGAAATAGAAATTCGGCTGGGCAAAGCTCAACAGGAAATTCTCGGCGGTGAAAGGCATCACGGCATCTTTGAACCGGAATTCCATATGCTGGCCGACAAATCCGGACATCTCGGCTTCGCTGACCGCTTCCAGCCCGGCTTTTGCTTCGTCGAGCTTTTCATACAGACCGGCCCAGTCAGTCGGTGGCGCGGCCAGACTTGGCGTAAACACGCCTTCCCGCACAGCCTCAATCGCGCCCAGCGAATGCTCGCGGCAGCATTTTACCTGATAGGAAAATGGCTGCATATCCTCGATCAGCCGTGCGCCGATAATCTCTTCCGGCGCCATGCCCTTTTCTTCGCAATGGGCTTTCGCTTCATCGACCAGCTCTCGGACGGCTGCGATGATCTGCAACTGGGTTGGAATTACGGCATCATATAATGAAATGGTCATGAGTCTTTTCTTTCTGCTGATTGTCAGCGCCGGTCGAGCCGCTTCTGTACGCTGGCGGCATGGGCTGGCAAGCCCTCCGCCTCTGCCAGCGCGACCGCAGCCGGGCCAATATTGCGAAGAGCCTGTTCATCGCAGTGGATGAAACTGGTGCGTTTCATGAAATCGGTCACCGAAAGGCCCGACGAGAAACGCGCCCGTCTTCCGGTCGGCAATACATGGTTGGGGCCGGCGACATAATCACCGACGGCCTCGGGCGTGTGGCGACCGAGAAACACCGAACCGGCATGGCGAATCTTCTTGAACATGGCTTCCGGCTCATCGACCGCGAGCTCCAGATGTTCGGCAGCCAGCCGGTCGACCAGAGGAATTGCCCGTTCCAGCCGGTCGACAATGATGATCGCGCCATTGTCATTCCAGCTGGTCGTCGCGGTTGCGGAAGTCGCAAGGACTGCCAATTGTTCATTAACTTTTTCAGAGACTTGATCAGCAAAATTAATATCATCTGTGAATAAAATGGACTGGCTGGTCGGATCATGCTCGGCCTGGCTGAGCAGGTCGGCGGCGATCCAGTCAGGATCATTCCTGCCGTCCGCAACCACCACGATTTCCGAGGGGCCAGCGACCATGTCGATACCGACGACACCGAACACCTGCCGCTTCGCCTCGGCCACCCAGGCGTTGCCGGGCCCGGTGATGACATCGACCGGTGCAATTTTTTCCGTGCCATAGGCCAGCGCTGCCACCGCTTGCGCGCCGCCGATCCGCCAGATTTCATCGACTCCGGCCAGTTCGGCAGCGGCCAGAACCAAGGGATTGATGTAACCGCCGGGTGCCGGGGTCACCATGATGATCCGCTCGACACCGGCAACCTTGGCCGGAATGGCGTTCATCAACACCGAAGAGGGATAGGCCGCGCGGCCACCGGGAATATAGATGCCCGCGCGCTCGACGCCGTTCCAGCGAGCGCCGATGCGCACGCCGGCGTCATCCATATAGTCCCTGTTATCAGGGACTTGCCCTTCATGATAATCACGAATTCTCAAGGCCGCGAGCTCCAGCGCAACCCGCAAAGATGCTTCCAAATCTTCCAATGCAGCGACTGATTCGGCCTTGTCCACCCGCCAGCCGGTCTGCTCCAGATCATGCTGGTCAAACCTGCCGGTCAGCTGCGCAACCGCTTCATCGCCGCGATCCCGGACATCGCGGATGATCGCCCGCACATCGGCCGAAACATCGTCATCCGCCTCGCGCCGGGCATTGACCAGCGCGTCAAACGACCGGTCGAAGTCAGCATCAGAAATAGAAAGTCGAAGAACCATCTTAGCCCCTCCTTTTCAAAGGAGGGGTTGGGGTGGTTTGGTGCCGCCTGTCGCTGACGCGAGCGATGCCACGGCATCGCCACCACCCCTTGATCCCCTCCTCTGAAGAGGAGGGCCGAGATATGTTAACCATCGGCATCAGACCTGCCCTGCCAGTTCGCGGAATTTCTGCACCAGCGGCGTCAGTTCGGCGCTGCGCATCTTGAAAGCCGCGCGGTTGACGACCAGCCGGCCGGAGATATCCAGTATCCGGTCGGTCTCCACCAGAGCATTGGCTTTCAGCGTGCTGCCCGATTCGACCAGATCGACGATATGCCGCGACAGGCCCAACGAGGGCGCCAGCTCCATTGCGCCGTTCAGCTTCACGCATTCCGCCTGGATACCCTTGCTCTCGAAATAGCGGCTGGTGAGGTTGGGATATTTCGTGGCGACCCGGAGATGGGATATATTGCCCACCTGCTCCGCGTCATCCTTCGGTTGCGCCAGCGACAGCCGGCAGCGCCCGATGCCGAGATCAACCGGCGCGTAAAGCTCGCTATAGCCGAATTCCTCGATCACGTCGGACCCGACAATCCCGATTTGCGCCGCGCCGTGGGCAACAAAGGTCGCCACATCGAACGCCCGCACCCGGATGATCGACATATGTGGCAGATTGGTCGCGAATTTCAGACTGCGGTTGGACTTGTCAAAAAAGGCGTCTTCTGGCACGATCCCCGCCTGCTCCAGGAGCGGCAAGGCATCGTCGAGAATCCTCCCTTTCGGAATTGCAAAGATTAGTGGTTTGGCCATGGTGGCCGCGGCTTTACGGGTTCGCAGATGAAAGGGCAACGAGTTATGGATATTTTGGACGTTGAAGATATCGCGCAGGGAATGCGCGGTCAGGCGGAACATTGTCTGCGCAACGATGCGCCGGTAACAGCATCCATCATCATCGCCCAATTGGCTCTGATCAACGGCCCGACTGCCTGCGGAAAAAAAATCGCCCACTGGCCGGGAAAACCGCTGGAAGACGCGATGCCGCTGCGCCTCACCGGCGGCCTCCACCATCTCTATCTCAGCGGCCGGGAACCCCGTCTGGCCGAGATCTACGAAGGCCGAGTGACGGATCAGGATGCGATTGATCGTCTCGTCGGAGATGTCGTCGCCGACCATGACAAGCAATTGCTGCCGTGGTTCGACAGTCCGCCCCAGACCAACGAATCCGGACGGTCAGCGAGTTTCATGGCCGGACTGCTCTGGCTTTCGAAGCGTGTCGGGCCGCGATTCGAACTTCTCGAACTCGGCGCCAGCGCCGGCGTCAACACGATGATGGAGCGCTATCATTATGACCTGAACGGCGTCCTTGCCGGGCCGGAGGATTCGCCGATGCGGATCAAGCCGGAATGGCGCGGCCCCCCGCCCCCGCAAGCACCGGTCGAGATCGTCAGCATTCGCGGCTGCGACCAGAATCCGATCGATCTCACCGACGCCGAAACCGCAGCCCGACTCAAGGGCTATATCTGGCCGGAAATGCCCGCTCGGTTCGAGCGGATGGAGGCCTCGATTGCGCTGGCCATACAGAGCCCGCCCGATCTGGTGAAGGCCGACGCCGCTGACTGGACCGAAGCACAGCTGACCCGGCCGCAGGAAAGCGGCGTAACCCGGGTGCTGATGCATTCGATTGTCTGGCAATATCTGCCGCAGGCAACCAAGGACCGGATTACTGCGGCGATGGAGACGGCAGGCAAAGCGGCAACAGCGGACAAGCCGCTCGCCTGGATGTCACTGGAAACCAACCGCAAGACTTTCCGACATGAACTGGTCATCCGCTATTGGCCGGGCGGCGAAGAACCGGTCTTGCTGGGCAGCGCCCATGCCCATGGCGCGTGGGTCGAGTGGCTAGAAGGCTAACAGGATAGCATGCGGGGATTGCCCTCTCCCATAGGGCGAGGCAAGTGAAGCTTGTCCGCGTGCGGACTAGCGAAACTCGGTGAGGGGTTCCACCTTATCGGGCGGGCAAAATCCCTCACCGACTGCGCCTGAGGCGATGAATTGCCAAGGCTTGTCGCCTCTCCCTAAGGGCGAGGACTCCCTCAATCCGTAACCGTCTTCGGCTGACCCACCGGCAGCGGAATAAACTCGTCGCGATCGCCCGGCACTACCGGAAAGCGCCCCTCGAACCAGTCGGCCTTGGCCTGTTCGATCCGTTCCTTGCTCGACGAGACAAAATTCCACCAGACATGGCGCTCGCTGGTAAAGGCCTCGCCACCGAGCAGCATCGCCCGGCCACCGGACCGCGATGAAAGCGAGACCTTCGCCCCCGGCGCGATCACATAGAGCAGATATTTTTCCAACGGCACGCCATCCAGTGCAGCCTCGCCGTCGACCAGCATCACCGCCCGCTCGTCGGCCTCGGCGTCGATCGGGATCGCGCCATCGGCGTAGAGCAGGATGTCGGCATATATGGTTTCCGCATGACAGGTGGTCGGTGCCGTCTGCCCCCAGAGGCTGCCCATGATAACCCGCGCCTTCGCGCCACCATCCTCGATCAGCGGCAAATCGTCCTTCGCGACATTCTCGAACGCCGGATCGATCTCTTCCCTGCCATCGGGCAAGGCCAGCCATGTCTGCATCCCGAACATCGGCTTGGGCTTGTCCCGCATATCCGCGGGTGATCGCTCGGAATGGACGATCCCGCTGCCCGCGGTCATCAGGTTGACCGCGCCCGGCCGGATTGTCGCAAAGGTGCCCAGACTGTCGCGATGGTCGATCGCGCCTTCGAACAAATAGGTCACCGTCGCCAGATTGATATGCGGATGCGGCCGCACGGCCATACCCGGTCCCTCCGGCAGCGTCGCCGGACCAAATTCGTCGACAAAGATAAACGGCCCCACCATCCGCCGATGGCGCGACGGCAGCACCCGACGGACCTCAAACTCGCCCAGATCATGGGTGGTCGGGGTGATGGTTTGCGTGATGGTGGTCATAGCTTGTCCAATTCTCTGACGGTTTTCTCTGTTATCACATTACCGGTGTTCAGGATAGATTTCGGCTCCAGCAGCAGCACATGGCACTCGCCAGCCAAAGCTTCCGGGCAATGCTCGACGCCTTTCGGGATGATGATAAACTCCCCTTCCCCGACATCGATGGCGCCGGTGCGAAGTCCCATGCGCATCACGCCTTTCACCACCAGGAACAGCTCGTCTTCCTGTTCGTGATGATGCCAGTCGAACTTGCCCTCAAACTTGACCAGCTTCAGCTGCGCGTCGTTGATCTCGCCGGCGACTTTTGGGGACCAGTGGTCGGAGAAACCGGCGAAGGCGTCGGCCAGATTGACTTTGTCGATCATGACGTCCTTCCTCTCGTTGCGTTACCCGTCAAACCTTCTCCCTCGCGGGAAGAGGCTCAAATTCACTCCCCCGGTGCCCTCGCCTTGATCACCATCGCGTGGACCTTGTCGCGCATCAGGTCGCCCAGCGCCTTGTTGACCATCCGCTGGCGGTTGAGCCGGGACTGGCCGGCAAACGCGGCGCATTCGATATCGACGGAAAAATGCGATTCCCCGCTGCCGTCATCACCGGCATGGCCCTGATGGCTGGCGCTGTCATTGGTCAGGACAAGCGATATCGGCGCGAGTTCGGCGGTGAGCCTTTTTTCAATCTCGCTGTGGACTGGACCTTTGGGCATCGAATCTCCATATTGCTTTTTCGACATAGACTATAACCGTTCGCCCTGAGCCTGTCGAAGGGCGTTTCAATACAAAGGACAGACTGGCTTCGACAAGCTCAGCCCGAACGGAATTTGACTGAAACTTCCCCCAAGAGAAAACCCAACCGCTTTCATGGCCGCGTCGAAACCGAGGGCCAGCCATGCACCATCGAGGGTTGTACCGAGGCAGGCGAATTCCGCGCACCGCCGATTTACGGCAGTGGCCGCCGCTCCGACGGCCCCGGCGAATATCGCTGGCTCTGTCTCGACCATGTCCGCGAGTTCAACCAGGGCTATGACTATTTCGCCGGCATGGATGCGGAGCAGATTTTCGACGCGCAACATCCGGTGCGCGGATGGGACTCGACGCGACGAGTCTATGACGGCGGGGCCGGTGCACAACCGGCATGGGCGGATTTTACCGACCCGCTGGATGCCATCGGCGCACGATTTGCGGGCGGTCTCAACCGCCGCCAGACCTCGGGACCCGCTATCTCTCGCGCAGACCAGAAAGCGCTGAAGACGCTAGGGCTTGGCGACAGTGACGCCGGGTCCATAGGCCGTAGTGACATCCGCCGCGCCTATTCCGCGCTGGTCCGCAGATATCATCCCGATCGCAACGGTGGTGACCGCAGCCACGAGAAACAGTTGGCAAATGTGATCGAGGCCTATACGCAGCTTAAGGAATCACCGGATTTTCGATGAGAATCCAATTCCCGTTGGTCCTGAACTTGTCGAGGGACGCTTCACGTCCTCGGCGCCTGTCGATTTTGAGGAACGTGTTTCGACAGGCCCGATGATAGGGGCTTGGGCTAACGGATGTGCAATTTCGAAGGGCGAACATGACTGAGATACCAAATACCAATTCCGACACCAGTGGCGAAACCATAATGGATGCACCCGACAAGATGGTCGATGCGCGCGAAATATTTGGTATTGATCTCGACATGCAGGTCCCCGCGTTCAGCGTGAAGGACGAACGCGTTCCCGATCTCGACCCCTCCTATGTTTTCGATCCGGAAACCACGACGGCGATTCTCGCCGGCTTCGCGTTCAATCGCCGGGTGATGGTCCAGGGCTATCACGGCACCGGAAAATCGACCCATATCGAACAGGTTGCCGCACGGCTCAACTGGCCCTGCATCCGGATCAACCTCGACGCGCATATCAGCCGGATCGATCTGGTCGGGCGCGATGCGATTGTCTTGAAGGACGGCCAGCAGGTTACCGAATTCCGTGAAGGCCTGCTGCCATGGGCATTGCAGACGCCAACCGCATTGGTGTTCGACGAATATGATGCCGGTCGCCCCGACGTGATGTTCGTGATCCAGCGGATATTGGAAGCGGAAGGCAAGCTGACCCTGCTCGATCAGAATCGCGTGATCCGCCCCAACCCCTATTTCCGCCTGTTCGCGACCGCCAACACGGTCGGCCTCGGCGACACCAGCGGGCTCTATCATGGCACGCAGCAGATCAACCAGGGCCAGATGGATCGCTGGAATATCGTCGTGACATTGAACTATCTGCCGGCCGCGACCGAAGCGAAGGTGATCCTGTCGAAAGTACCGGATGCCGGCGACCAGACGGTCGAAAATATGATCAAGGTTGCCGAGCTGACGCGGCAAGGCTTCATCAACGGAGACATTTCCACGGTAATGAGCCCCCGGACGGTAATCAGCTGGGCGCAAAATGCCGCGATCTTCAAGAATATCGGCTTCGCCTTCCGCCTCTCCTTCCTCAACAAATGCGACGAAGCGGAACGGATGCTGGTGGCGGAATATTATCAGCGGGTGTTCGGCGAAGATCTGCCGGAAAGCGTGATGGGGAGTTAGAGCTTACGGCGGGTCCTCGCTTGCTGCCTTGAATGACAATTGCCTTCATTCCGTGCTTTCGTTATAACGTCTGTATGAACAAGATGACCCCAGTGCCGGCTGGCCATGCGCTTAAGTTGGTTAAAATCGGCAATTCCACCGGCATAATCCTGCCCAAGGATTTACTGGACCGGATGGGTGTGCAGCAAGGCGATAGCCTGACTATCGTTCCGGATGGCGATGGTTTCGTCCTTAAGCCGCATGACCCGGAATTCGAGAAACAGATGGCGGCGGCTCGCGAGGTTATGAAGCGACGCAAAAAGGCGCTTCGCGAACTTGCCAAATAGACGTGGCTGACTGGATCTGGATACAAACGGTGGTGGCGCTCACTGCGCATCAGGAGCAGTTGCACGATCACGGCGGGCCGCAAGGCGTTCGCGATGTAACTCTGGTTGAAAGCGCTCTGGCACGCCCGCAAAATCTGGCGAGCTATAGCACACCCGATGCCGCAGCGCTGGCTGCATCCTATGCCCTTGGTATTGCAAGCAATCATCCCTTCGTCGACGGCAACAAGCGCACTGCAGCGGTGGTTAGTGAAACTTTTCTCAATATGAACGGATATTCGTTGGGCGCGAGCGATCCGGAACTTGTGGCCGCAATTGAAACCCTCGCAGCCGGCGAACTCCCGGAAGGCGACCTCGCCTCATGGTTCCGCGAACATATTGTCAAAGACTGATGTTCATCGGCGGGCAATTGCCGTTCGACTATTTCCGCTCGCTTATGGCGTACTATTTTTGTAATACAGTAAATTGATGCACGATCTTACATCCTCCGAACCAAAGCGTCGCCGCTGGTACTGGCCTTTCGGCGCGAAAAAAGCCGGCGACACGACATTCTACCAGCCCTATGGCGACGCTATCCCGCCGCGCATCGAGGAACCGGTTGCGCCGCTCAAAAAGCCGCGCGGCAAATGGTGGTGGTTCAGTCGCGGAGCGGCCGCAGCCCTGTTCGTCTTCATCCTGCTGGTCGCCTATCTGGCGATCACCGCGCCTCTGTCCAAATCCCTCCAACCGATTGTTCCGCCGCAAATCACGCTGCTGACCTCCGATGGCCAGCCGTTCGCGCGCAATGGTGCGGTGGTCGATGACCCTGTCGAAGTCGCCGAATTGCCCGATCATGTGATGCAGGCCTTCATGGCGATCGAGGACCGGCGCTTCTATTCGCACTGGGGCGTTGACCCGCGCGGCTTCGCTCGCGCGCTGTTGAGCAATATCTCGGGCAGTGGGATGACCCAGGGCGGCAGCACGATCACCCAGCAACTGGCCAAGACCACATTCCTGACGCCGGAGCGCAGCCTGACCCGCAAGGCACGCGAAATGCTGATCGCCTTCTGGCTGGAGGCCTGGCTGACCAAGGACGAGATATTGGAGCGCTATCTCTCCAACGTCTATTTTGGTGACAATGTCTACGGCCTGCGCGCCGCATCGCTGCATTATTATTACCGCCAGCCGGAAAAACTGAAGCTGGAACAGGCAATCATGCTGGCCGGGCTGGTCCAGGCCCCTTCCCGTCTTGCCCCGACACGTAATCCGGAACTGGCTGCGAAACGGGCCAATCTCGTCAAGGCGGCGATGGTCAGCACCGGCTACCTGACCCAGAAAAAGGCTGACGGCCTCGGCATCGCGCGACTGGATGTCCGCGCCAAGAACGCCCTGCCCACCGGGACCTATTTTGCCGACTGGGCCATGCCGCAAGCGCGGGCGTTGACCGACCTCAGCTATGAAAAGCTGAACCTCACCACCACCCTCGACGCAAGGATGCAGGAAATTGCCCGTCGCGCGGTAGCGCGCGCGCCTCTCGGTCAGGCGCAGGTCGCACTGGTTGCGATGCGCCCGGATGGCGAGGTCGTGGCGATGATCGGCGGCAAGGATTATGCAAAGTCCGCCTTCAACCGCGTCACCCAGGCACAACGCCAGCCGGGCTCCACCTTCAAGCTGTTCGTCTGGCTCGCCGCATTGCGCTCGGGCATGAGTCCCGACGACATGGTCGACGACAGCCCGATTACCAAAGGCGGCTATCTCCCCAAAAATGCCGGAGAAAAATATCGCAACTCGCTCAGTTTGAAAGACGCTTTCGCCAAGTCCAGCAATGTCGCAGCAGTCCGCCTGTTCGGTCAGGTCGGCGACAAGGCCGTGATCCGCGAAGCCCGCAATCTCGGGGTCAAATCACGCCTGGCAGAAGATGACCCCAGCCTGGCGCTGGGCACATCGACGATGAACCTGATGGAACTCACCGCAGCCTATGCAGGGGTTGCCGGTAACAGCTGGCCGGTGACGCCTTATGCTTTCAGGCAGGAGAAACAGACCTGGCTCGAATGGCTGTTCGACTGGCCGGGGCGCTTCGAAGCCCGAACCCATGCCAATATGGAAGCGCTGCTCCGGTCCGCGGTCAACGACGGCACCGGACGCCGCGCGATGCTGACGATCCCCAATTACGGCAAGACCGGCACCAGCCAGAACAATCGCGATGCGCTGTTCGTCGGCTATGCTGGCGACGGCGATGACCGGCTGGTTGTCGGCGTCTGGATCGGCAATGACGACAACACACCCCTGAAAGGCGTGAGCGGCGGCAGTCTGCCCGCGCAAATCTGGAAGGACTTCATGCAACAGGCGGTTCAGTCCAAAAAGCCCGTCAGTACCAGAAAAACCGACAACAAGCCCGATCCCGAAGGACCGGTCACCCCGCTCGATCTTCCGGAGATTCCTGATATTCCGGTAGATATCGGGAATACGGAAGTCCGGATAAACGGCGATAGCGGCGTCCGCGTTGGCACCGAAATTGGCGGCATACCAATGGATTTGAAGATCAACGGCGACGGTGTCGCAATCGAACGGCGACAAGAGGAAGCGCCCGCCGGACAGGATCGCTAGGCTCATTGCTGCACCTAACAAAAATGCAGGAAATTAGGCCTTTGATTCCCTTCGCCTTTCCGCTTAAAGCTGTCCGCTTCTATGGCTGACCGTTCCAAACTTGATGATCTGAAAGACGTGCTGGGTGGCACGGCGCGCTCTATTGCCGGCGATCCGGACCTGGAGCTGGCCTATACCGCCGAAGCCCCTTCCCAGTCAGGCCAGCATCTCAAGGTACCGATGCCAGCACGTGACCTGCCGCCGGCGCAAGTCGCCGAAGCGCGGGGATTTGCCGACAGTTTTTCTCTGAAATTGCGTCATCATGACGAAGCGATGCACCGCAAGAACGCACCCCAGGAAGCAGTCGCCCGCGCCTGTTTCGATGCGCTCGAACAGGTTCGTACCGACGCGCTGGGATCGCGGGTCATGGCCGGTGCGAAGAGCAATCTGAACGCAGCGCTCGAAATGCGGATGCGTTCGGACCCGATCGCCCGCGCACAGAATCGCGACGAGGTTCCGATCTCCACGGCCCTTGCCCTTTTGGCGCGCGAGAAACTGACAGGACAGGCACCGCCAGCCGGGACGATCAAGGGGCTAGACATGCTCCGCGACTGGATCGAGGAAAGCGCCGGCGCCGACCTTGACGGGCTAAACCTGACGCTCGACGACCAGAACAGTTTCGCGAAATTGGCGACGCAATTGCTGCAGCATCTCGATCTGATCAAAAGCGATGATCAGTCCGAAGCCGACGACAGCGACGATGACGATAGCGACGATGACAGCGACGACAGCCAGGATGACGGCGCCGACGAGGAAGCCACCGGTGATCAGGGCGAGTCCGAAATGCGGTCGGAACCGTCGGACGATGATAGCCAGGACGGCGAAAGCGACCAGAATGCCGAGGAGCTGGAAGAAGGCGCCGAAGAGGAAATGGGAGACGCCGGCGACGATGGCATGATGCCGGTTCGTCCCAACCGGGCGATGTCCGACCTGCCTCCCGGCTTCAACTATGCGCCCTGGACCGAAAAATATGACGAGGTCGTCAGCGCCACCGAGCTTTGCGACGAGGAGGAACTGACTAGGCTTCGCATGTTCCTCGACCAGCAACTGACCAATTTGCAGGGCGCGGTAACCAAGCTTGCCAATCGCCTGCAACGCCGCCTGATGGCGCAGCAGAACCGCAGCTGGGATTTCGATCAGGAAGAAGGCATGCTCGATGCCGCCCGCCTCGCCCGCGTGGTCAGCAATCCCTCGCACAGCCTGTCCTACAAGATCGAGCGCGAGACCGATTTCCGCGACACGGTCGTGACCCTGCTCATCGACAACAGCGGTTCGATGCGCGGACGGCCTATTTCGATCGCTGCCATATCCGCCGACATCATGGCGCGCACGCTGGAGCGTTGCGGCGTGAAGACCGAAATTCTCGGCTTCACCACCCGCGCCTGGAAAGGCGGCCAGACCCGCGAGGACTGGCTGGCGGCAGATCGCCCGGCCAATCCCGGACGGCTCAACGACCTGCGCCATATCGTCTACAAGAAAGCCGACGAACCCTGGCGCCACGCCAGGAAAAATCTCGGCCTGATGATGCGCGAAGGCCTGCTCAAGGAAAATATCGACGGCGAAGCCCTGCTCTGGGCGCACAGCCGGCTGATCGCCCGCCCCGAAGAACGCCGCATATTGATGGTGATATCCGATGGCGCGCCGGTCGATGACAGCACGCTCTCGGTCAACCATGGCGCCTATCTGGAAAACCATCTTCGCAAGGTGATCGAATGGATAGAAAGCCGCTCGCCAGTGCAGTTGGTGGCCATCGGCATCGGTCATGACGTGACCCGCTATTACAAGAAAGCCGTGACGATCATGGATGCCGAGCAACTGGGCGGAACGATGGTCGAGCAACTGGCCGGACTTTTTGATGAGGATTGAGTGAATGAACGTAACCGAAGCCGTCACCTCCCGCCGCTCCGTACGCCAGTTTCTCGACAAGCCGGTCGACAAGACCATCCTCGAAAAAATCCTCACCACCGCTCAGCGCGCGCCCTCCGGCGGCAACACACAGCCATGGAGCGCGGTGGTCGTCGGCGGCGATGCGCTCAAGGACATCACCGCCAAGATCAAGGAAAAGGCCAAGGCCGCGCCGATGGGCGAAGGCATGGAATATGCGATCTACCCCAAGGATCTCGACGGCCGCTACGAAGAACAGCGCCGTGCGGTCGGCAAGGGCATGTTCGACGCCGTCGGCCTGGAACGCGGTGATTCTGCCGGACGTATCGCGCAAATGGCAAAAAACTGGGACAGCTTCGGCGCTCCGGTGCAATTGTTCACCTATACCAAAAAATATATGGGACCGCCGCAATGGTCGGACATGGGCATGTGGCTGCAAACCGTGATGCTGTTGCTGCGTGAAGAGGGCCTCGACAGTTGCTCGCAGGAAATCTGGGCAATGTACGGCACCTATATGCGCGAACTGCTCGGCATAAATGACGACCATATATTCTTTTGCGGCATGGCCATCGGCTATCGCGATTCGGATGCCCCGATCAACAATTTCGATGTCCCCCGGGTCCCGATTGGCGACACCATAGGGTTTCGCGGCTTTTAACCAGCGAAGCTTTTGATTTTCGGGATATTTCCTGAAAAAACGTCCCGCATTGTGACAATAATCACCTAATCGTCTCGGAAAGTCGATAAATTCCTATCCGAGACTCGAATTCGGCCGCTAACTGTTGTAGCCACAAGAATATTCTGGGTCGCAATCGTCATTGCCGGAGTCTGAGGGGGCTCAGCAATATAATACAATTGTGGGAGAATATCGTGCGCCGGACAGGGATTAGCACATTGACGTTGGCATTGGCATTGGGCTTGCTTGCAAGCCCGGCGACCGCCGCTGCGCAAGACACGCCGGTTTCATTACGCGACAGCTTCCCGATCGGAAACAGCCAGGGCATTTTGTGCCAGGTGCAGGATCGCAGCATCGAGAACAAAGCGAAAGCCGATATGTTCGACCGCAGCTGGGCGGTCGTCTGCCGCGATTCCGCGAGACCGGTCGGCTTTGTCTATTCATCCCGGTCGTCGGAGCAGAACCTGCTCGACCGCATCGCGCCCCATCGCAACGAACCGGTAACTTGCGCCACTGGCGGGACCCCGGCCGCACTCGGGGATTTTCGTCATAACGAATGCCATCTGACATCGGAACCGGTTGCCTATTCACAATTTCTTGGCCGGCAAAACGGCGTTTCCTATGTCGCAGAGGGCTTGACCGTTTACGACGGCGCTACCTTGCTGGCACTCAGATCCATATTGAAGGACTCGATTGCCGAAGGCACAATCGATGTTGCCTCCACCTCCGTTGAGGATCCCTTTGCCTTTGCGCGGGTTCAGGCCGCAACGCTGAAACCCGATCAGGCGCTGGCGGAAGGGTACAGGCGGAACCTCAGCGGCGACTATGCGGAAGCGGCTGCCTTTTTCGAAACCCTGCAACAGCGTACATCCGGGATGAAGGGGGAGGATATCAACCCCAATGAATATCTGATCAACCGGGCCTTGCAGAAATCCAATCTGGGTGAATTTGCGGAAGCCAATGATCTATTCGGACAAGCGAGGAAACTGAACGTCGCTGACCCGGTGACCGAACGGCTGCAACGCAATTTTGAAGCCATGCACCTGCTCAATCAGGGGCTGTTCGATGCGGCCGTCGAGCGGCTCAACGTCCCGCTACAGACGTCACTGGCGCAGAAAACCGCGCTGACAGAGCGTCTGGAAATTACCGATCCGATTTCCACCCGGATAAACGGCAGCGTTCGTGCCCGCAGCCTGCTCGGTTTTGTCGACGAGACGAAATTGAGCGAGCGGGAACGTGCCGAGATCATCGATGCACAGGCCTTGCAACTTTTGGGTACTGCCCAGCGGATAAATGGCGATTACAAGACCGCGCGCGGATCGCTGGTAACCGCTTATAACCGCGCCATCACCGTTCGCGACGGCCGGGTGACATCGATCACACGACTGAGAGTCCAGATACTCTCCGAACTGGCCCTGATTGCAGAAGCCAATGGCGACTTGCAGGACGCCGCCCAATTGCTGCGCGACGGCTTGGATTTGCTGAACGTTCAATATCCGGAAACGCGGGCCGTCAACGGCGCCAAGGCGCGGCTCGCAGCCTTTCTGTTGCGATATGGAGAAGAAGCCGAAGCCCGCCAGTTATATGGTGAAGTTGTGGATAATTCGCTGGGCAAGAGAAATGCAATTTCGGGAATGGCGAACCATCTCGCACCTTATTTCAATCTTCTTGCCGCAGATACAACTGCGACAGAACAGTTTTTCAAGGCTTCCCAGATACTGGTTCGCCCGGGCGTTGCCGAAACACAGGCGGTTCTTTCCCGTGAACTGAGCGCGGGCACAGATGATGCCGCGCGACTGTTCAGACAATCCACCAATCTGGCGCGCAACATCGAACGATTGCGGATCCGTTTTTCGGCGTTGAGCAAGAGCAACCCGTCGGCATCGACGCTCAAGCAAAGCAATGACCTCGCTTCCGAAATTGAAACGCTGGAACGAAGCCAGCAGCTCACCCAGGTGAGGCTTGCCGAATTTCCGCAATATCGTGCGGTCGCGGCCCGTTTTCTCGGCCTCGACGAATTGCGCGCCACCATGCGACCCGATGAAGCCTATATGCGGCTGACCGTCGTCGGCAGCGATATTTTCATGTTCTATTCCGATCAGACTGGAGCGAAGACATACAAGCTACCGCTTGCCGAGAGCACGCTCGACGGAAAGGTCGACACATTGCGCGCCTCGATATCGGCCTATGAAAATGGACAATATGTCACCTATCCCTTCGATATCGAAGCAGCGCGCGCTCTATATGTCGATCTTTTCGAGCCGGTGTCGGATCGGCTTGCAGACAAGAAACATCTGATATTCGAACCGGACGGCGCGATGCTCCGGCTGCCGATCAACCTGCTGGTTGCAGATGATGCCTCGGTCTCGCAATATCTCGCAAGAAACGAAGCACCGGATAGCGATCCATTCGATTTTTCCGGTGTCAAATGGCTTGGCAGGGATCTTGATATCAGCACGGCGGTTTCAGCACGGGCATTCGCCGATGCCCGGCAAGCTCCCCAGTCCGATGCTTCTCGACAATATCTCGGTCTGGGAAAGAACGTACCGATATTGGCGGACAGCAAAATGTCCGGTATCCGGGGCAGCTCCCAAAATACGAACGCCAATTGCCAATGGCCACTCAGCCAGTGGAACAGTCCGATATCCGATCGTGAGCTGCGCGAAGCCCGGTCTCTGGTCGGCGCCGGCAGTTCCGATATCGTCACCGGAGCGGCGTTTACCGATACGGCCATCCTGTCGAACGACAGGATCAGCGACTATCGCATCCTGCATTTTGCAACCCATGGCCTGGTCACCGCCCCTAACCCGTCATGCCCTGCAAAGCCCGCGCTGCTGACCTCTTTCGGGGGACAGGACTCAGACGGGCTTCTGGCATTTGATGAAATTTTTGATCTCAAACTGGACGCGGATATCGTCATTCTCTCCGCCTGCGATACAGCGGGCAAGGCCAGCATAGCGGCAACCCGCAACGCGGGTGTCAGCAGCGGCGGCGGGACCGCTCTGGACGGTCTGGTCCGATCCTTCATCGGAGCGGGCGGACGTTCGGTACTGGCCAGCCACTGGCCTGCGCCGGATGATTTTCGTGCTACAGAACGGCTGATAAACGGATTTTTCAGCGACGGTCGAGGACGATCGATAACCGAGGCACTCAGACTATCCCAGCTGGAATTGATGGATGATCCGGTCACTTCGCATCCCTATTACTGGTCTGGCTTCGCCTTGATCGGTGACGGTGCCCGGCCACTCTTGCCCGGCATGACGGACACGGCGGTCAACAACGAAGCGGCGGCTTCCACGGCGAAAGCAGCGCTGCAATAATGGTGGCATCCGCCAAGCCATTAAACCCGGTTGATAATAACCGCGATGTCAAAGAAGGCGCCAGGGGCGTCATGCAATCCATGCGCCGTCTGTTCGATCAACTCGGACCGATCCGTCTCGGATCCACGATCATATTCATGATCCTCGCGCTTCTCGTCGCGCGGTTCAGCTGGACGACGCCGCTGATCCAGGAAGCCGAACGCGCGCTCTATGATTTGCGCGCCTCGGTCTTTGCGCCGGAAGTGGAAAAAGACGAAAATATCGTCATGATCGTCTATAACGAAGACACGCTGAAGCTGACGGGCCAGCGGTCTCCTGTTGACCGGACGATTTTGGCACAAGCACTCGAAAGCATCGACGCCGCGAAGCCCAAATCGATCGGCATAGATATTCTCTTCACCATGCCGCAGGATGACGATGACCTGCTGATCTCGGCCTTCAAGAACATGAAAACGCCGACATTCCTTGCTTATGCCGATCCCAGGGAAAACCCCGAAATCACTTTCGCTGAACATGAGTTTCTTCAGCAATTTTTCGATGATGCCCGCAGCGAGAATGTCCAGCCTACCGATATCAAGCTTGAAACCGACAGCGATGGCGTCCAGCGCCGGTGGACGCCGCACAGACCGGGCGCGCCCCCGTTCATGGCCATTGCGCTGACCCGCCCCAATCCGAAATTTGCCAGCAATGATGGTGCAATCCGCTACCATGTTCCGGCGGCGACCGATGTTCCCGTATTTGACAAATTCCCGATCGAGAGTTTCGCAGATCCTGAAATTGCAGAAATGCTGGGTTCGTTCATTGCCGGCAAGCATGTGCTGATCGGCGGTGATTTCATCGATCGCGACCGGTTTGAAACGCCGGTTGGCGGATTGACCAATATCAGCGGTGATGACGGCAAGATGATCGGACTGGAAGTGCATGCCCATATGCTCGCCCAGTTGCTCAATGATGATCTGCCGACCCCGATTGCTACATGGACTCTGTGGATCGGCGCGCTGATCGTCGCAATTTGTGGTGGCCTGTCCGCTCTGATCATCGGAAACGCGCTGAAGGTCGGCTTCATCCTGCTCGGCCAGTTTGCATTCTTTCTTATATTTCCGTTTGTGTTGCAAAATATCGGGATCGATACGCTGGCCCTGCCCGCCTTCGGCTGGGGTGTCGGCTGGCTGGTTGGCTATGCCTCGGTCGGGTCGGCTGCGCGGACGATCAATTCCAAACAGCGGGCCTTTGCGCAAAATGCCCTCGGCAAATATCTGCCAAAATCGATCGCAACAGAGATATTGAAGGACCCCGAGAAACTGGCTTTGCACGGCGAGAAACGGAAGATTTTCGCGGTATTCACCGATCTCGAGGGCTTTACAAAATTGACCCACGCGATCGAGCCGGAAATGGTGGCAACCCTGCTGAACGATTATCTCGACCGGTTGAGCGATGTGGCGCTGGAATATGGCGGCACAATCGACAAATTCGTCGGCGATGCACTGGTCACATTCTGGGGCGCTCCTATCGCCTACCCCGATGATGGCGAACGAGCGGCCAAAGCGGCCTACGCACTTTATCAGGCGGGTGAGGAATTTCGTCGCAACGTTCCGGAAGGCGTGCCAGCGATCGGCCGGACCCGCGTCGGCATGCATTATGGCGATGCCATTGTCGGCAATTTCGGCGGTGAAGGCCGCATCCAATATACCGCTCTCGGTGATGCCATGAACACCGCGGCACGACTGGAAGCGGCCAACAAGACCCTGGGGACCAAAGTCCTGCTGAGCCGGGAAGCGATGGAACGGACCGGTCTCGACTGGTTCCGGCCGATGGGCCGGATCACCCTGCGCGGCCGGTCGACCCCGGTCGATGTGTTCGAACCGGTTCCCGACTGGGCAGAAAAAGATCGCGCAGCAGTGACCGCAGTCATAGCGGCGCACGAAATTGGTGATACTGGTTCTATTCAGGCACTGGGTGCCATGATCGAGCAAAATGGCGACGATCAAGGTCTCGTCAATTTGCTCAAACGACTGCAAACGACAAAAAATGGAGAAAGCTATGCACTTGGATAAGATTAATCCGGCAAGATCCGGCGGAGCCCTTCCCCTTCTTGCGAAAGCGGCTCTCGGTTGGCTTCTGCTGATCGGCGCTGGCGGCGTTGCGATGGCACAGAATATGGTTGTCCGTTCGACCGGACCGTCGGCCAGCAGCTATCCTGCCGGCAAGAAAATGGCCAATGACGCAAAGGTTTCGCTGAAGGCTCAAGACCAGGTGACCATATTGACCAAGTCGGGAACGCGCGTTTTCAAAGGTCCGGGAACCTATTCCCTTGCGCAAGGCGCAGGATCGGCATCAAGCGCATCGCGCCGGCTGTCGAGCTTCATCAGCAATCGCGGCAGCAGCCGGGCGAGGACCGGAGCGGTTCGCGCCGCGGGTAGCGATGTGGTCGAAACACCAAACAATCCGAACCTCTGGTATCTTGACGTGACCAAGGGCGGCAAATTCTGTGTCGCCGATCCGGATGCACTGGTTGTCTGGCGGCCTGATTACACAGGTTCGGCCACGGCATCGATTGTCGAGCCGAAGGACGGAAATGTCACGGAAATCGCATGGCGGAAAGGCAATCCGTTGAAAGCCTGGCCGAAGGATGTTCTGCCGGTCACCGATGGCGCAAGCTATCGCCTGCTCGGTTCAAACGTGCCGCAATCGGTCGAAGTGAACTTCGTTGTGTTGCAGAAACAACCGGCAGACCTTGATGATACGGCATCCATGTTGATCGAAAACGGGTGTAGCGGCCAACTGGATCTGCTGGTTGAAACACTTGAGCTGAACAACGGGGAACCGGCAGATCAGGGTTAGCCTATGAATGGATTCTGCCGTCCGGCGTGAGGGCCAGACGGCAGAATGGGGATAAGATGGTTGTGGGTCGCACATGGATCATCGAAAAACGGGGATTAATATGTCGCGCGCGCGCACCACGATTCGAACAACCACTATGGCGGCAGGGATCGCCATATTGACAACAAGCCTGCCTGCCTGGAGCCAATCGTCTGTTCCGGGACCGACCAGAGAAGAGATCCAGCGCGGGGTCGTGGACAAAGCGCTCAAGGGCCAGTCCCAGACGCTGTCCGTAGACGGTGATGTCGAGCGGTCCGCCTGCCCGCTCGCCGGACCGGAATTTTCCGATGTCCGCTTCACCCTGAAGTCGGTTGATTTTACCGGACTGATTTCGGTCGATCCCGGTTCGCTGGCGTCTTCCTACGCAGACTATGTCGGTCAGGACGTTCAGGTATCGGTGGTCTGCGACATCCGTGACCGGGCAGCGACGATTTTGCGCAGCGAAGGCTATCTGGCGGCCGTGCAGGTCCCGCCGCAAACCATTGATCAGGGCAATGTCCGTTTCGATGTGCTGATGGCACGCATGACCTCTGTCCAGGTCCGCGGCGATGCCGGACCTTCCGAACGCCTGTTGCAGAAATATATCGAAAAGCTTGCCGCGCAGCCGGTTTTCAACATCAATACCGCAGATCGCTATCTGTTGCTCGCGCGTGACATTCCCGGCCTCGATGTACGGCTTTCGCTGCGTCCGGTATCGGCTGAATCCGGTGGCCAGCCCGGCGAAGTGGTCGGCGAATTCAACGTTATCCGCACTCCGGTCTATGCCGACGTCAATATCCAGAACTTCGGGTCCGAGGCGGTCGGGCGTTTTGGCGGACTGGCGAGGGTCCGGTTCAACGGGCTCACCGGGATGGGCGATGAAACAATCATCAGCGGCTATTCGACGTCGGACTTCAAGGAGCAACAGGTCCTGCAGGCCAGCCACGAATTCCGCGTCGGCGGCGAAGGGCTGAAACTGGGCGGCAATTTCACCTATGCGTGGACCAGACCGGAACTTCCCGGCGGCTTGATTGTCGATTCCGAGACCATGGTCGCCGGCCCCTATGCCGCTTATCCGTTCGTCAGGAAACAGTCCCGCAATATATTCGGAACCGTGGGCCTCGATTTTGTCAATCAGCGCACCGATGTGCTGGGCGTTCGCACCAACGAAGACAGGCTGAGCATCGCTTATGCCCGGCTCGACTTCAACCAGATCGAGCAAGGCAGTATTTCGGGCCGCGGCGGATATTCCGCATATGAACCCAAATGGGGCATGGGCGGTTCGCTCGAAATCCGTCAGGGGCTCGACATATTGGGCGCCAGCGAGGGCTGCGGCCCGGCGTTCGTCAACTGCATCGGCCAGACGGTCTTTCCGACCCGCGCCGACGGCGATCCGACCGCCTTTGTCGTCCGGGGCCAGGCCAAGATCGACTTTCGGCCGACCCCGCTGCTGGCTTTCACGCTGAAGCCGCGCCTGCAATATTCACCGGATGCGTTATTCTCCTATGAAGAAATGTCCGGGGGCAATTACACCACGGGCCGGGGCTATGATCCCGGATCGATCATCGGCGACAGCGGCTATGGGTTGCAGACCGAGGTCAGCTACGGCTCCCTGTTGCCCGATTCACCAGAAGGCATCGCGGTTCAGCCTTATCTGTTTTTCGATCTGATGGGCGTGTGGAACAAGAATATTCCCGGCGATCCACAAAAGCTCTATTCCGCCGGCGGCGGCTTCCGCATGACGATTGGCCAGCAGGCCAGTCTCGACATGACAGCCGTCGTTCCGCTGAAACGCGCCGTTTTCCAGACCCGCCGCGACAGCGCTCGGGCCTTGCTGACGTTGAGCATCCAGCTGGCTCCGTGGAGGCGCAGATGATGACCGTAATTTTTGACCAGAAGATGTTTCAATCGGGGACCGGATCATGACCAGCAGGAAGCAGGAAATGCACGAAACACTCGGAGCAAGACGATCCAGCAAAATGCGCTGGCTGACCAGCAGTTCAGCAGCCACAGCGGCGTTTTTATTGGTCTCGGCTCCGCAACCGGTTCTCGCACAGCCACAGGCCATTGGCGCAAGAATTGACGCCAACAGTTCGTTTCAGGCTTCTATCGATACCGTGACAGCAGTCACTCAAGTGTCGAGAGGTGCCAATTCTGACGTTTTCACCATCTCTGCGGCGCAAAATATCATCAACTGGACACCTTATGATACAGCGAACAGCGACAACCTGATCAACATCTTGCCCGCAGGCACGGCCATGACATTTGTCGGGCCGGTTTCGGGCTATACGATCCTCAACCGGATATTGCCGACTGGCACCACTACATCGGGCGATCCCCGCGGCATTGCCTTCTCTGGAGATGTTTCAAGCCGGCTGGGTGCAGTTGATGGAGCGATAGGCGGCAATATCTGGTTTTACAGTCCCGGCGGGATCGTCGTCGGAGCCGGTTCCACATTTGATGTCGGCGGCCTGCTGCTCACCACCAACAATATAGATACTATCGACAGCACGATGAGTTTCAGCGGCGAGGCCGGCAGCACGTCTTCGGTGATCATCGAAAATGGCGCCACGATCAACGCGCCCAACAACGGCAGCAGCTATGTTGCCATGGTCGCGCCGCGCGTCGTTCAGGGCGGCACTGTGAACGTCGACGGTTCGGTTGCCTATGTCGCTGCCGAACAGGCTGACCTGACCATCAACAACGGACTGTTCGACATTTTGATTGGCGTCGGAACGTCCGATGCCAACGGCATAGTCCATAGCGGAACGACAACCGGACCCTCATCAACCCCGATACTCAACGGGATGAACCAGGTGACCGATGCCGACGCGCAGGCTATTTACATGGTCGCTGTACCCAAAAACACGGCGGTAACCATGCTCGTGGGCGGCGCCATAGGTTATGAACAAGCCGCCACCGCATCTGTCGTTAACGGCAATATTGTGCTCAGCGCCGGAGGCAATGTTACCGTCGGCGGCACGGCAACCGCACCGACAAATTCTGTTGAAAAGAATATAACATCAACCGCAGCCGCCAATGTCGAGATCGGCGGTGCCGGTGGGGTCGTATTTGATTCAACCCTCGAACTATTCTCAGCCGATGACATCACCCTTTCGGCGTTATCGGATGCCGATTCAATTGTCATTTCCAACGCAGTTGGTACGCAGGATTTGAACCTGACCGCGGGGAACGAGATCAATCTCAACACATCGGGCGGCGGCCAGATATTCGTCAATGGCGATGTCAATCTGACAGCCGGTACCGGCGCCACCGGCGGCAATATCAACCTGAATATTGACCGCACCGGCTTTGCCACGCCGGTCAATACCGGCCTTGGCATTGCTGGCAACTTGAACATCGACAGCCGCGGCATCGGTGCAGACGATTTCTTTTCGGTCCGTGACAATGGCGGCACCGGAATTGGTCAGGATGCCACTGCTGGCAATGTCACCATCAACATCACCAATGGCGGCGCGCTGGACATAGGCGGCAACACGACATTTTTGACCAGCGCACAAGGTGGCAAAGGCGAGATTCAGAACGGCTTCGCGCAAGCGGGCGATATAAATTTCAACATGGATAGCGGCACCGCGCAATTTGGCGGCAATGTTATTTTGAACGCCACAGCCATCTACACAGGGCTCAACAAGATCGCCGGAAACGGACCCGGCCTGCTGGGTAGTGACAGCATTGCAGGCGATGTCGGATTGAATCTGTCCGGCGGCCAGATGACGGTCGCTGGCACCCTCCAGATAACTGCCGATGCTGAACGTACCGGCGGTTCGGACAGCTCGGTAGTCCAGAACAACATTGCCGCTGCGGGCGCCGTTGATCTGGCCATTTCGGGCGGTACCCACAATTTCGGAAGCGTCGGGATATCCAGCTCTGCAAACGGTGGAGAATCATTTGATGCCGGTGGCAATAGCATCGCCGGAAACCTGAGCCGCGGCAGGGTCAATCTTGCCATCAGCAATTCCGGCACCAATGTTTTGATAACCAACAACCTGGTTGTCGACACCGAGACATTTGGCAATATTACGAGTGATCCTGCGGTAGATGCGGTGACGATCAACGTTGTCGATACCGGCCCGAGTTCGGGTCTGACTGTGACCAACGGAATTGCAATCCAGACCGAGGCTTCCGACGGTCTTGCGGGCAGCGTCCTCACCTCCGGATCGGTCTCGATAAGTGCCGATAACGGCGAAATCAGCTTTGGCAGCCTTACTGTCGATACCAGCAGCTCAATCGGATTTTCCGTAACCGAATTGGGTTCGCTTCTGACCGCCGGCGATATCGATTTTGTTGCCCAAAATGGCGGACGAATTGCCGGTGGCGATGTCGATTTCTATAGCTATTCCGACTCCACAGGCACGAACGGCGTCAATGCGGCCGGCGGAAACATTCTGGTTCACGCGAATGATGGTTTCATCACGCTCTCCGGGCGTTTCTCAGTAAACGCCAGTGCACAGGCGGGCGCAAATGCTCCTTCAACTCTGATACCAACCAATGCCCAGGGTGGTTCAACCACAATCTTGCTGGAAGGCACGTCACCGATCAGCAGCCGGATGATTTTTACCGACATTGATTTCAATTCCGACGGATCGATTCTTTCCGGTCCGGAATTTTCCGGGCCGTTTGAAGGAAATGGCGGGTCCGGTGTTGGTGGCAGCATTTCCTTTGACCTTCTCGGTGGTACATTCTCCGCAGCCGATATCGAAGTCAGCGCGGGTGGTGCCGGTGGTCAGGGCGGATCCGAAGTGACCTTGCCGCCCGCCCTTTCTGTGGCACCATTTGCTGCCGCCCTTGCTGCACCGATGGACCTTACCGTGGTAAACGCTGCTATGGCAGGCGGCGTGTCCGCGGGTGACGGTGGCGATGGTCAGGGCGGCGACGTGACGTTCAATCTCAATGGTGGCAATGCAACCGTCACCAACTTGACGATCAGCGCAAACGCCTTTGGCGGCGATGGCGCCAATGGAGATATCACCAGCGGAACCGCTGGAGGCAGTGGCGGTCGCGGCATCGGCGGCAATGCCACGTTCAACGCGATATCCGGCAATCTCACCGTTACCAACACACTTACCGTGTCCGCAGAAGCGAATAACCCGGGATCTGCTCCCTATGGAGCTTATGCCGCAGGCGGTTACGGCAGTGGCAGCGACGGTGGCAACGGCGGTGCCGGACTGGGTGGCACAGCGACATTCAACATGGCAGGAACCGCTACCATTGACACGCAGACTTTACAGATCAGTACCTCCGCCCAGGGCGGTGATGGCGGTTCGACCAATGACAGGTTTGATCCCGTTGCAGGCGTCACCGTAATCGGCGGACCAGCCGGATCAGGCGGAGACGCAACCGGTGGCGATGCGATGCTAAGCGACACGTCCGGTACCTTGACTTTTGCATCCGCCAATGTCGAGTCATTGGGCACCGGCGGCGATGGCGGAAACAATTCGGGCGGCGGCAGCGGCAATGCGGACAGCCCCGGCGGGAATGGCGGTATCGGCAGAGGCGGCAATGCCACAATTGATCTTAGCCAGGACGATCCGAACCCACGGGTTGTCGCTGCCAACGCCAGCGCCACAGGCGGACAGGGTGGTTCCGGATTGACCGGAGGCAATGGCGGCGGCGCCTATGGCGGCGTGGCTGCAATCAACATCAATAATGTTACCGTAAATCTGGATGATCCGACAATCTTGGCCAATGCGACCGGAGGCAATGGCGGTGAAGGCAGATACGGCAATCTGACCTTTAATGCGGGTGATAGTGGCGACGGAGGCAATGCCACAGGTGGTACAGCCCGTTTGCAGGTCACAGGCGCGGGCGGGAATATCGATCTTGGCTTTGCCGATATGCAATCTGACGCCTTTGGTGGTCAGGGATTTGCCGGTTACGACAGTTTCTCCGGCAATGGCGGTAGCGGCGGAACCGGCGGAGATGCGACAGGCGGTCGATCAGAACTGGTTGCGCGAACCGGCGGTACGATCAACCTGACCTCCGGACCTTTTGACTTTACCAGCTCCGGTACCGGCGGTGCGGGTGGTGACGGCGGAGATTCTTACGGATTTACGCCCGGTGACGGCGGTGATGGTGGATCTGGCACCGGCGGAACCGCTTTATTTCTGGCACAGGGCGGCACCATCACCGGTCAGGATGTCAACTTCACAGTAACCGGGACTGGCGGTAATGCCGGTGTCGGTGGCACCTACTTCCCTGGTGGTAGCCCGAATGGCATCACTGGCAACGGTGGTACCGGAACCGGCGGCACCGCGACAATCGAAGTCCAGGAAGGCAGTCCCGGTATCGTGACCTTCGCCGACGTCAGCATCGATGCCAGCGGCACGGGCGGCGGCGGACTCATTGTCGGCACCGGCGCGGGCGGACGTATCGAAATCTCCGACAGTTCGACCGATCCCGCCGGATTGATAACCCTGGGCAGCCTGAGCGCCATCGCCTTCGATACCGGGATCGGCCCCGGGGTCGGATCGGCTTCAGCCCCTCTGGGCGGCTTCTTCGTGACCGGCGACAGCGGAGCTGTATCGATTCTCGGCGACCTGACGGTGATTGTCGCCGGCAATATCGAATATGATCTTGACGGCGACGCGCAGATGACCGTCGGCGGCAGTGCCGCTCTGATCAGCGACCAGAATATACTGATCAATCACAGCAACAACACGACGCCGGTGAACTCCCTTGATGTCGCCGGAACTTTCGATGCGACAGCCCAGGGCGATTTCATCAGCACCGACGGTTCGCGGATCAATGTCGGCGACACGGCTTCGGTTCGCGCAGAGCAAAATGCCACCGTTGCCGATCTGGCTGGCGTCGGCTCGGTCGACATTTCCGCCCTGCAGAATGTTGCGGTCAACAATGCCGCGGTCACCGGAGTTCCCGCCGTGGTCTCCGTCGGATCGCTGTCTTACGTCGTGGCACCACAATTGACGATCAACGCCGGCTATGACCCGACCGGGACGCCTTCCCCGATTTTTGATCCGAATTACAACGCCACCATAACCGGCGACGTCACCTCGACCGGCCTGATTGCCATAGGCGCAGGCGGCACAGCCAATTTCCGGGCCGGCAGCAACACGGTGTCAGACAATGGTCTGGCCGTCCGGACGGGCGACGATATCATCATCGAATCCGGCGCCAGCCTGACGGCGGGCGCTAATCCGTCGACGACACCGAGCGCTCTGTTCACATTCACCAACCCGGGCAATCTCATTCTGCAGGCGGGTGACTTCACCGGTCTGTTCGGCACGCCGATCGGGGCGCTTGGCACCACGCCGCTGACGCCCATTGCCTCAATCGTCGCAGCAGGCGATCTCGACGCCAACGGCTTCGCCGTTGTCATGACGGCAAATGCCATCGACGGTCTCGGCGGCACAATCACCGCCAGTTCGATCAGCGCAGACGTCAATAACGCACCGTCCAATGCCGCAATTACTGCCATTGGCCAGTCCGACGACAATGGCCTGCTGAGCGCACAATGTCTGGAGGGCAATGTCTGTCTGGGTACGCTCAATGCAGATAATCTGGTCTACATCGGTCAGGCGAGCAACAATGACGTGATCCAGGCGATCGTCGAAAGCGGCACCGTATCCGCCAACGACATATTGGTCACCACCCGTCGCGATATCGTCATGGGCACGACCGGCATCGCAACCACGCTCGACGCCGCCAACCAACTGGCTTTGCAGAGCACCGAAGGCGATATTGATCTCGCCGCCGTTACCGCGACCAGCGACGCCATAACCGTAAACGCCGCAGGCAGCCTGCTCGGAACCGCCAACCTCAACAGCGCCAATGATATCGGCATCACGGTCGGCGCGGACATCAACGCAGCATCGATCGTAACCGATGGCCAATTGACGACCGTCGCGCAGGTCGGCGCTCCTCTCGAGGCCAGCTATACGGTGCCGGGCAGCATCATTGTCGGCACCCTGTCGCAAGGCGCCGATATCGACATCGACATCAGCGCCGGCGGCGACATCAGCTTTGACCAGATCAACCTGCCCGCCAACCGAGCCATCACGCTGACCGCCGCTACCGGCGACGCCTTTCTCGGCAGCAACAGCAGCGCGACGTCGGTTTCGGTTCTCGGCAATAATGTCGGCTTCAACGACCTTCAGTCGAGCGGCAACATCACGCTCAACGCCACGACCGGTGACCTGACCGGCACCGGTCCCGGCGATCTGACGGTAGGCGGCGGCATCAATCTCGAAGCGGCGAATATCATCGATATCGCCAACGCCACCACAACCGGCCTCGGGCAGAGCATCAATCTGTCCGCCAATAATATCGCAGCCGCTACGCTCACCACCAACAGCGGCGACATTCTGGTTTCGGCGGCGCAGGACATCGCGCTCGGTTCCGCAGCCACCAGCGCCGGCACGCCGACCGCCGGTTCGATCGGCTTGCTCGCGGGCAATAATATCACCTCGACCGGTTCGCTCGACGCCGGTGAAGACGTAGCGATCCGGGCGCTGGGCGATGTTGCCCTGACGACCGTATCGGCGGGCGATGATATGTCGGTAGACGCGGATGGCGCAATCAGCCTGACCAGCGCCACCACCAGCGGCACCGGGATCGACCTGTTCGCGCTGGCGTTCAACACCGCCAATGCCGGCCAGGCCGGATCGATTGCCTTCGCGGCAGAAACGCTGACCGGCTCTAACATCCAGCTCGACAGCGGCAGCGACGTGACCGCCACCGGCACGCTTAACGCCGACAATGATATCAATATCGTCGCCACCGGAACGCCCACCGTGGCCAACGCGATCAGCGGCAATGACACCAATATTACCGGCGCGTCGGTCACCCTGAACAACGGGTCGATCGGCGGGAATCTGACGCTCAATGCCGTCGCGGGCGATGTCGATGGCAATGGTGCGGTCACGGTCGGCGGCAGCATCGACCTTGACGCAACCGGCAATGTCGGATTCGGCACTCTCGATGCCCAGGGCGGCACCTTCACGGTCGATGCCGGCGGCAATATCGATTTCACCAGCGCAGCCAGCAGCACCGGCACGAGTCTGAATGCCGGTGGTGACATTATCGGCGACGATATGACGTCCGACGGCGATATAGCGATCGATGGCGGCGGTGACGCGGTTCTCGGCACAATCAACAGCGCAACCAATGTCAGCGCCCGGTTACTGGGCAGCTTTACCGCTAGCGACGTGAACGCGGATACTGCTGGCCAGGGCGAAGTCGACATCAGCGCCGACAATGGCATCGAACTGGCCAATGTCTCTGGCAACGACATATTTTTGACCGCGGCAACCGGTCTCGTCAATGTCACCAATAATGTCGCTGTTACCAATGCGATTATCGCTTCGGGCGAAGCCGTCTCGATCGTTACGCAACAGGATATGACGGTCAGCGCCGAAGCCACCAATGGCAATGTCGATCTGACCTCGGCAGCCGGCCTGGCGATCCTGGATGCGCAGGCCAGCGGCAACATCAGCATGAGCGCCGCCGACGATGTGCGGATCAACGGTCTCGTGAGTGCAGACAATCAATTGCTGATCACCGCGGGCAGCCTGATCGACATCCAGGCCGCAACCGTCGGCGGCACGATCCGGACGGTCAGCGCCGATATGAACATCGGTTCGACCGGCGCACTCGGTCAGAGCGCCCTGACCAGCGACATTCGGATATCCAGCGACGGCACCACCCAGATGATGCTCGGAGACGGGACCGATTTGACCGGCACCTTCTCGCTCGACAATGACGAATTCAGCCGCATCCAGTCGGGTGGTGACCTGTCGATCTTCGCCGCCGAAACCGGACTGGCCGGATTCGACCTGACGATCCAGGACCTTTCGGCAAGCGCATTTTCTGACGGCAATTTCGGTGAAAATGGCAGTTTGAATATTTCCGCCGTTCAATCGATAAGGGTGACGGGTAACCTGTCTGTTCAGGGTGGCCTGGACTCCAACCTCAATCTCGCCGCTGGCGATGATCTGTTTGTCAACGCGGCAACCGGCACGGTCGCGATGGGGAATGACAGCAGTCTGTCGGGTAATCTTTCCCTCACCGCACGCAACATATATGCGGTTACCGACCAGGCTTTTGACGATATACAGGGCATGAGCACCGCCGAAATCGACGCTCGCCTCGCCCAGAATGACGGCAATGTCCGGGACAACGGGTTTATCGTGGCGGAAGCAATCAGCGTCACTCTGCTTGCCAGCCAGTTCTACGTCCAGAATACCGGCAGCGGCACCGATTTCGATGCCCGGCGCGGCTTCGTTGCCGGCGCGGGCGGACTGTCCATCAATTCTGGTCCCAGCGGCATCACGCCAATAGTCATCAACGGCACGGTCAATGGCACCACGGGTATCCCTGCAATCCCGGCAACAACCATAACGGGAGCGGGCTTCAATGCTGTGTCGACTATCAACGGATGTATCATTGCCGATCCGGGAAGTTGTGCGCCGGTAGCGCCAACGCCTACCCCGACACCGGAGCCAAGGCCGATACCGGTTCAGGATGTGATTGATGAGGAAGTCACCCCGGAGGAATATGCGGCGGATCCGTTTGCGACCAACCTGATCGAGCTTAAGGAAACCGGGGACATGGCTGATGATCCGTTGATCGACGAGCCGGTTACCGGCGCGGGCAATGATGATCTTTGGGTGAATGGCCTCGATTGCGAGCTCGACGACAATGGTAAGTGCGCGATCGACGAAGATGAAGACGAGGAACAGCTCGAACCGGCAGAATGATGCGCTCTGTCAATTGATCGGTTGACCTTTTGCGCGGAAAGCCATTAGGCGATGGCTGATGAATGACACTGCCGCACATCCGCTGAAACTGTTCAACAGCCTGACTCGCCAGATGGAAGCGTTCGTGCCCGTGCATGCGGGTGAAGCGCGCGTCTATACCTGCGGACCGACGGTCTATAATTATCCCCATATCGGCAATATGCGGGCCTATGTTTTTGCCGATCTGCTGGGACGGACGCTCAGCTGGAAGGGCTACAAGCTTACCCATGTCATCAATATCACCGATGTCGGCCATCTGACCGACGACGCGGATGAAGGGGAAGACAAGCTCGAGAAAATGGCAGCGGAGAAAGCCCAGTCGATCTGGGACATCGCAAAACATTATACCGAGGCCTATTGGCAGGATATCAAGGCGCTCAATATCCGGCAGCCGGCCCACTGGTCTATCGCCACCGACTATGTCCCGGCGATGATCGAATATGCAAAAGGCATCGCCGACAAACATTGCTACGAACTGGAAAGCGGCCTCTATTTCGATGTCTCGACCGTGGCAAATTACGGCACGCTGGCCCGCGCATCGACCGATGAGGGCGAAGGCCGGATCGACACGGTCGAGGGCAAGCGCAACGCCGCCGATTTCGCGATCTGGCGCAAGACACCGCCGGGCGAGAAACGGCAGATGGAATGGAATAGCCCCTGGGGCAAGGGCGCGCCGGGCTGGCATCTGGAATGTTCGGTGATGTCGGAAGCGCTGCTCGGCCTGCCGTTCGATATCCACACCGGCGGCATCGACCATCGCGAAATTCACCATCCCAACGAGATTGCGCAGAACCAGGCGCACAGCTGCTCCGATCACAGCGGCGCGAAAATCTGGATGCACAATAATTTCCTGATCGACCGGACCGGAAAAATGTCCAAATCCTCGGGCGATTTTCTGCGGGTGCAATTGCTGATCGACAAGGGCTTCCATCCCCTCGCCTATCGCCTGATGTGCCTGCAGGCCCATTATCGCAGCGAGCTGGAATTCAGCTGGGATAATCTGGTCGCGGCGCTGACGCGGTTGAAACGGATCGTGATGGGCGTCGAACGGCTGCTGGAAAAAGCTGACGGGCAGACGGCGGCGATAGACCATCCCGCGCTCGTGCAGTTGCGGGACAAGTTTGATGCTGCGTTGAGCGAGGATCTCAACAGTTCCAAATGCCTGCCGTTGCTCGAAGAATTGCTTGGCCTCAAAAAACTGCCGGCCGGTCAAAGTCTCTCGATGCTGTCTGAAATGGATTCAGTTCTGGGGCTTGAACTGGCGAGCCTGACACGCGAACAATTGCGGGTACGGCCTGTCGATGCAGAACTGGATGCCAGCGATATCGAGGCAAAACTCGACCAGCGCCAAAAAGCAAAAGCGGCAAAGGATTTCGCCACCGCCGACGCGATCCGCGATGAGCTGACCGCGCAGGGCGTGGAGCTTATGGACGGCGACCCGCTGCGCTGGGACTGGAAGATTGAGATACAGCCCAATTCATAAGCCCCTCCTCTTCCGAGGAGGGGTTGGGGTGGTGGCTCACCCCAGAAAAATTCAGAAAGTGGCATCGAGCGACTTTCATCATATTCCACCCCTTCCCCTCCCTTGAAGGGGAGGGATAAAAAAGGAAGAGATGACCTTATGACCACCAAACCGAAAGCCGCCATGGCCTCTCTCGTTCGCCCGCTGGTCGAACCGCATTGCGGCGATCTTGACGTGACCTGGTTCACCAGCACCGAGGAAGCGCTGGCAGTCGCGCCGCATGTCGAGATCGGCTGGTTCGACATGTATGACAAGGCCAAGATGGCGAAGATCATCGGTGCTGCAACCAGCCTCAAATGGCTCAACAGCATCTACGCCGGCGTCGAACATTTTCCGCTCGAGCAGCTCAAGTCCCAGGGCACGATCCTGACCAACGGTGCCGGCCTGAACAGCGCGCCGATCGCCGAATTTGCAGTGATGATGATGCTAACCGCGGCCAAGCGCAGCGATCTCATCGTCGATAACCAGCGGCAGCACAACTGGCTCGAAACGCCGCCGGGAACGACGGAAATTGACGACAGCAAGGTGCTGATCATCGGCTATGGCGGTATCGGCCAGCAGATCGCAAAAAAGCTGTCCGGCTTCGACGTCGACGTGACCGCTGTCCGCCGCACCGCTACCGGCGAGCCCAATGTCATCGGACTCGACGACTGGCGCGACCGGCTCGGAGAGTTCGACTGGGTGTTTGTGTCCGCTCCGGCGACCAGCGACACCAGGCATATGTTCGGCGCGGAGGAATTTGCCGCGATGAAATCCTCCGCCTGGCTCGTCAATGTCGCGCGCGGCTCGCTGGTCGATCAGGATGCCCTGCTGACCGCGCTGAACGACAAGGCGATCGGTGGCGCCGCGCTCGATGTAGCCGATCCGGAGCCGCTGCCCGCCGACCATCCCCTGTGGGACGCGCCCAATTGTATCATCACCATGCATTTGTCGGGGGTAGCACAAACCCGGATGTTCCAGCGCGCCGCAGCCCGGTTTGTCAAAAATCTGGAACACTTCCGGAATGGCGAAGAGATGATCGCTGTCGCCGACTTCGACCGGGGATATTGAGGGGGGTGACTTCCAGAGTTTTTTAACTTACCATCCAGTTACATAGGGGTAGAGTGAGTCTCGTTCTTGAGGGGGATTGGGGGTCATTGGGGTCGTTGCCATTTACTCGTACACCAGCTGGTCATCGCGACCAGGGAAGGACCCACATGACCAAAGCATCCGATCTGTTCGTAGAATGTCTCGAGAATGAAGGCGTTGAATATCTGTTCGGCGTTCCCGGCGAAGAAAATCTCGACATGCTCGACAGCCTGTCGCGCTCCAAGAAAATCAAGCTCATCCTCACCCGGCACGAACAGGGCGCCGGCTTCATGGCCGCCACCTATGGCCGCCACACCGGAAAGACCGGCGTCTGCATGGCGACACTCGGTCCCGGCGCGACCAATCTGGTGACGGCCGCAGCCTATGCGCAACTGGGCGGCATGCCGATCCTGATGGTCACCGGCCAGAAACCGATCAAGAAATCCAAACAGGGCCGTTTCCAGATTCTCGATGTCGTCGACATGATGGGACCGATCACCAAATTCACGCACCAGCTGGCGTCGGCCGACAATATACCGAGCCGCGTGCGCGAAGCGATCCGGCTGGCCGAAGAAGAAAAGCCCGGCGCGACCCATATCGAATTTCCGGAAGATATTGCCGACGAGGAAACGGACTCGACGCCGATCGCACCGAGCCTGGCCCGACGTCCCGTTGCCGAAGCGAAAGCCGTGCGCGCTGCGACCAAGAAAATCGAAAATGCCAAATCGCCGATCATCGTTGTCGGCGGCGGCGCCAACCGGACAACCACCGGCCGCATGCTCACGCAATTTATCGAGAAGACCGGCATCCCGTTTGTGACCACCCAGCTCGGCAAGGGCGTGGTCGATGAAACCCACAAGGAATTCATGGGCTGCGCGGCGCTGTCGGCAAACGACTTTGTCCATCGCGCGATCGAATCCGCCGACCTGATCATCAACGTCGGTCATGACGTGATCGAGAAGCCGCCCTTCTTCATGGCGACCGGCAGCACCGAAGTCATTCACGTCTCGATGAACAGCGCCGAGGTCGACCCTGTCTATTTCCCGCAGATCGAGGTGATCGGCGATATCGGCAACGCGATCTGGCAGATGAAGGAAGATATCGTTCCCTCCGGCAGCTGGAATTTCGACGCGATGTACAAGGCGCGCCGGGCCGAGGAAGAGCATACCGATTCGATGGACGACGATGTCCGTTGTCCGATCTATCCGCCCCATCTCGTCAAGGTCGTGCGTGAAGCGATGCCGGCCGACGGGATCATCTGCCTCGACAATGGCGTCTATAAAATCTGGTTTGCCCGCAATTACAAGGCGCGCCAGGCGAACACCGTCCTGCTCGACAATGCGCTGGCGACGATGGGCGCCGGCCTGCCGTCGGCCATGGCATCGGCGATGGTCTATCCCGACCGCAAGGTCATGGCGATCTGCGGCGATGGCGGCTTCATGATGAACAGCCAGGAAATGGAAACCGCTGTTCGGTTAAAGCTCAACATCACCGTGCTGGTTCTCAACGACAACAGCTACGGCATGATCCGTTGGAAACAGGCAAACATGGGCTTCAAGGACTGGGGCCTGACTTATGGTAACCCCGATTTTGTTAAATATGCAGAGGCTTATGGTGCCAACGGCTACCGGATCACCAGCGCGAAAGATCTTCAGGAAACGATCGACAAATGCCTGAACAGCGATGGCGTGCATCTGATCGAGGTTCCGGTCGACTATTCCGACAATGACCGAATCTTGAATCACGAGATCAAGGAACTCAGCGCGAAGGTTTGAACGAGACACGTATGACAAAGTTAAAAGACGTCTATCCGCTTTATCTCAACAATGAAGCGGTGCAGCCCAATACCGACCTGGAAGTCACCGACAAATATACCAATGAAGTCGCCTTCCGCACCGCTCTCGCTACCCCCGATGTCATCGAGGAAGCGATCGCGGGGGCCGTGTCCGCGGCAGAACCGATGGCGGCGATGGCCAGCTATGAACGGCAAAATGTGCTGCAACATTGTGTCGACCGGTTCAAGGAGCGCTTTGACGAACTCTCATACGCTCTCTGTGTCGAGGCAGGAAAGCCGATCAAGGATGCCGAGGGCGAAGTCGGGCGTTTGATCGACACCTTCCGGATCGCCGCCGAAGAAGCGGTGCGCAATTATGGCGAAGTCCAGCCGCTGGACATTTCCGCGCGCGCAAAAGGCTATATGGGCATGTGGAAACGTGTGCCTATCGGCCCGTGCAGTTTTATTTCCCCCTTCAATTTCCCGCTCAATCTGGCAGCGCATAAAATCGCTCCGGCCATTGCTGTGGGTTGTCCGTTCGTGATGAAACCGGCAAGCAAGACACCGCTCGGCGCAATCATCATGGGCGAGATACTGGCAGAGACCGATCTGCCAAAAGGCGCCTTCTCGATTCTGCCCGCAAGTCGGGACGGCGCCGATTTATTCACGGTCGACGAACGTCTGAAACTGCTGTCCTTTACAGGGTCGCCGGGCGTTGGCTGGGATTTGAAAGCCAGGGCCGGCAAGAAGAAAATCGTGCTCGAACTGGGCGGTAATGCAGCCGTGATCGTCGATCACGACGCCGATCTGGACGATGCGCTCGAGCGGGTCGTTTTCGGAGCATTTTATCAATCCGGCCAAAGCTGTATCGGCGTGCAGCGGATCATCATTCACGAGAGCATCTACGACAGGTTCAGGGACATGCTGGTCGCCAAGACCAAAAGCCTGATTGCTGGCGATCCGAAGAAACGCGAGACCTTCATCGGTCCGATGATTTCCGAGGGCGAAGCAAGTCGCCTGCACGGCTGGATCGAAAGCGCTGTCGCAGACGGTGCAACACTTTTATGCGGCGGCAATCGAGAGGGCAATATGCTCGAAGCCACGCTGCTGGAAAATGTCGACACCGGCGCCGATGCCTATCGCGAAGAAGCCTTCGGCCCGCTCGCCCTGCTCTCCAAATTCAGCGATTTCGGTGCAGCAATGGACGAGGTCAACGACAGCAAATTCGGGCTGCAGGCCGGTATCTTCACCCGCGATCTGTTCAAGTCGCTCGACGCCTGGGATCATCTCGATGTCGGCGGCGTGGTGATCAATGACGTTCCATCCTATCGCGTCGACAACATGCCTTATGGCGGCGTCAAGGACAGCGGCCTGGGCCGCGAGGGCATCCGCTTCGCCATGGAAGACATGACCGAAATCCGCAATCTGGTGATCCGGCGCAAGCTGGGCTAGACCAGCGGCAGATGAGCGTTGCCTATAGGCAACAGACTGTTTCCGTTACTCAACAACTCCACCGACAAAGCCCTAAAAAATAAAAGAAATCGGGCGATTTTCGTTTGCATTGAGCATGGGTTGAAGGATAGGTAACGTGATCGTTATAGTGAACGGCAAGGGTCGCGTCGTGCTGGATCAGGGGATCGGTTGCAAAACCGAAATGGGCAACGATGCAAATGGGGAATATAAAATCTTGGATTCCTGGCTGGTCGTTACTGGCCGCCAGCCTGTTTTGTGCGGCACTCGTCGGCACGGCATTGTTCATCTCGACAATGGCCAGCACCACGCCGGTCGAAGCCGCCACCGATGTCGCCAACGGTACCTATCTGGGCGTGGCTTCCTGTGGCGCAACGACCTGTCACGGACGACAGGAAGCAGACGGGAAAATTGTCAGGCAGGACGAAATCATGCGCTGGCAGGAAGAGTCGACACCCGGCGGAGCGCATAGCCGCGCCTTCCGTGTCCTCCGCGAACCGCGCAGCATCGCGATCGCCAAGCGTCTCGGCCTCAAGGATGCGGCCACCGCCTCCGAATGCCTCGGTTGCCACACCACCGACGCGGCGCGAAAAGGGCCCCGTTTCCAGCTTAACGACGGCGTCGGTTGCGAATCCTGCCACGGTGCATCATCCGGCTGGATTTCGAGCCATTATGCGGTCGGCGCCAGCCACGCCCGCAATGTTGCCCAGGGGCTGACCCCGCTCGACAATCCCAAGGCCCGCGCCAGCGTCTGCCTCGACTGTCATTTCGGCAGCGCCAAAAAGGGCCAGTTTGTCGATCACCGGATCATGGCCGCCGGCCATCCGCGCATTTCCTTTGAAATGGACCTGTTTTCCACCCTGCAACAACATCATGACGAGGACATCGATTATGTCCGCCGCAAGGGCCGGACCAACAACGTCCAGTTCTGGGCGGTCGGTCAGGCGATGGCGCTCGAACGCTCGCTGAACCTTTTCACCAAACCATCGCTGGGCACCGAAGGCATTTTCCCCGAATTCTATTTCTACGACTGCCACAGCTGTCACCGCCGGATCTATGACGACGCGTCCACCCGCCCGGCATCAATCGACAATCCCGGACGGCCTATCCCCGAAGGCATGCCGCCTTATAATGACGAGAATATGATCATGCTCAGCGCAGCGATCAAAATAGCGGCGCCAGATATCGCAGCCGAATTCGACAGCCGCTCCAAAGCCTTCCATGCGGCGATGGCACAAGGCCGGGAACCCGCCGTGCAGGAAGCGGCCAGATTGCGGCAATATGCGACCCAGCTAGCGGATCGTTTCTCCCGCGCCAGCTTTGGCCGGGACCAGACCTTCCAGATTATGGAAACCATTGCCGGTCAGGCTATATCGCCACGCTTCACGGATTATGAAGGCAGCGTGCAGGCGGTCATGGCCGTTGACACTCTGCTCAACGGACTGGTCAACAGTGGCCAGGTCAGCGAATCTGCCGCATCCAGCCTGCGCGGACAGATCAATGTCGCTTATGCTGCTGTCGCCGAACCCAATGATTATGAACCGCTGAAATATCGGCGGGCACTCGGCAGCGCCGTGCGCACGATCCGGTCACTCAGATAAGGGCCTTGATAATGCGCAAACCTTATTTGACCTCCGCAATCTCTGCCGTGGCGCTGGTGCTGGCCTCCTGTGGCGGCGGTGGCGACAGCAATGATTTCGGCGGCACTCCTTCGCCGTCCCCGGCTCCGACGCCTACGCCGACACCGATTGACGGCAATGGCGGCGCCTTTACGCCGCCGGCGCAAGAAGCGCTTAGCGTGACCGATGTGCAGACCATTATCGCGCAGGCCGTCGGCGAAGCTCAGGCCCGCAATCTTCCTTCGGTCATCGCGGTAACGGACAGGGTCGGCAATGTACTGGCGGTGTTTCAAATGAATGGCGCAAGGCCGACTGCTACCACCAGCGCGCGCACCGCATTGGGCGCCATCAACAATCCCCTGGTCGATGTTCAGGGCGTCGAAGTGCCGGCCGCAGCAGGCGCTATCGCAAAAGCCGTGACCGGCGCCTATCTGTCGAGTGCGGGCAATGCCTTTTCCAGCCGTACTGCCAGTCAGATCGTTCAGGAACATTTCCCGCCTGCTCCGACCACGGTGGGCCTGGAAAGTGGCCCGCTGTTCGGCGTGCAATTCAGCCAGTTGCCTTGTTCCGATTTCAACCAGAGATTTGGCAACATCGGAAGCGCAGCGCTGATCGGACCGAAACGTTCTCCGCTGGGCCTGTCTGCCGATCCGGGAGGATTACCGCTCTACAAGAATGGTGTGGTTGTCGGGGCCATCGGCGTGATGGGTGATGGCGACTATGGTTTCGATTCCAACATTCTCGATATCGATGACGATGACGAGGAAGCGATCGCTCTGGCAGGTATTCAGGGCTTTGCTCCACCCGCCGCAATTACCGCCAACCGGATTTCGGTTGATGGCACATCATTACGGTTCAGCGATATGGTGGTCAGCGATCTCTCGCCTCTGCAAAATAATTTTGCTGCCATTAACGGCACTGCGGGCAATTTGATCGCCGTTACCGGATATGCCTCCAATATCATCATCGCTGGGACGGCCTATGGCACCGAGGCTTCCGGCATTCGCGCATCGACGGTAGCCGAATTCAAGAACCGCGATGCTTTCGTGTTGACCGACGGTGCTGGAACCAATCGTTTTGCCATCCGCGCAGCAACTGACGCTGCGGACGTCAATGCCCCGCTGACAGCCGCCGAAACTCGGGCGATTCTGGAAGAGGCCTTTATCGTCATGTCGCGCGCGCGGGCGCAGATCCGGCAACCACTCGACAGCCGCGCTCAGGTGTCAATTTCCGTCGTCGATACCCACGGCGAGATACTGGGCATTGTCCGTTCGCCCGATGCACCGATTTTCGGGACGGATGTTTCCCTGCAGAAAGCACGGACAGCCTCCTTCTTTTCCAACAGCACTGCAGCATCGGACCTGCTCGGCAACCCTGATGGCGATGTTGCCGCCTTTGTTGGACGGGTCAGGAGCTTTTTGAACGATCCCAATGCCCTCACCGGTACGGTTGCTTTCGCCGATCGATCCGGCGGTAATTTGTCCCGTCCATATTTTCCCGACGGCGAACTGGGACGGCCCAACGGACCTCTCTCGCGCCCGATTGAAGATTTCAACCCCTTCGCGACCGGGCTGCAGGCGGCGTTGATCTTCCCCAATCTCGGGCAGCATCTCGCTTTTGTTACCGGAGCCTCTGTTACCGATACGCCCATGCGCTGCACCAATACACCGGATGCGGTGGCGGGACAAAACCGGCTCGAAAACGGCATACAGATTTTCCCCGGTAGCGTGCCGATCTATCGCGGCAATCAATTGATCGGCGGACTCGGCGTATCGGGCGACGGTATCGATCAGGACGATATGATCAGCTTTCTCGGGTTGCATAACGCCGGCCAGCGCATCGGCAGCATTGGCAACGCGCCAAAGGCGATCCGCGCCGATAATGTCGTCGTAGATTTGGGCAACGCCAATGTCCGGCTGCGCTATGTGAACTGTCCCTTCGCGCCGTTCCTCGATACCAACGCACAAAATGTCTGCGAGGGGCTGTAGGGCGGATGGCAGGACTCTCAGCCTCCTTTGTGCCGATACTGGCGGTGATGTCGGGTCAGGCCGAGCAGATGGAGACCCAGCGCGCCTCGGTCGAGGATATGGAAGCGTCGTTGACGGCGTTGCTGGCCGGGGAAAGATTTGCCTGGATAAGGGAAGAAAATGCCGATTTTGGTCAACAAACGGGCATGGGCGGACCGGATCCGGACGAAGAAGAGACGGAAAAGGACGAGCAAGATAGCGGCGACCAACCTGCCCTGAAAGATGCTTCCAAATCTTCCAATTTGGACCAATCCGAAACCCCCGATCAACTGGAAATGGACTTTGATGGTCTGGCGGCCGACGACGCCCTGATCGATGGCCGCCGCCGCCCTGGCGTCCAGAAAGAGCTGCCGGAACGGGTGACCCAGAACAACCCCGGCGCGGTCAACGCCCCGCCACCGGAAGCCTTTCCGACCGACGAATTTCCGGTCCCCGACCGCTGGCGGATCATGCAAAGCCTCTGCCCCGCCAAAGGCGGCGACGAAGCGATTTACACATTGTTCGGAGCGCTGCGGAACAACTGCCACAGCACACTCAATCCCTACGCCCAGAATGTTCTGAAAGGCGACAAGCCGATCCCGGCCGACAAGAAACCGGGCTTTCTCAAGGGCGACGACTGGTTCTTCGTCGCCAATCTGATTTCGGACACGGTCGTCGAACCGCGCAGCTTTCCGATCCCCGTCGGCGTCCAGACCACCGAGCGTCCGAACAGCATCGACGTCTTCGGCCGCTCCGGCTCGGAAGTCTATGCCCAGACCTTCATCACCGGCTTTGCCCTGATCAAGGGCTCTACCGCCTACAAGCCGCCCGACGTCGAATATCGCCTGACACTGGCGACCCAGGTCAATCATGTGAATGTCCCGGAACGCCGTGTCCTGTTTGTCGAACCATCCAAATCGTCGCACCGCACCGACTGGTTTGTCGGCGTGCAGGAGGCGTTTTTCGACTATCATATCCGCAACACGTCGGCCCGCTATGACTTCGACAGTTTCCGCATCGGCATCCAGCCGATGCAGGCGGATTTCCGCGGCTTTCTGTTCCAGGACAACCAGCTCGGTTTCCGCCTGTTCGGGACCCGCGACAACAACCGGATCCAGTATAATCTGGGGGCCTTTGTCCAGCTGGAGAAGGACACCAATTCCGGTCTCAACGACATCACCCAGACCCCGCGCGAAAGCTATATTTTCTTCGCCAATCTCTACCGGCAGGATCTGCCCTTTGTCGGCCTGACCAGCCAGTTCAGCCTGACCTACAATATGAACCGCGAGAAGTCCGACGTCGAGATTGACGACAACGGTTTTCCGGTCCGCCCCGCCCTGCTCGGCGACCTCAGGGGCCGGGCCTATGATGTCGTCTATCCGGGCTATGCCTTTGACGGACGGATCGGACGGATCAATCTGACAGGTCAGGTTTACGGCGCCTTTGGCGAGGACCGGAACAGCTTCTTCACCAGCGAGCCGGCCAATATCGCGGCCTATTTCGGGGCGCTGGAAGCCAGCTATGACGTCGACTTCCTGCGCTTCCGCGCCTCCGGCCTGTTCGCCAGCGGAGACGGCAATCCTTACAACAATACCGAAGCTGGCTTTGACGCGATATTTGAAAACCCGATTTTTGCCGGGGCCGACACCAGCTACTGGATCCGCCAGACCATCCCCTTCGCCGGCGGTGGCAGGGTGATCTCGATCAACGGGCGCAACGGCATCCTCAACTCGCTTCGTTCCTCCAAGGAACAGGGCCAGAGCAATTTCAACAATCCCGGCACGATATTGGCCGGCGTCGGCGTCGACGCTGACCTGACGCCCGATTTCCGGCTGTCCGGCAATGCCAACCATCTCTGGTTCCACAAGACTGAAAACCTCGAGGCGCTGCGCGTCGAGGGCTCGATTCCCAGAGACATTGGATGGGACCTGTCACTAGCCGCCATTTACCGTCCGAAAGCCACGCAGAATATGGTATTCCGCCTCTCGGGCGCTGCTTTGATACCCGGAAAAGGATTCAAGGATTTGTTCGACCAGACCGATAAACGCGACTTCCATTATTCCATTCTGCTCAACGCGATACTGGCCTTCTGATGCGCTGGCGAAACCTCCTGCCCGGCAATAGCAAATTGATCCTCGCGGGGCTGGGCGCGTTTGCGCTGACCGTCACCCCTGCCTCGCTGCTGCTCGCTGCAGGCAAGGAAAAGCCGCAAAAGGTCGACTACAGCTTCACGCCCCCGGCCCCGCAGAACCAGACCTGGGACGAGGCGCAGGCCAAGAGCAATGGCTGCCAGAGCTGTCACACCGATAGCGACCAGAAGACCATGCACGAGACCCCTGCTGTGGTACTCGGCTGTGTCGACTGCCACGGCGGCGATGCCTCGGTCATGGGCGACAACAAATGGGGCAAGAACAGCCTCGCCTATATGGATGCGCTAACCAAGGCGCATGTCCTGCCGAAATATCCGGAAAGCTGGCACTGGCCCTCTTCCGCCAATCCCAAGCGCAGCTATGGCCTGCTCAACAAGGAATCGCCCGAATTCGTGCGTTTCGTCAATCCGTCGGATTATCGCGTTGCGCGCGAATCCTGCGGCGCCTGCCATATGGAAATCATCGAGGCTTCGGAACGGTCGCTGATGGCAACCGGCGCGATGCTATGGGGCGGAGCCGCCTATAATAACGGCATCGTGCCGTTCAAAAATTATATATTCGGCGAGGCATATACCCGCAAGGGCGAGCCGGCGACGATCAAGTCACCCGGTAATCCGCACGGCACCGTGACCGAGGCAGAAAAGAAACGCGGCGCGCTGCCGATCCTCTACCCGCTGCCAACCTGGCACACCGTCCCGCCAGGCGACATCTTCCGGGTGTTCGAGCGCGGTGGACGCAACATAAACACCCAGTTCCCGGAGATCGGACTACCCAATATCGGCGGCATCATCCAGCGGCTGGAAGAGCCCGGAAGGCCTGACCTCAAGCAATCCAACCGCGGCCCCGGCACCGGCCTGCGCGTCGCCATCCCGGTTCTCAATATCCACAAGACCCGGCTCAACGATCCGTTCATGTGGTTCATGGGCACCAATGACCAGCCGGGCGACTATCGCCAGTCTGGCTGTGCTGGCTGTCACGTCGTCTATGCCAATGACCGCGAGCCGCGGCACAGCTCGATCTGGGCCAAATATGGCCGGGACGGACAGACCCAGACGGTTGACCCGACGATCCGCAATCTGAAAGACGGCGAACATCGCTTTGGCAGCTTCGGCAGCTATGATGCGTCCCACGGTGCAAAGGACGGCCACGGCGGTGACACGGGCCACGGCGATGATCACGCCGTTGATACCGATCCTGCCAAACGCGAAAAAGGGCATCCGATACAACATGCCTTCACTCGCGCCATCCCGACCGCGCAATGCATGAACTGCCACATGCACCAGCCAAATATCTTCCTGAACAGCTATCTCGGCTACACAATGTGGGACTATGAATCCGACGCGCCCTATATGTGGCCGGGTCCGGACAACAAGACACCAAAGCCGGAAGGCATGAGCGACGAGGAATATCAGAAGAAATACAAGCAGCAGAAATATCCTGATGCCGAAGAAGTCCGCAAGGTTCTCGACCGCAATCCGGAAGGCGCAGCGCCCAAGGGTCTGTGGGCCGACATCGACTTCCTGCGCAATGTCTACGACGTCAACGCCGACGCCAAGGATACGCAATTTGCCGACTATCACGGCCATGGCTGGAATTTCCGCGCCGTTCTGAAACGCGACCGCGACGGCAATCTGCTCGACGCCGAGGGCAATCAGGCCAGCTACAGCACCGATACCGAGAATATCGTCGCCAATGACGATCCGGAAAAATTCCGCAAGGACGGTGAAGGAAAATTTGTCGAACCGGGCGTGAATCCGGGTAAATCTGTTCACATGATGAGCATCCATGCCGAGGTCGGCATGCAATGCGCCGATTGTCATTTCTCGCAGGACAGTCACGGCAACGGGTTGATCTACGGCGAAGTTGCCAATGCGGTCGAGATCAGCTGCAAGGACTGCCACGGCACCGCCGACGCTTATCCCAATCTGATGACCAGCAATCTCGCGGCGCGACCAAAAGGCAAGAATCTCGGCCTGCTGCGCAACGCCAATGGCGAGCGCCGCTTCGAATGGTTCGAGGATCCCAATGGCAAGCGCGTGCTGGTCCAGCGTTCGATCGTCGACCCGGAACTCAGCTGGCGGGTCAGTCTGGTCAAGGACAGCGTCGACCGCTCCCATCCCGATTTCAACGTCAAGGCGGCGCGTGCGAAACTTATGTCCAAAAGCGGAGCGGAAACGGGCAAATTTGCCTTCGGAAGCGGCGTTGCAAAAGACGATCGGGCACATAAAGACGAGAATATGGTCTGCTTCACCTGCCACCTCAGCTGGACCACGAGCTGCGGTGGATGCCACTTGCCGATCGAAGCCAACTGGCAGGCCGACAATCACAAATATGAAGGCGGCACGACGCGAAACTACGCAACCTACAACCCACAAGTGGCCCGCGACCAGATGTTCCAGCTGGGCCGTCACCAGACAACCAAAGGCAATGTCATTGCTCCGGTCCGGTCAACCTCGGCTCTGATCCTGTCCTCGACCAACATCAACCGCGAACGCATCTACGTCCAGCAGCCACCAATTTCCGGTATCGGTTTCTCGTCGCAAGCTTTTGCACCGCATTTCCCGCACACCGTGCGCAAGACCGAGACCAAACAATGCTCGGATTGTCACGTCAGCGAAGCCAATGACAACAACGCGATCATGGCGCAAACATTGCTGCAGGGCACCAACTTCGTCAACTTCATCGGCCTCCACGCATGGGTCGGCCTCGAAAAAGGCTTTGAAGCGGTCCGGGTGACGGAATGGGATGAACCACAGGCGGTGATTGGCTCCTATCTACAAAAATACGCCTATCCCGATTATTGGCGGATGCATGTCGAAGACAATGATCGCGAGCTGATCGACTGGGTCCGCGGGGAGCGGCTCGACGAGGACCTGTCCGGCGAAACCAAGGCGCTCGAAGAATTCAAGAATGTGGTTCAGGGAACCGGCGATGCCGTCCGCTGCCTGCAACTGCGCGGCGAATATATGTTGGTGGCAGAAGGCAAAGGCGGGTTCCGCGCCTATGACGTAGCCTCGATCGGCAACAAGGGTTTCTCGGAACGGATCGTCAAGGCCCCCTTCTCCTCGCTTGGTCATGATACGCATGTCGACACCAAGAACGCCACATGCATGGCGCTCGCCACCAACCAGCCAATTGCTCCACTGCGCAACACCAAGGAATTGCGTGAGATCAACGAGGAGCAGGCCTTTCATCCGATCTACAATTATGCGGTGATCACAGATAGCGAAGAAGGCCTGATCCTCGTCGACGTCAACACATTGGCCGATGGAGAATTCCGCAACAATTTCTTCAAACGCAGCCTGACGTGGAACGAAGGCGGAGTGCTTGACGGAGCGCAGCATATCACCCTGGCCGGTCATTATGCCTATATCACCACTGCGGCAGGATTGACCCTGATCGATCTGGACAAGCCGCTGCAACCGCGCCACGTCATTACCTTGCCCTTGACCGATGCACGGGCATCGGCCTTGCAGTTCCGCTACCTCTGGGTGACCGATGCCGAGGGCGTGAAATTGTTCAACGTCACCGACATGGAAAAGCCGGTGGCAGTGCCTTCAGGAACGATCCCTTTGCGCAACGCCCAACGCCTCTATCTAGCGCGAACCTATGCCTATATTGCTGCCAAGGATGAAGGCCTGGTAATCGCCAATATCACTCGGCCGGAATCGCCCGTGATCTACATGAAAGAGACGTTCGGCGGCACGATGAACGACGCGGAGGATGTGATAGTCGGATCGACCAATGCCACTCTGTTTGCCTATGTCGCCGACGGTCGCAACGGACTGAAGGTAGTCCAGTTGACCACGCCGGATAGCCAGAAAAACTTCTATGGCTTCTCTCCCGCGCCGAAGCCGGAACTGATCGCCTTCGCACGTACTCCGAAACCGGCACTGGCCTTGTCCAAGGGATTGGATCGCGATCGAGCGGTGGACGAGACCGGCGGGCAGATGGCGGTCTTCGGGCGGCTGGGCTCCCGGCCTTTCACCCGCAGCGAGATGCAACGCTTCTACCTGAACAGCAAGGGCAAGCCCTATTTCGTAAGAGACGAGCCCGATCTGGCAGACTGGATTAGTCCCGTTCCAGCGATGCTTGCCAAGCCATAAAATGAACGGGGGCCGGTCTCTCTAAAGACGCCGACCCCCTGTCCCCCAATACACAACTCGAGGGAATGGAAACCCCCGCGCGCACGGACGCTGGGGTTTAACTATATTGCTTAGACTAGAATTAGATCAGCAATTGCCATCGATCGCGCGACCAGCAAGTGCACCGACGGCTCCGCCAATGATTGTGCCTTCGGTTTTGCTGCCGCGGCCAGCTACTTCGTTACCGAGCAAACCTCCGGCTATAGCACCGATAATCGTACCGCCGGTTCCGCGATCGCAACCCCGATAACGGCTATTGTTCGAATACCTGTTATCGCGGTAGCGACGCTGGTCGCGATAATCGCGACGATCCCGATAGCGATCACCGCGATAGATATCTCCCCGACGGTATTCGCGACGGCCGTTGCTTCGGACTTGCTCGTATGACGCACCATTATAATATCCGCCGCGCGCTTCTGCTGGAGCCGCGAAAGCCATTGTTGCGATGGCTGCTGTTGAGATTGCTAGACTTCCCAAAATCTTGTTGATCATTTTCTTCACTCCAAAAGGGTTCTTCCGGAACCCGAATCAATTACTGCCTTACATTTGCCGGTCTAGTGGCGCGGCCTTGACCAGATACTGAATGGCAGTTTTATCTCAGGTTCATATTCAACACAGTTTTTCTGAATAAAATACCCCGAAGCGGGGAGACTAGCGTTTTAGGCCATTGCCGAGATTCATCCCCTCCGATAGCAAACGATGGACATAGCGAAGAGGAAGAGCGATGAAACTGAAGGGCAAGACAGCTGCGATTACAGGTGGCACAGCGGGTATCGGGCGCGGGATTGCCGAGGCGTTTCTAGCAGAGGGGGCGAATGTCGCCCTGATGGCACGCAATCCGGACAAGGGTGCGAAAGTCATTGCGGAACTGAATGTCGGAGACAGGGCAATATTCATTGTCGGCGACGTGATGGAGCAAGATCAGGTCGAGTCTTTTATCGACCAGACTGCCGCCAATTTCGGTTCGATCGATATTCTCGTCAACAATGCGGGCGGCGCCGGAGATCTTGCGCCTCTGGTCGATCTGACCGACGAAGCCTTTGATCAGGCGATGAAATGGAACATCTATTCCACCTTCTGGGCGACCCGACGGGCACTCAAGCCGATGATCGCGCAAAAATGGGGCAGAATCATCAACATTAGTTCGACCGAGGGCAAGATGGGCAAGCCGACATTCGCACCTTATACGATCGCCAAACATGGCATCAACGGCATGACCAAGGCAGTGGCACAGGAAGTCGGCACATCTGGCATCACCGTCAATGCTATCTGTCCCGGCCTGATCCTGACCGACCTGATTATGGAAGGTGGCCCGGCTACGGCTGAAGGCCTCGGTATGACTTTTGACGAGATGATCGACATGTTCTCGCAGGAAAGCGCGCTCAAGCGACCCGGCAAGGTCGAGGAAGTCGCGGCGATGGCGGTACTGCTGGCCTCGGACGCTGGCGGAGGGATTACCGGAGGGACGCTGAGCGTCGACGGCGGGACCTCACAATATTGAGATGGCTTGACTGAAACCTCGCGACATTGTTGGCGGGGGTCAGCGACGCGGTTCTTCGCGTTTTTTCGCAACATCCTTCATAGCGGCCCAGGGATCTCCCGATTTCTTGCCGGCGTGGGTCACAGCGGCGTCTGGCGCTGGTGCCACTTCGGCGGGGGGATCGGCTGCGACGCAATAGGCCGTGACCAGAACCATGGCTGACCACCAAAGTGCATTGGCACGGCTGGCGAAGACTCGATTGAGGCGCGGCCCGAACATGGCTTTGCAGATAGCAGGGCAGCGTTAACAGATTACCCCATACCCACGAGCACTACTAAAGCCAATTGTTGGTCATTTTTCCCATTATTCAGTTTCGGTTCATATTTGCTGCAACGGCAAATTCCATTAACCTTCTGTTATATAGGGATTTTTTGAACTGGCACGGCCTGTGCAATGCTATTGGCATCTTCGCAAACAAGTTGTGAAGCACCCAATTGAACCAAGAAGGAACTTCATCATGACCAACAGCAACATCCAGAACCAAGTCGCCGCCGCCTTTGCCGCAATTTTCGCAGCCGCTGTTTTTGTCAGCGCCAGCGTTGGCCCGGCCGTCAACAACGCCGCCGCCCTGATCGCCTAGATCTTCATTATCCAGACCCCCATCAAAGGATCCCTGACCATGTTATCCCCCAAATTTCACAACCGCCTCGCCGCCGCCTTTGCCGCATTTGTTTCGGCTGCCGTTTTCCTCACCGCCTCGATCGGCCCTGCGGTGAACAACAGCGCATCTCTGGTGGTCTGATCACCGGAGATGCTGCTAGCGGCAGGCGCGCAGGAAGCTTACCAGAGCGTCGCCCGAGCCTTTCAGATGGACGGAAAATCTGTTGCCGTTCAGATTGACAAAGGCGCGATTGCCCCGCGCCAGCGCCGGAAACAGCGTATGATTATTGGGCAGATAAAATTGCGGCATCACCAGATCCTGGCCCTCGATCTGCGTCGGCAACATCCGCGCCAGCACCCCGATCGATGCGCCGTCGTCAACCCGGACGGTGAATCCGAACTGGTCGTCCGCGACCATCTCCCGTGGCGTCGCGATGATCATATTCGCGATCCGGACACTGCCGTTGTCGAGCTTTTCACAACGCATCGCCCATAGCCGGTTGTCGGTCTCCGGCACCATGAACGTCAGCATTGGCAGCTTGCCGTCGCTTTCATTGTGCCAGACCATTCCGAATGCCTGGCCGGCATCGGGATAATCTTCGCGCGACGGGATGGCGGGCCTGGCCATTTCATCGTCAACAGCACCGGATTGGGTAGCGCTGCCAGAGGATGCCACCAAAGCGAGGACGATGGCGGCGGCGGACAAGGTGTATCTTTTCAACATGATAGATGTCCTAACAGCAAGAATGGCCGGCGGGTAGATGGAGATAGACTCATATTGGTTCTAATCTCCGGTCACAGCAGCCGCTGCCGCGGCGACTCTCGGTTCCGCCGGTCGAAACAATCGCGCTTCAATCTCTTTTAACATTTCTCCTCTATTTTCAGACGGATGGACAACATCCGCTGGCCCACCTTCATAACCATCACCGCGGCTATGTGCGTTGCGCTGTTCCTGGCGATCTTCCTCAGTGGCAGCCCGTCCAGCACCTCCGCAGCAGTCAGCATTGACCCCCATCGCGCCAGTTTCGGCATCTGCTTTGGCGCCGACCGCACCACCTGCGTCGTCGACGGCGACACCATCTGGTTCGAGGGCCGCAAGATCCGCATCGCCGATATCAACACGCCGGAAATCTCCAGCCCCGGCTGCGCCGCAGAGAAGCGGCTGGGCGAGCAGGCCAAGATCAGGCTGCAGGCCTTGCTCAACCAGGGCGCCTTTTCCCTGCAGTCGATCGACCGCGATCAGGATCAATATGGCCGCGACCTGCGTATCATCACCCGCGGCGGGCAAAGCCTGGGTGAAACATTGGTCGCCGAGGGGTTGGCCGAACGCTGGCAGGGCTATCGCCGCGACTGGTGCTAGCCGGACTGCCCCGCCCTGCGCGAAACCAGCCACGCAAGCGCGAACAACAGCATCAACACCCCGTCGACCATTGCGCCGACAAAGACCGGACCCATTGTCACCCGGCCCTGTTGATAGAGAATCGCGACCGGCAGGAAGAAGGACAGCTTTTCCAATATCGAGATCGGAATCAGCGCCCGGTAGCGGGCCGGATCAAGGGTGATCATGATGAAGATCAGCTGGAAGACCAGAGCGATCCCGATGAAACCGTAATAATATTCCGGTCGGGGACCTGCTTCTGCAAATAATCCCGGGACCAGCGCGAGGAAGCCCCAGGCAGCGGCGGCGGCAAAAATGATTCGGACAAATTTCATGGCAACTCCGGACTGAACTTTACACACTTTACAGTGTTAAAAGAAAAAATTCCCATCTCTCCCTAAAAGGCGATTTCTCGCATTTTTTCAGGACTTTGAACCGGACGGACGCGATAGTGTCTCATGCGTGCATCCTTATCAGACGATGATCATGTAGGACAGAGGCCGGTTGGGAAAAATCGCAAGAAGAGATGGCAAATCCGGCGCGCCATGATAATTGGTCGGCATGAAACAATATCGTCAAACCATCGGCTGGGGCGCGATCGTCATTGCGGCGCTCACCTTTCTCCCGCTCTCCTTCCTGCCCGCGCTGCCACCGATGCTCTCGGCATCGATGTTCCTGCTGCTGCCCGCCATCGGACCGATCCTGATGATGATCTCGCCAATGCTGCTCTTCGCCGCCGGCATCGGTCTGGTCAAGGGCTGGGACGGCGGCCGCAAGCTGTTCGTGGTCTGGGCCGCGATCTCGGGCCTGGCAGCGCTCGCCGGGCTGCAATATGATCCGGTCGGACCTGCGATTGATCTCGCGGTGATCGGGGCGTGTCTGGCGGTGGTGTTGTGGGGAGACTGGAAAAGGCTGCTGCCGCGGTGAAGGCGGTGGTGAAAATCTCGTCATCCTGAACTTGTTTCAGGACCTCGTCCGGCAGCGCGCGAACCGCGAGGGATCCTGAAACGAGTTCAGGATGACGAAGTGGTAGGTTCAGGATGACGAAGTGGTAGGTTCAGGATGACGAAGTGGTAGGTTCAGGATGACGGAGGGGTAGGCTCAGGGTGACGAAGTGGCAGGTTCAGGATGACGAAGGGAGATGCTTTACATCATCCCCCTCCCTCTTAATCTAGTGACATTTCATCCCGCCGCGATCAATCTCGCGGCCCAGCAGTGCGCCACCGGCAGCACCCAATAATGTGCCAACGGTGCGATCGCCCCGGCTGTCGATTTCGCGACCGACGAGAGCGCCGACGGCGCCGCCGATGATCAGGCCGGTGGTGCCATTGTCGCGCTTGCAGTGATAGCGTCCGTCATCACCGCGCCAGATGCGCTCGTCGCGGCTCACGCGGCGGGGTTCGTAATAGCGGCCACGGTCGTCGTAGCGGCTCTTGTGCTTCTTGTTCTTGTATTTTCCATAGGCCTTTGCATGGGCCGGCGGGTCGGCCAGCACGGCGCCGGCAGGCAGGACCAGAGAAGCGGCGGCGATGGACATGAGGATATTGCGCATGATGAAACTCCCGTTGTGGTTCTTCTTATAACGTGACCGGGCTCTACAAGTTGCAATATGAACGGCCTGTGACGCGGAGCACCTGCTTGGGCGACCCGTCGCGTCACAGCCTCGCTTCAACCCCGCTTGCTGTCGACGCTCCAGATACCGGCACCGCGCGCGGCAATGTAGAGGAAGATGAAGCAGTAGAGCACGACAAGTTCGCCGCCGTTGGCAATCGGGAACAGGCCGGTCGAGCCATGCGCCATCCAGTAGGCTGCCGCGCTCATGCCGCTGGCGATGAAGGCGACGGGTCGGGTGAACAGACCCAGCGCAATCATCGCGCCGGCGACCAGCTCGATCGCTCCGGCGGCGTAAAGCATCGGGTTCAGAGGATATTCGAAGGCAACCGGGAAATTGAAATATTTCTGCACGCCATGCGCCATGAACAACAGCCCGGCGACGATCCGCAGCAGCGCATATGTATGTTCGGTATATCCATCCAGAAATTTCATGATTGTTTCTCCCCTGTTGATGTGGGCGGAAGCTATGTCAGGCTTGCGGTAGCGTCAATATGCTTTCGTCATTGCGAGCATAGCGAAGCAATCCAGTGCGCCCTCGTCATCCTGAACTTGTTTCAGGACCCCTCGAGAGTGCGCGCTCTGCCGACCGAGTTCCTGAAACGAGTTCAGGATGACGATGCTATCACCCCGCGCCACGGAACAAATCCGCGGTCTCTGTGTTGAAAGATCAACAGAAAGAGGAACATCATGACCGACAAACGCAGCATCAACCAGTCCCAGCGCGACGACGCGCAAGCCCAGAAAGTGGCCGAGCAGGCGCAGCGGCAGACCAGGGCCAAGCGCGAGTATGTCTCGGCCAGCCGCCGCGACGACAGCACCGACCCGGCGCAGATCATCCCCGACGATACCCAGGACACGGTCGACCATATGAAACAGATGGCCGAAAGCGGCCGCATCGAAGGCGGCGCCTTTGCCGGCGAGCGCAATGATGATGACGAGGAAAGCGACCTCGGCATATTGGATGACGCCGAGGATGATGCGCCGTTGAGCGAAAAGGGTGGCGCGGATTATGGTAATAGCGGGTGAGGGTTGAGCGGAGAGCTCAAGCTGTCATTCCCGCGCAGGCGGGAATCCAGTGAATAATGAAGCCGCTACGCGACATTTTCTTATGACTGGATCCCCGCCTTCGCGGGGATGACAAGCAGGGAATGCGCGCAGCGTCGCGGCAGCTAATCGTCATCCTGAACTTGTTTCAGGATCTCTTCCGACTGCGCGAAAACCTCGAGGGGTCCTGAAACAAGTTCAGGATGACGAGGGAGGGAATTGGTGCGCTAACACCTTGGCTGCAAGCCGCTGCTATTCGGCCGCCACATCGGTCGAGCGGGTCATGTCGCCGCGCCCGGCCAGGAGGCCGGCGACGGATATATCCTCGTCGATCTCTTCCCAGTGCAGGCCCGAGCGGCTGAGTTCGACCTGCTCGCGCTGCCGGGGCGTTGCGTGCAGCAGGCGCGGAAACCAGGCAAGCGGGATGCCGAGCGTACGTCCGTCTTCCAGATCGACCCAGAAACTGTCCTCGTCAAACCGGACCGCAAGCGGTTCAGGTGGAAAAGAAGTCATGCCATTGTCTTTCAATGTCTTCGGCTGCCCTCTATAACCGCAATGAGCTGCGAAAGCACGTTTGAAGAGAATCCCCGGTTATAAGCGACGGCCCAACGTTTACTTTTCTCTAACCGGACATCGCTTAACTAGCCGCATGACGACGGCGACAAGAAAATGGCAATATTATCCGGGACAGTCCTGGTTTTTCCAGCGGAAGGCCAAGAAGTCCAAACTCGCCGCCGTACGAGAGCGTGACGGGGATGACTGCTGGTATTGCGGCAACGTCATGCGCTTTGGCGGCATTCCGAATACGCGCAAATATGCGACGCTTGAACATTTGCATCCTCTTTCCAAAGGCGGCACATCTGCGATGGAAAATCTCGCGCTCTGTCACAAGAGCTGCAACGGCCACCTCAAGGATATTGATCGGGTGGACTTGTAACGGTCGTCTAATCGCATCCCCGTCAAGGATGATTTTTAACATATTTCACCCGCCTGCGGTTTTGC
>CANLBM010000008.1 GCA_947488845.1 uncultured Sphingomonadaceae bacterium | reverse complement strand
AAATTTACCTTGTTCATCTTCGTCTCCTTACCTCAAATTTAGGCAAGAAGGTGTCCAGAAATCTAGGGGCTATTCACAGATCTTGGCGCTTATGGGCGGTGCATCCGTCGTAGCGGTGGGAGATGCTGCCGAGAAGGCAGCTGAAAACGCACCAGAAACAGCCAACGCTGTCTCGACGTTGGTAGATCGCGAGTTTGGCAAAAACACTGGTTCTTTTGATACAGGCGATTTGGCGAGTGCGCTCGACGAGTATTTTGACCCCGATTCTTCTTTCATTGCTACAAGAGTAGCGTTTCTAACAAACGCAAATTTTGTGGCCGCTAATCTTCCCATTCCAGCCGGTCAGAATCCACAGTCCTACGCGTTTTTATTGGCCCGTAGTAATGCCAATCCCGCCGCGCAGCGAAAACTGGCGCAATTACTAATAAGCGCGGACCCAGATATATCGGCAACCAAAAAAATTGCAGAGATCCTCAACAAATAGGAGAAGAAATATGGCTATTATAATTATTGAAGATGTACCAAAAAATGCGAAAGATAAGGAATGTAAGCGTGCGAAAGCATTCAGTGCGACGTCTTGTACGGTGATTAAAGATAAAGGTGATACAGTAGATTTGGAGATTGTATTTCCGGACAAAGAGAAACATGAAGATCGTGTGGCCAGAAGCGGCTAACCTTATATTTTGGTCGCACCCTAGGAACACAAATGCATTATGCCTTAGTGTCCTAAATCGAACCCCAACCCTGTGCGTTGAACTGCTATTTATTTTGCGAGCCTACTTAGTACCAACTTCAAATTCAGCTGTCCTTCGTTTGTTGATACCGTATGTCACAGGTCCGTGGTGGCAATCAACCAAGAGAGTTGGGCGCTTATGAATTAGGTGCAAAATAATGTCTGATTTTGGATAGGCATTGCGCCGTTAAACAGGTTGTTAAAAAACCACCATTAACTGCCCCTAACTCCCACCCTTAACCCTTCCAAAGGCCTCCCGATACCGCTCAAAAAACCCAACCATCTCCGGTGACCGCTTGCTCTTCATGTCGCAAAAAAACTTCCGGTTCCATCCTTTTGCGGTGCCGAGATGGATCATCGCGTAGACATAAGCGAGCAACCCCGCCGAGAACCCGAACGCCGCTCCCATCCCTGCTGCGGCCCACACGACTGCCGCCACCAAAGGATAAGCCAGCACCGGAAAGCTGATCGCCTTGCGGTAATTGAATATCCCCTTGCTCTCTCTGCTCGGCAACCCGAATTTCCCGACCAGCGTCGACGTGAACGGCAGGCGGTTGTGGATTATCGCGGCGGGGACCTTGACCCACCATGGCACCGGCGCGAACAGGATCGTGCCGAGCGCGAGCATTTCGAAAAACGGATAGCGTATGACCAGCAGCGCCAGCACCTTGTAATCGTGATATTGTTTCGCGGTGTGGCTGAGCAGCTCGCCGACGCCGTCGACCGCATAGCGGCCGGTCTCGCGGAAGCGGAAGACATTGTTCGGATACATATAATATTTCATCAGACCCTTGAGGCCGGGCGTGTCGCTGCGCCTGGGCCGGATGCCGAGCAGCCGGGCGACCTCGTCGGTATAGGTACCATACCAGACCAGATGGTCGGTCTTGCTCTCCGGCCGTTTGGCATAATAGTTCGCGTTATAGGTCGCGATCCGCTGCTCGATATTGGCGTTGATGCCGTTGCGGAATTCCGGATCGGTGATCATCCGGTGGACCAGCAGGCATTGCATCTCGCTGATATTGTTGAGCCCGCCGGTGAACGGACGAGTGAAGCCGATGGTGTAGATATTGCGCAGGCGGGGAGACACAACCCCCAGAAACTGTTGCCGTGTCTTGTAGATGAAATGCTCCGACGCGCGGTCGCCGCACAGCCGGATTTCGGGGATATTGGGCACTTCCTGGTCGCCGTCGATGATCTCGTCAAACGTCGCCGTCTCGCCGCCCTCGGTCAGCGTCATCGCCTCGCGGTCGATCGCGGCAACCGCCTTGTCCCATAATTTCACATGGCCATGTTCGAGGAAGAAGGGCAGGTCGTTGATCAGATAACCGTCGCTGATCTTTTGCTCGAGCGTCTCGTCGCAATAAAGTTTATAGACGTCGATCGGCCAATATTTGATCGCGATATGGCCATTCTCAATTGGCGCCCTGGCTTCGAAAAAGGTCCGGAGTCCTTCGTGCGGCCGGATGCTCTTGGGGTGGCGCACGCCGAGGCTGTTGCGGTCGAAAAGCTTCGCGAACCAGCGGTGGATCAGGCCGTGGATATAGCCGCCGTCGATGAAGGCGCGATAGCTCCATTTGCTGACTTCGGAGAAATTATGGCATTCGAGCTGGTCGAGTGGGACGAAGCGGGGCCCATCGTCGAACGGCGAGAAGGTCGCGAACATCTTGTCGAGCATGATGAAGCCATTGGTGACCAGATGGACCTTCGCGCCATGAGCAACCAGCTTGGCGATCAGCAGGTTGGAACTGTCGCCGGTCGAGGTGATCGCCACATTCTTGCCGGCATAGCTGGCATCAATTTTTATCTGTTTGAGATTGGCGTTCATCTGCCTCCGGAAGGCGGTGGCAATGACCACATGACTGGCGCGGAACTGCTCGCCGCTTTCGAGATGGATGATGCTGTGGTCTGGATGATTGTCAATGCTGCCGACGCGTCCCTGATGGATGTTCTCGGCGTAGCGGGCGGCATATTTCTTGTGGATCGCGTAAAATTCGCGAGCGGTCGGGAAACCGTCGGTAAAATTCTCGCCTTGCTCCCTGAGCATGTCGACCAGCTCGAAGGAATAGACGCTGCTCTGCAGGGAACTGACGAGATCGAAATCCAGCGCATCCGACGCTTCCAGCTGCTGCCAGATCGGGGTCATTTCCGACACCATCAGCCAGCTGATCCCGCTGGCGTCCAGTTCGCGGACCAGCGGCATGGTCGAAAAACCGCCACCGACGATCAGGACATCAATTTCACGCGCTTGCACCATATTCGCCCCCCTGCAGCGAGCTGCTGTTGTCACTTCTGGTAAACGCTCGCAGCCGCAAAACCAATGTTCATTTCGCCGTGACGGGCGTTTCGGAAAGGATTTCTGTCCGATTTTGGGAAATCAAGGCTTTCCGCTTTTTCATCGACGGTCAATTGCCGTTGGTCGAATGAAAGCCGGAATGGTGCGCGCCTGTGTTATGCTGCGACCAGCTGAGTGATGACCCGGATACAGCACAAAAGCTCCCGGGTCGTATCGAAGCTCAACCACGGGGGGATGGTGTCATGATGCGACATCGCAAACAGCCGGACCGGAGAAAATTGCCTTCCGCATGGGCAAGCTCCATTCTCCGGGCCCGCCGGGCCGCCGTCCGCCCCCTATTGGGCGGGGTCCTTGCGACGCTTCTGGTGCCATCCCCTTTGGTTGCGCAGCAAGTGGTGCCCGCTGCGGTCGCACCTGCGCCCGCGGCCTGCACCACCGGCGATCACCGCGCTTTCGATTTCTGGATCGGGATATGGGATGTAACCGCCGCCGGACAGGACCAGCCCACGGCGGTAAGCCGCATATCGGCTGAACATGGCGGCTGCGCCATTCGCGAAGATTATGCCACCAAGGGCGGCTATACCGGCATGAGCATCAGCTTCTTCGACGCAGCCCGGAAAAAATGGCACCAGACGTGGATGGGCGTCGATGGCGCGGCGCTATATGCCGAAGGTGGCCTCAATGACCGGGGCGAGATGGTGCTCAGCAACCGGAATACGCCTTATTATCAGGCGGGTGCCGCAATCAACCGGATCACCTGGACACCCCGAGCGGACGGCAGCGTTCGGCAGCACTGGCAGGCATCACAGGATGGCGGCGAGACATGGCGCACGGTTTTTGACGGGCTCTATGTGAAAAAGCGCTGATTGCAGGGCGTTGTTCGAAGAGCGGGTGCGGCAAGTCCGTTGGAAGCGGTGAAGACGCTTGTAACTTTTTCCCGACGAAGATAAAAATACAGGCGGGGGTCCTGATGAAAGGACTAAATATGTGGCACGGAAAAATATTCTGCCTCAGCGCGCTTCTGATGGCACTGTTTTCGAGCGGCACGGCGATAGCACAGGAACCGGATATCGATTGCGAGAGTGCCAAGCGCTATCTGGTCCAGCAATATGATCGGTCTGATCCCGCGACCAACGAAAAATATTACGAAATATGGTCCAGCGCGCAATGTGTGCGGGCGCGGGAAAATGCAGAATTACATGTGGATCCCGACATTGCATCGAACGAGCAATTTATCAGGAGCCTCAGCCAGGATTATGATGCGCGACTGGCTCAGCTTCCGGCCATATGCCAGTCGATTGTCGACAAACGGTGGTCCCAGGCCTCCGAAAAGTTCAGAGTGCAGCAGAAAAAGAGCGAGCTGCTGGTCTCGTGTATCCGCAACCGACACCATTCGGTTCGGGCAGAATATCTGAATCGGCTGAACAAAGAAGCGGCAGCACAATTTGTCGAGAAACAGCGATTGAACCGCGAACAAATAGCCGCTGACGAAGCTGCCGATGCCATGCGCCGCGCCGAGTATGAAAAGAAAATGGAAAAATGGCGCGATGCGGTAAAGCGGTGCGAAGCCGGTGATGTGCGCTATTGCTCGTCAGGATTGTGAGACAGCCGGCGTCGGGACAAGGCTGACGGCCACTTCTACTCTGCCATCAAGTCCCGCACGAATCCGATCAGGCCGGTTTGCCGCGCACGGCGCATCCGCTCGGTGGCGAGGATTTGCTTTACCTTGGCAAAGCAGGCCTCGAGATCATCGTTGATCAGGACATAGTCATAGCCGTCCCAATGGCTGATCTCGCTGGTTGCGCGCTGCATCCGGCTTTCGATGATTTCCGGTGAATCGGTGTTGCGGCTGTCCAGACGGCTGCGCAATTCGCCGAGCGTGGGCGGCAGGATGAACACCCGGACGACATCCTGTCCGGCGCGCTGATAGAGTTGCTGCGTGCCCTGCCAGTCGATATCGAACAGGACATCCTGTCCGTCCGCCAGACTCTCGTTTACCGGCACCGCAGGCGTTCCATAGCGGTGCCCGAAGACGGTGGCATATTCCAGGAAGCTGTGGTCGGCGACCATCTCTTCGAATTCGTCACCGTTGACGAAATAATAATCCTTGCCATGTTCCTCGCCGGGCCGTTTGGCGCGGGTTGTGACGGAGACGGACATCGCGATTTCATCGTCGGCCTGTAGCAGCATTTTGGCCAGCGTGGACTTTCCAGCGCCCGAAGGTGAGGAAAGCACGAACAGCAAGCCGCGGCGGCTCAGCTCGCGATGATCATTGTCGATGTTCTGGGAAGAAATATTGTCGGCCATATCGGCTATTGGCCGAGAAGGGCGCATGGCGTCAAGATTCAAGATGCCCTTTTGATGTTTTATTGTTGCCGCTCCGTGCAATCATCCTGATGACAGTCTGGTAAATTGCGGCTATTCGCAAATCATGTTTCAGGGACGTATCAGCACCATATTTTTCGCGATCGGGATAACGATCATGGTCGGCTGGCTGTTTTACGTCGGCAAGGACATCATATTGCCGATCGTGACAGCGGTCATCCTGTTGCAGATACTCTATGCCGCGAGCGCCACCGTCGCCCGCATACCGGGGTTGGGCCAGACGCCCTTGTGGCTGCGCGCCACGCTTGCTCTGATCGGGGTCCTTGCCCTGCTTTTCGCGATGACGCGGATGCTGGTGGCGAGCCTGCAAAATCTCGTGCCGTCGCTGCCGGTCTACCAGCGCAATCTGGAAAATCTGTTTGCCGCATGGTTCCCGGCTCCGGCCAGCGGCGGGGTGGGCCGCCCGGAGGTTTCCGAACTCATGGCATCGCCGACCGCGATATTTGACCGGGGAACGGAGGCGGTCGCGAAGGCAATCAGCGAATTCGCGACCAGATTCTTTACCGAGATAGACATTGCCGCGCTGGCCCAGTCGGTGCTGTCTTCGCTGACCAGTTTCGGCGGCTTTGTATTCATCACGATATTATATGCCTCCTTCCTGCTCAGCGAGATCACCGGCTTTCCCGAAAAGGTCCGCCGCGCCTTCGGTTCGGACAGCGATTCCACCGATACGCTGAACATGATCACCCGGATCAACCATGATATCGGCAGCTATCTGGCGACCAAGACGCTGATCAACATCATCCTCGGTATCATCTGCTGGGTGATATTGCTGATATTGGGCGTGGAATATGCTGCGCTCTGGGCGATCATCATCGGACTGCTCAACTATATCCCCTATATCGGGTCCTTTGTCGGCGTCGCCTTTCCGGCGCTGTTTGCCGTGGCCCAGTTCGGCACCCTGACCATACCATTGATCGCCACCGGACTGATGACCACGGCCCAGGTGATTATCGGCAATGTCGTGGAACCGAAAATGCTCAGCAAGTCGGTCAATCTCAGTCCGATGGTGGTGCTGGTCTCGCTGGCGATCTGGAGCAGCCTGTGGGGCATACCCGGGGCGATATTGGCGGTGCCGTTCACGACGATCTTGATGATCGTGCTGGCGCGCCGGCCCGGCACCCGGCCGATTGCGGCGCTGCTTTCAAGCGATGGCAATATCTAGACGGGCGTAGCGGGTGGCTTGAGGAAAAAGGCGGCGAGCATTGCCGCGGACAGCAGGATGATCGCTCCGGCAAACGCGAAATCATAGCTGCCGGTCGCCTCGAATACAAAACCGGCTCCGGCCGGGGCGGCGGCGGCAAAGGGCAGAACCACAGGAGCGAACAGGGAATTGATGATCGGAAAGGCGCGCTCGCCGAAATAGTTTCCGATTGCGGCGGGGAGCAGCACCAGCAGACTGCCATAGCCAGCGCCGAACAGCATACCCATGATCGACAATAACCATATCTCCTGGCCCTGCCAGAATCCCGCCAGGGCGACCGCCATCAGGGCGATCGATCCGAATAAAGTCCAGCGCAATTCAATCTGGTCGCCAAGCCAGCCAGCCGGAATTCGCGCCAGCCCGCTGCCCAGAATCAGAAGCCCGAATATTCCGGCCGCTTCAATACCCTTCAGGCCACTGTCTGTCAGATGCAGAACGCCGTGATTGAGCAAGGCGAAAAACGTGCCGAGATAACTAACCGAAATCACCATCATCAGATAAAGGGTCGGTTTGCGGATGATTTCGCGGACCGTCCATTCATGCGCCGTGCGGTAGGTTTTGGGGCGGGCGTGAAGGTCTTGCCGTTCACCGGCCGCGCGTTGGGGATCGATATTATCGGGAAACTGGCCGATATCGCCCGGGCGGTTGATGATGAGCCGGGTGGCGACGAGGGAGATGACGACCATCGCTGCGGCAATCGCCCAGGCGGCCCGCCAGCTGTCAAACCGGTCCATCATCCCGGCCAGCGCCGGCTGTGCCATCGCGCCGCCAAGCGCGCCGCCGGTCATGACTATCCCGATGGTTGTCGATCTCTTGATGCTGAACCAGCTGATCATGGCGGTCTGCGCGCAGATCGGGCCGGTGAGACCGAAAGACAGACCCATGATCACGCCCCAGACCAGGATCCAGTGCCAGAGTTCGGTTACGCCGAAGACCAGCAGCAGAAGACCGGTCAGCATGACCAGCAACCCGAGGGTGATGGTCCGGCGGACCCCCGACCGGGTTAGCAGATAGCCGGTCAACGGATAGGACAAGCCAAGCGTTATCAGCGCGACGGACTGGGCAAGGGAGGCAGAGCCGCGGTTCCAGTTCATGGTCTCGACCATCACCGGGAATACGACAGAATAGGCAAAATAGACGAACCCGGAGGCGGCGAACTGGATGAAGAAGAACAGCCCGACATTGGTCCAGCCATAGAATTTGCCGGGCGTTTGCCCTGCTTGCGCGATTGTCGCCAATTTGCTCTCCTCGGCCACGCTTTTTGCGTTGTGCCAAGTCTAGCTTACAAGACTATCAACCGGAATCAATGTGACAATTCTGATGACAGAGAATTCTCCTCGAGCGGGAGATCCTGGCCTGGAATTTCCATCGCTTCGGATATTCAGGCGGATGGGGTCTTTTCCGGAACCGGTTTGCCCTCGATATCAATTACCGCTTCGGAGGCGGGCAGGGCTTCTGCCTCTTTTGATTCATCATAGAGCTTCTTGGCGATCAACGCTCCGCCGACCAGCAGCGCGCCGGGGACCGAGCGGGTTGCCAGACGGGCGGCGAGCATGCCGAGACCGAAATTGCGCAGGCCATGGCCTCTGGTGTGTTTGCGCGCCTCGTAGCCGACAGCTGCGGTAAATATATTTCTGATTAGCGACATGCTGATGTTTTCCCGGATCAGGAATGATTTCCGACCATATTCTCAGGTCTTACATGGGTATCGTAGGTTTTTTCGTCAACCAGACCGAGCTCCAGCGCGGATGCGCGCAGGGTCTGGCCGGTTTTATGGGCGTATTTCGCGATAGCCGCTGCCTTGTCATAGCCGATCACCGGGGCCAGCGCCGTCACCAGCATCAGACTATTGTCGACCAGCTCCCTGATCCGCGCTTCATTCGCTTCCAGATCTTCCACGCAGCGTTCGGAAAAACTCGACATGCCAATCGATATTATCTCGATCGAGCGCAGGACATTGGCGCCGATCAGCGGCTTGAATACATTGAGTTCGAGATGGCCCTGCAGCCCGCCGACGGTGACCGCCTGATGATTGCCGATGACCTGCGCTGCGACCATGGTCAGCATCTCGCACTGGGTCGGATTGACCTTGCCCGGCATGATCGAGCTGCCCGGTTCATTGGCTGGCAGGTCGAGCTCGCCGAGACCGGAGCGCGGGCCGGAGCCGAGCAGGCGGATATCATTGGCGATCTTGGTCAGCGACACCGCCAGCGTATTGAGTGCGCCGGACAATTCGACCATCGTGTCATGCGCGGCCAGTTCGGCGAATTTATTGGGGGCGGAGGTAAATTTCAGGCCGGTGATCTTTGAGATTTCCTTGGCGATATTCTCGCCGAAATTTTCCGGTGCATTCAGGCCGGTCCCGACGGCTGTGCCGCCTTGCGCCAGCTGGCGTAATCGGGGGAGGACGGCTTCGACCCGGTCACGCGCGGCCACCAGCTGCGCGGCATAGCCGGAAAATTCCTGCCCGAGAGTCAGCGGCGTGGCGTCCTGCAAATGGGTTCGGCCGATCTTGACGATAGACTTCCACCGTTGCGCCTTTTCCGCCAGCGCATCGTGCAATTGTTCGAGCGCCGGGAACAGTTCGACTTCCAGCGCCCGTGCCGCCGCGACATGCATGGCGGTGGGGAAACTGTCATTCGAAGATTGGCCGCGGTTGACATGGTCGTTCGGATGGACCGGATATTTGCCGCCGCGCGTGCCGTATATCGCTTCATTGGCGACGCCGGCGATGACTTCGTTGACGTTCATGTTCGACTGGGTTCCCGATCCGGTCTGCCAGATCGTCAATGGAAATTGATTGTCATATTCGCCGGTGCGAACGGCATTGGCGGCTTTTTCAATCGCCGCAGAAATTTCCGGTTCGAGGCCATGGATGCCGTTGACCCGCGCGGCTGCCTGTTTGACCGCCGCCAGCGCATGGATGAGCCGGATCGGCATGCGTTCCTGACGGGGAAATGGAAAATTCTCGATGCTGCGCTGGGTCTGTGCGCCCCAATAGGCGTCGGCGGGGACTTCTATCTCGCCGAGTGAGTCGGTCTCTATGCGGGTGCCGCTCACTTTTTCTTGCCGAAGTCCACCGTCACCACGTTGGAACCATCATCAGCCGGCTTGACCGTTTCCGTCTCGCCGTCATTTTCAGCCGGGTCATGGCCGTTCACATCGCCCTCGATCTCGTCAACGTGGAATTGCAGCGCAAAATCGACCGCCGGATCGACGAAGGAGGTTATCGCCGCGAACGGGATATGCAGCATCGAGCTGATCTGGTTGAAGCTCAGGCCGACTTCGAACCGGTCCTTGTCGACCTTCAGGTCCCAATAGCGGTTCTGGATGACGATCGTCATCTCGTCGGGAAATCTCGCGATGAGATGATCGGGAATGTCGACGCCGGGTGCCCGGGTTTTGAAGGTGATGTAAAAATGATGCTCGCCGGGAAGGCCGCCTTTGACGACTTCTCCCAGCACCCGGCTTACCACCGCGCGCAGGGCTTCCTGCACTATTTCGTCATATGGAATCAGGCTATCTGGGGCATCTTCGCTCATTTGCACTAGGTGGCGCGAAGCGGGCAGCGGGTCAAGAGTGTAAAACGAATTTCCTATCGACCAAAGACCGCGAAATTCTTGCCTGATTTGTCCAAGCCTTTATAGGCCGTTTGCATGAGAACAGCGACAATCGAACGAAATACAAAAGAAACCGAGATTTTTGTCGAGTTGAATCTTGACGGAACCGGACAATTTGACGTGTCCACCGGTATCGGTTTCCTCGATCATATGATCGAACAATTTTCGCGTCATTCCCTGATTGACCTGAAATTGCGGATCAAGGGCGATCTTCACGTCGATCAGCACCATACCACCGAGGACAGCGCCATCGCGCTGGGCCAGTCGATCAACCAGGCGCTCGGCGACAAGGCAGGGATCGTGCGCTACGGCAGCGCCTATTCGCCGATGGACGAAACATTGAGCCGGGTCGCGCTCGATATTTCGGGACGTCCCTATTTCGTCTGGAACGCCGGATTCACCCAGGAACGGCTCGGCGAGATGGATACCGAATTGTTCAAGCACTGGTTCCACAGCGTCGCCGACGCCGCGGGAATCACGCTCCATATCGAATTGCTCTACGGCGAGAATAACCACCATATCGCCGAAAGCATCTTCAAGGGTTTCGCCCGGGCCATGCGCCAGGCGGTAGAGCGCGACCCGCGCAAGGGCGACGCGATTCCCTCAACCAAGGGGCAATTGGGTGGCTGAGATGCGCATCCCGCGCCAGCGGGCTTTTTCAAGTCATTTTGTCACGCGAAGCCGCGAAGGCGCAAAGAAGGCGCGGTTTGCCGGTAATCTTCGCGCCTTCGCGGCTTCGCGTGAAAATAGTCGAGGGCTTTCAAATTTGAGCGCCTCCGACGGTTGATCGGCACCATGTCTGAAACCATCGCTCTCATAGATTTTGGCGCAGGAAATTTGCACAGCGTCCACAATGCGCTGATGGCCGCCGGTGCCGGAACTGTCTCGGTAACAGCCGACCCCGCGCTGGTGGCACGGGCCGACCGGATCATCCTGCCCGGCGTCGGCGCTTTTGGTGCCTGTCGCGACGCGCTGGTCGCAATCGATGGCATGGTGGCCGCGCTGGATCAGCGGGTCCGCGGAGAGGCCATTCCGTTTCTCGGCATCTGTGTCGGGATGCAGATGCTGGCCGACAAGGGTATCGAATTTGGCGAACATGCTGGCCTCGGCTGGATCGGCGGCACGGTGCGGGCGATCGAACCATCTGATGACACGATAAAAATCCCGCATATGGGCTGGAATGATGTGACCCCGACCGAGGGCCACGATCTGCTCGAGTCCGGCGAAGCATATTATCTGCACGGCTATCATTTTGACGCGGCGAACGAGGCGGACATCTTGGCCAAGACCAGCCACGGTGGACCTTTGGTGTCGGCGGTTGGCCGCGACAATATCGTCGGCGTGCAGTTTCACCCCGAGAAAAGCCAGGCCTACGGACTGGCCTTTCTGGGCCGTTTTCTGGAGTGGAAGCCATGACTATGCCGAACGCCGTTCGTCCTGAGTCTGTCGAAGGATGTGTTCCGTTGGACAAATGTGGTTCGACAAGCTCAGCACGAACGGAGTTTTTGAAATGATCGTATTTCCCGCCATTGACCTGAAATCCGGCGAAGTTGTTCGTCTCGCCGAAGGTGATATGGACCGCGCGACCGTCTATGGAGATAATCCGGCAGAGCAGGCCGGCCTGTTTGCCGCTGCCGGAGCCGAACATATCCATGTCGTTGATCTTGACGGCGCTTTTGCCGGAGCCCCCCAGAACGCCGAAGCGGTGGAAGCGATCGTCGCGAGCTTTCCCGGCTATGTCCAGCTGGGCGGCGGTATCCGCAATCGCGAGACGGTCGAGCGCTGGTTCGAACTGGGCGTCGCCCGGCTGGTAATCGGAACGGCTGCGCTCAAGGATCCCGATTTCGTCAAGGATATGGCGAAGGAATATGAAGGCGGCATCGTCGTTGCTGTCGACGCGCGCGATAGCATGGTTGCCACCGAAGGCTGGGCCGATGTTTCCGATGTCAGTGTCCGCGACCTTGCCCGCCGGTTTGAAGACGCGGGTGTCGCCTCGATCCTGTTTACCGATGTCGGCCGCGACGGCATGCTTACCGGCTGCAATATCGAAGCGACCGTCGATCTGGCGCGCGGCGTCGACATTCCGGTTATCGCCAGCGGCGGGGTCAAGGGTCTGGATGATATTCACATGCTCAGCCAGTTTGCCAAGGATGGCGTCGAAGGCGTGATCACCGGTCGGGCGCTTTATGATGGCCGGCTCGATCTGGCGACGGCGATCGCGATGGCCAATCGTGGTTGAGTTGTTTTCGATATTGTCGTCCCAGCGAAGGCTGGGACCTAAACCACATTTGTTGGACCCACTGATATCGGGTTGGGCCCCAGCCTTCGCTGGGGCGACCAAGCCATGACCGTCCGTATTCGCGTCATCCCCTGTCTCGATGTCGCCAATGGCCGGGTGGTCAAGGGCGTCAATTTCGTCGACCTGCAGGACGCCGGCGATCCGGTCGAGCAGGCGCAGGCTTATGATGCCGCCGGGGCCGACGAGCTTTGCTTCCTCGATATCACTGCATCCCATGAAAATCGCGACACGATCCTTGATGTCGTCCGGCGCACCGCCGAGGTCTGCTTCATGCCGGTCACCGTCGGCGGCGGCGTGCGCACGGCGGATGATGCCCGCGCTTTGCTGATGGCCGGAGCGGACAAGGTCGCCGTGAACAGCGCGGCTGTATCGCGGCCCGAAGTGGTCAGCGACATCGCCACCCGTTTTGGCAGCCAGTGTATGGTTGCCTCGATCGATGCCCGGAAAGTGGCGGAAGGACGATGGGAAATATTCACCCATGGCGGACGAACCCCGACCGGGATCGATGCCCTGGAACATGCTGTCCGCATGGCCGATCTCGGCGCAGGGGAGTTGCTGGTCACCTCGATGGACCGCGACGGCACCCGCGACGGCTATGATCTCGAACTGACCCGCACCCTGGCCGATGCGGTATCGATTCCGGTCGTTGCTAGCGGCGGGGTCGGCAATCTCGAACATCTGGTCGAAGGGGTGACAAAGGGTCATGCGAACGCGGTGCTCGCCGCCTCGATATTCCATTTTGGTCAGTACAGCATCGCCGACGCCCATGCCGCGCTACGCGCCGCGAAGCTGCCCGCCCGGGGCTGATCCGGCTGAAAATTGTAAATATCCCCTGATTATTGCCATATTGAGCGATGGTTAATGTCGGTTTACTTTACATCTGCTGATTTTTCAGATTCCCATTAACTATTCTATCGCCGCGAAGCTGGGCTTTCCGGCGAATTGGCAGGGCTCTTGCTTAACTAATCCCGTAAGATTTTTGAAATTGGGAATGGAATTCAATCGTGAAACTGGTGAAATGTACAATCTGGACCGCTGCTGCAGCGCTTGCCGTCGTGGCAGCCGCGCCGGCCGAAGCGACGTGGAGCAGCGACAGTCGTGGCAGCGTCAAGGGCTGGAGCAGTTCCGGGGGCGGTAGCTCGCGAGGAAGCAGCTCCCGGGGCGGCAGTTCCGGCTGGGGTAGTTCGGGCTGGGGATCATCCGGCTACGGGGGGTCGACAGGTTCTTCCGGCGGTACAGGTTCTTCCGGCGGTACTCCGGTTCCCGAACCTTCGAACATGCTGATGCTGGGCCTTGGCGTCGCCGGACTGGTCGCAGGCCGAGTGGCTGCCCGGCGTCGCAAAAAGCTTTAATCAACAAATTCCCGGCGCCGCCCGCTCTCCAATTGCGGTGCGACCCGGATGGGACCGCCAGGGGGGCATCCGGCGGTCCCTTTTTTTTGCCTTTGCCGCACGATAAGCATAGTTGTGTCGCTAGGACTTGACGAACAGGCGATCCGTCGCGCAAACCGCCAGCGATGAGCAATATTCTAAAATCTCTCGAACGCACGATCTTGGTACGCCGCGAAGCGGAGCCGGAAACGAGCTATGTCGCCAGCCTTCGGGCCAAAGGCCGCGCAAAAATGGCTGAAAAGCTTGGTGAAGAGGCGACCGAAGCGGTCATTGCCGCTGTGCTTGACGACAAGGAGGGGATGACCGGAGAGGCGGCCGACCTGCTGTTTCACCTGATGGTCCTGCTCGCCGACATGGACCTGTCTATCGATGACGTGACCGCTGAACTGGCCCGTCGCGAGGGTCTGTCCGGACTGGAAGAAAAAGCGGCAAGAGGAGCAAATTGATGGCGATCGACCCGACCCTGGCTTATGATGACGATAATATATTCGCGAAAATCCTGCGCGGGGAAATTCCCAACAAGACCGTCTATGAAGACGAATGGGTGCTCGCCTTTCACGATATCAATCCGCAGGCGCCGGAACATATATTGGTGATCCCGAAGGGCCGCTATGTCAGCTGGGACGATTTTTCGGCCAGCGCGAGCGAGGCTGAAATTGCCGGATTTGTCCGCGCCGTCGGCCATGTCGCCCGCGAAGCCGGTATGGTAGAACCCGGCTATCGCCTGCTCGCCAACATCGGCAAAAACGGCCATCAGGAAGTGGCCCACCTCCACGTCCACATTTTTGCCGGAAAACCGCTTGGCCCGATGCTGATGCGCAGCTAGTAACAGGGGTAACAAAGCCGCAACCGGCTCGAGATTACGGGGAGAATATATATGGCAGGCGCATTAGCACCGGGGGGAGAGGGCTGGTCCTCGCGAACCGCATTTGTTTTGGCCGCGATCGGTTCGGCCGTGGGACTTGGCAATCTGGTTCGTTTCCCCGCTGAAGCGGGCGCAAATGGCGGCGGTGCCTTTGTCATATTCTATATTTTCTGCGTTTTGCTGATCGGTTTGCCGATCCTGCTTTCCGAAACACTCATTGGCCGCCACGGTCAGGGGTCCGCTATCGAAAGCATGAAGAAGGTCGCAATCGAATCCCGCGCGTCAAGCTGGTGGTCCCTCGCTGCCGGTGTCGGGATGGTCGGTGCTTTCCTCATTCTCACTTATTACAGCGTGCTGGCGGGCTGGATCGTGCATTTCATCGGTATTTTTGCAGGCGATGTTGCTCATGCTTTCGCGTCGGGCGGTCTGGCGCAGGGTGCCTTGCAGGATTTGTCGGTCGATCAGGTTCAGGGGCTTTTGCCGGCCCTGCAAGCAAACAGCAGCGAGATGCTGGCGATGCATGCCATTTTCATGGCTCTGACAATATTCTTCGTCGGACGCGGCGTCAGCAGCGGTATCGAGAAAGTCGCTGTCTGGCTGATGCCGATCTTCTTCATCTTGCTGATCGCGATCACCATATATGGTGCCTTTACCGGATCATTCGGCGCCGCACTTGCCTTCCTGTTCGATTTCGAGCCGGCGCGCTTGCTTGATCCGTCGGTCCAGCTTTCGGCGCTCGGTCAGGCCCTGTTCTCGCTGTCGCTGGGTTCGGCGCTGATGATCACTTATGGCGCCTACGCGGCGCGCGACATAAATCTTGCGAAAACATCGGTCCAGATCGCCACCGCCGATACCTCGGTTGCGATTATCGCCGGTCTGGCGATATTTCCGATAACATTCGCGGCGCTCGCTCCGGCCAGCCTGACTGCAATATTGGATGGTCAGGAACAGGTCCAGGGCGGCCTCGGACTGTTGTTCGTCAATCTGCCGGTCGCGTTCCAGACCATGCCGGCGGGCTCGCTGATCGGATTGCTGTTCTTCATCATGGTTTTTTTTGCAGCGCTGACCAGTTCGGTTGCACTGCTCGAGGCGTCTGTCAGCTGGGCGATAGGGCGTTTCAAACAGCCGCGCTGGCTGGTGACGATCCTATTGGGCGGGCTTGCCTTCCTGATCGGTGCCTGGGCAAGTTTCTCGTTCAACAGCCAGGCCGATTTCCAGCCGTTTGATTTCATGATTTTCTCCGGTCAGCCGGTGTTCGGCATCATCGATGAACTGACCGCAAAAATATTGCTGCCAACCTCTGCGCTTCTGGTCGCCATTTTTGTCGGCTGGATCGCCGACCGGCGGTTGATCGACAGTGAAAATGGACTCGACGGCAAATTGCATCGCATCTGGCTGTTCCTGGTGCGCTGGCTCTGCCCGCTGGTGATATCGGCCATCCTGCTGACCGGCCTGTTTCCCGGCCTGTTGGGACAAGGATAACAGATGGCCGGATCAAAAACGCCGAAATGCCCGGTGTGCAAGCGCGTCGCGATAGCGGAATTCTCGCCTTTCTGCAGCGCCGGCTGCAAGGATCGCGATCTGCTGCAATGGCTGGGCGACGGCTATAAAATCCCCGGGCAAGCGGTTTCGCCGGACGAACTGGCAGAACATTTCACCGGAGATTCAGGCCGAAACGGAGAGGACTGAACAGGCGCAATAAAACCGCCATTTTTAGGCTGGACAAGCAGCGATAGCCCCGCCTATAGCGTCGCTTCCTAACGTGGCCAGCGCATCGCGCAGGCCCAGATGCCCGAGTAGCTCAGTTGGTAGAGCAAGCGACTGAAAATCGCTGTGTCGGTGGTTCGAATCCGCCCTCGGGCACCATTTTTTTCTAAATTGTCAACGTCTCGCGGCACCTCCACCGTGCGCATTTAATGTCCATTTCTCAGAGGCTTAGTTCGCGATTTGAGGTGGCTCCAGTGAACAGCGACCATCTGGCCCTGGTGATGGTGGGCCAAAGATGTCTTATTGGAATCCTACTGCTTTGAGCTTCGGTTTAAGCGGATGGGCTTCCGACGTACCGTCCAGCGGAGCGGAATATCGCCGATGCGCTTGCTCCAGCCTCGACTTCTCCGATGAACTAATATGCCATATCGACAGCTATCCGCAGCGTGCGTGGACGGAGCGGCGTCAGATAGCCATCGCTGCCCGGGACGAAGGGTGTCCCCAACGCAAAACGATTACCACGTGAATCGAGCAAGTTGGTAACGGTCAAGGTCAGTCCACGCGCATCATTGCCGATGCGCGCTGCAAAGCCGCTGTCGACATAATCTCCTTGTCCGCCACCCAGTTTCGGCCCGATTCCCAGCCGGGAAGGACCTACATAACTGGCCCATCCCTGAATGCGGAAATCCTCGTCGCCGAGGAGGGTCTCGTAGTTGACCGACCCGCGCATGGCGTGACTGGCGACATTGGGTATGCGGCCGAGCCGTCCTGACGCGGGGATGACAATTGGTGATGACAAATCGGCGGCCGGGCCGCCGAATATTACCGAAGCCAACCGCAATTCAGATGATAGCTGAGTGACGCGGCTCCAATTATATACGGCACCGAATTCAAGCGACAAACCAGTCAGCGGACGGGCTGCCATAGAACCCGACAGACTGGTGATTTTTCCATCTCCGATATTCGCCGTGGTCGGGAAACCGTTGGTATCGATATAATCTGCCTGGATATCGCGCCAGCGGCTGTGCGAGATGGAGATCGTGGCATCGAACGGGGTAACGCCCTTGCGCCCGAAGCGCATGCCTGCATCATAAGTGGATACATGATCATTGCGAAAACGCTGGACGAAGTTTCCGTCAATCGACAATCCACCTGGGCGAAATCCCTCCTGATAGCGGGCATAAAATGTGGCATTCCTGCCCAGAGTTACAAGCAAGGACGCGGACGGCAACAGATCCTGCTCTGTGCGATTGGCTGTTACCGCGCGCCCGATTGCAGTGAAAGCCAGCAGCGCATCCACGTCCTCGCCCTTGCCGCCGAGCTGGGCATGGGAGTAGCGCAAGCCACCGGCTGCTACGATATCGGGCAGCAGTTCGACCGATGTCTCGCCATAGGCACTAAATTCCGTAATCTCGTTGGTGACACCGGAAATTGCCGTGCGCATGGTTTCCCCGCCAAAGGCTCGCGTCTGGCGCGTCTTATTGTCGACGAAGCTCGTGCCGAGCACCCAGCCCAGCCCGTTCCGGAACGGGCGTGACAATCTGGTTTCGCTGGAAAACATCCGCGTTTCATTTTTCTGGTCAAAGACACTGGGCGTATCGTCGACCAGGCTGGCGTCGAACCGCTCGTAAAGATGGTGATCGACATAGGCGTTGGACGACTGGAAATGCAGATCGCCCCAGTCCTTCATGAGCACTATCGTCGCCGAACCGTAGCGCGCCTTTGCCCCTTGTTCGACGAGACTGCTACGGGTTAGCGGCGGTGCGTCCTTGTCTGCATATTGTGCATCCTCGGCGGTAATCCTTTGATAGATGCCGCCCAGATCGATCGCCCAACTGTCGCCAGGATCGAAGCGAAGCGTAGCTCGTCCACCGCGGATATTGGTTCGATTGACATCGTGCAGTCCGAGCCGGGGATTGTCGATATAGCCACCGTCGCTTACCGAATAGCCTACCAGCCGCAACGCATGGCCGCTGTCTCCGATGGGAATATTTGCGGTCGCCGATATATCGCTCCCCGGTGCGCCGTGCTGGACCAGCGAAACACCCGCAGATGCCATCAATTTTGTGGCAGAGGCATCGGGTGCCTCCGGTATCGTCCGGATGATACCACCCAGCGATCCTGCGCCATATAATGTGCCTTGTGGCCCTTCGAGCACTTCTACCCGCTCAATATCATATAGCCGCAGGTCGGGATCGGGCGCGTTGTAACTCAAACGGATGTCACCCAGATACTGTCCAACGGTGGCCTGCGTCGGTCCGGTAAAGCTGGAATCGGCGATGCCCCTGATGAACAGCTTGTTGCGGCCGCTACCGAGATGGGTAGATGATATTGTTGCCATGCGCGACAATATCGAGTCCATGCCCCGCTCCCCGCCAAAATCCAGATCGTTGCCGTCCAATATGGTGACAACCCCCGCATATTTGACATATGGGGTGTTGATCTTGCTTGCCCGCACAACGATTTCTTCTGCCTGATCTTCCACAACCCTGTTTGGCGGCGCGCGCGGGGCGGATGATGAGGTTTTGGCGCGTGATTTCGTCTGGCGACCAGCAAGTTTGGTCCGGGTCGGCCGCCGCTCTATCCGCCAGCTGGTGACACCCACTTTGACTGCGTGGACATCGGTGCCCGAAAGCATCCGATCCAGTGCTTTTTCAGCGCTCATCCGACCGCGTACCGGTTTCACGGGACTTTGCCAGAGTTTGGCATCGGCAACGCTGATGCTGATACCGGCCTGACGCCCCAGCAGCGGAAGACTTTGCAACAATGTTCCGCGTGGCAATTCAATCGCGCGCGATTCATCGCGCGCCGCGACGGGCATCGCGAACGAGAGTAAAATCAGGGCGGAGAACAGGCGGGCAATCATCTTAGCGGGTTAGCAACCATCCTTCCGTTTGTCTTTCTGCACGAATGCCTGCCAGGGCTGTCAGATCGTCAATCACCCGCTCCTTGTCATCGCTGACAAGCAGTGCGCCACGGAAGGGAAGGGCGGCGACATTGGGCGAGACAGAGATTTTCAGGCCGGCCGTTCTGCCCAGATCCTCGGCGACTTCCGCGATCGACGCACCATTGTAGACAAGCTGTCCCTTGCGCCAGCTGCCGATGCTGTGAGTGGCGACCGCCTGTACTCTGGGACGGCCACCTGAATCCGATACTTCGATGCCATAGCCGGCATTCAGCCGGATATTTTCCCGATCGGGATTGTAGAGCACGAGACCTTCCGAAACGGCAACACTCAACGCATCGCGCCTACGGATGACATTGAAGGCCGTTCCCATATCGACAAGCCTTGCCTTGCCTGCCTCGACCATGAACGGATCGCCTTCCCGGTGAACGACATGAAACATCGCTTCGCCACTTTCGAGCCGGGCAAAACGTGGCCGGTCCTCGTCCAGCTCCACTATTGTCCCACCATTGATCTCGATCCGTGATCCATCTGCGAGCGCTACTGTCCGGTGCTCTCCAGCATCGGTCTTGATGCGGGTGGCGCCGCTGTCGAGCAAAGAGAAGCCGACAATCCCGACCAGCGCCGCGGCGATCGCGCCACCAAGCCATGTCCTGCGGCTGGCAATCATGGGCGGTTCCGGATTTGCGCTTTCCTCGACAGGGTGTGGCAGATCGTCCAGATCCGCATCGAGGCTGGCAAGCCGGTCATAGATGGCCGCATGATCCGGGCCGAGCTCCAGCCATGCGCTGAAGCTTTCCCAATCGTCAAATGCAGGATCCCGCTGTCGAACCACCCAGTCAATTGCTTGTGCTTCAACCGTAAAAGGCATGTCATCACTCATCGATTTGCCCCTTTATTGCGGCAAGCGCTGCATAGACCTTGCGCAAATCTGCCTCGACCGTGCTCAGGCTGACGCCAAGCCGGGCTGCTATGTCGCGCTGGCTCATTCCTTCGATTCGGAAATAGCGGAAGGCCGCCGCCGCTCGTTGGCCTAGCGTATCAATAGTTGCATCCACCCGGGCCAGCTCCTCTCGCGAAATGAGCGACCGTTCGATGGATGGATGAACCCGTCCGCTATCCTGTTCGCCCCAGGCCTTCTCCCGCATTTCGGCAGCCCGTTCAGACCGGTAACGGTCCAGCATGAGGTTGTTGGCAGCCCGATAGAGATAGGAAAGCGGGTGAGCCACAGGCCCGCTGGGCGATCCGGCAATGTGAACCCACAATTCCTGAAACACGTCTTCCGCACTATCGCCGGCACCACGAGCTGCCAGAAAGCGGATCAGCTTTTCCCGATTCGCCAGCAGCACGGCTTCCATCCCGCGTGCGGTCTCAGATTCTCCATCCGCTCTGGTCATAAATTGTTCGCTTCGGCCTTGGCGCTTCGTTTTCTTGATGCTCCATTTAGCGCATGAGCCATCGAGTGCGCCTCCCGCCGGGGCGATATATAACAACCGCATCGCACCACGCAATAGCTGCATACAAGGGTGAACTGTGATCGAGGCAGGGGTGGCAAAAATGTCATTCTCCGGTCTGTTTCAAAATAAAAGGCAAGGGAGGAAAACAGGACTGGGTGCAAGTTTCCCCCCTTGCAGTATTGCTTAGGCGACTTCTCTATAGCCCGAGCCGTATGCTTGCGCGGACTGATATTGCCGCATGATCTTGCTGTTCCTCCACGGATATTTCTCCTCCAACCTGAAAGCCGGAATTGCCGGCAACGGCACGCAAACGGCCGACCCAGCCGCTCTGGCGTTCTTCGGGAACAAGAGTGAAAGGCGTGCCATTGTTAAACTGTGCGACAGTGACGCCGAGCGAACCACCGACGATCTGTCTGCGACCGCCTTCCAGTTCAAACCGGTACCAGCCGTCATATTGATCAATCCCGCCGAGATCGAGCCCAAGCGCTACCGTTCCCGAAACGGCGAGTTCATCGCTGTTCCGTTCGGCGACGGTCAGGTCGAGTGCGTCACCGCCACCCGTTTCGGCATAGCCATCCTCTTTCAGCTTGTAATAGTCTACCGCAACGGTCGGGCGGATCGAGAGATTGCCCGAACGCAGATCATAGGCAACGGCACCGGATGTTGACCATAATGTGCCATCCCAGTCAGCGGTCATTGTCTTTGTGATCTCTTCGGTACCGACCACGCCGTTGAAATAGCGATAGCTGTCAAAAGCGATTTTCGCACCGGATATGCGGGCATGGGCGAGCCAGTTTCCTGTGTTCAAACGCCAATAGCTGGCCAGTTCAAACTGGTTTGACCAGATTTCGTTACTGTTGCTGCCGTTGCCATTCTTTCCGTTCAGATAGGCGATAGACGCTCCGAAATTGCCAATGCCGGTCTTGTGTTCGGCACCTGCCGATATGCCCCAGCCCCCGACATCATAACCGGCGGTCTCGCCAAGGCTTTTGGAAACCCCCCATCCGGCCTGAGCCACCCAATAACCCCAGCTGCCTTCATCTTTGAACGGGCCTTTGGGGTCGGCAAGGAACCGGGCGAGGGCGCGCGATCCCGAGGTGACATTTTCAAACAGGCCACCTTCATGTTCGGGCAACATCTGGCGGAGCTGGCTGCGGAATTGTTCTCCATCGGCGATAGCCAGGAAAATATCCTCGACATCTTCATCGTCGACCAGGGCCGCATAGGCTGCCGCAAAACCGCTTGCTTCGGAACGGTTGAGGCCCAGTTCTGTGGTGTCCTTGCGAGCGACACTGACAATGACCTGATTGGTGTTTGAGCTCAGCGAACCCTTGTAGAGAAAGGGCAGAAGCGTTGTCGATGCCGTCAAGTTGCTGGCACCTGTAAGCGTGCCAGCCTGCAACACTATATGGTCGCCCTCCGCACTTTGGACATCGGAAAGTCTGATCGCGAGTTTCGAACCAGTCGCAAAACTTGCGCCTCCCGATATCTGCAGAGCGGTGTCGGTGTTGCCGCCAACGGTCACGCCGAGTACGCCCTCTCCGGTGACGGCAAGGGACGCGATCTGGGTAGAGCCTGTAACATCCAACGTGCCACCCGATACTGAAACCGCAAGCCCCTGCGCATTGACCAGAGAGCCGGAAAAACGCGATGTTCCGGAAAGTGTCAGCATGTCCGCGCCGCCGCCAAAATCGGCACTGCCACTAAACACAGACGTGCCTGCGAGTGCCAGTATGTCCGCGCCTGCGCCAAAGCTGGCCGTGCCGCTGTAAGTGGCATCACCCGATAAATTAAGCCGGTTGTCGCCCGTTCCGAAACTGCTGTTACCCGTCACACTGCCGTCGGCAATGTCGAACATGTCGTCCCCGCCGCCGAAGCGAATGTCGCCGGTTATGGACGGTGCTTTGGCATTGGCAGCCACTGCAGTCTGACGAACGATAGCGCCCGAATTATTTGCCGACAGGTCGATTGCTATGTTCCGGTCCGATGTCTTCAGCGCGCCGGTGGCAGTTATTGCACCACTATTTTCTATCAAGCCGAGGCTGCCCGATTTGTCGACAATGGCAATGGCCGTTGCATCATCTCCCCCCGCTTTGGCGCTAATGGTACCGCTGTTGCGGATGGTCGGGACGTTTGCGCCAGCGCCGATCGAAACGGCGGTGCTGATCGACGTCGCGCTGCTGCCGCCGGTTGCCTCGATGATACCGGCATTGCGGACTTCTGGTGTGGTCGCGCCGGCTCCGAATTTAACCGCAGTCGCCGATCCACCATTTGACGCTGCCTTTACCGAACCGGTCGAGCCGATGCCGATACCGCCCTGGATGGTGACCGAGCCACCGAGCCCGCCAATTTGCAGGCCGTTTGCCTCGACGCCAGCATAGAGACCGCTGCCCAGAATGCCGCCATCGATGACCAGACCGAACCCAGTGCCGGTGCCGGCAACCGGACCAATGGTCACGGCGTTGCTTGTGTCGCCGATACGCATGGCCGGTGCTGCGCCATAGGAACGGACGAGCGCAGAGCCTTCTTTCGAATCTTCGATGCCATCGTCATCTTCATCATTATCGGTGGCGCTGTTATCCTTTGGCGGCACAGCGAGAATGATACCGCCGGTGACATTTCCTTCCACGGACAGTGCCGGTCCGCCCTGCAACAGGTCATCGGCGTCAAGCTTGGACGCATCTGTCGGCGGTGTTGTATATCGATAGCCGCTCGAGCTCAGTGTGCCCTGAACCACGAGCGCGCCGTTGACATTGCCGTCGATACGCGCCGCTACCGCATCAACGCCTTGCGCGGTGATTGTGCCTGCAAGCCGGACATTGCCGTTTACATCCTGCAAACCAACGCCAAGCGCCCGGTCACCAATAACGCTCGTCTTGCCGTCATGGACAAAATTGCCGGTCAATGCCCCGCCAAGACGAATGCCCGCCGAGTCATTGCCTTCGACAGTGATCGTTCCGCTATTCGTAATATTGCCGGTGAAAGCACCCGCCGTCGCAATCCCTGTCCGGCCGGTTCCGATCGCAAAAGGGCCATCCAAATCACCGTCATTGTCGGAATCGGTCGGTGTGTAGGGTTCATCAATGATGATCTTGCCAGACGCAGCATTGTTAATCGTGCCGGTAACGCCGGCGGTTGCCAGGATGCCGATGGCATTGTTGGCATTGCTAATCTCTATCGTACCTTCGTTGGTCAGCTTGTTGTTGCTGTCGATGGTCACGGCGCTGCCCGATGTCGGCTTGATCGAACCGGCCGACGTGATCTTTATGTCGTCGGCAGCACCGGATTTGACTGTCGATGTGCGGACCGGGGTGGTTGTCGCGGTCGTAATGCTCGTTTCCGCCTGTGCGGGGACGGATATGACAGCGAGCAGGCAGGTCGACGCGAGTAGATATTTGCGCATATAAATCCTCTTGTGAATGCCGGGATAAATTTCCCGGTGCAAACACAAGACGGAGTCATTCTTCTGCAGCCTTGACCAGAATCGATATTTTCGTTCGATTGAAATTTGCGACATCGGCAAAAGCTGATGCTCCCTCGCGAGCTTGCGGTGCAGGCGCCGCTGCCATGGCCAAAACCAGTCCCTCGCCAAAGGCCAATGCGGCAGCACCATTATTCAGGCTTGCATATTTGTTCTGGCGATAAAGTTCGGCGTTCAGCAGGCCTAAACATTCGGAAGGATATCTGTGCGCCACTCCGGACCGGTAATGTCCGCCAGAAATAACGATCAATAGAAAGGTCAAATCCGTGGTGCCAACCAAGATTGCAAAGACCGCCGTGACCGGACTGCTATGTTGTTTCTTGTGCGCAGGAGCGAGTGCTGAAGTGTCGACGGAAGTTGATACGCCCGAACGTTTTTCGGTTCTCGTAACCTATGGGGAAGACAAGTGCCCGGAGGCAGAGGGCGACGAAATTGTCGTTTGCGCCCAAAGGCCGGAATCAGAACGCTACCGTATCCCGAAGGAACTTCGCGAAACCGCAGAAGAAGAAGTCGGTGAACAGGGCTGGAGTTCGGCGGTCGCGTCCCATGACGAGGCAGCACGGCCAGGACGACCCAATAGCTGTTCGGTTGTCGGAACATATGGTTTTAGCGGCTGCCAGGCGTCGATCATGCGCCAGTGGTTTGACGAACGTTCCAGCAGAGGGAATTAGGCCCGGAGCTTGTCCAGGCCATCGACTAATGGCCGGATAACCCCGAAACCACAATTATCGGTCCATGCACTATCTATCTGAGTTCGGTTGCGCGCTTGTAGGCGGCCTGCAGGGTGTTGCGGATCAATTCGGAATATTCACCCTTGCCGTTCAGCGCATCGAGGCCCGCTGCGGTGGTGCCGCCCTTGCTGGTAACGTTTGTGCGCAAATTCTCCAGAGACTGGTCGGATTGTAGCGCGAGTTCCAAAGTTCCACGGACTGTCCCCAGAACCAGACTTTTGGCGTCTGTCTCACTAAAACCGAGTTGTTCGGCAGCTTCGACATAAGCGCGCAGCATCTCGAAAACATATCCCGGGCCGCTTCCGGCCACCGCTGTCAGGCGATCCAGCATGTCTTCACTGTCCACCCAGACGATTTCGCCCGAACATAAGGCGAGCCGTTCTATCTCGCTGGCGGCGGTTTCGGAGACAGCGCCATGGGAATAAAGGCCGCTGACACCCTTGCCGATCATCGCGGGCAGGTTGGGCATGATCCGGATGACCGACCGTCCCGGTGCATGGGCTGCCAATTTTTCGGCCGAATAGCCGGCTGCTATCGAACTTATCACACCCGAAGGATTTAGCCGGGGCACATAAGCGGGAAGCACGTCATCAATCAGCTGCGGTTTTAGCGCGACGATTAGATAATCAAAAATCTCCTCGCCCAGCTCCTCTACAGAACCAACCTGTGATACACCCGGCGGCAGATCGGGCCTGGCCGGGTCTGCCACGGTGAAATCATGATCGGTGTTTGCGGCCCATGCCTTCAGCAGCGCGCCGCCCATGTTTCCGCATCCCAGAAGCAATATTTTTGTCAAATTAATCTCTTGATGTTAGTGTTAATGAAGAGGGAGTGGCATGCTTAGTATTCAAAATAGGTGTGTCAACAAATGGTTGCTTATCATAGCTTTCATGCAAAATCAGATGTTTTGATCACTAAATTATTGCACTGGATAGGTTCAATCCCTACCTCCACCGATGAGTAATAAGGGCATCAAGTCACATGGTACAAGGTAAAACGATCGTTGTAAAAGTCGGCTCAAGCCTGCTTGCCAACGAAGAACGGCTCACTCCGCGCTGGGCTTTCATGCATAATCTGCTGGAGGACATCGCCCGGTTGCGAGAAGGCGGAGCGAAAGTCATATTATGCTCGTCCGGCTCCGTCGCGCTTGGTATGAATATGATCGGCGAGCGGCCGGAGACGGCCGGTCTGCGGGACAAGCAGGCCGCAGCGGCGTGCGGTATGCCGCTCTTGCTCAATGCCTATAAGCAGGTTGCTCACGAATATAGTTTTGAAATAGCACAGGTGCTGGTGACCTTGCGCGATCTGGAAGACCGTAAACGGTTTCTGAATACCAAGAATACGGTCGACCGGCTGCTCGACGCCAATATCATGCCGATCATCAACGAAAATGACACGATCACGACCGAAGAAATCCGGGTGGGCGATAATGATCGGCTGTCTGCGAAAATCGCGCAAATGCTGCAGGCGGACGAATTGATCATCCTGACACAGGTTGATGGTCTATATGACAAAGACCCGTCGGAACCCGGCGCTAAGCTGGTCGAGGAAGTAACCGATGTCTCGCCTTATCTGGCGGTGACCGAGGGGGTGAGCAGTCTGGGTAGCGGCGGGATGCTGACCAAGATACAAGCGGCTCACATGGCGCAGAATTCCGGTTGCGACACGCGGATTGCGCATGGAGAATATGAGCATCCGGTAACGTCCGTGTTGAATGACGAAAGACGTCATACAAGAATTCTCGCCAATGAACGTCCTGAGTCTGCCTGGGCCAACTGGCTATCAGATCGTCTGCAAATGGCGGGAAGCATTGTGGTAACCGAGGAGACCGCCGAAGCGTTCAAATCAGGCCGACGGAATATTGGCCGGGAAGATGTGCTCTCGATTCAAGGGCCATATGTCAAAGGCGATGTCATCCATATATACAATGCATCCGGCAACGAGCTGGCGCGAGGTCTGACCAATTTTTCGTCGGATGAAACCATGGCCCTGGCCCGGAATCCGACGATGACGGCGTTGCAGCTATTGGGCTACAAAACCCTCGGCACGCTGATTACCGACAAGAATATGGTCGTATTGGACGACCGCCACCTGACGTGGGATTTGCCGGCGGACGAGGTTATGACCGAAGTCGCGCCCCAAAGCTAGATTTCGCCCACCTCAAGAATGGGAGCGGATTCGAGCTTGTTTGCATCCATCATCACAGCGATGCGCTGAACCGACGAGATCAGCAAATTCTGTTCCCATGATTCGAGTTGTGACAAAGAAAGCAAAAAGTCTTCCTGCAGCAATTCCGGGGCATTTTCGATACAGTCTCGACCTTTCTCGGTCAAAACTATCTCCACCGAACGCCGGTCATCCTCACTTTTCTCGCGCGTGACCATTGCGGATTTTTCCAGTCGATCGACAATCGACGTCACCGTTGCATGAGACAAATGCACCGATTTCGCGATGACCGACGGTTTTGCCCGACCGTCCTTTTCCAATGCCTTCAAGAGTAGAAGCTGTGGTGTCGTCTGTCCGGTTTCTCTCTCGAGCTTCTTCGACTGCAAATCGATCGCGCGGTTAATCTGGCGCAAAGCCACCAAAAGTGCGTTTGAGTTTGACATGATAAGTCCAATATAGATTTATTGCGTCAATGGCCTAGGTAATTGCACATATTTTTTTGACGATCGCAAGAATCCGTCCGTTCGGCATCGCTCCGAAAATGGGCCAGGCACGAACAGAAGCTTCGGGGACGATCCCGGTCTTTAAACTGATCATGGCCGACGAAACCTATTTCTTCGACCCCCGACAACAGCGAGCGGAGAGCAAAAAGCTGCTTGCCTTATCAATCGAATAGGCCAAACTGCTTCCTATGTCGGAGGATCTGGAAGCAATGGGAACTGCCGTGGAAGGCGGCCTGATAGCCAAAGCATTGGACGGTGAGGCCGCGGGATCCACGGGTGGTGATGGTGGAAATTGCCTCAACTGCGGTGCTGTTGTGACGAGCAGCTTTTGCGGCAATTGCGGACAGCCGCTGCATGTTCACCGGTCAATCGGTGCGTTCTGGCACGACATATTACACGGCGTATTGCATTTTGAAGGCAAGTTCTGGCGGACCTTGCCGTTATTGGCATGGAAACCGGGTGATCTGACCCGACGCTATGTGCACGGGGAACGCGCGAAATTCATTTCCCCGATGGCGCTGTTCCTGTTTTCCGTGTTTATGATGTTCGCGGTGTTTTCCTTTCTTGGCGATCCTTTTACCGGAGGTGACGATACCGTAACCGATGGCGAATGGAGCGCCGGCTTGGAGAAACAGGCCGGGCAGCTGGATGGTCAGATCAAGACCACGTCCGCGCAAATGGATCTGGCCGAAGGCGTAAAAAAGGATGCGCTGGAACAGGATATTCTGGATCTTAAAAAAAGACGCAATCTAGTCGCGACAATGGTTGGCGAGAAAGTGCCGTATCCGGACGTTCGCCTCGAGGACGATGATCTGTCGAAGATCCAGGACGGGCTGGACGATATTCAGGCTGGCAAGGCGCTGACGTCCGACAGCAGTATAAGCACCGGTTCCCCCGATGCTGACAAATGGCCTGCTGCCGCGTTCAAGAAGGTCACCGCCAATCCGGAACTGCTGCTCTACAAGCTGAAGGCCAATGGTTATAAATTTGCGTGGCTGCTAATTCCCATTTCCCTGCCGTTTGTCTGGCTGACGATCATGGGCCGGCGCGGCTACCATTTCTATGATCATGCAGTGTTCACCACCTATTCGATCAGCTTCATGTCGTTGCTCTTCATTTCTTGCGCGATTCTCGCCGCCATGGGCGTCCCCGGTGCCGTCTGGTCCGTTCTGCTGATCTTTTATCCGCCATTCCATATGTACCGGCAGTTGCGACACGCCTATCAAATGTCCCGAACCGAAGCCTTGGTACGGGTTTCGTTCCTGCTGGTGTTCACCGTCATCAGCCTGACTTTGTTCTTCGCTATTTTGCTCGCTCTAGGTGTTTTGGGATAAAATCATGACCATGAATATTGATCGTCGGCAATTGATGGCGCTGGGAACATTCGGGCTGGGTGCGCTTGGCATGCCGGCTTCGGCGGCGCTGATTGGCGCAAAGGGCTTTACCCACGGGATTGCGAGCGGAGAGCCTTCGCAGGAGTCGGTGCTGCTGTGGACGCGCTACGTCGGAAGCGGGAATGTCAAACTCACGGCTGAAATCTCCGGCAACCCCGATTTCTCCGGTACCGTCATCGCAGGAGAGGTCGAGGCGTTGGCCGATCGCGACCATATCGCGAAAATCACGGTGCGGGGCCTTGATCCGAACCACTGGTATTTCTACCGGTTCATTGCATCCGACGGGTCAAAATCCGCGGTCGGTCGTACCCGGACCCTTCCGGAAGGGCCGACCGAGAAATTCACCGTCGGTGTGGTCGGTTGTTCCAATCTGCCCTTCGGCTATTTCAACGCCTATGCCCATGCGGCCCAGAATCGGGAACTCGATTTGATGGTCCATACCGGCGACTATCTTTATGAATATCCGGTGGGAACTTATCCGTCGAAGGAACAGATGCTGGCGGGGCGGATGATCCAGCCGTCGCACGAAATGGTCCAGCTGGCCGACTATCGTCTGCGCTACGCCGCCTATCGCAGTGATCCCGACCTTCAGCGCATCCATCAGGTCCTGCCGATGATCGCGATGTGGGATGATCATGAATTTGCCAATGATGCCTATATCGATGGCGCGGAAAACCATGACAGCAGCGAGGGCGACTGGGAAGCGCGCAAGCGCGTCGCCGAACGCGTTTACCGGGAATGGATGCCGGTCAGCGACATGGAATATGGCAGCCCGCGCTGGAGCGAATATCAGATCGGCGATCTGGCGACGATTTTTCTGACCGAGAGCCGGATTGGCGGTCGCAACGAACCGGTCGATCTGGTCGCGGCGCTGAAAGGGCAGCAGGATATCCAGAAGGCGCTGGAGGCATTCCGCGACGATGTCTGGCAGGATTCGGCGCGCGAAATGATCGGCAGCGAGCAGCAATCCTGGCTGGCGTCTGCCATGCAGGAATCCAAAGCCTCCGGCACAAAATGGCAGGTCTGGTCGCAGCAATGTGTGATGGGCGAACTGAAACTGCCGCAGGAAGCAATCAACTGGGTCGCCGACGATGCGCCCGCCTTTGCCAAACAGCGGCTCGCGGTTGGAGCGATGGCGGCCAGAATTGGCCTGCCGATCAACTTTGACAGCTGGGACGGTTATCCCCAGGCGCGCGAGCGGGCGCTCTCGATCGCCCAGCAGGCCGACGCGGATCTGATCGTGTTGTCGGGAGACAGCCACAACGCCTGGGCGTTTGACCTGGCCACGGATGACGGCGCCGCCGGTGTGGAATTTGGCGGGCATAGCGTGACTTCTCCAGGCATCGAATCCTATCTGACTGGTGCGGATCCCGACGTTGCCGCCAAAGCGCTGACGGAAACCAATTCCCAGCTGCAATGGACCGACACCGCTCACCGCGGCTATATGACGGTCACGCTCACGCCCGAGAAAGCGGTTTCGACATGGCATTTCCTGGATACGATCCGGGCCAAGTCGATTGCATTGACGGGTAGCAAAAGCCAGACTGTCTTGCGGGGGACCAATCGCATCCAGAGCTGAATGCCAGATGTGCGGAGCCCGGTTGGCGGCGCGAACGCTCGCTCCGCCGTGGGCCACACGTCCCCGACCGGACACAAAATGCTGCGATGGACTTCAATTCCTCGACATTTGTATCAAAATTACGCAAAGCGGCGGTTCCCTATAACTTAACGCAAGAAACGATTTATAATGTCCGAAGAGTTCTACCGTATCAAACGCCTGCCACCCTATGTGATTGCTGAAGTCAATAACATGCGGGCAGCGGCGCGAGCGGCCGGAGAAGACATTATTGATCTCGGCATGGGCAACCCCGATCTGCCGCCGCCGCAGCACGTCATCGACAAGCTGTGCGAAGTGGCGCAGAAACCCGATGCGCACGGCTATTCGGCATCCAAGGGCATCCCCGGTCTGCGCAAGGCACAAGCCAATTATTATAGCCGTCGCTTTGGCGTCGATGTGGATCCCGAGACAGAAGTCGTCGTCACGCTGGGGTCGAAAGAAGGTCTGGCCAGTCTGGCCACCGCGATCACGGCGCCGGGCGATTGTATCCTGGCACCCAATCCCAGCTACCCGATCCATACCTTCGGTTTCATCATCGCCGGTGCGACGATCCGCAGCGTGCCGACCACGCCGGACGAACATTATTGGGAATCTCTCGAGCGGGCCATGGCATTCACCGTGCCGCGTCCGACATTGCTGGTGGTCAACTATCCGTCCAATCCGACGGCGGAAGTCGTCGATCTCGCTTTCTACGAACGGCTGGTCGCCTGGGCGAAGGAGAACAAGGTCTGGCTTCTGTCGGATCTCGCCTATTCCGAGCTCTATTATGACGGCAACCCGACGCCTTCAATATTGCAGGTTCCGGGCGCAAAAGATGTTGCTGTGGAATTTACCTCGCTCAGCAAGACCTATTCCATGGCGGGTTGGCGAGTCGGCTTTGCCGTTGGCAACAAGACTCTCATCAGCGCATTGACCCGGGTGAAAAGCTATATCGATTATGGCGGATTTACACCGATCCAGGCAGCGGCCTGTGCAGCGCTCAACGGGCCGCAGGAACGTGTCGCGCAAAACCGCGAACTCTATCACAAGCGCCGCGACGTGCTCGTCGAAAGCTTTGGCCGGGCTGGCTGGGAAATTCCGCCACCGGCGGCTTCAATGTTCGCCTGGGCACCATTGCCGCCGCAGCTTGCCAAAATGGGCAGCCTGGAATTTTCCAAGCAGTTGCTCACCCAGGCCGGCGTGGCGGTTGCACCGGGCGTTGGCTATGGTGAAGATGGCGAAGGCTTTGTCCGTATTGCGATGGTCGAAAACGAGCAGCGCATCCGTCAGGCCGCGCGTAACGTAAAGAAATATCTGCAGAAAATGGGCGTCAACACGCCAGGACAAAACGAAGCGATCTAGGCGTTCCTTGCCGGATGGTGCCGCGTCAGGCGCCATCCGGTACAAGGCCTATCCCTTCCACAACACCCGATAGAGGTCGAAGCGGCGGTCTTTCAGATTCTGCACAGCGCCGGATTGCCGGCTGGTGAGCAGGCTGGTCATCGAAAGATCGGCGATCGCGATGGTTTCCGTATTGGGTGCCGTGTCAGCAGCAACACCGTCCCGCGCGAACGGGAAGTCGGATGGCGTCAGGATCGCGCTCTCGGCATAATGGATGTCCATATTCTCGACATTGGGCAAGTTGCCGACCACGCCGGACATCACGACATAGCACTGGTTTTCCACCGCGCGCGCCTGGCAGCAATAGCGTACCCGCAAATAGCCGCGCCGTTCATCGGTGCAGAAGGGAACGAACAGGATCATCGCGCCCTGATCGACCAGATGCCGCGCCATTTCGGGGAATTCGCTGTCATAGCAGATCATCACCCCGATCGGTCCGCAGTCGGTGGGGATGGCTTCCGCGCCATAGCCGCCCTTGATGTTCCACCAGCGGACCTCGCTCGGTGTCGGGTGCAGCTTGTCCTGCGTATAGACCGCGCCATTGCGCAGGAAGACATAGGAGATATTGCGGATATCGCCATTTTCCATCCGCGTCGGATGCGAGCCGCCGATGATGTTTATATGATAGGAAACCGCGAGCTTTTCCATGAATTCCCTGAACCGGTCGGTATATTCGGCGATTTTTTCGATCGCTTGCGCCGGATCCAGCTTTTCCCCCTCGAGAGAGAGCAGTTGCAGCGTGAACAGTTCCGGGAAAGTCACGAAATCGGCGCCATAGTCGGCCGCGACATCGACAAAATATTCGACCTGCTCTTCAAATTCGGTTTGCGAGGCAATCTTGCGCATCTGGAACTGTACGGTCGCGACGCGCACCGATTGCGGCAAGCGATCGTGCGGGCTTTGGGTCACAAGCTTAGCCTCGACTGCCAGCGGATTTTCCCAGAACATATGGACAGCATTGCCGCCGGACGGCTTGTCGGTCGGCATATAGTCTTTCAATATCCCCAACGGGACAAAGCCCTGGTTGAGTTGAAAATTGATCACCGGATCGCGGAATTGCTTGTCGACCACGGCTGCCAGATAATCCGCCGGATCGGGATATTTGCGCTTGCGTCGTGCATAGCCGGGCAGCCGTCCGCCAAAGATGATCCCTTTCAGCCCGAGATGCTGGCACAGCTCGCGGCGTACCTTGTAGAAGCGCAGGCCGATGCGCAGACGCCGGTAATCCGGATCGACGCTGACTTCCATGCCGTAGAGTATCTCGCCGTTCGGATCATGCCGCGCGGCAAAGCCGCCACCGGTGATTTCCGACCAGCTGTGCGCAGCGCGGGCGGTTTTTTCGGAAATCTGGAATGTCGCGCAATGGCCGACAATCTTGCCTTCATTTTCCGCGACCAGCTGGCCATCTGCGAAATTGTTGATCTGACCGCGCACTTCCTCGGCCGTATAGCCTTCGCCCTTGCCGTATACTTTGCGCGACAGGGTCGAGATTTTTCTGGCATCTTCCAGTTCCGCCCGGCGGATGATGAGCTTTGGTTTTTCTGAGGTCATCTGCGCCCATTAGCGGGGTTTTGAGCCGTGGGGAAGCGATGTTGTTGCAGCAGGAAGCCAGCGCGCGATATTCTGCTCGCCGACAATTGCGCCGGTACGCAGCGAGCTGACGGAGCAATTTTTGCTGCCAGGGTGTCGGGACGGAACGCTTCCGTATTTTAAGAGTAAAGACCGGCATGAACCATTCAAACCTGCTAGACAAAGACTATAAGGTCAGGCGCCTGGAAGAGTTTCAGGACACTATAGGCGCTATGATCTTGCAGCCCCAATTTCCCTGTGTCGGGGCGAAGTCAGCCTTGGCCCGTGACAATCTCAAGACGGTGGTGGCTCATCGGATCGACAGCAGTTGGGACGATTTGACAATCCATCGCGAACTGCTCGCATGGGCTCGCAAATATCGCGAGTGTACCGAGGGCTTCCGCAGTCTGGCGGTTATATTCGAAGGCCCCGGAAATCTGTCGGAAGTCGAATTCGAAAAGCTGATGTGGGAAAGGCTCCAGTCGATAGCAGACAAGGATGCGTGGCTGGGGCAGTCCTATGACGAGCGCGTAAGCGCCGATCCCGAGGACCCCCATTTTTCGCTCAGCTTTGGCGGCGAGGCGTTTTTCGTGATTGGCCTGCATCCCAATTCCTCCCGCCCGGCCCGCCGTTTTTCACAACCGACGCTGATCTTCAATCTCCACGACCAGTTCGAGCGCTTGCGGGAAGAAGGTCGTTATGAAAAGATGCGCGACACTATCCTGGATCGTGACAAAAAACTGGCCGGAGACATCAACCCGATGCTGGCAAAACACGGAGAGTCCAGCGAAGCGCGCCAATATAGCGGCCGAAAGGTTGACGATGACTGGCAATGCCCGTTTCACGATCGGCGCGCGACATGAGCAGCAGACGTATTCCGCCTCGCTCCGGTGCCGCTTTCCGACTGCTGACAGGCCAGTTCCTTGAAGTGATCGATCCGGACGGCGGTCAGGTCTCAGACCTGCTTGCCTATAATGCAGATGATGTAAGGGAAGTTTTGTCAAACGGCCGGACCTTTGATTATGAGGAAACCATCCGTCTGGGCGAAGGCAACCGATTGTGGTCAAATCGCTCGAACCCGATGCTGAGCATCGTGCATGACACCGTGGGGACGCATGATTTCCTGCTGACTCCCTGCAGCGAAGATACGTTCAGGCATTTCTATCCCGACAAGCCGGTGCATCGCGGATGTTTCGGCAATCTGGCAGAAGCGCTTGCTCCATTTGGTGTCGAGCCGGATGCTATTCCGTGCGCCTTCAACTTGTTCATGAACGTCCCGGTCGATCAGGCAAGTGGAAAGCTCGAAGTGCTTCCGCCGACCAGCAAGGCTGGCGATGTCATTCGCTTGCGGGCAGAAATGGATCTTGTGATCGGTCTGACGGCCTGTTCCGCTTATGCGTCCAACGGCGGAACGTTCAAGCCGATCGACTATAACATATTGCCAGAGCTGCCGTCCTAGATCGCCCGGTCACTGGTCAGGAAAACCCTTCTTCGTTCTGTTCGCTATCGCAACCAGCGACAACATGACCGGCACCTCGACCAGCACGCCGACTACCGTGGCCAGTGCCGCGCCGCTGGACAGGCCGAACAGGCCGATGGCGACAGCCACCGCCAGTTCGAAGAAATTGGATGTGCCAATCAGCGCGCAGGGTGCCGCGATATTATGCGGCACTTTCCAGAGCCATGCCGCCGCATAGGCAATCGCGAATATGCCATAGGATTGCAGGATGATCGGGATTGCGATCAGCACGATCAGGACAGGCTGAGCCAGGATGGTTTGTGCCTGGAAGGCAAAGAGCAAGACCACGGTTGCCAGCAGACCCATGATCGATGCCGGCTTGAGCCGGGCCGTGAAATGATCCACCGCCGCGACATCATTGTCATGGCTGGCGATGACCATCCGCCGGGTAATCGCTCCGGCGACCAGAGGCACGACCACGTATAACAATACCGAAAGAAGCAGGGTCTGCCATGGAATGGCGATATCGGTTACGCCGAGCAGCAATGCGACAATCGGTGCAAAGGCGACGATCATGATCAGATCGTTCACCGACACCTGCACCAATGTGTAGGCGGCATCGCCCTTGGTCATCTGCGACCAGACAAAGACCATTGCCGTGCAGGGGGCTGCGCCGAGCAGGATCAGACCGGCAATATATTGCTGCGCATCCTCGCCGGATATGATCCCGCTGTAGATATAGTCGAAGAACAGAACGGCAAGCGCGGCCATCGTGAATGGCTTGACCATCCAGTTGACGATGATGGTGATAATCAGTCCCTTGGGCCGGCTGCCAATATCCCGCAGGCTGCCGAAGTCGACCGCCACCATCATCGGATAGATCATCGCCCAGATCAGAACCGCGACCACCAGATTGACCGAGGCATATTCCAGGCCGGCGATCAGGTTGAACAGTCCGGGTGCCATATTGCCGAGCAACAGGCCTGCCAATATGGCAAGGCCGACCCATAACGAAAGCCAGCGTTCGAAAAGTCCCATTATATATTCCGTTCCCTGGCGCTTTCGTCAGCGCCGATAGCTGCCAGACGGGTCTTCAGGCTGAGCTCGTCGAGAGCATCGATCGGCAGGTTGAGCAGCAGGCTGATCCGGTTGCGCATATAGCGCAACGCCGTCAGAAAGGCCTCGCGCTGGCCTGCGCCCTCGACAGCGGCCGGGTCTTCGATGCCCCAATGGGCTGTCATCGGGTGGCCCGGCCATATCGGGCAGGTTTCGCCCGCGGCATTGTCACAGACGGTAATGATGAAATCCATCCGGGGGGAGTCCGGTGCCGAAAATTCATCCCAGCTTTTAGACCGCAGCCCGTCGGTATCAAATTCCAACTGCTCCAGAATTTCAATCGCCATGGGATGAGGCTCGCCTTTTGGAAAGCTGCCCGCGCTATAGGCGCGAAAGCGACCCGCACCATCGCGGTTGAGCAATGCCTCTCCCAATATGGAGCGCGCCGAATTTCCCGTGCAGAGAAACAGCACGTTGAAGATCTTGTCTGACATAGGATTATCCGCAGCAGGAGAACGAAGCGGCGGGTTGCGGCTTCATTTCCGGCGTGCAGCAAGCTCCATCGCTAGCATTGTCTGATGCGAGTTGTCCGAGATCTACGCGATTGCCGTAATCGGTCACTTCACCGTTGGTCAGAAAGGCTTCCCAGGCAACGCCATCGGGATCCGCCGTCCAGTTTTTCTCCGACTGGGCATAGCAGCAGGTGGTAGCGCCTTCGTCAAATATCGCGCCGCCGGCCTGTTTGATCCGACCATAAACCTCGGCCAGTTCTTCGGCATTTTCCGACTGGATGCCGACATGTTCGACGCCGCGATGTGCGCCTGCGTGGCTCGACATGGCAAAATTGACCCGCGGGTCATCGAGCATCCATTTCGCGTAATCGTCTTTCAGCACGGTCGGTTCCGCACCGAACAGGCTGGTGTAGAAAGCGACGGACTTGTCGATATTTTCTACGGACAGATGAATGTGCATTCTTTTCATTTGCAGGCTCCTTGGGAAACGAGAAGGTCGACAGCGCAGGCGTTGCCGGCGCAGCAATTTTCGAGCAGATAGGCGACGAGCTGGTTCATCGCCGCATAGTCGGCCCGGTAGATCAGGGTACGGGACTGGCGTTCCTGGCTGATCAGGCCGGAACGGGTCAGATGGGCGAGATGGAAGGACAGGGAACTGGGCGGAACACCCAGCTGTTCGGCTATCGCGCCTGCGGCAAGACCATCTTTGCCGGCCTGTACCAGCAAGCGGAAGATCGACAATCTGTGCTCCTGAGCGAGCGACGCCAAAGCGCTGACAGCCTGTTCGGATTGCATGTACGACTCCATTAATTCGATAATCATGGAAATACAAAAATAATATCCTGCCGTCAATCATATTTCTACGATTGTCGAAATATCAGTCGCACGGAGGTCTTTGGGCCATTGACCGGAGCATCCCTTGGGCTGCGCAAATATTGTCAGATTTTGCTGTCCTACCGGGCAGCTTTTATGCCACGTTGCGGCATTATGTTCACTGACGCGAAATACCCATTTTTTACCCCGTCTGGGCGGGCAATTCGCCCACCGGGAATTTAAAAACATAACAGTGTAAAGTGTGTAAAGTTCGGCAAGGATGATTTGCGTTTATGATTGATTTATATTTTGCTCCGACACCCAATGGCTGGAAGATTTCGATCATGCTTGAGGAAAGCGGGCTCGACTATAATATCAAATGGGTGAATATCGGGGCAGGGGAGCAGTTCGAGCCGGATTTTATCGCGATCAGCCCGAACAACCGGATCCCCGCGATCGTCGATCATGATCCGGCGGATGGCGGCGAACCGGTGAGCGTTTTCGAAACCGGAGCGATCCTGCTTTATCTGGCGGACAAGGCGGAAGATTTTCTGCCGCATGATCTGCGCGGACAGATTGCGGCTACGGAATGGCTAATGTGGCAGATGGGCGGGCTGGGGCCAATGATGGGACAGCATGGCCATTTCAAACTCTATGCGCCCGAGCGGATAGAATATGCCACCGAGCGCTACCGCAAGGAAGTGCTCCGCCTGTTTGGCGTGATGGACAGGCGGCTGGCGGATAATGATTATCTGGCGGGTGTAGATTACACTATTGCCGACATGGCCTGTTTCCCTTGGGTGCAGACTTACAAGCGTCAGGAAATTGCTCTGGGTGATTTTGCCCATGTGAAGCGCTGGTACGAGACGCTCAAGCAGCGCGAAGGTCTGCGGCGCGGGATGGCTGTCGGCCGGGACAAGATCAATCGAAATCCGCAGGATGATGCGCAGACGCGCAAGACATTGTTCGGCTTGAAGGATTAGGAAATGGCCCCTCTCTCCTCGGAAGGGAGAGGGAGAATAAGGATCAAATTATGTCGGTAGCAGTGGATTTCTATTTTGACCTCTCATCTCCCTGGACGTGCCTCGCGTTCCACAATATCCAGCCGATCATCAAAGAGAATGGCGCCGCAATTATCTGGAAACCGTTCCTCGTTGGCGGCGTGTTCAATGCGGTGAACCAGGACGTCTACGCGGCCCGGGAAAATCCGGACAATCGCAAATTTGTTCACAGTTTTCGCGTGCTCAAGGATTGGGCCAAGCTGGCCGGCCTGCCGATGAATTTCCCGAGCGAACATCATCCGGTCAAGTCGGTCCATGCGATGCGGCTCTGTTGCGCGCTGGAGGATGATCAGGCGGCGTTGCACAAGTTCGCAACCGCTGCCTTCCACGCTTATTACGGCGAGCAACGCAATCTGGATGATCCCGAAGTATTGATCGCGATTGCCAACGAAGTCGGGCTGGACGGCGCAGCGCTGGCCGCGCGGACGCAGGAACAAGCAATCAAGGACCGGCTGCGCGCCAATACAGAAGAGGCCATCGCCCGCGGTGCCTATGGATCGCCCAGTATTTTCGTGCCCTTTGGAGAGGGTGAAAGAATGTATTTTGGCAATGACCAGTTGCCGCTGGTTAACTGGGCGATTAAACAAGATTCGGTATAACAGCGAATCTTCGTTTCCGTTCGTGTCGAGCGCAGTCGAGACACTTGGAAATATCACACTTCCCGACTTCGCTCGCAGCGAACGGCGAAGAGCAAAGGATGAAAAATGTCAGAACGCGTCACCATTACCGTCAAGGATCATATCGCCGATGTCCGGTTCAACCGGCCCGACAAGATGAACGCGCTCGACGCCGAGCAGATTGATGCGATCGTCGAGGCGGGTGAGAGGCTGGCAGCGATGGACGGTATAAGAGCCATCGTCCTGTCGGGCGAAGGAAAGGCGTTCTGCGCTGGGCTCGATATGGGCAGCTTTGCCGCATCGGCCGCGTCCGTATCTGAAGAAAGCAAGGATGGTGAAAAATCTCCGCTCGCGAACACGCTGACCGATCGCACTTTTGGCAATGCCAATAAATATCAGCATATCGTGCTGCTCTGGCGGCGCCTGAAGGCTCCGGTCATCGCCGCTATTCACGGTCCGTGCATTGGTGGGGGGCTGCAATTTGCCAGCGCCGCCGACATCCGCGTGGTTGCACCGGACGCGAAAATGTCGATCATGGAAATGCGCTGGGGCCTGATCCCGGATATGGGCAGCTATACGACCTGGCGGAGCTTTGTTCGCGACGACATTCTGCGCGAACTGACCTACACCAACCGGATATTTACCGGTGAGGAAGGCAAGGAACTGGGCTTTGTCACGCATCTGTCGGATGACCCGCATGCCAAGGCCATGGAAATTGCCGCCGAGATCGCGAGCAAGCATCCGCAAGCCGTCCAGATTGCAAAAGATCTGATCAACAAGCTTCCCGATATGAACGAAGACGAGATATTGATGATGGAATCGGTTGGGCAGGACAAGGTCAGCCGGACCCCCAATCAGGTGGAAGCGGTCATGGCGTTCATGCAGAAACGGGCCGCTAATTTTGCCGATTGATATGCTGGTTAACGTTCGTCCTGAGCCTGTCGAAGGACCTCTCAAGGCCATATAGACACTTTGACAGGTTCCGTGTTGACGGGAAGAAGCTAACCGGTGGTTCGCATTTTCTCCAGTTCCGCGACAACCTCTGGTCGCAACGGCTTGCCCTCGCCGTCGGTGCGGCAGACGATGGTGGAATCGCAGGTGGCGATGCAGTGGCCATTCTGGAACATCGCCTGCGCGATGACATAGCTTGAACGCCCGATCTTGCTGACACCCGAACTGATCTCGACGTCGTCGGGATATTGCCCTTCACGGAGATAGTTGATCGTCACCGCCGCCACCATGCTCCGCTCGTTCCTGGGCCGGTCACCCCAGGGCCGCAGCGCACGGTTAAGCCGGACCCGCGCATTCTCGAACATCGAAGCAAAGGCGACATTGTTGAGATGCCGGTTCGGATCAATATCCTGAAAACGCGTCTGGGTCACGACAGATACGGGATAGTTTGCGGCAATCAGCTGCCATGCTTCCGGACGGGCCATATTGTCTCAGTTCATCTTTGCAACAAGGTCTTTTTGCAGCGTCTTGCAGGCAAAGATATAGAGACCGCCCGCAACGAAGAATATGCCGACGATATAGATCATCGACCAGCGAAGCCCTTCCGCGCTTGCCGTCAGGCATGCCTCGGCCTTGGCTGCACCGAGAGCCGCGAGCAGGTCTTCCGGCCGGCCTTTGCAAATCTGGCCGGTCAGTTCTGCCGCAAACTGTGAGCCGGCAAGATTGGCGCTCATCAGCATGTCACTGGCAATCCCCATGACGAGTGGGCCGCAGCCATAGCCAATGAGGTTGACGATGAACAGGAAAAGGGCAACGGCAGTTGCACGTGACTGCGGGCTCGCAACGCCCTGGCAGATGGTATATTGCGCACCGAGATAGCCATAATGCAGGGTGGCAGCGAAGAGCAGCGCTATCAGGGCGAACGGAACGCTATCGGTGGTGAAGCCTATCCAGTAAAGCGGCACGCATATGATCAGCATGACACCCGGCAGCCATGCAACCACGTTGGGATAACGACCGCTCATCTTCTCGGTCAGATAGCCGGTAAAAAATGCCCCGGCAGATGCAGCCAGACCCAGCGGAACGGCGATCTGCAAAGTCACTTCCGAGATCGACATTTCATGGACGCGCTGGAAAAAAGCGACCTGAAAATTGCTGACGCCATAGCCGACAAAGGCGACCAGAGCGGCGGCTATCATATTGATCCAGAAGCTGCGCTTGGCCGCCAATTCCCGGACCGTATCTGCAATTCCCATTTTCCTGGGCTTGATTGCGGTGGGGGGATCAGCGTAGCCGCGCGGAGGCTCCTCGACTGTGAAGAGGAATATCAGACCGAAAAGCACGCCGGGTATGCCAAGCACCAGAAACGCTTCACGCCATGAAAATAATTCGGTGATCGGTCCGCCAAAGGCATTGGCCAAAACCCCGCCCAATGTAATGCCCATGGTGTATATGGCGATCGCCCGTGCGCGGCTGCGCGGCGGAAAATAGTCCGAGATGATTGAATTGGCTGCAGGCGTCAGGCCCGCTTCGCCGATGCCGACACCTATACGAAAGACGAGCAACGCGATAAAACTGCCTGCTATCCCGCACAGGGCAGTCATGAGCGACCACAGGATGACACTGGCGGCGATGATTTTGACGCGGTTCATGCGCTCGGCAAGCCGGGCGATCGGGATACCCATAACCGTATACATGAGGGCAAAGCCGAAGCCGGATAACAAGCCAAATTGCCAGTCCTGCAACTTGAACTCTTCGATGATCGGCTGGGCGACAACACCGATCAATATGCGATCGATGAAGTTCAATGTGTAAAGAAGCATCAACGAAATTATTACATAGTTCCGATAGCCACCGGATCGATATGCCAGCCCGGTATTCGTCAGAGGCTCTGCCTGTGATGCGTTCATGCTCTCTCCATTTTTTTTAGTTGATGGCCTGAACGCGGAGACAAGTCCAGAGGACTTTGTGGCAATTGGGATTGAGTGCCGTCGCGTACCGCAAGCGTTACACATTATGAAAAAATTTCACGATATCGCGGATTTCTGTTATTGTAACAGAAGGTAACGACAAGGTTTTCAGGGGGCAGATATGGCGCAGAGCGCACGTTTCCGGCAATTCATCACATATTTTTGTCGGAAATCTGCAGGCCGATGTCCATTCTTGCAACTCCTTCACTCTCGATTCGGTCGGTCACGCCCGCTATGACAGTGGACGCTGCAGAAAAGCTGAATGACGGGCAGCGCGATTGTTTGCGGCTTGTGCTGGCGCATCATAATTCCAAGGAAATTGCACGGGAACTGGGCGTATCTCCGCACACGGTAGATCAGAGATTGCGCACTGCCATGCGCATTATGGAAGTGTCGTCGCGTTTCGAGGCGGCACGCAAATTTGCTGCGTTCGAGGCCGACGATCAATATCAACCATTGATATATCAAATGCCGGATGTTGAGCGGGGCAGAAAAAACGGGAAATTGGTCTCGCCAACCGAAAGGACCGCAAGCGACAGGACAGGCTCCACAGATGATATTTCAAATGTAGATGGCAATATCGCCACTATGATTTTTGAAGGATCAGAAACCGGGCGCCGACGGATTCCCGTTCCGCGATATCGTGGCGAGAGAAACAATCTTGGCACGGTGGAGCGATTGGGGTGGATATTGGCGATTGCGATCGGGTCCGCATTATCTTTCGGTGGCCTTATCGCGGGGTTGGAGGCGCTGTCTCGGCTAACAGGGTAATCGACACTCAGTCAGGCCTGCGCATCCGCTCCTCGATTTGGTAACTTTGAATAGTATGAAATGTCGACTCTGGGGAAAGGAAAATTCATGCTGAAACAACGACAACATGCTGCCGAGAATTTGGCGAGGAGACTGTTTGCTACCGAAGAAGCTTTTGATCAGGCAATTTGCAAAATGGCAGATTTGGCGGGATATATGCCCGTCGCGAGAACGAATGCACATTTATCGGCTGTGGTCGGTCAGGATGCGATATCGCAGGCAGCTGAAACCCTGACTGCATTAGTGAGAGCGAGAGGACAACTGATAGCAACACACAACCGATTGGCGGAAACGCGAGATCAAATTGGATTGCAAGCCATGGCCATGGGCAGCGGAGATATGAAACCGCCTATAGCTCAAAATAAAGATGATGAGAAAATTGTCACTTTAGCAGAACATGTTGCCTAGTTATTTTTCCAAAACAAGCTTGAATCACCTATGATGGTGGGTGTGCCGCTGTGATTTTCACTACGATATGGGCCTATATCTATTATATATTTCTTGTAGTCTGCTGTGGACATGCAATTTATCGCGGATCCCGTTCTGAATATTTCGGGGTTGCCATCATGATTGTCGGATCGGTTTCCACATTAGTGGTTAGCAGACTTTTCGGGACCTCGTGGACGAGCGTGGAAGTGGGTATATTTGCGATTGATATAGTCGCCTTCATCGCGTTGATTTATCTTGCGTTCAATTCCGATCGCTTCTGGCCAATTTGGGCAACCGCGTTTCAACTGCTTGCGGTAACCACTCATCCCACAATGATGGTTATGCCACAGATTACGCCGTGGGCGTTCGGCACTGGTGCTGTCTTTTGGGCCTATCCTATGCTGTTGGCACTGGCTCTTGGATCCTTTGAACATTGGCCGTTGGTGGCTGAGCATGGAATTAATTCCGGCTAGCGTCCAGCAACGATCCAATCACTTGTTTCCAACCATTGTCTTCACTCTCTGCAGTAGCAACGCTTCTGCGAACCGAAGGAGCATAACTATGGTGAGTGATATTCTTTTCCCGTTGTTTGATGTTCTCCAGAAGGAAATGCTGCTCTTCGCTAGCGTGTGTTTTTTGCTTGGCTCGGCCGATGATCTGGTTTTCGACGGGCTTTGGATTTTTCACAGCGTGAAACGCAAGCTGTTCGTCTATTCTCGCTACGAACGCGCAACCGTGGAGACCTTGGGCCAATCCGCGCCCGATGGCCGGTTGGCTATATTTGTACCGGCCTGGAAGGAGGCTGCGGTGATTGGCGCAATGCTAGTGAGATGTTTGCGACAATGGACATCAAGCCAATATCGTATTTATGTCGGATGCTACCCGAATGATCCGGAAACGATTGCGGCGGTCGCGGCAGCATCGTCGGGCACGGACAAAATCCGGATTGTAGTCTGTCAGCAAAACGGGCCGACGACGAAGGCGGATTGTCTCAATCATCTGTGGGATGCGCTGTGTCAGGATGAAATCGAGGAAAAGACCGATTTTAAGGCAGTCGTGCTCCACGATGCAGAGGATCTTGTCCATCCCGAGGAACTGCGGCTGCTCGAATATCTGATTGAACGGGCCGCTCTGGTTCAATTGCCAGTCATTCCGCGCCGGGCCAAGAGGTCGCGCTGGGTCGCCGGTCATTATGGCGACGAATTTGCTGAATTACACGGCAAACAAATGGTGATGCGCGAAGCGCTTGGTGCCTCGATTCCCTCTGCTGGTGTGGGCTGCGCTTTTGCCCGGGATGCCCTGCAAAAATTGACAATCCGGACAAAAGGCAAGCCCTTTGATGCGCACAGCTTGACCGAAGACTATGAGTTGGGACTCAATCTGACGGGAGAAAATGCCCGGGGTATTTTTGCGCGGCTGCGCGACCTCGATGGACAATTGGTCGCGACGCAGGAGTTTTTTCCTGAAAAGCTTGAAGATGCTGTCCGTCAGAAAAGCCGCTGGATCGCTGGAATCTCCCTTTCCGGATGGGATCGACTGGGATGGAAGAATGATTGGCGGGAGAATTGGATGAGACTGCGTGATCGTAAGGCCAGTCTGGCGGCCATCGTTCTGGCGATTGCCTATGCGGTCGCAATCTTGACGGGTGGCCTGCTTCTCGCCGACCAATTTGGTCTATACAAAGTTGAGCCTGTTTCCGGATTTCTGCGAACACTGCTTTTGGTGAACGCCGGTTTTCTGATGTGGCGGCTACTGTTGAAAAGCTATTTTGTCTTTGCGCTTTATGGCCTTCGTGAAGCGCTTCTGTCGATACCGCGGACGATCGTTGCGAATGTGATTAATATTCTGGCGGCCTGGCGAGCCATTGGTCATTATGTTGAACAGCTTGCCGGTCATCCGGTGAACTGGGAAAAAACGCATCATTTCTATCCTGAAACTGGCGAAATCCAGCAGCTGAGGTCAGGGCATTCAATGGCTGAAAGGGACTGATGCATTGGTGGAACAGGTCACCGGTGCGCCACTTCGTGCGTTTGGAACGATAATATCCATCTGGGTAATCACGCGCGTTCTCTCATGGAATATTCCGTTGGATATTGTGATAGATTCGGTAGGGCCAGCGACCGGCCATTCGGCTGTAGGCTACGAAGTCGCGCAAATAAATAATGCCGGTGCGCAACGCCGTAGCGGGGCCCAGTTCTCGAGGCGGATCACCGAGCGAGGCGATACTGGTGGAAAAAATAATCTCTTGTTCCCGTCCAATTCTCCGCAACGATCGATTGAACGGATCCTCGTTGATCGATTCCGTCCTCGACGACATTCTTTGCTGGCAAGCATGCATGCGGCGGACGTTTTTTACAGGCTTCCGGCCGAGACATCGCCCAGGCAAGCGCCCAGTATTTCACGAGGGATTGGATCGATTAAACCTTCGGGCCAGAATCTGACCGCCAACCAGCGCGAAGACAGGCTTGCCGGTTATGCCTGGGTTTTCGCCAGACAGGCTTCTCAACACACGGAGCCGGAGTTGGGAAGGCGAGGCTCCGTCATATCAAATGGCCAATATGGGGGTAGTCAGGCCGGTGTTATCTTGTCCTATCCGATATTGGCCAAGCCGAACCCTGAAATAGCGGTTTATGGCAGACTGACCACCGCGCTGGCGCCACTGGCGCAGGGCGAAGCCGCTGTGGGTCTACGGATACATCCGGTTCAGAGCTTGCCTTTTTCTGTCCATGCCGAAAAGCGGCTGGACGCAGATTCGGGCGGGGATCGGGGAACAGCCTTTTTTATGGCTGGCGGCACCGGCCCTGATCATATCGTGGAAAATATTCTACTCGAGACCTACGCTCAGGCGGGATATGTTTTAGGTGAGAACGAAAGCTATTTTTTTGACGGATCTGCTACCTTGCAGCATCCTGTCGCTGAATCTGGAAGAAAGAGATTGTATGTTGGAGTGGGAGCATGGGCTGGCGGCGAACGCCAGATTGCTCGACTGGATGTGGGACCGCGAGCGGATATCGAAGTCCCTCTTGGTGCTACATCCGCGCATTTCTCTGTCGACTGGCGCGTTCGGGTTGCCGGCAATGCACGGCCAGAAAACGGTTTGGCGATAACCGTTTCAACTGGATTCTAAGCGGGCCGATTTTAGTCCCCGATCCGCAAACGGATTGATTTTTGACGTTGCGAACCGCAACGCCCTTTATCCCGCAACAAAAAGAGATTAGTCCAACTGGAATATGGACATATATCTCCCAATCGCCAATCTCTCAGTCAATGCATTTGTCATAGTCCTGCTTGGCGGTCTTGTGGGAATTTTGTCCGGTATGTTCGGCGTCGGTGGCGGCTTTCTAACTACTCCGCTGCTCATTTTCTACGGCATACCGCCGACGGTCGCCGCCGCTTCTGCCTCCACCCAGGTCACGGGTGCCAGTATTTCGGGTGTTGCTGCTCATATGCGCCGCAAGGGAGTTGATTTCCGGATGGGCGGAATATTGGTGGTTGGCGGTATATTTGGGACTCTGATTGGTACCGGGCTGTTCCAGATTTTGCAGAGATGGGGCCAGATCGATACTGTTATCAATGTTTTGTACGTCCTGATGCTCTCGAGTATCGGTGGTTTGATGTTCAAAGAATCCTTGCAGAGCGTCAGGGCACTGCGCGCCGGTAAGCCGATGCCTGCGCGGAAGAGGCGTCATCATCCTTTGGTCGCCAATCTCCCATTCCGATGGCGCTTTTACCGCTCTGGTCTCTATATTTCGCCGATCGCACCATTCGTGCTTGGTCTGCTTACCGGAATCCTGACTATGTTGCTGGGTGTTGGGGGCGGTTTTATCATGGTACCGGCGATGCTTTATCTGCTCGGCATGGGCGCTCAAGTGGTGGTCGGAACGTCACTGTTTCAGATCCTGTTCGTGACCATTGCATCGACGATGATGCATAGCATGACTACACGAGCGGTTGATATCGTTCTGGCCTCGTTGCTGCTACTCGGCAGCGTGACCGGTGCGCAACTGGGCGCAAAATTCGCGCAGCGTATGCGACCCGAATATTTGCGATTGAGTCTGGCAGCCATGGTGCTGCTTGTTGCCATCCGCATGGCCTTGGGTCTGGGCTTCCAGCCCGATGAAATATACACGGTGCAACTCCTGTGATGCGGCGTGGTGCTCTTTTGCCTCGCTTGCTTGCGGTGTTCGGTATCGCCATCATGACCGTGGCTGCGACCCCGGTACTGGTTCCGGAAGTATCGCAGGATCGGATCAGCATCCGGGGTGATTTCAACGGTGCACAATTGCTGCTCTTTGGTGCCATCACCTATCCGCCGGGAACGCGCAATACCGATCAGGCAGATATCGTGGTTGTTCTCAAGGGGCCGGTTGAATCCATCGTCGTGCGTGAAAAACAGCAGATAGCGGGGATCTGGATCAATGCTGCGAGCAGCGAATTCCGTTCCGCCCCCGGTTTCTACGCGGTTGCGTCTTCCAAGCCGATTGACGAGATTGTTGATGGAAAAACGGCAGATATCTACGAACTGGGACTAAATCATCTGCAGCTTTCTCCGGCTGGAGCGATCGACAGTCGTGAACTGGATCGCTTCGTTAACGGGCTGGTGGATCTGAATGCCCGCGGAAATCTTTTCAAGAATTTGCCCAATAGCGTGAAGATCACCAACAGCGTGTTGTATCAGGCGCGGATCAATCTGCCTGCCAGTGTCCCGGTAGGCGATTATACGGCGGAAACATTCCTAATTCTCGATGGTCGGGTAGAGGCGGCAGAAGTCAAGGAGGTTACGATCGAAAAAATCGGAATGGGGCGCTTTATCACCAATCTATCCCAGAACAACGGCTTTCTTTATGGCTTGATTGCTGTGTTCATTTCGGTTTTTCTAGGATGGTCTGCCGGTTATCTGTTCCGCAAGATGTGACGCTTGTCCAGCGGCAAGCGTGCGAATCTACCTTTCTTTAGGCGCGGTAAATCTTCCTTAACCATGACGCATTAGTCCGGTGTTTTGACCAGTAACACAGGAAAAACCGCAATGTCCGACATGGGTTCCCATAATTTTCCCGCATCTGCTCCTCTTCCGGTTTCAGGAAATGAAACGCAGAGCCATAGCGGCCACGCTCCTGCTCCAAAGCGCACCGAGGGTCATAAAATTGGCGAAGTCATCGAAATCGCGGGGTCGGGTTCCAAGATCGTGCTGGATAGTGCCGTCCTGACCAGATTGCTTGATCATCCCGACGCAACGGTCAAAATGGCTGGTCAGGTGGGTAGCCAGGTCAAAATTCGTGTTGGCCAGACATGGCTGCTAGCCAATATCCGGACTCAGAGGCTTTATGAAGGACAATCGGGGCTGGTGATCGCCGAGATCGATTTTCTGGGAGAAGGTGACGAAGAACAGCTTACCGGACATATTTACAATTTTCGCCGTGGTGTAACCCGCTATCCAACGCCAGCCTCGCTGGTCTACGCAGTGACTACAGCGGACCTGAAGCAGGTCTACGCATCCGATGGCCGCGCCAATGTTGAAATCGGTACGGTCTATCCCACGGACGATATTCGGGGGGCTCTATATGTCGATGCCATGCTTGGTAAGCATTTCGCGCTTCTGGGCTCGACCGGTACCGGTAAGTCGACTTCTGCGGCTCTCATTCTCCATAAAATCTGTGACTTGGCTCCCGAGGGCCATATCATCATGATTGACCCGCACGGCGAATATTCTGCCGCCTTCAAGGAAAACGGCAAATTGTTCGACGTGAACAATCTCAACTTGCCATATTGGCTGATGAATTTTCGTGAGCATTGTGAAGTGTTTGTGCAGTCGAGAGGCGATGCCAAACAGATGGATTGCGACATTCTCGCCAAATGCCTGCTGGCTGCAAAAGCAAAAAGTCAGGCATCCGCCAATATTGCGAAGCTGACCGTGGATTCACCTGTGCCCTATTTGCTGTCCGATCTGACAGGGATATTGCAGAACGAGATGGGCAAACTCGACAAGGCGACCAACAGCGCCCCCTATCAACGGCTAAAATCCAAGATCGACGAGATCAAGGCCGATCCACGTTACAGCTTCATGTTTTCCGGGATGCTTGTCGGCGATACAATGGCGGCATTTCTTGCCAAGATTTTCAGACTGCCGTCCGAGGGCAAACCGATTTCGATTATCGATGTCTCGGCAATGCCGTCCGAAATCACGCCTACCGTGGTTTCTGTGCTCAGTCGCCTGGTGTTCGATTACGCGATATGGGCCCGCAATGAACCGCAGCGGCCGATGCTTTTGGTCTGCGAGGAAGCGCATCGATATATTCCCAATGATGATGTCGCCGAGGAAAGCAGTGTTCGCGATATTCTCAGCCGGATCGCCAAGGAAGGCCGTAAATATGGTGTTTCTCTGGGTCTCATCACCCAGCGGCCGTCGGATCTGGCCGAAGGCGTGCTCTCGCAATGTGGTACAATCCTGTCGATGCGTCTCAACAATGACCGGGATCAGGCCTTTGTGAAAGCCGCTATGCCGGAAGGTGCGCGCGGATTTCTCGACTCCATTCCAGCCTTGCGCAATCGTGAAGTGATTTGCTGCGGCGAAGGCGTTGCCATTCCGATCCGCGTTTCTCTCGATACCCTAGCCGAGGACCGGCGTCCGGCTTCGGAAGATCCGGTATTCTCCGAGCTATGGCGCGAGCAAGGTGGCGAAGAAGAAATCATCCAGCGGGTAATCAAGCGCTGGAGAGCGCAAGGCCGGTAAACGCGGCTCCGTCCGTTTGTCCATTTCCATTGGCTGTTGATCGATGGCCGGTATCAATTCCGTAGCCGTCGATTACACTCGTAGTCACTAGGTCACGCATCGGGCGTGGCAAGATGACATGGAGAATCCGATGTTTGATAAACGCTATTTCTCGTTTGCTGCGGGAGCGGTCCTTGTCGCGACGTCGATAGTGCCGGCGATGGCCAGTCAGGCGCGTAATGCGAAACACCAGCACCAAGGAGAATGGAGCAAAACGCTTGCGCGGGATATCAAAGCCCAGGTGACGGCCGGGATGGCCGAAGCTGCCGCTGGCATGGAGAAAGGTGCAGAGGAGATGTTGCGCGGCGCCGACGAAATGGAAGCCTATGCTGACCGGCTGGAACGCGATGATGCTTTTCGCGAACGCGAGGCGGCGCACCAGAATGGCCACCGAGACACGAAAGTCACGGCGGAGCAGTTGCTGGCAAGCGCCCCGGAAATGCGGCGCGGTGCGGAAAAAATGCGTAAAGGGGCCGAGAAAATGCGCGCCGGTGCCGAAAAAATGCGGCGCGGGGACGATAGCTAGGCGAAATATCGGAAGCTAGTATCGCCGCGAAGGCGGAGAACCATCTCCGATTGGTTCCAAATTTAGCCAAATTGCTGATATTCTAGAGCAATATTATCCCAGCCGATCTATCGCCGCCTGTAACCGTTCGGCTTCCGCTTCTTTGTCGGACAGGTCGGAACGAGCTTTTTCGACCGCTTCCGGTTTCGCCTTTTCGACGAAATTGGCGTTGCCGAGACGGCCTGACAAAGATTGGGCTTCTTTCCGCGATGCTTGCAGCGCTTTGGTTAGCCGTGCTTTTTCTGCTTCGAAATCGACGGCACCTGCCAGTGGCAGAACATAAGTTGCACCGTCTACCACAATCTGGGCTGTCGCGCCTTCCGGGGCAGCATCAAAGGAAAAGCTTTCCAGCCTGCCGACACGGTCCAGCGCAGAGCCTTGCCGCTGAATGCGTTTTGCCAGAGCATCGTCGCCATCACGGACATGGGCGGACATTTTTGTTCCGGGCGGAATGTTGAGTTCGACTTTTGCCGTGCGAGCGGCCGAGATAAGACGAATGAGCCAGTCGACTTCGTCTTTTGCTTCCTTGTCGATTTCCGCTTTCGGCTCGGGCCATTTGGCGACGATCAGATCATATTTTCTGTCGCCCATGCTGTGCCAGAGCTCTTCCGTAATGAACGGCATGAATGGGTGGAGCATGACGATGATCTGGTCGAGCACCCAACCGGCGATGGTGCGGGTTTCGTCTGCCGCGCTGGCATCCTCGCCCTGCAAAACGGGCTTGATCAGCTCGAGATACCAGTCGCAGAAGCGGTCCCAGGTGAAGTGATAGATGGTGTTGGCTGCCGCATCGAAGCGCAGGTCGGTCAGTGCCTTGTCGAGTGCGCGCTGGGTTTCGACCACCTCGCTGATGATCCAGCGATTTACGGGCAGGGCGGCTTCGGGGGCAGCGAGCGTCTTGCTTGCGCCGATACCGTTTACTTCGCAGAAGCGGGAGGCATTCCACAGCTTGGTGGCGAAATTGCGATAGCCTTCGACCCGCTTGTCATCCATCTTGATGTCGCGGCCCTGGCTTTCCATTGCCGCCATGAAGAAGCGTAGCGCATCTGCGCCATATTGGTCGATCAGACCTAGCGGATCGACGACATTGCCCTTCGACTTGGACATTTTCGAGCCATCTTCGGCGCGCACCAGGCCGTGCAGATAGAGCCTCTTCCACGGGACTTCCTTCATGAACTGGATGCCCTGCATCGCCATCCGCGCGTCCCAGAAGAACAGGATATCAAAGCCGGAGATCAGCAGGTCATTCGGATAATGGCGTTCCAGATCCTTGGTCTTCTCCGGCCAGCCCAATGTGCCGAAAGGCCATAGGGCGGAGGAAAACCATGTGTCGAGAACGTCGGGGTCGCGGGTAAGCGCGACATCTGCGCCAGCTTGCGCCTGCGCTGATGCTTCATCCATGGCGACGTAAATTTTGCCATTCTCGTCAAACCATGCCGGAATCCGGTGTCCCCACCAGAGCTGCCGCGAGACGCACCAGGGCTGGATATTCTCCATCCAGTTGAAATAGGTCTTTTCCCAGCTCTTCGGAACGATCTCGATATCGCCGTCGCGAACCGCCTTGATCGCCGGTTGGGCGAGGGTTTCGGCATCGACATACCATTGATCGGTCAGCCATGGCTCGATAACCACGCCGCCGCGGTCGCCGAAGGGCGTGGCAATGGTGCGCGGTTCGGCGTCATGTTCGACCTGTTCGCCGTCCTTGTTCTTTGACACATGCGGGATCAGGTAGCCCTGTTCCTTCATCTGCTGGACAACCAGTTCGCGGGCGCCGTTGACGCCGTCTTTCCGGAACCTGTGCAGACCGATATATTCCTCGGGCACCAGACCGTCCGCCGTCTGGCAGACATTGGCCTCGCCATCGAGCATGTTGAGCATTTCGCCAGCCGCGAAACCGGCTCGCTTGCCAACCTCGAAATCGTTGAAATCATGGCCAGGGGTGATTTTCACCGCGCCGGAACCCAGTTCCGGATCGGCATGTTCATCGGCTACGATCTTGAACCGGCGTCCCGTAATCGGCTGTTGAATTTCCTTGCCGATAACGCTCTTATAGCGGTCATCGCTTGGGTGCACGGCAACCGCCATATCGGCCAGCATCGTTTCCGGCCGTGTGGTTGCGACCTCGATATAGTCTTGCCCGTTATCCAGCGTCACGCCGTCAGCGAGCGGATATTTGAAATGCCAGAAACTGCCCTTGGTGTCGCTGGTCTCAACTTCCAGATCGGAGATCGCGGTTTTCAAGGCCGGGTCCCAGTTGACCAGCCGCTTGTCGCGATAGATCAGGCCATCATTATAGAGATCGACAAAGACCTTGAGCACGGCCTCGTTCATGCCCTCGTCCATGGTGAAGCGCTCGTTCGACCAGTCCATCGAACAGCCCAGCCGGCGCAGCTGCCCGGTAATCGTGCCGCCGCTTTCCTCTTTCCACTCCCAGACTTTCTCGACAAATTCCTCGCGGGTGAAATCGGTGCGCTTCTGCTGCTGCTCGTTCATCTGGCGCTCGACCACCATCTGGGTGGCGATGCCGGCGTGATCCATCCCGACGACCCACAATGCGTCCTTGCCCTTCAGCCGCTCGTGCCGGATGATGATGTCCTGCAATGTATTGTCGAGCGCGTGGCCGATATGCAGGCTGCCTGTAACATTGGGCGGCGGGTTGACGATCGTGAACGGCTCGCGATCATCGCGCTCCGGACGGAAAAGGCCCTTGGTTTCCCAATGCTCATACCAGCGTGCTTCAATGGCGGCGGGGTCGAAATTTTTATCTAAGGTCATGCTGAGCCTTTGGCATTGGTTTTGGTGCGAGACAACAGTCTAATCGTCATTGTGAGCGTAGCGAAGTCATCCAGAGCGGTACGCGCGGCTCTGGATTGCTTCGTCGCATTGCTCCTCGCAATGACACGGGGAATTAGATTGCCAGAATGGCGTCAATTTCTGCATTGGCTTTGGCCCGCAACTGCCGTTTGCAGGCCTTGAATCCCGGCTGAGCCGCCAATTCCTTTACGCGCACCAGCGCTAGTTCCAATAATTGAGCCGGTTCCGCCAATTCATCTGCCAATCCGGCGCTCAAGGCTTCCACGGGTGTCAGCAAATGCGAGGATAGTGATAACCGGCGCCGCCAGACAGGGTCGAGCCAATGATCGAGGATCGCTTGCGGTACGGGCGGGAAGGGAAGGCCGGCCTTGGCTTCCGGCAGTCCGATCTTGTAATCACCCTGCGCGGCAATAATCCAGTCCGCCGCGAGCGCCATGATGCCGCCTGCGCCAATCGTGTTGCCGTTTAGCGCAACCACCATCGCACAGGGCAGGCGATGCAGCGCGGCCGCAAAGCGATCAATCGCCGCCGCGGCCTGAATCTGGCCCGCCTTGTCCAGAGCCGCGGCGATTTTTGTGTCCATGCCGCAGGTAAAATGTTCGCCGGCTCCGGTCAGGACAATGCCGTTTTCGGGAGGGTCTTTCGCCAGCGCCTGCAAGGCCGCGATCCCTTCCTCAAGCAACTCGGGATGGAGCGTGTTGCGTTCGCCATTGGTGAGGGTGACGATCGTGGTGCCGTCGCGATTTTCGGTCGAAAAATAGGACACTAGTCTGCGCCTTCCTGACTATCAGCCGATGTCCACTTGCCCATCCAGTCAAATACCGTGCGATACCATTGAACGCTATTCTTGCCCTTGAGCACCCAGTGATTCTCGTCCGGGAAAATCAGCAATTTGGAGGGAATTTCCATTTCCTGGGAAACCGTGAACGGCATGATACTCTGGGTATAGGGAATGCGGAAATCCTTTTCGCCATGGATGAACAGCGTTGGTGTTTTCCAGTTGGCGATCTTGTTGACGGGATTCCATTTTTCGGGATTGGGGCGTGACCACCAGTTGCCGCCATGATCCCACTGATCGAACCACAGCTCTTCGGTGCTCAGCGCCATCGCGCGCAAATCGAAAACACCGGCATGGTTGATCAGGCAGTCAAAGCGGTCGGGCCAGTTGCCGGCGATCCAGTTCATCATATAGCCGCCATAGGAGCCACCGAGAGCGCAGGACCGCTCGCCGTCGATTTGCGGATCGATTTCCAGCGCCGCTGCATAGCCCAGCTTCAGGTCTTCCAGCGGCTTGCCGCCCCAATCCTGATTGATGCTGTCGGTAAATTCCTGGCCGTAACCGGCAGAACCATGGAAATCGATGGTAACCGCAGCATAGCCCTGGGCTGCCATTACTTTCGGATTCCAGCGGGTCGACCAGCTGTTGCCGAAACTGCTCTGGGGGCCGCCGTGGACGAGAAATGCCATTGGCAGCTTGCCGGTCGCGCCTTGGGGCTTGATGATCTGCCCCCAGACCTGCTCTCCGTCGGCACCGACAAAGTCGAACCTCTGGATATCGACCTTGTCGATCTCGGCCAGTTCGGTGCCATTGATATTCGTCAGCTGTGTGATCGTGCCGTCTGCCGAACGGCGATACAGGTCGGTGGGCGCCTGCAGGCTGTTCATGGTGTAAATCAGCGAGCCGTCCTGCAACGGAATGGTCGAGCCGACATTGCCGCCCGGTGTCAGGCGCGTGACTTTGCTCGTTTCGACTTCAACCGCGAATGCGGGATGATCAAGCACTTCCTGAGCGGTAACGATGAGATGTTTATTGTCCGGCGTCCAGACGATCGATCCGACCGAGCGGTCCCAGTCCTTGGTCAAGGCTATAGCTTCGTCCTCATCACTGCCCTGTTTGCGAAGTTTTACGACCAGACGATCGGCCTCATAACCTGGTCGCTCCATCGCTGCCCAGGCCAGCCATTCGCCGTCCGATGAAAAGGCGGGCAGCGTGTCGGTAGCCTTGTTCTGGCCGGTGAAATTGACGGTCTCCTTGCCATTGACCATCGCGCCGTAAATATCGAGATTTGTCGACTTCGGCTCGTTCCGGTCAGCGGTTCTGAGGGTGAAGAAGACGCCATCCTCGCCCGGGACCCAGGTGATTTCTTCTCCGCCACCGAATGGTTTGGATGGGCTGTCCCCCACGAGATCACCATCTAGTGCGGTGCCGTCTCCCGCGACTTTTCCGTCTGCCAGGTCAAAGGCGAAAATCCGGCTGTAATTGCCGGGCGTTTCCCAGCTCGACCAGTGGCGGATGAACAGCTCGTCATATTCGCGACCGGTTCCGGGGCCGGGCTCTGCCTTGTTACCGTCGTCTTCGCAGCCGAAGGTCGGGCAGTCTCTGGCGATATCGCCCCACAGCGCAATCTTGTCTCCGCTGTGCGATATTTTGAAACCGGAGATATCGGCTTTTAAATCACTCGCTTGCACCGATTCACCGACATTACCCCCTGGCGCAATAACAGCATGCCAAAGCTGCTCGGAGCCGCTGGCGTCGCTTAGATAATATAGACTGCCATCCGGCGCATAAGCGGGGCTATGTTCGCTTTTGCCAGCCTGATCTGCGATCCGGGACGGTACTGCATCGGGTGTGTTCAGGTCGAGGAGATAGAGCGCGCTGGACCGTTCGTACCTCTCCGGTTCGGTTTCGGTGACGTCATAGACGGCAAATTTCTCGTCCGGAGAAACGGCAACAGAACCCATGCGTTTCAACGTGGCAAGATCTTCCACGGTCATCGGGCGTGCCGACGCGAATGTAGGGGCGGTAAACGCTGTCAGGAGGAGAGCGGTGCTGAATGATTTTGAAAATTTTGTCATGGCCGATAGTCTAGCACGGCTATCTGACAAGGCAATTGGGATTAGGAATGCGGCCCTATTTGTCGCTTAACCGCTGGATTTCCCGGGACACCAATTCTTCGACGAGGTCGGGCAGATTCTGGTCCAGCCACTGCTTGATGAGCGGTCGCATCAATTCACGGGTCAGGTCTTCGAGCGACGTGCCACCTGACTGATGTTGTGGTAGCCGGCGTTCCATTGCGCCTTTTTCTACCAGCGCCGAGAGCGATTGGCGCATGCTATCGAGCTTGTTGTCGTCGATCAGCCGCTCTTCCTTGCGGCGGTCTCCAAAGACGCCTTGTGCGGATGGATTGTCTGCTTCCGGCAACTCGTTGGTCAGTTCAAGCACTTCTTCGTTCGCCGGCTTGATATCCGGGACAGCCTGCAGCGCTGGTTTCAGCGGAGCTTTCCGACGTTGCTGGGGGCGATCCTCGTCGATCGCCTTGTCATCGGCGATGATGCGTTTGATCGACGAGAGGATTTCCTCCATCGATGATTCCCTGTTCTGTTCGGCCATGTGCGAAACCCCCAAGCTTATACTCTGCCGCCGAAACCAATCGACGCTATTCATTCTATCGGCGCGTCGGTATCTCAGGCAACGGCTCTATCTCCGCTTTTTGGGCCTGAGTGTCAACGGTTCTGGTTGCCTGCGGTTCCGGATTCGGATCGCTTTGATAGTCATAGAACATATCGTCGACCCGCTCGTAATTGACTTTCGGATCATAAAGCGGCCCACCTTCCAGCCCCAGATCGCGCGCTTCCGCCCGGCCCATCGCTGCGAGCAGGGAAAAACCGGCGACATAGCTGTTGCGCCGTGCGGTCACCAGCTGCACTTGCGCGTTGAGCAATTCCTGCTCGGCGTTCAATATGTCCAAAATGGTCCGGTTGCCGACGGAATTTTCTGCCCGCACACCTTCCAGCGACAGGCTGGCAGCAGCGACGGCGCGCTCCGAGGACTGGATCACCCGTTCCGATGCGCGCCAGCTGGAATAGGCCGCGCGGGTCTGCGAAATGACATCGCGCTCGACCGCAATCAGCTGCTCGTAAGTCTGGCCAGAGCGCGCTTGTGCCTGACGGATTTGCGCAGCCGGGCGGCCACCCTGGTAAATCGGCATGGTTGCCTGAATGCCCACTTCTGCAGTGGATTGTTCCTGAATGAAAGTTGTGCCGGCAATATTCCCGCCGAGCGTACCATGGTAATTCAAATAGCGCCCTTGGGCATAAGTCGAAACCGTAGGTTTGTTGGACGCTCGTGCTGCTTTGATATCGAATTCCGCGGCCGCGGTGCGTTCCTTGGCTGCGAGCAGGTCCGGATTATATGTTAGCGCGATATCGACGGCCTGATCCGGTGTTTCGGGAAGGTTCGGCAATGGCGGAGGAGCTTCCAGATCTCCGGGTTCGTGTCCGACCAGCGCGATGTAATTTTCCTTGCTGCGGATGAGACTCGCACGCACGGTTTCCAGATCGCCCTTTGCAATTTCCAGCCGGGATTCCGATTGGGCCACGTCGGTGCGGGTCAAATCGCCGATTTCGAACCGATCGCTGGTCGCTTCCAGATTGACCGAGAGAACACCGACATTTGCCCGGTTCAGTTTGACGATCGCGGTGTCGCGGATAACGTCCATATAGGTGGCGACGACATTGCTGAAAAGACTCGCCTCGGTTGCGCGGAGGTCCAGCTGGCCCGCTTCGACTCTGGTTCTGGCGGCGCGGACGGCATTTTTTACCGCTCCGCCCGAGTAAATTGGCACAGTGACCGAACCGCCCGCAGTGGACTGGCGCAGAGGTGCGGTGAAGCTATTGGCGCTCCGCAGGAAGTTTTCCTGAAAACCAAAATCGGTGGTCGCTCTGGGCCGGCCATCGGCTTTGGCGATCGCGACTGTCTCGTCGGTCGCCCGCTGGGCTGCGCGCGCGCCGGACAGGGTCGGATTTGTTTGATAAGCAGCCACCAGGGCATCGCGCAGCGTGTCTGCCTGCACTGGTGCAGACAGCAGCGTCAGGATAACCGTTCCAGCAAAAAGGCGACGTCTATTCATCTCAAATCTCTCCCGAACACCTTAAAAAGTGAAGGTTTTTGCTTTTTCAAAACCGGGCAGGTGACATCCCCCGCAATCGGCAAAATATTGATAGCCGACATGCTCCCCAGCAGTGCGACCCAAGGCAAGGCGCGATACGCCGTCATTCATGACTGCCGCCACGATTCGCCCGTCCGGGGCGAGTTGATCGACCAGGGTTTGGGGAATCTGATCCACCACTCCATCAATAACGATCACGGAATAAGGTGCCGATTGGCTCCAGCCGTTTGCATGTTCGGCCGTTTCAATCGTGATTCCTTCAACGCCAGCCAGATTTTTCTTTGCAGTCGCCGCCAGTTTTGCATTCGCTTCGATCGCTGTCACCGATCCGGCAAGTTGGGCCGCAACAGCAGCGGTATAGCCCGTTGCCGCGCCGATCAGCAAGACATTGTCATACTTTGTCACATGCGCGACATTCAACAATCGCCCGGTGGTGAGCGGCGGATTTAAAGCGCGACCTTCTCCGACCTGAACGCCGCGGTCAGCATAAGCGAAGCTGCGCTGGGCAGCGGGCACAAAATCTTCGCGAGGAACATGACTCATGGCCGCGATAACACGCGGATCACTGACGTCAGTCGTGCGCAACTGGCTGACCACCATGGCTTTGCGCATCTGCTTGAAATTTTCCTGACCCAAGAGTCGATCCTTCCAAAATATGTTTTTCGTCCATGCCACGCCTGTATTATTAACACAATACACTATGGATGAGATTTTGTCGCTTCTAGCGGGGCTTGGCACCTGCGCCAAGATGGAATCCGGCGAATTTATACCGACTGCGTCTTTTGCGCGACAATCAGGCCATTTCTGACAATATGCACGACCAAAAACGGATGATGCAAGTTTGGGTTGACTTTACCGGCAAAGCGAAGCAATTCGCGCCCTCTCTCCGGCCCGATGGCGGAGTGGTGACGCAGCGGATTGCAAATCCGCGCACCCCGGTTCGATTCCGGGTCGGGCCTCCAGAGAGCAATCCCAATCTTGGGATTCATAAAAAAATTTAACAAAACTCGGGCCTTTGAACACCATTCTGGTGATTGCAAAGGCTGGCTGGCCATCGACATCGATGCTCTTCCCATAACGGTTCCGCAGCGTTACACTTCCGCATGACCGATAAATCCTCGATGACCTATGCGCGCTATCTGGCGCTTGATACATTGCTCGACGCCCAGCACCCCCGATCTGATCTGGACGATGAAATGTTGTTCATCATCATACACCAGACCAAGGAACTCTGGCTCAAGCAAATCATTCGCGAGATGCGCTTCGCCAAACAGCAAATAGCCGCCGACGCGATCGTGCCTGCCTATAAGGCGTTGGCAAGGGTCAGCCGCATCCAGGCAGTTATGACGTTGAGCTGGGATGTATTGTCGACGATGACGCCCAGCGATTATACGCGCTTTCGTCATGTGCTGGGGACCAGCTCCGGCTTCCAGTCCGACCAGTTCCGGACCGTGGAATATATGCTCGGCCTCAAGGACAAGGCGTTTTTAAAATATCAGGAGGATCGACCCGAAGCACAGGCGGCGATGCAGGCGGCGCTCGACCAGTCGAGCATCTGGGATGATGCCATCGCCGCGCTGGCGCGGGCCGGCTTTGATATTGCTCCGGATCTGCTGGATCGTGATTTTGCGCAATCCCATCAACCATCCAAACAGGTCGAGGCGGCCTTTCTGGAAGTCTATCGCAATCCCGAGCAATATTGGGAGCTCTATCAGCTGGCCGAGAAGCTGGTTGATCTCGATGATGCGATGGCGACTTGGCGGCACAAGCATGTGCTGACGGTCGAACGGATCATCGGCGGCAAAATGGGTACGGGCGGAACCGCTGGCGTTTCCTATCTGCAGAGCACGGTGGGCAAGCGGGCCTTTCCGGAACTATGGTCGCTGCGTACCCAGTTATGAGCTGGAAACATCTGTTTTCCCGGTCTCTGGCGGCCAATCCGGATCGTTTGCATTTTGCCGCGCATAGCCACCATCTCTGGCCCGACGCGAGCCATGACGGCCATATGGCGGCCTGGGAAGATGCGGCGCTGCTGGCCGATCACAAATGGACCAAGATCATGGGTCCCGTCTGGTCCGAAGCGCAGCAAAATGTCGCCGCCGAATTGAACTTGCCCGATCCCGCTACGTTGAGCTTTGCACCCAATACCCATGATTTTATCGTCCGCATATTGTCAGCCATTCCAGGGCGACCGGTTCGGGTGCTGGCAACCGACGGTGAATTTCACAGCTTTCGCCGGCAAATGGAGCGCTGGGTCGAGGCGGGAGAGGTCGTCTTGCAGACGGTGTCGCCTGATGATCTGCTCGATAGCGCCCGATCTGCTGACTTCGATCTGATATTTGTCAGCCAGGTCCTGTTCAATTCCGGCACTATCATCTCCGCGCTGGACGAGCTGGCGGGGCTGGCCCGTCCCGAGGGGGCCTGGGTGGTGATCGACGGCTATCACGGCTTCATGGCGATCGAGACCGATCTGTCGCAAATCGCCGATCGGGTGTTTTACCTCTCGGGCGGCTATAAATATGCGATGGCGGGGGAAGGGGCCTGTTTCCTGCATGCGCCTCCGGGCTATGCCGAACGGCCTGCAGTGACCGGCTGGTATGCAGCCTTTGATGATCTGGCCCTGCCGCCGGGAGAAGTTGGCTACGCACCTGACGGACGGCGGTTTTTGGGCAGTACATTTGATCCGTCCGGTCTTTACCGCTTTAACGCGGTGCAGAACATGCTGGATAGCGAAGGTCTTACGACGGCGTTGGTTTCAGGTCATGTTGCGGGCCTGCAGGCGCAGTTTCTGGACGGAGACCCGTTGCCGGGCTTTGCATTGCTCAACCCGCTTGGCGACGAGCAACACGCGCGCTTTCTCGCTTTTCGGGGCGAAACAGCGTCAGCACTCCATGACAGGCTGGCCGAGCAGAATGTCGTGACCGATGTCCGTGGTGATGTTTTGCGGATTGGCTTCGCCCTTTATCATGATCGGGAGGATGTGGAGCGTTTGCTGAAAATTATTGGGCAACTGGTCTGAACGATTTGCCGTTACGGACTGTCGACCTCATGCTCTTATTCAGCAGATTTCGGGGCCTTTGTCGCTGATTTTTCCGTTGACCTGATGGATTCCGGCAATAGGCTTACCGGACAATTAAAAGCCGCGTTGAAAAGGACAGACAATGAGCATTTCCATCGATATCCAGAATGATGTTGCCCTGATCGCCATGGACGATGGCAAGGCCAATGCCGTCAATTTCGATCTGATGATCGCGCTTAACGAAGCGTTGGACAAGGCCGAGGCGGACGCCAAGGCGATCGTCCTGACCGGCCGCGAAGGGCGTTTCTCCGGAGGTTTCGATCTCGGCATGATGGGTGGGTTTGCCCGTGAGGATGCTGTTCGTCTGCTCGACCGGGCGTCCGAGCTGGTGCTCCGTCTTTATGGCGGACCAATGCCGGTTGTCGGGGCTTGCAACGGGCATGCGATCGCCATGGGCGTGTTTCTGCTGATGGCCTGCGACACGCGGATTGGTGCGGCGGGCGATTTCAAGCTGGGTGCGAATGAATCGATTACCGGCATGACGCTCCCGGTATTTGCGGTCGAGCTGGCGCGCGACCGGCTCAGTCCGCTGCACCAGACCCGGGCGATGATCCAGGCGTTCATCTATGATCCGAAAGGCTCGGTCGAGGCGGGATATCTGGATATGCTGGTCGAGCCGGACAAGGTCATCGGGCAGGCGACCGCGATTGCGGGGCAACTCGCCAAGCTGCCGGGCCATGCCTATGCCTATCAGAAATCGGCGATGCGCAAACCGGCGCTCGATGCGATCCGGGCAAGCATCGGCAATCACCCGAATTTGCGCAAATTGGCCTAGCGGTGCTGATCGATCAGGATCGGATTGCCGTCGGGGTCGGTGACCATGATGCTGGCCGGACCCTCGCCGTCATCAGCCTTGCTGTCGAGATTCACTCCCGCTGCCAGCAATGATTTCTGAACATCGCGAACATCATCGAAATCGTCGAGATTCTGGCCATCCTGATCCCATCCCGGATTGAAGGTCAGCATATTCTTGGGAAACATGCCCTCGAACAGGCCGATCAGCGTCTCGCCATTTTTCAGGATCAGCCATTTCTGGTCCTGATCGCCGCCGAATTGAACAAATCCCAGCTTTTCATAAAAGGCTCTGGAAGCAGCGATGTCCTTGACCGACAGACTGATCGAAAAGGCTCCGAGTTTCATTTTCATTCTCCCCATAATTGCGCTTATTGCCGTACCGGCAGGATTTTCGGATTTTGCAGAACCGCCGCCGACAGGATGGCGATGATCAGGCCGACTGGAAAAATCTCCAGAAATGTCATTGGCATACGGATATAGATCTTGCCGTAATCGGATCGCATCTCTTCCAGAGTCGCGATCTCCTGCGCCAGCTTTTCCGCCGACAGACCCGCTGCTTTCTTCGCCTCGATCGCGCTGTTCACATAGCTGTCGATAAAGGCGTAGCCGTTGCTCATCGAATATAGCTCCCATACCAGCGTATATATGATCCCCGCTATTACCGCGATAGCGAGCCCCATGGCGAATGCGGGCAGAAACCGGATCACTCCGCCCAGTTCCTGATCGCGATAGCGCTTGATGCCGATGAATATCATCGACAGCGCGACCAGCATGGTCAGATAGCCGAACAGTTCCGAAGACAGAAAGCTGCCGCCGTCGCTGACGATCAGACCCAGGATCATGGTGACGATGGTGATGATCCCGGAAATCACTCCGTAGGTTAAAGCGATTTTCTGCATGATATTCCCTCCGTTGATGCGGTGGTTATGGCACCTGCAGCGGCGTTTGCAAATCACCCGGACGGGTGATTTGGCCCATATCACCCGTATATATCACGGTATCAGATGCAGGGACCTTGCTTCCTCGATCACCCGGACACGGCCACTGACCTGTAATTTTTCGTAAAGCCGGGAGATATGGGTTTTGACCGTATTGGGCGAGATATCGAGCGTCCTTCCGATCTCCTTGTTGGATTGGCCGTCGGCCAGTGCCTCGAGCACTTCCAGTTCCCGCCCCGATATGCCCAGTGATTTGAGCGCGGTGTCATTCCGCTCAAACCGGCCGCGCGGCTTTTTCGCGGTCAACCTGTGTCCCACCCAGATGCCGAGCGAGGCAAAGCCCAGCGCGATCAGGACGACATAGAGTTCGACCGAATAGGTCTTGGCGAAATATTGATATTGCAACCACTCCAGCGCGAAGGCGGCGCAGGCCAACAGCAGCGCATAGATAATGACAATCCGGATCATCGGACGCGGCATGGTCACCCCGCAGCCTGCTCGCCAGAGGGATCGACGTCCCGCCCCATGATCTTGCCGTATATCCAGCCGATCCCGATCAATGCGATGCCGAGACCGAGGAAGGAAATGATGCGCAATATCCCGTCGAGTTGATTGGCGTCAAACAGGAAGACTTTGAGTGTCACGACGGTCAGTAGCAACAGGCCGGCAATCCGCAGCAATATGTTTCCGGTCTGAATCCCTCGTGCCAGCCAGACTATCGCGAGGACCAGCAAGCCGGCGCTGTAGAGATAGGTTTCGGAGGGTGTGAACGGCGGGGTTGCAATATCACTGCCGTGGACGAGTTGCCGGACGGTGACCATGACAGCGGCAATCGCCGCCAACAGGCTGCCGACTGCCAAGATTCGCGGCATGGTGGCGAAGCGCAGGCTAGCCGGATCGATGCGTGAAAACTGCCAGAGCCAGACGGCTGCCCCGGCATAATGTAACGTTCCGAGGTTGGCGATCGGCGCTGTGCCGAGCAGCTGTTTAACCGCAGTCGGGCTCAGCAAGATCAGGTCGAAATAGACAAAGCGGAACAATGCCAGCCCCGCCAAAGCCAGACCGAGTGATCGCAACGCCGATAATTTGTCGGCCGGCCAGTTGCGCCACAGCAGCAACCAGCCGCCCAGCGCCAGAGCATTGGTGAAGATCGCCCGCTCGGCAAAGCCAAAAGTGACAAAATCCTGAATGGGACCAATGGCGAGGGGTTGTTTCAGCAGCAGATAGAGAAAGCCTCCGATAGCCGTGATCCCCATGACCGCCAGCAAGCGCCGGGCTTTCGGCTCGAATATGTCGCGGAAGATCGCCGCGATGCCGAGCAGGATCAAGGCCGGGACCAGCAGCTCAGCTATCATGTCGGAGACTGCTGGTAATTCACTGTAAAGATCGGTTTCTCCCGCGAGAGAGGCCAGCAGCGTGATGACCAGCTGATAGGCCGACACCAGCATCAGCAGCCCACCGATCAGGCCCGCCACAAACGATTGTGCGCCAATCATCGCTCGTCCGGTATATCGCGCCCAAGCGGCCAGTGCAGCGGCTACCAGTCCGGTCATGATTGCGGCATAGGCATCGGCCGTCCACAGCCAGAGCGCCAGCAGAACGAGAGTTGCAGTCACGGCGGTGGCCAGCGGCATGAGCAAATCATGCGGTCCGTTCCTGGTCCGCCAGGCCATCAGGCCATTGGGAATGGCGACCAGGAGGCATAGCGCGGCCCATCTGCTATCGCTCCAGTCAAAATTGCCCGTGGTTGTTACCGCCAGCATTGCGGTCGGCGCCGCAATCGCACAAATGGCCCAGAGCCAGCCATCCTCTTTTCGCAAGGCCCAGACATGACCGGCAACGGTGAAGAGCAGCGCAAATCCGATAGCCGCCACTCCTTCGATCATCCCGGTCTTGCCCATAGCAAAGGCCATTGCGACCATCGCTACCGATAGCGTCAGGGCGCCCGGCACCGAGGGTGTCATGTTGCTGTCGCGCCACGCCAGGGCGATGCTGAACAGCGACAAAATTGCGAAGAAGATCCAGCCCAACACGGTAAATTCGATCAGCGGCATCAGCATCATTAATTGCAGCAGGCCAACACCGAGCGGGATCGACTGGATGATCGGCTTTGGCAGTCCGAAGCTGGCCCCGGTCCGGCTGATCGTCAGCACACCGGCGATCGCCAAAATGGTGATGAACAGACCGACCAGACCCGCGTCTCCGGCCACACCCAGCATCAGCAATATCGTGGTCCAGATCGCGCCGCCGCCGGTCGCGAGTAATGCCAGCCACGCCCAGCCCCGATAGATGGCCAGCCCGAACACGCCGGCCATGAAGACCGCCAGGTAAATTAGCAATGGTGCTACGGATTCGGGACCAAGCCCAGCGACATAGGGGGCCGAAAATCCGCCAAGAAGCGCCATGATTGCAGTGGGTGGGCCGTGCTTCTGGGAGAGGAAGAATGCCAACAGCGTCACCGCTACTATGCCGGTCAATGCGCCGGTCAGTCCGAGCAGCCCGTATAGTTCGCTGGCCATATAGAGGGTGGCGTAGAGCACCGCTACACCCGCGCCGCTGATCGAACGGCCGATGCGTGCATCATCAGAGAATATCTGTCCAAATTTCGGAATACGGCTGCCAAATTCGCTGAGTCCGATCAGCAGCAGGCCGAAGAGCGCTGCCGTGACGCAGCGCGCAGCCGGACCAAAGAGTCCGGCCTCGATCGAGAATCGAACCAGGAAAAATCCGGCAAATATCAGAGCAATGCCACCAATCCAGATCGGCAGCTTGCCACCAATCAAATCTTCGAAACGCTTAGCTGCGCCGGGGCTATTGGTGAAATTTTCCTGATCATATTCTTCGGGCTCTGCAGCCATCTGGGCCGTGAATATCTGATCGGCCGGACCGGGTTGGGGTGCGTCGACGGTTTCCGGTTCGGGCTGTGTTTCGGCCACCGGCTCAACCAGCGTTGGTTCGCTCTCCGCCCGCCTGGTAGCCGGTCTGCCCCGCTCTGCCGAGACCGGGGCTTCCAGCAGCCTGTGCGTGGTTGCGGCTTGATCGCGTAGCCCCGCAAGCTGATAGTCGAGATTGGATATCTCTGTCTGCAGCGAGGCGATGGTTTTGCGCAGTCCGGAAACAAGAACGAACAGGACAATCAGTCCGACCCAGACGAAAAAATCCAGCATCGTCTATTCCCCACCCAACAGATATTTCTGCCAGAATAGCAGGCTTGCCCAGAACTGATAGTCGGCATTGGCTTTCTTGCGGAACCCGTGACCCTCATTCTCGGCCAGCAGATGCCAGGCGGGACGACCATTGGCACGGACGGCAGCGACGATCTGCTCGGCTTCGCTCGCCGGGACGCGGGGATCATTGGCGCCGGTGACAACCATCAGCGGGACTTTGATCTCGCTGGCGCGGAGCAGCGGGCTGATTTCCTCCAGTTTGGCGCGCTGTGCCGGGATCCGCTCGTCGCCATATTCGGTTCTCCGCAAATCGCGGCGATAGGCCTGAGTGTTTTCGAGAAAGGTGACGAAGTTCGAGATACCGACGATTTCCAGTCCGGCTTTCAGCTTGTTGCCATAGCGCAGCATCGATGCCAGCGTCATATAGCCGCCATAGCTGCCGCCGGTCACCGCGATGCGCTTGCGGTCAATCCGCCGGTCCTTGCGCAAATGGTCGAGGAATGCGCCGATATCGAGCACGCTGGCCTCCCGCTGCCAGGGACCGTTGTCGAGCGAGACGAACCTCTTGCCAAAGCCGGTCGAGCCACGGACATTGGGATAGAATATCGCGATGCCGAGTTCATTGACGAGATGGTTGTCACGGCCGAGAAAGCGCGGTGTTGCCTGACCCTCGGGGCCGCCGTGGATATTGATGATCAGCGGCCGTTTGCCCTTGTGCCGTGCAGGATCGGGGCGATAGAGAAATCCGGACATTTTCTCCCCGTCAAAGCTGGCGATCTCGACCAGCTCGGGGGCGACATTGTCGGCGGCATCCAGCCCGCCGGTCTCGCTTCTGGTCCAGCGTGTGACCGCCAGTGTCTCCGGATTGACGCTATAGGCATCGATGCCGGTACGGTTGCTGTTCAGGGTCAGGCCGAGCTCGCCCCAAGGGGCAAATTTGACACCACTGACAACCCCGGTCGGCAGGGCATCGACGACCCGGATATCGCCGTTTTGCGTATCGTAGAATTTCAGCAGCGAACGCCCCGCCTGATTGACTTCAAAGGCGATCCAGCGGCCATTCTGGCTGATATCGAAATTGGCAATATCCCAGATTTTCTCGTCGACCAAAGGTTCGAACAGCGATGTTTCAAGATTGATGATGCCGAGCCGCTTGACATCGCTGCCGTCATCCGATGCGGCCCAGAGCCGGCCGTCGGGAGCAAATTGCAGACCTTCATAGGAGACCGGCACGCCGCTGCTGGTCAACTGCCGCAGGCTGCCCTCGGCTATGTCGATCAGATAAAGCTGGTTGTCGGTGACCGAGACATAGTTGAACACCAGCAACTGCTTGTCATCGGGGGAAAAATCGATCGGGAACCAGCCGCCGCCGGTCGAGGCGACCAGCATCCGGGCGCTTTCCGGATGGGCAGGGTTCATCAGATAAATGTCGTTATACAGTCCGGTGCGCTTGTTCGAGCCGAAGGCGAGCAATTTGCCGCTGCTCGACCAGGGTCCTAGACTGTTGCGGCTCTGGCCGTCGGTGAGCAATTTCGGCTGGCCGTTTTCCAGCGCGAAAATCTGGTGGACCTCGTTGCCGCCGCTGTCTTTCTGGAACAGCAGCGCCGAACCGTCGGGCGCATAGCGGGCGCTGCTGACCGGTTCGCTGGCGAAGGTCAGTTGCTCGCGCTGTCCCATCGGGGCGGCAACGCGGTGCAGCTGGCGGGTTTCGGCGAAGCGGGTGGCGATCAGCATCGCCTTGCTCTTCGGGTCCCAGTCGACGAAACTGGCGGTGCGATATTCCATATAGGGGCGGGTCTGGTCGACGATTTCCTGCGGAATATCCGGGACCTGGTCAGCGACCAGCGCGGCCGGGCGAGGGGTGATGTCACCCGTTTCTGCCACTGCTGGCATAGCGGCAAATAGCGATAACATAGGGCCAATCTGCCAAGCCGGTCCAAAACGCATTCCACAAGCCCCCGATGTTTCTTTCGCCAAGCTTATGGACGAATGGTGTGAAAAGCAATTAGGGGTGGTTGATGTTCGATGGAAATTCTCCCTTTGTCCTGCTCGACGATGCCCGGGCCTGTGATGCAGCGCCAGCGCGGCTTTACCGGGACCCGGTGGACATCATCCGAGCCGACAAATTGGAAGATTTGGAAACATGTTTTGCCGCTTTGACGCGGGCGCGAAGGGCGGGGCAGCATGTGGCGGGCTATCTGTCCTATGAAGCGGGACTGGCGCTGGAGGGGCGGTTGCGGGGAAAAATGCCCGAGGACTTGCCCACGCCGCTGGCCTGGTTCGGAATATTCAAGGATTACAAAGAACTAACACCCGATGCGGTGGCCGAGGCGCTGCCCGACCGCAACGGCGCCTGGCTGGGACGACTGGAACCGGCGATATCCCGCGAGGCTTATGAGGCGGCGTTCGAAAAGGTGCAAAATTATATCCTTTCCGGCGATATCTATCAGGCCAATCTCACTTTCCGCGCAGAAATGGGCTTTTCCGGGCATCCTCTGGCGCTTTATGCCGCGATCCGCGACCGCGCGCAGGCCGGCTATGGCGGCGTGGTCCATGACGGGGCCAACTGGATGCTGTCCTTCTCGCCGGAACTGTTCTTTGCGCTGAAGGACGGACGGATCACCGCCAAGCCGATGAAGGGCACCGCCGCCCGCGTGGCTGACCCCGAAGCCGACGCCAAAGTGCAGGCGCAATTGCATGGCGACCCGAAGCAGCGGGCGGAGAATCTGATGATCGTCGACCTGCTGCGCAACGACCTGTCGCGGGTGGCCCGGCGCGGCAGCGTCGCGGTGCCGCATCTGTTCCAGATCGAAAGCTATCCGACCATCCACCAGATGACCTCGACCGTCACTGCGCAGCTAAAAGACGGCCTCGACGCGGTTGACGTGATCCGGCAGATTTTCCCCTGCGGCTCGATCACCGGCGCCCCGAAAATCCGCGCGATGGAGATTATCGACGAACTGGAAAGCGCCGCCGACGGCGCGGCCGGCGAGCACGGTCCGCGCGGCATTTACTGCGGTTCGATCGGCCGGATCGACGCGGCGGACGCGCAGGGCCGCTCCGACGCCGCCTTCAATGTCGCGATCCGCACCCTCTTCTTGCAGGAGGGCAAAGAAAGACTTTCCATCGGCCTCGGCTCTGGCATAGTGGCGGACTCGGACGGGGAAGACGAGTGGCGGGAATGTCTCGCCAAGGGGAGATTTGCGAAAGTGGATGTCAACACAGGGGGCAATGTCGGGGTCAGCACGGGAGGCGGCCATCACGTCGACCTGATCGAGACCATGGCCTTTGATCCGGCGCGCGGCATCGCCCGGCTGGAAGCGCATCTCGAGCGGATGAAGACCAGCGCCGCCACCCTGCAATTCGAATTCGACCGCCACGCCGCGCGCAACGCGATCCAGGCGATCACCTTTCACCAGGAAAGCCCCGCCATGGTCCGCCTGCACCTCGGCCAGTCCGGCGCGCTGGCGATCGAGCTAAAGCCGATGCCCGCTCCGCAGGACGGCCCGGTCCGCTGCCGGCTGGTGCCGATGCAGGCCGAGTCCCAGGATTTCCGCCTGCACCACAAGACCAGCGACCGGCGGGTCTATGCGGTCGAGGGGTTAGGCGAGGGCGTGCATCCAGTGTTTGTCGATGGGGATGGCTTTGTCACCGAGGGCGCGATCTGGAACGTGTTTGTCGAGCGCGACGGGGTGTTGTTGACGCCGCCTTTGGGCCGGGGCGTATTGCCGGGCGTGCTGCGAGCGGAGCTGCTGGAGAGCGGGCAGGCGGTCGAGGCGGATTTGACGGCGGCGGATCTGGATGGCGGGTTTTTTGTGGGGAATAGTGTTCGGGGGTTGGTGCCGGCCGTAGTCACCGATTGACTTTCTGGCAAAATTGTGTATAGAAATACACATGGAGCGGAGCAGCAAGCAGATCATCCGGCGGCGCCGCAAGGAGGGCTTTGAGCTGGTTTCGATCAGAGGCTCTCACCATAAATATCGCAAGGATGATCGTATCATCATTGTCCCGCATCCCAAGAAAGACCTGCCCGTCGGGACGGCGCGCAGCATCGCCCGGATGGCGGGATGGATTTGAAAGGCCGAACCCATGTTCTATTTTGCCGTCGTGCATAAGGATGAAGACAGCGCTTTCGGAATTTCCTTTCCGGATGTGCCCGGCTGCTTTTCCGCGGCGGACGAGGAAGGCGATATTATCGCCAATGCAATCGAGGCGCTGTCGCTCTATTTTGAGGATGAAGAGATGGTCCCCGCCAGCCCGATCGGCGCAATCCAGAAATCAGCCGCCGAGGATCTGAAGCAGGGCGCGTTTCTGGTGCAGATCCCCTATCTGCAGCGCACCGGCCGGACCGGTCGCTATAATGTCTCGCTCGACACCGGCGTCGTCAAAATGATCGACAGCGCCGCCCGCACCCGCAAAATGACCCGCAGCGCCTTTCTGGAGGATGCGGCGTTGAAGGAGATTGGGGCGGGGTGAAGGGGGGATTACGGTGACGCTGCACTCAATTCAAACTCCGGCCAGTCACTCCGTCGCCCCAGCGGAGGGCACAGGCGTCGAAAGCTACCCCAAAGCTTTCTTAAGCCGAGCGGCCTAGCCCGACCATCCTGCGCACACCCTGTATCGGTTTGGATCCCGGCCTTCGCCGGGATGACGATATGGTGGGCTTGAGGGATGGTGGCGGGTGAGCGGGTAGGACGGATTGCGGTGTCGGTAGTGCGGCTTCTGCTTCCTCGCCAGCGCGCGTCGATCTGACGGTCGAACATTCGCCGCCCCATCGGGAACCGAATATCGCGGCCAGAGTTTTTCGCTCATGATCCAAGACCGCTCCCTCCGCATCCCCCGCCTCGTGTACACCAGCGACGAGGAGCCCGGCATCTCGCGGGTGCGGCGGGGGCGGGGGTTTCAGTATTTTTTGCCGGACAGGAGCCCGCTAAAATGCAGCGTTGAACTGGCGCGGATCAAGGCGCTGGGGGTGCCGCCGGCCTATAAGGATGTGTGGATCTGTCCGAAGGCCAATGGCCATATCCAGGCGACCGGCTATGATGATGCGGCGCGCAAGCAATATCGCTATCATGATGACTGGCGGGTGTTTCGCGACCGGCAGAAATTCGACCAGCTTGCCGAATTTGCCACGGTGCTGCCGCGGATCCGGCGCAAGGTGAACGCGCTGCTCAAGCCGGAGCAGGATGGTGATGTCACGAGCAAGGATGTGGCGCTTGCGGCGCTGGTGCGGCTGATCGACCGCACCGCGATCCGGGTCGGCGGCAGCTCGCGGGTGAGCAAGGGGGCGACTACGCTCGACATCGGCAATATCCGCTATGACGAAGACATGCTGCGCCTGCGCTATCGGGCCAAGGGCGGGAAGCGGGTGAGCTGCAGCCTGCGGGACACGCGGCTGCAGAAGATATTGGAGCAGATCGACGATCTGCCGGGCAAAAGATTGTTCCAATATGTCGGCAGCGACGGCGAAGTCCATCCGCTCGACAGCGGTGATGTCAACGACTGGCTGAAAGAGGCGTCCGGCATGGACAGCCTGAGCGCCAAGATGTTCCGCACCTGGCACGGCAGTGTCGCCGCGCTCGACGGGATTGCCTCGAGCGAGAAGCCGACGATCAGACAGGCCTGCGAGGCCGCCGCCGCGGCCCTGCGCAACACGCCGGCGATCTGCCGCAAGAGCTATGTTCATCCGGCGGTGTTTGAACTGATCGAGATGGAGGCCGAAGAGCGGCTGGCGATGATCGAGAGTGACAGCGCGGAAATCACCGGGTTGCGGGTGGGCGAGAATCGCTTTGCGGGGTTGATTGGCGGGGGGCGTTGAGGGTGGCTTTCGCGGCTATTTAGATCGTCGTCCCAGCGTAGGCCGGGACCTAACCCGGTCTTGCTTTCGTACACCGCCAATTGGTTTGGATCCCGGCCTGCGCCGGGATGACAGTTTGGGTCGGCCAAGCGAATTCGGCAAGCAGGCGCCACCTTCCCGCTTCTCCCCCACCCTCAAAATTTTCCGAAAATATCCGGAACGATCTGCGGGGTCGTCCGTAGATTCCCTGTAGCCACATGGCATCGGCCTTCCCCCCTTATTACGGGCCGCCGTGGGGCTATCCCTGAAACCTAGAGGAGTGAAATAATGATGTTACAGGATGAGAAAAACCATAGCGTGATCGGCAGCGACCGCGTCGACGGGACCGCCGTCTATGGCGCGGACCAGGACAAGATCGGATCGGTCGACAAGCTGCTGATCGACAAGCGCGGCGGCAATGTCACCGATGTGATCATTTCCGCCGGCGGCTTTCTTGGCATCGGCGACGAGAAGCACAGCATACCGTGGTCGAAGCTGGATTATGACACCGAACTCGACGGCTACCGGATCGATGTGACCAAGGATCAGCTGATGGACGCGCCGCGCTTCGGCAGCAACGAGCCCGATCGTGCCTATGACCGCGACTATCAGTCCAGCGTCTATAATTACTGGACGGTGACGCCTTACTGGTAGGCAAAGCCGGGCCATTACGGCACAGGAAAAAGCCGGGCGAAAGCGATTTCGTCCGGCTTTTTTTGTGGCTCCTGTGATCGTGCGGCGGCATTCGGCCCCGGTGATCAGTCGTCGTCTTCGACTTTTTCGGGCAGGCCGTCGTGATCGGTGCTGGCATAATCTTCCAGCTCCTCTTCGGTCATGCTGTCATACATGTCCTTCGACGCGCCCTTGAGGTCGCCGACCTTGGTCTCGCCGCGCTTGGCGGACAGGGCCGCGCCGGCGGCGCGTTGCTGGGCTTTGGATTGGGCTGGCATGTCATTCTCCTTTGCTTGCTGGTGGTAGTTGGGGGACTGGTCAGGACGGCGGCTTTCCGCTTTCTTCGCCCGGGTCCCAGTGCGCGGTGAAGGGCGCGCTGGTGATCAGGACGGTGAGGATGACGGCGGTGATGATCGCAGCCAGCCAGATTTCGCCGAAACCGCAGATCAGCCCGATCGCGCCCGCCGCCCAGATCGACGCCGCAGAGCCCGCGCCCTGGACGAAGCTGCCCTCGCGGAACATCGCGCCGGCGCCGAGAAAGCCGATGCCGGTGATCACGCCCTCGAAGACGCGGCTGGGGTCGATGTCGCTCTGCGGATCGCTGGTCGATTCGAGCAGTTCCATCGCGCCGATCGCCAGCGCGCAGGCGGCAATCGAGATGATCACGAAGGGCCGGAAGTCGATCGGCTTGCGACGGATGAACCGCTCGAGCCCGATCAGGAAGGGCAGCAGGGTTGCGGCAGCGAGCCGCCACAACGCTTCTGTCCAGGATATTGTGTCGGGTCCGGCTAATATATCAGTCATGGCAAAGAAACGCGCCGGCGATGGATTTGTTGCAGCAGCTTATCAAGAAAAAGCGGGGACCGCGGAAGGCGGGAGCAGAGCGAAATCTGGTCCGGTCTGTGATGCCGGCGCTCGCTGCGTTCCGTTCTTCTGCAGCCCTCGCAGACTGCTGTCAGATGGCGCTGGTCGCTATAGCGGGACCCGGGCGTGGTCGCCCATTTCGTCGCCCTTCATGGTCATGCCGGTCATCATCTTGAACAGACCGGTGACGCCGGGATCGGTTTCCCAGATTTCCGCGTCGCGCAGGTCGAGGCGCAGCATCAGCAGGCTAGGGTCCTGACGGCCCTGTTCGTACCAGGCCTCGACCGGTTTGCTCCAGTGCTTGTCGATGATCGCCGGGTCGGTTTCCTCGGTCAGATTGCCGGACACGCAGGCGAACAGGTCATGGCCCTTGGAGGCATATTGCATCATTGCCGGGCCGCCCCTGGCCAGCCGGTTGTCGCGCGAGGTGTAGAACCAGATCGCGCTGTTCGCGTCCCTGTCGAGTTGCGCGCGCATCGGGATGCTGTGCTGGCGCTCGCTGTCGAGCGCGATCATCACAAACGGGCTGTCGGCGATCGATTCCCAGAATTCCTCGCGGATTTCGTCGCGGTCGGCTGTATTGGTCATATCATTGTTGCTCATGGTCTGTTTCCTTTTCTGCTTCACCCAACCAACGCGCAGAGCGGATAAAGTTTCAAAAAATTCGGGAGATTTTTGCGGCGAGCAATCGAAAACCGGCAATCTGCCGTCCAGCCCTGACCATATCATCATAAGCTTGGTTGCGGTGCGGGCGCATTGATATTAGGCACATGGCTTACATCTTTGCACAAGGACGCATCATGACCGATCCACTCGAAACCGCCCATCTCGAAACCATGGCGGTCCACGCCGGGACGCAGCCGGACCCGACGACCAACGCGCGGATCACGCCGATTTACCAGACGGCGTCCTATGTGTTCGATGATGTCGATCATGCTGCCGACCTGTTCAATCTCGATGCGTTCGGCAATATCTACACCCGCATCATGAACCCGACCAACGGCGCGCTGGAAGGCAAGATTGCGGCGATGGAAGGCGGCATTGGCGCGCTGGCGGTGTCGTCGGGCCATGCGGCGCAGATCATCGTCTTCCATGTGCTGATGGACCCCGGCGCGCATATTGTCGCGGCGAAGAAGCTCTACGGCGGTTCGCTCAACCAGCTCGCCCATTCGGTCAAGAAATTCGGCTGGAATGTCACCTTTGTCGACGCCGACAATATGGATGAAGTGAAGGGCGCGATCACCGATGATACGCGCTGCGTGTTTATCGAAAGTCTCGCCAATCCCGGCGGCGTGGTGCAGGATATCGCGGCGATTGCCGATATCGCCCATGCGGCGGGCATCCCGCTGGTGGTTGACAATACGATGGCATCCCCGATGCTCTGCCGCCCGATCGAACATGGCGCGGATATTGTCGTGGAAAGCGGCACGAAATTTCTCGGCGGCCACGGCAACAGTGTCGCCGGCCTGATCATCGACAGCGGCAAGTTCGACTGGACGAAGAGCGAGAAATTCGCCTTTCTCAACCAGCCCAACCCGTCCTACCATGGCAAGGTCTTCACCGATGCCTTTGGTCCGATGGCCTTCATCCTTGCGGCGCGCGCGCTGTCGCTGCGCGATCTGGGGCCGGCGCTGGCACCGCAGAACGCTTTCTACATTTTGACCGGCATGGAAACGCTGGCGCTGCGGATGGAGCGGCATTGTGAAAATGCCCTGGAAATGGCTGAATGGCTTCAGGGGCGCGAGGAAGTCAGCTGGGTGTCCTATGCCGGCCTGCCGGAAAATGAATATCACGCGCTGGCGCAGAAATATCTCGGCGGCAAGGGCGGAGCGGTGTTCACATTCGGGCTGAAGGGCGGATTTGAAGCGGGCACCAAGCTGGTGTCGGCGGTCAAGCTGTTCAGCCATCTTGCCAATATCGGCGATACGAGATCGCTGATCATCCACCCCGCCTCGACGACGCACAGCCAGCTTTCGGGCGAGGAACTGGTCGCCGCCGGTGCCGGTCCGGATGTGGTGCGCATCTCGGTCGGGATCGAGCATATCGACGATATTATCGCTGACATGCAACAAGCGCTGGAATCCTTGTGATGAGCGACGGGGCAGGCGATTATGTCTACGATGAAGAGACGGGCGAATGGTTGAGTCCGGAGGATGCTACGGCCAAGGCGGCTGGGCCTGAAGTGGTCGATGCTGTCGGCAATCTTCTGGCCGACGGTGACGCGGTTACCCTGATCAAGGACCTGAAGGTCAAGGGCGCGGGGCAGACGCTGAAACGCGGGACTCTGATAAAGTCTATCCGCCTGACGGGTGACGCGCAGGAGATCGATTGCCGGCACGATGGCATCAAGGGATTGGTGCTGCGCGCTGAATTTGTGAAAAAACGCACCTGACCGCACAAGTCCTGTTGCAGTGCAGCACCAATGATATTAGGCAATCACGCTCATTCCTTGCGACAGGATTTTCCATGACAAAAGTTTCCAAAGCTCTCGGACGTATTCAACCTTCTGCCACGCTGGCGATGACCGCGAAGGTCACGGAACTGAAAGCGCAGGGTATTGATGTGATTGGCCTGTCGGCGGGTGAGCCCGATTTCGACACGCCCGACTTCGTCAAGGAAGCGGCGATTCAGGCGATCCGCGATGGCGATACCAATTACACGACGGTGGACGGCACGGCAGCGCTGAAACTGGCGATTATCGCCAAGTTCAAGCGCGACAACGGCCTGACCTACACGGCGAAGCAGATTACCGCCAATAACGGCGGCAAGCACACCTTGTTCAACGCGCTGGTGGCTACTCTGGACGAAGGCGACGAGGTGATCATTCCCGCGCCTTATTGGGTCAGCTATCCCGATATCGTCAATTTTGCCGGTGGCACGCCGGTGTTCATCGAAGCGGGCGCGGAGCAAAGTTACAAGATCACGCCGGAACAGCTGGAAGCGGCGATCACTCCCAAGACCAAATGGGTGCTCCTGAACTCGCCATCGAACCCGAGCGGCGCGGCCTATAGCGCGGACGAGCTGAAGGCGCTGGGCGCAGTCATATTGCCGCACGAGCAGGTGATGGTGATGACCGACGATATGTACGAGCATATCTGGTATGCCGATTTCCCGTTCGCCACTATCGCGGAGGTCTGTCCGGATCTTTACGATCGCACATTGACGGTCAACGGCGTGTCCAAGGCCTATGCGATGACCGGCTGGCGGATCGGCTATGCCGGCGGTCCGGAATGGCTGATCAAGGCGATGGCCAAATTGCAGTCGCAATCGACCTCCAATCCATGCTCGATTTCGCAGGCGGCAGCGGTTGCCGCGCTAAACGGCCCGCAGGATTTTCTGGTCGAGCGCAACGCCGCATTCGAGAAACGCCGTGATCTTGTGGTGTCGATGATCAATGACACACCGGGTCTGCAATGTCCGACTCCGGAGGGTGCTTTCTATGTCTATCCTGACGCCAGCGAACTGATGGGCAAGACAACACCAAAGGGCGCAGTGATCAACACGGATGAAGACCTGATCGCCTATTTTCTGGAAGAAGCACAGGTTGCTGCGGTGCACGGAGCAGCCTTTGGCCTCTCGCCGGCGTTCCGGATCAGCTACGCGACATCGGAAGAGATTTTGATCGAGGCCTGCACAAGAATCCAGCGGGCCTGCGTAGCTTTAATTTAGCCCTCAGGCGCCGGGCGCGGACATCCGTCCGCTTGGCTATCCCCGCATAATCTCGGACGCGCGGTCGCGCTTGCCTCCGCTTCGCGTCGGTTCGGCAAACACACACTCAGTTAGTTTCCGACCGAGGTGCCGCCGAGGCAAGGGCGCCAAAAAATCAATGGCGTCCGCCGCGGCTTATGGCGCGAAAGCCAAGGGCGCGGATGCGCCCGCCCGGCGCTTGAGGTTCTGATAAAACGCCCCGTCGGAGGCCTGAGCGCAGCGAACTGCCGCGAGACACGGCATAAGCGCTGGGCGCTTAAGGTAAAACAAACATCTCTCCGATAGAAAATCTATTCTCTGGTATACTGAATATGACCCTGTGATCAGGTTCACACCGGCGAAAGGAAAACTATATTAACTGCTGTAACCTACAGGCGGGACGTTTCGAACAGATGATGATCCCAAGGAACAGACCATGATGAAAATATTCAAGTCCGATTTGACCTATAGCCTCGGCGGCGGCTTTCTCGCTGGTGCATTGATGCTGTTTTTCATGCAACCAGCAGAGCAGCGCTCCGATCTCGGCCAGAATCTGTCTTCGACCGTGAGTGCTGCTTCGCAGTTGCTCAGTTAATCCCGATGGGCCCGTTCCTCTCCAGAACAATCATGTTTGGCGTCAGTATCGCCTGTTTTGGCGTGGTCTGGGCGGGTGTACAAACGGCGCTGCCTGTTGACCAGGCTTCGACGCAGCCCTTTGTCGGCGAGGCTCATGCCGCAGAAAAAGCCACGATCATTCCGATGCCCCGCGTTGCCGCCGGGGAGACCGGCACTCGGGCTGTCGCGATTTTTGCGGGTGGTTGCTTCTGGGGCGTCGAGGGTGTCTTCGAACATACCAGGGGCGTCGTCAGCGCATCATCCGGCTATCATGGCGGCACCAAGCGTAGCGCATCCTACAAGCTGGTGAGTGCCGGCCTGACCGATCACGCCGAAGCGGTGCGGGTGGTCTATGATCCCAGCCAGGTCAGCTATGGACAGCTGATGCAAATCTATTTTTCGGTAATCGCCGATCCGACAATGCTCAATGCGCAAGGACCGGATCGCGGCAGGCAATATCGTGGCGCGCTGGTGCCGATGAATGCCAGACAAGCGAAAGCGGCTCGTGCCTATGTCGCGCAACTCAGCAAGGGTGGCTATTGGAAGCGCCCGATTGTGACGAAGATAGAAGCCTTTAAAGCCTTTTACCCGGCCGAGGCCTATCATCAGGATTTCATGCAGAAACATCCGCAGCAAGGCTATATCGTCCGGTGGGACAAGCCCAAGGTCGCCAATCTGAAACGCTATTTTCCGGAGCAATATCGCGCCAAACCTTCCGCCTGACATTCGCCCAAAGGGCGTAGCCGGTTTAACAGTAAGTTAGCTTTCGATTGTTATTCATGTGCCGGGGATTGAGAAGCAGGAGGGCGACAATGGTAAATCAGGAGTTTGAAGTTATAATTGCTTTCACGGCCTTGGTCGTGGGTGTCGGGATGTTGTGGATTGTGCGCAGCCAGCCAGACTGAACGGCACGCGGATCGCCGACCAGCGGCGGATCAAAAAAAAGGCCCCCGTCTCCGGGGGCCTTTACGAACTATTTGGGGCTGAGCACCATCAGCATCTGCCGGCCTTCCAGTTTCGGATAGGCCTCAACCTTGGCGGTTTCCTTCATGTCATTCTGCACCCGCACGAGCAATGCCATGCCGAGTTGCTGGTGCGACATTTCACGACCGCGGAAGCGAAGGGTCACCTTCACCTTGTCGCCATTGTCGATGAACTTGTTCACGTTGCGCATCTTCACGTCATAATCATGATCGTCGATATTCGGACGCATCTTGATTTCCTTGACGTCCTGAACCTTCTGCGTCTTGCGCGCGGCATTGGCCTTTTTCTGGGCCTCATATTTGAATTTGCCGACGTCGAGATATTTCGCAACCGGTGGCTGCGCGTTCGGAGAAACCTCGACAAGGTCGAGGCCAACTTCTGCTGCTCGCTCGATCGCTTCCCTCGTGTTCATCACGCCAAGGTTTTCGCCCTTGTCGTCGATAACCCTTACGGTGTCGGAATTGATCAGATCGTTGAAGCGCGGACCGCCTTTTACGGGCGGCGTGGGGCGACGAGGTGGTGCAGCTATGTTAAATACTCCTGAGTGGTTGTGCTGGCTCATTAGCCGCAAAGTTTACATGAATAAAGCCTTCTTGATGGCGAAACAGATATTAGCCATCAGAATTGTGGTGAGAATGCCACAGCTTCGTCAATTATATGGTCATTTTTCGGCAGATTTCAAGTCCGGGGGTAACGCCTCGCTTTTCAACATGGCCACGGCCTCGTCGAGGGTTAGAAATTCCTGCTCCTTCTGGCCGAGCCGGCGCAGGGCGACCTTGCCTTCTTCCGCTTCGCGCATGCCAACCACTAGGATATTCGGGACTTTTCCCACTGAATGCTCGCGCACCTTGTAGTTGATCTTCTCGTTGCGGAGATCGGCCTCGACCCGGATGCCGACTGCCTTCAGTCGTGCAACCACCTGCTCGGCATATGGATTGGCGTCGGTGACGATTGTCGCGACGACCGCCTGGGTCGGTGCCAGCCAGAGCGGCAGCTTGCCGGCATAATGTTCGATGAGAATGCCGATAAACCGTTCGAAGGAGCCGAGAATCGCGCGGTGCAGCATGATCGGCTGGTGGCGCTCGCCATCCTCGCCGACATAGGTCGCGTCGAGACGTTCCGGCAGAACCGTGTCGGTCTGGATCGTGCCGACCTGCCAGGTCCGGCCGATGGCGTCGGTCAGGTGGAATTCGAGCTTCGGCGCATAAAAGGCACCTTCGCCGGGCAATTCTTCCCAGCCATATTCTTCGGTGTCACGCCCGGTCGCCACGACGGCGTCGCGCAGGGACTGTTCCGACCAGTCCCACATCTCGTCACTGCCGATGCGCTTGTCGGGGCGCAATGCCAGTTTGATCGCGTAATTTTCAAAGCCGAGATCGCGGTAGCAGCGGTCGAGCATGTCGCAGAACAGGCCGACTTCCTCGATCAGCTGCTCCCTCGTGCAGAAGATATGCGCGTCATCCTGGGTGAATTGGCGTACCCGCATCAGCCCGTGCAGCGCGCCATGCGGTTCGTTGCGGTGGCAGCAGCCGAATTCGGCCATGCGGATCGGCAGGTCGCGGTAGCTCTTGATGCCCTGCCGGAAGACCAGAACATGGGCCGGACAGTTCATCGGCTTGATCGCCATCATGTCGGACGTGCCGGTGACAACGGGGCCGTCGCTCTCGGCGTCGGGAACCTCGTCGGGAACCGCGAACATATTCTCGCTATATTTGCCCCAGTGGCCGGATTGCTCCCACTGCCGCACGTCCATCAACTGCGGCGTCTTGACCTCTTCATAGCCCGCCTCGATCTGGCGGCGGCGCATATATTGCTCGAGCGCCTGCCAGATCACATAGCCCTTGGGGTGCCAGAAAATGCTGCCCTGCGCTTCGGACTGGATATGGTAGAGATCCATTTCCTGGCCGAGTTTGCGGTGGTCGCGCTTGGCCGCTTCTTCGAGCCGCAACAAATGCGCGGCGAGCTGTTTCTTGTTGAGCCAGCCGGTGCCGTAGATGCGCGACAATTGCGGATTGCGCTGGTCGCCGCGCCAATAGGCGCCGGACACGCGCATCAGCTTGAACGCCTTGGGATCGAGCTTGCCGGTCGAGGCGAGATGCGGGCCGCGGCACATGTCCATCCAGTCGTCACCCGACCAGTAGACCGTGATCTCGTCACCCTCGGGCAGCTCTGCGGCCCATTCGGCCTTGAACGTCTCGCCATCCTTCTGCCAGCGGACGATCAGATCATCGCGTTGCCAGACCTCCCGGCGCAGAGGCTTGTCGGCGGCGATGATCCGCTGCATTTCTTCCTCGATCCTGGGCAGATCCTCGTCGGTGAACGGATCGCCGGCGGGCGCGAAGTCATAGTAAAAGCCGTCGTCGGTCGACGGGCCAAAGGTGATCTGCGTGCCGGGGAAGATGTTCTGCACCGCCTCTGCCAGCACATGGGCATAGTCATGGCGGGCCAGTTCCAGCGCGTCTTCCTCGTCGCGGGAGGTGACCAGCGCCAGTTCCGTGTCTTCCGTCAGCGGCCGCATGATATCGCGCAGCTCGCCGTCAATCTTCGCGGCCAGCGCGGCTTTGGCAAGGCCCGGTCCGATGTCGGCGGCAATCTGTGCGGGGGTAGTGCCCATGGCCACTTCACGCGCGCTGCCGTCGGGAAGGGTGATCTTGATCATCTCGGTCATGGGCTCAGGTCATCTCAAAGTTTGTCAAAGTTGGGGCCAAGGAAGGGCTTTCTGCAGTCCTTACAAGGGTGGATTGGACTTAGACTTTTGCGGTTTCAAGTCAACCAAATCAGGGAGATCGCAGAACTTATGTGGAAAGTGTCATATTCATTATGTCATGTTCACTTGACATTTACGCGCGAATCGCGCAAATAAGTCAAGTAGACATGACATAATGTCCATGTCGCTTGATGGAGGAAGATCATGAAATCGAAACGCTGCTGGGGCCGGGCGATGACGCCCAATGAAAATATCGCCATGTGGGCGGCGCTGGTAATCCTGTTTCTGGGGGCGATGTGAGCGCCATGGGAAAGCAGTCTGGAAAGAGCCCATGGCCCCGCATGCGGAACTGGATCAAGCCCGACTGGCTGTTCCTGTTCCTGCTGGTCGCCAGCATCGGACTATCGGTGCTGAGCGGGCTGAAGACCGATGTCAGCCAGTTTGTACCTCCGCCGCTGTTTCCCAAACTGGCCTTGCTGATCGGAGCGATGGTGGCGCTTTCGGCGATAGCGATTGTGGGCGCGAAGCTCGATCGCAAGCATCTGGATGATTATATGTTTCAGATGGTCGCCAACGGGGCGGTAATTGCGATAATCACGACGATGCTGGTCAATATGATATGGGAGTTTGGTTCCGGCATATTGCCGCCGATTACGCGCGATGATCTGATCTCGGTGATGATGGGCAGCTGGAGTCTCGGCTATTTTTTCTATCGTTTTCGCGGGCTCAACACATGAAGAACCGCCTCAAGGTGCTTCGCGCCGAACGCGACTGGTCGCAGGCTGATCTCGCCGAACGGCTCAAGGTTTCCCGGCAAAGCGTCAACGCGATTGAAACCGGGAAATATGATCCGTCGCTGCCGCTCGCGTTCAAGATTTCCCATCTTTTCGAAATGCCGATCGAGGAGATATTCCAGCACGATTAATCGACTGAAGAATTGTGATGCACTGGAGCTAATGTTGATTTAAGCTCGGTCCATGTCCGATCCTGCAAATATCTGGCTTGTCGATAGCGATAATGCCCTGAAACGCCGGGTGCGGATGGAAACTGTCGGCAAGACATTCGTACTTTACGAGCAACTCTGGCGTAGCGAAGCCTATTTTTTCGGTGATCTGGTCTATCGCGGCAAGGAAGGGGACTCCCTTGTCTTCGGTCTCGAGGACGGCATCAAGAGCCGGCAGAAATGGAAGATGGGGTTCAAGGGTGGTCTCCCCGCAGAGCTGGTACCGCTGCTGCCGCGAGCCAAGCGACCGCTGATATCCAATATCGGTATGCTGATCATCGCCTTTCTTTGTCTGGCGATTGTCTATTTTGCCGCCAGCTGATTCTTGCGCACGCGGCTAGCCGCTGTACCTTCTCATCCGGCTTTATTTGACTATATGGCAGGAGATGGATCGCCGCCTTCGCGGGGACAGGCAGACGGAATAATCTATGGAAGACGAAATTTTGAACCTTGACCGTCCCGGCGGTGCAACGCTCGCCTATTGCTATACCCCGCCCGAGCCGGGCGTGAACGGGACGACGCTGGTTTTCCTGCCCGGCTATATGTCGGACATGGAAGGCGGCAAGGCGCTTGCGGTCGATGCCTGGGCAAAGCAGCAGGGCAGGGCGATGCTGCGGCTCGACTATGCCGGTTGCGGCGCGAGCGGCGGCGAGTTCGAGGCTCAGAGCCTGATCGACTGGCGCGATGATGTGCTGTTTCTGATCGACAAGGTCACTTCGGGTTCGATCACCCTGATCGGATCGTCGATGGGTGGCTGGCTGATGTTGCTGGTAGCGCTGTCGCGGCCGATGCGGGTCAAGAATCTGGTCGGTATCGCAGCTGCGCCGGACTTTACCGACTGGGGCTTCACCCAGGATCAGAAAATGACCATCCTGCGCGAGGGCAAGCTGGAGGAAGAAAGCGAATATTCCGAAGAGCCCTATGTCACCACGCGGACCTTCTGGCAGTCGGGTGATGGCGCCCGTTTGCTCCACAAGGAAATCGCGTTCGACGGTGCGGTGCGGCTGCTTCACGGGCAGAAAGATAGTGATGTGCCCTGGGCCTATAGTCTCGAGATCGCCAAGAAGATCCGTTCAGATGATGTGCAGGTCCATCTGGTAAAGGATGGCGATCACCGACTGTCCCGGGATCAGGATATTGCCTTGCTGATCGACATTTTGTCACGACTGGGATGAGAGGCACTCTCCTTAATCGAAGCCAATAACGGACATATCATCCATGATTTCGTCGCTACTTCTTCCCCTGTTGATGCAATCGGCCACGCCTTATGGTTCGCCGATCGACCCTGTTCTTCGGCCATCGGAGGTCAAGCGCGAGGGACCGGTCAATGCGCCCCCTGTCAAAGCGAGAACAGCTAGCGACATCCGCTTTGATCAATGTCTCGATCAGGCAGCTGACGATCCGGCCAATGGTTTGCTCGCAGCGAATAAATGGCAAATCGAGGGCGGCGGATATCTGGCGCGCAATTGTCTTGGTTTCGCTTATGCCGAACAGGAAAATTGGCCAAAGGCGATTGTCGAATTTGTCCAGGCAGCAGAGAATGCGCAGGCCGCGGGCGACGAGCGCGCTGCCAATTTCTGGTCACAGGCCGGCAACGCGGCGCTGGCCAGCGGCGATCATCAGCTTGCGCTGAAATATTTCGGCGCTGCACTGGAGCAGAAGGATCTTGATGGATTGCTGAAAGGCGAAGTGCATCTGGATATGGCGCGCGCCTTTGTTGCGCTGAACAAATATGACGAGGCGAAGCAGCAATTCTCACTGGTGCATGAACTTGTGCCCGAAGATCCCCTCGGCTGGCTGCTGTCGGCGACGCTGGCGCGGCGGATGGGCGATCTTGTCCAAGCCAAGACGGATATTGGTATGGCCGCCAGGCTGGTTACAAGTGATCCGGCTATCGCGCTGGAGGCGGGGAATATCGCTTATGAAGCGGGTGATATTGCCAATGCCAGGATCAACTGGGAGCAGGCGGTCAAATATGATCCGGACAGCAGCTCTGCCCAAGCAGCAACCCGTTATCTCGCCCAGTTGGAGGCGAGCGCCGAGCAATAATCCCTGCTTGGGCAAGGGGCTGTGGTGAGGTGCAAGACGGTCCCGATCCAGTCAGCGACCGCCTCGCATCGCGCCTCTAGTCCAGATAGAAATTCACCGTCGTGACCACCCGGACCTTTTTATACGGCGTGTCGGTCACACCATAGCCGCCGGCGTCGCCGTCACGGCTGTCGATGCTGAAATAGCCCTGGGTGGCGGATTTTATTCCGCCGACGTCGGTGCCGCTATCTTCGGCAAATTGTTCCGCCGACTTGCGCGCGTCCTTGGTGGCTTCAGCGACCATTTCGGGTTTGATCTCGTCGAGCTTGGTAAAGGTATAGCTCATCCCGGAACCGTCCTCGAGCACGACTCCGCGCCGGACGAGATCGAATTGCCGGGCGACAGCGGCCTGGGCCTTGTCGATATCATCGGTGCGCAGGCTGAGCCGCTGACGGATCGTATATTGGGGGATGCCGTTGTTGCTATATTGGTTGACGTTGGCACCGGTTGGTTTGAGCGCATCTGCCTTGAAGCCGAGTTCCTTGAAAAAGCTGGTGATTGCAGCAGTGTCGCGATCGATATCGGTCTGGGCGCTCTGCAGGTCGGTGGACTGCGCGCTGTAGGCGATGGTCCAGGTGGCAAGGTCGGCGGTTACGTCACGCTCGGCAAGGCCGCGCACGGTGACGCTGCGATCCGCCATTTTGGCGCGCAGCAAGCCATCACCCAGCAAATAGCCGCCTGTAATAAGACCGATGGTCAGTAGGCCTGCGCTGGCCAGCCAGACCTTGTGTTTGCTCTCGATAAATTTCTCGCTCATCTCTCTTTCCCTCCGTTCAAAAGCCGCTTAGGCTGTTGGAAATGACCCGGTTCGGCTGTGCGATATCTGCGATGAACCGTTTCTGAATTGCGACGAATGGAGTTTCCAATGACTATAAAATATCTGCACACGATGCTCAGGGTCAGTGATCCGGAAGCAACGGTCGCCTTTTTCGGGCTATTGGGTCTGGAAGAGGTCCGCCGCTATGATAGCGAACAGGGGCGTTTTACGCTGATTTTCCTCGCTGGCCCGGGGCAGAAGGATGTTGCCGAAGTCGAGCTGACCTATAATTGGCCATCGGAAGACGGCAGCCCGGCCGAACAATATAACGGTGGCCGCAATTTTGGTCATCTTGCTTATGCCGTCGATGATATTTACGCCTTGTGCCAGACATTGATGGATGCCGGTGTGACGATCAACCGTCCGCCCCGCGATGGCCATATGGCTTTCGTGCGTTCGCCGGACAATATCTCGGTCGAGCTGCTGCAAAAGGGTGATCGACTGCCGGTTCAGGAGCCTTGGGCTAGTATGGAGAATATCGGCGAGTGGTAAGCCCTGAGCGCCGTTAGATTGAAGCCTTGCCGGTCGGTATGGGCGGGCTAATCTTGGATATATCGATCCACACGACCTGGTTGCGGCCGTTGTTTTTTGCATCATAGAGACGCCGGTCGGCGGTTGCCATCACGCTGCGCAGGGAGGCGCGCTTGCCTATCGAGGCAACGCCGACGGAAAATGTGACCGGTTCCTGGATTTCCGGTACACGTTCGTGCACGGCATTGATCAGGTCTTCACATATTTTTGTGAGCGCATTGGCGGGAAATTTCTTCCGGTTATCCCGGCCGTCGGGTTTGAGCAGCAGGGTGAATTCTTCACCGCCGATCCGGGCCGCGAAATGACGGGTTGCATCGAGCTCTTTGCCGACGACCCGTAATACCTCGTCACCGACTTCATGGCCGTAGAGGTCATTGACCCGCTTGAAGAAGTCAATGTCGATAATCGCAAGGTGGCTGTAGCTATATTCGTGCAGGTTGCGCCCGAACTCCCGCTCGAACGCACGGCGATTGTTCATTGTCGTCAGTCCGTCCGTATCCGCGAGCAGGGTCAGTTCGACCTGTTTGCGCAAGGTGCTTTCATGCTGCTGGCGCAGCCGAAGAATCCGGTTGGCGACGCCGATCGCGAGGATGATCGTTTCGAGCACCAGCGTGAAATAAAGACCATAGTCGAGTATAGTCCAGCCGATATAGAGGTCCATGCCGCGCGCCACCCGGTCCAGCCCGAAAATAATGATCGGAACCCAGCCGGCAATCTGGAACCAGATCGCCGTGCTGCCGCGGCGCAGTGCGTGCCCCATTGTGTAAAGTACAATGAGAAACGCCGGCAAAAATGAACCGTGATAATAAGTGCGTCCGGCCATTCTATAGCCCTCGTCGATCTGCATGGCAAATGCCGTCACAAATATTGGCAACAGGGCCGTCACGAGCACAACGGATCGCAGCCAGGGAGCGATTTTCCCCCGTTCGACAAAGCTGACCAGAAAGAAACCACTGGCCGCAAACCCGATCGCGAGAGCCCAGTAATTGATCAGCATTTTTGTTGTCAGGCTGGTCTCGGGAAAGATGATGAAGATCAGGCCGGAAGAACTGAATGTATAGGCGACGGTCGCGCCGATCATCAGACTGTGCCACAGCATGAAACTGTAATGCAGCGCTCTGTAGAAGAACAGATTGTAGATCAGCGGCATGATCGCCATGCCGCAAAGCACCGCAAACATGATCGAGAGCGGCAGCATCAGATCATCCCACTTTTTCTGGGATGCCAACTCAATCAGCGATATCGAACTGACTACCCGCGGGTTGTCAATCGTCACATAGACCTGCTTTATGCGGCTGCGGACTTCGGGATATTCGGTGCCGGGAATGGCTAACCCGAACCGCCCTTTTGGCCGCCAGTTGTCGATCACCGCTTGTCTGGAAAAATAGGAGGTCAAGATAGCGCCATCATCGAGAACGGCATGGACCTGTAATGTGCTAAGCCCGTTGCTCTCGCTCTGGACTTCTACCGTACCGGGCGGCAAAGTCTCGGCGAGAAAGGGAATTTTTACCCAGACCCGTGGACCATCAACGGCATATTTATTCTCGGAACAGTCAAAAGATTTTCCGCTCTTCAACATTGCCGACACGGAAATATTGTTCCCGCTGCTCAATGTGCATAATCTGTCTGCCATCGGGACTTCGGCAAGCGCAGGCGCGGAGAGGCAAAAATATACCAGAAATGCGACGATAAAGCGCAATGGAATCCCCTCTCTCCAAGCTCTGCAACAGAACTATGCGGGATAGGATCAAATTGTTATTTTGAGGTTAACCATCGACAGTTCTGGATTTGCAGAGTAATTTGCCCGCCATGCTTGAAATTATCAGAATCCCCGTATTGTCAGATAATTACGTCTGGCTGGTCCATGAACCGGAATCGAAGGAGACGATGGTTGTCGATCCGGCGGTCGCCGAACCGGTGCTCGCCGAGGCGGAAAAGCGCGGCTGGACCATCACCCAGATCTGGAACACTCATTGGCACCCCGATCATACCGGCGGCAATGCCGCGATCAAGGAAGCGACCGGCTGCCATATCACCGGCCCGGAAGCCGAGAAGGAACGCATCCCGACGCTCGACACGATGGTCCGGGAAGGCGACACGGTCCGGTTGGGCGATGTGGTTGCGGAGGTGATCGACGTGCCGGCCCATACCGCCGGCCATATTGCCTTTCACATCCCTTCGGAAAAAGTCGCGTTCGTCGGCGATACGTTGTTCGCCATGGGTTGCGGGCGGCTGTTCGAGGGGACGGCGGAGCAGATGTACAATAATATGCGCAAGCTCGAGGCGCTGCCGGACGCTACCAAGATTTACTGCGCCCACGAATATACCCAGGCGAATGGCGAATATGCGCTGGTCGCGGAGCCGGACAATCTCGCGCTGAAAGAACGGATGGCCGAGGTGCTGACGCTGCGCGCACGCGGCGAGGCGACGGTGCCGACGACGATCCGGCTGGAGCGCGCCACCAACCCGTTCATGCGGGCCGCTTCTGCGGAGGAACTCGGGGCAAGGCGGACCGCAAAAGACATTTTCTGAGGCCCGCCTGCCTGTTTCATCGCCGGTTCAGCCGTTTTCATGTTATATGGATGCCCAACAGGGCTGGGAACAGGAGACAGGCTATGAAAAAGTTGCTTTTGACAATTCCGGCGGCGTTGCTGCTAGCGGCACCCGCAATGAGCGAAGAGAAACCCCGGCTCACCGAAAAACAGCAGAAGATGCTCGACAAACGTCTCGAAGGGCGGACTGCGGGTGAGGCCAAAAGCTGCATCAGCGGCCATGACCAGCGCAATATGACGGTGATCAGCGACGATATATTGATCTTCGGATCGAGCCGCAATGCAAGGACGATCTATGTCAACAAACCCTATGGCGGTTGTCATAACGCGGATCGCAATATTCTGGTCTATCGTCGTTCGACTTCCTCGCTATGCCGGGGTGAAATCATCCAGTTGGTCGACAATGCCAGCGGCTTCACCGCGGGCAGCTGCGCCTTTGGCGATTTTGTGCCTTATACAAAGGATGCTGACTGAGTTTTTACCCTTCGTCTGCTGGTTGGCTGTTGCACCGCCCAGTTCGAGAATGCCAATATAAAAGCCCCGGCATCGCGTAGCGCTGTCGGGGCTTTTATGAATAATGGCGGCTGGCCTATTGGTCTTCTTCAAACATGTTCACCGCATTTTCGCCGGTGGCGGAGAGCCGCAGCTTGTCGCCTTCTGCCTCGGCCACCAGCCCGATCGGCAGATAATGATGGGAGGCGCCTTTGCCGCCCTCGGTCTGCGGGCTGTCATGCTTGGTCAGCTTGATCCGCTCGCCGCTGTCGTCGAGATGGTCGACGGTGCCGACGTGCACGCCGTCCGCGCCGATGATTTCCATATGTTCCCTGATCTGGCTTTTATCAAACATGTCGATTTCCTTTTCTGTTTCGCTTCTGGTCAACCAACGTGCGGGAGGCGATCCTGTTCCGGAAAAAGCGGAAGAAGAAACGAGGGAAGGGCGCTAGTCGCGATCGAGCAGATCGTCGGTGACCTCCATCAGCAGCAGCGGTTCGTCGGCGGTATCGGCGATCGCGTCGACAAAGGCGGCGCGGGTGTCCGGATCGTCATAGGCCATTTTCACGTCATAGGCCTTTTGCCAGGTCGCCTCGTCCGGCCATTCGGCGACGCCGATGAAGCGGCCCTCCTTGTCGCGGTGGAGGCGGGAGCCGAGGCTGCCGTATTTTTCGCGGATCAGCGCTGTGCCGCGCCGCCAGGCGCTGCGGAACTGTTCCTCCTTGCCGGGATGGACTTTCCACCAATAGGCTGCAACGAACATGGTTTCTTCTCCTCTGTGCTTGCCGGTCGCTAGCGGCAATATTGATAGCCGCCGCGCCGGGCCTGGTCGAAATGCAGATGGTCGGCGTGGGCCTTATTATAATCCGGTGACAGGGTGGTTGCGAAGATATCGCAAGCGCCGTCGCGGACCGCCTTGAGAAAGCGCGATTTTTCGTCATCCGAGTCCCAGTGGCCGGCGACCGAGACGCTGCGCCCGTCGGCGAGGCGGAAGGCGGCGATATCGATCGCATTGGCGGTGGCATGTTCGCTGAAATTGCCGCTCTCGCCGCCGCCGATCCGCCGGCAGCTGTAGCTGCCATAGGTGATGATCTGCTCGACCGTGGTGCCGAGATGTTCGCGGGCCGCGGCTTTGACGATCTGATTTTCCCACAGCACCAGACTGGCCGCCATCGGGCAGCTGGTCTTCGCGGCGGGGCTGTAGGCGATCGATCGCGGCTGGTCGCGGGTCAGCGTGACGCCATTGGCATAGCCGCAATTCGGCCCGGCGCTGACCGGGGGCAGGGCGGAATAGCCTATCGATGCGGCTTCGAGCAGGCCGTGGCATTGCGGCGTGGCGTCGGCGAGCGCGTCGATCTTGCGGGTGGTGAACGGCCCGACCGGATCGGCCAGCGACAGCGGCGTCCAGGGCATGCGGTGGTCGTGGCTGATCCACTCATAGCCGCGCAGCAGCAGCGCGAGGAGGATGACAAGAAGGATGGTGCGGAAGGAGATGGTCACGGATCCTTGTGCAGCGCGTGCGGGGGTTCGGGGCTTGTTTATGCAACGGTCGCAGGTGGGAAAAGTTCCCCGGTGGCGCGGTTCGCCGGGATAATGCGTTCATGGGACTCGCACGAAGACACGAAGCCGCGAAGGGGGAGACGCAGAGCGATTTTGCCCCTTCTCCCGTGAGGGAGAAGGATACGAAGCCTTATCCGAAGGATTAGGCGCAGTTGGATGAGGGTGTTCGGATGGCAATTTTCCGTTAGTGGTGAGCCCGTCGAACCACGCCTCTCGTCCGAGAAGCGCCGTTGAGCCAAGCTCGCCCTTCGGGTCGACAGGCTCAGGGCTAACGGCTATGCGTGGGGCTTGGTAAATCCTCACCCAGCTCCGACTAGGCAGCAAGCTGCCAAGTCTGCGCAACCCTCTCCCTTGAGGGTGCGATGCCATTCCTAAAATGCAGGCATAATGCCAGGCGAACTCGACAATAGCAAAGGTGCAAGAAAAAGCCTCCGCCGAAGCGGAGGCCAGGAATTAAGAAAAAGTCTGGACCTAAATCCAGAGCCTAGCGATGCAGCCGATCAGTTACGGTGCAGAGCGCCAATGGGCCCGGACGTGTTCGACACGACCAAAGCGCAGGCGAAAATAGGAGCAAATCCAAATCATCGCATAATCCTTGCGTTAACGCGGCAAACATGCGATTCACTGACTTCTCACAGAGAGCAAATCGGAGCGACTACCGCGCCGAGTAGTTTGGGGCCGGTCGCAAGATCGGCCCTTTTTGCTGTCTATTCGGCTATCAGCAATCCGTTACGCTATTACATCACTCAAGCCCTCTGTTGTAGCGCGGGGTATACCCCTTCTGCGCACACAGATTATAGCGTTAATAATTCCACACTGCAACCCTGAGTGTGTTGACAAGAATCGCTTTGTGTCCTATCTAGAATTGTCAGGGTAATATTGGAGTCCACACGATGGAAGTCATTGAAAAAGCGAGAAAGCGTGCCAAAGAATTGGAGGCGGAATTGAATAAACTCCGCGAATTCATAGCGGTTTATGATGCTTTGGAGGGGGGGGGCGATGAGATTCTTTCCGGTTCTACAACGCCTAAGACGGAAATAGGACGCAAAAAGACAGGCTCCCGTCCGGAAAAGATCGTTCGATTCGCAGAGAATTGGATAAAGGAAATTGGCGAGCCAATGACGCGTACAGAATTGGTGGAAGCGGCGGAACGCAATGGCTTAACGGTCGGGGGTTCAGACAAGTCAAAGAATATGGGGACGATACTTTGGCGGTCAGATAGGTTTTATAACATTGACGGTCGAGGTTACTGGCCGAAAGATGCCCCTCCATGGGATGGTAATAGTCTTTTGTAATTAATGTTCACACCATGTTCTAACTCAATCTGGAAGCAAATAATTGGCAATTCGAGAACACCCACACCCCGGATCAATTGTAGTTTGTGATTTTACGGGCGGATTTAGGCCACCGGAAATGGTCAAAGATCGACCTGTTATGGTATTAAGCCCAAAAATCGCCAACAGGCATCATTTATGCACCGTGGTAGCTCTCAGCACGACAGCGCCAGACCCTGTTATGCCTTACCATAGGCAAATCAATTTAAATCCATTGATGCCTAAAAAGTACCAGAATGAAGGAATATGGATTAAGGGTGATATGGTGAATGCTGTGGGATTTCATCGTCTCACATTACTGTGGAATGGAATGCGCCCAGATGGGTCTCGAAATTACATTTATGAGAGCCAAATTGAGGAAAATGTCAAAACCGCCAAGCAGTGCGTATTGAGAGCCATGGGCATGTCTGTATTGACAAAATACCTATAAATGTGCATATGACAATGGTTAGCGGCTCTCCATTGTGATCCGCGTCTTAGTCCCTACTTAAGGGCCATCGGCCAATATGCTATTGCAAGCGTTAAGCCGATGCAGTTAAAAAGTGACCCAGTTCTCACAGGCTGGGTTTTCTTTTGTCTGGGTCGGACAATTATGTAGGTGCCTAAATAGCCACAGATAAACGCTTCTCCTCGAAGATATTCCTCAATTCGTTTCGCCTCACCCCACTCACTTCTTATACAACCCGTCCAACCGCTCCTGATACCGCTCCCGGATCACATGCCGCCTGATCTTCATGCTCGGGGTCAGTTCTTCATTCTCGATCGCGAACGGTTCGTCGGCGAACTCGAAGCGGCGGACTTTTTCGACGACCGAGAGGTTCTTGTTGACCCGATCGACCGCTTCGCCGACCGCGGCCTTGAAGGCCGGGTTGGCCTGCAGCTTGATGAAATCATAGGCCATGCCCTGTTCGCGTGACCATTCGAGCGCCCATTCGGGGTCGGGGACGATCAGGCCGACCATATAGGGGCGCTTGTCGCCGGCGATCATCGCCTGGAGGATTTGCGGCTGGATGGTGAGCATGCCCTCGACCTTTTGCGGGGCGATATTGTCGCCCTTGTCGTTGACGATCAGGTCCTTCTTGCGGTCGGTGATCGCGACCCGTCCGGCTTCGTCGATATGGCCGATATCGCCGGTGTGCAGCCAGCCGTCCTTGAGCACCTTGTCGGTCTCTTCCTGGTTGCGCCAATAGCCGTGCATGACCAGCTCGCCGCGGACCAGGATTTCGCCATCTTCGGCGATTCTGACCTCGGTATCGACCATTGGCGGGCCGACCGTGTCCATTTTCAGGCCGGTGCGCGGGCGGTTGCAGGCGATGATCGGGCCGGATTCGGTCTGGCCATAGCCTTGCAGCAAAGTGAGGCCGAGCGACTGGAAGAAGGTGCCGATTTCGGGGTTGAGCGGCGCGCCGCCGGAGACCATCGCCTTGATCCGGCCGCCAAAGCGCTGCTGCACCTTGGGGCGCAGGGTCTTGTCGAGGAACAGGTCCATCAGCTTGTCGCGCTTGCGGCCTTTGCCTTCGGCTTCGCGGCTGCCGATGGCGAGCGCCTTGCCGAGCAGATAATTGGGCATCCTGCCCTGTTTCTCGACCGTCTTGATCAGCCGCGCGCGGAGCACCTCGAACAGGCGCGGGACGACGACCATGATCGTCGGGCGCACTTCCTCGATATTGGAGGCGAGCTTTTCGAGGCCTTCGGAATAGAAAATCTGCGCGCCGAGACCGATCGGGAAAAACTGGCCGGCACTATGTTCATAGGCGTGGCTGAGCGGCAGGAAGGAGAGAAAGACTTCCTCGTCCCAGCCGAAGTCGGTTTCGATGACCTCGGCGGGGCCCTTGGTATTGTGCAGGATCGCGCCGTGATGCTGCATGACGCCGCGCGGCTTGCCGCCGGTGCCGCTGGTGTAGATGATGCAGGCGGTCTGATCGCGGGTTATCACGGAGACCTCCTCGGTCACCTCGGCAACATCCTCGTCGCTGCCCCGGGTCAGCTTTTCCCAGCTGTAGAGATCGAAATCACCGGACTGGCCGATGCGCAGATCGGATATGCCGATTATGATATTGGCGTCGGACGAGCCGATCACCGAGGGGAGAAGATTCTGCGCCAGCTTGGCGGTGGACACGATGACCGCGTGGGCGCCGCTATTGTCGAGAATATGCTGGTGATCGGAGGCGGTGTTGGTGGTGTAGGTCGGCACGGTGATGCAGCCGGCGGCCATGATCCCGAGATCGGCGATACACCATTCGGGGCGGTTTTCGGAGACCAGCATCACCCGGTCGCCCTTTTTCAGACCGATGCGCTTGAGCGATTTGGCGAAGGCGGCGACCTGACGGGCGGCCTCGGCCCAGCTGATCGGCTGCCAAGCGCCGTCGATCTTGGCGCTGAGAAACGGCTTGTCGCCGCCCTGGCTGGCGCGGTCGAAGAACATGGATACCAGATTCTGATATTGGTCTATTTCAAGATAGCGGTTTTCTGCTCTTTTCGTGACCACGCAACTTTTCCTCTCTCATGCTCCGGTCGTGCCGGGCTCGGATTATCTGCCAACGGACTAGCGCGGTTCGAACGGGCGGGCAATTATTTTGGTGATATCCGGCGACGTGGGGGCGGACAAGCGATCCGGCGCTCGTGCGAATGGACATCGCCTTTCGACCTGGTCTATAGCTGCCGGCCATATGAAAATGATCCGTCTCGTCGCTGCCGTGGCAGCGCTACTCGCCACTTCCTGCACCTCCAATATGGCGACCGGCCCGGCCTCTGCGCCGCCACCGGAAGCGGCTGCGACGCCGCAGGCCGCAGTTCAGGAGACAGAACCCTTCGTGATCGCCGCCAATCCACTGGCGGCCAAGGCCGGGCAGGATGTCCTGAAACGCGGCGGCAGCGCCATTGATGCGGCGATTGCGGTGCAGGCGATGCTGTCGCTGGTTGAACCGCAAAGTTCCGGACTCGGTGGCGGCGCGTTCCTGACCTATCTCGACGGCGCGACCGGCAAGCTGACCATTTATGACGGCCGGGAAACCGCGCCGGCGCAAGCCAGTCCTTCTATGTTTCTCGGGCCGGACGGCAAGCCGCTGGGCTATCGCGAGGCGGTGACCAGCGGGCGCGCGACCGGCGTGCCGGGTGCGGTGGCGATGCTGGCGATGGTCCATGAGGAACATGGCGCGCTCGACTGGAGCAGCCTGTTTTCGGCGGCGGAACAAACCGCGGAAGAGGGCTTTGTCATCAGTCCGCGGCTCGGCCGCTTTCTGGGAATCCCTTTTCCGCAGCTGAGCACGCCCGATGCGACCGCTTATTTTGCCGATGCCGATGGCAAGCGCAAGACCACCGGCGACCGGTTGAAAAATCCCGAATATACAGACTTTGTGAGGCGTCTGGCGGCCAATGGTCCCGAGGCGCTTTATGGTGGCTCGACGGCGGCGAAAATTGTCGCCAAGACTCGCGCCGCACCGCTGGAAGGCCGGATGACGATGGCCGATCTGGCAGGTTACCAGCCGGTCAAGCGCGAGGCGCTGTGCAATCCCTATCGCGTCTATATGGTCTGCGTGCCGCCCCCGCCATCGAGCGGTGTGGCGCTGTTGCAATTGCTGGCGATGCTGGAAAAAACCGATATCGCCACGCGCGGGCCGGATGATGCGCAGGCCTGGTTCCTGTTCGCCGAGGCGAGCCGGCTGATGTATGCCGACCGCGATCAATATGTCGGTGATCCGGATTTTGCGTCGGTTCCGGTCAAGGGCCTGCTGGAAGACGATTATGTGATTTCGCGCGAAGCCCTGATCGGCGAGAGTGCAGCTTCTTCGCCACCGGAAGCGGGGACTCCGCGCGGTGCGGTGCAGGCGGCGCGTGACCGGACGCTGGAACCCGCCGGGACATCCCATTTCATCGTCCGCGATGCGCAGGGCAATGTGGTTTCGATCACGACGACGGTGGAATCGATCTTCGGCAGCGGCCGGATGGTCGACGGTTTCTTCCTCAACAACCAGCTTACCGATTTTTCATTCAGCCCAGTTGACGACGACGGTCGTCCTGCCGCCAACGCGGTGGCGCCGGGGAAGCGGCCGCGCTCGTCGATGACGCCGACCATATTGCTCGACAGCGACGGCAAGTTTGCGGGGGCGATAGGATCAGCCGGCGGCAATTCGATCCTCGCCTATGTCGCCAAGTCGCTGGTCGGTGCGATCGACTGGGACCTGTCGATGCAGGAGGCGCTGGCGCTGCCCAATCTGGTGGCGCGGGGGCCGAGATTTGGCGGGGAACTGGACAAGTTCGCTCCGGGCGTTGCCGAGGGGCTCGCGGCACGCAGTGTCGATCTGAAGCCGGGGCAGGGTGAGGATAGCGGCGTGCATGCCGTGATCATCCGCGATGGCAGAGTTGATGGCGGTTACGATCCGCGCCGCGAAGGCGTGGTGCTGGTGGGGACCGGCGAATAGCGCGGCAGGCAGGCTTTATGCTGCGCCGACAGCCTCGGTGATATTGGCAAAGCCGTCCCGTTTGACCAATTTGGCCAACTGACAGTTCATCGCCGCGGCGATGGCCGGGCCTTCGTAGATCATCGCGGTGTAGAGCTGGACCAATGACGCACCGGCGCGGATGCGCTCATAGGCATCTTCTGCCGTAGCAATGCCGCCGACGCCGATCAGCGGGATTTTCCCGCCGCTGGCCTTGCGGAAATCCTTGAGCCGTTGCAGCGCGAGGTCTTTCAGCGGCGCGCCCGACAGGCCGCCGGTTTCTGAGCGGTTGGCGGATATCAGGTCGGGCCGGGTGATGGTGGTGTTGGAAATGATCAGCGCGGCGATCTTCTGGTTCATGGCGACATCGACAATATCGTCGATATCTGCCGGTTCGAGATCGGGGGCGACTTTCAGGAAGACCGGGGTTTTCGATTTGCCCATCGCGTCCATCACCGCGGCGAGCAGCTCGGCCAGCGCGCCCTTGTCCTGCAGCGCGCGCAGGCCCGGCGTGTTGGGAGAGCTGATATTGACGGTCAGATAGTCGGCCAGCAGCGCCATGTTCTTCGCGCCGGTGACATAGTCGGCGATCCGGTCGTCGCTGTCCTTGTTGGCGCCGATATTGATGCCGAGCACGCCTTGGCCCATCCGCCCGCGCATCTTTTCCAGGCGGGGCAGGGCTTCTGCCTGTCCGCGATTGTTGAAGCCGAGCCGGTTGATCACCGCCTTGTCCTCGACCAGCCGGAATATGCGCGGCTTGGGATTGCCCGCCTGTGGCAGCGGGGTCAGCGTGCCGACCTCGGCAAAACCGAAGCCCATGCGGATCAGCGCGTCAGGCACTTCGCCATTCTTGTCAAAGCCGGGAGCCATGCCGATCGGGTTGACGAAATCGAGACCGGCGACACGGGTTGCGAGAACCGGGTCCGATTTGGGGGCAGGGCCCATTGGCACGGTCTTCAGGCCGGCGATGGTGAGACCGTGCGCGCGTTCGGCTTCGAGCGCGAAGATGAAGGGCTTTGCGAGATTGTAGAGCATGGCCGCGCTATGGCACTGGACCACGTTGCGCGCAAGCACTGGAAACGGCTTTGCAATCTGCTAAAGCGGGGCAGATTTATTGAGGAACGAACGATGATTGCCACTCCACAATTTGACTTTCAGCTCGGCGAAATGGCCGACCAGATCCGCGACACCACCCGTCGCTTTGCCGAAGAGAAGATCATGCCGCTGGCCCAGAAAATGGACCGCGAAGACTGGTTCCCGCGCGAGCTGTGGACGCAAATGGGTGATCTCGGCCTGCACGGCATTACCGTGGACGAGGAAGACGGCGGGCTTGGCCTCGGCTATCTCGAACATGCGATCGCGGTCGAGGAGGTCAGTCGCGGCAGCGCGGCGCTGGGCCTCAGCTATGGCGCGCACAGCAATTTGTGCGTCAACCAGATCCGCCGCTGGGCCAGTCCGGAGCAGAAGGCCAAATATCTCCCGAAGCTGATCTCGGGCGAGCATGTCGGAGCGCTGGCGATGTCGGAAGCCGGTGCCGGCTCGGACGTTGTTTCGATGAAGCTCAAGGCCGAAGCGGTGCAGGGCGGTTATGTGCTCAACGGCACCAAATTCTGGATCACCAACAGCACCGATGCCGACACATTGGTCGTCTATGCCAAGACCCGGCCCGACGCGGGTTCGGGCGGGATCACCGCGTTCCTGATCGAAAAGGGCATGAAGGGTTTCTCCATCGGCCAGAAAATCGAGAAGGTGGGGATGAAGGGCAGCCCGACCGCCGAGCTGGTGTTCGACGATTGCGAAGTGCCGGAGGAAAATGTCATGGGCCCGCTCAACGGCGGCGTCGGCGTTTTGATGTCCGGCCTCGATTACGAGCGCGCTGTGCTCGCCGCGATCCCGCTCGGGCTGATGCAGGCCTGTCTCGACACGGTCATTCCCTATGTTCGCGAGCGCAAGCAGTTCGGCAAGCCGATCGGCACGTTCCAGCTGATGCAGGGCAAGATCGCCGACATGTATGTCCGGCTCAACAGCGCGCGCAGCTATGTCTATAATGTCAACAAGTCCTGCGATTCCGGACAGACCACGCGCTTCGACGCGGCGGGCGCGGTGATGCTGGCGAGCGAAAACAGCGTGCGGGTCGCGGAAGAGTCGATCCAGGCACTGGGCGGTGCGGGTTACACCACCGACTGGCCGGTCGAGCGTTACTGGCGGGACAGCAAGCTGCTCGATATCGGCGCGGGAACCAACGAGATTCGCCGGATGCTGATCGGGCGGGAATTGATCGGGGCGGGCTGATGCGCATTCTGCTGACCGGTTCTTCGGGTTGGCTCGGGCGGTTTCTCGCCCCGAAATTGCAGGCGCATGGGCACGCGGTGATCGGGCTGGATGTCGCGCCGGCACCCCAGACCAATATTGTCGGAACGGTTGCTGATGCCCACCTTGTCGATCGCGTTTTCCGGGAACAGGGGATCGAAGCGGTGATCCACGCTGGTGCGTTGCACAAGCCGGATATTGCCCGCTATCCGGCGCAGGCCTTTGTCGATGTCAATGTGGCGGGGACATTGAATCTGCTGGAGGCTGCGACGCGGGCCGGTCATCAACGCTTTGTCTTTACCTCGACCACCTCGCTGATGATCAGCGACCAGGTGCGCGCCGGGAAATCCGGTGGTGCCGCGCAGGCGTTCTGGCTGGACGAAGACTTCGGGCCGCTGAAGCCGCGCAATATTTACGGCGTGACCAAGCTGTCGGCGGAACATCTCTGCCGTCTGTACAGCAAGCTGCACTGCATGGATGTCGCGATTTTGCGGACGGGACGGTTTTTCCCGGAGGATGACGACACGCTGGAGAAACCTTCCGGTCCCAATCTCAAGGCGAATGAATTTCTGAACCGGCGGCTGACCGTCGAGGATGCAGCCGACGCGCATATTACCGCGCTTGAGAATATTGCTGGTCTCGGCTGCGAGACATTCATCCTGTCAGCACCTCCTCCATTCGAGCGCGCGGAGTGCACCAAATTGGCGGGTGACGCGCGCGCGGTCATTGCAGGGAAATATCCGCAGGCCGAAGAAATTTACCGCAAGCGCGGCTGGGTGCTTCCCGATATCATCGAGCGTGTCTATGATCCCGGCAAGGCGGAGCGCCTGCTTGGCTTCCGCTGCAAAACCGATTTTGCGGCGATACTTTCGGCATTGGAACAGGGCGGGGAACTGCCGTTCCACCATGACCCTGCCTATGTGTCGCCGAAAGAACGGTCCGGCGTGCTTTGCTGACAGAAGAAAATATCAGGCCCGCAAACTCTCCCATGGCCCGGTGATTGCAACCGTATATCCGGGCTGCTGCACATTGACGAACATCGTCGTGCCGTCGGGCGAGAAACAGGCGCCGCAGAATTCGCTCTGGTCCTTGTGCGCGTTGCGGGCGATGTCGTAGATTTTGCCGTCCGGTGTCAGACCGCGGAGATATTGGTCGCCGCGTCCGTCTTCGCAGAGGATGATGTCGTTCCACGGCGCAACCACCAGATTGTCGCACATGTCGAGGGAATCGGCGCTGGTCGATTCAAAGAACAGCTGCAACGTGCCGCCCGCTTCTGCGCCTTCGTCCGGCGTGTAGCGCCAGATCTGGCCGACACGCTCCGCGCCGCCTTCGGTGCAGGTGAAATAGAAATCGCCGGTTTCGCCGTCCATGCGCACGGCGTAATCCAGTCCTTCGCCGCGCATGAACCGGGCTGCGCCGGCGGCATGACCGCGATGGGCAAGATCACCCTCGGGCGCTTCGACATCGTCGAGGTCAATCCATTCAGCGACATGGTCCTGTCCGACGACAAATGTTTCGGGCCCGTTGCCGCCCCAGTCTTTCGGCCAGTTGGAGGTGATGGCGGATTTCCTGCCCTTGAGCGCGAGCGCCTGCAGGCGGCCGCCTTCGTGCAATTTGCCCGGTACGTTCGGAATGAACCGGTAGAACAGGCCGTCGCGCGCATCTTCGGTCATATAGACGATGCCGGTTTTCGGGTCGACCGAGGCGGCTTCATGCGCGAAGCGGCCCATGGCTTTCAGCGGGATCGCGTCAATCAGGCCGGTGGCACTCGACGGGGTCTCGAAGACGAAGCCGTGATATTTGCCCGGGCCTTCTGCGGGGGTGAGCATTTCTTCCTCGCAGCTGAGCCAGCTTCCCCAAGGAGTCGGGCCGCCGGCGCAATTGGCCGCGGTGCCGGTCAGCACGAGGAAATCCCGCTCCATGCGCTTATGTTTCAGATCGTAGACCACCTTGCTCACGCCGCCGAAAAAGGGCGAGCCGTCTTTCTTGCGGTCGTACAGCTGGCTTTCGGAAACCCGGTCGAGCAGTTCGTTGCCCTTGCCGAACGGACTGCCGGTCGGGACGCTGTTCCAATTTTCGTGATTGCGCATCAATATGCATTTGTCGCTGTCATCGGGATGGGCGAAGCAGGCCATGCCGTCTGGGCGGCCGGGACGGTAAAAGCCGTCGGACATCATCCCGCCGGCCTCGCTGACCATTGTATAGGAAAAGCCTTCCGGCAGATCGAGCCGCCTGGCGGGGTCGGGAATCAGGGCGAACGAACGATTGGCGCTGTGCGCGCGGGCGCAGCCTGCGATCGAGACGGAAGCGTAGAACAGGCCCACGGCCTGAGCGGAGCGGATGAAATCTCTTCTGGATAAAGTCATCGTGCAATTTTCCTGAATTCGGTGTTATTGTTATCCGGCTCGAATGTAGCCACTCGTTAACGGCCGAAAAAAACAGAAATATGACATACACGCTGATCACTGCCAACCGCAACTATTCCAGCTGGTCGCTGCGGCCCTGGATATTGATGAAGGCGCTGGATATCCCGTTTGCCCACCAGATCATCTATTTCGAGGAGGATAATTACGAGCGGTTCCGGGAATTTGCGCCCAATGGTCAGGTGCCCTGTCTGAAGGACGGAGACCGGACGATCTGGGATTCGCTGGCGATCATGGAATATCTGGCGGAGCGGCATCCGGGCTGCTGGCCGGAAGATGAGGCGGCGCGGACATGGGCGCGTTGCGCGGCGGCGGAAATGCATGGAGGCTTCGCGCCGCTGCGCAATATCTGTCCGATGAATGTCGGTGTGCGGGCCGAATTGCACGAGATCGCGCCCGCCTTGCAGCGCAATATCGACCGGATCGGCGAGCTGTTCGCGCAGGGGCTGGATGATTTCGGCGGGCCGTGGCTGGCGGGGGAGCGGTTCACGATTGTCGACGCCTTCTATGCGCCGGTCGCCTTTCGGGTGCGGAGCTTTGATCTTGATATCGGTGTGAAAGGCCGTGCGTGGGTCGATCATGTCATTGCTCATCCGGCGATGCGGGAATGGGAAGGGCAGGCGCTGGCCGAAACGCAGCGCGAAGCGGGACATGAGGAGGAAATTGCCGCGGTGGCCACGGTGACGGCTGATTATCGGGTGAGTTAGGGCCGGAGAATAGCCTCTCGTCGCCAGGCGTGGTTCGACAGGCTCACCACGAACGGAGAATGGTCGCGACCGACTGTGTGCTCCGCACTTGATGCGGAGCGCTGGAGGCCTGAAATGGCGTTGCGACGGCAGGGCTGCGCATCGCGTGCGCGGCACAGTTTGATTGCCCAGCGAGGTCTCTGAACTTGACTGAATCCCGCCCGTCCGGCAAAGGCGCAGCATTCCGATGTTGCAACGCAGCATATCCCAGATAGTGACGAAGGACAGCCCATGGCGATTCACAGTGATTTTCGGCGCGACTGGTTGTCCAATCCGAAAACAGAATTTCTGGCCGGTCTGGTCGTCGCGCTGGCGCTGATCCCGGAAGCCATCGGCTTTGCGATTATCGCCGGGGTTGATCCGCGGGTCGGACTTTATGCCAGCTTCTCTATCGCGGTGATCATTTCGCTGGTCGGCGGGCGTCCGGGGATGATCAGCGCGGCGACTGCCGCGGTGGCGGTGCTGGTGGTGCCATTGGTGCGCGACCATGGCGTCGAATATCTGTTCGCAGCGACGATATTGATGGGGATTTTCCAGGCGATTGCGGCGCTGCTGCGGCTTGACCTGCTGATGCGCTTTGTCTCGCGTTCGGTGATCACCGGCTTTGTCAACGCGCTGGCGATCCTAATCTTCATGGCGCAGATTCCGCAGATGACCGGCGAGGCCTTTACCTGGCAGACCTATGCGATGATCGCGGCAGGGCTGGCGATCATCTATGGCCTTCCCAAGATCACCACCCTGGTGCCGTCGCCGCTGGCGGCGATCGTCGTGCTGGCCGGGGTCAGCATGTATTTCCGGGCCGACGTGTTCACCGTCGGCGACATGGGCGAACTGCCCGACAGCCTGCCGTGGCTGCATATTCCGCAGGTGCCGATCACCTGGGAAACGCTGCAGATCATCGCGCCCTATGCGCTGGCGATGGCGGCGGTCGGTCTGCTCGAATCGCTGCTGACGGCCTCGATTGTCGACGACATGACCGAGACCCGCAGCGACAAGAAGCGCGAAACCTATGGCCAGGGCATTGCCAATTTTGTCACCGGCTGGATCGGCGGCATGGGCGGTTGCGCGATGATCGGGCAGTCGGTGATCAATATCAAATCCGGCGGCCGGCGGCGGCTGTCGACCTTTGTCGCCGGTGTCATGCTGCTGGTGCTGATCGTCGGGCTTGGCCAGTGGGTCGCTCAAATTCCGATGCCGGCGCTGGTTGCGGTGATGATCTTTGTCTCGATCAGCACCTTCCGCTGGAAAAGCTTCACCGAAATTACCCACCATCCATGGCCATCCAATTTCGTGATGATCGCAACTGTGATCATGGTCGTGGCAACCCATGATCTGTCGATCGGCGTGCTGACCGGCGTGTTGCTGTCCGGCATCTTCTTTGCCTGGAAGGTCCGCCAGCTGGTGACGATCCAAGATTTTGTCGAGGTGACGACCCACCGCTATGTGTTCGGTGGCCAGATTTTCTTCGGCTCGGTTGACATGCTTTATGAAGCGATGGAATTTAACGAGGACGGCATCGACAAGGTCATCATCGACGTCCACGACGCCCATTTCTGGGACATCAGCGCGACCGGCATGCTCGACAAGATTGTCGACCGGCTGAAAAACGAAGGCAAGACGGTCGAGCTGATCGGGATGAATCTGGCGAGCGCGACCTTGGTCGAGAAATATAGCGAGAATGACAAGCCGTTCGAGAGTCTGGGCGTCGTCGGGCACTAGGGCTGTGTCAGGGTTCGCGCCCCTGCGCAGGCAGGGGCCCAGCTCGAGAAGGTACGGCAAGCGGAATGGCGGGTGTGTTACCAGACTTGAGTTTAGCGCGTAAATATCTCCTGCCCTCTGGCCGCAATAGCAGAGCTGGGCCCCTGCCGTCGCAGGGGCACGCATATTGGGGGCCACAGGTTGCGGGGCATGGGGCAACAGCCACAAACATCTGTTGACCGGTTCCCGCCTTTGCCGCACATCTGCTCCAAATATAAATGAGGAGCCCCCCTATGATCAAGCTGCACCATCTCGAAACCTCGCGCTCGTCGCGCATCATCTGGCTCTGCGAAGAGGGCGGGATCGAATATGAGATGGTCCGCTACGCCCGCGATCCCAAGACCCGGCGCTCGCCGGCAGAACTGGGCGAGATACACCGGCTGGCCAAGGCGCCGACGGTGGAAGTGGACGGCCATGTGATGGTCGAATCCGCCGCGATTATCGAATATCTGGTCGAGCGGCACAGCGATGGCGCGCTTGGCGTGGCAGTCGATCATCCGGAACGGGCAAAATATCTCGAATGGCTGCATTTTGCCGAGGGCACGATGGGCATGAGCTTCATCATCACCGGCATCGCGCCGATGCTGGGCGGTCTGCCCGATGTTCTGGGCGGATTTCTCAACGCCGAGGTGGAAAATCTGCTCGACCATGTCGAGGCCGAGCTGGAGGGCAAGGAATTCCTCGTCGCCGACAAGTTTACCGGCGCGGATATCAATCTGCATTATATGCTCGAAGGGCGCGCCGCGATGGGGCAGCTCGACAGCCGTCCCAATTGCAAACGTTATTTTGACGCACTGGTCGCCCGGCCCGGCTATCAGAAGACGGTGGAACTGGGCGGGCCGGTGCTGATGGCCCGACCCAGCTGATTTGTGAGAAAAACTGACGGGTCGCTGACGACCTTCATCCTGCTGCTCAGCATATTGCTGGCCTTTGCCGGCAATTCGCTGCTGGTCCGCATCGCGCTGGCGGGCGGGCAGATCGACTGGGCTGGCTACACCATTGTCCGGCTGGTTGCCGGTGCGATAATGTTGTGCGTGTTGTTCACGGCGCAGAAGCGCAAGCCGATCCTGCCGGGCCGGCGCGACGTGGCTGGGGCTTTGGCGCTGTTCGTCTATGCGGCGGCTTTCTCCTGGGCCTATGTCAGACTCGATGCAGGGATCGGCGCGCTGATCCTGTTTCCAGCTGGACAGATTACCATGCAGATCATCGGCCTGTTCCGCGGCATTGTGCCGACCAGAGGGCAATTGGCCGGGGTGTTGATTGCGCTGGGCGGGCTGATCTATCTGATGGCACCGGGCGTGACCGCGCCGCCGCTGGCGAGCGCAATCCTGATGGCCTGCGCCGGGATCGCCTGGGGCTTTTATACATGGTCCGGCAAGCTTGGCGCCGATCCGACGCTGGCCACGGCCCGTTATTTTGTCGGTGCCAGCCTGCTGGCGCTTCTGCTGCTGCCGCTCGTGGATCTGTCCATGCTCAGCTGGCGCGGCGTCGGCATCGCTGCGATTTCAGGCGCCATAACCTCGGCGCTGGGCTATGTGCTCTGGTACAAGATATTGACCCGGATATCGATCACCAGCGCAGCCGTGTCGCAACTTTCGGTGCCTGCTGTTGCCGCGATCGGTGGCGTGATATTGCTGGACGAAATCCTGACCAGCCGGCTGCTGATCGGCGGCATGATCATCTTTGTCGGGATCGGCCTGACCATTTTGGCGTCAATGCGGGAGCGCCGGACTTAGCCCACCGACTCCCTGACAACTGCAACCCCGGCCTCGCGCTGCACCTTCAGTTCCGCCTTCAGTTTTGCAGGATCGCGGGCGAAGACGAAACCGAAGCTGACCCCGCCTTCCTTGCCGACGGTCGCATGATGCAGCTTGTGCGCTTGCACCAGCCGCTTGGCATAGCCGCGCTTTGGCACATATTTGAAATAGCGCTGGTGCACCAGGCCATCGTGGATCAGCGTGTAGATGATGCCATAGAATAGGATGCCGAGGCCGATCCATGTGCCCGGCTCCCACGCGCTGGCACCCATGATCAGGGGGCTGCCGATGGCGAACATCGAAATGCTCATCACCGCGCCGGCGATGCCGTAAAGATCGTTTTTTTCCAGCTTGTTATCATGCGGTTCGTGATGGTCGCGGTGCCAGCCCCAGCCGAAACCGTGCATGATATATTTGTGGCTCGCCCAGGCGACACATTCCATCGCGATGACGGAAGCAAGGATAGTGGCCAGGATCGCAAAAATGCTCATAGGGCGAAGATAGGCGCTTTTGATTGGCATTTGAAGGCAATTCTAGCTTGCGTCAGTGATTGATCCGGCTAAACGAAACCCCATATTGATTGTTAGGAAGCTATGAAACAACCGAAGACTCTGTACGAGAAAATCTGGGATGCCCATGTTGTCGACCAGCGCGACGACGGCACGGCGCTGATCTATATCGACCGGCATCTGGTTCACGAAGTGACGAGTCCGCAGGCGTTTGAAGGCTTGCGCAAGGCGGGCCGCAAGGTGCGGCGTCCTGATCTGACTCTCGCGGTACCCGACCACAATCTGCCGACGACCGCGCGACTCGATGCCAAGGGGCGGAAGATCCCGATCGCCGATCCGCAAAGCGCGGCGCAGCTGGAAGCGCTGGAAGCCAATGCGCCGGCCTTTGGAATCGAATATATTGGCGCCAGCGACATCAATCAGGGCATTGTCCACGTGATCGGACCGGAGCAGGGCTTTACCCTGCCGGGTACGACCCTGGTCTGTGGCGACAGCCATACGGCAGCCCACGGAGCTTTGGGTGCTCTGGCCTTCGGTATCGGCACCAGCGAAGTCGAGCATGTGCTGGCGACGCAAACGCTGCAGCTGACACGGTCCAAGGCAATGGAAATCCGGGTCGACGGGCTGCTTGGCCCCGGCATCAGCCCGAAAGACCTGATTCTCCATATCATCGGGGTGATCGGTACCGCTGGCGGCACCGGCCATGTCATCGAATATCGCGGCGAAGTGTTCGAGCAAATGTCGATCGAGGGCCGTCTGACGGTGTCCAACATGTCGATCGAAGCGGGCGCACGCGCTGGCCTGATCGCACCGGACGAGAGGACTTTTGCCTATCTCAAGGGCCGTCCGATGGCCCCCAAGGGCGCGGACTGGGATGCAGCTGTCGCCTATTGGAAGACGCTGCCGACCGATGAAGGCGCGAAATTTGACAAGAGCGTTACGATCAACGCCGCTGATATCGCTCCAACCGTGACCTGGGGCACCAGCCCCGAGGATGTGGTTCCGGTGAATGGCGTGGTGCCCGCGCCGGATAGCTTCGCTGACCCATCAAAGCAGGACGCTGCGCGCAAGTCTCTTGACTATATGGGACTCGAAGCGGGCCAGGCTTTGCGCGATGTCTCGGTTGAGAATATCTTTATCGGCAGCTGCACCAACAGCCGGATCGAGGATCTGCGGGCTGCTGCCTCGATCCTGACCGGCCGCAAGAAGGCCGACAACGTCAAATGGGCGATCGTCGTGCCGGGTTCGGGGCTGGTCAAGGCTCAGGCCGAAGCCGAAGGGCTCGACCGGATATTCATTGATGCCGGTTTCGAATGGCGCGAACCGGGTTGTTCCGCCTGTCTCGGCATGAATCCGGACAAGGTGCCTGCGGGCGAACGCTGTGCATCCACTTCCAATCGCAATTTTGTTGGGCGGCAGGGACCAGGTGCTAGAACGCATTTGATGTCACCCGCAATGGCCGCCGCTGCGGCCGTGACGGGCAGGCTCACCGACGTGCGTGAACTGACAAGATGAGAGGTTGAAATGAGCGACGACAAGAAGAATGACAAGCCGTCCGTCAAGAATGATGATTCAGCGAAATGGTCTACCGGCGCCAAAGTCGGCGCGGCCATCGGCTCGGCCGCGGTTGCGGCGGCTCTGATGTACGCTGGGCGGCACCAGATAAAAAAGCACAATGAATTCAAACCAGTCAAAGACAAGCCGCTGCCGAAATATGAAAATGAACCAGATTATGATGACGATGACAGCGATGATCTTGTCGACAATAGTGAAGAAGAATAGAGATGAAACCCGTTACTCGCGTTGAAGGTCGCGCTATTCCCTTCGGCCAGAAAAATGTCGATACCGACGTCATCATCCCGGCGAAATGGCTGAAAACCATATCGCGCGAAGGGCTGGGCGAGGGCGCTTTCGAAGCAATCCGCGCGAAAGAAGGCAATATTTTCGACGATCCGGAATATGCCGGCGCCAAAATATTGATCGCAGGCGACAATTTCGGCTGCGGATCGAGTCGCGAACATGCGGCCTGGGCCCTGGCCGATTTGGGTATAACGGCGGTCATCGCACCGAGCTTTTCCGATATTTTCTCGGGCAACGCCTTTAAAAACGGATTGCTCGCCATTGCCGTGCCGCAGGCTGCCGTCGACCGGTTGATGGAGGTCGCGAAGACCGATCCTATTACCATCGATATGGAAAGCATGAGCATAACCACGCCGTTCCAGGACCGGTTTGCATTCGAGATGGATCCCTTCCGGCATCAGTGCCTTGTTGAAGGGCTCGACGAAATTGACCTGACATTGGCAAAGTCCGATGCCATAGAGCGGCACGAGAAAAACAGTGATTCTGCGCAGCCGTGGCTCATACCCATAGCGGCATAGGATCCGATCAATATTCCAGAGAGGAAATAAAATGAAGGCTTTGATGTCAACCAAAGTGGGCGGACCGGATACACTGGAGATGCTGGACGTCGCCGATCCCGTTGCCGGCAAGGGCCAGGTCCTTATCGATGTCAAAGCTTGCTCGATCAACTATCCCGACGTGCTGATCATTCAGGACATGTACCAGTTCAAGCCGCCGCGGCCATTTGCGCCGGGTGGAGAAGTTTCCGGCGTGATTGCAGCTGTCGGTGAAGGCGTGACCGATCTGAAAGTCGGCGATAGGGTTGCTTCGACCACTGGCCACGGCGGTCTGGTTGAGAAGGTTGTTGTGGACCAGAATGCCGTATTCAAAATTCCCGATAGCGTCAGCTTTGAAGACGCGTCGGCGCTGATCCTGACCTACGGCACGTCGATCCATGCTCTTGTTGATCGCGGCCATATCAAGGAAGGCGAAACCCTGCTGGTTCTCGGCGCTTCCGGCGGCGTGGGTATCGCTGCTGTCGAACTGGGCAAAACCTTTGGCGCGCGCGTTGTTGCCGCTGTATCATCCGAGGAAAAGGCTGCCTTTGCGAAAGCCGCAGGCGCCGATGAAACCGTGGTTTATGAACGCGCGCCGTTCGACAAGGACCAATCCAAGGCCTTGGCCGCGCAGTTCAAGGCAGCGGTTGGCCCCGGCGGCGCTGACGTAATTTATGATGCTGTCGGCGGTGACTATAGCGAGCCAGCGGTACGTTCGATTGCCTGGGAAGGCCGTTTTCTGGTGGTCGGTTTCCCGGCCGGGATTGCGAAGCTGCCACTCAATCTGACCTTGCTCAAATCCTGTGATGTATGCGGTGTGTTCTGGGGCGCTTATGCGGCGCGCGATCCAGAGGGCAACCGGGCGCATATCGACCGGTTGTTCAAGCTGTGGGACCAGGGTCTCATTCAACCTCGTGTGTCGGAGATATTCGCCTTTGAAAATGCCGGTCAGGCCATCCAGAAAATGGCAGATCGTGGCGCCATCGGTAAATTGGTCGTCAAAGTCGCCGACTGATTGACCGGTTCCACTTGTAGGTCGCACCGGTGATGCCTATTTTTATATCAATAGATACCAAGGGAAACTCATGACAGATTTTAAAGATCGCGAAAGTGCATTTGAATCGAAATTTGCACGCGATGAAGAGATGCAGTTCAGGGTCACTGCGCGGCGCAATCGCCTGCTCGGCCAGTGGGCTGCAGAGAAAATGGGGCTGACTCCCGAAGAAACAGACGCTTATGCAAAAGAAGTTGTAGCGGCTGATTTTGAAGAAGCGGGCGACGAGGATGTTATCCGCAAGCTTTTGGGTGACCTGACTTCCGCAGGCGTCGAGATGGATGATTCGGCTATCCGTACAGCCCTGACCGACAAAATGGTGGAAGCCCGGCGTCAGTTTATCGAAGAAGCCAGCTAGCCAGATGGCCATGGCAAGCGCAGATATCGAGGCAATGATCTTGGCCGCCTTTCCGGACGCTTTGGTTGAAATTACCGATCTGGCCGGCGATGGTGATCATTATGCCGCAAAAGTGACCGCCGCTGCGTTCGCGGGCATGAACCGCGTTAAACAGCATCAGGCGGTTTATGCGGCACTAAAGGGAAAAATGGGCGGAGAGCTGCACGCGTTGCAACTCACCACCGTGGTTCCCGACTAGGAGAATATATATGAGCGATGTAAAAGCAAAAATCGAAGCCGTGGTGAACAGCAATGACGTGGTGCTGTTCATGAAAGGCACGCCGCTTTTCCCGCAATGCGGATTCTCAAGCCGTGCGATTGCCATCCTTGAGCATCTGGGTGTCGGGTTTGATTCGTTCGATGTCTTGCAGGACATGGAAGTGCGGCAGGGAATAAAGGAATATTCCGATTGGCCGACCATCCCGCAGCTTTACGTCAAAGGCGAATTTGTCGGTGGTAGCGATATCATGATGGAAATGTACGAAGCCGGCGAGCTTGGTGAATTGATGGCCGAGAAAAAGGTCGCTCCAGCCGAAGCCTGAGCGCTTTTCTGCCGCACCACAGTCGAAGAAATGAAAAACGGCTCGATCTAGGAGGATCGAGCCGTTTTATTTTGGGTAGTGTCTGTCGAAACTGTGAAACGAGAGGGGACAGCGGAGACCAGTACGCCGTCCCTCTCATTCGTACCTCCTTAAAGGAGGTGTGGGGGTAAAAAGTCATGTACCCCCGATACTTTGCATCCCTTGTGCCAGTTTTACAAAATCGATATATATCAATGACTTGGATGGTTTAAACTCTGTTAATATTTGTAAACGTGTAAGATAATTCGACAGCGCACGGCTTTTCGACAAACGGTCGCTGCCCATCCACCAACGACATTGATGGCCCAATTGTGTGTTTACAACTGTAATCAATGAAACTACACATGTAGTCACTGACGATATTCAAGGGAGTCTCGATCACTATGAGCGAACGCATTAGCGATGCCGAACATGCGGTGATGGAAGTCCTCTGGAAACGCGCTCCGCTGACCGCTGCAGAAGTAGCGGACCAGGTGGTCCGGGAAAAGGACTGGTCTCTTCAGACCGTCAAGACCCTGCTGTCCCGGCTGGCCGCCAAAGCGGTGGTCGGCACCGAACGAGATGGTCGTCGTTTTCTTTATTCTCCGCTGGTGGAACGGGATGATTATCTCACCGGCGTGTCACGGAATTTTGTGGATCGGCTTTTCGGGGGAAAAGTCATGCCATTGGTTGCCCATCTGGCCGAGGCCGATGAACTGAGCGCCGATGACATCCGCGAAATCGAGGAGCTTTTGAGGGAGTTGAAAAAATGAGCGGCGGATTGAACCAATGGATTTGGGATAGCATGTTGTCGATGACCCTGTTGATGCTGCTGGTAATGATGGTCCGCAAACCGGTCAGCCATTTCTTTGGGGCACGCATTGCCTATCTTCTCTGGATATTGCCGCTGGCGCGCCTTTTCATGCCGACACTTACCCTTCAGGCGCCGGCAGAGGCCGAGCCTGCATCCGCGTTGATGCCGGTGATGACCGGCTCGGATCTGGTCGCTGCGGTACCGGCGCAAGCGACCAGCCTGGGTGCACTGGCCTCTTTGGACTGGACGATGATTGCGATCATCCTCTGGCTTGGCGGAGCAGGACTGCTGTTCATCAGCAAGCTGGCCGCCTATCTGCAATTTCGGGAAGATATCGTCGCCGATGGCCGGCTGATCGGTCGCCATGGCAGTATCAAAATCCTCGAAACCGCGGCTGTCGGCGGTCCTCTGGCATTTGGTGTGTTTGAAAAATATATCGCCGTCCCGACCAATTTCTTTCGCGATTATGCGCCACGAGAACGAGATCTGGCATTGGCGCACGAGATTGCCCATCATGAATCGGGGGATCTCGCGGCCAATTTTGTCGGGCTGACCATATTGTCGCTGCACTGGTTCAGTCCGGTTGCGTGGTTCGCATGGATTTATTTTCGGCAGGATCAGGAGACCGCCTGTGATGCGCGGGTCTTGGAGCAAAGCGGCCGGGACGTCCGTGCTGTTTACGGCCGGACTATTGCAAAATCGGTTTCGGGCCACCGGCTGGGGCTTGCCAGTCCGCTGAACCAGAAAGACAAGATCAAGGGCCGTCTCAAAATGTTGGGGCAGGCGGAAAAATCCACTCTCCGTCGTCGACTGGGAGCAGTATTGGTTGCTGTCGGCACGGTCATCACCTTGCCGCTGACGGCGACCGTGACTTATGCCGAGGCAGTGGACGTTGCCGATGTGTCTGCACCGCTCGCGCCGCTTCCGCCTGCAGCGCCATCCGCAGCTGCTGCGCCGCTGGCACCCGTCGCCCCGATAGCGCCTTTGGCTCCGACAGCCACTGGTGGCGATCGCGATACAGTCAATATCACGATGCTGAACGGGCGCAAAAACGCCGATCTGTCGAAAGATTATGTGCACAAGATACAGTATGATGGCAGAACTATAATCTTGCGCACGAACGAGAAGCTGAGCGAAAAGGAAGTTCGTCAGATGGTTGCGGAAGCCGAGAAATCGCGTCTCGCAGCCGACAAGGCGCTGCGCGAAAGCGAATCCACGCGCGAGCATATCGGATCGACCATGCGCGAGGTCGAACGGGAACTGGCCCAGGCCCAAAGAGAGATGAAGCAAGAGCTGCGGGAAGCGGATCAGGCAGTGCGCGAGGCGCTGCAGGAAGCGCGTGAAGCCAGGCGCGAGGCCTTGGCCGAGGCGAAAGAGGCGCAGCGGGAAGCTTGGCAAGCGCAGCGCGAAGCGGAAGCGGAAGTCAGACCCGCCGCTCGCATATCCTCCATATTCTATACTGTTCAGAAATCTATTTCCAACGCGACTTCCAGCGCCGCATCGAACGCCACTTCCCGTTCCGGCCGGAAGACAGCCGTTGCTCGCAGCGGCAAGGACAATGGCCCGGATTGTGTCGCGATGAACCGGCAGATCGCCATGGGCGGCGAAAATGGCCTGACTGGTCAGGCGTGGGCTGTGGTGGCCGGTTGCGGCGGGTTTGAAGTCAAGATCGACAAGACGGCGATACTCGATGCGGCATTGCAGGGGCTGAAAAAGGAGCGCGCCGAAACCGTAAAGTGCAAGGACAGCAGGGTTGATCGCGCCCGGAAGCTCAAGGAGATCGATCACAGCATCGCTACGCTGCAGGCCCAATTGTCTATGACTTAAGCCGGGGAAACCGTTTTATAACGGGGCATGAGGGCGGTTCGTTTTGCGGATCGCTCTTTTTCGTGGTTGTTTTATGAGCGGGATATGCCACATCCTATCCATGGACTTTGACCCCTCGAAATATCCCACCGGCCTGTGCGAGCAGATGGAACCTCTTGTAGCGCGTGTCCTGGCGGGCAATCCGAGCCCTTATACCTATACGGGCACCCAGACCTATATTGTCGGCAACAAGTCCGACCGGGCGGTTATCGATCCGGGACCAGCGATCGACGAACATATCGATGCGATAATCGCAGCGGTTGGCGATGCGAGAATCAGCGCGATCATGTGCACCCACACCCATCGTGACCATAGCCCTGCCGCTGCGCCGCTGGCCGCGCGCACCGGCGCGCCGATCATTGGCTGTGCGCCTCTGGTGCTCGACGATGACGGGCCTCGGGCCGACGAGAGTTTTGACAAGGAATATAAGCCCGACCGGGTGCTCGGCGACGGTGAGACGGTGTCCGGCGATGGCTGGACCATCGAAGCGGTGGCGACGCCGGGGCACACGTCCAATCACCTGTGTCTGGCGGTACAGGAATCCGGCGCGATGTTCACCGGCGATCATGTGATGGCGTGGTCGACCAGTGTGATCGTTCCGCCTGATGGGGACATGGCCGACTATATGGCGAGCCTGCAGAAGCTTTATGAGCGGGAGGACAAGGTCTATTATCCCGCCCATGGCAAGAAGGTGACCAATACACGGCAGCTGGTGCGCGGCATGATGGGCCATCGCAAGCAACGCGAACGACAGATATTGAAGCTGCTGGAACAGGGCCCAGCCGCGATCGTCGAAATGGTACCGCAGATGTACAAGGGCCTTGATCCGCGTCTGAACGGCGCCGCCGGGCAATCGGTGCGCGCGCATCTGATCGATCTCCAGAACAAGGGGCGCGTGACGCAATCGGGCGAAGTCTGGGCGATGGCGGGATGAATTCCCGGTCTTCACGCCTGTGGCTGCCTTTTGTTATAACAGGCGGGGTGCTGATCCTGCTCGGCGTTCTGGTCTGGCTGCTCTTCTCCCGCGTCGAAAGCAGTATCTCTCCCGATCCGGTGACGATTGCCGATGCCAGCCTGACCAATATGCAGGAACAGAACCGGCTGACGGTTTTCTCGGCGAGCTATAATGCAACGGTCACCACCACGCTGACCAAACTCGGTCTTTCGGCACGCAAGACTTTGATCATGCCCGGCACGGTGCGTTACGAGCTGGACCTGGCCAAGCTTGACCCTGAGGATGTCCGCTGGGATGCCCGCGACAATACGCTTTATGTTGAAATCCCGGCGATCGAAATTGCCCGGCCCGAGGTCCACATCGAGCAGATCCAGACCTATGATGACGGCGGGATATTGATGGCTGTGACCGATGCGGAAAATATCCTCGATCAGGCCAATCGCAAGAAGGGCGTCGAGGAACTGGCCAAGCAGGCGCAAAATCCGGTGCAGGTTCGTCTGGCGCGGGAAGCCGCGCGCCGCGCGGTACGACATAATTTCGCCGTGCCGATGCAAGCGGCGGGTGTGGAAGCAAAGATCGACGCCTTTTTTCCTTATGAACGCAGCCGTTACAAGGAACGATGGGATTATTCGCGACCGATCGGGGACATTTTGGCGGAGCAGCAGACGAAGAAGGACGAGGCGCAATGAAAATGCAGATCGCCAATACGGCAGCAATGCTGTTGATCACTTTGACGCTGGCAGGGTGTGAACAGAGCCCGCAGCCGGAGTCGCTTTCGCAAACCGCGGGTTTTGCGTTGCCGGAACCGATCAGCAACAATGCGGTCGCGGTCGCCGACGGCCCCGATGGCCCGACCCTTTACAGTTTCAACGGCCTGAAAGCGGGCAAGACATGGACCGATACCAGCAACGCCGCTTTCGCCTGCGTGATCGCGACGCAGTCGTGCAAGGCAATCGCGCCGGTGCCGGTCCCGCAAGGTAGACTGGCCAGCGCGGCGGTCAATGTCGCGGGGAAAATCTATATTTTTGGCGGTTATACCGTAGCTGCCAACGGCGACGAAGTGTCGACACCGGAGGTTTTTGCCTTTGATCCGGAAACCGGTACCTACGCCCAGCAAGCCGATATGCCGACTTCGGTCGATGATATGCTTGTCGTGCCGTACCAGAACCGGTTCATCTATCTGGTCTCCGGCTGGCATGACGAGGGCAATGTCAGCGTTGTGCAATTGTTCGACACCCAGACCGGGGCCTGGACCGAGGCTACCCCGTTCCCGGGCACGCCGGTGTTCGGCCACGCTGGGGGGATCGCTGGCGACAGCATGATCATCAGCGACGGCGTCGCATCGGTCTTTGCCGACGGCAAACGCAAATTCGTGGCGGCGAAGCTGAGCTGGCGCGGCGATATTGATCCGAAAAACCCGACCCAGATTGCCTGGCGCAGCGTTGACAGCCATGCGGGCAGCGCCCGCTACCGGATGGCGGCAATCGGCGACAATGCCGGCAAACGGATCATATTCGCAGGTGGTGGCGACAATCCGTATAATTATGACGGCATCGGCTATGACGGTGTACCTGCCAAACCATCAGGCGGCTTTTTTGCTTATGATCTGAAATCCGACAAATGGCAGGAACTGGGCCGGCTGGCCGAACCGAGCATGGACCATCGCGGTCTCGCAAAAGTCGGTCAGGAATATTATATCGTCGGCGGCATGGATGCAGAGCAGAATGTGACCGACCGGATCATGATGTTTCGCGCCGGTCCCTGAACCGCCGGCCGCCGTGATGGACATTTATACGTGATCGGCGCTATGTTCCCGATCGATCCCGATGGGGTCAGGGTCGCTTCAAGGGAATTTTCTCAGGAGCTGCGAACATGGGGGTTACAGATAATATAGGCAGACCGGCATCAGGCCCGGGAACGGGATTCGTGCAGGATCAGCAGTTTTTTGTCCGGTTTTCGATCGTCATGGCGGCGGTCATTGTCTTCGGCTTTGCCCAATTCAGCGCGCGGGGCATGGTGGATTTGCCTGCTGTGCCCATCTGGGTACATCTGCACGGCCTGCTGATGCTGGCTTGGCTGGGCCTGTTGGTCACGCAGAATCTTTTGATCCAGCGCGGTAATATCGGCCTGCACCGCAAGATTGGCTGGCTGGGTGGCGTACTGGCGCTGACGATATGCGCGACCGGTCTTTACACCGGCTATATGGCGGTTCAACTGCAGCGTTTTCCGCCTTTTTTCGACAATAGTTATTTTCTGGCCCTGAGCTTTGTCGAACTGGTGGTTTTTGCCGCCATGGTGATCTGGGCGATCATGTTGCGACGGCAAACCCAGTGGCATCGCCGGATCATGATCGGGGCCACCATCATTGCGCTGGAACCGGCCTTTGGCCGCTTGCTGCCGATGCCGCTTCTCGGGGGCTGGGGCGAGTGGATCATATTGATTATCCAGCTGGCGTTCGTGGCCGTGCTGGCGCGGCATGACCGGAAAATCTCGGGGTCGATCCATCCGGCAACGCTGGCATGCGGTGTGATCGTAACCGCCGTGCATGTGGTGATCACCGGCCTGTCCCTGTTTTCGCCGTTTCAGCAGTTCGCCGAATCGATCGCCGCGTCCGGCTAGGGGCCGGTGGCCGTTTCTTTGTGAATATTTACGGCAATTAACGCGGAGACGGGCGTTCGGCACAAGACAAATGGCGTTTCGCTTCCTATATGAACCAGGCACGCATGACAGAGGAATGAAAAATGGACGCACGTGGTGGAATTGGCGGCAGCCTTGCCGGGGTCGACATTGTCGAGGAAATCAACAAGCTGCGCAAGGAGCGCAACGCGATCATCCTCGCCCATTATTACCAGAAGCCGGAAATCCAGGATATTGCTGACTTCGTCGGCGACAGTCTCGAACTGTCGCGCAAGGCGGCGGAAACCGATGCCGACGTGATTGCTTTCTGCGGCGTGAAATTCATGGCCGAAACCGCGAAGATATTGTCGCCCGAGAAGATCGTCGTACTGCCGGACATGGATGCCGGCTGTTCCCTCGAGGACAGCTGCCCGCCGGACAAGTTCAAGGCGTTCCGCGACGAGCATCCCGACCATATCGCGCTGACCTATATCAATTGCTCGGCCGAGGTGAAGGCGCTGAGCGACATCATCGTCACCAGTTCTTCCGCCGAACATATTCTCTCGCAGATCCCGCTCGACCAGAAGATCATCTTTGGTCCCGACAAGCATCTCGGTGCCTATATCGCCAAGAAAACCGGCCGCGACATGCTGCTCTGGCCCGGCGTCTGCATTGTCCACGAAGCGTTCAGCGAGACCGAGTTGCTGAAACTGCAGGCCCAGCATCCGGGCGCACCGGTTGCCGCCCATCCCGAATGCCCCGCCTATATTCTCGATCACGCGGACATGGTCGGCTCGACCAGCGCGATCCTGAAATATGCCAAGGATTTCGAAGGCGACACAATCATCATCGCCACCGAACCGCATATCATCCACCAGATGGAAAAAGCGGTGCCGGAAAAGAATTTCATCGGCGCGCCCGGTGCGGACGGCAACTGCAACTGCAATATCTGCCCCTATATGGCGCTGAACACGATGGAGAAGCTTTACGTGGCGCTCCGTGATCTCGAGCCGCGGATCGAAATGGACGAGGAACTGCGCCTGCAGGCCCGCAAGTCGATCGACCGGATGATGGAAATGGCGAGCGCGACGGTCGGTCAGGGGGACCTGGGACCGGCTGATCTGGCGCATGAGGGGTGAGTGCCAAAGTTTAAGGTCATGATTCAGGGGATCAATATTCCCATGAATGATGGGCTTTACGGTTTCTACACTACCCGATTTATCCAAGCCTTGGATGCGAAGCGCGCAGAGCTAAAAGTCGTCGACCAGATCAGGGTTGAATTCAGAAAGACTCATTCTGTTGCTAGTCTCAACGACGCAAGAGCGAGAATGGACCTTAAGGATATTCAGCCGGTCGATAACTTTCCGAGGTGCCGCGGTGGCGGCTTTTGTTGGTTTGACCAAGCTGAGGATGGTTCGGGCCAATCTGCGCTCGATTTGGAGCGAGAAGCTTTCTGGGTTTAAATCGCTTAAACTAGTTTCCCGCCTTCGCGGGAATGACACAACGAGTCGAAGTGAGAGTTCTCTTGTCATCCTCGCGAAGGCGGGGATCCAGTCTGCGCCATCTTCCGATCTTGTCATCCGTTGAGCGTGTCAAAAAGGTCATCCCAGTCCGGATTGCTCTCCTCGATCAGCCGCAATTTCCAGCCACGGTTCCATTTCTTGAGCGCCTTCTCACGGGCGATGGCATCGCGGACATCGGTAAACGGTTCGATATGGACCAGCCTTGCCACGCGATATCTCTTGGTAAATTCTGAGCCCTTGCCGTTCCTGTGGGCGAAAATGCGGGCGGCGAGATTGGCGGTGACTCCGATGTAGAGAGTTCCGTTTCGCTGGCTGGCGAGAATATAGACATGATAGGCGCGGGGCATGGCCTGTTCTAACTGGATTCCCGCCTTCGCGGGAATGACAAAGGGGTGGAACGGATTAACAGTTTCGGCCAGCCCTTGGCCTTTTTACCCCGCCATCACCCGTTTCACCACTTCCGGTTCGGCGCGGATGACCTTGAGATAGGCGCGGACCGCGGGCGGGGGCATGTGGCGACCGATTTCATATTGGCGGATATTGGCGAGCGGGATGCCGTAGGTTTTGGCAAATTCCTCCTGCGTCATGCCGAGGTCATAACGCAATACCCGAATGAAGCGGCCCATATGCGCGCGCTCCAGACCAGCAACGCTGACGTCGAAATCTTCCGGATCATTGGGATCAGCGGGGATTGCGATCATAGTCTCTTTGTTCACGGGCATTGCTCCTCCTTACCGAAATCAATCTTGTTGCTGTTCCGCGCTCCGTATAAATGGCGGTAAACAGCTTGCCATCCACCATGCCAACCGCCTTGTATCTGTCTTCGCCGTCAATCGGTCTGAATGACGGCAGGATATCGACAAAAGGATCATCAAAAATCCGCTGGCCGAACGACAGCGGCAGATGATGCTTGGTCAGGTTGATTGCATCCTTGGCTGGATCAAATTCAAAATCCATGCCGTTTCATATGTGAAACACATAGTTATCACAAGCGATCCGCCGCGACAAGTCATGACAGTTTCGGCCAGTTCATTGCTCCGGTCAGCGCATTTGAGAGGGAGCGGTATTGTTGGTTTTCATCCGTCAGTGGTGAGCCTGTCGAACCACGCCCCTTGTCGCAACGCATCCTTCGACAGGCTCAGGACTAACGGATGTCCTCTGGAATTGGCGATCCTCATCCAGCTCCGGCTAACCCCGTTCCTTGTTAAGCCTCCGCATCCTTCTCCCTCACGGGAGAAGGCAGATTCCCGCTTTCACCGGACAGTGGATTGCGTTAGGTCAATTTTCATGACCTTCACCCTCGACCGTTTCGATCTCGACGCTTTCGTCGCTGCCACCCTCACCGAAGACCTTGGTGCGCCTTATGGGGCCGGGGGGCGCGATGTTACGTCGGAAGCGGTCATTCCCGCCGATGCGATATTCTCCGGCGTGATGGACAGTCGCGATGATGCGGTGATCGCCGGGCTGCCGATTGCGGAGGCTTTTTTCCGCTATCTCGACCCGGAGGTGGAAATCGAGATTCTGATTGCTGAAGGCGAAGCTGTGGCAGCCGGCACCGATATCATGCGGCTGAAGGGCAAGGGGCGGGCGATGCTGACGGCGGAGCGCAGCGCGCTCAACACGGTGCAGCATCTCACCGGTATCGCGACCATGACCAATGCATATGTCCGGCGGATTGCCGGGACGGGCTGTACCTTGCTCGACACGCGCAAGACGATACCGGGGCTGCGGGTGCTGGAGAAATATGCGACGCGGATGGGCGGGGCGCAGAACCATCGCATGGGCCTGTGGGACGCGGCGATGATCAAGGACAATCATGTTGCTGTGGCGGGGTCGGTCGGCGAGGCCGTGCGGCGCGCCAAGGAAGCCGGCGTCGAGAATATCATCTGCGAAGTCGACCGGGTCGACCAGATCGAACCGGCGCTGGCGGCAGGGGCTACCCATTTGCTGCTCGACAATATGGAACCGGCGACCCTGCGCGGTGCGGTGACGCTGATCGGGGGCCGGGTGAAGACCGAGGCGAGCGGCGGCGTAACGCTGGAGACGATCCGCGACAAGGCGGACACGGGCGTGGATTATATTTCGGTGGGGAGGCTCACGCAGAGTGCGCCGGCGGCGGATATAGGGCTGGATTTTGCGCAGGTTTAGGAAACGTCATCCCAGCGAAGGCTGGGATCCAAACCGATCGTCCGAAGTACGTGAAGTTTGGGCTGGGCCGCAGCCTTCGCTGGGGCGACGAGTGGCTATGTTCCTATTGCTTGCATTGGCCGCAACACCAGCCAACGCCCAATCCTACCAATGCCGTCCGCCATCCGGACTCAGCGCCCCCGCCGAACGCAAACCCGCCTCCGAACCCCGCCGTACTCCGCCCGTCACCAGCTATACGCTGGCGCTCAGCTGGTCGCCGGAATATTGCCGCACCCGCAAGGACAGCCGCCGCGACAAGACGCAGTGCAGCGGTGATGACGGCAGTTTCGGCTTCATTCTTCACGGCCTGTGGCCCGACACGCGCGGGCCCGCCTATCCGCAATATTGCGCGCCGACCAAGGCGCTGCCGCCGGCGGTGGTGAACCGCAATTTCTGCATGATACCGTCGACCAGGATGATGGCGCACGAATGGGCGAAGCACGGCACCTGCATGACCCGGCGTCCGGAGACCTATTTCCGGGTGTCGCGGATCATGTTCGACGCGGTGCGCTTTCCGGACATGGACCGGCTATCGCGCAAGCCGCTGACGGCGGGACAGTTTCGCAACGCTTTTGCGGCTGCGAATGAAGGGCTTCAGCCCGATATGGTGCGGCTCAAGATCAACCAGCGCGGCTGGTTGCAGGAAGTGAAGCTCTGTCTTGGCAAGAGTTTCCGGCCACAGCGCTGTCCTGCCTATATGCGGGCGGCGAAGGAGGATATGCCGGTCAAGATCTGGCGCGGGGGTTAGTCACCGTTCCCCTGCGAAGACAGGGGCCATCTCGTGCAACTCCGTCTTCAGCAAATAGTGCTTTTGCGCTAAATTCTGCTGGCCAGCGAACGCCATTGCCATGGGCCGGAAACGCTACAACAGGCGATGGGCCCCTGCCTGCGCAGGGCACACTACCGTCGCAGGGGTACATTAACCCTCGATCGTGCGGGTGCCGGGATGATGCTTGTCGAGATGTTTACGGATGATCTTCAGATTCTTGCTGTTCGAGCGCCAGAAGAAGTCGAACACATCACCGGCAAACGGAATCGCGCCGAGCGCGGTATCGATGCCGACATTGGCTGCCATACGGGTCAGTTGCATCTTCGACATGCCGAGATTGCGGGCTTCCCAGACGATATAGGCGCCCATCAGTGCGGTGACGATATCACCGACCACCGGAACCAGTCCGACGATTGAATCGACGCCGATCGGCCGGTTGATGCCGGGGATCACGAATGCCCGTTCCAGCACTTTTTCCATTGCCTCGACGCGGTTGCGCACCGCCTGCGGATCGCGGCTGACGTCGGGCAATTGTTCGGCGAGACGTTTCAACTGTTCTTCGGAAATGGCCATGGGGCCTCCCTGTCATATACTACCAATACAGTCAGGATATAGGGATGCCGACCAGTGTGTTCAATGGATGCCATCCGCGTGAATTGACGGAAAAGCCACGCTGACCCTGTTTGGCAAGCGACCAGCGGATGGGAACCGCGATCGGGATGAAATTATAATGTTCGACCAGAATTGCTTCGATCTCGGCATAGAGCCTGGCTTTGATCTGCAAATTGGTTGCTGCATCGGCTTCGGCAATTTTTGCATCGGCGTCGTTCAGACATACCGGGGTTTTGGCGCAGGTGAACTGCTTCAAAAACCATTGCGCGCTATCATAAGGGGCAATCTCGTCCATCAGCTCGACTTCGGCATTCTTGCCCAGACCGACTCTCCTTGCATTCAATCCCACTCTTCTGAGGTCCGACTGGATACGCTTGAACAGGATATCTGCACCGGCCGCATCCGGCAGAGCGATAGTGAGCGGGGTGATACGCCCTTCCGAAGCTTTCCATCGAGTCACATGGTTTTTGGCGAAAGCAGTTCGTGCCTCCATCGTCATGCTGGCCCAGTCGGGATAGGTGTTGATTCCTTCGACATCGAGTGCCTCGGGGATGATCTTGAGCCGGCTCTGCCAGGCACTGACGCCGGGAAAGGACGTCAGCAGCGCCGGACGGTTGATCGCCATTGCCAGTATTTCCCGGTTGCCCGGGACCGCCCAGAAACCCTCGGCGCGAATGAACCTTAGCCCAAACAGGCCGGCGACCGGGTCGAGCCTGAGATCGCTGCTGCTGATGTCCGCTGCGTCGACAAGCGGCAGATGGTGATATTTGCCGTTGAGGACTACCTGTGCGCCGCCGGCCCGATAACGAGCGATGGCTGCGGCTGCCGATTCGCTGCGCAAGGACACCCACCGGTCATCTTCTTGCTCCGCTTCTTCCTCGTCTTCTTCCTGCGAGGGTTCATCAAAGCGATTGAGTTTGATGCCACCCTCTTCGCTCAGCAGCCGCATCGGCCCGGCGCCATGACCGGCTCGGAACAGTCCCATTTCCGGTTGTGCCAGCAGTTGAAGGAAATTGGGATGCGGTGCGTCCAGCCGGATCTCGATCACACGTCCGGTCATTGATACCACCTCGTCGACCACCGAGACGTCATATTGCAAACGGCTTTTGCGAAGTTCGGAAAAACGGGAGCGAAGCAGACGGGCCACCCGTTCGGCTGTTATCTGTCTGCCATCATCCCATTTTGCATCGAACAGACGGAAAATATAGCTAAGGCCATCCTCGGAAACAATCCATCGGGCGGCCAGCGCAGGCACGACCCGTCCTTCCTCGTCAAACCCGACGAGGCCTTTGGCCATCGCTGCGCGCATCGTCGACGAGGCAAAGGTCAGTCGGGTACCGACGGGATTGATCTGTGTCGAGCCGTCCTCGATCACGGTCACTCTCACCTGATCCTCGTCCTCGGCGAAACTGCAGGCGGCGAGCAAGGGAATAGCAATTGCTGCCAGAAGGCTGTTCAGCCAGAATGTTGAACGGAAATTCATCACGGTCTTATAAGCAGAGTGCGGCTGGGATGCACATTGGAAATATTATCTTCCCATCCCGCTATGCGCTCGGCGACCAGGCTGCGGGTGACGTAGAAATAGAGTGGCAGGATCGGCATGTCGGCGATCAGCAGTGCCTCTGCCCGGCGCATCATTATCTGGCGTCTGGCCGGGTCGGGCTCGGCGATCGCCTGTGCCAGGAGCGCGTCATAGGCCGTGTTGTCATAGCCCGAATAATTGCCACCGCCATTGGCTTGCTGGTGAACCAGCAGGAAGTTTTCCGGCGTCGGCAGGTCGGCAATCCAGCCCGATCTGGACAGGGTGAAATCATGCTGGCGGAGCGCGGCGAAATGCAGCGCGGCTTCGCTGTTGAACAGGCTGGCGTCGACGCCCAGCGGTTTCCACATCGCCGCCATAGCCACCGATACGCGGCGGTGTTCGGCGGAACTGTTAAAGCGGATTTCGAAACGCAGCGGATTGTCCGGGCCAAAGCCGGCGGCATCGAGCAATGCGCTTGCCTTGCGCAGACGCTTTTCCCGCGGCCAGTCCGCCCATGCGGGCTTCGAAGGTTTCTCGCTGGCCAGTCCCGGAGGCAGCAATCCCCATGCCGGGATATTGCCGACTCCAATCACCTTGTCGGCGATCCATTCGCGTTCGACCGCCATCGACAAGGCGATGCGGACCTTGCGGTCATCAAAGGGCGGGCTGCGGGTGTTGAAGGCAAAATAATAGCTGCCGAGATAGGGCACGCTATGGGCCGCGGCTGGATGATTGTCCTTGAGCCACTGATGGCGGCTGGCCGGATAGTCGGCGGCGATGTCGGCGCCACCGGAGAGGAACAGGCGCATGGCGGACAGGCTGTCGTCCATCGGTTTCCAGATGATCGTCGCGGTCGGAGCTCCGCCGTCATGCCAAGCGGGATTGCGTTCCAGCCGCGCATGATCGTTCAGTTTCCATTCGGTCAATTGATAGGGGCCGCTGGCAATCATCGGCCGGTCAGAAGTCCATGTATCGCCAATATCGCGGATTCGGTGGAGGGGCAGGGCTGCCATCGCAGGATGGGCCAGAAGCGCGGGCAGGGACGGATCGGGGGAAGCGAGGGTCACGATCACCCGATTCGTGTCGGGTGCTGCCATTGCCACGATATTGCCGAACAAGGCCTTGGCGGCTGCCGCTGTCTCAGGCGCACGCAGGCGTTGCAACAGGGCGGGGAAAAGCGTCGCGTCAAAATCTGTACCATCGGAGAACCGCAAATTTCGCCGCAAGGTAAATGTCCAGGTCAGCCCATCGGCTGAGATTTTCCACCTGCTTGCTAGTCCCGGCTCGGCATTCCCTTTGGCATCGAGACGGGTCAGACCCTCAAACTGGTCTGCAGCGACGCGGAGCGACGACAGATCGGAGACTTTTTGCGGATCCAGGCCCTTGATTTCCGAATCGGACAGGCGGACAATTTGATTCGGGCCCGGTACTGTATCGATGGCCGGTTCGCTGGCGCAGGATAGCAACATCAATATTATGGAAAGAAGGGTGAGATTGCGCATGTCACTCGTCTAGATGTTTTTGCTGGCTCGACAAAGCGGAACTCTTATGCTGTCTCCTTCGCTGAGGAGAATGACGGCATGACCGGTTTGCAATATGATATTTCCAACATTGGAGAGGTCGGTCCCAGAATTCTGGCTTTGCTCCCCGAAATCGCGGCGCGAGCAGAGGAGACCGAATTTGCTCGGCGGTTGCCGGCCGATCTTGCTGCCAAGCTCGCTGCTGCGGGTGCCTTCAACCTGTCCAAACCGGCGTCGCTCGGGGGGCTGGAACTTGAGCCGCTCGACTTTCTGAAAATTGTCGCGACGGTTGCCGAGGCGGACGCCAGCGCGGGCTGGTGCGTGATGATCGCGGTCACCTCGACTTTGGGTGCGGCCTATATGCCCGAACCGGCTGCGCGCGAGATTTTCGGCGCGGACGATGTCGTTACCGGCGGTGTGTTCGCTCCGATGGGCAAGGCGGAGGACAAGGGAGATCACTATCTGCTCAGCGGTCAGTGGCAATGGGGCTCCGGCTCGGCCAATTGTTCCTGGCTTGGCGGTGGCGCGATGATCTTCAAGGATGGTGAGATGCAGAAATTCGACAATGGCGGCCCCTATCACCGGATGCTGTTCTTTCCGGCGCAGCAGGCATCTCTCATCGACAGCTGGCATGTGGCCGGCCTGAAGGGTACCGGTTCGGGCGATTTCTCGGTCGAAGGGATAAAAGTTCCCAAGGACCGCAGCGTATCCTTCGTCGGTGACCAGCCGCGCGATCCGGGGGCATTGTACAAATTCCCGCTCTTCGGCCTGCTCGCGCTCGGCGTGTCGGCGGTTGCGCTCGGCAACGCCCGTGCCGCGCTGGAGGAGATCAGGACAATTGCTATCAACAAGAAAACCCCCGGCGGCGGGCGATCGATGGCCCAGCGGGCGACCATACAGGTCGACCTGGCGCGAGCGACTGCCCATCTCGGCGGTGCATTCGCCTTTCTGGAGAATGCGATCGGCGAATGTTGGTCGGAAGCGCAGGGCGACGGTGAAATATCTCCGAAAGGCCGTGCCAATCTGCGCCTTGCCTGTGCTCATGCCACCGAGATTTCTGCCGATATCTGCAAGACTGCTTATACATTGGGCGGCGGTAGCGCGGTCTATTCGACCAGCAGCCTGCAACGCCGTTTCCGTGACGCCCATGTTGCCACCCAGCATATCGCGACTGCGCCGGCGGTGTTCGAACTGGCAGGGCGGATATTACTGGATCAACCGGGCGATATGGCGATGCTCTGAAGGCCGGCCGGAAGACGACATCTGCCCCGTTTTTCGGGGAAGGGCATCTGATCGGCTAAAACTGGTGCGGACGGCGGGACTCGAACCCGCACACCCATTTCGGATAGCAGATTTTAAGTCTGCTGCGTCTACCATTTCGCCACGTCCGCACCGGTAGGTCCGACTTTCGCCGGAGCCTAGCGACAAGCATTATTGCGGGCGCGGGGTCAAGTGGATAGGCAAATAATATTTGAAATTGTGGCGATTAGTCCTTGTTCAACTGCTCGCGGATTTCTTTGCCGGGCTTGAAATAAGGCACTCTTTTGGCCGGAACCTCGACCGATTCACCGGTGCGCGGATTACGACCGATGCGCGGCTTTCGTTGACGGGTAGAGAAAGCTCCAAAACCACGCAGTTCCACGCGGCCACCTTCAGCCAGTTTCTGGCTGATTTGATTGAAAAACAGGTCCACGATTTTTTCGATTTCATCCGGTTTCAATTCCGGATTCTCTTCGGCAAGTTTTTCTAATAGTTCAGAACGTATCATCGGTGCACCTTTCCGATTTTCGGAAAAACCCGAAAATTCATGCATCAAAGACTCTAAGAATTTTGAAGTCTGATGTTATTTATTCCCCATAGATGCCAGAAATCATGTCTGTTTTCAATGGTTATGGATAACTGTAAGAATTACTCCAAAATTGGAGCTGGCAATGAAAAAGCCCACCCCGGTTAAGGGGTGGGCTTTTTTCTCATTCCGTATGTGGTTGAAGAAACTACTCTTCCTTCTTTTTCAGCGCTTCGCCAAGAATGTCGCCGAGGCTCGCACCGGAATCGGTTGAACCGAATTGTTCCACAGCCTGCTTCTCTTCTGCCAGCTGATGCGCCTTGATCGAGAAGTTCGGTTTCTTCGAACGGTCGAAGCCGGTGATCATCGCGTCGAGCTTCTGGCCAACCTGGAAACGGTCGGGACGCTGTTCGTCGCGGTCGCGGCCAAGATCGTTGCGCTTGATGAAGCCGGTCGCGCCGTCGTCGCCCATCTGGACTTCGAGGCCGCCATCGCGGACTTCGAGAACGGTGACGGTCGCAACCGAACCCTTCTTGAGGCCGCCGGTATCGGCACCACCCATGGCAGGCGCACCTTTTTCAAGTTGCTTCATGCCGAGCGAAATGCGTTCTTTATCGATGTCGATGTCGAGAACGATCGCCTTAACCTGTTCACCCTTGTGGTGGAGGTTGAGCGCGTCTTCGCCGGAAATGCCCCAAGCGATGTCCGACATGTGAACCATGCCGTCGACGTCGCCTTCAAGGCCGATGAACAGACCGAATTCGGTAGCGTTCTTGACTTCGCCTTCGACGGTGCTGCCCACTGGGTGGGTATCGGCAAAGTCGGTCCAGGGATTGGACTGAGCCTGTTTGAGGCCAAGCGAGATGCGACGCTTTTCGGTATCGACTTCGAGAACGATGACTTCGACTTCCTGCGAGGTCGAAACGATCTTGCCCGGGTGGACGTTCTTCTTGGTCCAGCTCATTTCGGAAACGTGGACAAGGCCTTCGATGCCTGGTTCCAGTTCGACGAACGCACCATATTCGGTGATGTTCGTAACCGAACCGGTGAGCTTTGTGCCAACCGCATATTTCTCGGTTGCGCTATCCCATGGATCGCTCTCGAGCTGTTTCATGCCAAGCGAGATACGCTGCGTGTCCTTGTTGATCTTGATGATCTGGACTTTCAGCGTGTCGCCGATGTTGATCATCTCGTTCGGGTGGTTGACCCGCTTGTAGGAAAGATCGGTAACATGAAGCAGGCCGTCGATGCCGCCGAGGTCAACGAACGCACCATAGTCGGTGATATTCTTGACGACGCCTTCGGTAACCTGACCTTCAGCCAGCGACTCGATGAGACCCGAACGCTGTTCGGCGCGGGTTTCTTCGAGAATGGCGCGACGCGAAACAACGATATTGCCGCGCTTGCGATCCATCTTGAGGATCTGGAAAGGCTGGGTGATGTCCATCAACGGGGTCACGTCGCGCACGGGGCGGACGTCGACCTGGCTGCCGGGCAGGAAGGCTACGGCGCCATCAAGATCGACAGTGAAGCCGCCCTTGACGCGGCCGAAGATAACACCTTCAACGCGATTGCCTTCGTCATATTCTTTTTCAAGCTTGTCCCAGCTTGCTTCGCGGCGGGCGCGGTCGCGGGACAGCATGGCTTCGCCATTAACATTTTCGATGCGGTCGACATAGACTTCGACTTCGTCACCGACAGAGATGTTGGCTTTTTGACCGGGAGCGGCGAATTCGCGCAGCGCTACACGGCCTTCTGATTTCAATCCTACATCGATGACAGCCATGTCGTTTTCGATGCCGGTTACGGTGCCTTTGACGACGCGGCCTTCAAAGCCCTGATCTTCGCCACCGAGTGATTCGTTTAACATTGCCGCGAAATCGTCGCGGGTTGGAAATGCCGTTGAGGCCATATGGTTTATTCCTTGATAGTCAATTTTTCTGGCCAGGCGGTTGGTTCCGCCGGTCTTGGACCAAAATTGCCGCGATCACCTCATGCGATCACCGCATCCATCAGAAAACTGCCGATATTTGATGTATGCAAAGTAAAACACAAATACCAAAAGCTGCGCTAAAAGCCGGGGCGGTTTTTACCAACCCGTCTTGCACATCATTTGTCTGCTATGCCGGATCGTTATCGCGCCGGCCGCTTATCTTCGCATTCACCAAGGCAATCGCCTGCTGAATGGCGGCGTCTATAGTCAAATTGGTGGTATCAAGCAAGTCTGCATCTTCGGCGGGCTTGAGCGGTGCAGTTGTGCGATTTTTGTCGCGATCGTCACGCTTCAGAATGTCGGCGAGAATATCATCAAAATTGGCGGGCTCGCCGCGCCGTTTCATCTCTTCGAACCGCCTGACGGCACGCGCTTCCGACGAGGCCGTGACAAACAGCTTCACATCGGCATCGGGGGCTATGACGGTGCCGATATCACGCCCGTCGAGAACGGCGCCGGCTGGCTGATAAGCAAAATCCTTTTGCCTTTTGTCGAGCGCCAGTCTTACCTCCGGATGAACCGAAACCCGGCTGGCCAGGCCGCCGACAGTCTCGCTGCGCAGTCCGGGATTGTCCAGCAAGGCGCCGTCAAACACGCAGGCGGCGAGCGCGTCGGCGGCAACGTCGGGATTGCCGCCTTGCTCCCGGAGTGTCCAGCCTACCGCACGGTAGAGCAAGCCGGTATCGAGAAAGGGCAGAGCGAAATGTTTCGCCAATTTCTTGGAGATCGTCCCTTTTCCGGACGCGGTCGGGCCATCGACAGCGATGATCATGAGCCTTGGCTCGCACTTTCCCGATAGGCTTTCCAAAGGCCGCCGAGGGCAATGGCGATCCACACCAATTCCAGCAGAAAGGACGCCAGATTGAAATGCACCATCAGAGAGATGGTGAGCAAAAGAGCGCCAAGCAGGTTGGTGCCGTTATAGACGAATGCGTTCACCGCATTGGCATAAACATTATAGCCATAGGCAAAGACAATCAGGAAACTGCCGCAAATTCCGATTATATTGGCGATAAATCCATCGATCATTGGGATATGAGCGCTGTTATAAGTTCCTGGAACCCGGGGAAGCTGGTTTGCACTGGTGTGATATCGTCAATCGCAAGGCCGGATTTTGTTGCCAGGCCGGCCACTGCAAAGCTCATCGCGATACGGTGATCCAGCGCGGTTTCTATCACCGGCTTGGTTCGGCCGCCGGATAACGGCTTTCCGCCGCTGCCTTCGATGACCATGCCGTCTTCCTTCTCGGTCAGCTTTACGCCGAGTTGTGCAAGGCCTTTCGCCATTTGCGACAGCCGGTCGGATTCCTTGACGCGCAGTTCGTGCAGTCCGCAGGTCGTGGTTTCACCGCTGGCCATTGCTGCAGCAATGAACAGGACGGGAAATTCATCGATCATGCTGGGCGCAATATTGGCAGGCACGTCTATGCCGGTGAGGCTGCTATGTTTGACATATATGTCCGCGACCGGTTCGCCGCCGACCGTCCGCTTTTTCTTGAAGCTGATGTCGCCACCCATTGTCTGCAAGACTTCGAATAGCCCCGAGCGGGTCGGATTGATGCCGACATTCTCGATGACGATGTTGGATCCCGGGACGATCAACGCTGCAACCACCAGAAAGGCAGCGGATGAGGGGTCTCCCGGCACCTTGATCTTTTGCGGCTGGAGTTCCGCTTCGCCGGTCAGCGAGATGACCCGGCAGCCCTCGGCGTCTGTTTCGACGCTGATTTCCGCTCCAAAGCCTTTGAGCATGGTTTCGCTATGATCCCGGGTGAGTACCGGCTCGATGATGCGCGTAATACCGGGCGTGTTGAGGCCGGCGAGCAGAATCGCCGATTTGACCTGCGCCGAAGCGACCGGCAGGCGATATTCGATCGGGATCGCAGGGCAAAGGCCTCTCACCGTCAATGGCAGGCAGGATTTATGGTCCGAAGTCTCGCGTGCCTGAATATCGACGCCCATTTGCGAGAGCGGATCGATGACCCGGCCCATCGGCCGTTTTGTCAGGCTCGCATCGCCAATGAATGTGGCGGTGATCCCGTGTGAGGCGACCAGCCCCATCAGCAAGCGCGTGGACGTGCCGCTGTTGCCCATTTCGAGCGCATTGTCCGGCTGCATCAGGCCGCCGACGCCGACGCCATATACGGTCCAGACGTCACCGGCCTTTTCGATTCTTGCGCCCATCGCCCGCAATGCCGCGGCAGTCGCGAGCACGTCTTCGCCTTCGAGCAGCCCGGTTATCCGGCTCTTGCCAACGGCGAGCGCCGACAATATCAACGCGCGGTGAGATATGGATTTGTCTCCGGGAACGGAAATTTTACCGGTAAGCGGGCCAGACGGTTTGAACGTTACTGGCTGTGGAGTGTTGCTGTTCATGTCAGAGCTTTGTTAGCGGAACGCACAAATGATTCGTGCAGGAATATCAAACGGCTTTTGACAGCGCAGCAAAGCTATGGCAAGGCGCGCCGGATTTCGCGGCTGATTTAGATAAAACTTGAATCGCCGTATAGCGGACTTACCTATCAACGAATTGATTTAGACAGGATTTGGACACCAGCCATGGTTAAACCGGAATGGGGCACAAAACGCACATGCCCGAAATGTGGAACGCGCTTTTACGATCTCGGCAAGGAAGACCCTGCGACTTGCGTCGAATGCGGAGAAAGCTTTGTGCCGGAAGCTGTGTTGAAATCCAAACAGCCTATGCCTTTCGAAGCGCCCAAGAAGGCCGTGAAGAAGGAAGAAGATTCGGTTGACGATGACGATTTGGACGTCAACATTGATGATGATGAGCCATCGCCGGACAATGAAGTTGATCTCGGCGGTGACGATGATCTGGGTGTCAGCAAAGGCAAAGGCGACGACGAGCCTGACGACACCTAATTTTTGATTTGCTTTTTGAAGAGGGTCTGGATTAAAGGCGCTCTTCAAATGGGGCCTTAGCTCAGCTGGGAGAGCGCTTCGCTGGCAGCGAAGAGGTCAGCGGTTCGATCCCGCTAGGCTCCACCAATCCTCTGGTAACCACTGGAATTCATAGAAAATCTAGGAGTTCCAGTAGTTTCCTTTTCCACCTGCTACACAAAACTGCTACAGTGCAGGAGTGGAGCAAGTGGCAAAAATACGTGGGCTTCAACAGCGTGGCCGGACCTACTATTCTCGGATAGTAGTCCCACAGGCGCTTGTTTCTCATTTCGGTCGACGCGAGATACTGAAAAGTCTGAGGACTACCAATCGTCGAGATGCTGAAGCACTTCACCTTGAGCATGCAGCCTACTGGGCAGCAGCTTTCGCTGAAGCTCAGAGCGATCTTGAGAACCAGGGCAACGGACCCCAATCCAGTCAACACCTCGATACGGAAGCAGTTTCGGCGTTGGCTCGTCGCTTCTTCGTCCGGCGCATGAACGAACTCACTCTCAGAGCACGTAGCCCAGCCGATTTTGAAGATGAGAAAGTGGCGGCGGCAGAAGACCTTCAATGGGAACTATCGACACTACAATCTTGGAAAAACCCCGAAACCAGCCGTTTGGTAGAAGACGCACAGAAAGAAGCATTAGAAGAGCTTGGCGAAGACAATTCGATTGACAGGCGTGCTGCAAACTTATTTGCCGAACTTATCAGACGTGCCTTGGTGCAACTGGGTGCAACAGAGCTAGCTCATCTTGAAGGAAACTTCACTGATCATATAGCGGACAGTTTCTTTCGGAACATCGAGACCAAAGGAACTGATCACCGACCCTTTGATGATGGGCCAGATTTCGGTGAATGCATCGAGCGATTTCAAACCGAAGTTCTCGATCTCCGGTCAGTTACTGAGAAGACCCGATTAAAGCACAAAGCACTGCTGATGCAGATTAGGCAATACTTTGGACCAGAGGCGCGCCTACAACGCATCAGCAGAGCAGACTGCAACGGGTTCAGGGATATCTTGGCGAAACTGCCGCCCAATTTCAGCAAGCGTGCGGGCAATCGCTCTATCGCCAAAATCGCCGAGGCGAACCGTTCAGGCAAAACCCTCGCGTGGGAAACGCAGAATACCTACCTCAAAATGCTCTCAGACCTCCTAGGATGGGCGAAGCGGGAGCGACTGGTCCATGACAACGTAGCAGAGCAGATTACGCCTTTAAGGGCACGGCAGCCCGCAGAAAGCCAACGCCTGCCCTTCTCTGATGCGGAACTCCAATCACTGTTCGCGGTGCCGCTCTTCACCGGTAGCGTTGACGATGAGCGTAGGTTCAAGCGAGTTGGCCCCAACCTTGTTCGCCGTAGTCGATATTGGGCACCCCTGCTCGGCCTGTTTACCGGCATGAGGATGGGAGAAATCGTCCAGCTTACACCAGAGCACGTCCGCGTGTCGCCCTCTGGCACCCCGTTCATCGTGCTGACCCGTGATATGAAGCTAAAGACTGGCAACGCCGAGCGAGAGGTTCCAATTCATCCACAACTGATCGAATTGGGGTTTTTAGAGTGGGTAGGCGAGCGACGGGATGCTGGAGCCAAAAGGCTGTTCGACGATGTTCCCGAGAGTAAGCATGGCTATGCCAGCGATGTTTTCTCCAAGCGATTTGCTACGATGTTGAAGTCCGTTGATTTGCCCGCTGCGCGCAAGTCCAAACTCTGCTTCCACTCGTTGCGGCACACTTTCAAAGATGCGTTGAACGAGACAGGAGCAAGTGAAGAGCAAAAAGACGAAGTCTGCGGCTGGTCGCGTGGAAAAAACACAGGACGCAGATACGGCACCGGACTGAGCGCCGACCAACTCAAACCCTTTGTCGATGCGGTTGCATTCGATGTAGATTTTTCCAAGCTTGAGGAAGCTTATCGCGTGGCAACGGAAACAAGTCCCAATTAAGCGAACTTTCAGGACTCAGTCCTGCTCATTGCGGAGTAACTCAGCTGGTTCGACTTGCAGCGCACTGGCCAATCTACCTAGTGCTTTCACGCTTGGGTTTCGAGTTCCGCGCTCAAGATCGCTGAGATAGCTTCGTTTCATCTCGGCATCCAAGGCCAACCCTTCTTGTGAAAGGCCCTTCTGCAAGCGCAAGCGGCGCACATTTTGTCCCAAGAGAGCAACGACATCCATACGCAGTGTGAACCATATGCTGGCGCAATAGTCGGTCCCCTAAACGTGTCATTGTTGTTGCTTCGCACTTCGAATGTGCGAGTTCCTTAAATATAGGACAAGCCTAACGACTTCTCGCCAGCAGCGATGCTTCGCGATTTGAAGAAACTACCTAAATATCCTACGGCTGACATAAAAAATCCAATGAATTCTTCGCGCGCGCGCGCGAGAACCGGCAGATAGTCAAACCTGCACTTTTCAGGGCAGCTAATGTACCCTCGGGTCCGCTTGTTTTGTTTCGATGAGGTATTGATACTAACTGGCATCTTGCAACGGACATGGCGCTAAAGCGATTAGTTTTGTTCTATTTCAAGTAGCATTAACGGACTAACCCTTGGCGCGCTTGCCAGTCTACCCAACGCCCTGACATTTGGATTACGCCTACCTCGCTAAAGATCGTTCAGGTAGTTCCGTTTCATCCCGGCGTCTAAGGCTAAATGCTCTTGAGACAAGTCGCGTTCCAAGTGCAGCCACCGAACATTTTTTCCCAAGAGAGCAACGGCATCCATGCGCATGGGTCAATCAGGTGCTGGTGTAATAAATTGCCTCCTAATCGTGTCATTTATTGTTGTTTTGCGCGGTGAGTGTGCAATAGTATGATCAGTCCGGGCAATTTATTTTTTTAGGTAGGGACAGGGGCACTCTGGGCAATTTTGTCTTACCGGATTGGAGGAGAAGGTAATGGGTAGCTACAAAATTAATCTCGTGGATGCTTCACACTACCAACATGTCATCGATGGTCTAGAACCCGGTGCGCCAATAAAACTGCTGGCAGACCCCGAGAACCTCAATGACCCGCGATCTGTAAAGGCCACATACAAGGGCGAAACAATCGGTTATGTCGAACAGGATAGCTGGTTGATCAGGGCGATGCATGATGATCGAACTCCGGTAGCTTCGCGGATTGATCAAATTACAGGCAGGGAAGCCGGGCAAACACTCAGGATAGTGCTGGAAGTTAGGACCGGTGTTGACGCCGAAATGGCTCTCGGTCGTGCCCAGCCTGCACCCTCAAGTGAAACAACTACTAAGACTAGAGGTTGCGGTTTTTGGATTTTGATCGGTGGGGCGGTATTGCTCGGGTTGGTGTTTCTCGCTGCTTTGTTTGGTCCCAGCGCTGAAGAAATATCGGAACAAAAAGCGCAAGAAGCGGTGGAAGCGGAGTCTGACGCTGTGGACGTTACGGCAGAAGTGCTTTGGTTCGCTTACAGCGAGAACGAAGCTGCGGCTCAGCAAAATTTTGGCAATATTCCATTGCGTATCACTGGTAAGATAGACGGAGTACAGCTAGATTTTTCGGATAAACCGTTCGTCACTCTAGAAACTGGAAACATGTTTCAGTCCGTGCATTTGCAGTTTGCCAATGCCTCCGACCCTGCGATCACCGAGTTACGGAAGGGGGACGAGGTAACCGCCGTTTGCACAAGCGTTTCAGAAGTTGTTGGAACCCCGGTCGCAAAAGGCTGCGCATTGAGGTAACTACGGCTGACTTAGGGGCACTTATCTGAAAAGCTTTAGGAATTGAGTCAAGCGCCAGTCGAAGCTGTGAGGTCTTGAAGTGTTCTTTTTTGTGACTTAATTACCTGAATTTGCTATACTAATTCTAGTAACTTGGGGCTAGAATTATGGATGAACATCGCCGCCGCGTCAGGGAATTGGAAGACATTGGCCGCAAGAGGCTCTCGCCCAATTTCTTTTTTCGAGATTTTCTACATAGCGAGATTGCGACGATCTACGGAATTGTGAACCAGCCGGACGACCTTGATCTGGCAATCGAAGCAGGCGCGCGCCTTTGCGATGAATTGCTCGAACCACTTCATGCGACCTTCGGCAAGGTATGTGTTCGATCCGGATATCGTTCACGCCAGCTAAATGCGCTTGGGCATCGGCTGCGGCTCGGCTGTGCCAGCAACGCCTACAATTATGCTGGGCACATCTGGGATGCTCGGGACGAAGAAGGCCGAATGGGTGCAACTGCGACCATCGTTGTCCCATGGTTCGTCGACTACCTTGAAAATGGTGGAGATTGGCGCACAATGGCATGGTTCATCCACGATCACTTGCCGTACTCATATATGTGCTTCTACCCGCGTCTCGGTGCCTTCAACATTCAATGGCGAGAACAGCCCGAACGAAAGATCATGAGTTGGCGTCATCCGAAAGGCGTCTTGTTCCGACCGGGCATGGAATCTCTTTTCGATGACCCAGCTTCGTCGTATAAATTTTCAGATTTTCCGGAACTGACATTGAAAACCAAGGAGCAGATAAAATGACGGTCATACCCTTTCCATCGCGTTCCAACGCCAATGATGCCCAAGCGGATATAAATGGTGAAGGTGACGACCTAATACACGAAACGGATGCCACCTATACGTACTCGGACCATACCCAGCCGGAAGACATCGAAGCAACTGCCACGGAGGCTGAGTGGAAGCGGGACGCGGACACTCTCGGAACGAACGAACTCAAGAGGAAATACCCCCGATCCTTCAGTTCCTTCAACAACATCAGCGGGAGGGCTCGAACTGGCAAAGCTACGGTCGATCCAGAATTTAGGAACTTCAAGAGCTTCTTTCGTCATATGGGGCCGCGCAAGCACAAGAATTTGACACTCGATCGGATTGACAATGATAATCCGCGATATGGTCCCGGTCTTTGTGAGTGGACCGGAAAGAAGGAACAGGCTCGCAATCGACGCACTACTATATTTGTCATTCGGCCTGAAACAAGTGAGAAAGTTCCACTTGTAGCCGTTGCGGAAGAATTAGGCGTCCCGGCATCTCGCTTGCGTCGGCAAAGGAAAGACGGTTGGACTGATGCCGACATTTTCGCTGGCCGACGACTGGGGACTTCCAATGCAACTGTTGCAGCAGCCAACCGGTGGCCTTGGGAGATGGAGGTAGAAAAAAGAATGCATTGGGAAGATCAGTATAGAAAATACCGCCTAGCAGTGTCGAAAGATCGCTACGAGTTTCGATACGAGTTTGCTATTCGCAGGCTTCGCGAACTCAAAAAATCGATCTCGAAATATTTTTATGATGCCTGGGAGAAATTTGGCTCGCCAGAAGATGAAAACGGGCCTGCGGCCGATGGACGAGAAACGATGCCCCAAGAATTTCGCGATGAATATGATAGCATGACCAGTTTAGCTGAGAGGGCAGAGCAGCGTTTGGCTAGCGCCCTGAATGGCGAAAGTGCTTGGCGAGCGACTGTTTCTGATGCTGATCGCGACACCATTCCATTCAGACTACGTCGGGATCAGAATATATAAAATCTAATCGTCCAATTAGATTTGTTAAAATTAGGATATTTCCTTTGGAAAACAACTTTGTGAGCTATTTGCGAGTTAGCACCGAGCGGCAAGGTGCGTCCGGATTAGGCGTTGATGCGCAGCGCTCCGCGATCCGGCGATACGTGGACCTGTGCCAAGGGAAACTACTGTTAGAGTTGGTCGAAGTCGAAAGCGGCAAGCGGGCGGACCGGCCAGTCCTCGAACAGGCGATCACATTTTGCAAACGCAACGACGCGACCTTGTTGGTTGCAAAACTTGACCGGCTTTCCCGGACAGTATCCTTCATGAGCCGACTAATTGACACAGGCGTCGATTTCGTTGCGGTTGACAATCCTCATGCAAACAAACTGATGATACATGTGCTTTCCGCATTCGCAGAGCACGAGCGAGATTTGATAGCAGCGCGAACTCGTGCGGCTCTAGCTTCGGCCAAAACCCGAGGGGTTAGGCTTGGTAACCCAAAGATTGCCGATGCTCGCATTGAGGCCGGGAAAATGATCAAAACGAACGCTGACCTGTTTTGCGAGAACGTCGCGCCGATAATCATTCAAATTAGGTCTTCAGGGATCACTTCACTTCAGGGTGTCGCTGAAGCTTTGGAGGCTAGGGGTATTAGGACCGCGCGTGGTGGACAATGGCATCCGGCAACGGTGAGAAACGTTGAACAGAGATACAAAACACTGAGAACATAAATGGTGGTTGATCCATTGATACTCTCCGGACCATCTCCCCTCAATCGTATAGACAGATCAAGGCTCTATGGGGTATTTTCACGTTCTTCAAACAAGCCTAGTGCAACCCGTTGCACTGATTTTGCAATCGCCACCAACTTAGCCCGTAAAGCTTCCCAAGCGGATTGGATGCGTGAATATCTAAAATTTCTCCCGTAAATTGCTCTAATTTTAGTCTAATCCATTCAGATGGCTGAGATTTTGCTATAGTTTGTTCGTGCGATCAATTAGCAAGTTCTCTGAGGCTAAAAACAAGTTCTCCAGAGTTGGATTGACTTGGGGCCAGTTGGGACAAAGAGACTACATCAAGGTTAAGTGCGCGGAGGGACAGAAAGGGGTATCAAAATCAAAATGTATGATGCTTCAATTCACTATCGGACGATTGCACGGCAATTCCGACCTATCGACTTTGTGGATGAACCACAGCTTCTCAATGAAACCTTCAAACAAGGTGTAGTTAACGATGCGGTCAAAATAGGAAAAAACGGCTTTACGGATCTCACAATCCGGAAATCAGACCTTCGCGGTAAAGTGATTTACCAGTTCGATGGTTTCCCTGAGCTACTTGTGGCGCGGCACATAGCCGCAAACGTGAAAAGAATAACGGGCGTCAAGCAGGATAACCGGCAGTTCATAATTGAATGCCTGCGCTCACTCATGGCGGAAGGTATTCAGTTCAGAGCGTACAAACTTGACATCAAGCGTTTCTACGAAAGTGTTAATGCGATGCAGGTCATGGACAGCCTGCGGTCGGATGAAGAGTTTTCGGGCCAAGCAGCCACAGCGTTGCATTCCTTCTTTGAAGAAATGGCGAAGTTGAATGTAAATGGCTTGCCTCGTGGCCTGGGATTGAGTGCCACATTAGCCGAGTATTACCTTTCAGGCTTCGATGAAGCCGCCCTAAATCATAAGGAGGTTTGGTTCTTTGCGAGGTTTGTGGATGACATTTTTATCATCACGAGCGGCAAAGAGGACCAGCAGATATTCTATGCCGAATTGGAAACGGCACTCCCAGGTGGGCTGGAGTTCAACTGCCAAAAGCGGAGCGTTATGGACTTTCCGAGGTACAACAAGGGCCTGCAGGGGAGCGCGCATCGCTTCGCTTTTCTGGGATATGAATTTAGCGTTTGCCACATTGACCGGAGAAAATCAGACAAGCGACTGACGCGACAGGTAATGTTGGATATTGCTCCATCGAAGGTGCAAAAAATCAAAACGAGGATATTACGTGCCCTTATCTCCTTCGACAAAGACAAGGATTTTGAAATGTTGCGATCACGCATTCGTCTCCTGACAAGCAACTTCAATTTCGTGGATAGGCAGACTGGAGTTCGTCGGGTTTCGGGCATCTATTTCAACTACCCCATGACAAATGAGGAGCAATCGAAAGCACTCCCAGCACTAGATAAGTTCCTGAGAAATTTGCTGATGTCGCCTCATCCGAAAAACAAGTGGCGGCCAACAATCACTAAAAGTCAGCGAAATGAGCTTTTGAAATTGACTTTTACAGGCGGATTTCGTTCGAAGCGTTTTTATAGCTTCGGTCCACGGCGACTTGCCGAGTTGGTGCGGTGTTGGCGCTATGCGTAAGAGGGTTGTTGCAAAGGGAAATATTCATAAGGCCGATCACCTCAGAGTATTGGTGACCGACACTCTACCCGGAGATATTCCGATAATCGTCTCTAACGATGGATTTTACAGGAATATTAAGCAGAGTGGAGGGGTGTCAGGGCACCAAGACGAATTTGTCCGCCGCCTTTTGACGCCTTCTAATTCATATCCGTATACAGTCCCGTATCGCTACAGCATATCGCGTGCCGATAACTCGCCTCGTATACTGAGTTTGATGCACCCGATCAGTCAGCTTGCAGTTGCTGATTTCTACAACGAAAATGCTCAACTAATCTGCTATTATTGCAGGAAATCCAAAGCTTCAATTAGGTCGCCAAGGAAAATCGGAAGCTTATTTTTTGTTCGTGGCACATACAGTGATCGGAACCGGCTCAAAAAGGCTGGGATTGATACCGTCGAGATTGAAACTTCGGTCTCGAACCCGGCTTCGTATTTCTCGTATCGTGGAGTTCGGCGCGCATTCGAGTTCTTCAATTCTGCGAAATATACTCGCTTAGAGAAATCCTACCCGATTATGGCCTTAGCGGACGTATCTAAGTGCTTTCATAGCATTTATACGCATACTCTGTTTTGGGCGGTGGCCGACAGAGAAACCGCGAAAGATAACACCAGCGCCCACACTTTTTCCAATCAATTTGATAGGTTGATGCAGTCGGCAAATTTCAATGAGACCAACGGAATTTGTATTGGTTCTGAGGTGAGCCGGATTTTCGCTGAATTAATTTTAAGCGAGGTCGACAAGCGCGTTGTGCAAAACCTTTCTCGTGCCGGACTGGTTTGGCAGCGCGACTATGAGTTTCGTCGATATGTAGATGATTTCTACATATTCAGTGCGAGTGCAGAAAAGTGCAAGAAAATCTTAGACGCGATTGGAGATGAGCTCTCAGGATTTAATTTGCATCTCAACGAGCGAAAAACAGAAATTTTCAACAGGCCCTTCATTACCAAAAAATCTCGAATGATCGCGGATACTAATTTTGCCCTCAACTACTTCTTTGATGGCTTCATTAAGTCGCCAAACAAAACAACTGATGGATTTGTTTGGCCAACACGAATTTGGCACTCTGACGCGGCGCTCAGGGCATTTTTGGACGGGATTAAAGCTAGTTGCTACGACAATGAAAGCGGCTACGGTGAGATTTCCAATTATGTGATCGGGGCTTTGTCGGCACGGATCATATCTCTTATTGGCGGGTTTGATAGGGCCGTGAAGGATGAGGACGCAACGTCCGACGACTACGTCAGCGCTCTTTGCCTTCTCCTTGAAGCAAGTTTCTTCTTTTACAGCGTGGCTCCGAGTGTGCCCTCATCGTTAAGGATCGCTCAGTCGTCAATTGAGGCCTATAATTTCTTTGCGGAGAAAATACCTAGTCGCAAAGCTTTTATCACAGAGCAGATAGTGCGATGGACGCATCAGTTCGTTCGTTCGTTCAATCAGCTTTCCGACCCTTCGGACGGACGATGCGTTTCACTCGCGGTGCTAAATTTACTGCTTGTCCTAGGAGAGATTGAGGACACGCAGGCTCTTGTCGGTAAAGTGATCTCAGATTTTTGTACCGACTTACCAGAGTTTGGCTACTTTGAGATTGTTTCGATGCTATTTTGCGTTCGTGATCACCCCGTTTTTGCCGATATCAAATTAGCGCTTTTCACGAGAGCAAAGGAACTATTGAGTGAAAGTCGTGATCTCCGGCTAGATGCTGAGGCAGCACTTTTGGTTTTAGATGTCTTGTCGTGCCCCTATATCGATACCGCAGAGCGCGCGTCACTCTTGAACGATATGAGAAAGAAGATTGGTCTCAGCCAACTAACCAACGTGGAGGCGCTCACTGCCATACAAAATTTTGAGGATGCTCCTTGGTTTGTGCAATGGGGAGATGCCAACTTACTGCACTTAATCAGGAAAAAAGAGTTGAGTTCGGTATACTGATTTCGTAGCGATGATTTGGGCTTAGATTGACGCTCTACGGTAATTCCTCAGAACTAGTTCGTAGGATTTATCGGTTTACCGACCACTCTCCGGATTGGATCGGAGCCTTTCGGCACACACCTAACGCGTCAAGCTAAGCCCACCTCTTGGTTGAATAAAGAATATACTCGTGCACAGTTTTGCAGACAATTTCGATCAATTGAGAATGCTCCCTGAAATGAAGTGGACATTCTGCGGCCTACAGGGGTGTTCTGCGCTCGCCGACCAATCCTAGTGCAACGCGTTGCACCGTAAGCGTGAGCTGTGGGCCGCGTATTATGCGGCTTGACGTGTCCGTTTATTATCGTCTGTCCAGTTCCATGGCATGAGTTCGTCCCATCGGGAAGCGGGCCAATCGGATGCGATTTTTTCAATAACATCGGTAATATAGGCTTGGGGCTCCACGCCATTGAGCTGACAGGTTCCGATAACCGAGTAGATGGCGGCGGCGCGTGTTCCTCCGGCCTTGGATCCGGTAAATAGCCAATTCTTGCGGCCTATCGCTATGGAACGGATGGAGCGTTCTGCAATGTTATTGTCCATCTCGGCTATGCCTTCACCGAGATAACGTGTGAGCGCATCCCAGCGTTTGCGGCCATAGGCTAGAGCCTTGGCCATGTTCGATTTGGGCGACAGGCGGCGCAAAGCATCGTCGATCACGCTGCGCAGCGCCTCGATTTGCGGTTTGCTATGTTCCTGACGGTTCTGGCGGCGAACATCGGGCGGCTGGCTATATCGATCTCGCCGCTGTCGAGACCCGCGAAAAGTGCACTGCGGTCCGATTCGACGCCGTTGATTTTAAGGTCAGGGTTCTCGCGTTGCGCGGCGACCAGCGTAGCACGAAGGTTTCCAGCAGAGACGGAGTTGTTGAACCCGACAACGAAACCTCCTGCACGGCCACTGCCCGCCGCGCGCGTGTTGGCGATCATCCGGTCCGCATTGGCGACCATAGGTCGGGCGCTGCGCAGAAATCGCAACCCGGCGGTCGTTGGAGCTACACCCGAGTGTGACCTCAAGAATAGCTGAGCGCCGACCGATCGTTCGAGCTTCATAACTGAGCGACTGAGCGTTGATTGTTCAACATCAAGGGCGCGGGCGGCGCGATAAAAGCTGCCGTGATCCGCTGCAGCGATTGCATATCTTAGTTGACGAATGTCGAATGCCAATTACGAGCCCCGGATGTTGACGGTACAATCATCACTTTCCTGATTTCGAGCTGGCGGACTGTGCGCCAAAGAACCACGCGTACAGAACGGGCACCGCGCCCAATGTGATTGCCAGAGCAAACACCAAACCAAACGCGATAGCGCTGGCCAAGCCGTAGAAAAGCACGTCCTGTCCGATGATGAGCGGTAGGAGTCCGAGGATCGTGGTGATCGTCGTCATCAGGATTGGTCGGAACCGGCGCATGCCGGCCTGGACCACCGCTTCGGCTACTTGCTCAACGTCAGCATCGTCGCGCGTTTTGCCTTCATCGTGTGCACGTTTCTCCGCTTCACTGCGCTCGATCTCGCAGCGGTCGACGAGAACGATGGCATTGTTGATGATAATGCCAAACAGAGCGAACAGGCCGAGGATCACCATGAAGCCGAAATCGGCCTGCATGATATGAAGCCCGGCTGCCGCACCGATCACGCCCAGAGGAACGACTAGGAGAACGACACCGGCCTGTCGGAACGCACCGAACTGGATCACCAGCATGATGACGATCAGCCCCATCATCAGGGGCAGATTGGCGAGCAGCGCGCTGGTGCCTTCCGAGCTCTCGGCGATAATGCCGTCCCATTCTATATGATGACCCGGCGGCAGCATCGCCTCGAGCTCGTCGAGCTTGTCCTGCACCATCGGAACCATGTCCTGCGGGGTGACCGAGGTAGGACGCGCTTCGACCGTGAGCGTCTTGATCAGGTTCTCGCTCTGGATGCGTCCCCGTTGCGGGACAAGCGAAGCCATCGCTACTTCACCCAACTGTACGACCGCTCCTTCCGCCCCGACAAGCGTCACCGCTTCCAGTCGGGCCGGATCGGTGCGCTCGATTTCGGGAGCACGAATGACGATCGGCGCGAGATCATCGCCGTCGCGATAGACGCCTACGGATTGCCCCGAGAAATAGGTCGTGAGCGCACGCGAGACGTCGGCCGAGGTCACGCCCGCCGCACGCGCGGCCGCTTGGTCGACCTCGACCCTGTATTGCATGGACGGTTCTTCCCAATCGGAGAAGATGTCGATCGTCCCTTCGACCTCGCGCAGGATGCCCGCGAGCTTGTCGCCCGTTTCAAGCAGGACATCGGGGTCCGGGCCGCGAACCTGCACCTGGATCACGTTGGGATCGCTCGGCCCGAGGAACATCCCCGCGATCCGCATCCGAGTGTCGGGAAAGGCCACGGCCATGTCCTGCCGCAATTGCTCGACACCGGCATCGCGCACCTCCGCGTCCTTCGCGTTGATGACGAGGAAACCCATATTGGGGGCTGGGTCCGATGGTGCGAGCGACAGCACGAAGCGCGGTCCCCCAAACCCTGAATAGGAAGCCACGCTGTCGAAGTCTGGATAGCGCTCGTCATCGTCAATGAACTCGGAGATCGCCTGAACCTTTTCGTCCATCGCAACGCTCGAGGTTCCTACGGGCATGTCGGCATAGACGAGTATCTGCGCACGGTCGGACGAGGGGAAGAATTGTTGCGGAACCAGCTGCAGCGATGCCGCTGCGATAGGAAACAGCGCGGCCATGCCGCCAAGATAGAGCTTGCGATGCGCGAGCGCCCAGCGAAGAAGCTTCTCGTAGCGCGCCGATCCCCAGTCGAACGTTTCGTCAACCTTGGCCCTGATCTTGCCCTTCTGTTGCTCCTCGGGTGGCCTGGCGAACCAATAGCACAGGGTGGGGATCACCGTGACCGCGATCAGCCAAGAGCTCGACAGAGCGATCAGGATGACGAGCGAAATGTTGCGCGTGTATTCACCCGATTCCTGCTGCGCGAGCATGAGCGGCAGGAACACAAGGATAATGGTGAGTGTCGACGCGAGGAGCGGCCCGGCGAGTTCTCCGCCCGTCTGACCGATAGCCTTGCGCCGGTCGATGCCTTCGGCGAGGCGCTGTTCGAAATCCTCCGCGATCACAATGCCGTTATCGACCAGCAGGCCGAGCGCGATAACGATGGTTGCAAGGCTCATACGCTCTAGCTTGATGCCGTACATGCCCATGATTGCGAGTGTGATCAGCACGACCGCAGGAACCACTGCGCCGATTACGAGCCCCGTGCGAAGGCCAAGGAAGAGGATCATGGTCGCAAGCAAGATGGCGAGCGTCTGGAGGACGTTGAAGCTAACGCCGTAGACAGCGTTCTTCACCTGCTCGGCCTGCCAGGTCATGGTTTCAAGCGTTATGCCCGCGGGCAGCGACTGGCGCACGTCGTCGATCGTTTCCTGCGCGCGATCGGCGTAGTTGATCACGCTTTGCGCCTCGTCCATCGAGATGGCGAAGACGATGGCAGGATCACCGTTGAAATAGGCGCGCTGCAACGGAGGATCGATAGATCGTTTGCTGACCTGCGCGTAATCGCCGAGCCGGATGGTCCCTGCCGGGCCGAGGTCGAGATAAAGGTTTCTGACGTCTTCAAGTGTTTCGAAGGCGCCCGACGGTTCGATCGACAATCGGCGGCTTTCGGTCTCGATTGCGCCACCGGGCGCCACGACGTTCTGCTGTGCGAGCGCCGCAGCGACCGCATCGAGCGGAACGCCGAGTTGGGCGAGCACCGCATTGCTCATCTCGATATAGACCCGCTCCTGCGGTCGACCCAGGATGTCGACGCGCTTGGTGCCGGGAATGGTGTAGAGCTGGTCGCGCACATGCTCCGCAAGATCGCCCAGCTCGTCCATCGGGAAATCGGCAGATTGCAACGCCAGCGTAATGACCGCGACATCGCCGAACTCGTCGTTGATGATTGGCGCCATCGTACCTTCGGGGAACTGGCCCACAGTCTCCTCGACCTTTTCGTCCAGTTCGTCCCACGCCTGATCAAGATCGTCGGTGGCGAAGGCGACTTCGGCATGGATAATCGATTGTCCCTCCATTGAAGTGGCACGCACTTCGTCGACCTCGGGCATCGTCTTGATAGCTTCGGCGAGCGGGGTGGTGATGAGGGTCTCGACCCGTGTCGCGTCCATCCCCGGATGCGCGGTAACGACCACGGCTTCGCGGATAGTGATCGTGGGGTCCTCGCGCGCGGGAAGCGTGAAATAGCTCGCGACGCCGTAGATCATCGCGAGCACGACGATGAGTAAAACCGCCGCGCGGTAGCGGAAGCCGAGTTCCGAAAGATTGCTCACGATGCGAACCGCCGCGCGCCGGCGCCGATCAGACTGACGCGCTCACCGGTTTGCAGAAAGGCTGCTCCCTTGCTGACGACGACGTCGCCGCTCTTCAGCCCGCTCGTTACCGTAACGCGGTTCTCGCTCGCCGCTTCGAACCGGATGGTGCGCGCGGAAACTTTATCGGTTTGCGTGTCGACGACCCATACCTCTCCGCGATCGGGACCGGTGGGCATGATGGCGGTCAGCGGTATCGCGTAAGTGGCGGACTGTGGCCGCGGTTCTTCGTTACCGGCGTCGCGAGACAGGCGAACCTCGGCCACCTCGCCGGGCTCGATCGTCCCTTCACCGGCCATCACCCGTGCGACGATTTCGAAGGCGCCCGGCCCGCTGCCGCGGCTGGAAATCTCGGTGATGGTCGCCGCAAGAGCTGGCACGTCGCGTCCCGGTCGGAGCACCTCGACCGATTGACCGGTGGCAAGCCGATCGCGCAGCGTTCCGGGGACGCTGAAGACCACTTCGGTTCCGAAACCGTCGAGCTCGAGCACCGGCTGGCCGGGGGAGACCTGGGTGCCCGGCTCGACGATCCTGCGCGCCACACGACCCGAAAAGGGGGCGCGCAATCGGGTATCGGAAAGCGTCTCGCGCGCCGAGCCAGCCTGCGCCTGCCCGGCATCTAGAAGGGCCTCGAGACTGTTTACCTCGGCATCGGCGGTCTCCAGCCGCGTCTCGGAGGTTGCACCCTCGGCAAAGAGCGCGCGCTGTCGCTCCGCTTCCTGTCGGGCGCGCGCAAGCCGCGCGCGGGTTTCGACGACCTGCGCGTCGGCAGACGCGGCATTGAAGCGATAGGTCGCGGAATCGAGTGTCGCGACCACCGCGCCGCGTCCGACCCGATCGCCGATCTCGGCGCGTACGGAGGTGAGGGTCCCACCGACTTCGAAGCTGAGTGACGCGCGCTGTTCGGCGCGTACGCGCGCCGGGAAGGTCACTTGATCGTCGGATGTGGTTTCCGAAGCGCCGACTTCGACCCAGGCGACAGGTCTGGGCTCGGGCGGTTTTTCCGTTTCGGAACAGCCAGCCAGCAAGAAGGCTGACCCAAAAAGGGCGAGGGTATGTTTCACGATGGGTCTCCCGATGGTGCGGCCTGCCAGCCGCCGCCGAGTGCGGCGTACAGCCCCGCCATGGCAAGACTCGCCTGGCGATAGGCAATCGCTCGGCCGCGTTCCGCATTCCGCAGACCCCGCTCAGCCTCTTGCAAGCGAAGCTGGTCGATCGCGCCGTACTGGAACTGGATGCGGGCGAGGCGGTAATTTTCTGCCGAAAGGGTCGCGGCGCGCTCGCTCAGTGCAAGTGCCTCACGTCCCAGGTCGTAGCGGGCGATGGCCGTCTCGGTTTCCTCGAGCGCGGTTAGAATGCTTTGCTCGTAAGCAAGCGCAGCCCGGCGCGCTTCCAACTGAGCGAGATCGATTTCCGCGCGGATTCGACCGCCTTCGAAGACGCGCCACGACAAAAACGGCACGATGGAATAGCTGGTGCTGTCGCCATCGAAGAGCGTATCTAGCGCGATCGATGAGAAGCCCCCTGCCGCGTTGAGGCGCAGCTGCGGGAAAAGCTCGGCCCTCGCGACGCCAATCTCGGCGGTCTCGGCCGCCAGTTCGCGTTCAGCGCGCGCGATATCGGGGCGCCTTCGGAGCAGATCGGCGCGCAGGCCGACAGGCACGTCGAGCAGCGCGACCTCGTTCCGATCCTCGGTCGCGAGCGCGATCTCTCGTTCCGGCAACCCGCCGATCAGCGGCCCGAGAGCCAGGGCAGCAGCCCTTATCTCGACATCGAGGCGCGGAAGCTCGGCTTCGATGCGGGCGAGCTCGCTTTCAACGAGCAGCAGGTCGGCACGCGATATTTCGCCCTCGCGAAGCTGAATATTCGAGAGCGCCAGCAGTTCGCGCTGCGCCGCGATGCTGGCGAGAAGCGCGCCGCGCTCGGATTGGTATCCGATCAGGGCAAGATAGGTCGAAGCCGTCTCGATGGCCACGGCGAGCCGTGCACCGTTGGCGGCTGCAATCGCGCCTTCGATGCGCGCATCGCCCGCTTCCAGAGCGCGGCGCGTTTGGCCCCATAGGTCGATCTGCCAGGCGAGCGACCCCCCGACATCGTAGATTTCAAGTTCTCGCTGAAAGCCGGGGATCTGTGCAAAACCCGGATTGGCGTTGAGGCTTTGCTGCAGCGCGGTGACGGAGGCATCGGCTCCGACCGATGGAAGCGCGGAAGCCCTGATTTGCGCGCGTCGCGCCCGCGCTTCCTCGACCCGAAGGAGTGCCTGTCGGATCGTCAGATTGTCCTGCAGCGAAGCTTCGACCAGCCGAGTGAGCACCGGATCGCCCAGATTGCGCCACCAGGCGATGAATTCCGCTTCGGCGACCGGTACGCTTTCCCGATCGATCCAGTCGGTCGCTGTCGCCTCGATAGGAGGCCGCTCGTAATCAGGACCGACCGTGGCGCAGCCTGCCAGACCCGCCGAAAAAACGGCGGCTATCCATCGGCGATGGTGGCCTGGTCGCATTGTGAGTCTGATCATAATGGGCTGGCCTGCTAGGCGATTCGCTCTGAACCGTCTAGTACAATCTAGAACGAATTTGCTAAGTCAGTCGCTTGTTCCTGAAGGATTTCAGCAGCCGCTCCTGCGCGAAAGTCGCGTTAAGGCGCTGAGAAGATACGAAATATGTCGAATAACTTAGCGAGAGATCAATAGGTATATCGATTCCGAACGCCAAGCAGAAAAGCTACCCAAAAGTTCATCATGAACCTTCGGGTTGGCTTTCTGAAACCGAATCGCCTATGGCCACTTTCAGATCGGAACGAAGTGGAGCAGATGAACAAGATCACGCAGACGAAGAAGCGGGCGGCTATTCTCGCCGGGGCTCAGCGCGTGTTCGTACGCGAGGGGTTCAAGGGTACCAGCATGGATGCAGTGGCGCGCGAGGCGAAAGTCGCCAAGCCGACGCTCTACAATCACTTTCGCGACAAGAACGCACTTTACGTTGCGGTGGTCGAGCATTCCTTGACCCGGGTGCGCAGCGAGATCGTACCACCGGAATTGCGTGACATGACCGCGACCGAAGGTCTCAAGGTCATCACCACGCGCCTCGCACGCATGTTCGGGCGTGACGACGACGTGCTGCGTCTGTGCCGCATCTGCATCGGCGGCTTCGACCGCTTTCCGCTCGCTACTTCGACCTTCATGTATAACGGCCCCCAACGCGGCAACCGCGAAGTAGCGAGCATGATCGCGCTATGGGCCGGGCGGGGCGAGCTAGCGTGCGACGATCATGAACTTGCCGCCCAGCAATTGGGTGAACTTTGCAAGGTCGGGATTTTCGATCCGCGCTTGTACGGCTCGCGCGAGAAGGCGTCGATCGACGAATGTCACCGGATTGCTGCGGCCGCGTATCAGACCTTCATGGCGCGATATGGCAAATAGGAGCATGCGACGCAGGCCTGGTATCGCCTCGCGGATACCAAGACGGACATCGCCGAGAGCGATGCTTTTGATCGTCCTTTCTGCCGCGCTCGGTGCCTGCGCAACTCTGCCCGAGCGCGAAGACGTTTCCTCGGCGGCGCGGATGGGTGGACAACTCGTTGATTTCACCGGCACGCGGTTCGATACAGAGGCATCAATCGAGATTATCCGGCCATGGCATGATCGCTGGATGGCGGAGAGGCGAGCCTCGGGTGACGACGAACCGATCGACCTGCTGGCCATCTCCAGCGGGTCGGACAAAGGAGCCTTCTCGGCAGGCTTCCTTACGGGCTGGAGCAAACGCGGCGACCGGCCCGACTTCGATCTCGTCATCGGGGTCAGCACCGGCGCGCTTATCGCGCCTTTTGCTTTTCTAGGTCCAAGCGAGGACGACGCTTTGCGCCGCCTCTACACGACAATCGACGCGGACGACATCTACCGTCAGCGTGCGATCTCCGGGCTGCTCGGTGGACCAGCTTTTGCAACCAGCCGTCCCTTGCTCGAAATGATCGAGCGCGAGGTTTCGCCCGAACTTGTCGAGCGGATCGCAGAGGAACACCGGAAGGGTCGCCGCCTTCTGGTAACTACGACCAATCTTGACACGCAGCGCGGCACGATCTGGGATCTGGGTTCTATCGCCGTCTCGCCGATGCCCAACCGCGAGCATCTTATCGAGAGTCTCCTTCTAGCCTCCTCGAGCGTCCCTGCGCTGATGCCGCCCGTAATGATCGATGTCGAGGCGGACGGGCAGCCCTTCCGCGAAATGCATGTTGACGGCGGCACCGCAGGAAGCTTCCTCGCGATACCGCCCAGCATCCTGTGGGGACAGGCCGAGCTCCGTGAGCGAGCGGATGTGACTAACGGCTCCTTCACCATTCTGTATAATGGCCGCCTTGCGCCGCAGGTCGAAGGCGTCGAGCCAACGGCTTTTTCGATCCTGCGCCGCTCGATCGAAACCATGATCGCCCATGCCGATAGGAACATCCTACGGTCCTATCGCGAATTCGCCGTCCATCATGGCGTAACGCTTGCGGTCTACCAGATCGGTGACGATTTCGATGATGACGCCTTCCCAGACGAGCAGTTCGATTCCGCATTCATGCAGGCCCTGTTCGCCCATGGCGAAGAGCAGGGACGTCAGTGATGATGTAGGGGCCTGCCGGCCTCCTACGGCGTTGGCCGTCGGGTTGCGAAGGCCAGCAAAAAGCATCTGTCAATGCCAGCGGACGCTGCATCTGAATGCTAATTTTTGTTCTCTCGGGCCTGCTGGTAGTTGCATTGAACTGCGCGAAACAGGTCACCTTCATGGTAAGCGAGAGCTGGGGGCCGCGTATTATGCGGCTTGACGGTTCCGTTTGTTATTGTCTGTCCAGTTCCATGGCATG
>CANLBM010000007.1 GCA_947488845.1 uncultured Sphingomonadaceae bacterium | reverse complement strand
ATCGCCGCTCCCAAATAAGCAGCCTTCAACCCTTAAATGCCATAACGCGCAAGGCGGCCTACAGCTCTCGCTTACGTTGCACCACATGAAATAGGGTTTCAGAATTAAGGCTCGATGGATGGTCGCAGCTAATTAAGAACCCCAGCGAGTGAAAACATACGCTCGACATAACATCGCCCGTCTGGCGGCTTAGGCAAAAGATTGCCATCTTCATCGATGTGCTTTCCTCCCACTGCAGGTGCCCAATCCAAATGAAGGACGTGGTGACGCTCCAGCTCCGCCACATCCTTCGGATTGTAGCTCGCTCCATTTGCCTTACCCAATGGTGAGGACTTGCGAAGCAAGATAAATGAAGAGACTTTGCAAGACTTGCCCGTCGCAGAACTGAGACTTCTGCCGAGTTCCACTAGGTCTGAGCTCTTTGCCAATGAGACTTTGGCATTGACCCCGCCGGTCAACGATGCCCAGTCCATGATGCCCGATTGGCCTTTTGGGTCTACAAGAAGAATATGGGTCTCTTTGGAGCTAACCGCCCAAAGCACAAAGTCCGGAAAATAAGCTCTGCTTTCCGTGTCGAGATAAACCCCCACAGAACGCAAGCTTTCGACATTTCGCATGAGATAAAAGGAATAGTTCTTCACGCTTCCTTGCCTTGCTGGGTTCGAGAGGAAGCCCTGAAGGTCTTCGACAAACTTCCGTTCACCCGGATTTAGACTATCAGGGCTGATTGAAATGGTCTGCAGGTTGAGGCCTGCTACGCCCTTATCTTTAGCATTGCGAAGCAGCGGCTTGTAAATGTGCCGGGAACCATTGAATGTCAGCTCAAACTGAGCTGGCAGAATTGGTGAAGGGTATGTCTGCTCGAAGTTTTTTTTCTCAACTTCTGTTTTGAAGCCAACCCGAATGTCATAGTGGCCAATGAAATCGCCCGCTTCACCTGGTTGAGATTGCACTATGGGTTCTGCAATTCGGTATTTGCGCTTGTTGATATCATAGACAAGTCGATGATGAAGCTTGCCTACTGCCTCGCTCAGAACTTGCCAGATCAGGCTCTCTTGCGCACCAAAATCTAAGGTATCCCAGTTGCGGTGGTAGAGAACGGAGCTGACAAGCTTCAGGATGTCTTTGGGCGCCACAGTACGTCGTAATTGACCCTTGTTCTTGAGAAGCTGAAGCTTCCGGCGATCTAGGAGAGATGACAAGCGGTATGAATAATCGCATTCTGCCGAAAAGGCCGCTCTTGGCGTGTCCTCCACTGCATTTCGCAAGTCCTGCGCGAGGTTGACGGGAGTTTGTTCAGGCGAGGGACGATAGTCAATGTCGATAGTCAATCGCTCTAAGGTGCCGTGCTCGGGGCCCTGCTCGGTCATGAATGACCAATCCCATTTCCCGGCGTTTAGCGTTGCAATAAGACGAGGTTCGCTATCCTCGCGCCCAACCTTAAAAATTGGCAGGTTCGCGGCATACTCATCGAACGTCTCGGAGTTTGATCCAAGCTTCAATGCCTGCGCGCTTACGGGAACCCGACGTTCGACTTCGTACCGCGGCAGCTCCTCTTCGAGGGCCTTCAGAAACGTCTCCAAATAGCTCGCTTTCAGGCTAAAGATATTGAGCGCCTCAAGCTTTCGCAAACGACCAAGCTGCGAAATGTCACTCATCAATTCAGCATAGTTTTCCGCGTGCTCGATGTGGCGACGTTTGCCGTCACCATTTACACCGTGCAGGCGCACGCCTCGACCAAAAATCTGGATGATCTTGTTGCCCTTACCGCTTCCAAGATTGATTAGGCCGATTACTGAAACACGGTAGCAGTTCCAGCCCTCGGCAAATTTGCGGCTGCCAATCAGGACATTGATTGTAGAAGTTGGACGATCTATTTCGCTGAAGAGGAAGCGGGGCTCTATGATGTCAGCTTTCCGGACCTGGACGAGTTGTTCGCCTTGTGGGCCAAATAACTCTGGATGTCCTTCGCAGTCAGCATGGAATTTTTCGCCATTTCCGACGTTGACGATACCCCAATACTGACCTTCCCCCCATGAGAGCCATATTTCGTCTGGTACGGCTGGGCATCGAGTGAGGCGCAAAGGCCCATCGATCTGATTGTGAAAGATCGATCCAAGCTTTTCACGGTCCTTTTTGCTGAGCTTCGCTAGATAGGCCAGCAATTTGCGGATGTCGGAAACCTCATCTGCACCTTGCCCCTTGTTGTCGACTTTGCCTTCGCTCTTACGGTCCTCAACCGTGTTTCCCATAAAAGCGACCAATGGACGATCAGCAAATGCAGAAACGAATCCGAGCGCAGACGTGTCTTGCAGTCGAAGTTCATCATGAGTGCGCAATTTATCGGCTAGGGTCTCGAACGCGGCCTGAAAGTTTTCCCAAGCTTCCTTGCCCTCTGCGACACGGTCCAGGCCAACCGTCTCGATCGAATAATCCTTACCATAGCCATCCCGGTAGAAACGGTAATAATTATAATCAAAAACGATTTGTTCGCCGTATTCTGCAACGTGCTTCTCAGCGATGCCGTGATAGGTGGCGGAATATTCGAACAAGAACGCGTTGTCGTAGTCGGCAAGATCTTTTCGGAGCTGCTTGAACGCGCCCAGCTCCTTGCCGCCTCCAGCGAGACCGATATGGCCTTCATCGACTAGTACCAGCCGGAAAAGTCGGGATGAAGGCGGAAGAATGAAAAAGCCCTTCTCGTAATTCAAAAGGCTGCCCGTGCTTTCAACTCGCAGCTTGATACGGCCAGCGCATTGGCGATTGAGCTGATCGATGATTGGCACTATTTCGCGGCGGTGTTGCTCAATGAGGTTCACACCGGGCGTCGTCACGATCACTTGCAATTCATCGAACGCTTGGAAGCCTCCGATGTGATCGATAAACTGCAAGATGTTGATGTGCATAAGCAGGGTTTTGCCGCTGCCGGTCGCCATCCAATAGGCGAGCATGTTTTGACGACCGACGCCTGCCTTCTTCTTAACGCTTTCACGCCGCTCTCTAAGGAACGCCTCCGTGAAATAGAGCGCGAGGATTTGGTAATAGCGTAGCCGTATTGGTCGGCTGTTTAGTTTATTGTAGCGCACAACCCATTCTTGGATTGTATCGCGGCCCCACTTGGCGATCCCGGTTTCCGCCTTCGATGCATAGGCCTCGACTGCGTTCTGCCAAACGGGATCGTGTTGCTCGCTGGCTTCTGCCAGATCACCAAGCAACTTACGCTTCAGCCGATTGTAGAGTGTCAGCTCCATTGAGCGCCTCGATCAAAGTCACCCGCTGCAATAAGGTTGGCTGGCAACGTGAGTTTTCGAAGGTCGGCCCAGTGGTTCAGTTCCAATCGAGCGATCCGCAGACTGCCGTCTTCATTGGAATAGCCCGCTGCAATGCGGTTGATCGCTTCACTGTCATCTTCACCATCGATCACGTCGCGGAAAAGGATCAGACTACCACATTCGCTTTCCAGCGCTCGATAGTACTTGTCTTCTTCAAGGAAAGATCGCTGGGAGCGCACCCAATAGCCTTGCAAGAGAGCACGTGTTTCCAAAAGGTCCAGAGCCGCATTCTTTCCTTCTCGCCCCACCTTCATCAAATTGTCGAAGGGCCGAGAGATATCTAGAGTTAGGCGCACCTTGCTTTCGTCTGGGCGGAAAAGATAATGAACTGGCACACCCTCAGGCAGCGCCTCCTCATCCCACGAAGTTTCCAGATTGGCGAGTATGTCTTCGTATTGCTCAAGACGTTGGACTTTGACAATTCCTTGCCAATCTCCGGATACGTCCGGTGCGCCGTCCTTCCACTTGGCAGCACACATGACCTTCGCCACTCGAGGTTTGAGGATGGTGTCAAAATAATCGCCCATTTCAGAGAGAATGAACTTGCGGTTCTTGTGATCTTTGCGATTGAGCGCGAGGACAGCTTGGGCGGTGGTTCCGGAACCTGCGAAGAAGTCCATTAGATATTCTTGCTCGCTGACTACAAACGAGAAAATCTCTTCAAGAAGTCCGGATGTCTTTGGGTTCTTAAAACGTTGTTCGCCGGGAAACATAGCTCGTAGGTCATTCGCACCAGTCCGACCATCTAGCGTAATGACGCTTGCTAGCTTGTCTTCGTAGTCGCGAGCGTAAACTTTAAGCTCGATGATCTTGTTCTCATCATCTCCGAAGAGGATGCGCTCCTCTTTGAGCAACTTCTCCATGGTTTCCGACGGGAAGCGATACCCCATCAGGGGTTCTTTGCACGGCTTTCCCGCCTTGGGATGAATCACATCGTATCGATAACCCTCTTTGCCTGGGTTATGCACGCTTTGGCTGCCGGTATAGACCCCCTCGCCGTCGATGTATTTGTAGCGGTCCAAGGCGCCAAGAAAGGGCTTATTCTCACGAAACCATTCTGTGTAGGCGTCTCGAAGCTCAGGAGTGTCGCCATGTTCCGCGATTAGCTCATCACCAATTTTGATGAGAGCATTTTTAGCGTCTGAAAGCGGGCTCTTCCATGCGCTCGGCAGCTTCTTCGCGTTAGCTGCGAAGCACTCGATGTATTCATGTTCAACTGCCACCCGGGTCGGGTTGTTATCTGTAACATTCCGCCAAATTAGCTCACCCAGAAGGTTGTCGGTCCCAAATGTCTCGACGAGAAGGTGCTCAAGACCACTGCGCTCCTTCTCGTCGATGCTCGCGAAGAGAACGCCGCGCTCACCAAGAAAGTTTTTCGCAAGATCCAGCCGGTCTGACATCATTGCAGCCCAACTAGAGTGCCGGAAGCTGTCCTTGTAGAGGAAACCATCGCCGCCGGTGTTGTAGGGCGGGTCGATGTAAATGCACTGGATGCGTTCGCGGAATTTTTCAGCGAGGAGGTTCAGGGCCTGCCAGTTTTCGGAGTGGATCAGTAAGCCATCCGTTTGTTCGTCTAGGTGATCAAAAATGGGATCGGCGAGCATGCCCTCGATAAACGAACGCCCAGCCTCGGTTCCGAAAAAACTGGTATCGACCACAAGCGTTGGCTGGGAACTTAAATCTTCGGCGCTGGAGATCTTCTGGTCAAACTCGTTGGCCCACCATTCCACCAGACGCTCATTCTGCAGCAATCCGTCCCAATAGATCACTGGGATTTTGCCGACCGAGATGAGCCAATGGGTGTCGATCACCTTCTTCTTGAGTGTGAATAGGTTCCGCTGGAATGTCTCCGTCGCGTCCAAAAACTCAACTATACGATTTGCTACGGCATTGAAGGCGCGAGCGAGAACCCGTGTCGATGCGTCGCCCGACAGGCTCAGCAGCGCTTCTAAATCACTAAAGATCACCGACTTGATGAAGCGGTCTTTCTCGCGGGACAAGAACCCCCTCAGGTCCTTATGAATGAAATAGTCCGCGTCCTGACCAACATAGAAACGGTTTAAAGCGCGATCGATTGTGAGCAGTGCCTGCGCCGTGGCATCGCCTTTAAACGCCGCGGTGCGTGCTGCAGCGTTGCTACCGAGCTTCTTAAATTGATCGAGCTTTGCTAGTTCACCGAAAAAGGCATCTTCGGTCAAGCGTAGCTGGTTAATGCCCTTGATTTGACCGCCTTCGGCCTTGTCGTGATCCTTGCCCGGATCCTTGAATACACTCGCTGGTGCCTCGTCGTCCTTGGTCTTCTTAAAGAGATAGGGGTTAATATCGATCTTTGGGTCGAGGGCCGCCATAAGCTGGCGGTAGATTTCAGCCTTGGCTGTGCCTTCCTTGGCCAGCCAGAAGCGCACAACGATATCCCCATCTTGCTCGGCCACACCGGCAAGCTCATAAAACTTGATTGTGGCATCTTTGTTATTGTTCTGGGTACCTGTTTCGTCGTCACCCCCACCGTCTAGCCGGAAAACTACCCGCTTGCCCGCCACCTCAAGCGCAACTTCTGGAAAGCTGTTGCCGGTCTTGATGTAATAACAATCCCGGTGCTTAAAGTGGAACATTGTGTCTGAGCCGTCGTAGTTTGCCTCATAGGGCACACCGAACGCAGCACTGGAGCGGCTGTTGTAGCCGAAATCACCATTCAGGTAGTATAGGTCGAAGAAGTTCAGCAAGTAGTTGTAGAGCTGCGCCTCAAGATGTGTTGAGCTGACCGACTGGCCTTGAAGCCAGCGGTCGATACGTTCAAGCTTAGCGTCGAGTTGCTCGGGTAGCTCGGCTACACTGATCGCCTGCTTTAGCTTGGTTTGCAAATCGGTGTCTATGGGATCAGCCGACAAGGCTTCCCAAGCGAGCTTTCCTCTGGGCCCAAGCTCGGAACAATACTGAGCCATCCATTCGGTTTCTGCCATTTGGTCTCTCTGCCGAATGTTCTCCAGTTCGCGGGCAACTATATTCTTAAGGTCCTGCTCTCCATCGCCATCTATGAACTGTTCGATAAAGGCTCTCTTCAACCGGAGTACTTTGAAGAGGCCGAAATCCAGTTCGTTGTGATCGAACTGAAACATCTCTCTAAGGAGGCCTTGGAATTCCTCGAAAGCGGTTTGGTCTGTGCTCATAATTCTTTCTCTTTCCCTGCAAGCTTTCGAAGCTTAGGGTGCGTCAGGTAGAATGCGCATTTTTTATGCGGATGATGGCGGCGAACCGTTTCCGGGGCTCTACCGTAAGCGTTACGATTTCGGCAAGCCAGAAACACAAGAAGTGAGGCAACAACTCAAAATGAGCGAGCAACGACCGCATCTTTTCAACTCAGGTATAGCAAAGAGAACTGGCCCGATATGATCGAAAGGCTGAAGCGCCATTACAAGGAAATGGACGCAGAATTTTTAGAACGGATGGCCGCTCTCGCTGAGAAAATGAAGGCGGTGAGCTAGGCCTAAATGACTATTCTCGATAATATTAGACCGACCAAGAAGCATCTCGTCTTTGATCTAGTGGAGAGTGCCGGTCTCGATATGACAGATTGGGTTGCGAGCTCGAACGATAAAAGAGGTCCAAAAGCTAACCCGAAATACTGCTACGACTGGTCATTTGTTCAGCAGAAACAGGTTGTGATCCTCAATCTTTGGCACCCCGGGATGGCCCTGGAAGCTGGCGATATTGTGGAGCGAGGCAACTTTCGGGCTGATGCAAAGAGCCACAGGGGAACGGGCGGAAAAGTCAAGTGGTTTGAACGGGCGAAGAAGCTGGACGAAGCCCTTCAGGAGGCCTTGCGGGACAATCTACCCGTCCGCGTTATCATCAATGATGGGATACGGAGGAAGCCTGGAGATCCCAATGCCACCAAATCGGTTGTGTTCAAGCGTGAGCTTGATCCAGAACCTTGGACCATAGCTGAATATGACTGGAAGACCGGCGCGCACGTCTTGAAGCGAGGCATCGTAACGGCTCAATTTGTTGATCAGTTCGACATTCAGCAATCTGAGAAGGCCGATGCAGAGAAGCGGGAGCAGAGCGGAACCGTTTTTGTTCGCGATCCTCGCGTGAGGAACTTGGTGAAGCAACGTTCAAATGGACGATGCGAATTTTGCGGCGAACCGGGTTTCGAGATGGCAAGTGGTGCAATCTATCTCGAAACTCACCACATCGTTCCCCTATCCGAAGGCGGGCCGGACACCATTGAAAATGTAATCGCGCTATGCCCGCTCGATCATCGGATGGCCCATTACAGTCATGACCATATAAAACGCCGCGCTGAATTGAAGAAGACGCTGAAGAAAATTATTCTGGCTTAGCCTCCGGGATATCTTTTTGCCTCGGCGAGTATTGAGCATCTGGCGAATAGCCGATAATGCCAGTGATAGGAAATTAGTCTAGCGTTGAGGTAGCCAGCCGTGGCTGTCCACCCTTTGAAGCGATTGGCAGCGTCCAACGCTCAAAGCGATCCATCAGATTGGTACGCTAAATCCCGGTGTTGACCCGAGGCCATTCGACCAATTTGGCGGCTTAGCCGGATAATATAAAAAATATATCTAACGCTCATAAAATTGTGATATAATGCATTGCGACTCGGAAAAGGGGACTACAAATGGCGTTTAATTCAGAGATGCAACAGCGGCCAAACGGCCCTTGGAGCGACGATTTTATTAAGCGGGTTAGCCGTATACGTGATGCAAGCGGTATGAGCTTGAAAGCTCTTGGTGAAAAACTGGGATTTTCTGGTCCGTTCACCCATGGTCTCCTCAATGGAAAAGAGGGCCATCACATGGCAAGCAAACATTGTGTCCGGGTGCTGAAGGCAGTGCAGGAAATGGAATTGGAGGCGGGCTTTGGAAAGTCTGCTGATGTCCATAACTCCGCCGAATTGACGCTTGAGCAGTTGATTAAGTGCATACATGCCCACGGCTTTTCTGTCGAACTTAAGCCGCTTTGAATGGAGGATTACTGATGTCGAATGTAACTAAAGAACAGCAAATAATGAGCTATCTCGAAGAGCAAGTGTTCAACCCGGTGCTCTCGTCGCAACATGCTTCTGACAAGCTTAAGTGCGGTGTTCGCTATACTATCATGCGCCTGAAGCAACGCGATGCAGCTGGGATGATCTCGTACTTCTGGAGCGCCATTGTGGGCACAGAGCGAGCTATCAGTTTTTCCGCGCAACTGAAAAAGGAAGGCTTCGACCGCTTCGAAGAAGTGCTTGAAGAATTTCGTACTCGCTTTGATCAGCGCTTTCTACGCAAAGCTACATAGGGTCCAGTTCTTGGCGGCACCTGCCAGCGACAAAATCATATATTGCGGTTGCAAAATGCCACAGTTTGATGTTACGAGACCAACTGTAGCAGGGTCGAAATGTCGTTTAAATCCGGCTAGATGGGTGTTGGGTTCGAGTTCCCGCTAGGCTCCACCAACCTTCGCTCGCTTCGCGAGCTACGGTTGGCAGACCAATTTCCTTCTCCCGCGCAATATTGTCTGGAAATCGGAACGAGCGTAGGTTGCCCGCCGAAGCCTTGGCGAAGGAGTGCGGTATCGGCATGCACTATGTATATTATCTCCAGAGTGTTGCATTTCCGGATCAGTATTACACTGGTTTGATGAATGATGTTCAAACCCGATTGGCTGCACATAATGCTGGAGAATCCAAACATACGGCCAAGTTTAAACCTTGGATGCTTCTTTCATTCCGCTATTTTGTTTCCGAGGAAACCGCTCTGGCATTCGAAAAATATCTGAAAACTGGCTCCGGCAGAGCATTGGCGAAAAAGCGGTTCCGATAATTCATGCCCAATCTCCCAACCCATCATGACGCAATCATACTCGGAGCCGGTGGCGCCGGGCTTATGTGTGCAGCCGTGGCCGGCCAGCGCGGGCGGAATGTCTTGCTGATCGATCATGCCGACGAGCCGGGCAAGAAAATCCTGATTTCGGGCGGCGGGCGTTGCAATTTCACCAATATCGGCACTTCGCCGGACCGCTATCTGTCGCAGAACAGGCATTTCGCGAAATCGGCGTTGAGCCGTTATACGGCTGCCGATTTCATCGCGCTGGTCGATCGCTATGGCATCGAGTGGCACGAAAAAACTCTGGGCCAGCTATTCTGTGACGGCAGCGCCCGCCAGATTGTGGAAATGCTGTTGGCGGAATGTCCTGAACAAGCCGTCACCATGTCCTTTGGCAAGGCGATCACCGATATCAGTCACAGCGATGGTCGCTATCGGGTGGAATATGGTGGAGAGACCGCTTTCGCTCCGTCCCTGGTGATTGCCACAGGTGGCCCTTCGATCCCGAAAATGGGCGCGACCGGATTCGCTTATGATCTGGCGCGCAAATTCGGGCTGAAGATCGTCGAGCCGCGACCGGCGCTGGTGCCGCTGACTCTGGGCGGAGAAGAAACCCTGTTCCGTGAGCTTTCCGGCGTATCCGCGCCAGTAACCGCGCGCTGCGGGAAAACCGCATTTCGGGAAGCCGCTCTGTTTACACACAAGGGCTTGTCGGGGCCGGCGATTCTCCAGATTTCATCCTATTGGCAGCATGGCGAATCGGTCGAAATCGATTTTCTGCCCGATTTGCAGAGTGACTGGCTCAGTCAGGCCAAGAAACAATTGCCCCGTCTGTCACTGAAAAAGGCAATCAACGCCCATTTGCCCACGCGGCTGACCGAGACGCTGATCGAACGAATCGCCCTCGAAGGGGAGCTGGGAAATCTGACCGACAAGAAGCTCGACGAGGCGGCGCGCCGCCTATCCCAATGGCGCTTCATGCCGAATGGAACCGAGGGTTTTGCCAAGGCCGAAGTCACAGCTGGCGGGATAAGTACAGCGGAAATTTCATCCAAAAATATGGAAGCTGGTCAAGTGCCCGGTTTATATGCTATTGGCGAAGCGGTTGATGTTACCGGCTGGCTCGGTGGCTATAATTTTCAATGGGCTTGGGCGAGTGGCCATGCTGCCGGCAAGGCAATATGATCCCCAGCGCGGACCGTTTAATAACAACATATTCTTCATAAACCGCAGGCGACTGGCAGTTCCGCGCGGCTTTCACATTTGCCACGGAATTAGAACATTATGCCTTTCACGAAATTATCCCCGCTTCTCGCAGAGGCGCTTGCGGCGCACGAATATGACAAGCCTACACCGGTTCAGGCCGCTGTGCTTGAACCAGAAGCGGATGGCCGCGACCTAATCGTCTCCGCCCAGACCGGCTCCGGCAAGACCGTAGCCTTCGGTCTGGCGATGGCACCACAATTACTCGATGACAACGGGCGTTTCCCGTTTCTGGTCGAACCGCTGGCTCTGGTCATCGCACCGACCCGCGAGCTTGCGCTGCAGGTGAGTCGCGAACTGACCTGGCTCTATCAGCCAGCCGGCGCGCAAATCGCGACCTGCGTTGGCGGCATGGATGCTTCCAAGGAGCGTCGTCAGCTGCGCCGTGGCGCGCATGTTATCGTCGGCACACCGGGCCGTTTGCGCGACCATCTCGAACGCGGAGCGCTCGACCTTAAAAACCTGCGTGCAGCGGTTCTCGATGAAGCGGATGAAATGCTCGACATGGGCTTCCGCGAAGATCTGGAAGAAATTCTCGATGCAACCGGTGAGAATCGCCGGACATTGATGTTCTCGGCGACCATTCCGAAACCGATTATCAATCTTGCCAAACGTTACCAGAATGATGCGCTGCGCATTTCGACGGTCGGCGAAGATCGCGGACATGGCGACATTGCCTATCAGGCGATCACCGTTGCTCCTGCCGATACCGAAAATGCGGTGGTCAATCTGCTGCGTTTCCATGAAGCGGAATCGGCGATGCTGTTCTGCGGTACGCGCGAAGCGGTTCGCCGTTTGCACGCTAGCCTTGTGGATCGCGGGTTCAGTGCAGTGGCGCTGTCCGGTGAACATACCCAGAGCGAACGCAACCAGGCGATGCAAGCCCTGCGCAGCAAACGCGCGCGGGTTTGCGTGGCAACCGACGTTGCCGCACGGGGCCTCGATTTGCCGACCCTCAGCCTCGTTGTGCATGTCGATATGCCGCGCGATGCCGAGACATTGCAGCATCGGTCCGGACGTACCGGGCGTGCCGGCAAAAAGGGTACGGCGGTCATTATCGTGCCTTACCAGCGGCGCAAGCGGGTTGAATCCATGCTGCGCGGCGCGAAGATCAACGCCGAATGGAGGGATGCGCCAACACGCGCGGACATCCGCAAGAATGACGCCGAACGTCTGATCGAAACATTATTGCAGCCGGTCGAGATTGACGAGGATGATCTGGCATTGGCGAAACGTCTGATGGCCGAAAAAACGCCGGAAGAAATCGCCGCGATGCTGGTGCAGTCGCATCGCGCGAAAATGCCGGCGCCGGAGCAGATGCTTGATCGCGGTGCCCAGTCGCAACCCGCGCCAAGCGGTCCGCGTCCCGGATTTGAAGATACAGTCTGGTTCAAGATGAACGTCGGCCATAATCAGCGTGCTGACGCACGCTGGCTGTTGCCGGTATTGTGCCGCCGCGGCCATATCACGAAGAATGAAATCGGTGCGATCCGGATCAACGGTGACGATACATTGTTCGAAATCCCGCGTCGGGTGGTCGACAAATTTACCGCTGCCATTGCCGAGAAAAGAGAATCCGGCGGGGATGATACCGATGATGTCGTGATCACCCAGTTTGAAGGCAAGCCACGTGATGAAGCCAAGCGCAACCGCAAGGGCGGACGCGGCGACAATGGCGGTCAGCGCGATTACAGCAATGCCAGCAAGAAACATGGCGGCAAGCTGTTCGGCAAGAACAAATTTGGCGACAAGAAATTCGGTGACAAACCGGGTGGCGGCGGCAAGCCATATCAGAAGCGCAAGCCGGAAGGCGAAGGCGGCTCTGACGGCGGCGGACCAAAGCGCGAATTTGGTGGCGGTTTCAAAAAGAAATCCGACTTCAAAGGCGATCGCAAATCCGGTTCCGGCGGCAATTTCGGCGGTGGCGACAAAAAGCCGCATCGCGGGAAGCGGCCGTTTGAAGGTGGGAAACCCCGCGGACCCAAAGCCGACTGAATTAAACGATGACCACTGCCATCCAGATACTGGTTGATGCGGACGCCTGCCCGGTAAAGGACGAAATTTACCGGGTGGCGGACCGTCATCAAGTGGCGGTGGTGATTGTCAGCAACAGCCCGTTCCGGGTGCCCGATCAACCACTGGTTAGCCGGGTAGTGGTCAGCGATGCGTTCGACGCTGCCGACGACTATATTGCCGAACGGACCGGCGCTCGCAACGTTGTGGTTACGTCAGATATTTTGCTGGCCGATCGCTGTGTGAAGGCAGGTGCGTCTGTGGTCGGTTCCAACGGCAAACCGTTCACCGCCGATTCTATTGGCGCTGCGGTTGCGACACGCGCGATCATGGCCGATTTGCGCGCCGGCATGGGAACGGAGAATATCGGTGGTCCGCCACCATTCAGCAAAGCCGATCGCTCGCGCTTTCTGTCGTCACTCGATGAAATATTGGTGCGGCTGAAGCGGCGCGGCTAGTCTATTGTGACCCGAAAGGTAAGCGCGAAGCTGCTCGCCGGTCCCAGGGTCGCTGCAGTCGCGGTGAGCGTGGTTCCGGCCAATGACGCGCCATAGGGGTCGCTTTCGTCGGCGCCTGTGGCATTGTCATCCTCCACCGTTACCGCCGATCCGCAATTGCTGCCGCTCCTCATCGTCCCCGGCGTGTAAGTAAATGCGCCGGCAAGACTGTCGGTCGCGACTATGGAAGCGGCGCTGGCCGATCCGCTGTTGCTGATCAGGATGCAATATTGGACGATAGCCCCCGGGATACGCTTGGGATTGGTCGTGCCGTTGACCGGATCGCTGATGATCGAGCTGATCTTGGTGACGCTCATGGTGGTCGCCGGACGGCAGAAGTTGATATCATGGATCGAAATGGCTTGTCCGTCCGGATCAGCCGGTGCTGTTGTGTGGTTGCCATAGATGATTTCGACCCGGTCGACAGGAGAGGTAAAGGTAACCACGACATTGCCATTGGCCGAATTGGAATTGGATCCGGCATCACCAATCGCGACATTGCCGGTGACATAGTTGGCGATCCCGTTGGTGAGCGTCGGATACACGGTCGCACCATTGAACCTGCCGACGACCGTCAGCTTGTCGGCAAAATCATTATTGGCATAATCAATGTCGAAAACCGTGAACTGAAGTCCCGGCACCGCTGTCGGCAGGGTCAGCAGGGTCGTTGCCGTCTGCGTCTGATTGGTAAACTGCAGGTTCTGGTAAAGCGACTGCTCGGTACTGGCGAGGCTGCCATAATTGTTGCTGTTCACGGCGGGCGAGCCATCGTCATAGGTGCCCCCCGTGTTGCTGATGTTGAAATTGATCGAACCGATACCGGCTACCGTATAGCTGTTATTGGTCGAACCACCCACCCAGGCCTTGCCGTTCCAGTCGAACAATATCTGGTTGGAAATCGGACAGACGCTGGTCAGGCTGGGCGGAATGCCTGCCGTGCGCGAACCCGATACGGTGAAAGACCGGCTTGCGTAGTCATCTTCGCCGGTGATTCCGTTATTGGGCGATGAATCCGGATCAGCCCGATTGGATGACGCGACTTCGGCGGTGTTGGTAACCGTGGCTCCCGATGTGGCCGTGACGTTGACAGTTATGCTGATGGCGCGGGTCTGTCCGGGCGCAATCGACGGCACCGTCCATATGCCCGTACCGCTGTCATAGGTTCCGTAGCCGGACGCGCTGACAAATGTCACGCCGAGTGGCAGCAGGTCGTTGACCGTTGCGGCGGCGGTCTGGTTCGACGCGGCGGAGTTGGTGAGGGAGAGCGTGTAGGTGACGTTGGCACCGTTCGCCGGGGTCGCATTGCTGACCGTCTTGGCAAGCGACAGGTCGGCAAAATTGGTCGGTGCCGAAGTCAGCCACAAGTCTGCTCTCAGAAAATTCCCGTCGTCGGCGGTCGGGTACATGTCGCAGATTTCCAGGCGCCAGGTCCCGATCGAATTTTGTCCGTCGAACACGCTGAGCGGGTTGTTGGGAGCATATTGTCGCTCATAGCTCGTGGTTGGAGGGTTCGGCGTCGGGGTTAAACTGTCGTTACCATGCGTCCCGCTGTTTACCGCAGGGCTGAACTCGTCGCTCAGCCGGACGTTCAGATTATTGTTTCCTCCCGAGGTTGTGCCAACGACCAGTATGGCGCGGGTTCCTGCAGGGGATTGCAAAATGACCTGGATATCCGTGCGATAGGCATGGGAGGCGAGAAAGCCCAAGTCGACGTCGGCAACGGTAAAATTGGTGCCAACCGAAAAATTCTTGACCAGAGGTGACCCGCCGGTTCCGCCGGTGCCGGTTCCGCAAGTGCGCGCGCCGACAATATCGTTGGAGCCGCCGGGCTCGCTGATCGTATATTGAGTGACGGTCTGGGCCCTGACGGTCGTCGAGAACGATACGGCAGCACAGATCAGGACGAGGCAGGAAAGCATCTTTCCCACCGCGACCAAATTCCTCGGGATGGTCAGTCCCGGAAAATCTTGTCCCCACTTCATGGTGCAGATAGGTAGAGGAATACCCTGAAAAATTGGTTAAATTTCGGTTTCCCCACGTTAATTTAGACGATTATTCAAATCGCAACCTTGTCATCGAATCGGCGCCAACCAGAGGTTTCAGCCGTTCCAGTCACCGCGGCCCGCCATCCACAGGCTGACCGCCGCCAGAGCCGCGGTTTCCGCTCGCAGGATTCTCGGACCCAGCGATATCGCCACCGACCGGTCGAGCGCGCGGATCATCGCATTCTCGGCATCGGAGAAACCGCCTTCAGGCCCGATCAGGATGGCGGCCGGGCCGTCATGGGCGACCAGCGCCTTGCGGAAGCTGCCTTCACCGCTCTGATGGATGCGCTCGTCGGCAAAGAAGAGATGGCGGTCCTTGGGCCATTGCTCGAGCATTTCGGGCAGGCTGGTCAACGGATCAAGCTCGGGCAGGGCGGTGCGCTCGCATTGCTCGGCGGCTTCGATCATATGGGCGCGGAGTTTCTCGACCTTGATGCCGTGACCCTGGGTCCGCTCGGTCTGGACCGGAATGATTCTGGCCACGCCCAGTTCGGTCGCCTTTTCCGCGATCCAGTTAAACCGGTCCTTCTTGATCGGCGCCGTGCACAGCCAGAGATCGGGCACCGCTTCCCGTTCGCGGGTCTTGCCATCGATTGTCAGGATCAGGTCGCGTTTGCCCAAGGCGGTTGCATGCGCAAGATATTCACCGGTGCGGTTGTCGAACAGCTTGATCGGGTCGCCCTGCCTGATCCGCATCACTTTCAGCAGATAATGGGCATGGCTCCCGTCCAGCCGGATTTCAGCGCCATTGGATAGTTCGACATCGACATAAAGGCGCGGCGCGCTGTGCGGGGGATATGCGGGTGTGGCTGGCATTTCGGTTGTTTAGCGTCAGCTTCTGTTTTCGTCATGCTGAATTTATTTCAGCATCTCTTTCAAATGAATGCGCATGTCCGAGGGATGTCCTGAAACAAGTTCAGGATGACGAGATGGAGAATTACAGATAAAGGGCTTTCATGTCCGACCCGTCCAACCAGATCGTCCCCGATTCCGAACATAAGGGCATTATCGGCCTGCTGCCTGCGGCTGCCCGGCCCTTTGCCCTTCTCGCCCGCTTTGACCGCCCGATCGGCTGGTGGCTGTTGTTCTGGCCCTGCGCCTGGGGCGTGGCGCTGGCTGGCGGTACGATTGACCGCTGGGACCTGCTGCTCTGGCTGTTGCTCGGATCGATCGCGATGCGCGGCGCGGGCTGTGTCTATAATGATGTCGTCGATCGCGATCTCGACCAGCAAGTCGAGCGAACCCGTTCGCGGCCGTTGGCCAGCGGCGTCACATCGTTGAAAGCAGCATGGGTCTGGCTGGCACTGTTGTGTCTTGTGGGCCTGCTGGTCTGGCTGCAGATCAACCTGGTGGCAAAGCTGGTAGCGCTGGGCAGCCTGGCGCTGGTAGCCGCCTATCCGTTCATGAAGCGGATCACCTGGTGGCCGCAGGCCTGGCTGGGAATGGTGTTCAGCTGGGGCGCGCTGGTCGGCTGGCTGGCGATTGATCCGCAATTCCACTGGGCGATGGCTCTGCTCTATCTCGGGTCGATATTCTGGGTGATCGGGTTTGACACTATCTATGCGCTGCAGGACAAAGAAGATGACGCTATGGTCGGCATAAGATCAAGTGCTTTGCGACTGGGCGAGTATGTCCGGTCCGGGGTGCTGGTCTTCTACCTGATCGCGCTGGCGAACTGGGCGGGGGCCTTCTGGCTGTTGCGTCCGCAATGGCTTGGCCTCGCGGCGTTGGCTCCGATTGCACTGCACCTCTTGTGGCAGGTCGGGACGCTGAAAAGCGCTGACGGGGACGATGCGCTCGCCAAGTTCCGGTCCAATCGTTTTGCCGGCCTGTTGATGTTTCTCGCTTGCGTGGTTCTCGGGCAGGCCGGCTAGAGTCCGGAGAAATTGGATTGCGTTTCGCAACCGATGCGAGCTATGGACCTTAACCGCACAGTTAATCCGAAACCCTATCTCCCGGAGACATTTGCATGAAGAAACGCCGTCTGGGCCGAAGCCCGATATATGTATCCGAAATCTGCATGGGCACGATGACTTTCGGCAGCAGCGCCGACGAAGCCATGTCGCGCCGGATCATGGATGAATCGGTTGAAGCCGGTATCAATTTCTTCGATACCGCGGAAAATTATCCGGTCCCGCCAAAACGGGAATGGGCAGGGGAGACCGAGAATATCGTTGGCCGCTGGATGAAGGGCAAGGATCGCGACAGTCTGATCATCGCCACCAAGGTATCCGGTCCGAGCCATGGCTGGATTGAGTCGGCACAGCGCGCGGGTATGACGGCGATGGATCGCCACAATATCGTCAAGGCGCTCGACGACAGTCTCAAGCGACTCCAGACCGACTATATCGATCTTTACCAGACCCATTGGCCCGATCACGGCACCGCCTATGACGAGACCATGGAAGTGCTCGACGAGGAAATGCGCAAGGGCAAGATCCGCGCCATCGGCTGCTCGAACGAAACCAGCTGGGGCCTGATGAAATCGCTCGAGGCGTCGGAGCGGCTGGGCGTCGCCCGCTATTGCACGATCCAGAATAACTTCAGCATGAACAACCGCCGCTTCGAGGATGAACTGGCGCAGGTTTGTCGGCAGGAAGGGGTCAGCCTGATCCCTTATTCTCCGCTCGCCGGTGGGGCTCTGTCTGGCAAATATAATGATGGCGCGACGCCGGACGGTGCGCGCTTCTCCGCCTATCTCAATCTGGGCGGCCGGCAGAAGAAAATGGCCGAGAGGTTCGTCAATCCGAAGTCGGAGGAGTCGACCAAGCGTTTCATGGCGATTGCCGAAGAGCTTGGCGTTGCCCCGGTGACACTGGCTACCGCCTGGTCCAAGCAGCATGATTTTGTCGCGTCGACCATTGTCGGCGCAACGCACACCGACCAGTTGCCGGAAATCTTTGCTGCCGCCGATCTGGAACTTAGCCCCGAGATGATGAAGCGGATTTACAAGATCAGCCGGGAAATCATGTATCCTATGGGTTGATTCAAGAGGTTTGATTGACGACGTTAAGACTGGCAAACAGATTATCGATAAAACGGTGACTGAGTTTTTTCGAGATTACCGCAAGATTGGGGGCACTCACCGCCACCAAGAATTTATAGAAACATACGAGAGAGGAATTTCTAATGAGTCAATTTCCCGACGCAAAGCAACTGTTCACAACCGTCACCGAAGACGGCAAATCGATATTGTCGGTCGAGCCCTATGACGTGCCGGAATTGCAAGACCATGAAGTCGTTGTTCGGATGGAAGCGGTTCCGATCAACCCGTCCGATCTCGGCTTGCTCACCGCCGCCGCCAACATGGACACCGTGCGCAGCGAAACCGTTGACGGTCATCCAGCGCTGGTTGCCGACGTCGAACCTGCGATGCAGCCTTTCTTCAAGGGCCGTGCGGGCAAGAAGCTCGCTGCGGGCAATGAAGGCGCTGGCACGGTTGTCGCCGCTGGTGCATCCGATGCAGCACAGGCCTTGATGGGCAAGACCGTCACCATCGTCGGCGGTGAAATGTATCGCACCCACCGGGTCATGCCGGCCGCGGCGTGCGTTCCACTCCCCGAAGGTGCTGCGGCGAAGGAAGGCGCTTCGCTGTTCGTCAATCCGATGACCGCCCAGGGCTTCATCAACACCATGCATGCCGAAGGACATACCGGACTGGTCCACACCGCTGCCGCTTCCAATCTTGGCCAGATGCTGGCCAAGCTCTGCCTCAAGGACAATATTCCGCTGGTCGCTATCGTGCGCTCCGACGCCCAGAAAAAGATCCTCACTGACATCGGTCTCACCCATGTGATCGACAGCAGCAAGGACGATTTCATGTCCAACCTGATCGACGCGCTGGCAGAAACCGGTGCGACGCTCGGCTTTGATGCCATCGGCGGCGGCAAGATGGCGAGCTATATCCTGACCGCGATGGAAAAGGCAGCAGCCGTACGTGGCGCGGAATTCAGCGTCTATGGCTCGACCGTCAACAAGCAGGTCTATATCTACGGTCGCCTCGACACCGGCGAGACTATCCTTGGCGGCGGTCTCGGCCTCTACTGGGGTGTTGCCGGCTGGTTGCTCACCCCGCATCTCGAAAAGGTCGGACGCGACCGGATGATGGAAATGCGCATGTATACCGTCGAAGAGCGCAACGGCATTTTCCACAGCGACTATTCGAGCGAGATCAGCCTGATGGACATGATCGACCCGGAAATCGCCAAGGGTTACGAGAAGAAGGCGACCGGCGAGAAGGTGCTGGTTAATCCTAGCTTGTAGAAGTTCGCGACACTGACGCCGTAATCCTGAACTTTGTTCAGGACCTCGAGTGTCGTGGTGCAATGTAGTATATGAACGCCCCTCTCCCTTCAGGGAGTGGGGCGGTTTTTTTTGGGGTTTGTTGTTGCCGCGCTGAATTCTGGAGCGGGTTCGGGATAATGCGATCCACTTCAAATTCCCCTCTCCCGTGAGGGAGAGGGATGTGCAGACTTGGCAGCTTGCTGCCTAGTCGGAGCTGGGTGAGGGTGTTCTGGCGGTTGCTGGGTGCGCAATCACTGCAGCTTGGTGCACCCTCATCCAACTTCGCCTAGCGCGCTGCGCTTGCAAGGCTGCGTATCCTTCTCCCTTGAGGGAGAAGGGTGCTACCCGTAGCTCACCACTTCCCACTCGATGTGGTTCCAGTCGAAGAAATAGAAGCGTCGGCCTGGATCATAGTCGCCATGGTTGAAGGGCTCCAGCCCGGCCGCTACGACTTTCGCTTCCACCGCATCCAGATCATCCACGGTGATGCCGATATGGTTCATTGGCTCGCCCTTGTTGAACGTGGGATCAGCAGCCTGAACCTCAGGGTTGGTGTAAAGCGCGATATAGGCGTCATCTGTGCCGATGTGGATCGTGTGGCCACCCAGCATTGATGGCCCCTCCCACCGGATATGCCAGCCAAACAGATCGCGCAGCAGGGCGGCGCTGCGTTGCGGGTCGCTGACGGTTATGTTTACGTGCTCCAGTTGTCCTTTGGTCATTTTCATTTCCTTTCTCGTTGGTTGGCGGGTTGATCCGCCAGGGCGGGAAGCGGCGGTTGTCGCCGCCGTAGAACAGGCAGACGGGATTGCCTGCCGGATCGCGGAGCTGCGCTTCGCGCCAGCCCCAGTTCTGGTCGGTGGGTTCTGTTTCGAAGGTTAGACCGGCGGATTGCAGATCCGCGACTTTCTGGTCGAGATCGTCGCATTCGAAGTAGATCATGGTGGTCGGCGCTCCGACCTTCTCCACCGCGTGGATCGAGAAGGTTTCGCCCGACGGTGTCTCGAACCGCGCGTAGCGGGGTGGAGAGTCTACGATCTGGGTGAGCCCAAGCTGGCGGTAAAATGCCGCCGATTGGTCATAGTCCACACATCCGACGGTAACCTGATTGAGTTTCATTGTCTGTCTTCCTCGCAATATTGGCACCATTTCATTGGAAGATTTGGAAGCATGTTTTCCGCCTTGCAGGCGGCTGTCCGAGCCCGCCAAATCTCCATGCTTGCGATTCGTACAAGCTCAAGCTAAGTTGAGGTCAAGCTATTATTTTCCTCCCCGTGCGAAGCATGGGGAGGTGGCATCCGCCGAAGCCTTGGCGAAGGCGGATGACGGAGGGGCCGAACGCAGTGAGGATGGCACGATGCCCCTCCACCACGCTTCGCGCGGTCCCCCTCCCCATGCTGCGCACAGGGAGGAAAGTAAGGAGACAAACATGCCGGAAACCAAAGCGCTGACTATCGGTGATCTCGCCGCCCGCACCGGTCTCTCGGTATCGGCGATCCGTTTCTACGAGGAAAAGGGGCTGGTCGAACCGTTCCGCTCTGCTGGCGGCCAGCGGCGGTTTCTGCGCTCGGATATCCGCCGGCTGAGCTTTGTCCTGATCGCCCAGCAACTGGGGCTGACGATCGGGGAGATCGAAAAGCAGCTCGCCGGTCTGCCCCATGGCCGCACCCCGACCCAGGCCGACTGGAGCCGGATCAGCAAGGCGATGCGCGGGGTGATTGACGCGCGGATCGCGGAACTGGAGCGGACCCGCGACCGGCTCGATGGTTGTATTGGTTGTGGCTGTCTGAGCCTGAAGAAATGCGCGCTTTATAATCCGGAGGACCGCGCGGGACTAAGGGGGCCAGGGCCGCAACTGGTTTTTGGAAACTAGAGCTCCAGCGCCTTGCGCAATGCCTCGTTGATCCGGGTCTGCCATCCTGCGCCCGAGGCCTTGAATGTTTCGAGAACGATTTTATCCAGCCGCAGGGTGACTTGCTGCTTGGGATTTTTCAGCTTCGGGCGGCCGGGCTTGGTGAGTGTGCCATCGGCGGGGCGGACCAGTTTGCCGTTTTCATATATTGCCGCGCGGCGGAACTGGTCTTCTGTCCATTCGGTCAGATCCTCCGGATCAAGCCACGGTTCAACGATATCTTTCGATTTCTTGTTCATGTGCGTATCTCATCGATATAATGCGTCTGAAACGTCCGCGCGGAGTCCAGATAATCACAACATGGCGGCCCTTCAGCCGACCAAAAACCCGATAGCGGACTTCGCCATAGTCTTTTCGGTCATCCAGCAGCTCGATATAATTGTCTGCAAAGACCATTTCCGCGTCAGCGAAATCCAGTCCCCGATTCTCCAGGGTCTACTGGCGCTTTGCAGGGTCGAACGATATTTCCATGCGGGACACCCCGAGGATATATCATTCAAAATATACGTCATGGCCAGATGTCTGACCTAATCTGCCAAATCCAATGATTTATGTTGTTACGTTTAATGCAAATGTCATCGCTACTCCGCCGCCAGCAACTCCTCCGCCGCGTTCAGATCGACCGACACCAGCTGCGAAATCCCGCGTTCGATCATGGTCACGCCGAACAGGCGGTGCATGCGGCTCATGGTTACGGCATTGTGGGTGACGATCAGATAGCGGGTGCTGGTCTCGGCGACCATCTTGTCGAGCAGGTCGCAGAAACGCTCGATATTGGCATCGTCGAGCGGCGCATCGACCTCGTCGAGGACGCAGATCGGCGCGGGATTGGTGAGGAACAGGCCGAAGATCAGCGCGACTGCGGTCAATGCCTGTTCGCCGCCCGATAACAGAGTTAGCGAGGTCAGCTTCTTGCCCGGTGGTTGCGCCATGATCTCGAGACCCGCCTCCAGCGGGTCGTCGCTGTTGATCAGCTCGAGATGGGCCTTGCCGCCGTCGAATAGGGTGGCGAACAGCCGCTGGAAATGCTGGTCGACTTCCTCGAACGCGGCGAGCAGGCGCTGGCGGCCTTCGCGGTTGAGGCTGCCGATCGATCCGCGCAATTGATGGATCGCCTCGTTCAGCTCTTCGCTTTCCGTGGTCGATTTTTCCCATTCGGTTTCGAGTTCGGCGAGTTCGTCAGCGGCGACCAGATTGACCGGACCGATCCGTTCGCGGCTGAGTGAAAGCCGTTCGAGTTCGGCTGACTCCTGCGATGCTTCGCCGACGGTGTTCTCGTCAAATTCGAGCTTCTTCGGCAATACCACAGCAGGGCATTCGAATTTCTCGGCCGATATCCGGCCCATTTCCATCCGCCGCAGATCCTGGTTTTCGGCGCGGGCCTTGGCGCCGGCGCGGGTTTCGCGGGCCTGGCTGAGCAATTCGCTGGCCTGGTTGAGCCGGTCCTCATGGTCGCGCTGGGCGAGTTCGGCGGCCTGCAATGCAGCGTCCTTCTCGACCACATTGGCGTTGAGCGCTTCCTGCCGTTCCTCCAGCCTAGTGACCTCGACCTCGATCACCCGCGGGCGGTCGGCAAGATTTTCTACTTCGGCTTCAATCATGGCGCCGCGCTTGGCCATTTCCTTCATCCGCGCTTCGGCTTCGCCCGAGCGGTCCTGCCACGAACGGATTTGCGCACTGGCGACGGCCTTCTGTTCTTTGACTTGGGCTAGCCTCTGGTCGAGCCCCGAGAGCGCGGCTTGCGCGGACATGACCTGCTGCCGCGCCGCGTCCCGCTGGTCTTGCAAGGCCGCTCGCGCGCGTTCCTGCTCCGCCCCGTCGGGCTGGCTGGCGCGTTCCCTTTGAGCCGCTTCGAGCTCGGCAAGCGCAGTGGCATTTTCCGCTTTCAGCGCGGCATCGCGTTCGGCGAGGCTGGCGGTGCGTTTCTGCAGCCAGGCCAGCGCTTCTTCCGCCTGATCGGCTTCGCGCAATGACTGGCGGAGCGCCTCCTCGGCATCGCGACGCGCGGTGCGAGCTTCGCCGAGTTGGGCCTCGATTGCCGCCATCGCTTCGCGGCCAGCAACCAGAGTCGTTTCTGCCGCTGCGACCTTCTCCTCGGCCGGTACCAGCATATCCTGCAATTCGCGCAGGCGATTGGCGCGGACCAGCCGCTCGGCGCTGGCATTGCCGTCGTCGCGGGCGACAAAGCCGTCCCAGCGGCGCAGGGCACCGGCCTTGGTGACCAGCCTCTGGCCGACCGACAGTGCTTGTCCGTTATCGCTATCGGCGACAAAAATCTGCGACAGGCGATTGTGCAATTCGCCCGGGGCCTGAACCTGATCCAGCAGGGTTTCTGTACCCTCGGGTGGTGAACCGGAAGAAGCGACATCGCCGCCGCCCCAGTAGCGGTCACCGTCTTCGCCGACCGAGGCGAGCAGATCATCGCCCAGCGCCGCTGCCAGCGCCCGTTCATAGCCGGGTGCCGGTTTGACCTGATCAATCGCCTTGTGCGCGCTTTCGACTTTTGACAGCTCGCGATCCAGCGCGTGATGTTCCGACCGCAGTCCGGCCAGTTCGGCTTTGAGCGTTGCGAGGCCCGATTGCGCGGCATCCCGGGCTGCAGTGGCCTGAACCCGTTGTTCCTCGAGCGCGGTAATCTTGCCGCCGCTGCCGTCTGCCGTCATCTGAGCCGCTTCGCGGGTCGCGATGGCTTCGGCTAGCGCGGTCTGCATTTCTGCCTCATCGCCCATCTCGGCGCGTTCGGCGTTGAGGCGACCCAGTTCGACAGCCAGCCGGTCATGGCGCGCCTGCGCGGCATCGACCGCTGCATTGGCGACTTTTATCTCTGCCTGAATCCGGGCTTCTTCGGCGACAGCCTTGGCAAGTTCCACTTCGGCCTCGCTCGCGGCGCGTTCGGACCGTTCGGCGGCGCGTTCGAGATCGGGGCGCTCCTTCGTCAGGCCGGACAATTCGGTCGAAAGCCGCTTTTCATCCAGCTCGAGACGGTCCAGCGCCTCCATCGCATCGCGGGTCAGCTGGTCTTCGCGGGCATTGTCATCGTGGATCCGCTGGGCCTGTGCCTGCAGGTCGAGCAATCGCGATTTCAGATTGTCGCGTTCGTTGGTCAGGGTCAGCAGCCGGTGGCTGGACTCGCTGGCTTCTTCCCGTGCGCGCTGGACTTCATTGCGCAATATGCCGAGTGCCTTGGCGCTTTCGTTCTGTGCGGATACAGCGGCTTGCTGTTCGCTTTGCGCTTCGCTGACCCTGGCTTCGGCGGCCTCCGCTTCGGCTCTGGCGATATCGGCGGCTGCGGCGGCTTCTTTCCAGCGCGCGTAGATCAGCCGTCCCTCAACGGTTGTGATTTCACCGCTCAGCTTGCGGTAGCGTTCTGCCTGTTTAGCCTGTCGCCGCAAATTGGCAGCGCGCTGTTCCATGTCGCCGAGAATATCATCGAGACGGGCCAGATTCTTCTCCGCCGCACGCAATTTCTGCTCCGCGTCCCGGCGCCGGACGTGGAGGCCGGAAATGCCTGCCGCTTCCTCCAGCATCTCGCGCCGCGCTTCCGGTTTGGAGGAGATGATGTTGGAGATCTTGCCCTGGCTGACGAGGGCAGGACTGTGTGCGCCAGTGGCTGCATCGGCGAAGATCAGCGCGATATCCTTGGCCCGGACATCGGTGCCATTGGCACGATAGGCGGAACCGGCGCCGCGCTCGATCCGCCGGACAATTTCCAGCTCGCTGTCATTGTCGCCGACATGCAGCGAGGATACGTCGTTGGTTTCCCGCTCCGCTGTCAGTGCAACTTCGGCAAATTGCCGTTCGGGCCGATCCTGGGTGCCCGCGAAGATCACATCTTCCATGCCGGCACCACGCATCGATTTTGCGCTATTCTCACCCATCACCCAGCGGATGGCTTCGAGCAGATTGGATTTGCCGCACCCGTTGGGGCCGACCACGCCGGTCAGCCCCTTTTCGATGCGCAGCTCGGTCGGATCGACAAAGCTTTTGAAGCCCGAGAGTCTGAGCTTCTTTATTTGCACGTTGCGATTCCCGTGCAGCCCGTATCAGTGACCAGATTCAAATCGCTCCCCCTCTGCGATTGGTCCGGCGCCTATCTTGCGCCTGCTTCCTTCAATTTGGTTTCAATCATGGCCCAGTTGGTGCCTTCTACTTTTTGCCCGTTGACGAGGAATGTAGGCGTTCCCTCGATATTAAATTCCTCGGCACCTTTCTGGGTATCAGCCATCAGCTTTTCAGCCGCTGCCGTGTCAGCCAGGCACGCCTTGGCCTGGTCTTCGGATATACCGCGTTGCTGGAAGAAAGCGACCAGGCCAAGCTGTTCGGCGAGACGAACAAAGCGTACATTCGGTTCGGACTGCAATATGCCGCTATAGGTTGCTTCACCCATGCCCTGCGCTTTTTCAAACATGGTTGCCTGATAACCCAAAGCCTGTTCGGTCAGCGGGAAGAACGGCGCTTCACCGCCACAGCGGGAAAGAATCGCAGCGGTAAGATCCAGAGGATCGCGAACGAAATTGCGGATTTCAAAACTTACCCGTCCGCTCTCGACATATGTATCGCGCAGCGGTGCAAAGGCCTGTTCCCCGAAATCCTTGCAGTGCGAGCAGGTGATCGACATATATTCGACCAGCTTGATCGGCGCATCGGGATTGCCCATGACAATGCCGCCGGCTTCGGTTTTCGCAACCGTTTCGGACCATTTTTGTCCGGCAGGGGCCTCGACTGCTTCGACCGCTCCGGAAGAGCTTGCTCCGGTTTCGGTTTCGGTGGCTTCACCACAGGCAGTCAGTGCCAGAGCGAAAGCCAAGGGAGCAATATAGTTGAATGTGCGCATAGTCTGTTCCTGTTTCCTGAAAATATCGAATGTCTATTGCGGAAGAGCCGTCAATTTGGGTTTGAGCGCCGCCCAGCTATGGACCTCGGCCAGCGGCTGATCACCGAGCGTAAAGCTAGGCGTTCCGCTAAGTTTGAGCGTGTCCGTGGCATATTTTGTCATCGCCAATATCTTGTCCTGCTCGGCCTGGTTCGACAGGCAGGCATCGATCTGGGACGCGGTAAAGCCGCGCCCTTTCATCAATGCGTCGAGACCCGCGGCCTTGACAATTTTCTTGAGCCGCTGCGGAACCGTGCCGTCGTTCATCGTTTTCATCACTTCCGGAGAAGTGGCCTGGAACTTCGCCAGCCAGGTCGATTGCTTCAGCAGCAAAGCGCGGTGGTTGCCGAAAAATTTGGTCCGCCCGCCGCAGCGTGCGAGCATGGCGGCGGAGAGATCAATCGGGTTGAGAACAAGATTGCGGACTTCGAAACTTACCCGGTTCCTGTTGACAAAATCGGTGGTCAGGGCGGCATGGGATTCTTTTTCAAATGCTGCGCAATGGCTGCAGGTGTAGCTCATATATTCGGTCAGCTTGTGCCGGGCGAGGGGGTTGCCCATGACATGGCCGCCCATCGCCGACAGGGTGACCCGGTCGGCCTGCTGTGCGGATGCCGGCACGGCGATTACGGTTGCGGCCATCAAAGCCGAAGCAAGATACGCGCTTCTCGAGTTCATGTCTGGTCCTTTTTCCTGTCACCGCCACCGATCTTGCCGACGACCTTTATACTCAATTGCGCATCTTTCTTAGGGTCCGCTTCCGCCTTTGCAACTGCCGATGCGAGCGATTCGAGTACCCGGTTCAACTCCGCATCGCCAATATCGCGCAGATTCTCGCCCAGCTGGATCGGCGCGGGTCTGAGCGAATGTGGCAGCGGAGTGCGCTTTCCCTTGTCTTGCCTGGGAGTTACCGTGCCTTGTCTGAATCGTATATGACTGACCGCACCATAGCCGAAGAAGCGGTTTACCCGTTCGACTATATCCGGTGCGATATGCTGCATCAGCGTCGCATAAGCGCCGGTTACCAGCAGATGCAATGTTCCGCCCTCTTTCTCGCCGCGCGGAAAGCGGATCGATTCGGGTAGCGACACGGCAGCATAGCGTTCGCCGACTATCTCCGCCCAGCGGCTGACCACCGAGCTCTGGATGAAGCCATAGCGGCGAAAGGCGGCGCGGCCGATTTCCGGTACCAGATCGGAAATGCTTTTCGCCGGACCGCCGCGGGGACGCTGGTATTTCTGATGTTTCCTGGCTTTAGGCTTTGCAGGTGCTTTTACCGGGACTGTCTTGGGCGCAGGCGTGCCGGTGGCGAAAGTTTTCGCCTTTTCATCGCCAGTAGTGCCAATTTTCTTCGCCATTATATCCTTTTATGGCATGGCGCGGCCATGGCCGTCGATAGTATACCCGCCACAGCGCGTAAAATTTCTGCCGATATCGGTGCACATTATGTGGATAACGCGCGAAAATTGCCCTGGCGGTCTCCGCCGGGCAGCAATCTGCCCGATCCCTATCATGTCTGGCTATCGGAAGTCATGCTGCAGCAGACGACCGTCGGTGCGGTCAAAAGCTATTTCGAGAAATTCACCCGGCGCTGGCCGACGGTTCAGGACCTGGCGCGTGCCGAGGAAGCGGACGTCATGGCCGCCTGGGCCGGTCTCGGCTATTATGCCCGGGCGCGCAATCTTCGCAAATGCGCCGTACATGTCACTGACAATATGGCTGGAATCTTTCCTCAGAAAGAGTCTGACCTTTTAAAATTGCCCGGAGTGGGCGCCTATACCGCCGCCGCCATCGCCGCTATTGCCTTTGCCGAACGGGCGGTGGTGGTTGATGCCAATATCGAGCGGCTGGTGGCGCGGCTCTTTGCCATCGATACGCCGTTGCCGAGGGGCAAGGCCGAAATCCGCGAGGCGATGGACGCGATCACCCCGCGTCACGGTGCCGGGGATTTTGCCCAGGCCTGCATGGATATCGGCGCGACCATCTGCACATCGAAAAATCCGAAGTGCGACGTCTGTCCGGTGCAGAAACAATGTGCGGCCTTTGCGATTGGCGATATGGAACGCTATCCGGTCAAGCCAGCGAAAAAAGCCAAGCCGGTGCGCCGCGCGCGGTTTTTCTGGATCGAGCAGCAGGACAGAATCCTTCTGGCGACGCGGCCGCCGAAAGGCATGCTCGGCGGGATGCGGTCGCTGCCCGACGACGGCTGGGCGGCCGGCCATGATGGTCATGCCACGCCGCCGGTGGCGGGCGAATGGCGCGTGCATGACAATATTGTTCAGCACAGCTTCACCCATTTTTCGCTCCAAGTCGATTTGGCTGTTTATCACGACGGAAAAATGGTTACTAACATAGATGATAATATCTGGTGGCCGCTGGACAACATAGCGGAAGCCGGATTGCCGACGCTTTATGCCAAGGCCGTGGATTGGAAACTGAAGGAAGAAAAATGATCGCTGAAAAACCTGCAATATCTTCGCTTGGATCCGCTTTCTCGCGCCGGTCTGTGCTTGGCGGCATTGGTGCCGGTGCATTTCTGGCTGGCATGCCGTCCACTGTCTTTGCCAAGGCAAATGGGGTCAGTTTCCCGGGACTGACGAAGATTATCAACGGATATGTCGCGGACAAAAAGGTTGCCGGCATGATGGCGATGATCGGTTTCGGCCAGGAGCAGCCGCAGGTGATTTCTGCGGGTACGTTGAAGCTCGGCGGTGACCGGCTGGTCGGCACCGAAACGCTTTGGCGGATGTATTCGCAGACCAAGCCGATTACCGGCATGGCGACGATGATGCTGGTCGAAGACGGGCTGATTTCTCTCGACCAGCCGCTGTCTGACATCTTCCCCGAATTTGCCGATATGCAGGTGCTGGTCGACCCGGAAGGCGCGATCGACAATGTCGAACCGGCCAAGGCGCCGATCACCATCCGCCAGTTGCAAACCCATACCGCCGGACTGGGCTATACAATCATATCAAAGGGCCCGATCCAGAAAGCCTATCTGGCCGCGGGCCTGACCCCCGGCCGCGTCAGCCGCAGCCCGATACCCGGCGTCGATCCGGGCGCGCCGACGCCGGATATCATGACCTTCGTCAAGCGGCTTTCGGAACTGCCTCTGGTCTATCAACCCGGAACGCAGTGGAGCTATTCGCTCAGCCATGACGTGTTAAGCGCGGTGATCGAGAAGGTTTCCGGCAAGCCGCTCGACCAGTTTCTCCACGAACGGATGTTCGGACCGCTGGGCATGAACAATATATTCTACAATGTCCCTGCCGACAGGGCGATTGATCTGGCGGATAATTATGCGCCCTTTGCGGGGGCGCTGATTCCGATCGATCCCGGCGCGACCAGCATCTTTCTCGACAAGCCTGCCTTTGCCTTTGGCAGTACCGGTCTGGTCGGAACCGCTGGCGATTACGACAAGTTCCTGCAGATGTTGCTCGGTTTCGGCACTGTCGGTGATGTACAGGTGATGAAAGCCGATACGGTGAAGCTCGGCATGTCCAACCTTCTGCCGGATACGGCCAGTACCAAGGGCACCTGGGTCGCAAATCACGGCTTTGGCGCCGGTGGCCGCTCTGGTCTGGGAACCGACGTCAGTCCTGCCGGCACATTCGGCTGGGGCGGCGCAGCGGGGACATCGGCCTTTGTCGACACTGTCCGTGGTCTGCGCGCTGGTGGCTATACCCAATATATTCCGTCGAACAGTTACCCGTTCCAGTCGGATTTTCCGAAATATGTCTATGCCGATCTGACCGGCAATGCGCAGGCAGGCGCGGGCAATACCAGTCCATAAGGGCAATAATTCTCTCCCTTTTACAGGGAACCACAAAATGAATATGTCCGGGAGACAAGATGTCGATTGCTGAAAATAGGATAGTGCCAACCTTTGCTGGCGGAACCCTCGATCGCGCCGATCAGGTGCGGGTCAATCCGGACAGGTTGCGCGCCGCGATGATGAATCCGCGTGCCAAGCTGCTTAAGCTGGATGGTCTGAATCCGGTGTTTGACAATTATGGCGATCTCGCCTGGGGAGCCGCCTATGAAGCATCACCGGACCATGATCTGCTGTTGCTGGGAATCGAAGAGGATACGCCATTTTTCGCAGAGTTGAACGGGGCAGGAGATGCAGGACCCGCCGCCAACCGGGCGCTGTGGCAGACGCTCGGCAGCTTGCCCGCTGATCAGGCTGCAATCTATGCGACAGCGCGCAGCCTGGTCGACTGGCACGCACGGCATAAATTTTGCGCACAGTGCGGCAAGCCGACCGAGTCCCGCAAGGGCGGCTGGGCGCGCCTGTGCGACCGCGAGAAAGACGGCTGCGGAGCAGAACATTTTCCGCGCACCGACCCGGTGGCGATCATGCTGTCGGAGTGCGAAGGAAAGGTATTGCTCGGTCGGCAGCCACGTTTCCCGCCGAAAAGCTTTTCCGCGTTGGCCGGGTTTCTGGAACCCGGTGAGAGTATCGAAGGCTGCGTCAAGCGCGAATTGTTCGAAGAAGCCGGGATCAAGGTCCGCGACGTCCGCTATGTCGCGAGCCAGCCATGGCCTTTCCCTTCATCATTGATGATCGCCTGCACCAGTGTCACCGACGATCCGGCGCTGACCCTCGACGAGGAAGAAATTGAGGAAGCGGCCTGGTTCTCGCTCGACGAGGTCAAGGCGGCCATGGCCGGCGACGCCGGTGCGCTGTTTGTCGCGCCGCCGCCTTTCGCGATAGCTTATAATCTGCTCAAGCACTGGGTAGATGGAAAGGCCTGATATGGCCGCAGGATGGCCGCGCTGACAATGGTCGGCTAGACCAGCCCGAGACTCGCCAGCTCGCCGAGCATCTCGGCGGGCATTTCCTCTGCGCCTTCCGCGCCATCGCCGAGATCTGCCGGAGCATCCTTTTCCTCGAGATAGCGCCATCCCTGATGGGCGCGTTTGGGAATCGGCTGGACGGCAATCAGCCGCGGCTCGAGCCTGATCCACTGCCGTCCCTCGCCATTTTCCATGAAGCCGATGATCGGTGAACGGCCGACGATTTTCTTGGCGTGAATCCAGTAGAGTGAACCGCCGACCATTTCGGCGTGGCGCTTTGGCAGATAGCGGGTGGTGAGCCGCGCTTCGCCGCCTGTGGCCTTATTGTCCTTATGGGCTTCGAGCCAGTTTCGCAGCGTCGCGGGGCTTTCGCTGCGATAGGCAATTTTCGTCATGTTGAGTGGCATGGCTAACATCTGTGGGCGACGACCGGTTTAGTCAAGCACCTTCCAGTCAGCCTATATCAAACCAACCGGCTCAGCGGAAATATCTTCAAGTTTGTTATTGCAAATGATTATCAATATCATATTAAAGGGGGAATCGAATTTCAAGGAGACGGATTTTGGGCGAGATTTTAGAGAAGCTGGCGATGCCATTACCGGACATCCGGACTTTGCCATCGGTGGAAGCGAGGCTGATCATCGCATTCCGGGTGGCGGTGATGGCGAGCCGGAACAATTATGACTGCTGGGACCAGCTGTCCGCGCGGCTGGGTGGAGATCGGGCAGCGACGCGCATATTGATTGTCGCCGAGACGATCGGTTTTGCGTGGCCGGAACCGTTTCAGATCGGGCGCCCCTGCTGTTCGCTGACCACTCCGGACGAGATATGGTTGCTTGCCGCAATCCGTCTGGCTGCGTGCGAAAACCGGCCCGGTTTCGATGCGCTCAGTTGCGAAATGATCGGCGATGGCGCCCGCGAACGGATATTCAACGACCTGCGCAATTTTGTCGGGGTCTATACCGGACCTAAAGACTAACCATGCCGCTGCCGACGGCAAGGCCGAGGAAGGCGAGGAAGCCCATGGTGTCGGTGATCATGGTGACAAAAACCGAAGAGGCGAGGGCCGGATCCTGATCGAGCCGGTCGAGCATCACCGGAACGAATATGCCGGCAAAACCGGCGATAACGATATTGATCAGCATGGCCACCGCGATCACGCCGCCAAGCATCGGATTGGCAAAGACCAGACCGGTGCCGAGCCCGACCAGCACGGCAATCGTCGCGCCGTTGAGCAAGGCTATGCGAAATTCCCGGCCGATAATCCGGCGGGTGTTGGAGCGGGTCAGTTCGTTCATCGCCAGCGCGCGGACCGAGACCGCCATCGTCTGGGTACCGGCATTGCCGCCGATCGAGGCAACAATCGGCATCAGCACCGCCAGCGCCACCATCTGTTCGATCGCCGCGCCGAATATCGCGATGACAAAGCTGGCGACCAGCGCCGTCGCCAGATTGGCGATCAGCCAGCGCACGCGGGCAATGTAGGAATTGCGGATCGGTTCGTTGATATCGCCGTCGCCGGCACCGGACAGCAGCAACACGTCTTCGCTGGCCTCGTCCTCGACAATATGGAGAATGTCATCGACGGTGATCATCCCGATCAGCCTGCCGTCGTCGTTGATCACCGCAGCCGAGATCAGATTATATTTCTGGAAGCGCAGCGCCACCTCTTCCTGGTCCATATTGACCGGGATCAACGACTGTTCGCGCTTCATCACGTCGGCGATGGCAATGTCGCGCGGGGTCCGGAGGATCCAACTGAGCTGGCAGGTGCCGATCGGGCGGAAGGCCGGATCGACGACATAGATTTCCCAGAATTCGGTGGTCAGATCGTCATTCTTGCGGAGATAGTCGATCAGGTCTCCGACCATCATATGTTCGGGCACCGCGACAAATTCGCGCTGCATGATCCGGCCGGCGGTTTCCTCCTCGTAGGTGAGGGCGCTCTCGATCGCGGCGCGGTCTTCCGCATCCAGTTCGGCAAGGACCGCCTGCTGCTCGCCCTTTTCAAGATCCTCGATAATCGCGACGGCGTCATCGGTGTCGAGCTGTTCGGTGAGGTCGGCAATCTGGCTCGCGTCCAGCGCTTCCATCAGATCTTCGCGAACATGCTCGTTCATCTCGGCGAGCACATCGGCGCTGACCAGATCGCCCAGGGCGGCGGCCAGCGGTGCGCGTTCATCCGCATCAATCAGCTCGAACAGATCGGCGATGTCGGCATTGTGCAGCGGGTTGACCAGTTCCTGCGCCAGCGTCGGATCATTATCTTCAACCGCGTCGGAAACCGAGCGCACAAATTCGTCGGTTAGCCGGTTGTCGTCGTCGAGGACATCATCCCGGACGATTTCTGCGTGCGGGGCGTCGTTGATCTCGGTCATCGCGAAGCTCCCCTTCTGTGCGCGTTCGGCTGCTTACTAGTCGCTGCAACGTTGCAATTGCAATCTTTTGTGACATTTTACCCAAGGCAGGGTGATTTTTCTGACCATGCTGCCTATATGCGGGCCAAGATCGATTCAATGAACGAAAAGGAATAGACAAGATGGCACACGAAAAAATGACTTTCCACCTCGATACAGGCGATGTTGAAATCAAGCTCCGCCCTGATCTGGCCCCGAACCATGTAGAGCGGATTACCGAACTGGCAGCCGAAGGCTTTTACGACGGTGTTGTTTTCCACCGCGTCATCAACGGCTTCATGGCGCAGGGCGGCGACCCGACCGGTACCGGCATGTCCGGCAGCGACAAGCCCGATATCGCGCAGGAATTTTCCAAGGAACCGCATGTCGAAGGCACATGCTCGATGGCCCGCACGATGGACCCTAACAGCGCCAACAGCCAGTTCTTCATCTGCCTCGACGATGCAGGCTTCCTCGATGGCCAATATACCGTCTGGGGCGAAGTGACCTCCGGTATGGAAGCGGTTCACGCACTGCCAAAGGGCGAACCACCGGCAAAGCCAGGCGCTATCAAGTCGGTCACGCTGGCTTAATCATCCGAAATGCGTCTCGATAAACCCAGGATCGCCCCGCTCGCCGAGTCAGAACTCGGTCCCGAGCATCGGGCGATGCTGGGCGAGCGCTTTCGCTCCGGAAAAATCCTCAATATTTTCCGGACGCTGATCAAGGCGCCGAAAGCCTATAAGGCGTTCATGTGGTGGGGCGGGTATATCCTCTCCGGCCATAACGACTTGTCTCCGCGCGAGCGCGAGATCGTCATATTGCGCACCGGCTTCAACTGGAAGTCGGGCTATGAATGGGCGCAGCATGTCCGTATCGGCAAGGATTGCGGTCTGACCGACGAAGAGATCGAGCGGATCAAGGCCGGTCCCGATGCGCCGGGCTGGACCCCGGTCGAACGTGCCATGCTGAAAGCAACCGACGAGCTGACCGGTGACGGCCATGTGTCGGACGCGACATGGGATGCTCTTGCGGAGCTAACCGAAAAGCAGCGGATGGATCTGGTTCTGACCGTGGGTCAATATAGCCAGGTATCGATGCTGCTGAACAGCTTTGGCGTGCAGCTCGACGACGATCTTGTGCTGGACCCGGATCTCGCCGCCTAGATTCCGAACCTACAGGTTCGCCTGCACTACCCAGTCATGGAAAATCCGGACCGCCCGGTTCTTCATGTCGCGTTTGCGGCATACGAACCAGTAGCTGTAAGGACTGTCGACCTGATGGTCGAACAGCCGAACCAGCCGCGGATCATTTGCGTCAGAGAAATGGCCACCGTGCATGATCGCGATGCCAAGCCCTTGAGCCGCTGCTTCCAGCATCAGCGGGCCGCTGTCGAGATGGTCGATACCGGCCGGCTGCAAGTCCGGCAGCCCGACCGCCTTCTTCCACTGGTCAAAGGCCCGGGTCATGTTGCTGTGGATCAGGATATTGTGATTCTGCAGATCCTCCGGACGTTTTACCGCATTTGGTCCCTGGGTCAGCTCCGCAGATCCGATTGCGTAAACCTTGTTGCTGTCCAGTTTTACCGAATAGAGATTGGGATCGACATCATCGCTGATGATGATCGCAGCATCGACAGCATCGCCCAGCATATTCTCGGCATGCGAGGACGTATCGACATCGATATTCAGCTTGGGATATAGTTTTTTCAGCTCGGGCAGCTTGGGAAACAGGCGCGTCGCTCCGAACAGCGGCAGAACGCCGAGACGCAGGCGCATATCGCCGCCCGTCACGGTCATCTGGTCGACCGCTTCGCCGATGGTTTCCATTGCCGGAGCAACGGCTTCCAGCAATAATTGGCCATCCCCGTTAAGCACCATCGACTGGTTGCGCCGTTCGAACAGCGGTTTGCCGATATGATCTTCGAGCGATTTGATTCGGCGGCTGAGGGCAGGGGCTGACAGAGCCAGTTCTGCTGCGGCAGCTTTGGATGAGCCCAGACGGGCTACACGAATGAAGGCCTCAAGGGCACGGAGGGGAGGAAGACGGCGCATAGAATAACCAATATTGTTGTTAAATCAGCTTTGTGCAACGCAAAATGAAACTTGAATCAGGACAATGGCGGAAAACTGTCACTAGCAATAATGATAAGTTGCAAGTTGTGCAACCCACAATGTTCTTTTCGCACTTGCACAATAACCGGTTTCGCTGCATTTAGGATGAGCCTTTCAGGCATCCTCTCCTAAAAACTTTTCAGGCCAGTTCTTCGGAACTGGCCTTTTTTTTTGGCCAAATTCCGCCAGGCGACCCTGCAATCGAAAATCAGAGTCGCATATCGGTATCGCGATCCCTATCTTGTTGGAAACAACCGAAACGATATTGAGGAGATACGCCCCCGTGTCCGATCCAGCAGTGAATGAAGACAAGCCGGAAGATGATGGCAAGCAGTTGAAACTGCAAGTGGCCAACGCCCGACCCGAGGACAGCGGTCGTGGGCTGGCCCGGCTATCCCGCGATAATCTTGGAAAACTGGGGTTGATCGAGGGCGATGTTGTCGAAATCATCGGCAAGCAGACAACGCCGGCGCGTGCTGTCCTGCCTTATCCGGAAGATGAAGGTCTGGATTTTGTCCGGCTCGACGGGCTGCAGCGCGCCAATGCCGGTGTCGGAGCGGGTGACTTTGTAGAAATCCGCAAGGTCGAGTCGAAACCGGCGAAGAAAGTCGTTTTTGCTCCGGCCCAGAAGGACCTTCGCCTGCAGGGCAATGGCGGTGGCCTGAAGCGCAGCTTCATGGGGCGTCCGCTAAAGGCGGGTGACTTTGTTGCAACCCATGGCCAGCAACAGGTGGATCGCAGCGACATGCCGCCGCAATTGCGGCAAATGCTGGCGGCTCCGGCTTTTTCGCTCACCCAGATCCGGCTCAACGTCGTTTCGACCGTGCCCAAGGGCATTGTCCATATTGACGAAGAGACGGAGGTTGAGCTGCGTCCGGAATATGAAGAATCGACCGAGCATCGTCGCGCCGACGTCACCTATGACGATATCGGCGGATTGCATGAAACGATCGACCAGCTGCGGGAAATGGTCGAATTGCCGTTGCGCTATCCGCAATTATTTACCCGGCTTGGTGTTGATCCACCACGCGGTGTGTTGCTGCATGGCCCTCCGGGGACCGGCAAGACACGGCTCGCCCGGGCTGTTGCGAATGAAAGCGAAGCGGAATTTTTCCTGATCAATGGTCCTGAGATCATGGGCTCCGCTTATGGCGAGTCTGAGAAGAAACTCCGCGAAATATTTGATGCTGCAACCAAGGCGGCACCGTCCATCCTGTTCATCGACGAGATCGATTCGATCGCGCCGAAACGCGGGCAGGTGCAGGGCGAAGCCGAGAAACGCCTGGTAGCTCAGTTGCTCACATTGATGGATGGTCTTGAATCACGACTGAATCTGGTGGTTATCGCGGCAACCAACCGTCCTGAAGCGATTGACGAGGCGTTGCGCCGCCCCGGGCGTTTCGATCGGGAAATCGTCGTAGGCGTGCCCGACGTTGCCGGCCGCCGCGAGATCTTGGGCATCCACACACGCGGAATGCCGCTCGACAAGGCGGTCAATCTTCAAGAATTGGCCCGCACCACCTATGGCTTTGTCGGTGCCGATCTGGCGGCACTGACGCGGGAAGCGGCGATCGAGGCCGTGCGCCGGATCATGCCAAAGCTCGATCTGGAATCGGAAACCGTGCCGCCGGAAGTGCTCGAGGAACTGGTTGTGCAACGGCATGATTTTGTCGAAGCGCTGAAACGGGTCCAGCCATCAGCCATGCGCGAGGTCATGGTTCAGGTACCGGATGTCCGCTGGGAAGATATTGGTGGCCTCGACGACGCACAGATGCGGTTGAAAGAGGGTATCGAGCTGCCGATGAAAAACCCCGAGGCCTTTACCCGGCTGGGTATCCGGCCGGCGAAGGGGTTCCTGCTCTACGGCCCGCCGGGGACTGGCAAGACCTTGCTGGCCAAGGCCGTTGCCCGCGAAGCCGAAGCCAATTTCATCGCCACCAAGTCGAGCGACCTGCTGTCCAAATGGCATGGCGAGAGCGAGCAACAGATCGCCCGTCTGTTTGCCCGGGCGCGGCAGGTGGCGCCAACGATCCTGTTCATCGACGAGATCGACAGTCTGGTACCGGCACGGGGTCGGGGCATGGGCGATTCCCAGGTCACCGAGCGGGTGGTCAATACCATCCTCGCCGAGATGGACGGGCTGGAGGAAATGCAGTCGGTTATCCTGATCGGTGCGACCAACCGTCCCGGTCTGGTCGATCCGGCATTGCTGCGGCCGGGCCGCTTCGATGAACTGGTCTATGTTGCGGTACCGGGCAAGGCTGGACGCCGCCGCATATTGGCGATCCATACGTCGAAAATGCCGCTGGCCAAGGATGTCGATCTCGACGACATGGCCGAGCGCACCGATCGCTATTCGGGCGCCGATCTGGAAGATCTTGTCCGCCGGGCCGGGCTTCACGCGCTGCGCGAATTTGGCGGACTGGTCGAAACCGTCCAGATGAAGCATTTCGAGAAGGCGCTGGAAGACAGTCGCGCTTCGGTGACCCCGGAAATGGAGGAAGAATATTCCAAGATGGAGGCACAATTGAAGCAGAACGCGATGAGCGTCGAACCGATCGGCTTCGTATCACCGGGAATGTTGACGCCGATCAAGGACAGCAAGCATTGAAGGCAAGGCCCTAGCGTTCGGTGGTCATCCGGTCATCGAGCTCCAGTGCCTTGAAGCCCCAGCCGAACAGGAAAACGCAGACGGTTGTCGCCAGCCAGAACGGCAGCGGTCCGGCATAGGTGTAAAGCAGCACGCCTATCGCCGGCGAGGCGATGAAGGACATGCCGTTCACCGATGCGACAATACCCGCCACACCGTTTTGCTCCGACCGTTTGACGGCGAGCGACGCACCGGCGGTGAATCCCGGACGGAACAGGCCAAAACCCAGAGACGCCACGGCGAAGCCGATGATGATGCCGTGCAGGTCATGCGACAGACCGATGATCAGGCAGCCCAATGCTCCCAGGACCATGCCCCATAATATCGAGGTCCGCGGTCCCATTTGCAGCAGCGGGATCAGGCCCCATTGTGCCAGCAGGGTCGCGGCTGCGCCGGACATCAGGACGATGCCGGTCATCTGGATTCCCGTTTCCGGGTCGCCACGCAAGCCCAGCCGGTCGAGTATGAGAAAACCGACCACGCCCAAGATCAGGGCATGGGCGTTGCCACCCAGAATGCCGGTGATCAGCCATGGCTTGATCCGCGCGTCACCCCAGCGCAACCGCGGCGGGAGACTGCTTTCCTCTTCGGTGGAATCATCATCATCCTTCAGACTGCCGGAGGAAGGCGCGCTGCTATAAGGCTCCGACGTCACCACGCCGCGCGCCTGAAAACCGGGATTGTCATTCGGCAGTTTCAGCGCCAGCGCCACCATCACCACTATGCCAATTGCGGCAAAGGCGAACATCGGGCTGGAAAGACCCAGAACCGGAAGGATCAGCAATGGCGCAACGGCCGGACCGACAATGGTGCCGAGTCCGAAGGACGATGATATCAGGGATAATGCCTTGGTCCGGTCAGCGCGAGCGGTTCGGGCAGCGACATAGGCCTGCACCGCGGGCGGAGCGGCCGATCCCAGGCCGCCATAAAGGCTGCGGAAAAAGGCGAACAGGATAAAGGTCCATACCGCGCTATACCAGCCAAGCAATCCCAGGAACAGCGCCAGACCCGCTAGCGCAAAGGAGGCTGTAAAGCCGATCATGCCGAGGCGCATAAGCGCTTTCCGGCCACGGTGATCGGACTGTCGTGCCCATTTCGGGGCGGTATAGACCCAGAGCAGGGCTGACCAGCTGAACGCCGCGCTGACCCAGAAGTCAGGGATGTCGAGCTGTGTCCCGATCGTCGGCAATATCGATTGCATGGCCGTGTTGCCGGACGCTGTCACCAGCATGACCGAGAACAATACCGCCATGCGGGTGCTATCGATCGGTTTCGCAGCGGCAACGGAAGAAACGTTCCGGCCTAGCGGTTCAATATCGGGTGAATCGGCCATAGATTTCCTGTGCCATGCTATTTCTGCCAGTCATAGGCTCGTTCGATACGGGCGACATGAAGACTATATTCGCTATACCATTCACCGCGACCCCGCTCGCGGATGACAATATGATCGGGGTGGTCGCGCCATGCTTTCGCGCTACCGTCGTCGCGCCAATAGCTGACGGTGATCCCCAGACCATCCGCAGACCGTGCGTGGTCTTCTCCAAGATAGCCGGGTTGCTGTGCCGCCAGTTCACCCATTGCCGCCGCTGCGCTTTGATAAGCCTCGTCACCGATGCCGGTGCGTTGCGCGCAAAATATGACCGCGATCGAGTCTTTTGGATGAAGCTGCATCGCTCTCTTTTAGCCGGTCAATTGTAACCGGCAACCCGTATTATATTTGTCACCGGTGCTGTAACGCCCTAGTAAGACAGTTTGATCTGGTACCGGAGGACTGACTTGACTAATAGTATCGCCAAAATGAAGTTTATCGACCGCATCAAGTCGCGGGTGGAGCGGCGTCTCGGGCCCTGGGGTGTATTCTTCAAGGGTTTCCTGAAGCATCCGGTAATGGTCGGTTCGATCATGCCGTCGTCGGACGTCACGATCAAGAAGATGCTTGCACCGGTCAAATGGGACGAGTGCGATCTGTTTGTCGAATATGGCCCGGGTGTGGGCACATTCTGCCGCCCCGTGCTCGAACGGCTGAAGCCCGGTGCAATGCTTGTCGTGATCGACCTGAATCCCGATTTCATCGATTATCTCGGCAAGACCATTCACGATAGCCGTTTCTACCCGATCCACGGGTCTGCTGCCGATGTGCAGCAGATCATCCGAGACCTTGGTCACGAAAAAGCCGACTATGTCCTTTCCGGCCTGCCATTCTCGACATTGCCCGATCAGCTCGGCCCCAAAATTGCCAGCGAAACCCATGCGGCGCTCCGACCGGGTGGCGCGTTTCTGGTCTATCAATTTGTCAAAAAGGCGCGTGCCTTCATGGAACCGCATTTTGACCATATCGACAATGGCTATTCGTTCTGGAACGTCCTGCCCTGTCATCTGTTCTGGGGGTGGAAAGCGAAATAGCCATTGGTCGATGGCTGTATGTCGTTCGTCGAAGCCAATGGCCGGCGAACCTCCATTTACAGGCATGTCTGACAATATATTGTCATATTATCTGTATTTTGATTGAAGAGGATTATCCCGATGTCCCGTTTGTCCCGCTCCCTGTTACTGGCTCTGTCCACCACCGCCTTGACGATAGCCGCTCCTGCGCTGGCAGAGCATCACAAGGCGCCCAAGCCGGCACCGGTGAGCGAGCTGGTAGATGCGGTTGATATTCCCTATGAAGAATTCACCCTCGACAACGGACTGAAGGTACTTGTTCATACCGATCGCAAGGCTCCGGTCGTCGCGGTATCGATCTGGTATGGCGTCGGGTCCGCTCACGAGCCAGAGGGCAAGACCGGCTATGCCCATTTGTTCGAACATATCATGTTCAACGGATCGGAAAATGCCCCGGGCGATTTTTTTGAACCGCTGCGGCAGATAGGCGCGACCGATCTCAACGGCACGACCTGGCTCGACCGGACCAATTATTTCCAGACCATCCCGACCTCCGCGCTCGACGTCGCGCTGTTTCTTGAAAGCGACCGGATGGGCCATCTGCTTGGCGCGGTGACGCAGGAGAAGCTCGACAACCAGATCGGCGTCGTGTCGAATGAAAAACGCCAGGGCGACAATCGTCCCTATGGACTGGTCGGCTATCGCCAGACCGAATTGCTGTTTCCCGCCGACCATCCCTACGGGCATGACACGATCGGGTCGCTGGAAGATCTCGAAGCCGCGTCGCTCGACGACATGAAGCAATGGTTCACCGATCATTACGGGCCGAACAATTCGATCCTCGTGCTGGCCGGCGACATTGATGCCGCTACTGCAAAGGCAAAGGTCCAGAAGTGGTTTGGCGCGATCCCGAAAGGCAAGCCCATTCCGGAGCTCAGCCCGGAACTGCCGACGCTGAAGGCCCCGATTTACGAAGTGATGAAGGACAAGGTCGCGACCACGCGCATCTATCGAAACTGGGTGGTGCCGGGTCTGAACGATCCCGACTATACCCCGCTCGATGTCGGCATGACCGTGCTTGGCGGTCTCGCCAGTTCGCGGCTCGACAATATCATGGTGCGCGAAGAGAAAAACGCGGTCTCGGTCACCGCTTATGTGCTTCCGTTCGTACATGGCAGCCTGGTGGAAATTACCGCTGACGTGAAGCCGGGTGAAGACGCCGACGCAGTCGCCAAGCGGCTCGATGAAATCATCGCCGACTTTATCGCCAACGGTCCGACCCAGGACGAAGTGCAGCGGGTCGCAACGCGCGATGCCGCGGCGCGGATCGCCGGTCTGGAACAGGTTGGCGGATTTAGCGGCAAGGCCGTGGCCCTGGCCCAGGGCGAGCTCTATTCGGACGACCCCGAACATTATAAGAAGGAACTCGGCCGACTGGCATCGACGACACCGGCAGCGGTCAAGGCGGCGATGCAGAAATGGCTGACCCGGCCGGTGCTTGGCATCACGGTGGTCCCGGGCGAGCGGGAGGAATATCAGGAAGTCGGTGCCGGCATCGGCGAGCGGACCGGCGTTCTGACCGCTCCTGCATTTTATATGCAGAATGGCGAGGCCGGGACAGTGATGGCTCCGGACCGGTCGCAATTGCCGCCAGTGGGCGACATTCCCAACGTCGATTTCCCCGATGTCGAGACCGCGACCCTGTCGAACGGCATCAAGGTCTATTTTGCCCATCGTGACGCGGTGCCGATGACCCGTGTGACCCTGTCCTTCAACGCCGGCGCCAGTGCCGATTCTTCCGACAAGCTCGGGCTGCAGAATTTCGTGACCGCGATACTGGAAGAAGGTACCACCAGCCTGACATCGGTCGAAATTGCCGAACAGCAGGAACGGCTGGGCGCCAATATCAGCATCGGCGGTGGTCGCGACCGCACCGATGTCGACCTCAGCGCGGTCAATCCCAATCTCGACGCTTCGCTCGACCTGATGGCGGACATTGTCAAAAATCCGGCGTTCAACGCCGATGATATCGAACGCATCCGGGTTCGGCAGCTGACCGCGATCGACCGCGAGGAAAGCGATCCCCTGAGCATCGCCAGCAACACGCTGCCGCCACTGATCTTCGGTGCCGAACATCCTTATGGCCGCGGCCTGTCCGGCAACGGCACCAAGGAAACCGTCTCGTCGATCACCCGCGATGATCTGTCGGCCTTCCATCAGAAATGGATGCATCCGGCGAAGGCAACCATCTTTGCAGCGGGCAAGATTGACAAGCAGCAGCTGGTCGACAAGCTCGAGATGCGCTTCGGCAAGTGGAAGGGCGAGGGCAAGGCCGCTCCGGCGAAAAATTTCGATGCCGTCATTCCGGACAGAGAGGGCAGGATCGTCGTCGTTCACCGTCCCAATTCACCGCAATCGATGATCCTGGCCGGGCAGGTGCTCCCGTACAGGGGTTCGGACGATTTGCTGACGCTCAACGCAGCCAACGAAATATTGGGCGGCAACTTCCTTTCGCGGATCAACATGGATCTGCGCGAAACCAAGGGCTGGAGCTACGGCACGCGCAACAGCGTCGTGCGCGGCGAAGACCGGGTATTCTACACGATGCGCGCGCCGGTCCAGACCAACCAGACCGGCCCAGCCGTTGCCGCGATTGACGCGCAGGTCCGCAGCTTCCTGGGGGACAAGGGTGTGACGGCAGCAGAGCTGGAGCGCACGGTCAACGGCAATGTCCGGGAATTGCCCGGCCAGTTCGAGCGGAGCCCGAGCATATTGTCGCAGATGCAGGGCGACGTGATGCTGGGACGGCCCTCCAACTATGCCGAAACCGTCGCGGACAAATATAAGGCTCTGACCACAGAAGATTTGAACAAGGCGATGGCCGAAGCGGTCGACCCGGACAAATTCACCTGGGTCATCGTCGGCGATGTCGACAAGATCAAGACACAGTTGGAAGCGCTCGACATGCCGATCGAATATCGCGGCTATGAAGCTAGTGACACTGCTGTTAATAGTGAGAGCAGTTCGAACGATTCGGCAGATGGCGACGAGTAACCGCTAACCGAAGCCGGATCAGGGCTTTGACATTAAAAGGAGAATGGAATGTCTATTGATGGAACTTATGCTTGTGTGACGAAATCCCCGATGGGAGACCAGACTTCGGAATTCACCATCGTAACCGACGGTGACACGTTCACCGGCAACAATGCCGGCGCAATGGGATCGATGGATGTCGAAAACGGCAAGGTCGACGGCAATCACATTACCTGGGAAATGAACATGACCGTTCCCATGCCAATGAAGCTCGAAGGCGATGCAGTGATCACCGATGGCGAACTCGTCGGTTCGGTCAAAGCGGGCGCTTTTGGTGAAATGGCAATGACCGGCACCAAGAAATAATCGGATTTTTCCGGACAAAAAAAGGGCCGCTACCTGCAGAGGTAGCGGCCCTTTTTTATGTGTCATTTCAGAACGAATTAACGGACGACGACGCTGACCGCGCGGCGGTTCTGTGCCCAGGCGCTTTCGTTGGAACCAAGCGCGTCGGGGCGTTCCTTGCCATAGCTGACCGTGGTCATCCGCGCCGGGCTGACCCCCAGAGATGCGAGGTAATTTTTCGCAGCATTGGCACGGCGTTCGCCGAGCGCCAGATTATAGTCGCGGGTGCCGCGTTCGTCGGCATGGCCTTCGATGGTGATCCGCGCATTGGGATTTTGAGCCAGCCATTGCGCCTGGCTTTGCAATATCAGTTGATCCTGGGAATCGACATTGAAGCGATCGGTATCAAACAATATCTTGTCGGACATTGTGTTGGCGAGAAAATCGCCCTGTGAACCGGGTGCATAGCCCGGACCGGCAGGTCCGGTCGGTGCAGGGGTCGGTGCCGTACCAATTGGTGCTGGCGGCAGTTCTTCCGGTGGCTTCTTTGAACAACCGGCCACTACGAGGCTGGCGGTAATCAGGAGGGGGGTCGCATATTTTATCATCATATTGCTCCTATTTGAGTTAGCCCGTCGACTATATATAGCCTTTTTCCAAAGGCTTGTCGCGTTGGTAATTTATGGCAGCAAGGGACCCCATGCCGGATCGGAGCCATTGACCGGTGTCGGCAGCTGTCGTTCGTTGCGACCCGTCAGGTCGACCTGCCAGATTCCGGTGGTGCCATTTCCCCTTGTCGTCCGGAAGAACTGGATGACGCGACCATTGGGCGCCCATGTCGGCGCTTCGTCCTGCCAGCTGTTGGTCAGCAGCCGCTCGCCGCCGCCGCTTGGCGTCATGACGCCGATACGAAAATTGCCGGCCATTTTGGTGAAGGCGATCAGGTCACCGCGCGGGCTCCATTCCGGTGTCGCAAAGCGACCCCCGCCAAAGCTGATCCGCCGTTCATTGCCGCCATTTGAATCCATCACATAAAGCTGCTGGCTGCCCGAACGGTCGCTTTCGAAGACAATCCGTCCACCGTCGGGCGAGAAGCTGCCGCCGATATCGATGCCGGGAGAGAAGGTGAGGCGTTGCGGATTGCCGCCGCCTGCGGCCGACACCTTGTAAATGTCGGTATTGCCGGCAATCGCCATCGAATAGAGGATCCATTTGCCATCCGGCGACCAGCGCGGTGCGAAGGTGGGATTGGTGCTCTGGGTGATCAGCCGCTGTTGGCCGGTCCCGATATCGTAGATGTAGATGCGCGGATTGCCGTCGAGAAAGCTCAGATAGACGATGCTCTTGTAGTCGGGAGAAAAGCGCGGTGTCAGCGCGGTGGCCTGACCGTTGGTGATGAACCGGTGATTGGCGCCGTCGCTATCCATGATCGCCAGCCGCTTGACCCGGTTACCCTTGGGGCCGGTTTCGGCGATATAGGCGATACGACTGTCGAAAAACGGCGATTCACCGCTCAGCCGGGAATAGATGGCGTCGGCGCATTTATGCGCGGCCCGCCGCCAGTCGCGCGGTTCGACGACAAAACCCTGGCGGGTGAGTTCGGTTTCCAGCGCGACATCATAGAGATAGCAGCCGACGGTCAATTTGCCGTCGGGATTCGCTTTGACGAAACCCTGGATCAGTGCCGAGGCATTGGTGCCGCTCCAATAGGGGAATTGCGGCGCGGTCACTTCGGAAAAGCTGATCCCGCGTACCTGATTGCGTCCCACCGGCTTGAACAATCCGCTGGATCGCAGGTCGGTGACGATAACATCGCTGATCTTCCCGCCCAATTCGGTGGTGTTGCCCGCCGGGGTGTCGACATTCTGCTGTGTCGGCAGGCCGGGCACCGCGATCACCAGCTCTTCTGCTCCGCTATTGTCGACGTCGACCGTCAATTGGGCGTGCGCGGTTGCCGTGAGTCCGACGCTGGCGATGACAGCAAGGATCAATGATCGGATAAAGGGGGCGGGCGATTGCATATATGGTCTCCTAGACGCCAAGATAGAGGACAGGTTCGATAACCTTCCATTCGTCATAATATTTTTCCGGGAATGTCGTGAACGGCGCAGCAAGCTGGACCGCGGCAATGGCCCGTTCCTGATGGATGTCGACCTGCGACCGGTTGCTCGGGGTGATGCCGGTGGTGGTCGCGGTCGGCGTGCCGACGATCCGGCCATTGCTGTCCAGCCGCGCGGTAACCTTGGTGCGCAACAGTTCGGCATCCGCACCCGACGGAGGACGCCATTTCTGCTTGATCAGCCGATACAGCTCGCGCTCCAACGAGGCGACCGCAGCGGGCGAGGCTTTTTCCGCCGCAATATTCTGGTTGCGGCTGACAGAGGAAGCGTCGGTCACCCCTTTAAGGAAATCATCCCCCAGTCGCGATCCCCGTGGCTTGGCCTCGGGCTTCGGTTCGGCCTTGGGAGCCGGCTTCGCGGCTGGTTTCACCGCAGGTTTGGGATCGGACCTGGCGGTGCTGCTGGACGGTTTGTCGGGGCGTCGGCGTGGCTCGCGGGATGTGGGGGCTTGTGCCGGTTTCGGCCGGGCTTCGGCTTTTGGCGGTTCCGGCAACGGTTCCGGCGTCACAAAGCTGCTCTCTTCGGGTGCGCCGAGTTCGGGCGCCACGCTGGTCGCCGGAGTGACTTTTGCGGGATCGGGAGCGGCGCTTACAAGGCCGACCTCATCGGCAATCATCACCTCGATCGGCTTGTTGCGAAACGCGTCATTGGTCGAGCTGAGGACGCTCAGCGACAGCACGCCAAACAGCGCCACATGCCCTGCAGCTGCTATTCCCAAGCCAATTTTTTCAGCTTTTTCCATATCAGCCGATGACCATTATTGAGTCTCAGATGAACCTGTAGTGACCAGCGAAACCCGGTTCAGTCCGGCGCGGTTCAGTTCGCCCATCACGCCCATGATCAGGCCATAGTCGAGCGTCTTGTCACCGCGCAGCATGATCTGGCGCGGGTCTTCCGGGTCCTGGTCGGCGGCAATGTCCCGCAATCTGCTCTCGAGAGCGCCCCGGCTGAGTTCTTCGTCATCGACAAAGACGCGGCCCTCGGTATCGATTGAAATCTGGACCGGTTCCTGCTCCTGTTCGAGCGCATTGGCGCGGCTTTCCGGCAGGTCGACGGGCACGCCGGTGACCAGCAGCGGTGCCGTCACCATGAAGATGATCAACAGCACCAGCATCACGTCCACGAACGGCGTGACGTTGATTTCGGCCATTGGTGCACGGCCCCGGCTGCCGCCGCGCCTGCCTATTCCGGATCCCATATTCATGCCCATACTTAGTTCCCGATCTCCAGTTCGCGGCTGAGCGTTGCGTGGAAACTGTCGGCAAAGCGGCCCATCCGCGCTTCAAGCTTGTTCAGCCGGTGGGAAAAACGGTTATAGGCGATCACGGCAGGAATAGCAGCAAACAGGCCGATTGCCGTCGCGAACAAGGCCTCGGCAATGCCGGGCGCGACCACCGCGAGCGAGCTGTTCTGTTCTGCGGCAATCGCCGAGAAGCTGCGCATGATACCCCATACCGTACCAAACAGACCGACAAACGGGGCGACGCTGCCGACGGTTGCGAGGAAGTTGAGCCGGTCGGCGATGCGGTCCACTTCATGGGCAATGGTCGAGTTCATTGTTGATGCCAGCCGTTGGCGGGTGCCCTCGCGGTCGACGGGGCCCTTGGCGGTCGAGCGGCGCCATTCCTTGACTCCGGCGGCCAGTACCCTGGCGCTGGGCAGGCTGGACTGGCCATGTTCATCGAAAAACTTGTCGATATTCTCGGTCTTGGAAAACGCCCGCTCGAACCGGTCGGATTTGCGCGTGATCTGCGCGATGTTCATGCCAAAGCTGACGATGATCGTCCATGTCCAGATACTGGCCAGCAGCAGCCCGATCATCACCGTCTTGACGACGATATCGGCTTCCAGAAACAGCATGAAGGGAGAGAAACTGCCGGTTGTCGCTCCGAGAGAAAGTTGGTCTAGCAAGTTGTGATATCCTTCATTTCATATGCGCTTGTTCCATGACGCTGGCGAAAGCCTTTGTCCATGCTTTCGGTTGCCGTCGCGGACGTCCGGCAGGGGTAAGAAACGCTGCGTGAACCGAGGCTGACGTAATCTGGTCCGCGCCACGCATGATCTTCTGGTCGATGATCACGCTGGCGGCGCGCAAGGTCTCGACCGCGCTGATGACGACAAGATCGTCGTTCAGCTTGGCCGGGGACAGATATTTCATCGTCAGGTCGACGACGGCATAGACGCCTTCACCGCTATCAAAGGCCGCATTCTGGTCCATATCGAGCTGACGCAGCATGTCCGAACGCGCGCGCTCCATATAGCGCAGATAATTGGCATGATAGACGATACCGGAAAAGTCGGTGTCCTCGAAATAGACGCGGCAGGCGAAATAATGTTTCCCGTCGACAAAGCGTCCGTCATGCGGCTTGATATCGGCGGGGGTTTCCATGGACCTCACATTAGAGTGATGTACGGCAGCGGGAAAGGGCGAAAAGCGTAGCGACGGTTCACTGGGCGCAAATATGACTCGATTGAACCGGCGTGGCCCGCCGCCCTCCTTAACGCTAGCTTTTGGGCCACATCTCTTCTGAGAGCACGGTTCCGGTCTCGAGTATCGATTTTAAATTGCTGAGAACCGCCGGCCAGCCCTCGCGCACGCCGCGATTCATTGCCGATTCCGGCTCAAGATCGCTATGGGTGACGGTCAGCTTGGTGTCGGGGCCAAGGCTGGTCAGTTCATATGTTACACGTGACAATTTCTCGGGCTCATCGGCGTTCTCGTCAGAACCCCAGCTCCAGACCATTTTATGTGGCGGGGTCATTTCGATGATGCGACCGCGTATATCGATCTTTCCGCTGCCGTCACTGCGTACATGGTGCCAACGCGAACCTGGTGCCCAGTCGGACTCATTGTAGTGGCCCCAATAGGCTTTGGTTAGCTCGCGCTCGATCAGGCCGTTCCAGACCTGTTCGGCGGTCGCCTTGATATAGATTGTGTAAATAAAATCGGGAGCACATTGTTCGGCGGTTGAACCGCGGGTTTCGATCGATGCGATTTTGCTGTCAGGCACGGCGTTTTTCCTCCTTCTGGTTTTGTGGTTTTTCGATCTGTTCCTTGAACTCGGTGAGCGCCTCAATACGGGCGTCCTCGAATTTGCCGAGCCATCGATGGACGATATCACCGAGCGGAACGGGATTGAGATAGTGCAGCTTTTCTCGGCCCTGCCAGTGGATGGAGACGAGATTCGCTGTTTCGAGAATTTGCAGATGTTTCGCCACCGCCTGGCGTGATATCGCCATGCCGTGGTGAAGGTCGCTCAGACTCTGGCCGTTTTTGACGAACAGCCGGTCGAGCAGAGCGCGGCGGGTGGAATCGGCAAGGGCGGCAAAGACATCGGACATGGCACCTTATATGCAACCATATAGTTGCATATCAAGCTCGTAAAAGGCTTTATTGGCCCTAAGTTTGACTAACTTTGGATGAAATCAGCGCGCACAATCAATGCACAATGCCGCCGCCGGATCGATTTCCAGGCGTCGAAAGGCAATCGGCTCCCCGCATTCCGCGCACCAGCCATATTCGCCCTGCTCGACCCGTTTCAAAGCCATTTCGATCCGGGCGATATCACTGGTCCGCCGCCGTGCTTCGGCCTGGGCCATTTCCTGCTGCTGCATCGCGTCCATACGGGAAAGCCGGCCGACGCTCTGCTGGTCCAGTTCCACCGTCGTGCGCCAGCTTGCTGCTTCCAGATCAAGCGCCTTCAACTCCGCCTGCCTCTCGTTCAGGCTGGCGCGAAGCGCTTCGACCTGCGCCGGAGAAAGGTCCTCTGCCACGATTATTTTTGCGGGTTGAGATAATCCAGCGCCGCTGCCGTCATCGCCTCGGTTCCAAGCGTGACCGATTCCCGCGGTGCGACCTTGAAAAATGGCGAGTGATGGGACGGCACCGGAGCACCGCCGGATGCCTCGCGGTCAAAATCGGCTTGCGGGGTGCCGCCGACCGCAAAATAGACGCCGGGCACATCGGTATTGGGGGCGACGAAATAAGCGAAATCCTCTGCGCCCATGCCTTCGCGCGGCTTGTTGTCGAACACCTCTTCACCGAAGCGCGCCGCGAAAACGCCTTTCACCCGCTTGGTCATGGCGGCGTCATTATAATTGGCCGGAGTCGATTCGTGCGACACCAGCACTTCGGGCAGCTTGTCATCCGGGAGGCCGTTCATCCGGCCGACATTGGTGGCGATCCGCTTGATCCCTTCGAGCAATTTCGCCCGCGTATCCTCGTCATCCGAGCGGACGGTCAATTGCATCGTCGCCCTGTCGGAAATGATATTATGCTTGAACCCGCTTTGGAACGAACCAACGGTTATCACCGCCGGCTTGAGCGGCGCGATTTCGCGGCTGACGATGGTCTGCAGCGCCATGATGATTTCCGCGCCCATCACGATCGGATCCTTGCCGCGATGCGGAGACGCGCCATGCGCACCGACCCCGTGGACAATGATATCGACGCTGTCGGAGGAGCTGCTTTCAATGCCTTCGCCAATCGACAGCTTGCCGGTCGGCGTGTCAGCCGAAACGTGAAAGGCCATGGCGAAATCGGGCTTGGGAAAACGGCTGTAGAGCCCGTCGTCCATCATCAGCTTGGCCCCGCCGATCCGTTCCTCGGCCGGCTGGGCGACCAGCACCAATGTGCCCGACCACTGGTCCTTCATCGCCGACATCTGCCGCGCGGTGCCGATCAGCGAAGTGATATGCACGTCATGGCCGCAGGCGTGCATCACCGGCTTTTCCTCGCCGTCTATGCTGACCTGTTTCGCGGTCGACATATAATCGAGCCCGCTATCCTCGACCAGCGGCAGGCCATCCATGTCCGCGCGCAGCATCAGCGTCGGGCCTGCACCGTTTTTCATCACCGCGACCACGCCGGTGCCGCCGACTTTCTCGGTTACGGTGAAACCCGCATCGCGCCATTTTTTCGCAATGATCGCGGCTGTCCGGGTTTCCTTGTAGGATAGTTCGGGGTTCTTGTGAAAATCGAGAAACAGGGCTTCCAGCGCATTGTCATAATCCGCAGCAATCGCCGCTGCCAGATCGGGCGATGCCGAACTGTTCTGCGCCTCGAGCGGCACGGTCCAGATCAAGGCGGTTGTCGCAGCCAGAGCCAATAGATGCTTCATGTTTCTCTCCCTGTATTTTCCGGTCTTATGCAGCGCCCAAACGAAATGCGCAAAGCTTGTTGCCTTCCGGGTCGCGGAAATAGGCGGCGTAAAAGGCCATCGGACCTTCATCGCCGCGAAGGCCTGGCGCGCCTTCATCGCTACCGCCGAGTTCGAGGGCCTTGTTATAGAGGCTGTCGACCTGATCGCGTTCCTGCATCTGCAGCGCGATCATATTGCCGTTGCCGGGCTGCGCCGCCTGTCCATTGAAGGGCGTCGTCAACGCGATCGAGGGCGTGGTCATGTCGACGCCGTAAAGTGTGAAGCCATTCTCCTCCAGCTGCATCAGGCGTTTCGCGCCGAGTTCGCCGAGCAGCGCATCATAATAAGCGCGCGCCTTGTCGAGATCATTGGTGCCGAGCGTTACATATCCAATCATGGTTCTTCTCCTGACCATCAACCGGGGTGATCGATTCGGTCTCGAATTAAAATCTATCAGCCGGAGGCGCAGATGCAATGACCCAAAAAAAGGCAGAAGCGAAACGCTCCTGCCTTGATCTTGATCATTTCAATAAGTCGGGATTAGCCGGCTGGGCAGTTGCCGATCCGCTTGCCGTTGCTCTTGGCAGAAATATTCATTTTCATACCTGCTGCGCCGCCAACCATATTCATCGTCATCTCGTAGTTGCTCGGTCCATATTGGCCATCCATGGTCATGGTCATATTGCCAGGACCGCCGCCCATATTGTTGCAGGCCATTTCCGAAGATACCGCGCCGCCGCTCATGTTGAATTTCTTGACTTCGCAATTGGTTTCTTCTTGCGCGGCAAAAAACTGGGCACCGGGATTCTCGGCCTGTTCCTTGGTGATGCAGGATTTCGAGGTCGTGACCTTGCCTTTCATGCTGTCCAGAGCGCCGGCCGGCATGCCGTCCGGCAGTCCGTCGATTTTCACATCAACTATTTCTACGTTATTTTCCCATTCGCCGGGCTCAAGCGTGACTTTGTTCATTTCCCTGGCAACTTCGTCAGCGGTGATCTTGCCGTCACCGTCCTGGTCAGCGCCCTTGTCGGAACAGCCGCCTATCAGGCTGAGTACAGCCACCGAAACAAGTAATTTTTTCACAAGAATATTCCCTCAATGTTAACGCCCCCGGTTCCTTCCATAAACTGACGAACCGCAGAAGTAAATTTGCGTCGGTCAGCTTGACCGGAAAACGCTACAACGGGGATGACATTGGACCCTTTTTGTTCCATATCGAACTTATGACAGAATTGGTAATAAGAAGAGGCTTGGCGGAACCGGAAACCGGTGACGATTTCATCCCGCACAAACCCAACCGTCCGGAAAAATCGGAAGGCGGGAGACCCTTCAAGCTGGTCAGCGATTTTGAACCGGCGGGTGACCAGCCGGCTGCGATCAAGGAACTTGTCGCCGGCATGCTGGAAGAGGAACGTGATCAGGTGCTGCTCGGGGTGACCGGATCGGGCAAGACCTTCACGATGGCGAAGATGATTGAAGAGCTGCAAAGGCCGGCGCTTATACTGGCTCCGAACAAGATATTGGCGGCGCAGCTTTACGGTGAGTTCAAGAATTTCTTTCCCGAAAATGCCGTCGAATATTTTGTCTCTTATTATGACTATTACCAGCCCGAAGCCTATGTCGCGCGGTCGGATACCTATATCGAGAAGGAAAGCTCGGTAAACGAGGCGATCGACCGGATGCGCCACAGCGCGACCCGTTCCTTGCTCGAGCGCGATGACGTGATCATCGTCGCCTCGGTGTCCTGTCTCTATGGTATCGGTTCGGTCGAGACCTATTCGGCGATGATCTTTGATCTCCAGAAAGATCAATCGGTCGACCAGCGGGATATCATCCGCAAGCTGGTGGCGCTGCAATATAAGCGCAATGACATGGCGTTCGCCCGCGGCAATTTCCGCGTGCGGGGGGACAATCTCGAGATATTCCCCTCGCACTACGAGGATATGGCCTGGCGGATCAGCTTTTTTGGCGACGAGATTGAAGAGATTGTCGAATTCGATCCGCTGACCGGCAAGAAGGGCGCGACCCTGAACAAGGTGCGGGTCTACGCCAATTCGCACCATGTTACCCCGGGGCCGACGATGAAACAGGCGATGGAAGCGATCAAATTCGAGCTTGCCGAGCGGTTGAAGGAGCTGGAAGCGGAAGGCAAGCTGATCGAGCATCAGCGGCTGGAACAAAGGACCAATTTCGATCTCGAAATGATCGCCGCCACCGGCAGTTGCGCGGGCATCGAAAATTACTCGCGCTTTCTGACCGGACGCCTGCCGGGCGAACCGCCTCCAACTCTGTTTGAATATCTGCCGGACAACGCGCTGCTGTTCGTCGACGAAAGCCACCAGACGGTGCCGCAAATCGGCGCGATGTCGAAGGGCGATCACCGCCGCAAGATCAATCTGGCGGAATATGGCTTCCGCCTGCCCAGCTGTATCGACAACCGTCCGCTGCGTTTCAACGAGTGGGACGCGATGCGGCCGCAGACGGTCAGCGTTTCGGCGACGCCGGGCAAATGGGAGATGGAGCAGACCGGCGGCGTGTTCTCCGAACAGGTCATTCGCCCCACCGGGCTGATCGACCCGCCGGTTGAGATCAGGCCGGTCGAAGACCAGGTCGACGATGTAATCAACGAATGTCGCAAGGTAACAGCACAGGGCTATCGCACCCTGATTACGACGCTGACCAAGCGGATGGCGGAAGATCTGACCGAATTCATGCACGAAGCGGGGATCAAGGTCCGCTACATGCACAGCGACGTCGAGACGCTGGAACGGATCGAGCTGATCCGCGATCTCCGGCTGGGCGTCTATGACGTGCTGATCGGTATCAACCTGTTGCGCGAAGGGCTGGATATCCCGGAATGCGGGCTGGTCGCGATACTGGACGCCGACAAGGAAGGATTTCTGCGCAGCGAAACGTCGCTGATCCAGACCATTGGTCGCGCGGCACGCAATATCGATGGACGGGTCATTCTCTATGCCGACCGGATGACCGGATCGATGGAGCGCGCAATCAGCGAGACCGACCGTCGCCGCGAGAAGCAGGTCGAATATAATCTCGAGCACGGGATCACCCCGCAATCGATCAAGAAAAATATCGGCGATATCGTCGCTCATGCCACGGCCAAGGATATGGTCACCGGAGCGGTCAATGACGACGGCAAGCATCTGGTCGGCCACAATCTGCGCGCCCATATCGAGAGTCTGGAAAAACAGATGCGCGATGCGGCTGCCGACCTGGAGTTCGAAACCGCAGGCCGCTTGCGCGACGAAATCCGCAAGCTCGAGGCGGAAGAGCTGGGCCTGCCCGCCGATCTGCAGGTGGCACAGCCGAAAGGCCGGTCGACCGAGGGACGCCCGGGGACGCGGAAAATGGGCTATGGGAGGACCCAGCGGAAGATGTAGAGAAATTGCCAGCGTTGCGATTGTAGGATGCGGTGGCAATATACAGGCCAAGGGAGATGCGCATAATGTCCGGATCGAGGACTATCACAGGGGATGAAGACCGTTTGGACAATGTCCATCCGGGCGATATCCTGCGCGACGATTATCTGATTGGTAGCGAAATACCCATGGAAGAAGTGGCTGAAGGGGCTGGTCTGGACCTGAGCCAGCTTAGCGCCATACTTGCCTGTCAGAATTCGGTTGATGCCAATGTCGATCTTCGACTGGCTCGTTATTTCGGTATTTCCGAGGGATTTTTCCTCGACTTGCAGATTGATTTTGATCTTGAGGAAGTGCGGCGAAACAGCGGGGCCGAGCTTGACAAGATCAGCAAACGCGCTGCCTGACGACTGCTGTTAACCGCAGTTTCGACCAAAGGCGGTTCGAAATAGACCAATCACATCCCCACCGCTTGTGCGACGCGTGCGCCCGGTTCATATTGCTGGACAATATTTGGGGAGAAACATCATGCGTGCGACCATCCTTCTGACATTGGCAGGCTCTGCCTTGGCATTTTCTGCTCCGGTCTGGGCAGGACCCGCGTCCGTCACCTCGACGGCGACCGCTGCTGCAGCCGGGCCGGATTTCGAAGCCGCCGTGACCGATCCGGGACGGGGAGAGGCGGATGTCGCCCTCGACGAAAGCCGCAAGCCGGCCGAAGTGCTGGAATTCATGGGTCTTGAAAGTGGTGATGTCGTGCTCGATATTTTCGCCGGTGGCGGCTATTATAGCGAGATACTCGGGCGCGCGGTTGGTCCGCAAGGATCGGTTATCGCGGTCAATCCGCCGCAATTTGTTTCCAGCGAACAGTCCAGGGAAAAATGGGCGGCGGTTATCGAGCGACAGCCGAATGTGAACATGGTGCCGTCGCAACTGCCGGATTACAAGCCGGCTCCGAACAGCATAGATTTTGCCATGTTGCACCTGATCTATCATGACTTTTACTGGCAGAGCGAGAAGTTCAAATTTGAAAAAATGGATCCGGCTGTGGTGCTGGCCAATCTATATGCGGGCATGAAGCCCGGTGGCGTGATTGCGGTCATCGACCATGCCGGGCCATCGGGCGACACCCGCGCCGTGGTCGAGAAAAGCCATCGCATTGATCCGGCGACCGTCCGGTCTGATTTTCTCGCCGCCGGCTTCGTGCTGGATGGGGAAAGCGGGATGTTTGCCAATCCCGATGATGATCTGGAAAAAAATGTATTTGATCCGGCTGTCCGCGGGAAAACCGATCGTTTCGTGATGCGGTTCCGCAAGCCGGGCTAGTTGCTCGGAGCATCATTTTTGCCGGATTTCCGGTGCGAATCGAACCTTTTCCTAACTATATGGAAAATAAGAGATTTCTGTCTGCGGCAAATAGCGGTGCCGCAAAGCGCAAATTGCGTGCAGGCGAGTTATCCATTTATTACGTAGAAAAGTAATAATATTTCAACGAGATATGATTTGTTACGATTGTTTACAAGACTGTTCAGGTCGGGTTGTCTAAAGCGCCGCTATACAGTTTGCATTGATAAGCACTGGCCCTGCAGCAAAATTCCGGTGCGCCGGAATCGATCGGGGTCGGCATCAAACAGCATGAATATCCTTCCGCAATCGGTGCAGGCCGATTGGCGGCAAAGGAAGAGTTTGACCGGCGGCGCCTTTGGTTAGGGTCGCACGCTGTCGGAACAAAGGTGGGAGGCAGATTCGGGTTGCGTATTGGATCTGTCTCCCGTCCCTTGGCATCAGTGCCGGGCATGAATCGTTTTTTCGTTGGGTCAGGGGACGCGTTGACGGCGACTTTCGGGGGTTCGCTTGCTGTCGACGTGCCATCCCCGGACTCCGGGGTGCAGGGCTGGCGCGCGCGTAAGGTTTGCGAGCCAGTCCTGCAACTATTGCACCTTCATGATGCGTATTTGACCGAGCAGCCATAGGGTCGCGAATGGGCGACGCTGACCTTGTTTCCGGATTTGATCTCGCCCAGCGCCTCGAGGACATGATTGCGCGCAATCTTGATATCGGCCGGATTGGCGGTCGGCTTGTCGTCGATCCCGCCCTGATAGACCAATGTTCCCGCAGCATCGATGATATACATATGGGGGGTCGTCTTGGCGCCATAAGCCTTGCCGACCAGGCCTTTGGTATCGAACAGATAATTGTTCGACTGGATATTCTGTTTGGCGATCAGGGCTTTGGCTTCCGCGCCGGTCATATGGCCCTGTTTGCCCTTGGCGCCGCTGTTGATCGTCAACCAGACCGCACCCTGTGCCCGCGCCGCCTTCTGGGTCATCTGCATATTGCCGCTGTTATAATGTTTGCTGACGAACGGGCAGCCGGGATTGTGCCATTCGAGCACGACCGTCTTGCCGCGGAATTCTGAAAGCTGGACAGTTTTGCCGTTCACATCGGTGAGCTTGAAATCCTGCGCCGTGGCGCCGGTTCTCTGGGCGGCCGCCAGCGGGCTGGCCAGTGCGATGGCGGTGATTGTTGCAGTTGCTATGGCTGGAAAGTTTCGCACTTATAGTCTCCGTTCATTGGGGGATTGATCAATTGACAGACATCACGCCGCCTTGCCCACCAGTTCGGTCAGCGTCGCCACCGTCAGGATTTGCGGCAAGATCACCGGCTCCTGGCCGGGAGCATAATAGAGGTAGAGCGGGACGCCGGCGCGACCGTGTTTTTCGAGAAACTGGCTGATCACCGGGTCGGGGCGGGTCCAGTCGCCCATCAGGACAGCGACTTGGGCCGCAGCAAAGGCATCAGCGGTCTCGGTCCGCTGGATTGCGGCGGCCTCGTTGGCTTTGCAGGTAATGCACCAGTCGGCTGTGAAATAGGCGAATACCGGTTGATCGGATGCGCGCAATTCGGAAAGGCGCGCCTCGCTAAACGGTTCGCTTGGCAGGGTAGCCGCAGAATTGCTTGCCAGTTTCCGGCTGTCCATCGCCGCTTCGCCGGGCAAGGCTATGATGCCGCCCAATATTGCGGCGACCATTGCCGCGCTGGTCAGTGCTCCGCGGGACGAACCCTTCATCTGCGCGCCGCCAAACCACCACAGGATCAGGGCGACCAGCAGCAGGAAGATCAGTGACAGGCCCAGCGCATCGGTACCGATCTGACGGCCGAGCAACCAGATCAGGCCGATGCTGGTGAGAAACATAGGTATCGCCATCGCTTTGCGGAAACCCTCCAGCCAGGGCCCCGGCTTGGGCAATCGGCTGCGGATCGCCGGCACGAATGCGATCAGCAGGAACGGCAAGGCAAGGCCGACACCCAGGCCTGCAAAGATCACCAGTGCCGCTATCGGCGGCAGGACGATGGTCGCGCCGAGAGCGGCTGCCATGAATGGGCCGGTGCAGGGCGTGGCGACAAAGGCGGCGAGCGCGCCGGTCCAGAAGGATCCGGCCGGTCCGTCTTTCTTGGCCAGCTTGTTGCCAAAATTGATATTGGGCAGTTCGAACATGCCGGCCAGATTAAAGCCGATAGCGGTGACCAGCGCGAGCAGAACGAAGATGATCCGGGGGTCCTGCAGCTGGAATGCCCAGCCAACCGCCGCACCGCTGGCGCGCAGGCCGAGCAGGATGGCACCGAGCAATGTCGCAACCAGCACGACACCGGCGGTATAGGCGAGCGCATCGCGCCGGACGACCGCTTCGTTGCCGCCCGCCTTGGCGAGACTGATCGCTTTCAGGCTGAGAATAGGGAAAACACAGGGCATCAGGTTGAGCAGCAGGCCACCGGCTATCGCGCCGCCCAGCGCCAGAAACAGCAAGGAAGCCAGATTCTGGTCCTGTGGGCCGTTCTCGGCCCGAAGCGGTACGCCGGTCATCGCGACATCGCCCCTGGTCGCGGTGAACGAGAGGCCCATGTCATCGCCGATTTTGAGCACGCCGCTGATCATGTCGAGGCCGTCCCCGCGCGCCTGGGTCTCGAGGATCAGGCGATCTCCGTCGCGGCTGAACTTTTGCGGTGCGGCATAATCGACGATGCCGTCGTCGTGGATGAAGAAATAGGGGGTATCGAGCGCAACACTGGCGGGCAGCGGAATCGAGAGCCGGAACAGATCGTCGGTGACGGCAAAGCTGGCTTCGCTGCCCAGGGGCCGGGGCAGGGCGGCGCGGAAGCCGTTGAACCTTTTGTCGAGCACGATCTCTGCGTCCTTGCCGACGACCTGCAACGTAATCGACATTTCATCCTGCTCGGGCACGCAGATTTCGTCGGTGCAGGACAGCCATTCCGATTTTACCGAAATCGGCAATGGTCCGGGCTGGACCCTGTCGGAAAGGGTCAAATTGACCAACACCGCATAATCGCCCTTGTAGACATAGTTCATGATGCCGGAAATCAGCAGCCTGTCAGGGACCTGAAACTGGGCTTTGCCCGCGGTCACCCCTGCAGGCAGGGTCCAGTCAAAGCTCATGCCGATGCCCGCGTCGCCAGGATTTTCCCAATATCCGTGCCAGGTCGGCTTGGGCTCCATGACGAAGGCGAGGGTCACGTTCTGGCCTGCCTTCACCTTCTGCGATTCGGCGATCATGGTAGCGGGTACATTCAATTCGCTATTGCCCAGCCGGTTCTGTGCCTCGACCGCGGGCGCAAATATCAGCGCCGCAAAGGCCAGCATCACCGAGAAGATGCGAAAATCAAATGTCATCAAAACTCACCATTTCCTGTTTAATCGCATTTAGGCTATCGCTAGACAGCATATCATAGCCGCTTTCATCAGTGAGGACCATTCGTGCAAAAATCGATCATTGTTACAGCTCTTGCCACGCTTATCACATTTTCCGGCGCCGCAAATGCCGAAGATCATATAGCAGCAGATGAAGCCAGTCCAAAGCTGGTGGTAGCCATTTCGGTCGACCAGTTCTCCGCCGATCTGTTCGCCGAATATCGCAGCAGTTTCACCGGCGGTCTGAAACGGCTGGCAGATGGTGTGGTTTTTCCGTCCGGCTATCAGTCCCATGCGGCGACCGAAACCTGTCCCGGCCATTCGACGATCATGACCGGTGTCCATTCAGGGCGCGCCGGGATCATCGCCAACAACTGGATCGACTTGTCGATCAAGCGCGACGACAAGACCGTCTATTGCGCCGAGGACGAGCGGATCGACGGTACCAGCTTCGGCGATATTACAGCGGCGACCCAGGGCGATTATGTTGCATCGTCATGGCATCTTCTGGTCCCGACGCTGGGCGAGCGGCTCAAGAAAGTCTCGCCGAAATCGCGCAATGTTGCGGTGGCCGGCAAGGACCGGGCGGCACTGATGATGGGCGGCAAGGATGTTGACGAAATCTACTGGTGGCAAGGCAAGGGATTTTCCACCCTGAAGGGCCGCAAGATAATGCCAGCGGTGGCCAGGTTGAACGAGGTCATCGGCGCAAAAATTGACAAGGCCCGTCCGGCTTTCGAGATACCGGCCCGCTGTTCCGCGCACAGCGCGAAGATCATGCACGGGGAGGGCAAATCTGTCGGCGACTATGCCTTCGAGCGCCCCGATGGTGCCGCCAGCATATACCGCGGCTCGCCTGACTTCGACCGTTCGATAATCGCGGCGGCAACCGCGGTGATCAATGAAATGAAGCTGGGGCAGGGCGACGTTACAGATGTGATATCTGTCGGACTGTCCGCCACCGACTATATCGGTCACGCCTTTGGCACCGAGGGCCTCGAAATGTGCATCCAGATGGGTGAACTGGACCGGTCCCTTGGTGATTTTTTCGACATATTGGACGGGCAAGACATCGACTATGTCGTGATGCTCACGGCCGATCATGGCGGTCTGGACCTGCCGGAACGGATGAGCCTGCAGGGCGTGCCGACAGCCCGGCGTATCGATCCCGACCTCAATGCAAAGATGATCGGCAAGAAGATTGCAGCGGGGCTGAACATTCCGGGTGACAAGCCCGTGCTCTATGCAGACGGGCCCATTGGCGACTATTATGTCAGTCAGGTCTTGTCAGAAAAACAGCGGAAACAGGTGAAGGATAGCGCCATCGCGCTGATCGCCGCCCATGCACAGGTCGAAATGGTGCTGGAACATGACGAGATTGTGTCGATCGATGTCCCCCGCGGATCGCCCGAAGAATGGACCCTGGCCCAGCGTGCACGCGCATCTTTCAACCCCGATCGGTCCGGCGATTTTGTCGTATTGCTCAAAAAAGGTATCACTCCGATCGCCTCAACCCAGCGCGGCTATGTAGCAACCCACGGCAGCCCGTGGGATTATGATCGCCGCGTGCCGATTCTGTTCTGGCGCGAGGGCATGCAGCATTTCGAGCAGCCGCTGTCGGTGATGACCGTTGATATCGCGCCGACTCTGGGCGCGCTGATCGGCGTGGAAATTACTGCGGATCAGACAGACGGACAATGTCTGGATATCGACGGAGGTCCTGCAAACAGCTGCGAATGAACCGGATGGCGGCGAGACTCTAGCGTCGCTGGTAGCGGGTCAGGCCTTGTCCGAGACTGTTGTTGGCGATCCGCAATTCGTCGCCGCTCCAGTCGGCGACGAACCAGGTGTTCCGTTTTACGCCCTTGGCCAGGGACGCGTTGTTCGAATGAATATTCAGTCCCGCTGAACTATGGTCCCTGTCTTCGGCCGCTATGGCGATGAAGGCGCTCCAGTTTTCCTTGTTCTGGCCCTGCACAAAGACATTGCCGCTGATCACACCGGTCGCGCCGGCCGGCAGGTCGATCATGTAATTTGTGGCGCGGCCCTGTGTGTCGTCAAAACTGTTGTTGGTGATCGTCGCCCGGGGGGCACGGCTTTTGACATAATGTCCGCCATTGCCTTTTTCGAACCGGCTGTTGGTCACCTTCAGCGATCCGAAATCACCGATATAGATGCTGTGCGCGCAGGACAGGCCGCGATCGCAGCGTCCCAGCCGCTGGAAGGTGGACCGGTCGATGACAATCTCGGCGCTCGGATCATCGGCGCTCAAAATGCCCTCTTCGGCGTTGCGGAACATGGCGTTGTAGACATAGAGGTCGCCGCGTTCGATCCGGATGCCGGCTCCGTTGCCATCGGGAACGCGCTGGTTCTGGAAAATAATACCGTCGATAGTTGCTGCCTTGCCCCGCAGGACCAGAGAGGCTTTGCCCTCGCAGACACCGCCGTCCAATATGGTCTGGCCCGGGATCGACGCCTTGTAGGTGATCCGGCCGGCTGTCTGCACCGCACAATCGCCATAGGCGCCCGGCGCGATGACGATGGTCGCGTTATTGCCGCCAACGGCTGCAACCGCGTCGGCCAGTTTTTGATAGGTCTGGCCGGTTTCCATGACCGTAAAGGGAGCGACGCGCTGCGCCTGTGCAGTGGTTCCGGCAAGCGTGGCGAATATTGCGGCGGCAATCAAAGGGGTCTTGAAGTTCATTTCGGCCATCCTGAATCGGAAGAATAGGGCAGTCTCATTATCGTCTGCCGCAACGGCAAACAATAGCTATGCTTAGGCCGTCCCAAATGAATTCAGGCTGAGCGACAAAGGTTAACCGGCTAATCCGGTGGACTATTCGTTCAGATTTGGCCGCAACCATTGCCGTGCCTGTTCGACAGACACGCCGCGTCTCGTGGCATATTCCTCGACCTGGTCTTCGCTGATCCGCGCGACCCCGAAATAGTCGGCCTGCGGGTGGGCGAAATAGAAGCCCGAAACCGCAGCGGTCGGCGTCATCGCGAAGCCGCTGGTCAGTTCGATACCGGTGTTGGCCGTCGCGTCCAGCATGTCGAACAGGATCGGCTTGAGACTATGGTCGGGACAGGCCGGATAGCCCGGGGCAGGGCGGATGCCCTGATATTTTTCGCGGATCAGATCCTGGTTGTTCAAATTCTCGTCGGCAGCATAGCCCCACAGATCCTTGCGGACATGTTCGTGCATGCGTTCGGCGAACGCTTCTGCAAACCGGTCGGCAAGGGCCTTGAGCAGGATGCTGTTATAGTCATCCTTGTCCATTTCGAAGCGCTGGACATGCTCGTCGATACCGTGACCGGCGGTAACCGCGAAACCGCCAATCCAGTCGTCCTCGGTATCGATGAAGTCGGCCAGACAATTATTCGCCTTGCCGCCGCGCTTGACCACCTGCTGCCGCAGCATGGGCAAGCTATATTCTGCGTTGTCCGGCGAAACGAGAATATCATCATTCTCCCGTCGCGCCCGCCAAAGTCCGGCCACGCCCTTGGCGGTCAGCCATTTTTCGTCGATGATCTGGTCGAGCATCGCCTGCGCATCGCGAAACAGGTCGGTCGCGCTCTCGCCTACTATTTTATCGGTCAGGATGGCGGGATAATTGCCGGCCAGTTCCCAAGCGCGGAAAAAGGGCGTCCAGTCGATATAGTCGCGCAGTTCGGCGAGGTCCCAGTCCTCATAGACGTGCAATCCCGGCTTGGCCGGAGCCGGAGCCTTGAGGCTCATGTCGACCACGGCGGCATTGGCGCGCGCCTGGTCGAGCGTCGCCAGCTTTTTCCCGGTCTTGCCAGCGCGGGCAATCCGGACCTGCTCGTAATCTTCCCGGGTTTTTGCGATAAAGCCTTCCGCCTGCGTGTCGCTGACCAGTTGCGACGCGACGCCGACAGCGCGGCTGGCATCGAGCACATAGATGGTCGGGCCGCTGTAGGCGGGTTCGATGCGCAGCGCGGTATGGGTTTTGGACGTGGTCGCACCGCCGATCAGCAGCGGCATCGTCATTTTCGCCCGCTCCATTTCTTCCGCCACCGTCACCATCTCGTCGAGCGACGGGGTGATCAGCCCGGACAGGCCGATAATATCCGCGTCATTTTCATTGGCGGCCTTCAATATGTCGGTCCAGGCGACCATCACGCCGAGATCAATGACTTCAAAGCCGTTGCATTGCAGCACGACGCCGACGATATTCTTGCCGATATCGTGCACATCGCCCTTGACCGTGGCCATGATGATCTTGCCCTTGCCCTTGGCATTTTCGTCCTTCTCCGCCTCGATATAGGGGAAGAGATGGGCGACGGCCTTTTTCATGACGCGGGCGGATTTGACCACTTGCGGCAGGAACATCTTGCCCGACCCGAACAGGTCGCCGACGACATTCATGCCGTCCATCAGCGGTCCCTCGATCACTTCGATCGGTCGGCCTTCGCGTGCCTTGACGGCCAGCCGCATCTCCTCGGTATCTTCGATGATATGCGCGTCGATGCCCTTAACCAGCGCATGCTCGAGCCGCTTGTGCACTTCATAGCCGCGCCATTCCGCCGCTGCCTTTTCCGCGACTTCGTCGGTGCCGCGGAATTTCTCGGCCAAAGTGATCAGCCGGTCGGTCGCATCGTCGCGGCGGTCGAATATCACATCTTCGCACAGCTCGCGCAGTTCCGGATCAATATCGTCATAAATATCCAGCTGGCCGGCGTTAACGATCGCCATGTCCATGCCCGCGGGAATGGCGTGGTAGAGAAATACGCTGTGCATTGCCTTGCGCACCGGTTCGTTGCCGCGGAAGCTGAAGGACAGGTTGGACAGGCCGCCGGAAATATGGACATGCGGGCAGCGTTTCCTGATTTCCCGGGTCGCCTCGATAAAATCCAGTCCGTAGCGGCGATGTTCGTCGATCCCGGTGGCAATGGCAAAGACATTGGGATCGAAGATAATATCTTCCGGCGGAAAGCCGATCCCGGTGAGCAGCTTGTAGGCGCGCTCGCAAATCTCGATCTTGCGGTCTTTGGTGTCGGCCTGTCCGGTCTCATCAAACGCCATGACCACGACGGCGGCGCCATAAGCCATGCATTTGCGCGCGTGGCTGAGAAACTCTTCCTCGCCTTCCTTCATCGAGATGCTGTTGACGATTGGTTTGCCGGAGACGCATTTCAGGCCTGCCTCGATCACCGACCATTTGCTGCTGTCGATCATCACCGGCACCCGCGCGATATCGGGTTCGGCGGAGATCAGCTTGAGAAAGGTGGTCATCGCGTGATGCGCGTCGAGCAGGCCTTCGTCCATGTTGATATCGATCACCTGCGCGCCATTCTCGACCTGCTGGCGCGCGACCTCGACCGCGGCTTCATAATCGTCGTTGAGGATCAGCTTCTTGAAGCGGGCAGAGCCGGTAACATTGGTGCGTTCGCCGATATTGACGAAATTGGTGGAAGAGGGTTGGTTCATAATTCGTGATGTCATCCGTTGGTCTCGCCCCAAGCCGGGAAGCAATTAACAGTCTGTTCGGTCCGCTGCGCTGCGGGTGCCGGGCGTCTATGCCGCCATATTGAACGGTTCCAGCCCAGACAGGCGGGTGTGGACGGATATGCTCGGTATCTTGCGCGGTTCCTGATCGGCCACGGCCCTGGCAATCGCAGCAATATGCTCCGGCGTCGTGCCACAGCAGCCACCGACGATATTGACCAGGCCATCTTTCAGCCAATCACCGATCAATTCCGCCGTTTCTTGCGGCATTTCGTCATATTCGCCGAGATCATTGGGTAGACCGGCATTGGGGTAGGCCATGATCAGGCAGTCCGCCTCTTTTGACAGCATCGCCAGATGCGGGCGCAGCTGGTCTGCGCCGAAAGAACAGTTGAGACCGATGGTCAGCGGTTTCAGATGCCGCACCGCATGCCAGAAGGCCTCGACCGTATGGCCCGACAGATTGCGGCCGGACAGGTCGGTCAGCGTCATCGAGATCATCAGCGGCACGTCGCGCCCGCTTGCCTCTACCGCTTCCATCGCCGCCATCCCGGCGCATTTGGCGTTGAGCGTGTCGAATATGGTTTCGATCAGCAGAAAGTCCACCCCGCCTTCGAGCAGCGCATCGCATTGCGCGCGGTAGACGCCTTTGAGAAAATCATAGTCAATCTCGCGAAAGCCGGGATCGTTGACGTCAGGCGACAGGGACAAGGTCTTGTTGGTCGGACCGATTGATCCGGCGACAAAGCGGGGGCGTCCATCCCTGGCTTCTGCCTTGTCGCAAGCCGCCCGCGCAATTTCTGCCGATTTCACATTCAGTTCGCGAACAAGATGCTCGCAGCCATAATCGGCCTGGCTGATCTCGGTCGAGCTGAACGTATTGGTCTCGACGATATCGGCGCCCGCTTCGAGATAGGCCGTGTGAATGGCTTCGATAATATCCGGACGGGTCAGGCTGAGCAGGTCATTATTGCCCTTCTGGTCATCGGTCAGGTCCAGACTGCCGCGATAATCCTCTTCGCCAAGCCGGTAATTCTGGATCGCGGTGCCATAGCCGCCATCAAATACGAGGATGCGTTCCGCAGCCAGTTTCTGCAATTGTTCGCGCGCGCCGGTCATGCTGCTTTCTCCTGTTGCCCGCTACCGGGGCGCTTGCCGAGCAAATGGCAAATGGCATAGCTCAGCTCGGCCCGGTTGAGCGTGTAAAAATGAAACTGGCGAACGCCACCGGCATAAAGCTTGCGGCACAATTCCGCAGCCACCGTGGCGGCGATCAGTTGTCTTGCAGCGGGATGGTCATCGAGACCCTCGAACAGGTCATTCATCCACGGAGGGATTTCCGCGCCGCACATGCCGGCAAATTTGCGCGTCTGGGCCACGTTCGACACAGGCAATATGCCCGGCACCAGCTCTGCATCGATACCGGCTGCCGCCGCCGCGTCGCGAAACCGGAAAAAGGCTTCGGCGGTGAAGAAAAATTGCGTGATCGCCCGGGTCGCGCCGGCGTCCAGCTTGCGCTTCAGATTGTCGAGATCGCTTTGCGGGCAATCGGCCTCCGGATGGGTCTCCGGATAGGCCGCCACCGATATTTCAAATGGTGCGATATCTTTCAATCCTTTGACCAGATCCGCCGCGCTGGCATAGCCTTGCGGATGCGGTTCAAAGGCCATTCCCTCTGCCGGCGGATCGCCGCGCAAAGCGACTATGTGGCGAATGCCCGCCTCCCAATAGGATTTCGCAACCTCGGCGATTTCCGCTTTGCTTGCGCCGACGCAGGTCAGATGGGCCGCTGCAGGAATATTGGTTTCTTTGGCGATTCTGGCGACCGTAGCATGGGTGCGTTCGCGTGTGGTGCCGCCGGCTCCATAAGTGACAGAAACAAATCGCGGATTGAGCGGCTCCAGCGTCACCACGCTATCCCACAATGTTTTTTCCATCTTCTCCGATTTGGGCGGGAAAAATTCGAACGAGACATCGGCGTCCCCGCTCAGTCCCGCAAACAGCGGCGCATCCAGCGCCCGTTTGGCTTCTTCCAGCTCGCTGAGGCCCATCGGTCTTGTTGTCTTGCTCATGCTGTTGCTCTTTTCAAATTTCCGGACCGAGAGGCCGTTTTGTCGGCGTCGGGATGCAAGCTGGTTATCGCCGGCTTTCTGGCGACCCAAATCTTCACCGTCAGTTCGCCGCCATCAAGGGTTCTGGTCTGCACCAGTTCGAGCTTCGACGCGGTGAGCCAGCGTTTCATGCTGTCATCGCTGAAGCCGAGGCGCGCGTGGGCATGTTCGGTGCGCAGATCTTCCCGATCATGGGCGGCAAAGTCTGCAATCAGGACGAAACCGTTGGATTTCAATACCCGAGACACTTCGACAAGCACCGCTTCGGGATGCTGGGCATAATGCAGGACCTGATGGAGGATGACGCTATCTACTGCGCAATTTTCCACCGGCAGCTGGTTGAAGTCGCCCTGTTTCAACTCCGTTTTCTGTACCAGCGCCGATCCGCTGGCCGCTTCGCTTTCGAGCAATTTCGCCCGGGCCAGGCGCAACATCTCCGGACTTTTGTCGAGCGCGATGATCGATTGGGCTGACGGTCCGAACAGTTCCACCATCCGACCCGTCCCGGTCCCGATATCCAGCATCTTGCCGAGCTGTGCATCCCGCAGCAGGGCGAGCATCGCCCGTTCGACTTCTGCTTCGGGCAGATGCAGCGAGCGGATCGCATCCCATTCCTCGGCATGCGCGGAAAAATAGCGTTCCGCCATCTCGGCGCGGGCTTTGCGGACCAACGAAAGCTGCGCTTGGTCCTGCATCGCCTGTTCCGACTTCGCAACCTTGTCCGAGCGGAAAATGCGGCCCAATATCTCCAGCTCGGATGCGGGGCCCGGTTTCAGGAAAACCCAGCTTCCTTCCTTTCGCCGCTCAGCCAGTCCGGCTTCATCCAATATTCTGATATGACGGGAAATCCGTGGCTGGCTCTGGTTCAATATCTGTGCAAGTTCACCGACAGCCAGTTCCATTTTTTGCAGCAACAGCACGATTCGCAACCGTGTAGGGTCGGCCAGCGCTCTGAAAATGTTTAAGATATGTTCCATGTCGGAATGCTATATAAAGAAATCTTTATATCTGGTCAATCGACTTGATTTTCCGCGTTTAATATTTGTTCGGGATCGCGATAACAGTAGAATTTACAGGTCATGAAAATGTCACAACAGGTTCTTCATTGCGTTCGTTCGGCCAAAACGCTAGATACGTCCACCGTAGGATATCGGAGGTTGAACGCCTCTCGCCCTGCTTGGTTTTTTGAGGAATATAACAAAGGTTTACCCCAATGAAAAAAGTTACAACATCAATCGTTTTGGCCGCTGCACTCGGCTTGGCTGCTTGCTCCGGCGCAGACAATGCTGAAACCGGTGCAGAAGAAGCCGTAGAAGGCACAGAAGCAACCGCTGAAGAAGCCGCTGATGATGCAATGGATGCCGCTGAAGGCGCAACCGACGCCATGGGCGAAGCTGCTGCTGACGCTACCGCTGAAGCCGGTGCTGCTGCTGATGCCGCTGGTGAAGCTGCTGTAGCCGCTGGTGAAGCTGCATCAGAAGCCGGTTCCGCTGCTAAAGATGCTGCCAATGCTGCAGTAGACAAAGCCGCAGCCGCTGCGAAAAAAGAACTCAACTAAATTTTTTAGCGAGATTTAGGAAAAAGGGCTGCCCGCGGGTGGCCCTTTTTTTTGTCTTTGGCCCGGTGCGGATTGGCTTTATGGAGGCAGCATGAAACACATAGTCAGCATCATGATATTGACCGGACTGGCTGCTTGCGGTCCTGCCCAGAACGATCCCGGCCCCGGTGGCGTGACCGTCGGCGAGGCAAAAGCGCTGGATGAAGCGGCAAAAATGCTCGACGAGCGAAACACGCCGCCCGAAGCGATCGATAGGCCGGAAACAGCTGATAAGTCGCCGGCCGCCGATAGCGAATAGCGATCAGCCTCGGTGGTAGCGGGCAACTGCCCGGGTCACCGACTGCATCAGGCGCATCCGTTCCGGAATGGATGCGGTCGTATCGCCCAGCATAACGACAACGGCATAACGGCTGCCATCCGGCGCGGTCATGATACCGATATCATTATATCCGGTCGCGACCGAACCAAGAACCTGCCCGGTTCCGGTCTTGTGTAAAAATTCCCAGCCGGCAGGTACGCCTGCCTTCAGCCTGTTTGGTCCGCTTCTGGTGCGTTTCAATATTGATTGCAGCAAATTGGTCGAATTTTCCGATAGCAGTTTGCCACGGGCCAGTTTGTCGAGCGCACGAACAATCGCTTGCGGACTTGCCCCATCGACCGGATCGGCAAGATAGGCGTCGAGCGATTGGCGGCGTTGCTCGACCGGTATTTTTGCACGGGCTGCATAGAATGTGCGCCCGTAGGACAGATTCTGCCTCCATTCCATTCCGGCAATGCCGCTCTGCAACAAGCGTTCACCGGGGCCGAAGCGGATTTTCCCAAGGTCATTTTTTGCGATGAACTTGCGTACGGCTTCGGGGCCGCCCGCATGATTAAGCAGAGCGTCATTCGCCGTGTTGTCGCTGCTCGCCAGCGCTTGCTCGAGCAAGGTGTAGACAGATTTTACGACGGCGCCGTTCTTTTCCACTTCCACCGCCATGGGCTGGTGAAAAACCGTCAAATCTTCTTTGCCGATGCGGATGGAATCCGACAAGGAGGCACGGCCCTGATCGATTTTGTCGAGCAGGGTCATGGCGACCCAGAGTTTGGAAACGCTCTGCTGCGGGAAATATTCATCCATCCGCTGGCCGATTTCCCAATCACCGTCGATCCGCTTGACTGCAATCCCCGTTGTACCCGGGAAGGTCCGCCAAAGATCGGCGATCTCGCGGACCAGCGCGGGATCGGGGCGGTCACGCGATGCAGTGACGCGAGGCGTTTCCGATGGCGCGGGATTTTGATATGTCGGAGGCGGGGTGTTGCCGCGCTGGACTACGGGTCGGTCGGGAGCGGACACGCATGCGGCCAGCACGGTGGTTAGCAGCAATATAAAAATATATCGAAACTGGGTCATATGCACTGCCGATCATCTGATATTGAAAAACTCATCACCCCTCCTAGCTACGTGGCTCTGTCTTAACAGAGTCATAACCACGGATTGCGGTGAACGATTCTTGTGCTGCGACAGAATGTTGAGATCGGCCCGGAAACCAGCCCGGATGGGAAAAAGACAGGGCTATTTCTTGATTCCGAAATTGAGTCGGCGGGTAAAGCTATAGTCCAGCGTATTCACGACGAAATAGGATATGGTCCAGCGCAGCCGATTGAGAAAGGACCGGCGCGATTTGTGCAGTTCCGGTGTGATCGCTTCTGCCTGTTCGTGTATTATGTCGATCACGCTGCGCGCATGGCTGGCAAATGCGGCATCTTCGACCCGCAACATCATCTCGACATTGATATACAGGCTGCGCAAATCGAAATTCGCGGAGCCGATATAGACGGCATCATCGACAATCACCAATTTGGTGTGAAGCCGCTTGGGTTGATATTCGAAAAGGCGAGCATCGCGCTTTAACAGATATCCGTATAATAACCTGCTGGCACCGATCGTCGCGGGATTATCGGTCTTGCCGGGCAGGATGATCCGGCTCTGGCCACCGTGCTTGGATATTCCGCCAATGCGCCGCAAAAGCCCTTGTCCCGGCGAGAAATAGGCAGAGACCAGATCGAGTCTGCTGGCTTTCTCGAGATCCTTCTTGATCGCCCAGGCCCAGCGGCTCAGGCGATTGCTCGGTCCACCGAGCAGCCAGCGAAACTGGCCGTCACCGGCCTTCCAGTGCCGGACCATTTTTTGCAGCGAACGTATGTTGCCGTTGTCGCGATAGACCCAGTTGGACAAAAGCCGGAAATAATTGGCGAGATTGGCGACCTCGGGCCCCTCGATTTCGAGGCCGAGATCCTCCCAGCTATCGCTGGCCGGACCGTTACCCGCGTCTTGCCGGGCTATGTTAAAATAATCATCGGCAATATTGAATCCACCGATCAGCGCGCAGCTATCGTCGGCGATGATCATCTTCTGATGATTGCGGACAAAATAGCTGGTCGAAAAACTGGGGCTGAAAATCTTGAATTTTCCGCCCGCTTCGATCAGCGGATCAAAAAAACTTCGCGATGTACCGTTTGAACCGAAGCTGTCGACCATCATTTCGACGGCCAGGCCGCGCTCGCAGGCGGCGATCAATATATCCAGAATTCTGCGGCCGGTGCGGTCATCCTCGAACATGTAGAAGAAAAGCTTGAGACTCTTTTCCGCTCCCTCGATCATGTCCACCAGAGCGGCGAGACGTTCCGAGGCCGAGCGGACCAGTCGCAAGCGATTCTCGCCGACGTCTAGCCATGCTGGCGGATCGGATGGCAATATCATGTTGTTGGCAGTGACGCTTTCCATGGCTGGAAGGCATAGATTATCACTGGCGTACCCACAAACCATTAGATTGTTTGTGAATGTTCACAGCACACCGGATTTGTTGACAAATCCAGCCGATATCCCTAGATGCAGGCTTCTTTTCCAATATTTTGCAGAATCAGGAGCGGCTTATGGCTCGCGTTACCGTTGAAGATTGCGTCGATAAAGTAACAAACCGGTTTGATCTGGTGTTGTTCGCTGCCCAGCGCGCACGCGAGATTTCAGGCGGCGAAGAGCTGACTGTTGACCGCGACCGTGATAAAAACCCGGTTGTAGCGCTGCGCGAAATCGCAGAAGAAACCATCAAGCCGAAGGATCTGGAAGAAAGCCTGATCCAGTCGTTGCAGAAGGTTCTCATCGATGACGATGATACGCCGGATGAAATCGGTTCGATCAGCCAGTCGGCTGAAGCGCTTCGCTTGACCGCCGCTGCCCCACCACGCAGCGCCGGTGTTTCCGGAGACTATGGTCGCCGGTAAGCAAGCCGCGTCACCGCGCAAGTTTATTCGAGACAAAAGAAAAGGCCGCCGGAAATATTCCGGGCGGCCTTTTCTTATTCTATCACTGGCTGAATCTGTCGGTAGAAACCGGATTAAGCGCCTTGCGGTTTGGGATCGCCGAACGGGCCCTTTTTCTTCCGTCCCGCCTTCGGGATGCTTGCGCCGACCGACGGCACAGCAGTCGGTTTGACAACCTCTCCATTCGGGCGCGACAGCTTGCCGGTCTCGACCAGCTCGTCAATATCTTCGCCGGACAGCGTCTCATATTCGAGCAACGCGTTGGCCAGGGCGTGCAGCTGCTTTTCGTTCGTGGTCAGAACATGCTTCGCACGGTCGTAGCTGTCGTCGATCAGCTTGCGGATTTCCAGATCGATCTTCTTCGCGGTCTCATCCGACATATGGACGCGCTGGGATTGCGAATAGCCGAGGAAGGTTTCGCCCTGTTCCTCTTCATATTGCAACGGCCCCATCAGGTCGGACATGCCCCACTGGGTGACCATGTCGCGCGCCAGCTTGGTCGCGTACTGGATATCGCCGGATGCACCGGATGACACCTTGTCGTAACCGAAGATGATTTCCTCGGCCACGCGGCCGCCCATCGATACCGCCAGATTGGCGTGCATCTTGTCGCGGTGGTAGCTGTAATTGTCGCGTTCGGGCAGGCGCATGACCATGCCCAGCGCGCGGCCACGGGGGATGATCGTCGCCTTGTGGATCGGATCGGAAGCCGGCTCGTGCACGGAGACCAGAGCATGGCCGGCTTCGTGATAGGCGGTCATCTTCTTCTCGTCTTCGGTCATCACCATCGACTTGCGTTCGGTGCCCATCATGACCTTGTCCTTGGCATCCTCGAACTCGCTCATCGCGACCATCCGCTTGCCACGGCGGGCAGCCATCAGGGCAGCCTCGTTGACCAGATTCGCAAGATCGGCACCGGAGAAGCCGGGCGTTCCGCGTGCAATGGTGCGCGCGTCGACGTCGGGTGCCAGCGGCACTTTCTTCATGTGGACAGCCAAAATCTTTTCGCGACCCTCGATATCGGGACGCGGCACGACCACCTGGCGGTCGAAACGGCCGGGACGCAGCAGAGCTGGATCGAGCACGTCGGGACGGTTGGTCGCGGCGATGATGATGATACCTTCATTCGCCTCGAAACCGTCCATTTCGACCAGCAGCTGGTTCAGCGTCTGTTCGCGTTCGTCATTGCCGTTACCAAGACCGGCACCACGATGACGGCCGACGGCGTCGATTTCGTCGATGAAGACGATGCAGGGCGCGTTTTTCTTCGCCTGTTCGAACATGTCACGGACACGGCTTGCACCGACACCGACAAACATTTCGACAAAATCGGAACCGGAAATGGAGAAAAACGGCACACCAGCTTCACCCGCAATGGCGCGAGCCAAGAGCGTTTTACCAGTACCGGGCGAACCGACCAGCAGCGCGCCCTTTGGAATCTGGCCACCAAGCTTGGCAAAACGTCCGGGATTCTTCAGAAATTCGACGATCTCTTCCAGCTCTTCGCGGGCTTCATCAATCCCGGCGACGTCCTGAAAGGTTACCTTGCCCTGTTTTTCGGTCAGCAGCTTGGCCTTGGACTTGCCAAAGCCCATCGCTCCGGAACCGCTGCCCTTTTGCATCTGCCGCAGCACGAAAAAGGCGATGCCGAGGATCAAAAGGAAGGGCAGGGACTGGACCAGAATGATCTGCCAGATGCTCGCCTGTTCCTGAGCCTTGCCGCTATATTCGACGCCCTTTTCATCGAGCAGGTCCACCAGTGATGGATCGCTGCCGACAGGCGTGGTCGAGAATTTGTCGCCGTTGGTAAGTTCGCCGGTGATCTGGTCCGGCGCGATGGCAACGCTTTTGACGCTGCCCTCTTCCACTTTATTGCGGAAGGAAGAATAGCTGATCCCGGTGCCCGCATCGCTGGCTGCACCAGCACCGAACATCGACACAGTGAGCAGAAGCGCGATGATGACGCCAGCCCAGATGAACATGCTCTTCATCCACGGGTTTTCTTTCGGATCCTGTTCGTCATTCATTGCGCATCTTGTCCTGTAATCATTGTTGTCGCGGATGATGGGCATCATACGCAATATTCTCATTCCCCTAAAGATAGTCCTTTTCCCGAGGATGACAATATGGACGCCAATGTTTTTACCGATCAGTGTAATCGGAACCAGACGGGCATGCGTCGGAGAATTCAGCTGTTTCTGCGCTTTGGAGCGGTCTGGAAAGCCCAATTCTCTCCGCCGCGGCATAAAATATTGCCGAGAGTGACGGTTTCACCCCGTTCCAGAGCGATGATTGTCTGGTCGATCTGGCTGCCGCGAGGGGACAGGGAAACATTGCAAATATGCAGGCATTTGAGCAGCAGGCGCCGCTGAATCTCGTGCGGGAAAGCGGTTTTTTCCAGCGAACACCCGCTATCGGCGGTTTTGATATGCTCCGCGGCAAGCTGCTCGACGTGCCACTCGATAGCTTCACGTGCCGAGCCCAATGCACTCGCACTCTGACTGGCGAGACCGGTATCAAAACCTTCCAGATCGTTAAGCGCCTCTCGTACGCGGACGCGGTCGAATCCCTGATCGCGATTGGAGGGGTCATCGACCGCTTCGATGCCCTGGCTGGCGACGTAGGCAATCAGGGTCGATTTCCGGAAATGGAGCAGTGGCCGGACAATATTGGCCCGTTTCTCCCTTATGCCCGACATTCCGTCGATCCCGCTGCCACGCAATATTCGCATGATCATGGTTTCGAGCTGATCATCCGCATGGTGGGCGGTCGCCAGCCAGTGGATATCATTTGCCTCCATCCAGTCGTTGAGCAAGCCATAGCGTGCGTGCCGGGCCGCGCTCTGGATGCTGCCGCGGATCGGCACAACGGGCCGCAATATTTCGTGGGCTATGCCTCGCTCGCGGCATAGCGAAGCCACAAATTCTGCTTCGGTGGTTGCCGCAGGGCGCAAGCCATGATCGACGGTGGCAGCGGCAATCCTGTCGGGAAAGACGTCAAATGACAGCAATAGCAAAGCCAGGCTGTCGGGGCCGCCGGAAACGGCCAGACCCAGTTTCTCGCCATTCGATTCAAACGCTGGGATCAGCCGATGAAATGCCTCTGCAAAATCATTCTTGAGCGAGGCGGCATCATTGTCCATCAGCTACTTGCAGTTGGCGGCAGTCTTGCCCGATGTGACTTGGCTGGCAAGCCGGCCACTGGCCACGTCGGGGTAAACATCCTGCATTTCTGCCAGGACCCGGCAGGCATCGGCTTTCTTGCCCAGTTGCACCAGCGCCGTGCTCAGAAAATAGAGGCTGTCCGGTGCCCGTTCGCCGCGGGGGCGCTTCTGGTAATTTTCATATAGAGCAACCGAAGCCAGCGCCGGCTTGCCGTCATCGAGATAGGCACGACCCAGCAGATTTTGAGCGTAGCTGGCCCGCCGATGGCCGGAATGTTCATCCGCCATTTTCTTCAGCTGGGTTTGTGCTTCGGGATAGAATTTTGCCTCCCAAAGGCGATAGCCATAAATATAGGCATCTTCGGCAGCGTCCCCCGTGTCGGGCATGACGATCGCAGCGACGCCGACAACCCGCTTGGGGTCGGGCGCAGCCTCCGGAGCCGCCTTTGTGGCTACCGTTGCGGTAGAGCCGTTCGTGCCAGCGGTCGTCGAGCCAACCACAGCCGCTTCGGTCGCGGCGAGGCGGTCTTCGAGTTTCTTCAACCTGAATCCATTTTGTTCGACCTGGCCAGTAAGGTTCGCCAGACTGGTCTCCAGCGCGTCAACGCGGGCAATAAGGTCGGTGACCGCCGAAGTCGTGATGGTTGTCCCGGATGATGCAGGGCCGTTCTCAGCCGTGATCTGTGGTTCGAAATAGCGGCCTGTGCCACCGGGGAATACCTTGCGCTGTACCGCGCGCATTTCTTGTTCGAGCCGATCGACGCGCTTGGCTGTATTTGCATCTTGTGCCGACACCGGTGTACTGATGAGCAAGCTGGTGAGCAGGATTGTGATACCGAATGTCTTCATCGAAACCTCCGCTGAATTTGGCGTATATTAACCATATACTGGTCTGAAAAGTAAAGAGAATTATGACTGGAAACCGGCGGATTTCCAACTGTTCCCGCCCATATGTCCGCTTGTGCGATTCTCAATCCGTCGATAAATCGGCAGCCGGACCGCTGGCTTCTCCCCGGGCAAGCAACGCCGCTGCGCTGACCCCGACATCCTTGATCGTCCGCTCCGCCGTGCCCAGTTGCGGGACAACCTGGCCGTCGATCGTGACGGTCAGCGCATCGGGGCGCCCGGTCAGGATCTGGGGATCGTTGGCATCTGCCGGAACAGTGAATGTTTCGCCAGCTGCCATTTCGTTTTCGAACAGGCGTTCGCCCTCACCATCATAGATTTTCAACCAGACATTCTGGGTCGCGGTCAGGACAACCGTTCCCTGGCTGGAGGGTGTCGGGCCACCCGTTTCGAGATTCTGCGCGTCAGGATTTCCCGCTGTGCTTGCTATTTCGGTTGCGGTTTCATTTTCCGCGATCTGGGTCATCTCGCCGGGATTGAGGATCAAAGTGCGCCAGACCAGATAACCGACCAGCACCAGGGCACCGATGCCTGCTGCGGTCCATGCCAGATAGCGAGGCGGAATGCTGGAGGGGTTGGCAGGATCATATCCGCTCAACTCCGGCTGGTAGGTCCCGTGTCCCTGTTCTTCCATTTCCTCGCGCAACTGGCTGCCGATGGTTGCGTCGCTCAGTCCGACTGTTCTGGCGAAGGATTTGGCAAAGCCTATCGCATAAGTTCGTCCGGGAAGCGCTTCAAAATCACCGCTTTCCAGTGACGCGAGATGGCGTTGCGGAATTCTGGTTTTTTTTGCGATCTCCTCCAGCGACATATTTTTCTGCTCGCGCGCCTGCCGCAACAATGCGCCTGTGGCGTGCAAAGTCGGCTCGACATTCTCGTCATCTTTGGTTTCTTCGGCCACTTCATACTCCTTTGGCCGGATCATTCTGCGACCCTTTTCGCACACCCCCGGATAATTTACAAAAAAAGCCAGTTTGGACGGCAAAAGTCAATGACTATCGTGGTCTATGCATAGCATTTTACGATTTCGGTCTTTTCGGTCGCCGATTAGCCATTAATTGCCGGAATAGGGATCAATCCAGGTCGACGTTGTGCTCAATTGCCCATTGTTCGAGCCGTGCTCGCGGTTGAGCCGGCGCTTCTTTCAAAATCGCCTCTAGCTCGAGTTTTGCCTGACCGAGGTCGAGGGACCGAACCATCGCCTTTATCGGCCCAACCGACGCCGGCGTGATCGACAGGCTGCGAATGCCCAGCCCGAGAAGCGCCAGCGCATCGAGCGGACGGCCACCCATTTCTCCGCAAATGCCGAGAGGAATGGCGTAGCGTTCCGCATTGTCCGAGGCACGCCGTATGAATCTGAGAATTGCCGGGCTCATCCAGTCAAACCGCTCGGCAAGTTTCGGATTGCTCCGGTCTGCCGCAAAGAGAAACTGGGTCAGATCATTGGTGCCGATCGAAAGGAAGTCGAGCCGGTCTGCCATCAGATCCAGACATTCTGCAAGGGCAGGGACTTCGAGCATGGCGCCATAGCGGATTTGCGACGGCAGGCGTTTTTTCTGACTCTGCAGATAGGCGCGCTGATGTTCGAATACCGCCTTGGCTTCATCAAATTCCCAGGGCTCCGCGATCATCGGGAACATGATATTCAGCTTCCGTCCAGCCGCCGCCTCTATCAAGGCCCGCGCCTGAACTTTCATCAGCGCATCCCGTTCAAGACCGATGCGGATCGCGCGCCAGCCCATGGCTGGATTATCTTCTTTGGATTCGCTGGCCTGAAAATAAGGGAGCGGTTTGTCGCCGCCGATATCGACGGTGCGAAATATGACCGGTTTGTCGCCTGCGGCGTCCAGCACATCGCGGTAGAAGCGGGTCTGCGCGGTTTTGCCGGGCATGGTCGCGGCGACAAGAAACTGGAATTCTGTCCGGAACAGTCCGATGCCGTCGGCGCCGGTCAGGTTGAGCAGCGCCAGGTCATCCCGCAGGCCGGCGTTGACATTGACGGTGATCCGGACGCCGTCCTTGGTCACGGCTTCCTTGTCGCGCAATTCGGAATAGGCGGCACGTTTCTTCTGGCTTAGCTCCAGCTGTGCTTCAAATGCTTCCTCGACCGACGGGCCGGGTCTTACAAACACGACATTATCGTCGACGTTGAGCAACAGATGATCGTCCTCGCGAACGACTTGCCGGATGCTCTTTACCTGGCCGAGAATGGGGATGCCCATCGCGCGGGCAATGATCGTGACATGGGCGGTCAGCGAACCTTCCTCGAGGACCACCCCCTTCAGCCTGCGCCGGTCATATTCCAGCAGTTCCGCCGGACCGAGATTGCGGGCAATCAGGATCGTGTCCTGCCGCAAACCCATTTTTGCCGCAGTACCCATCTGGCCGGAAACGGTGCGCAGCAGCCGGTTGGCCAAATCTTCCAGGTCATGCATGCGCTCGGCCAGAAGCGGATCATCAATCTGCCGCATCCGCATCCTTGTATGCTGCTGCACTCTTTCGATCGCCGCTTCGGCGGTCAGGCCGCTGTCGATTGCTTCATTGATGCGCCGGCTCCAGCCTTCGTCATAAGCAAACATCTTGTAGGTCTGGAGCACTTCCTCATGCTCGCCGCCGACGCCGAATTCCGCCTGGCTGGTCATCAGGTCGATCTGGGCCCGCATTTTGTCGAACGCGGAATAGACCCGATGGCGCTCCGCCTCGGTGTCTTCCGCGACCGTATGTTCGATTTTGACCCGCGGCTGATGGAAAACCGCGTAACCGCTGGCCTTGCCCTTTACCAGTTGCAAACCGCTGAGCCGATTGGCGCCATTGTCGAGCGTCGCAGATTCTTCAGCGAAATTGTCGTCGACAAATTCGGCGCTGGTAATCAGTTCCGACAAGACCATTGCGGCCGTCTGGAAAGCTTCGATTTCTACCTCGGAATAGCGGCGCGGTTCGACATGTTGAGCGCATAATACACCGATGGCCTGCTGGTTGCGGATGATCGGCACACCGGCAAAGCTGTGGAATTTTTCTTCGCCGGTCTCGGGACGATATTGGAAATCGGGATGGCTGGCCGCCTCGTCGAGATTCAGCGTTTCGACATTTTTGGCAATATAGCCGGTAAGGCCTTCGCCCATCGCGAGCTTGGTCACGTGAACCGCTTCGGCGTTGAGTCCGCGTGTGGCAAACAACTCCAGCACGCCTTCCCGGCGCAAGTAGATCGAGCAGACTTCGCTGCTGACCGCGTCGGCGATCGTTTCGACCACCTGATTCAACTTGGCCTCTGGATGGCTGCGCGACGCCATGATCGCCCGCAGGCCGGTCAGGATGCTGCGGGCGGTCTTGGTACTGGCGGGATCTGTTGCGGGCATGACGTTCGCCTAGCAGAAAGGCTAAGTAAGTGCGATATCGAAAAACGGCCCGGCGATAAAACAGGTCTTGGCCATCCGGTCAGTTTGAGCGGCCTTGCCGATTCCCGCTTAATTCAGCAATTCTTCTTTCAGTCGGAGCTTTTCTTTCTTGAGATTGTGGATTCGAATCGTGTCGGGAAGGGGGCGGGTTTCTTCTTCATTGATCTGGCGTTCGAGCGCTTCATGCTTGTCGCGCAGTGCTGACATGTGATTCTGAATCATTAAATTCTCCTCAAAAATGTTGAACTTGGAATTGAAAGAGGACGAAAGCTTCCTTTCCTGCTGCTGTTGCCAAATTCCAGTGCGGATTTGGCTTCATGATTTTATTGTCTTGGTTTCGACATGAACCATGAATAGGGGTAAGATTACAAAATTGTTGCACATACGCAAGGGGTGAGATTCAACCGGAATGGGGATGAGCGATGAAGAGTTGCAAATGCGGCTTGAACTGCTGAAGATTGAACATCGCGATCTCGACGAGGCCATTACCGCACTGGTCGAGGCAGGCAATGCTGATCAGCTTCGGGCGGCCCGCCTCAAGAAGAGAAAATTGCAGTTGCGCGACCGCATTATATTGATTGAAAATCAGCTCATTCCGGACATTATTGCCTGAGGCCCAAGCAATCGGCGGGTTGTAGATTTGTTAACTGTAACTATCCACCAGTTAACCCCGGCATTGCCCGCGTATCAGTTTGGAACAACCCTCTCCGCGGCCGGTCTGTTGCTCTAAATCCCCTGTCCTAAAAGGGTAATATATTGCTAAGAAGCATAAATGGCAGATCGTGAATCACTCTTGACCGTGAAATTGATGGACGCGCTTTACACCGAAGCAATGGTGCTGGCGGATGAAGCGCGGTCCTATTTTGAATCGGGGCGATTCAGCGAGGAACGCTGCGACGATGCCAATCTCGCCGTTTCCTTTTCCTGTGAGTCCCTGAAAGTGACCACAAGGCTGATGCACTGCATCGCGTGGTTGTTGAACCAGAAGACCCTGCACAGCGGAGAATTGACCGAAGGCGAAATCTGGAATCACGATCGCGCGCTCGGCTATGCGCCAGCGACCGACCACCCGATGGTCGATCGCTTTCCGGAAGAAGCCCGGCAGATCATTGTGGCAAGCGAGGAGCTTTTCCAGCGCCTGCAACGCCTTTCGGCGCGCCTGCAGCAGGAAATGGAAGCCGAGTCAGCTGTTCAGGACATGTTCCGCCGTCTGGAGAGCAGCTTCTAGCCGAACGATATTCGTTCAGGCAGACGCCGTCGCTTTTTCTTCCATCGTCGGATAGTCGGTATATCCCTCAGGACCCTGACTATACCATGTCGGGGTAAAGTCGATCGGGTTGAGCTCGGCACCCTTGCGGAACCGTTCGGGCAGATCGGGATTGGTCATGAACGTCCGGCCAAAGCTGATCGCATCGGCCTTGCCGTCGGCCAGAGCCGCTGTCGCATTGTCATAGAAATAGTCGCTGTTGAGCACCAGTGGGCCTTTAAAAACCGGCCGGATATCGGGGCTGACGGGCGGAATATCGGTATTGCCATAAGTGCCGTGGGCAGGCGGCTCGCGCAGTTCGAGAAAGGCAATGCCGATCTGGTCGAGCAATTTTGCCGCAGCGGTAAAGGTTTCCACCGGCGTCGCGTCATCGGCGCCCTGGGAATCGCCGTTGGGCGACAGGCGCACGGCAACCCGGTCGCTGCCCCAGACGTCGACCAGCCGCTGGGTGACTTCGCCGAGCAGCCGGATGCGGTTCTCGATCGGTCCGCCATATTCGTCGGTCCGCAAATTGGTGCCGGACCGGATGAACTGGTCGATAAGATATCCGTTCGCGGCGTGCAGCTGCACACCGTCAAAGCCGGCCTTCTTGGCATTTTCTGCCGCCTTCTGATAATCGTCGAGCAGACCCGGGATTTCCGAGACTTCGAGCGGACGGGCTTCTTCGTAATCCCGCTTGCCTTGATAGGTACGCACGCTGCCCGGCGCGGTCGTTGCGGAAGCCGAGACCGGCTTCTCGCCGCCAAGGAAATCCGGGTGGACGATCCGGCCCATGTGCCACAACTGGCAGATGATCTTGCCACCGGCCTGATGGACCCGCTCGATGACCGGCTTCCACGCTTCGGTCTGCTCGTCGGTCCAGATGCCGGGCGCGAATGGCGTGCCGAGGCCTTGCTGGCTGATCCCGGTGGCTTCGGAGATGATCACGCCGGCGCCGGCGCGCTGGGCATAATATTCGCCCATGATCGGTGTCGGAACATGTTCCATGGTCGAGCGGCACCGGGTCAGGGGGGCCATGAACATGCGGTTCTGGGCCTCGATGGCTCCAACGGTGATCGGATCGAATAATGTGGTCAAGATGGAATTCCCTGAAACTGGAGGCCTGAATTATTAATCAGACAGTTAAGAGGCCACGCATCCGAATGCAATGGTTTGAACCGAAGCAATTTCTGTCTATATTGATAGCTCTGATTTCAAAGGAACACCCATGTCCGTATCGCTGCCCGAAGATCCTACCCTGGATGAAGTGCGTGCCTTTCTGGCGCCGGGACTGGCCGCACAGGCCGCGTTTGACGGCTGGAACAAGAAGGCGGTCTTGTCCGCCGCGGAACTGGCAGGCGTCGATCAAGATCTTGCAAGACTCGCGTTCAATGACGGCCCGGTTGACATGATCGACGCGTGGTTTCAGGCGGTTGATGCGAAAATGGCAGCGAAATATAGCGCCGAAGAACTTGCCGGAATGAAAATACGGGAGCGGATCAAGGCGCTGGTCGAGGCCAGACTCGAGGCGATGGCAGCGGATCGCGAAGGATTGCGGCGAGCCCTGGCGATATTGGCTTCCCCTCCCCATTTGCGCAAGGCCGCAAAAATGGGCTGGCGCGCTGCCGACAAGATGTGGCGGCTCGCCGGGGACACGGCCACCGATTATAATCATTATACCAAACGGACCTTGTTATCGGGCGTCTACGGCAGCACGATCAGCGTTTTTCTCGACGACGAAAGCAAAAACTATTCGGAAACAAAGGCGTTTCTCGATCGCCGGATCGAAAATGTCATGCAGTTCGAGAAGGTCAAGGCCAGGGTTACCGGCCGGGGTGGTGACCGGTTCAGCATGGCGCGCTTTGTCGGCCGGCTGCGCTATCGCGGCGCGTGACAAAAGCTGGCAGGCCGGAATTTGCTGCTCCGGCAGAGCGCAAAACCCAGAAAAAGACTCGCCAAGATAAATCAATAATGATAATCAGTCGCAATTAGTAAAATCGAGTTGCGATATATGCCGACATCTACAACCCTGGATAAGCTGTCACTCAAGCAGCATGCCGAGATCGTTGCGATCGACTGGGCTGCTATTTCCGATAGCGAAGGCCGTCGCCTGCGGGCGCTGGGTATCGATGAAGGCATCGCGGTCGAAAAACTCCACAAGGGAATGTTCGGTTTGAACGATCCGATTGCGCTGAAGGTCGGACGGATGATGATAGCCGTCCGCAAATCGCATGCGCAGGCGATATCCGTGACATTGACGCCGGCAACGATCGCCGCCTGATTAGTGACCCAATCTGCTCCTCTCATTGCCCTCGCGGGCAACCCCAATTCGGGCAAAAGCGCCCTGTTCAACGCCCTGACCGGAGCGCGGCAGAAGATCGCCAATTATCCCGGCGTTACGGTTGAACGCAAATCCGGTCATTTCGCCTTTGCCGACGGCCGGCCGGCCGAGCTGGTCGACTTGCCGGGCAGCTACAGTCTCGATCCGACCAGTCCCGACGAGGAGGTGACCCGCAACGTCATCACCGGGCTGCAGCAGGGCGAGCGCAAACCCGACGCGATCATCATCGTGCTCGATGCCGCCAATCTCGATAACCATTTGCGCTTCGCGCTCGAAGTCATCGCGCTGGGCCAGCCGGTGGTCGTGGCGCTCAACATGATGGATCTCGCGGAACGCGACGGCCTGACCCTGGACCCGGCAAAACTTTCCGAAGCCTTGGGTGTCCCGGTTGTCCCGACCGTAGCGGTGCGCCGGCGCGGGCTGGAAGAATTGTCGGCGGCGCTGGAAAACCGCCTCCTGCAAAAAGACAGCGCACCCCGGCCGGTGGTCAGCAAGACACGCGATCACGGCTTGCGCAAGCAGGCCAAGCTGATCGCCAATCAGGTGATCATCTCCGAAACTGCTGGCCGGCGCTGGTCGGAGCGGGCAGACAGCCTGTTCCTCCATCCCTTTGCCGGTCCGTTGATCCTGTTCGCGATTTTGTTCGTCATGTTTCAGGCGGTTTTTGCCTGGTCAGAGGCGCCGATCGGCTTGATCGAGAGCGCCAGCGAATGGGTTGCCGGCACCGTCGAATCCAATATGGCACCGGGCTTTCTGCGCGACTTCATTATCGAAGGGGCGATCGCCGGTGTCGGGTCGGTCGTCGTGTTCCTCCCGCAGATTTTGATCCTGTTCCTGTTCATCCTGCTGCTCGAAGCCAGCGGTTACATGACCCGCGCTGCCTTCATCATGGACCGCATGATGGCCAGCGTCGGCCTGTCCGGTCGCAGCTTCATTCCGCTGCTTTCCTCTTTCGCCTGCGCAATTCCCGGCATCATGGCGACGCGCAGCATCTCCGATCCCGGAGACCGGCTGACCACGATATTGGTGGCCCCGCTGATGACCTGTTCGGCGCGGCTTCCGGTCTATGCGATCATCATCGGCGCGTTCATTCCGCCAACCGTCGTCGGGCCGGGCATCGGGTTGCAGGGTCTGGTATTGTTCGGACTCTATGTGTTCGGCATTGTCGGCGCGATGATCGTTGCGCTGGTGCTGCGCTCGACCGTGACCAAGGGGCCGAATAGCGGCTTCCTGATGGAAATGCCGAAATATCAGCTGCCCAGAATGAAGGACGTGCTGATCGGCCTGTGGCAGCGCGCCTGGATTTTCATGCGCCGGGCGGGAACGATCATCTTTGCCGCCACCGTGGTTCTGTGGCTGCTGCTCACTTTTCCGAAAGTGCCGGAAGACAGCGGAATGAGCCAGGTGGATTATAGTGTCGCCGGACGGATCGCCAATGTGATCACCCCGGCAGTCGAACCCATTGGCTTCAATCGCGATATCGCACTGGCCCTGATCCCCGCAATGGCGGCTCGCGAAGTCGCGGTTGCGGCTTTGGCCACCACTTACGCGATCGACGCGCCGGACGAAGAGGCAGAAGCCAAATCGCTGACCGAACGTCTGCAAAGCCGCTGGTCATTGCCGACCGCTTTGGCCTTTCTCGCCTGGTTCGTCTTTGCCCCGCAATGTATCTCGACCATTGCCGTCACCAAGCGCGAAACCAACGGCTGGCGTTGGCCGATCTTCATGCTCGCCTATCTTTTTGCGCTCGCTTACGTCGCGGCCGGTATTACATATTGGAGTGCTGTCGCCCTCGGTCTATAGAGTTCCCAAGAATCGATAATCACGTAATATTTTTGGGGAATTTGAAATGGCCGGCGGCATCAACAAAGTTATCATCGTAGGCAATCTGGGCAAGGATCCGGAAGTGCGTACCTTCGCCAATGGCGGAAAAGTCTGCAATTTCAGCGTCGCGACATCGGAAAGCTGGAAAGACAAGCAGACCGGCGAACGCAAGGAAAAGACCGAGTGGCACAATATCTCGATCTATAACGAAGGTCTGGCCGGCGTTGCCGAACGATATCTCCGCAAGGGCAGCAAGGTCTATCTCGAAGGCAAGCTGCAAACCCGCAAATGGCAGGACCAGTCCGGCAACGACCGCTATTCGACCGATGTCGTGCTGCAGGGCTTCGACGCGAAAATGGAAATGCTCGACAGCAAGCCCGGCGGCGGCGGCCAGGGCGGTGGCTCGAATGACGGCTGGGGCGGCGGTCAGGGCGGCGGCGCACCTTCCGGCGGCGGTGGCAATGACAGCTGGGGCCAGACCGGCGGCGGCTCGGGCGGCGGACAGGGCGGCGGCGCCTTTGACAGCGATCTGGACGACGACGTTCCGTTCTAGGTTTTTCTCAAAAATGATCAACGATAGACCGGCAATATCCAGAAAGCGGATGTTGCCGGTTTTCCATTTTGGAATTGCCGGGTGTTTTGGTGATTAGGACTGACCTTCGGCCATTGCCTCCGGAATGCCGAAGCCATTGTTACTTTACTGTTGGAAATGGCTTGCCGTGGTCTGGTGGAGGGCGATCCACTCTTTTGCGTTCCGGTTGGCGACATTCATTTTAGCATAGCCGTTATTGAGCGAGACAATTCGCTCAGATCTCCGTTAAAGCTCGCGATCATGGCCATCATGAATTGTTGGGGGTCCAGATTTCCTTCGTTCATCTGCAAACCGGACGTTTCGAATAGAATGTTCAACAATATTAACTGACAACGACCATTCCCCTCGCGGAATGGATGAATTGCGTTCACTTCGGCGATGTAATGAGCGGCGCGTGATGCAAATAGTTCCCGATCACTAATGTTGGTTAGATAGTCTTCGGCGGCTAGCTGAGAAAACAAGCTCTCCATTTCTCCGTCGATAAATTCTGGATAGCAGAACCAGTTGCCCCCTTTTCCCGTTCTGGTTGTACGAGGGTGACCAGCCCATTCGTAAACATCCTGGAAAAAATGGTGGTGGATGGCTTTGTATAATTCGTAGTTCAGATCACCATGAGGCCAGGCTTCCTCCGATCGGGTGAGGAACATGGCTTGCTCAAACTGATCCAAAGTTTCCTGATCCGTTATATCTGCCTTGTTTATAAGGACCTGGGAACCGGGATAGCAAAGCGGGTCATCAATCGGATCGTACCGACCCACCGTCAACGCTCTTTCTGAAAAGTTCCGGTTATTGCGGCGCGCAATTCATCGCCCTTGAGGCCGTCTTTTTTTAGACGCTGGAAGGTTTTCGAATGTTCTACATTCAGCGTTACTCCCTCGACCAGAGAGAATTTCTTGGCTTTTGATTGACCGAGAGGCTTTGAAACAAGCTGTCTGGACGTTGCAGAGCGTTTGCTGGTGGCGTCTTTCTTCATTGCCTGATCTTAGCAGAATTTCAGCGACATGGGTATGTCAAAAAAGGAGCTGAGACTGAAGCTAACCGATCTCGAAGAACGAATATACCGGCCCATCCGCTGTCTGCTCGCCGGTCCCGGCTGCCACGACATTGTTCAGCCACAGATATTGCTCCGCGCCGGCTTCGAATTTTGCTGTCACCGCCAGCGAATATTCTTCCGGCTTCAGCTGTGCGCCTTTGGCAAAACGGGTCATGGTTTCCGGCTCGGCGAGAAAGCGGCCCTGATAGTTGAGATAGATCATCGCCGCATCATCGGTCTGGAGCGGCAGGCGTACGTCGATTTCCATGACGCCATCGGGACGGTTGATCACCCAGTCGGCGCCGGGCAGGACTTTGCCGTTCAGGCGCTCGCCAGAGAAACTGCCGCCGGTTACGGGCGCGATGCGGCGGAGTCCGGCCGGTGTCTTGCCGATCATCAACATCCCTGCGAAGTCGACCGTCAGGGTCATAGTCATCAGATGCTGGTGCTTGAGCTCGGTCATGAAAAACTCTTCTCTGTTGCTCCGGCAGGCTGGCACCGAATATTATAATTTATGCCCCGTCCGGTCGCGCTTGGTATCGAGGTAAAATTCATTGTGCGGATTGGCGGCGATCTTGACCGGCAGCCGTTCTTCCACGGTCACGCCACATGCTTCCAATCCTTCCACTTTTTCCGGATTGTTGGTCAGTAATTTGATCGTGGGTATGTTGAGCAATTCCAGCATCCGCGCCGCAATCGAGAAGTCCCGGGCATCAATTGCAAACCCCAGCCGCTTGTTGGCGTCAACCGTGTCAAACCCCTGATCCTGCAACGCATAAGCGCGCAGCTTGTTGATCAGGCCGATCCCGCGCCCTTCCTGCCGCAGGTACAGAAGAACTCCCCAGCTCGCTTCACTCATCTGCTCGAGCGCGGCGTGCAATTGCGGTCCACAGTCGCATTTCAGGCTGCCGAGCACATCGCCGGTCAGGCATTCGCTGTGCAGCCGGACCATCGGCGTGCTGCTGTCGCGCTTGCCTACGACAAGGGCGATATGGTCGGTGGCATCGGCATCGCTGCGGAAGCCGTAGATATGCGCTTCGGCATTGGCCGCGACCGGAAGGCGTGCATGGGCGCTGATCGTCAGAGCGGTGGAATCGGCATAGGCGTCGGCATCCTCTGCCTGCGCAATATCTTCCGCATCTCCAACAATGATGAATGCTGGCAACAAGCCGCCGTGGCGGGCCAGTTCCATCGCTGCGCTGGCGGCTGGCGCATTGGTCAATGTTTCGCTGCGGAACGGGCCCTTCATCGGATATTGCATGTCGAGCACCGGATCGACGATGGCGATAATCTCGGCCGCCGTTACCGGCGCGGGCAGGCTGATCTGGATCGGCAGATTGGGATCGGCGGCGGCAAACTGGTTGAGCAGTTTGAGCGTCGCCGCGCGGCTGGCGGAGATGAGCAGGGATATCGTACCGGAAGAGGGCAAGGCCGCTTCCAGATTGCCGGTTTCGACTGGCAGCAGGTTGAGGCGTTCACGCCCCGCTTCCACGCCGATGGGCCAGCCGCGTCGCAGCGCGTCAATCGCGCGGGCCGCCCGGCGGGCTGCAGCCTTGTCGGCCTCGTCCAGAGGCGCTGCGTTCAAAATTTGAATTCCGTGATCAATGGCGCGTGATCCGATGGCTTGCCCCAGCTGCGCGCGTCTTCGAGGACCGAATGGCTGACCGCCTTGTCGCCGAGTTCGGGACTGACCCAGACATGGTCGAGCCGCCGACCCTTGTCCGATGCCCGCCAGTCCTTGGCGCGGTAGCTCCACCAGGTGAACAGCCGCTCGGGATCCGGGATCAGCTTGCGACCGACGTCGACCCAGCCGTGCGCATCGCGCATCGCATAAAGATGGTCGATCTCGATCTGGGTGTGGCTGACAACCTTGAGCAGCGCCTTGTGGCTCCACACATCGGACTCGAGCGGCGCGACGTTAAAGTCACCCATCAGGATCGTCGGTTCCTTGAGATTGGCCGACCATTCGGTCATCCGCCCGAAGAAATCGAGTTTCTGGCCAAATTTGGGATTGATCTCGCGATCAGCGATTTCGCCGCCCGCAGGAATATAGACATTCTCGATTCTTATGCCATTTTGCAGCACCGCACCGACATGGCGGGCTTCGCCGTTATTCTGCCAGTCAAAGCGTTCGTCCTTGTGCAGCGGCACGCGGCTGATGATCGCAACGCCATGGTGCATTGGCTGGCCGTGCAGGATCATATGATTATAGCCGAGGCGACGGAACATTCCTTCGGGGAACTGGTCATCGCGAACCTTGGTTTCCTGCAGGCACAGAACATCGGGTGCTTCCTCGGTCAGGAAGCGCTCGACGATGTCGAGACGGGCGCGGATGCTGTTAATATTCCAGCTGACGATTTTCAGACTATCACTCATGCCGAGCCTGATAGCCACGCTCGCCGAGAAACCCAAGCCTAAAGGCAATCATGCTGTGCAGTAATTTTGTTGGTCGGTGAAAAGTAAAACCCCCACCTCCGGGGGCATTAAGGAGGTGGGGGCTAACTCGCGTTCGTCACGCAGTAGGATGGGTTGAGACATTTTACGTCAGGTAACAGGGGGGAAGACCTGACCGTCTCTTCTCATCCTGTGTTCGGTTATAGCTCTGTATTTCTGTCGCGAATATGAACGGATGAAAGATCATGTTCTGCTGATCGGTAGTCCGTCTCGGTTCATCGCTTGCTGCGGCTTTTCCGCCGCGGATCGGTCCAGTTAAAACTGCTATTGGCCACCGGAACACCGAATTTCTGGTTGGAAAGGCGGATCGATGTGCGATTATTCTTCGAATCCAGCGATACCCAGCCGTCGAGACTCAATCCGCCCGGTGCGCCGGCTTTTTTCGTGAAAACCATCGTGATTATGCCATATTCCGGGCGTTTGGGGTCGCGGACCTCGACGCTCAGCACGTTGGGATTGCGAGTCGGAACGATTTTGCCATATTTCGACAGGTCGCGCTCCGGGTTGAGCAGCGCCGCGAGCGGGCTGTTGCTGATCGGCCAGCGCTGGACCTGATTCACTTCATAGTCGATCAGGGTCAGGGCCTTTCCGTCGCCGACGATCAGCAGATTGGCATCCTTCTGATATTGAAAGCGAATCTTGCCGGGCTGTTTGATGGTCAGCGTTCCGGTCATCGACTGGCCGCTGCGGTCGGTCTGGCTAAAATTTGCGGTCATCGTCGACATGGCACGCAAATGGCCGGAAATTTTCGACAGACTGTCGGCAGGGCTTTGCTGTGCTGTGGCGGGCAGGCTTGCTGTCAGGGCCAGAGGCGCAGCGATCAAGGCGAAACCATATTTCAACATTACGAAAACTCCAGATAATCAAGATATCCGCCTAGCCAGTGGCGATTGAACAATGGCTTAATCACTTCGTCAGCAAAAAAACCAGATCTCTCTAGAGCGGCTGGCCATGTTGATCGCGCAGCACTTCGCGGCGACCGATATGGTTGGGCGCGGTGATGAATTCATCCTCCTCCATCCGGTCGATGATCCGGGCGGCGGTATTATAGCCGATCCGCAATTGCCGCTGCAGCCAGCTGGTCGATACTTTCTGGCTTTCGAAGACAATCTGGCAGGCCTGCGTATATTGCCGGTCTTCCTTGTTGTCGCTGAGGTCGGCGCCATCGAGGGCAAAGCTGCCGTCTTCCGGCTCTTCGGTCACCGCCTGGATATAGGCAGGCGCGCCCTGCGAACGCCAGTGGTCGGCAACCCGCCGGACTTCGTCATCGGAGACGAACGGGCCGTGGACCCGGGTCAGCTGTTTGCCGCCGGGCATATAGAGCATGTCGCCCTTGCCGAGCAGTTGCTCCGCGCCCTGTTCGCCGAGAATGGTACGGGAATCGATTTTCGAGGTGACGTGGAAGCTGATCCGGGTCGGCAGGTTGGCCTTGATCACGCCGGTGATAACATCGACCGATGGCCGCTGGGTCGCCATGATCAGGTGGATGCCGGCCGCCCGCGCCTTTTGCGCGAGCCGCTGGATCAGGAATTCGACTTCCTTGCCGGCGGTCATCATCAGGTCGGCAAGTTCGTCGACGATGATCACGATCTGCGGCAGCACTTCGAAGTCGAGCTGTTCTTCCTCGTAAATCGGGCGCGATGTTTCGGGATCATAGCCGGTCTGGACGCGGCGACCGAGCGGTTGCCCCTTGGCCTTGGCGGCCTTTACCTTCTCGTTGTAATTGGCAAGATTCCGCACCGAAATCGACGACATCATCCGGTAGCGTTCTTCCATCTGCTCGACCGCCCATTTCAGCGCGCGGATCGCCTTGGCCGGTTCGGTAACGACCGGCGACAGGAGATGCGGAATATCGTCATAGGTGCTGAGTTCGAGCATCTTCGGATCGATCATGATCATCTTGCACTCGTCGGGTGTCAGCCGGTAGAGCAGCGACAGGATCATGCAGTTCAGTCCGACGGATTTACCCGAACCGGTGGTACCGGCGACGAGCAGATGCGGCATCGGCGCGAGATCGGCGATGACCGGATCGCCGGAGATATTCTTGCCCAATATGATCGGCAGCTTGCCGGTCTGTTCGGCGAAGCTGTCGCTGCCGACCATCTCGTGCAGCACCACCATCTCGCGGTTGGCGTTGGGCAATTCTATGCCCATGACCGTGCGACCGGGGATCGCGGCGACGCGCGCGGAGAGCGCGGACATATTGCGGGCGATATCCTCGGCCAGCTGGATGACGCGGCTGGCCTTGATGCCGGGAGCGGGTTCCAGTTCGTACATGGTGACCACGGGGCCGGGGCGGACCGCGTTGATCGTGCCCTTGACGTGAAAATCGTCCAGCACCGATTCCAGCAGCCGGGCGTTGCGTTCGAGACCGGCCTTGTCGATCACATTGTTATTCTGCTCGGGCGCAGGGGACAGCAGGTCGAGCGACGGCAGCACATAGGGACCGAAGAAGTCGCCTTGCTTGGCCTTGTTGGCACCGGCCTTTTTCGGAGGCAGGGCGCGGTCGCTGATTTCCGGCGGTGGCCGGTTGTCTGGTTTGACTTCCTTGCGCGGGGCGGGGTCTTTTTTGACCTTGGCCTGGACAGCGCCGGAACGGTCCGGCTCGATTACCAGGCCGTCATCTTTCTGCACAAAGGGATTTTTGACCACCGGGATTTTCAAGGATGCTCCCGAAAATAGTGGCCTGTCGAGGCGCAGGCTTAAATAGCTCAGGACCAGCCCGGCAGACAGGGTGAGGGCGATCAGGAAGCCAGAGACCAAGCCGCTCCAGCTGGCCGAAACTGCGTTGAGCCCGGCGCTGGTTCCGTTGGCCAGCAGCATGCTGGCAAGTCCGCCGAGACCGGATGGCAGTTCCATTTCCGGTTCCGGGACCCATAATGCGAGACCGGTACCAACCAGCAAGGTCCCGAGCAGGCACCAGAGCAATTGTTTTTTCCAGCCGGGCTGGGGAATGTCGCGCCACAGGCGACTGGCGAACACCAGCAGCAGTGGCAGGAACAGGACGACCGGCAGGCCGATCAGCGACAGGGACAGATCAGACAGATAGGAGCCGAAAATACCCATCCAGTTATATTCGACACTGCCGGCCGCCGTATTGAACGAAGGGTCGCTGGGCGAATAGCTGACCAGCGCCAAAAACAGGAACAGGGTCGACAGCACAATCGTCACGGCCCCGATCAGGGCACCGCTGCGCAACAGGCTGAGGCGCATGATCTCGCGCCAGTTTGCTTCATTGGCTTTTTCCGCCATCATATACTCCCGTGCGGCACCCCAGCCGAAGGCGCGCATTCACTATAGGCTCCTTTGCGCGAATCGGGGACTCTCCGTCAAGTTTCTTGGCTTTATTTTACCGGATTTGCCTTTCTTTCCAGACCATCGATGCCTAACTATATCTCATATCTGGGCTCGGAAAGGCGTCTCCATGGGATCTGATTCTCGAAATAGCGATATCATCATATTGGGAGCGGGCATGATCGGCCTGACCCAGGCGCTTACTCTGGCCGCCCATGGATTGCGTGTCGCGATCATCGACCGCGCCGAGCCGGACGATCTGATCAATCCGCAGAATGACTCGCGGGTTTCGGCGATAAACAGCGCCAGCTGGAATATGTTCGATGCGATCGGGCTGGCCGGGAAATTGCGTCCGCACGGTTGTGACATCGACAAGATACTCGTGAACGACGGACTGAAGCCCGGTACCCTCGATTTTGTTCCCGGCGAGGACGAAGGCCCGATGGGTATCATGGTGGAAAATGCAGTGCTGCGGCGGCTGTTGTACGAAGCGGTCAGCGCCAGCGAGAATATTACGCTGCACCTGTCGACGCAGGTCGCGACCTGCGATCGCGAGGAACATCTTGTCGATATCCTGCTCGCCAATGGCGAACAGCTTTCCGCTCCGCTGCTGATCGCCGCCGATGGCCGCGGCAGCAGGATGCGCGAGGAAGCCGGGATCATCATGGCGCACTGGCAATATGATCACAGCGCCATCGTCTGCAAAATCGCGCATGAAAAGCCGCATGGCAACACGGCCTATGAACTGTTCTTTCCGTCCGGGCCCTTTGCCATATTGCCGATGCTCGACGATGCCGACGGCAAGCACCGTTCGGCGGTCGTGTGGACGGTGTCGCGAAAAGACGGCCCAGCCTTTGCCAAGATCAACAAGCGTGCCTTTGTCGCCGAAATGATGAAGAAGACCGGCGGCTTTCTCGGCGAGCTCGAGCTGCTCACCGACCGCCAGACCTATCCTCTGGGTTTCCACCACAGCTCCCATCTCACCGCCAACCGGCTGGTGCTGATCGGGGATGCCGGTCATGGCATTCATCCGATTGCGGGGCAGGGGCTCAATCTCGGGCTGCGCGATGTTGCCGCGCTGACCGAATGTCTGGTCGAGGGCGCGCGAACCGGTCTCGATCTTGGCGATTCCCAAATTCTCGCGCGCTATGATCGCTGGCGCAGCCTCGACAATATGATGGTGTCGGCTGCGACGGACCTGCTGACCCGTCTGTTCGGCCTGCCGGGAGAAACCCCGTCGAAGATCCGGCGCATGGGCATCGGACTGGTCCAGCGTATTGCGCCGCTCAAGGCACAATTCATGGCGGAAGCCAAAGGCGAGACCGGCGACCTGCCCAAATTGCTCAAGGGCGAGCTGGTCTAGGCTCGGTCGCTAGCGCGAACCCTGACCGTCATCGATCTTGATCACGGTGCCGGTGACCGCATCCGAGGACGGCGACACCAGAAACAATAATGTGCTGTCCATCTGCTCCGGCTGAGCCACACGCTTGCGCGGGAATTGGACCGAAAAATCGCCAGCGCGCTCGATCATGCCATCGGCCATGTCGGTGGCGAACAGGCCCGGCGCAATGCCATTCACATTGATATGAAATTTTGACCATTCCACCGCCAGGGTTTCGGTGATGCGAACGACCCCGGCCTTGGTCGTCGAATAGAGCGCGGCTCCGCCGCCACTATAGCTGGTGGCTGCGATGGACGCGACATTGACGATCCGCCCGGGTGTTTTCTGGGCGATCAGCGGACGGGCAAACTCGTTAGACAGGATGAACACGCTACGCAGATTCGTATCCAGAACATCGTCGATCAGGTCGATCGACATCCGGGTGGCATGTTCGGCATCGACGATCCCGGCGTTGTTGACGAGTATATCGGGCTGACCAAGACTCTCGGTAACTGCGGGGATGATTGCCTGAAGCTGCGCCGCGTCGCGAACGTCCAGCGCAAAGGCTTTGGCGGTACCGCCCTCGGCGGTAATCTCTTCAACCAGCGCGTCGAGCTTGTCCTTGCGGCGCGCCGTGCAGGCGACCTTCGCCCCGCAAGCGGCCAGTACCTTGGCAAAACGCCGACCCAGTCCGGCGGAAGCGCCGGTCACGATTGCCGTGCGACCTGTGAGGTCGATAGAAAAATTGGGTATAGGCATGAACGGGCATCCTCTTCTGATTTTTGAAGAGGATGCCCGTAATCAATGGTTTAGCGCAAGCGCTATATTGGTTTTACAGATCGGACTGTGCGATCGGAACGATCTTGATTTCGACCCGGCGGTTGGCTGCCCGGCCTTCTTCGGTGCTGTTGCTGGCAATCGGCTGGCTCTCGCCATAGCCGCGTGTCGCAAGGCGCGCGCGCTGGACGCCGCTGTTGGCGAGGAAGTTGGCAACCGATTCCGCCCGCCGTTCGGACAGCGACTGGTTATAGGCGTCGCTGCCGGTGCTGTCGGTGTGGCCGAGTACGTCGACATAGCTTTTTTCGTAGCTTGAAAGCGTATTGGCGACGTTGCCCAATGTGGTTTGAAACGACGGGCTGATCGCGCTGCTATCGACGCCGAAGGTCACGTTGGAAGGCATGTTGAGGATAAGGTTGTCACCTTCGCGGGTGACATCGATACCGGTGCCGGCGGTCTGTTCGCGCAGCTTCTTTTCCTGCTCGTCCATATAATAGCCGATGCCTGCACCAGCGAGGCCACCGAGTCCGGCGCCGACGATCTTGGCAGTACGGTCATTCTTGCCGCCGAGCACGTCACCCAGCAGATAGCCGCCGACAACACCGCCGAGGCCGCCAATGGCAGCCTTCGAGATTGTACGATTTCCGGTTTCCGGATTGGTCACGCAGCCGCTGGTTAGCGCCAAGGCACCAAGCGAAGCTGCCGTAATTATTGATCTGTTTATCCGCATTTCCATTCCCCTTTGAAATATTCCTGTTCGATCAAGACAACGCTCCGTCGAACAGAAGGTTCCGCTTAACGCACGATAAATGAACGACAACTGACAGCAAACTTGAGATTGTGTAAAACATGCTGCTAAAGGGGGTATGGCATTTCGCCCTTTCAATGGACAATATGACACCCTTTCCCTGGTTTGACGTCGCGATCATAATAATGCTGGTGCTGATCAATGGTGTATTTGCCATGTCGGAGCTGGCGATAGTTTCCGCACGCAAGGCGAATTTGCACAGCTTGGCTGATCAGGGGAATCGGGGTGCCAAGACCGCGCTTCTCTTGGCCAGCGATCCCGGCAAGTTCCTGTCCACCGTGCAAATCGGCATCACCCTGATCGGTATCGTTGCCGGTGCGTTCTCCGGTGCCAGCCTCGGCGGTCCGGTGGCGGAGCGGTTGCACGCGCTCGGGATGGGGAAGGATTTATCCGGCACCGTCGGCTTCGTATTGGTTATCGGTCTGACCACTTATGCCTCACTGGTTGTTGGCGAACTGGTGCCGAAGCAGATTGCGCTGCGTTCGGCAGAGCGGATCGCGGTCGTCATGGCTCCGCCCATGGCCTTTCTGGCGCGCGTGTCAGCGCCTCTCGTCTGGTTGCTCGACAATAGCAGCGCCTTGATCTTCCGGATGATGGGAATGAAGCGGGACGAGAAAAGCCATGTGACCGCGGACGAATTGCAGATGGTCTTTGCCGAAGCGACGCGTTCCGGTGTGATCGAAGAACATGAGCGGGCGGTCATCGCCGGGGTGGTCCGGATGGCGGACCGGCCGATCCGCGAGGTGATGACCCCGCGGACCGAAGTCGACTGGCTCAATGTCAATGCGACAACCGAGGAAATACACGGATTGCTGATCGCGTCGCCGCACAGCCGCTTTCCGGTGGCGGAAGAATCGGTCGATGATATCTGCGGTGTCGTTCAGGCGCGTGATATTGTCGCTGCACAATTGAGCGGCGAGCTTCTGGATCTGCGCAAATTGATGCGCGCGCTCGAGAAAGTGCCTGATCAGCTCGATGCACTCGACGCGCTGGATATCTTGCGCGAAGCCGAAGTGCCGATGGTGCTGGTGCACGATGAATATGGCCATTTCGAAGGCATCGTGACGCCCAACGACCTGTTGAGTTCCATCGCCGGTGAATTTGTATCGGACCAGGATGAGAGAACCCAGCGCAGCCTGATCGAACGGGCCGATGGCAGCTATCTCGTGTCCGGCGCAATGGCGATCGATGCGCTGGCCGAACGGCTAGGGATGAGGCTGTCGGAAGACCGTGATTATGCGACGGTTGCCGGCCATGCATTGGCGCAATTGCGGCACCTGCCGGAAGAAGGCGAAACCTTTGAGGATCAGGACTGGATATTCGAAATTGTCGATATGGACGGTCGCAAGATCGACAAGCTGATCGTCAGGGCCGGCAATCCCGAAGTGGATTGACCGGCTTCAGGCCCTAGAGCTTGCCGTATTTCTTTTCAAATCCGGCGATATCGTCCTTGGCGAGAAACTTGGCCTGATCGATCCACGCGTCTCTGGTGATCCGTCCGCTGAACGTATCGAGATACTGGTCGATTTCGGTAATTTCGGCTTCTTTCCATTCGGCGATCTGGTCGAACCGGGTTACACCAAGGCTGATCAGCAGCGTATTCAGTTTGGGACCGACACCCTTGATCAGGCGCAGGTTGTCCGGTTCACCGACTGCCGGCGGTATTTTCGGCTTGCCCACCGGTGTTGGCGCAGCCTCTGCTGTCGCCGCCGGCTTTTTCGGTAATTTTGGTGCAACTGGCGCGATGACCGGTTTGACGACGGGTTTTTGTACAGGCGCCGCTGGTGGCGTCGCCGGAGCAGGGGCAGCTACCGCCGGGGGCGGTGCTTTCGGTTCTGCCGGTGGCACCGGTTCTCCCGCTTTCGCAAGCAACCCGTCATCAGCGTTGAAATCGTCGAGGACAGACGCATCGCGACCGGTTGCAGCCCAGATCCAGAAAGCGGTGACCACACCAATGAAGAGTGCAATCAGGTATAACAGCCAATTGGCGGTAATCAGCGTAATCATCTTATCAAAACCCCGTTTTGAATCCTGTGTGTTGCCGGTCTGGCCTAATATTCTTCTGTGTTCCGGCCCCAGATAAACCAGCCGATAGTGATGCCAATCGCAAAAGTCACTAGGAGGAGCAACAGATTTTCAAGCAAAAGTGGCATAGTTCATTCTCCCTGTTGCGCTTCGGCATCATTTTGTCGCGCGCCATTTGCAGCGCCGATCCGGAATTCAATCCGGCGATTTTTTGCGTCAGCCGCTGTGTCCGATCCCTTTGCGCGCGGTCGCGTTGATCCATAGCCCGTCGCGGTGATCAGGTTTGCAGGTATCCCGCGCTCGACAAGGCCGGCCTTGATGCGATCAGCCCGTTCCTGTGACATGATCCGGTTGACATTGCGGTCGCCATTGTCATCGGTATGTCCTTCAACCGCTATCGACTGTCCGTCGCAGCTTTTGAGCGCGGCGGCAATCGCGTCTAGAATCTTGTTGGATTCCGGCGATACATAGGCGCTGCCGGAACGGAAACTGATATTCCTGGCTTCGATAATCTTGTCGACACCATTCTGGCATTTGGCAACTTCTTCCGGGTTGCCGGAGCCTATGGCCGGGGCGGCGATATTGGCATCGTCAGGGTTCCCGGCATCTTCCTCGCCTTTCCAGCTTGCACCGGAGACGCCAGGGATGGCGGTGACCACGCCCAGAGCTTCCTCTTTCATATCGTCGGGCATATCGCCATCCAGAACGGCGCTGCGCGACAGGGGATCGCGGCCAAAGCTGACGCTTGTATTATCCAGGCCCCGTGCGGCCAATTCTGTCTGAGCCTGTTGCTCCAGACCGGAAATGAACTTCTCGCCCGTCACGACATGGCCAGCCAGTGCCAAAACCACCGTCGCCGCCGCACCGGTCAATATCTTGCCTCGGAATTCCATAGATAACCTCAGTCCCTGTTTCGGCCCAATGCCATTTTCTCGAAACGATTGAGTAAAATGGCGGATAATGAAGCGTGAGTCCAGTTAGGACGCTCCACCATCCGGGGGCTTTCCCCTTGAAACTGTTCCTATATGAGACAAAAGGTTACCAAATTAGGTTAATTTCGATAACTATGTGGGGCTAACTTGTCGTCCTCCCGTCTATTTCAGCTGCTGTGGCTATCCGCCAGATCGTTAAGCTTGCGGAATTCCTGACGCCAATAATCCCCGCCATTGCCGCTAAGTGTTCCGATATTCCCGAAATCATAGTCGCCGAGATATTTGTCCCCGCGCAGTTTCTGGCCAAAGGCGGCTACCGCCACCGCAAAAGCCATGTCCCCGGCGGGACGGCTTGCCGAGCGCAGGTCGTGCGATGCGATCGACCGCGTGATCAGCCGTGACCTGTCCTCGTCGGGCAATTTATAGCGCAGCTTGACCTGCGCCATTTCACCGTTGAAGTCCGATTGCCGTTCAACCACCCGGTTGGCCGGATAGCGCCGCTCGGGAAGCCAGCCGGAAGCATCGGTCGGCATGATCTCGTAAAGCGCGGTCACCTGATGACCGGCGCCGATATCGCCGGCGTCGATCCGGTCATTGGCAAAATCCTCTTCGGCGAGCAGGCGGTTTTCATAGCCGATCAGGCGATATTCCTTCACATGCGCCGGATTGAACTCGATCTGGATTTTGACATCCTTGGCGATGGTGAACAGGGTCGAGCTGAGTTCGGATCCCAGCACTTTGCGGGCCTCCATCGCGCTGTCGATATAGGCATAATTGCCGTTGCCGACATTGGCGATGCCCTCCATCAGCTCGTCGCGGATATTGCCGCTGCCATAGCCGAGCATGGTAAGCGTGACGCCGCTTTCGCGCTGTTTCGCGACATATTTCTTCAGCTCGTCCGTATTCGACGTGCCGACATTGAAGTCGCCATCGGTGGCCATGATGATCCGGTTGATCCCGCTATCGAGGAAATTGTCGCGAGCGGTCGAATAAGCCAGCTTGAGCGCATCGCCGCCCGCGGTCGATCCGCTGGCCGAAAGGCAATCGACCGCCTGTTTGACATGATCCTTGTTCGATGTCGGCGCGAGCAACAGCCCGACCGTGCCGGAATAGACCACGATCGAAACCCGGTCATCGCTACGCAACTCGCTCGCCAGCGCGGTCAGGGTTGATTTGACCAGCGGCAGCTTGTCGCGGCTGTTCATCGAACCCGACACGTCGACCAGAAACACCAGATTGGCGCGCGGCCGTTCATCGCTGTCCACGTCATAGCCGCGCAGGCCAATTCTCAGCAAGCGGCTGGCATCGTTCCACGGGGTGGTCGAGAGATCGGTCGACACGCTGAACGGAGTCGCCCGGTCTTGCGGTCTCGGATAATCATAGCGGAAATAGTTGATCATTTCCTCGGTCCGGACGGCTGCTTCCGGCGGCAACTGGCCGTCATTGAGAAACCGGCGGACGTTGGAATAGCTGCCGGTATCGACGTCGACGGCAAAGGTGGACACCGGCTCATCCGCAACCCGCTTGATGCTGGCGACATCCTTGCCGTCATAGCGTTCGCGGTCTTGCGGCTGGGGATAAGGCAAGGGCAGGGGACGAGGATATGGATAAGGCGCCATGCTGCGCTCGGCGGCTATCGCACCACTGGCCACGGCCTTGCGGGTCGTCACGATTTGCGATGATGGCGGCGGTGGTGGCGGTGGCGGTGAGGGTGCCATGGTGGGCGAGGCGCGCAGAGCGCCGGGCCGTTGATTATTATAGCGATGATCGTTGATCCGCGAGAAGATGGAGCAGTTCACCGGATGCGGCGGGGCCGGACGGGCGATCGAGCGCGCGTCGAGTGACGGCGAAGCGGACGTCAGTGCAAGTCCGGCAACCGCAAGCATCGACAGGCTTCTCCCTGAAAAATTGAAATGGCGCATTGTTTCCCTCCTGTGCTCCGACCCGTTTGCAAAGCTGGCAGATCGTGCCTGACTGGAAAATGAACACATGATATGATGTTACATTCGTCGCGAGGCTGATCTGGACGGCAAGCAAAGGGGGAAGCGGCCGGCAACGGCTCCTGCGTCGTCCTGGAGACCGACATAAACAGAATGGTTTACACATCTTGCCCATCAGATAGGATGTGATTTTTTGGGGGAGTCGACTGTGACTGGATATAATGTTCGGAAAATGACGCAAAAATGGTCTGGCCGGATGGCGCTTGCACTGGTGGCGGGTGCTCTGTCGACCCAGACATCGCTGGCGCAGGACAAGGTTCCGTTGACAGCGCACGAGCAGATGGCACGGGATATCTATCGCGATATTATCGCCTTCCGGACGGCGCGCGGTCAGCAACAGGTTCCGGCAATGGTGTCCTATCTCGTCGACCGGTTCAAAAAGGCCGGCTTTTCCGATGCTGACATCAGCGTCACCGACTATGACAGCGAGGGCGAGAAAACCCAGGGGCTGATGGTCACCTATCGCGCCAGGCCAGGCAGCACCGCCAAGCCGATTGTCCTGCTCGGCCACATGGACGTGGTCGACGCGCTGGCCAAGGACTGGGTGCGCCCGCCGTTCACCCTGACCGAAGAGGACGGCTATTTCTTCGGTCGCGCCACGATGGACAATAAATATGGCATCACCAATCTGACATCGACTTTCCTCCGGCTGAAGGCCGAGGGCTGGCAGCCGTCGCGCGATCTGGTCCTGGTCTTTTCGGGGGACGAGGAAACCGGCATGGTCTCGACCCGCGCTCAGGCGGAATATGTCGCGAAGAATATCGACCCGGCCTTCATCCTGAACAGCGATGCTGGTGGAATCGCGCTGGCCGAGGACGGCACACCGGTCGCGTTTCAGGTGCAATCTGCGGAAAAGACCTATGCCACCTATGAGCTGACCGTGACCAACCCGGGCGGACATTCCTCCCGCCCGCGTGCGGACAATGCGATTTATGAACTGGCCGACGCGCTGGAGAAAATTGCCGCCTGTAAATTTCCGGTGCAGGCAACGGATTTGACCCGAAGCTATTTCGCCACTGCCGGCAAACTGACCCCCGGCGAACTGGGGCAGGCGATGCTGCGTTTTGCGGCGGACCCGTCGGACGCTTCGGCCATCGCGACGCTGCAGGCCGATCCGGAATCCGTCGGCACGCTCGGAACCACTTGTGTCGCGACGATGTTGCAGGCTGGGCACGCCGAAAATGCCCTGCCGCAATCGGCCACGGCCACGGTCAATTGCCGGATATTCCCGGGCGTGGGGGCTGCTGCGACCGAGGCGAAGCTGAAGGAGATCATCGGCAATGACAATGTCCGTTTCAAGCTGACAGGCGATGTAACTGAAAGTCCCGAATCAAGCCTGCGCGACGATGTCAAGGCGGCGGTGCGCTACAGTATCGACAAGCGATATCCGGGACTGACCATCTTGCCCTATATGGAATCCGGCGGAACCGACGGCAAGCACTACCGCACCCTCGGCTATGACACGGTGGCGATTTCCGGAGCCGCGATGAAGGCATCCGACATGTACGCCCATGGGTTGAACGAGCGGCTGCCGGTCGCGTCTTTCTATGGCGGTCTCGACCACTGGTACTGGATCCTGAAGAAACTGGCCGAATGACGCGGCCTAGGCTTCTTCCTTGAATGGGTTTCTGGCTCCGGGCGGTTGGACCACAAAACGCCAGCTATAGCCCCGATATTGCGAGACAAATTCGCTACTTGTTCCGATCTCGCAGTCCAGCTCGGTCAGAAAGCGCTGCAGATGCTTGCGCGGTTCGACATGAAACACGGCCAGCCAGCGCTGCAATAAAGAGCGGAACGGGGCGGGCAATCGCTCGGACTGGCCGAAATCGACAATGTGCAATTCTCCGCCCGGTGTCAGTAGCGTCACCGCCTGCCGGATCGCGCCCTGCCAGTCGGGGATCATCGACAGGCAGAAGGACAGGAAAATCCGGTCGAACGTGCGGGCGCCTTGCGGCATCGCCAGCGCCGGATTTTCGGCATCACCGTGGAACAGGGTGATCCGGTCCTCCAGTCCGCTCTGCGCCAGATTCTTGCGCGCCACCTTCAGCATTTCCGAGCTGATATCAAAGCCGTAGAATTCCGCATTCGGCCAGACCTTTGCTGCGCGAACCAGATTGCGCGCGGTGCCACAGCCGATCTCCAGCACCCGGCCCCCCGGCGGCGGGCTCAGTTCTTCGATCAACTGGTCGCGGCCGAGCAGATAATATTTGCGGGTCAGATCGTAGATACCGCTCTGGCTGCGATAGACGCGATCCATCAGCTTCGCGTGGCGATCGCTCGCCCGCTTGCGCAAAATATCGTCCATCAGGCTCATTTCAGCCGGTACAGATGCATCGCGCCATAAATGGCCGAGCGGTCCTTGCGGGTCAGCGCCTGTGACAGCTCCGCGTCATAATCCCATGCGGAAAGCAGTTCGTCGGTCACCCGGCCCGGGAGCAAGGTCTCTTCCGCCGCGGTCCGGAACAGCACCCGCGCGCCCGGCTTGGCGGTCCGGTCGATTTCGCTCCACAGCCGGTTGAGCTGCTGGTCGGTCATCCAGTCCTGCGCGTCGAGCAATATATAGCGATCCAGCGAACCGGCATCCTGGCTGGCGAGAAAATCGATAAAATTCTGATGTCTGATGTCCAGCTTCCGGCTGCGCTCGCCCAGCCAGTCGAAACTCGCTGCTTCCAGATAGGGCGGCACCGATCCCGGTTCGGCGCTCTGATAGGCGCGGCCAAAGGCCTGCTGCGCGAAATAATTGTCGGCCAGCGGAAAATCGCAGGCCAGTTTGCGGGTCCGCTCGCACAGCACGTCAGCCATATGCCGGTCACCGGCCAGCGCCCGATATTGTGCCGGCGGAATGCCGAGCCCGAACAGCGCCATCGGGTTGGAACAGAGGAAACGCATCAGCTTCCTGTGGAACAAGGGTCTGATATGCTGCTCGAACAATTCGATCTGTTCCTCGCGCGAACGCGCCGCCATCATCAGCGACGGCTTCGCGCCGCCGAGCCGCCCCAATATATGCACCAGCCCGATAAAATTGCCGAGCAGGCCCTTTCGATAGAAACCCTTGGCAAAACCGTTGATCCGCCGGCGTCCGAAATGGTCGCGGCCATCCCAATATTTGCGGCTGGCTTCGTCGAGATGGGGCCTTAGCCGGTCGCGATAGACAGCAAGATTGTCCTTGTGATCGGCCTGACCGAAAAAGCGGAAGAAATCCTCGTGGCTGTCGAGCCGCTGCGCCGCCTCCGATTTCAGCCGGTTGAGCGCGATATGGGCGGCATTGAGATCGACGGCGGTGATCTTGGCGGGATTGGCGCGCAGATAGGACAGGGCGTTGCATCCGCCGCTGGCAATGGTGACGATATGGTGATCCGGCCGGATGTCCAGCGCCTCCATGTCGGCAACCGGGTCTTCCCAGATTTGCGGATAGACCAGCCCGCGAAAGGCGAGCGAGAAGGCCCGCTCGAGCAATCCGGCCTTGCTCGCCCGGTTCTGCAATATCGCATCGTTCAATATGGTGGACTGTTTGACGGAACCCGCTTGTGCGCTCATGAAGCCTCTCCAATCGTCTGGATCATGCGAGGAGAATTAGGCTGGCGGGGTGACGCGGGCGTGACCGGCGTATGACAGGTTTGAGACGGCGGAGCGGGATATAAGGGCGCCCGACATTCGGCAAAAATACTAATCCATGTTATTGAACAAAACAGGAACATGGATTAGGACGGGCCATGTCAAAAATTTCCCGCTCCGATAAACTGGCGATTCTCGCGGACGCCGCCAAATATGATGCGTCCTGCGCCTCGAGCGGCTCGGTCAAGCGCAATTCGGCGAAATCGGGCGGCATCGGCTCGACCGGCGGCATGGGCATCTGCCACAGCTATGCGCCGGACGGGCGCTGTATTTCGCTGCTGAAAATTCTGATGACCAACTATTGCATGTTCGACTGTCTCTATTGCATCAACCGCTCGTCCAGCAACGTGCGCCGCGCCGCGTTTACGGTGCAGGAAATTGTCGATCTCACGCTGGATTTCTACAAGCGCAACTATATCGAGGGGCTATTCCTGTCCTCCGGCATCATCCGCAGCCCGGACTATACGATGGAGCAGCTGGTCGAGGTTGCCCGTCGCTTGCGGGTAGTGCATAAATTCGGTGGCTATATCCATCTCAAAACCATTCCCGAGGCTGATCCGGAACTGCTCAGGCAGGCGGGGCAATATGCCGATCGTCTGTCGATCAATATCGAACTGCCCGACGATGGATCGATCGCCCGGCTGGCACCGGAAAAGGACGGCAAGCTGATCCGCCGCACCATGGACAATCTCGGCAAAAAAGTGCGCGAGGCCAAGGCGGAGCGGAAGGCTTCGCGCAAGGCGCCGCTGTTCGCGCCGGGCGGCCACAGCACGCAGATGATCATCGGCGCCGACGCCTCCGATGACGCCAAAATCCTGACCACCAGCAATGGCCTCTATGGCAGCTATGGTCTGAAGCGGGTCTATTATTCCGCCTTCAGTCCGATCCCCGACGCCAGCAGCAACCTGCCGGTGCAGGCGCCGCCCCTGTTGCGCGAACACCGCCTGTATCAGGCCGACTGGCTGCTGCGTTTCTACGGCTTCTCTGTCGCCGAAATCATGCAGGGCGGCACGGCGGGCCAGCTCGACCTGAATATCGATCCGAAACTCGCCTGGGCCCTGCACAACCGCGCGCGCTTCCCGGTCAATATCAATCTGGCCGACCGGGAAATCCTGCTACGCATCCCCGGGCTGGGCGGAAAGGGTGTGGGCAAGATATTGCAGGCGCGGCGTTTCTCGGCCCTGCGGCTGGCCGACCTCGAACGCATTTGCCAGTCGGTGAAGAAGATTTTGCCGTTCATCACCACCGCTGACTGGCACCCCGGCAAGCAGCTGGATTCCCTCAATCTCTACGACCGGCTGAAACCGCCGCCCGAACAGCTCAGCCTGTTCGGAGCCTGACGGCCATGAACATGATGACAGGCCATATCCAGGGCGCGTACCGGATCACGCTATCGCGCGAAGTTGACCGGGACGGCTGGCGCGACCATGCGCGGCGGCTGTTGCAGGGTGGCATCGCGCCGGAGCAGGTGACCTGGACCGTCGAGGGGCGGCGGGAAGCGGGCGAACTGGATCTGTCACCAACAGCCGCCCTGCCGGAGAAAAGCAGCGATCAAATCGCGCCTCCTGTCCGCATATCAAAAACCCTGCTCTCCCTGATCAATACCGCGCTGCTGCACGGCAATGAAGACCGGTTCGATCTGATCTATCGCATCCTCCACCGCGCGCAGTCGATTCCCGGTCTGCACCGGAACCCGGCGGACCCGGATATGCTGAAGCTGAACCGCTACGCCAAGGCGATCCGCCGCGACATCCACAAGATGCACGCCTTCGTCCGTTTCCGCAAAATCGGCGACAGCGCAGGCCGCGAGCAATTTGTCGCGTGGTTCGAGCCGGACCATCATATCACCCAAGCGGTCGCCCCCTTCTTCCGCAACCGCTTCACCGGCATGGACTGGCTGATCGTCACCCCCGGCGCCAGCATCGCATGGGACGGACACAAGCTCTCGGTCGGGCCCGGCGGCTGCAAGGATGACGTGCCGCAAGAGGATGTGATCGAGGCCGAATGGCGGACATACTATGCCAATATCTTCAACCCCGCCCGCGTCAAGATCAGCGCGATGAAGTCGGAAATGCCGATGAAATACTGGAAAAACCTGCCCGAAGCAGAGCTTATCCCTTCGCTGCTGGAACAGGCCGGAACGCGGGTCGAGGCGATGGTGGCGCGCGCGCAGGAGGATATGCTATTCGCGGACAGGATGGATGAAACGGATGCCAATCTGCCGACCTCGCTGGACGAGCTCTACGCGCGGCTCGAACAGCAGGCCGATGCGCCGATGGAGAAATTCTCCGACCGGCTGGTGCGCGGAATCGGCCCCGACCATGCCGATCTCATGATCATCGGCGAACAGCCCGGCGATCAGGAGGACAGGGAGGGCAGGCCCTTCGTCGGGCCGGCCGGCCAGTTGCTCGACCGGGTCTTCGAGGAAACCGGGATCGACCGGCAACAGACCTTTCTCACCAACGCGGTAAAACGCTTCAAATATACGCAGCGGGGCAAGCGGCGGCTCCACGAAACGCCGAACGTCGGCGAGATCAATTACTACCGCTGGTGGGTCGAGCAGGAAATCCGGCTGGTCAATCCCAAGCTGGTTGTGGCGCTCGGCGCAACCGCCGCCCGCAGCCTGACCGGGAAGGCTGTCACAATCTCCCGCCATCGCGGCGAGATATTATCCGGTACCGATGGCCGCTCCATCCTGATCACCGTCCACCCGTCCTATCTGCTGCGCATCCCCGACGAGCAGGGGCGACAGGTCGAACATGCCAAATTCGTCCGCGATCTGCAGCTGGCAGCGGCTTTCGTGCGTCAGGAGCGAACATCCCGATGATGCCCGCCCGCTTTCACTAGAAACCGAAGCCGAGCGAAAATCCTATAGCGGTTTCGGCAAGACGAATATTGGCCTCGCCGCCGCCAAAGGGTGCCGGGATCGATCCGGAACCGTTGACCGTCTGGCGTGGCGCGCGCATCGTATAGCCGGTGATCTCGAATTTCTCCGATAGTTTGTACGTCGCTCCGACGGTGTAGTGATCGCGGACCACGCCCGGCGCCAATATGTTGAGCAATGTCTCGGACTGCGGGACCGGGTTGTCGGAACGCCCATAGCCTGCGCGCAGGGTCAGCTTGTCGCTGGCCTGATAGACGGCGCCGACCTTCCACACGTCGATATCGTCCCAGCCGAAGCCGGGGCCGTTGTCCGCGCCGAACGGGACGCCCTGAAGCAAAGACGCAATCGGGTTGCCTACCGAGTTCACGCCCGAATATTCGATATGCTTGAAATCCACGCCCAGCGTCAGTTTCGGAGTCGCATCGACGGAAATGCCGGCGCCCCAGGATGCGGGCATGTTGAAGCCGCCCTGTTCTGCAAACAATCCGGCATAGCGGTCGAACTCGGTGGTCCAGACCTTCGACTGGTAGAAAGCGCCGACGCGGAAATTGTCACCGAAACTACCGAGATAGCCGACGCGGAAGCCCGCGCCAAAGGCCCAGTCTTCACCGCGGTTGGTGAAATTTGCAGGATCCTGCGAATTGGCGGCAAACGGCTGGATGCCTTCGACTTTAAAGCTCTGCACGACGAAATGCGGCGACAAGCCAAGGCTCTGCCCCTCGGCAAATTCCACCGCGATCGTCGGCGCAATCGAGATCTGCCGCAGGTTCACGCCGGCCGGTCCGGTGGCACCGAAGCTGGCGAACGGGTTGGTCTTGTAGGCGGTGTTCATGCCGCCATTGCCGTTGACCGCAAGGCCGACCGAAACCGTGTCGGACAGCGGGCGGACATAGGCAAATTCGGGCAGGATGAAGGGATTGGCATCATTGCCGGAATAGACCCCGTCGAGCCCCGCCTGATTGCCGATAATCTCGGACCCGCGATCGGGGATGAAGACTTCGAAACCGACATCCAGCCGATGCTCGATGACGGTCGCGGAAGCCGGGTTGCTGGCGATCGAGAAAGCGTCCTGCGGCATGGCAATAGCCACGCCGCCTGCGCCCTTGGCCTTGGCGCCGACGCCATTGAGGAAATAGCCGTCGGTCGCCTGCGCCGCACCCGGCATGCAAAGCGCTGCGCCTGCGAGCAAAATGGTGGCCAGCGAACGGGTCCGGCGATTGGCGGCAGGGGCAGGGAAACGGAACATGGCGATAATACTTTCTGTTGGTGCATCGGCGGAACGGGAGGGGATGTTCGCCGGAGCGCGTCCCTAGCGACCGCAGCCTGCGCGCAGCAAGTTAGGAAAGATTGCCTGCGCCGTAGCTCAGCTTGGCGGGGTGGTAGTCGCCCTCTCCGTTAAGGGAGAGGGTTGTGCAGACTTGGCAGCTTGCTGCCTGGTCGAAGCTGGGTGAGGGTGCACCGGACGGCGATGGCACAGCCACCCACCAGCGGAACGCCCTCATCCAACTTCGCCTAGCCGCCTTCGCCAAGGCTTCGGCGACAAGATATCGTATCCTTCTCCCTCACGGGAGAAGGTGGAAAAACTGCTGTCCTACACCCGGCACAATCGCTTATTATCGCACCGGCTCCGCATCATGCGCGGGACAGGCTCTTTGACAATCTGGATATGACCGCTGCGCTGGCGGCTGGGCCCATATTTCTGCCGGACCGGTTTTGGCGGCCATCTGGAAGATTACACTCGGCGACCGGGTGATTTCCTACAAATGCTGGAATTTTGCGGCCTGGGGGCAAAGATTACAGAAAATAAAAGCGGATGTTTGTGTAAAGTTCACGGCGCGACGTAAAAATGTCGGGCTCGCACGAAGACACAAAGCCACGAAGCATAATCCCTTCGTGCCTTCGTGCCTTCGTGCCTTCGTGCGAGTCCCATAAACCCGCTCCCCGCAAACGGTTACCAAATACTGTTCATTGGCCCCAACTTTGACAAACTTTGGCGTCGCGAGTGGCTAGTTCCCTGCTTCCCGCGCAACCTCGCGCCAGCCGATGTCGCGGCGGCAGAAGCCGCTGTCGAAATCGACCTGGTCGACCGCGGCATAGGCTTTTGTCTGTGCTTCGCTGGCACTGTCGCCCAGCGCCGTGACATTGAGCACGCGGCCACCGCTGGCGACCAGCGCGCCGTCGACCTCGGTGGTGCCGGCGTGGAATATCTTGGCGCCCTCGCGCTCGGCCCGCGCCAGATTCTGGATCTTGCCGCCTTTTTCCGGGGTGCCGGGATAGCCGTTCGCCGCCATCACAACCGTCAGCGCCGTGTCGGGGGCGAAGACCGGGGCGCTGGTCTGGGCGAGATCGCCCTTGGCGGTGCGCATCAGCAGCTTGGCGAGATCGCTTTCCAGCCGCATCATCAGCACCTGGCATTCCGGATCGCCGAAGCGGGCGTTATATTCGATCAGCTGCGGACCCGTCTCGGTCAGCATCAGCCCGGCAAACAGCACGCCGCTATAGGGCGTGCCCTCGGCGGCCAAGGTGTCGACGGTCGGCTGGATGATCTGCTCCATCACCTGCTTCTGCAGGGCGGGGGTGAGAACCGGGGCAGGGCTGTAGGCGCCCATGCCGCCGGTGTTCGGGCCGACATCGCCTTCGCCGACGCGCTTGTGATCCTGCGCGCTGCCAAAGGGGACGATCGACTTGCCGTCGGTGATCGCGAAGAAACTGGCTTCCTCGCCGGTCAGAAATTCCTCGATCACCACTTCGGCGCCGGCGGTGCCGAAACTGCCGTCGAACATGTCGGTGATCGCGGCCTCGGCTTCGGCCCGGGTCTCGGCGATGATCACGCCTTTGCCGGCGGCCAGGCCATCGGCCTTGATCACGACGGGAATGGAGAAACCGTCGAGCGCCTTGAGCGCGTCGGCGGCGCTGGTGGTCCGGACGTAGCCGGCGGTCGGGATATTGGCGCGGCTGCACAGGTCCTTGGTGAACCCCTTGGAGCCTTCCAGCTGCGCGGCGGCCTTGTCGGGTCCGAAGACCGCGATGTCGGCGGCGCGCAGGCTGTTGCCGAGGCCGTCGACCAGCGGCGCTTCGGGACCGACGACGACCAGGTCGATGCGCTTGCTCTGGCAGAAGCGGACGACCGCGTCATGATCGGCGATGTCCAGCTCGACCAGCTCGGCATGTTGCGCGATGCCGGGATTTCCCGGTGTCGCGTAGAATTTCTCGAGAGAAGGGGATTGCGCCAGCTTCCAGGCCAAGGCATGTTCGCGGCCACCGGAGCCAATCAACAGGATATTCATGGACGATTCCCTCTCATTAGACGCGAAGCTCCTAGCCGAGAGCGGGCAGGGTGACAACGCCCCGCCTTTGTCGGTTTCGGAAATATCCGGAGCGCTCAAGCGGGTGGTCGAGGATCGCTTCGGCTATGTCCGGATCAGGGGTGAAATCTCGGGCTTCAAGCGGGCGGCGTCGGGCCATGTCTATCTCGCGCTGAAGGACGACAAGGCGGTGATCGACGGGGTGATGTGGAAGGGCAATGCCGGACGGCTGCCGTTCCGGCCCGAGGATGGCATCGAGGTCGTGGTCTCGGGCAAGCTCACCACCTATCCCGGCCGTTCGAAATATCAGGTCGTGATCGACAAGATGGAACTGGCGGGCGAGGGCGCGCTGATGGCCCTGTTCGAGAAGCTCAAGGCCAAGCTGCTCGGCGAAGGCCTGTTTGATCAGGACCGCAAGAAAGCGATCCCGTTCCTGCCCAAAACCATCGGCGTGGTCACCTCGCCGACCGGCTCGGTGATCCGCGATATCCTCCACCGCCTCGCCGACCGCTGCCCCAGCCATGTCATCGTCTGGCCGGTGCTGGTTCAGGGCGAAGGCGCGGCGAAGCAGATATCCCACGCCATTCGCGGCTTTTCCGAGATGGCGCCGGACGGCCCGGTCTCCCGGCCCGATCTGGTGATCGTCGCCCGCGGCGGCGGTTCGATCGAGGATCTGTGGAGCTTCAATGAGGAGATCGTGGTCCGCGCGGTGGCGGACTGTTCGATCCCGGTCATCTCCGCCGTAGGGCACGAGACCGATACGACGCTTTGCGATTTCGCCGCCGACCTGCGCGCACCGACGCCGACCGCTGCCGCCGAAATGGCGGTACCGGTGCGGGCGGAATGGCTGGCCACCCTGTCCGAGGGCAAGGCGCGGATGGCGCGCAGCGTGCAGCGCAGTCTGAACACGGCGCAGGAACGGCTGGAGGCGCAGCGCCGCCTGATGCCGGCGCTGACCGATCTGCTCCGGCCGCACCAGCAGCGGGTCGACGAGACGTCCGAGCGGATGAAATATGGCATGAGCCAGAATATCGCCCACGCCCGAAGCCGCTTTGCCAATAGCGCGGGGGCCTTGCGGCCATCGATATTGAAACAGCGATTGGCCCGCTCGCAGGAGCAGTTCCGGCGGCTGGACCTTCCCGTATCTCTTGTGCAGCGGCCCCTGGCGGACGCGCAGCAGCGGCTCGACGCGCTCTGGCGCTTGGCGCAGCAGGTCTCTCCCGACGGTCCACTCAAGCGCGGCTATGCCAGGGTATCCGGACCGGACGGCAGTCTGATCGCCAACCGCGCCGCCGCGATAAAGGCCGGCGATCTCGATCTGCATTTCCAGGACGGGGTCGTTGGCGCGACGGTCACGGACAAGGCGCCAGCCAGGCCAAAGCCTGCCCCACCATCGGCGAGCCGAGTCAAAAAAGCGCCGGATGACAGGCAGAAGGATTTATTCTAGGGGCAATTGCGTTAGGATTGGCCGGTCTCGGTAATCATGACCGTAAATCGCAGGTAAAGGATTCAGGGAGTATAAGTGTCCTATGTTAATGTCCAATCGCAACAAGGTGGCAAAGCTGCACTATATGCCGAATGGCTTTCGACCGCTTTCGTCCGGAGACCATGTTCTCTGCGCGGTGACCGGCGAGGCTATACCGCTCGACGAGCTGCGTTACTGGAGCGTCGAAAAGCAGGAGCCTTATGCCACGGCACAAATCTCGGCGCACGCTCATCTGCCGGAAGATGAGCGGTGAGACGACGGTTCAAAATCGTTCTCGGCGCTTTGACCATGGCGGCTACTGCCATTCCGGCAGCAATTGTATATGCCGAAGCCAATGACGCCGAACAGTCCGCATTTCGCGAGGCGGTCAAATTCGGCTTTAGCGGTGAAGCGATCCAGGGCGGCGTGATGATCGGCGACGCGCCCGCCGGAACCGCCAGCCTGTCATTCGACGGCGAGGCCGTCCCGGTCGATGAAGACGGCAAGTTCATTATCGCCTTCAACCGTGATGCCGGTCAGGCCGCCAATCTGGTCGCGACGCTCGACAATGGCGAGACGGTCAGGAAATTCATCAACATTGCTCCCCGTAACTGGAAGATAGAGCATGTCAGCATTAACCGCCGGGCTACCACACGGAGCGCCGCCTTCATGGCGCGCCGGGGTCCCGAGCTGGCGCAAATCAACGCCGCCCGCTCCGTCACCAGCGACAGCAAGGGCTGGCGAGAGACTTTTGTCTGGCCTGTCAAAGGCAGAATATCGGGCCAGTTCGGATCGCAGCGCATCTATAATGGCGATCCCGGCAGCTATCACAGCGGCGTCGATGTCGCCGCTCCCGCCGGTACTTATTATGTTGCACCGGCCGACGGCGTGGTAACATTGGCTGCATCCAGCCCGTTCACGCTGGAAGGCAATCTGCTTATGATTGACCATGGCATGGGGCTGAACAGCGCGTTTCTGCACAGTTCGGAAATTCTGGTCAAGGAAGGTCAGGAAGTGAAGCGCGGCCAGCCAATCGGCCGGATCGGATCAACCGGCAGCGCCACCGGGCCGCATCTGCACTGGTCGATGAAATGGAATCAGGCGAGGATCGACCCGATATTGCTTACCGGGCCGATGGAATAGGGTCTGCTGACACTCTGGCGAGGACAGCTGAGGATCATTCAATACGTTTTACCCTGATGGCGCGCTGACCGTTTATGTTGGCCAGATAGCTGCCAATGGCCCCGGTTTTGATCAATATAGTGTCACCGGCTCTGGGTTCCGCGTTCAGCCGGATACTGTCGGTCTGCTGCCACTGGCCGCCCTCTTCCAGCGTCAGGATCCATTTGCCATATCCGAATTGGCGAGCAGACTTGATCGTTGTTTCCAGTTTCTCGATGCGCTCTTCTTTATCCTTTTCGTCCGACCCTCCGCTGAACAACCGGATCTTGGGCAGCGAGAATCCAAACAGACCGCGGCGAGCCTCATTGATTTGCTCACGGTCGGCGATAACCACTTGCCGACTTTCCTGTGCAGCGGCGAGTGTCGCAACCTTTTCGTCATAGCAGCTAAGGCGAGCCGTCGGCTCCATCATTTTCTTGCAATCAATAACGTCCTGAAAAATCGCCGGTGGCGGCGTGTTTTTGTCATCATCCCTAGCCAGAGCCGATGCGGGTAAAGCGGCGAGCATGACCGCGCTGCATGTTAATGCTGCTTTTCCGATAATATCGTTCATGATGATCTTCGTCCTCTTCTGCTGATATGATTGCGATCTATGTCGTATACCGGATGTGAATTAAACATCGGTGTGGAAATCTACAACCGATAATCGCCAGAACCATGGTTTTTGGCCAGTGTTTAAACTGTGGCAAAATAGTTACATCCTCTACAAAATCCGTCTCGTTTCCTGAACGGAAGCTTTACAGGATAGGCATCCATGTTGCATCGGGACGGCAATTCGACGGAAATGCCATTGCGTTTGGGGCGCAAAGGTTATCGTCGAGCAACAACCGGGACAGGCCATCATGGCTTGTTTCTCCAGAATAAGGGACTGGAATATAATGACAAAATTTACGAAGCTTAAAGCGACCGTAGCACCAATGGTGCTGGGAATCGCGATGATATCTGCTCCCGCCTTCGCGCAGGATGCCGAAGCTGCTGACAATGCACCAGGTGAACTGATTGTTGTTACCGGTTCGCGTATTGCATCGGCAACCGTCGAATCTGCTGCTCCGCTGCAGATCATGACCGCTGAATCGATCGACGATTCAGGTGTTACAAACGTTCAGGAACTTCTGCTTGAAAATCCTGTGTTCGGTACTCCTGGTCTCAGCCGTACCAACTCCGCGTTCCTGACTTCAGGTACTGGTGTTGCAACGGTTGATCTTCGTGACCTTGGTTCGGACCGTACACTGGTTCTGATCAATGGCCGTCGCGTTGTTGCATCGCTGGCCGGTTCGGCAACAGTCGATCTTAACATCATCCCGACCCAGTTTATCGACCGTGTCGACATCCTTACTGGTGGTGCTTCTTCGCTTTACGGTTCGGACGCTGTCGCCGGTGTTGTGAACTTCGTTTACAAGAAAAACTTTGAAGGCATTGAAGCCAACGCACAATATGGCATCACCGAACGGGGTGACGATGCACGCTACCAGATGAACGTAACCGCCGGCACAAATTTTGCTGACGGCGACGGCAATATCATGGTTCACTTCGGCTATTCAAACGAAGAAGGGCTCCTGTCCCGTCAGCGTTCGAACACGCAGGTCGATGATCTTGATTCGATTTACTTTGGTGGGGATTGGGGCACGCCTACCGAGCCATTCTTCTCCAGCTTCCCGCCTCAGGGCCGCTTCATCACCCCGAGTGCGACTTTTACATATGATCCAAATGGTCAGTTGCAGAATTGCTTCACGACCAACGGACCAACCTGTACTGCAACAATCGGTTCAGGTACGGGCCCCAACGGTTTCAATCGTCAGGAATTCCGTACGCTCGCTGTTCCAGTCCAGCGTTATCTGTTCGCGGCATCTGGCGAATATGCGCTCAGCGACGATGTGAACTTCTTCTTCGAAGGTACGTTCAACAAGACGTCTTCGTCGCGGATCATCGAGCCATTCCCGCTTGAATCAGGTGGTTCAAATGGTATTTTCCCATCCGGCGGCGGCTTTAATGTCGAAAACTATCTGCCCGGTACCAACACCATTGTTGCAAATCCGTTCGTTCCAGGTGACATCCTGAACGCGGCGACCGACACAAATGGCGATGGTCTGCGCGACATCGGTTTTGTGCGCCGTTTGGCAGAATTTGGTCCACGGTCAGGCCGGACGGAACGCGATTTCTATCGCTTCGTAGTCGGCTTCGACGGCGGCTTGTTCGATGATCGTTTTCGTTGGGACGTAAGCTACAACTACGGTCAGGTTAACGAAAACCAGACTTCATCCGGTCAGGTAAATGTCGTCAACTTCCGTGACGCGCTTGCTGTTATGCAGGACGTTAACGATGTAAATGGCAACGGTTCTACAACCGACGCCATCTGTATCAGTGTTGAAGCACGAGCAAACAATTGTGTTGCTGCCAATATCTTTGGCGCTGGCTCAATTTCGCAAGGTGCGGTTGACTACATTCAGGCTCAAGGCACCTATCAGACCGGCCTGAAACAGCAGGTTCTGCAGGGTAACCTCTCCGGTTCGTTGTTTGACCTGCCGGCTGGACCACTCGGTATTGCCGTCGGCGTTGAATATCGGAAAGAATCGTCTTTCTCCGACAATGATGCGCTGACCAACCAGGGTCTTAACGCTGGTAACGTTCTGCCGGATACAAGCGGTTCGTTTGATGTGAAGGAAGCATTCGCTGAAGTGCGCGTGCCGATCCTGGCTGACACTCCAGGCTTCCAGCTGCTGGAAGTCGGTGGTGCTGTTCGTATCTCCGATTACTCCACCGTGGGTTCGGTTGTGAGCTATAACGGGACCGCTACATGGCAGCCAATTGACGATCTCCGTATTCGCGGTACATACGCTCGTGCTGTACGCGCTCCGAACATTGGCGAATTGTTTGCGGGTCTCTCGCAGACTTTCCCATCGGGGTTGACCGACCCTTGTGAAGGTATTGGTGCAACTGGCGGTGGCGCAACCGGTGACAATTGCCGCGCTGATGCGGGTGTTGCTACCAACATCGCCTTAAACGGTGTCTTCACGTTGAACCAGCCCGACATTCAGGGTATCTCTGGCTTCAACGGCGGAAACCCCGACCTGTTTGAAGAAACCGCAGACTCATGGACCGTTGGTGCTGTTATTGCTCCGCGTTCGATCCCTGCATTGGGTAACCTGACGATTACGGCCGATTACTATAACATCAAAATTACCGATGTTATTTCTGGCTTCCCTCGTCAGTTCTCGCTTCAACAGTGCTATGATGAAGGCAATCCAACTTTCTGTGATCTGATCGTTCGTCGTCCGACTGCAACGGCTGTTAACAGCGCGGGTTCGATCGACTTGATCAACGCCCTGCAGGTTAACGCTGCTGTTCTGAAGACTTCGGGTGTTGACGTTACAGCGACCTGGAGCACTCCACTCGGAATTACGAGCGGCGATCGTCTCTCTCTTCGCGGTGCCTACACGCACGTGATCAAGAACGATTTCTTCTCGTTGCCTGATGCGGATGCGGATCCATCTGCTGGTGAAATCGGTACGGCCAAGGATCGCTTCACAGCGAATGCGTCCTATTCGACCGACGACTTCAAAGTTGGCTTTACCGGTACTTTCATCGGCAAATCCTACGAAGATGACCAGTTTGACGGACCCAAGGCCTATTCGGTACCAGCTTACTTCCTGCTGGACATGAACACATCGTTCTATGTAACCGAAAAGTTCGAGTTCTACTTTGGTGTTGATAACCTGCTCGACAAATCTGCTCCGAACATTTTGAGCGGAACACCGTTCAACGTGACCGGTTCGGATACCGCTGCTGATGTCTATGACGTCTTCGGTCGGCGCTATTACACGGGTGTTCGGATGCGCTTCTAGTCGCACGCGACACCGACGGATAAAAAGAAGGCGGGCTTTCGGGCCCGCCTTTTTTTTGCCTGGATCGTTTGTCCGTTCGGATCCCCGCTCAGGGATCCATTGCCCATCCGGTGATGGCGTAGCGACCGACCGGTGCGAAGGGTGCAACGTGGGAAACCGAATGACGCTGTGGCACAAGGAACAGGTTCAGACTGTTGAACATCGGCTTGAACCCCGCTTCGATATTCCCATGCTTGTCAAAAAAATTCAGAAACCCGCCCCATTCCGATTTCCAGTCCGGGATCGTAAGGTTGAGCACATAGGCGACGCGTCTCGGGTCGCGGGAATGCAGATCGTCATGTTCGGTCAGGAAATGTCCCGGTCCGAAATTTGTGGCCTGTGCTTCCGCCTTGATGACGGAATGGACGCCCGTGACCTGTCGAATCAAATCGAGAAAAGGGCGGTCGTTGAGTTGTTCCAGTAAACGGTCGAGCGGGTGTTCCGGTTCCCATTGCTCCAGATAGGCGTTGAGCATGGCATATTGATGATAGACAAAGCCATATTCGCCTCTGCCGACCGCATCACCCGCCTTCTGGCATATTGCCTGCTTTTCGGTATCGGATAGCGCCTCGGTTTCGGCAAAGCGCGATGCGCGGGGGCCTTCCGCTCCGATTTGCCAAGCCAGCCCCCATTTTGTCCGCTCTTGAAGCACCGAGCGATAGAAATCTGCGGTTTTGACGTCCAGCGCATCGCGTATCTGGATGCGACCCTGTGCCTTGAACTGACTGGCCAGAGCCGGCAGATCCAGAGCCGGGTTCAATCGAAATGCTATATTCTGATCAGGGTTCATCGTCTGTTTCGGCCTCTATTCTTGTGAAGAAAGCAAAGGTGACGGCAGCTCGAGCGAGATATTCTGGCTTTCGGCGACGGCCGCTGACCATTGCACGACCATATCGATTTCTTCGCCATTCGAATCATCAACATTCGAATGCTGGTCCAGACGGGCGGTGGTATCAAATTTGGAAAAATCCTTGGAGTGCTGTGTGAACGCGGGTCCCGCGAGAACTTCAGCCAGCCGATGGCTATTCAGCTCCAGATCGAAAAATGATGCCAAGCGTGCAATCGTGTCATGTTTGTTGTTCAAAAATGTGTCGCTATCGAGCGTTTTGACACGGTCACTGCCAAATCTATCTATAATATTGGCAAAGCGGGCATGTTCGGAAAGCCATGCGACCGCCGCAATCTGGATGTCGGTCAACCGGAGCAGATCCGAGGAAGTAAAGCCGCCGATCAAATCGCCATCATCGAAGATCCCGATGGCATTTTCGCGGGCCCAAATTCTTCCCCACATTTTTTTTGCCGCCAGTGAGCGCAAAAAGGACTTTAGCGGAGCATGCAGAAACAGGGCCTTCGATTCCGGCCGTATTTCCAGAATCGACGGTGCGAGGCAATTGACGATATTGGACGGTTTCGCGATAATTTTTTCGCCGCCGGTAAAAGGACGCGCCAGCAGGTCAATGGATTGGTCCAGAACGATACCAAGCTCCTCTGATGTGATGCCGCGCCGTTTCATTCCCACCAGGTCGTTCAAGACAATGGGCTCCTTCAAGCCCATGGAAATGCCTTCGATGTCGAGCGCTCGGGCCAGCATTGTCGAACAGGAAAATGCCGAATGGAAGATGAAGTCTATCGGAGCCAGTGCGTCAGGTTCCATTATGATGTCGTCCGATCCGATCATCACTCTTTGGGAATCGCCGGGAATATACTCGTCGGTTAGAAAGGTGCAGCGACGATGTTGTTCGCGGGTTAGTCCGACAAATTGGAACGCGTTGCTGTTTTCATCGTAGCGATGGGCAAGAAACTCGGCGCTTCTGGTCATTTCTGTGGTTGAAGTCATGTCGCTCCATAATGCAAGGGAATGGTTGATCGCACAATAGCCGGATTCATCCAAATGTGGGTTTGGTCTATCCCAGAACTTCGACAAGAAGCTTATGCCAGTTCCCGCCCATGATTTTCGAAACCTCTGTCGTGGTGAAGCCATCGTCCAACAAGGCATTGCGGATCGTCATCATGCGCGACAGATTGTTTAGTTCCGGGATTACAACATGTTGCGGATCAACGTCATATCCAGGAATGCCGAGCTTTCGCATGGCCTGCCACCAGCCAAGATATTCTTTGACGCCCTCGATATTGTCATTGTTCAATTTACGCAGGTTTTCGTGCCCCGCCATCGGAAAATCATTGGAGATGCCCACGGCGTCTATGCCGCCGACATTCACGGCGTGCCGGATATGCGCGATTAGATGGTCTATATTGGGCCGGCTGTCGGTTGTTAGCCAGAAACTCATCATGAAAATACCGATGACGCCGCCCTTGTCGGCGATGGCACGAATGCCTTCATCGGTAATACAACGAGGATGATCGACAATCGCCCGGCACGCTCCGTGGGAATAGACGACAGGCGACTGGCTCGCCTGAGCGGCATCCCATATGGTGGCCGCCGATCCATGGGAGACGTCGGGCAGCAAGCCGACCCTGTTCATCTCGACAATTCCTGCCCGCCCAAGTTCCGTTAGCCCGCTCTGCTCCGGTTCGATCGCGCCGCCTGCGAATTTATTGTCATTGTGATGAGTCAGTTGCAGGACACGCAAACCCTTCGAGTGAAAATATGCGATCCGGCGGAGGTCTTCGCCGATGGTTTCACAAGACTGGAATTGCAGAAATGCGGCGCAGCCGGGTTTGGATCCGATGTCGCTGCCGCGTTTGGCCACAAAGACCTGGTCGCTATCTTCTATCCGGCTGATAGCGGCATCCAGAGAGGCATCGTTGACGCCGAAATTCCGCTGGTATCGCGGCGTCCCGTCCGCATCCCGGACTTCCTCGACTTTCGAAACATCGCAGATCATCGCGGTCAGTCCGGCCTGGCGGATTTCGTCCAGATTATCGGGAAGGAAACTCAATCCATCTATCACCGGAGCAGGTCGAACCACACCGGCCAGGCTCCGCGCCATTGCGATCCCGCCACTGCCCGCCAGAGCAGACAGCGCTGTACCGCCGACAAAAGATCTTCGGGAAATTGATTTCAGAGGTTCCATGCCCGCAATATGGATGTTCAACCGTCTGTTGTCATGCGGTTTCCATCTTCAACGCGCCGTCGCCTTCGTCAATCTTGACCGTGGTTCCATCCGGCACTTCGCCGCGCAAAATCAAATCGGCCAGCGGGTCCTGAAGATATTTCTGGATCGCCCGCTTCAACGGTCGTGCGCCGTAAACCGGATCATAACCAACCCGTCCCAGCCAGCGCCGGGCGGCCTCTGTGAGGTCGAGTTCGATCTTCCGGTCCTTGAGCAACTTCTGCACGCGCAGAACCTGAATATCGACGATCGGCGCCATATGTTCCTCGGCAAGGCGGTGGAACAGGATGATTTCATCCAGCCGGTTCAGGAATTCGGGCCGGAAGTGCGAGCGGACGACCTCCATCACCTGCGGCTCGACATCCTTGACCGTCTCGCCATCCTTCATGTTCGCCATATACTGGCTGCCGAGATTTGAGGTCAAGATGATCAGCGTGTTGGAGAAATCCACCACCCGGCCCTGGCCGTCGGTCAGGCGGCCGTCGTCGAGCACCTGCAGCAACACATTGAACACATCGCTGTGCGCCTTTTCGACCTCGTCAAACAGGATTACCTGATAGGGGCGCCTGCGCACCGCCTCGGTCAGCACGCCGCCTTCGTCATAGCCGACATAGCCGGGCGGGGCACCGATCAGCCGCGAGACGCTGTGCTTTTCCATGAATTCTGACATGTCGATCCGGACCATCGCCTGGTCGTCGTCGAACAGGAAACCGGCCAGCGCCTTGGTCAGTTCGGTCTTGCCGACGCCGGTGGGGCCGAGGAACAGGAAGCTGCCGAGCGGCCGGTTGGGGTCCTGCAGGCCCGCGCGACTGCGGCGTACGGCTGCGGAAACGGCGGCAACCGCATCCCTCTGGCCGATCACCCGCTTGCCGATCAGCTCTTCCATCGCCAGCAGCTTCTCGCGTTCGCCCTCCAGCATCTTGTCGACCGGGATGCCGGTCCATTTCGAAACCACGGCAGCAATATCTTCCGACACGACTTCCTCGCGCAGCATCGCTCCTTCGCTCGCACCGGCAGCTTCTTCAAGGGCTTTTACGAGCTTGGGAATGGTGCCGTAGCTCAACTCTCCCGCTTTCGCGAGATCACCGGCCCGCTCGGCTTGCTCCAGTTCAAGCCGGGCCTGGTCCAGCTGCTCCTTGAGATGGGATTCCGCGTGGATCTTGTCCTTCTCGCCCTGCCAGCGAGTGGTCAGTTCGGTGCTCTGCTGTTCAAGCTCTGCCAGTTCCTTGTTGAGCGTTTCAAGCCTTCCCTTGGATGCATCATCGCTCTCCTTGGACAGCGCCTCGCGCTCGATTTTCAGCTGGATGATCCGCCGGTCAAGATTTTCTATTTCTTCCGGCTTGGACTCGACTTCCATGCGGATACGCGAAGCCGCTTCGTCCATAAGGTCGATGGCTTTGTCGGGCAGGAAGCGGTCTGGAATATAGCGGTTTGAGAGCGTTGCGGCGGCCACGATGGCACCATCAGTGATCCGCACTCCGTGATGCAGCTCATATTTCTCCTTCAGGCCGCGCAGGATCGAGATCGTGTCCTCGACTGTTGGCTCGCCGATGAAGACGGGCTGAAATCGACGTTGCAGGGCAGCGTCTTTTTCGACATATTTCTGATATTCATTCAGCGTGGTCGCGCCGATACAATGCAGTTCGCCGCGCGCGAGTGCCGGCTTGAGCAGGTTGGAAGCGTCCATCGATCCTTCCGACGCGCCCGCGCCAACCAACGTGTGCATTTCGTCGATGAACAGGATGATCTCGCCCTCGGCCCCGCGCACTTCATCGAGCACGCTCTTCAGCCGTTCTTCAAACTCGCCGCGATATTTCGCGCCGGCGATCAGCGAACCCATGTCGAGCGACATCAGGCGGCGGTCCTTCAGACTGTCGGGCACATCGCCATTGGCAATGCGCAGCGCCATGCCTTCGGCGATGGCGGTCTTGCCGACGCCGGGCTCGCCGATCAACACCGGGTTATTCTTGGTCCGGCGCGCCAATATCTGGATCGTGCGCCGGATTTCCTCGTCGCGGCCGATAACCGGATCGAGCTTGCCGTCGCGCGCGGCCTGGGTCAGGTCGCGGGTATATTTTTCCATCGCTTCATAGGCATCCTCGGCAGAAGCGGTGTCAGCAGAGCGGCCGCCACGTAAATCGTTGATGGCGGTGTTGAGTGCTTCGGCGGTTACGCCGGAAGACAGCAACGCCTTGCCCGCTGCCGTGTCTTTTGACAGGAGCAGTGCAAGCAGCAGCCGTTCGACCGTGACATAGCTGTCTCCGGCCTTTTCGGCGATCTGCTCGGCCTGATCGAGCACGCGAACCGAGTCATTGTTCAATCCGGGCGTCTGCTGAGCGCCGCCGCCGGATACCGCTGGAATCTTGGCCAGCACTGCATCAATTTCCTGATGCGCCTTTTTGGCATCTCCGCCCGCCTTGGTGATCAAACCCGCTGCCATGCCTTGGTCGTCTTCGAGCAATGCCTTCGCGATATGGGCTGCCGTAATTTGCTGGTGGCTCATCCGGATCGCGACGGTCTGGGCGGATTGCAAAAAGCCCTTGGCCCGGTCAGTGAATTTCTCAAGGTTCATCGGTTCATCCTGTTCAATCTCAGTGTCTTGTCATAAATATGGTGTTGTAGTCGTGCAACACAACCATATTGATGACTTTTTCCGTCGGAGATATATGGTAAGCGTGAAAATAAGCGCAGCTTAAGTGGCTGCCCGGGAGGATAAAATACGTGAAAACACTTAAACGGGCGGGCCTCGGGTTGCTGGCATTTCTTGTGCTGGCGGGAATCGGGCTGGCGGTCTGGGAACCGCTGAGCGTCGAAACTGCTGCAGCGCCAGCCGACGGTTCCTATCAGGCCCGGATCGTCCGCGACGAATTTGGTGTTCCGCATATCTTTGGCAAGACCGACGCCGATGTCGCTTATGGCGTAGCCTATGCGCATTCCGAGGACGATTTTTCTACGCTGCAGGAAGTGACCGCGATGACGCGGGGCCGGATGGCAACGCTCAATGGTTCCGAGAGCGCACCGATCGACTATATCGCAGCCCTGCTTGATGTGCGCGGGACGGTGAACCGCAAATATGATGATTTGCCGGCGGATGTGCGTGCGGTGCTTGACGGCTATGCATCGGGCCTCAACGCTTATGCCGAGGAACATCCCGAAGAGGTCTCGCTGGCCAAATTATTCCCGGTCAATGGTCAGGATATCGCCGCCGGTTTCGTGCTGCGCTCGCCCTTTTTCTTCGGGATCAACAATCCGATAGAAGCACTAGTGCAGAATAAACCGCTGCCACGCGAGGGCGGTCCGCGTCTCTCTGACGAACCAGTCAAAACATCCGTCCATCCGCTCAGCCCCGACAAGCTGATCGACGAGGATTCCGCAACACCCGTCGGACCTGATCCGGACGATAACGGCTCCAACGCTTATGCAATCGCGCCGACACTCTCTCCCGAAGGCAAGACCCGTCTGATCTCAAACTCGCACCAACCGCTGCGCGGCAATGTCGCCTGGTACGAGCTAGTCGTGCACAGCGAAGAGGGCTGGGACTTTGCCGGCGCCAATTTCCCGGGGTCGCCCTTTCCCTTCCTTGGGCATAACAAATATCTCGGCTGGACCAACACGGTCAACCGCCCCGATCTGGTCGACATCTACAAGCTCACGCTGAACGACAAGAAAGACGCCTATCGCTTCGACGGCGAATGGAAGCCGCTCGAGAAAAAGCGCGTCTGGCTGAAAATCAAGTTCGGCCCCTTCGTCATTCCCTATCCGCAGGTCGCCTATCGCTCGATCCACGGGCCGGTGATCATCAATGACAGCGGCGCCTATGCGCTCCGCTATGCCGGTATCGACGAGCTCGACATGCTGACCCAATATTACCGGATCAACAAGGCGAGCAATTTCGACGAATGGCAGGCGGCGATGGCGGGGCAGGGCGTTCCGGCGACCAATTTCATCTATGCCGATGCCCAGGGCAATATCGGGATGTACTATAACGCGATGTTCCCCGACCGGCCCGAAGGCTATGACTGGCGCGGAGTGCTGCCCGGCGACAGCTCAAAGGCGTTGTGGCAGAAAACCCTGCCGTTCACGCGCGTGCCGGCGCTGGTCAATCCGGCTTCCGGCTATCTCATGAATGCAAACAACACGCCTTATATCGCGGCGGGTCCGGGCGATGAACTCAAGCCGGATAATTTCTCGCCGCTGCTCGGCGTCGAGGATGACCAGACCAACCGGTCGCGCCGCTCGATCGCTCTGCTGGAACGCGCCAATGCCGACGGCAAGATTACCGACGCCGAATTATGGGCCATCAAATATGACACCGGCTATGAAAAGGCCGGCTATGCGAAAGACTGGCTCGACAGGATTGCCGCGCTCGATCTGAAGGATAGCGCGAAAATGCTCAAGGCGCAGCAAATGCTCGCCCAGTGGGACTGGAATCTCGATGGCAAGGGACAGGCGGATGCGCTCGCACTGATGGTCCTCCGCCCGGCCAACAAGTCGCATTATAACCGTGGAAAAATGCCGGATCCTCGCGATATATTAGAGGAATCTGTCGACCATCTGACGAAATATTTCGACAGGATCGATCCGCCGATGATGGACGTGCTGCGGATGCGGCAGGGCAAGGTCGATCTGCCGGTGGATGGCGGCAACGACACGATCCGCGCCTCGACCCTGTGGGATGTCGAGGATGACGGGCGATTGTCGGTGCGCCATGGCGACAGCTTCATCATGTTCATGGAGTGGGACAAAGACGGCGCGGTCTATTCGCGCTCGATCCAGCCATTCGGTGCCGCAACCACGCGGCCGAAGTCACCCCATTACACCGACCAGATGCAGTTGTTTGTCGACAAGAAACTGAAGCCGGTATGGTTTGATCCGAAGGATCTGGAAAAGCACAAGACGAGTGACAAGATGGTCGGGACGGCTGTCCGCTAGGATCGAAAAACCAATAGCCCACACAGCAGAAAGGCCGGACATGATGTCCGGCCTTTCTTGTATCATGTGGTGACGGGCTTAGCGCTGTGGCTTGTAGCCTGCATTGCCCATTTCGTTGCGGCCAACGACCATATGGTGGACCTCGTCCGGACCATCTGCAAGACGCAATGTTCTCTGGTTGGCGTACATGCGGGAAAGCGGCGTCCATTGCGACACGCCGGCGGCACCGTGAATCTGGATCGCTTCGTCGATGATCCGGCATGTGATTTCAGGAACATAGGCTTTGACCATGGAGACCCAGACGCGGGCCTGCTTGTTGCCCATGACGTCCATTGCCTTGGCGGCTTTGAGTACCATCAGGCGCATCGCTTCGATATCGATGCGGGCGCGCGAGATAACTTCCAGGTTTTTGCCGAGCAGCGCCAAAGGCTGTCCGAAAGCCTCGCGACTTCCGCCGCGATGGACCATCAGGTCCAGCGCCCTTTCGGCGACACCGACACTGCGCATGCAGTGGTGGATACGTCCGGGGCCGAGGCGCAGTTGCGAAATCTCGAAGCCGCGTCCTTCGCCAAGCAGGATATTCTCTTCCGGCACGCGCACATTGTTGAACTTGATGTGCATATGACCGTGCGGCGCATCGTCATCGCCAAAGACATGCATTGGTCCGACGATTTCAACACCCGGCGTGTCGATGGGCACAAGGATTTGCGACTGCTGCGAGTGCGACGGGCCGTCGGGGTTGGTCCGGACCATCGTGATCATGACCTTGCAGCGCGGATCGCCGGCGCCGGAGATGTAGAATTTTTCCCCGTTGATCACCCATTCGCCTTTTTCAAAGACGGCTTCGGTGCGAATATTCCGCGCATCCGAAGAAGGATGCCCCGGTTCGGTCATTGCGAAGGCCGAGCGGATTTTCCCTTCGAGCAGAGGGACCAGCCATTCCTGCTTCTGTGCGGTCGTTCCGACGCGCTCGAGCACTTCCATATTGCCGGTATCCGGCGCGCTGCAGTTCATGCACTCGGATGCTAGCGAATTCTGGCCGAGGACGCCGGCGATGAATGCATAGTCGAGATTCTTCAGGCCTTCGCCGGATTCGGCGTCGGGCAGAAAGAAGTTCCACAGACCTTGTGCACGCGCCTTGTCTTTCACGCCTTCCAGCAATTCCAGCTGTCCGGGCGCATAGCTCCAGCGGTTTTCGCGGCCTTCACCCATCGCATAGAATTTCTCGGTAATCGGGTCGACTTCTTCGGCAACAAAGCGTTTCACCTTGTCATAAAGAACCCGGCCGCTGTCTGACATTCTCAGGTCATTCATTTCAGAATCATTGGGATCGTGGGTCATTATTGTTCCTTTTCTAGGCGGTCCGGGCAGTCACATCCGAATTGCCGGAGGCGAAGGCGCGAGTCGTTATTTATTTCAATATCAAACTATATCATAATCGATGTGGATGACAATATCACGAAATTGGTCAGGTAGATAGGGATTGATAGTCTTTCGTGGGTCAGATCGAGAATCGATTATAATTCACTATTGAACTTATAAGCTATTCACAATTGGCCGGTGATGCGTTAATAAAAATGGATGTCGGCTAGAAAACAGAGATTCTACTCGCGGCTCCAGCTAGCCGCCCATGCGCTCAAGAAAATTTCTGATCGCCAGTTGCTCGACGCCGCAGGCGTTACGACAGCGCAAATGTCAGCTCTGGCAATAATAGGTTCCGCAGAAGCCACCACCCAGACCCTGCTGGCAAAAAGGCTTGGTCTGAATGATAGCGCGATCACGGCGATGATGCGTCGGCTTATTGATCTCGATCTGGTCGAACGGGTGCGGGATGACCAAGATGGCCGGGCGTGGCTGTTGAAGCTGACCAAATCGGGCACTGAGACTGTCGAAAGAGCAAGCGCCGCCGTTGATCAAGCCAGCATACAGGTTGATGCGCTGCTGGGCGAAAAAACAATTGCCACGGTAGTCGCCGCGATGGAGCTGATCATCAACGATTTGGATTGAGGGCTTGGCTATACAGAATCGATGAACGCGTTGTCCATATCAAGCGAGCGCTTCTGTTGCCGATGCGAAATATCACAACAAATGCGAATATCAGCGAGATCGTCCTCTCAAGGCACCAAAACCGTATCCACCGCCTCGGGCAACAAATCCGGATAATCGGTAATATAATGCAATCCCCGGCTTTCCTTCCGGGCCAGGGCTGACTTCACGATCAGGTCCGCCACCTCGATCAGATTGCGCAGTTCGATCAGATCCTGGGTCACGCGGAAATTGCCGTAATATTCCTCAACCTCGCCGCGCAGCAGATCGATGCGATGTTGTGCGCGTTCGAGACGTTTGGTGGTGCGGACGATGCCGACATAATTCCACATGAAGCGGCGGATTTCGGTCCAGGTCTGCTTGATCACCACCTCTTCGTCGCTGTCGGTGACGCGGCTTTCATCCCATTGGCGGATGGCAGGCGGGGCAGGGAGGTCATCCCAGTGCTCGGCAATATCCCGTGCGGCGGCGTCGCCGAAGACGAAGCATTCTAGCAGGCTGTTCGACGCCAGCCGGTTGGCGCCGTGCAGGCCGCTCTCGCTCGCTTCGCCCGCAGCATAGAGCCCTGGCAAGTCGGTCCGGCCAGCGAGATCGATCAAAATCCCGCCGCAGGTATAATGTTGCGCCGGCACAACCGGGATCGGTCCCTTGGTCATATCGATGCCCAGTCCGATCAGCTTGTCATAGATATTGGGGAAATGGCCCTTCACAAATTCCGGATCGCGGTGAGAGATGTCGAGATCGACATAGTCCAGCCCGAGCCGCTTGATTTCATGGTCATTGGCGCGCGCGACGATGTCGCGCGGAGCAAGCTCCATACGTTCCGGATCGAAGCGGTGCATATACCGCTCGCCAGCTTCGTCGCCCGCATCGTCCGGCAACTTCAGATGCCCGCCTTCACCGCGTACCGCTTCGGTAATAAGGAAGTTCTTGACCTCGAGATTATAGAGGCAGGTGGGGTGAAACTGCATCATCTCCATATTGGAAACCCGCGCGCCGGCGCGCCAGGCCATGGCGATGCCGTCGCCGGTTGCGCCGCGTGGTGCCGTGGAGAAGAGATAGGTCCGTCCCGCGCCGCCGCTCGCCATGATCGTCGCGCGCGAGGTTAGCGTCTCGACATGGCCGGTCTCATTGTTGAGTGCGTAGACACCCCAGACATTTTTGGCACCGGTGGGTTTCTCCGCATTGCGATCAACGATCAGGTCGATCGCCACCATATGCGGCCGCAAGGTGATATTCGGGTGCGCCGCAGCAGTGTTCTGCAACGCCTCCTGCACCGCCCAGCCGGTGGCATCATCGACATGGACAATCCTCCGGTGACTATGTCCGCCTTCTCGAGTGAGGTGGAGGACTTCCGCCTCCTTGTTGAAGGGCACGCCCATATTTTCCAGACGTTCAATGGCGGCTGGCGCATTTTCGACGACAAATTCGACGGTCTCGCGGCGGTTAAGTCCGGCACCGGCCACCATCGTATCGTCAATATGATTTTCAAACGTGTCGCCGGCGTCAAGAACGGCTGCAATTCCTCCCTGCGCCCAGGCGGTAGAGCCTCCGGTCAGTTCACCCTTGGCTAGCACCAGCACCTTGTGGGTGCGGGCCAGAGTGATGGCGGCGCTCAGTCCGGCCGCGCCGGAGCCGACGATGATCACGTCGTGAGTCAATTGACAAATTCCGTTGGTCGTGCGTCTGTTCCGCCGCAGGCCACCATAGGCGAACGACCGCTTTCCGCTGACAGGCGTGGTTCGACGGGTTCGCCGCTAACGGTCTTTGGACTGCACATCAGTGTTATGCTGCTTTGGCGCGGGTGAGGTTGAGAAACACATCCTCAAGATCCGCTTCCCTTGTGGTTACGTCGACGATCGCAAATCCGCGTTCCTGTATCGCTGCCATCACGCCGCCGGCGTTGGTGCGGTCCTTGTTATAGGTGACGGCCACCGTACGCGGGCCGATGATCTCGGCTTTCTCGAACAGATCATTGGCGAAGGAGACGGCATCCTGTGCTTCGCTGATGTCACGGTCCAGCGTTAGCTCGACCAGCTTTTCGCGTGCCATGTCGACCAGTTCCGGCGTCGGCTTGTTGGCGATCAGCTTGCCGTGATTGATAATCGCGATACGGTCGCACAGATTTTCCGCTTCTTCGAGATAATGGGTCGTCAGCACGATTGTCACACCGGCCTTGTTCAGATCCACGACATATTCCCAAAGCTGTTGCCGCAAGTCGATATCGACGCCCGCTGTCGGTTCGTCGAGCACCAGGATCGGTGGAGAGTGAACCATCGCCTTGGCTACCAAAAGCCGCCGTTTCATCCCGCCCGACAACGTGCGGGCATAGGCATCGGCCTTGTCTTCCAAATGGACGGCGCGCAGCAATTCCATTGTCCGGCGCTTTGCTTTCGGTACGCCGTAGAGTCCTGCCTGCACTTCCAGCGCCTCCGAAGGCGTGAAGAAGGGATCAAAAATGATCTCCTGCGGCACGATTCCGATCGAGGCTTTGGCGTTGCGCGGACTGTCGTCAATATCAAAGCCCCAGATGCTGGCGCTGCCGCCGGTCTTGCGCACCATTCCGGAAAGAATGTTGATCAGCGTTGACTTGCCAGCACCATTGGGGCCGAGAAGTCCGAAAATGGAGCCGCGGGGCACGTCAAAATTGATGTTGTCTAGCGCCTGTTTTCCGCCGGCGTAGGTTTTGGAGAGATTCTGGATCGAGATTGCTGCGTCGGTCATTTTCGTCGCATAGCCCGTTTGACTGTGCCGCGCAAACCTCCGTTGTCAACAAATGATAAAATACGTAAAATCAGTGTGTTAATCAAATTTTAACGCAAAATCTTCGTTGTTGTTGAAGCAATTTGATCGCATATATTCCGAAATATTGACCAGAATAGGAAATTCGAACATGCGTTTAGTTCTGCGCAAACTGTCAGGGGTTGCCTTGGTGATACTGGCGGGCGCCGCTGCAGGTCCACTCTACGCGCAGACGGCAGCAGGAGAGTCGGTTGCCGACATTGCCCAGCCAAGTACGGTGCAAAGATTGCAAGATCTTCAATTTGGCAACATTATTGCGGGCAGTACGGTTTCGACTGTCGTGATCAATCCTTACTCCGATATCCGCTCAATACAGACAGGCGATGCTACGCCATTTGGCGGTACGGTATCGGCGGCCCGCTTTCAGGTGTCGGCTCGTCCGCTGATCTACTATCAAATCAATGTGCCGGGTTCGACCACCTTGACCCGCAATGGCGGTTCGCAAACGATGCTCGTGGATAATTTTACGCTGAACGGTGCGTCTATTCGCCTTTTGCCGCTTTTTACCTCGATTGGCAATTTCAAGGTGGGCGGTCGATTGACTGTGGGGGCTGCCCAGGAACCGGGCCAATATGAGGGCAGTTTTTCGGTGACGGTCAATTATCTTTGAGTCCCTTCCGGATATCGACCGCGCTCGGACCCGGCGTAAGTTAACGCAGATTTAACCATATCATTCAATCCTATCTGCTCACTTCTTCTATATCGGGATTTCGGTGGGAAACAGATATTATCAAAAGCGGACTGGATGGCGGTCGATAAAAAGCACGGCGATTCTTCCGGTCCTCGCTGCTGCCTTTCTTTCTTCTGCGGCTGCGGACGCCTCATCCGGCAATGGACAGAGCCGGACCGAGATTAACCAGGGCGTCAACATCACCAAAAATGCAGACCTGCATTTTGGGAATTTTGCCGCGGGCACGACCCAGAGCCAATTTACCATTAATCCAGACAATGATGCTCTGATCCATTTGAGTGGCAATGCGGTCTCGCTGGGCGGAACTCATACCGCTGCATGGTTCTCGGCTTATGGATCGCCGCTGGAGCGGGTTCGCATGACCGTCAGCCAGAACCAGATTGATTTGACCCGCGTGGGTGGCAGTCAAACGATGCGCGTCGATCAGTTTCGCTTTGACGGCGGCAACGGCACACGGAACCGGGATTTGAGTGCCAGCGGGGCGGTCGACTACAAGCTTGGCGGAAGGCTTACCATAAACGCCAACCAGGCTGCCGGAGCCTATGTGGGTACGTTTAACATTACCATTGATTATCAATAGCCTGAGCCTCGAACATCAATTCGGTTACCGTGAAATTAACTATAACTGTAAATGCAAATTTGTAGCTTTCGATTTAGGGCAGTTTTTGTGAAGACCAGAGACCACATCATACCACGCCTGATCGGCTGCCTGTTGTTCGTGCTTGTCGTACTGACAAGTGGACCCGCTGTTCTTGCGCAAACGGATACAGCCGAGACCGATGCAGTGGTGGTCAGTCCGTTGTCGCTCGTCCCGGTCCACGATCTGAATTTCGGGAATTTGATCCCGGGTTTGACCGGCGGGACAGCAAGAGTCAGCACCGCAGGCGTCCGCACCGTGACCGGATCGGTCGTCGCTGCAGGCGGAACGGTAAGTAACGCGGAGTTTCAGGGTTATGGAACGCGTAACCGGTTCGTATATATCAGCTCGGGCTCCGGCAGCTATCTCCTCAATCGGATCGGCGGCGGCGCCAACATGACGATGCGGTCGCTGACGTTGCAGGCAGACAATCTGACGCCGACATTCCTTCCCGGTCTGTTCCGCATCGCCAGTACAGACGTGATTACACTTCGTATCGGCGCCACGCTGGACGTGGGTGCCAGCCAACAACCCGGTGTGTACGAAGCGACCTTCCCGATCACCATGAACTATTACTGATATTTGCAGGATTGCGCGATGGTCGTTCCATTGCTAATCGCACTTTCATGATAGACGCTCCCGAAATTGTCAGAACGGCCAAGAAACGCAATTCTTGCGATGGCGCCACGGATATTCCTGGAGGCGCAGCCCTCGGCCATCCGCGTGTCTGGCTCGAGATAGACGAAAAAGGCTATGTCGATTGCGGCTATTGTGACCGGCGATTCGTTCTGGTTGGCGGTCCCGCAGACGTCACTTCAGCGCTGCACGAAGAATAATCCGACATAAGGGGTGCAAGCCTCCCGAATCATTTCTATATATACGGGATGATAAAAAACCTTGATCCCCGCTCATTCCTATATCGTCCTGACGGTCTCGACCCGGAGCGCGCCAAAGCGCTGGTTGCAGGCAGCCTGTCGGCTTGTGACGATGGCGAACTCTATCTGCAATATAGCGCGGTTGAGAGTTTTGGCTTTGATGACGGCCGTCTGAAGACCGCTGACTACAGCACAGACAGCGGCTTTGGCCTGCGCGGTGTATCGGGCGAGATGACCGGATTTTCCCACAGCAACGAAATCAGCGAGGCGGCGATCAAACGCGCTGCGCAGACGCTACAACTGCTCGATCCGGCCAAAGGTGAAAAAGCCGCGCCGCCACGCGGTAACAACCGGCATCTTTATGGCGAAGCCAACCCCCTGGAAGCGATCCCGTTCGCGAAAAAAGTTGCGCTCTGCCAGCAGATAGATGCTGCGGCGCGCGCGCGCGATCCCCGTGTGTCCCAGGTTTCGGTCGGACTCTCGGGTAGCTGGAGCGTGATTGAAATCGTCCGTCCCGACGGCTTTGTTGCGACCGATGTGCGGCCTCTGGTGCGGCTGAATGTCTCGATCGTCGCCGAGCAGAATGGCCGGCGTGAAAGCGGCAGCTTCGGCATGGGCGGGCGTTATCTCTACGACGACCTGTTCGAGGAAGCGCGCTGGAACCGCGCGGTCGACGAGGCTTTGGCTCAGGCGCTGGTCAATCTCGAAAGCGTCGACGCGCCGGCTGGCGAACAGACCGTATTGCTCGGCCCCGGCTGGCCCGGCATCATCTTGCACGAAGCCATCGGCCATGGGCTCGAAGGCGATTTCAACCGCAAGGGCACCAGCGCCTTTTCCGGCAAGATCGGCCAGCGCGTGGCTGCACCCGGCGTAACCGTGGTCGACGATGGCTCGATCAGGGAACGGCGCGGCTCGCTGAGCATCGATGACGAAGGCACGCCGACGCAGGAAAATGTCCTGATCGAGGACGGCATATTGAAATGCTATATGCAGGACCGGCTCAACGCGCGTCTGATGGGCGTGCCGGCGACCGGCAACGGGCGCCGCGAAAGCTATGCCCACGCTCCGATGCCGCGAATGACGAATACCTTCATGCGCGGCGGCAAGGACGATCCTGACGAATTGATGAGCCGGGTCAAGAACGGCATCTATGCCAAAAGCTTCGGCGGCGGACAGGTCGATATCGTCTCCGGCAAATTCGTTTTCTCCTGCACCGAGGCATACAAGATCGAGAACGGCAAGCTTGGCGCGCCCATCAAGGGCGCAACGCTGATCGGCGATGGTCCGACCGTGCTGACCAAGGTAAGCGGCATCGGCAATGACATGGCGCTCGATGAAGGCATCGGCATGTGCGGCAAGGGCGGCCAGTCCGTCCCCGCTGGCGTCGGACAGCCGACTTTGCTGGTGGATAGCTTGACGGTTGGAGGGACGGCTTGAGTCCGAAACTGGCATGACAAAAGCAAGGTTGTTCCGTTGAACTGGCCCGAGGAGATATTGTCATTCTGGTTTCGCGAGCTCGATCCGAAGGACTGGTGGACCAAAAGCGTCGCATTGGACACAATTTGCGAAGCCCGTTTTTTCGAACTGTGGGACGAACAGAAATCCAAAATCGCATCAGATTTTCTGACGCTGCCGGAAACTGTGCTTGCCGCTGTCATTCTCTTCGATCAAATTCCGCGCAATATGTTCCGCGATAGCGCCAGAGCCTATTCCACCGATCCTCTGGCCCAGCAGATTGCGGAAATGGCGGTCAATCTGGAGATCGACCAGCAACTTCCCGAGGAACAACGGCAATTTCTGTACATGCCATTCATGCACGCGGAGGACTTCCGCCTGCAAAACAAGTCCGTTGCCTTGTTCACGAAACTTGGCAGCAATCAGAAGTTTGCCAATGAACATCGCGATGTGATCGCAAAATTCGGCCGATTTCCCCATCGAAACGAGGTTCTCGGGCGGCACTTCCGACCCGGAGAACAGGCCGCGATTGATGACGGGGCGATTTGGTAGGCGATATGTTGAGAGTGGCTGTCAAACAGACTTGGCGAGCATTGAAGCTCTGGCCGGATAAAGGTCGGTGGAAAGCCTCATTGGGTATCGGGCTCCCGGCGGGAGCAATTATCGCGCTGGCAGGGTTTTTCGGCGGCTGGCTCGCCTTTGATCCCGTTGGCGATATTCCTGCGGCACTGATCGCCGGCATTTTCCTGTTTTTCGTTCCGGTCTTTATCGAGGAACTGGTCTTCCGCGGCGTCCTGCTGTCCTGGCTCGCGACATTCTCGCAACGCTGGGGGAGCTGGCTCTCCGCCTTTTTGTTCATGCTCTGGCATCCGTTGCAGGCGCTGACCTTCGGCCCTCCGTGGGCGGCCATTTTTCTGCAACCGTCGTTTCTGTTTGCTACGTTCATACTGGGCATTATATTGACCCATATCCGGATCGTTACGCAGTCGTTGTGGCCGGTGATCGCGATCCACTGGACATTGGTACTGGCCTGGAAACTGTTCTTCGGCGGTCCATTTTACTGAACTGGAATTTGTCGTGGCCGATTTTTTTGATGCGCTGAATGACAATCATGTCGCCTTCATCGCCAAGCAGCCGATGTTCTTTGTGGCGACAGCTGCGGCGGACGGCCGGATCAATCTGTCGCCCAAGGGCTATGATGCGTTTCGGGTGCTCGCGCCCGACCGGGTGGCCTATCTGGATCTGGGGGGCTCGGGTAACGAAACCCATGCCCATCTGGTCGCCGATGGCCGGATCACCATCATGTTCAACAATTTTGCCAACCCGGCGCTGATCATGCGGCTCTATGGAACCGGACAGCCCGTTCTGCCGCAGGATAGCGGTTGGGAGGAACTGGTCGCGCACTTCGATATTCTTCCCGGCACCCGCCAGATTTTCTACATCAAGATCGACAGCATACAGACCAGCTGCGGCTGGGGGGTGCCGCAGATGGACATGAAAGCCGAGCGCGAAACCCTGGTCAAATATCATCGCCAGGCCGATCCCGACGCCTGGAAAGAAAAGACCGCCGGCAGGGTGAAAAGTATCGATGGTTTCCCGACACGCGCGTCGGACCGCTATTTTGGCGGGCAATAGATTATGAGTCTGGTCGAATTGTCCCGGCATATGCACGGTGTGGAAGCCGAGATCATCCGTGGACGGCTGGAAGCCACCGGCATTGGGGCCGTCTGTTTCGACAGCAATGTCAATATCGTCGAAGGCGCCGGTATCGCGCTGCCCGCCCGGGTGATGGTGCTGGCAGAGGATCTGGTCGAAGCAAAGGCGATATTGGCCGAGGATGTATCTTTATGAGCGGCGCCGGAAAGATATCCCTCGCACTGGGCGGCGGAGCCGGTCTCGGCTGGACCCATATCGGCGTGTTGCGGGCGATCGACAAATCACCGCTGGAAATCGCCGCCATCGCCGGTACATCGATGGGAGCGATTGTCGGTGCCAGCTATGCTGTCGGCAAGCTGGACTATATCGAAGACATGGCGCGCAACGTCAATTTTCGCAACATGCTGCGTTTCATGGACCCGCATTTCAAGCGCGGTGCCGTCATGGGCGCGCGCAATATCCAGAAAGAACTGGAGACCGAATTCGGTGATCTCGATTTCGAGGATCTGCCCTTTCCGGTCGCGGCGGTCGCCGCCGACCTGCGTACCGGCGATACGATTGTGATGAAATCCGGCAAGCTGGTGCCGGCGATCCGCGCCTCGATGTCGCTGCCCGGCATATTCAAGCCTGTGCAGCATGAAGGACGCTTGCTGGTTGACGGGGGAGCCGCCTTGCCGGTTCCGGTGTCGCCCGTGCGCGATCTGGCACCCATGGCTCTGTGCCTGTCGGTCAACCTGCAGGATGATTTCATCAACCGGTCCATCGCAGCCGGAATTGCGGTCAATAACGGCAGGGAACCCAATAGCCTCGCGATCGTCAAGGCGTCGGTCGGCCTGTCGTTGCGCAATCTCGGTCGCTATTCGCTGGCGCTCGATCCGCCGGATTTTGCCATGTCACCACCAGTCGGCCATATCGACATCCAGAATTTCACCCGCGCCGAGGAACTGATAGATATCGGCCGGCGCGAGACGGAGAAAGTCATCCCGAAAATTTTGGCGAAAATGGCCGAGTGTCATGCCTAATAATTGGCAATAGTATATTTGACAAAGCAGGGCGTTATGACACATGATTCGCTGGACAGGCCGGCGCTAACAAAACAGGAAATTGAGATTACACCCGAGATGGCTTCTGAAATGGCTTTCCGGCTCGGTGAGCTTCTAAACGTGGAAGAAGCAGTGCACGAACCGCAGTCATTAGGACGGATTTCTCTTGAGATAGCCCTTTCAATTCTTTGTGGTTCTTCAGGTCGGCAACAGCGGCAAGGATAGCTGCGGTTGCGATGCAAACCAAGTTTACTAACTCATCGATTTGAGATGTTGTCATTGTGTGGCGAAGATCAAAGCTAATTTCGGTAGGTGTGGAAGCCTCTGGCTTGGCTAATTTTGCTCGCCGATCAATGCGGCTGATTGTTTGTTCGTCAAACTCCCAAAAGTCGTGAATGCATCGATTTCTCAAAGGGCCAATCTCATTGGTGATAGCATTCAATGTAACAATATATTCTGCTATCCACGGTTGGTTTTCGGTCTTTGTGTAAATTAGCTGCCTTGCCAAGGTGCAACGAGATCCCACGGCATCCATTTGGGTTGAGAGGCAGGCAGCCTGACTTTCTGGGCATTCAGCAGTTCTTGTAGGAGTTGGTTTATTGAGCGATCAAGAGAAGCCCAAACAGCGCAAAGATGGCCAAGAGCTTGGTAGTGGAGCGCGCGATTTTCTGGTAGTGGTTCAGTCATGACAAACACCGATCAACAGGAAAAAGAGGACGAGGTTCTAAAGCGGATGCTGAAAACACCGCCCAAGCCTCATAAGGAGAAGCCTTCAGACAAGGCCTCCGAGAAAAAGCCTCGTTAGGCCATCCAATTTGTAACTCGTCGGGTAGGCGCTGGTCCGGATTGGGCGAGAACAAGTTCGGAATTACACCGTTCGCATTTTACTTTTTCGCCTCCGCGAAGCTTCGATGTGGTTTGGAGAATTGATTTATGTCCATCTTCATAGCACCGTTGACATATTTTATGAGAGGGTTCGCCGTTTGCTTCGCCTTCCTTCAAAACATAGGCAAAAGTTCCCGCTGGAAACTCGTGCAATTCATAGCGTTTTTTCTCTGCCTTCCAATTTTCAAGGCTCATAATTTTTTGTTCAAGATCATCTATGCGCTTGGCAGCCGCAGATTGCGCCTCTTGAGCGAAAAGCAGCGTTTGTTGGGCGTCGATAATATGGCCTTGCAGGGTCAACTTAACCTCATTGACAGCGGCTGCGGTTTGGACACCGTTCAAGGCTTGAATAATGTCCTTCGCCGCCTTGAGGCTGCCAAGGCCTCCAGCAATTTCAGTTATTCCAACCATCTTTAAGCCCCTTTTCTGAGTCGTTTCTTGCGCAAGATCGGGAACTTAGCAGTTTTTTGTTTAAGCGTAACTGCCTTGGGTGTCGTCAGCGATAGTATCGCTTTCGCTTTTCGCCTATCTGAGGCGCTGTAAGCGTATATCGCGGCTCAGGCTGCAACAGGCCGCCGATAGGTCAGGCGTTTACCACGAGCGCCCAGAAGGGCTTCTGTAGAGCGTTCAAAGTCATTCAACTTGCGGGTGTTATAGCGAAAGTCGAACTCGACAGCGTAGCGCTTCAAATGGGCTTCGCTGACATGGTGATAAACGCCAATGATGCCGCGCTTGAAGATGGAAAAGAAGCCTTCAATCGTATTGGTATGGAAAACGCCAGCGCGGCCATATTCGCCGAGACTGTGCTTGACCACGCCATGGCCGACATATTCCTTGCCGACTGCCTTGTAGCCGTTGTTATCGTCGGTCATCAGCCAGCTACCACGGTGGGCGTTGGTAACGAGAACTTGGGGCAATAGAGGGCCGGTAACCTTGGCAACGTGAAAGCTGCGGACCTTGCCGCCACGTTCAACTAGGGAAACAACAGGCTGCTTGTGGGCAAAAGGGCCTTGGCGCTTGGTAGCACGTTCGCTTTTGTGACGATTTGAGATCTTGCCGCCGACATAGGTTTCATCGGCTTCAATGGCTTTGCCATAGCCGCCCATAGGGCCTTGGTCGGTGTCTTTCATGGCTTCACGGATGCGGTGCATCATGAACCATGCTGTTTTGTAGGTAACGCCGATCATACGTGCAATCTGATGCGCGCTCATACCCTTTTTGGATGAGCAAAGCAGATGATTGACCAGCAACCATTTATTCAAAGGAACCTTGGAGCGCTCAAAAACCGTTCCGACAGTTACGGTATATTGCTGGCGGCAGTCATTGCACTGGACAACACCCTTGCGGACAGTTCCGCCTGGATGCGCTTTGGTGGCCTTGCGCTTCTGCGGGGGCAGCCGTTTAGCATTGAATGAACCACAGTGAGGGCAGACAGGACCGTCTGACCAGTGAAGGGCTTCCAGATGCTCACGGGCAGCGTCTTCGTTGCCGAAGCGAGGGGCGAAAATGTCGATTGCGTTTTCCATGCATTATCAATGCACTGTAACACCTGCTTTGTCAAGTATATAATTGCCTAATAATTGAGCACTCGTGCTGCATTGCACAAAATTTACTCTTTCTTAATGCGGTCAATTTTCCGGAAAGTCTTTAAATCCAAAGACTTGTGAATCTGGCACAAGCCTTGCGATGAGTCCCCATGCAACAACCAAAGGGGGCGTAATGAAATTTATCATAGCCATAATCAAACCGTTCAAGCTTGACGATGTTCGTGAGGCACTGACCGGTGTCGGCGTGTCCGGCATGACCGTAACCGAAGTCAAAGGCTTCGGGCGACAAAAGGGCCAGACCGAAGTCTATCGCGGGGCGGAATATACCACCAACATGGTCCCGAAACTGAAAATCGAAGTGGCGTGCAGCAGCGCTGTCGCGGTCCAGGCGGTCGAAGCCATTCAGGCGGCGGCGGGCACGGAGTCGATTGGCGACGGCAAGATCTTCACGATCGGTCTCGAAGGCGCCGTCCGCATTCGCACCGGTGAAACCGGCGACACAGCAATTTAATCGGGGAAACAGATACTCATGAGAAAATTTTTCACAAAACTGACCGGGATGGCGGCGCTAGCCAGCGTTTCGGTCCCGGCATTTGCCCAGGAGGCTGCCGAAGCGGTAGCCCCGGTGGCGAATCCGGGAAACAATGCCTGGATGATGACCGCTACGATATTGGTCTTGTTGATGATCCTGCCGGGTCTCGCTTTATTTTATGGCGGTCTGACACGCACCAAGAATATGCTGTCAACGATGACGCAAATCGGCGGGGCAGCCTGTCTCGCTATGTTGATCTGGGTCATGTACGGCTATGGTCTGGCGTTCGGACCTGAAGGCAATGCCTTCATCAGCTGGGGCAAGTTTTTCCTCTCCGGTGTGGATAGTTCCAGCACGGCAGCAACATTCTCCGACGAAGTGATCTCGGAATATGTGTTCATCTCCTTCCAGATGACCTTCGCGGCTATCACCCTGGCACTGGTGCTCGGGTCGGTTGTCGAGCGGATGAAATTCTCCGCGGTCATGGTGTTCGGCGCGGTCTGGTTGACGATCGTCTATTTCCCGATCGCCCATATGGTCTGGGCTGGCGGCGGATTGCTCTTTGAAATGGGCGCTCTCGACTTTGCCGGTGGTACAGTGGTGCATATCAACGCCGGTGTATCGGCTCTGGTCGCCGCTCTCATCCTCGGCAACCGCAAGGGCTATCCGAAAGAGCCAATGGCTCCACACAGCCTGACGCTGACCATGATCGGTACCGGACTGCTCTGGGTTGGTTGGTTCGGCTTTAACGCTGGTTCCGAACTGGAAGCAGACGGCACAGCCGGCCTTGCGATGATCAACACCTTCGTTGCCACCGCATCGGGCGCCCTGTTCTGGATGCTTGCTGAGAAGATGAGCGGTCACAAGGGATCGGCACTCGGCTTCTGCTCAGGCGTAATCGCCGGTCTGGTTGCGGTAACACCTGCAGCGGGTAACAGCGGCCCATTCGGCGCCATTGTCCTCGGTGCGGTTGCATCGCTGGTCTGCTACTATGCGGTTTCCTTCCTGAAACCGAAACTCGGCTATGATGACTCGCTGGACGCCTTCGGCATCCACGGCATCGGCGGCATGGTTGGCGCGATCGGCACTGGCATCGTCTATCAGCCAATGTTTGGCGGACCTGGCGACGGTTCTACGGCGATGGGCGCACAGGTTGTCACCCAGATCATCGGTGTGCTGGTCACAATCGGTTGGGCGAGCGTCGGAACGGCTATCGCGATGTTTGTCGCCAAGCTGGTCACCGGCCTGCGGGTCTCCGAAGAAGTCGAGCAAGAAGGTCTCGATCTCGGCGAACATGGTGAGCGCGCTTACAACTACTAATTTCCGAGTTTGGCGCCGGCCTTCTCCTCCCAAAATCCGGTCGGCGCCTCACATTGTTCCTCCTGCGAACAAACAACTTTACGGCCGGAGATGTGAAAACATCCCGGCCTTTTTTTGTGCAGTCTGAAGCGAGCGGTGGCCCTGCCGGATCAGACAGGCGCCACATTGCACGTTCGGGGGCAGTTTTCGGAAAGGGCTAGCCCAAATCAGCCTTGATGAATTCCGCTGCTCGCTCACCGATCATGATGCTCGGCGCATTGGTGTTGCCGCTGATGATTTCCGGCATGATCGAGGCATCGGCTATATAGAGGCCTTCCAATCCCTTGAATTTGAGACGCGGGTCGACGACCGCGTCATCATCTCCACCCATCCGGCAGGTGCCGACTGGATGATAGACGGTGTCGGCGCGAGCCCGGATCAGCGCGTCCAGTTCTGCATCATTGTCGATGTCGATCGGGTGCCGGTCGGTCGGTGAAAAATCGGTCAGTGGCGCGGTTTCCAATATCCGCTTCATATGGCGGACGCCCTTGCGCAGGGTTGCGATATCCCGGTCATCATCGAGGAAATTCGGGTCTATTGCCGGTGGCGCTGTCGGATCGTTATCATTGAGACGGACCGTGCCCTTGCTATGCGGCCGAAGCACGCAGGCGTGACAGCTGAAGCCATGGCCCTTGACCTTCTCGCGGCCGTGATCCTCGAGCATTGCCGGAACGAAATGATACTGGATATCGGGGGCAGGGACTTCCGGACCGCTGCTCCAGAAACCGCCCGCTTCGGCGTAAGGTGAGGTCATGATGCCGGTGCGCTTCATCCGGTGCTGGATGACCGCCTTGCCCATGCGCCACGTGCCGGCCAGCGAATCGCCGATCAGTTCGGTAGATTCTGTCTGATAGCCGGACACAAAGTCGATATGATCTTTGAGGTTCTCGCCAACTTCGGCCTTGTCGACGATCACATCAACGCCCTTGTCCTTGAGATGTGCTGCCGGACCAATGCCGGAAAGCTGCAGAATGTGCGGCGTTCCGAAAGCACCGGCGGACAGGACGACGGCTCCGCGAGCAGCAATAGTCTCGCTGCCGGAGCCACGCTTGATTTTCACGCCGGTTACGCGGCCTTCTTCGATGACCAATTTCTCGACCAGAGAATCGGTCTTGATCGTCAGATTCGGACGCGAGCGGGCGGGTTCGACATAGGCGCGCGCCGCCGACCAGCGTTCGCCGCCTTTCTGCGTCACTTGGTAAATCCCTATGCCTTCCTGCTTCTCGCCGTTGAAATCGTCGAGAATCGGCAGCTGCAAATTGCGCGCCGCTTCGACAAAGGCGAGGCTTCCGGGGTTGGGCCATTTCTGATCGGACACCGAGAGTGGGCCGTCGCCGCCATGATGGTCATCGCCGCCGCGTTCATTGCCTTCGGATTTCTTGAAATAGGGCAGGACATCGTCATGAGACCAGCCGGAGCAGCCCATCGCCGCCCAATTGTCATAATCCCATTTATTGCCGCGGATATAGACCATCGCGTTGATCGCGCTGGATCCACCAAGCCCGCGTCCGCGCGGCTGGTAACCGGTGCGCCCGTTCAGGCCTTTCTGGGGAACCGTTTCAAATTGCCAATTGGAGTTCTTTGGCAAAAATGGCAAAAGACCGGGTGTTTTAACCAGAAAATTGTCATTGCGTCCGCCTGCTTCAATCAGGCACACCGTGCGTTTCCTGTCTTCGCTCAGCCGTCCTGCGACTGCACTGCCGGCGGAACCGCCGCCGATGACGATGATGTCAAATTCTGCCATATTCCTGTCTCTCCCCATATGCGTTCTTGGCGCAATTTGGGGAGGCTATATTGTATTGCACCGGCTGTGCACAGTGCAAATAATCCAACAATCGCGCCACCGATCATGTCGATCAGATAATGGGTCCCTTCAACCGGGGTCGACAGCAGCATCGCGCCATTGATCACCAGCAGCGGCCAGCGCAAATAGCGGCATTGCCACGCCATCGCGATATAGATGACGGCGGCCGCGGTGTGGAAACTGGGCGCGCAAACCAGCCCCTGCAGCGCGCCGAGATCAACCATGAAGAATAGATTGTCGCGCAATAGCGGAATGAATTCCGCCTGATAGAGTGCGCTGGTTGGCATATAGGGAACCGGCCCTTGCCAAACATAGGCCAGCGGGCCGACGGCGGGAAACGCGAGAAACGCGAATATCGTGATCAGTGCAGCGAACCAGAAACTGAACAGGAAAAGCTGCGCGCGGGCGCGTTCGCCGCTAAGCGCGAGACCGCCTAGCAGCAGTACGGGTGACATATAGATATTGGCATAGGCCAGGCTGCCTGCCGTTTGCAGCCAGGGGGTGTTCGCGACCAATATATACCAGTCCATCCACTTGAAGCCCAGCAACGCGTCGATTCGTGCCAGTGCCGGGTCGACAAATCCGCTGGTTGCGGCAGCGGCGGGATAGGTCGCGGTCGCACCAAGCAAGCTGATGAACACAAAAAGGCCTGCATATTCGCAAAAGTCACGCGCAACCCGTTGCCATCCGCTCGGATGCGCCTGCAGCATATAGCGGCCGGTTGCGAGCAGGGTCAGCAACAGGAAATACTTGCCGTTGCTCATCTTGAGCAAATCCATGCCGAGACCGGCCCATCCCATCATCGCGATGACGATCAGCAGGCTGCAGGCGAGCAAGCCGAGAAACCAGCTGGTCGGGACGATCCGTGCGATCCGTGATTGTTTGTCGACGTGAAGGTCCTGGACGTCGCTCATATCCATGAGCAGGCGCTCCCGCACAATATCCTTGCACACCATGTCTGAATAGGTACCAGCGCGCGGCGTGCGCGACCGTACTCCCCCGAAAATCCCAAAATGTTTCCAATGTGCGACCCGCGTGCGAATCATGCACGGCTGGAGGGGCCTCCACCCTCTATCGCGCGCTTGCGCTCTTTTTCAGACAAAGGATAGTAACAAAATTGTAACGTCTGATAACGCTAGCTTTTAAGGTCCCGCTGCCAGCGATCCCTGATCATCTCGCTGCTTTCGCGGCTGCCATCGTGGCTCCAGCCCGGCGGCTTGACGAGATAGTTCCACTTGTGCCGCCATGGCGCGGACCACAGGTCTTTCGCAATGCCGATCCATTCATGGAAGGCTGCCCAGAAAAGGTTGAAACTGTCCAGATTCTTGATGATGCCATAGCGGATTTTCTCGGCATCCGTTTCGGGTTCAAAGGTGCCGAATATCTTGTCCCAGATGATGAATACCCCGGCATAATTGCGGTCGAGATAGCGCGGGTTGGTCGCGTGATGGACCCGGTGGTGCGATGGCGTGTTCATGACCGCTTCAAACCAGCGCGGCATTCGGTCGATCGCTTCGGTGTGGATCCAATATTGATAGATCAGGTTCAGCCCCGAAAGGAAGAAAACCAGCGCCGGTGGAATCCCGAGGTAAAAGAGCGGCATCGAGAACAGGAAGCTGAGCGCAAAAAATCCGGTCCAGGTCTGCCGCAGCGCCGTGGTCAAATTATAATGCTGGCTGCTGTGGTGGATGACATGCGCGGCCCAGAACCAGCGGACCCGGTGTGCTGTGCGGTGGAACCAGTAATAGGAGAAATCATCGAGAATAAAGGCCAGCGGTGCAAGCCAGAGAAGCGTCTGCCAGTTCAGGGTGATGTCGATGATTCTATGCTCGTAAACCCACAGGCTGAGTGCCAGGACCAGGCCACCGGTTAGAAGTCCAGCGACGACGCTTCCCGTACCCAGCGCCAGCGAGGTCAGCGCATCCCTGGTCTCGTAGCGGACTTTCTTGTTCTTGCGGCTCCACAGCCATTCCATCGCGACTGTGATGATGAAAAAGGGGACAGCCCAGTTCGTCGGAGATGGCAGGTTTTCCATGACCGCGACTACTTACATAAATGTTAGTGGCTGTCCAGCTGTCGTGATTACTGTCCTGCGGCCAGCGCATCCACCATCGCCCGAACCGGCGTGATGTCATAGCCGGCATTGCCCGCCAGCCGGGCGATCTCATCGGGCGAGACGCCCTGTTTCGCCTGCGCCAGCGACCAAAGCAATGTGGAGCGCGTACCCGACCGGCAATAAGCGAGAATCTTGTCGCCATCGGTCAGGGCTGCGATCATGGCATCGACCTGCGGTCCCGAAAATCCGCTATGGGTAATCGGAATCGCGATATATTTCAGGCCCTGGTCCCGCGCAGCCGCTTCGATATCCGCGCTCTGGGGCGCAGAAGGATCTTCGCCGTCCGGGCGGTTATTGATGATCAGGGTGACGCCCTCGGCCTTGGCCGCTGCGATATCCTCGAGGGTGATTTGCGGTGACACGCTGATATTGTCGTTGATTTTCCGGAACATGATTTGGGTCTCCTCTGTCGGAACATTGCTGTCGGTTGCGGTTGCCGCGCTACAGCCGGTCAGGGCAATAGATAATAGAACGGGGATGCGTTTCATATATCGATTCATGCCGCTTCGGTCACTTCGCGGATCACCGCCAGAAACGCGTTGCCATGTTTCTCCAGTTTCGCTGCGCCGACGCCGGGAAGTTCGCTGAGCGCCGACAGGCTGTCCGGTTTCAGGCCGGTCATATCACGCAGCACGCTGTCGTGGAAGATGACATAGGGCGGAACGCCCAGTTCCTTGGCCAGTTCCATGCGCTTTGCACGCAGCGCCTCGAACAGAGGATCGCCAAAAGGATTGGGAGAGGCGCTGCTGCCGCGTCGTTTCCGCGACATGCGCTTGGGCGGTTCGACAATCGCGATTTCCTGCTCGCCTTTCAGTATCTTTCGCGCCTCGGGGCCGAACATCAGGCCGCCATGATCGGTGTTGCGCAGCGCGTCGCGCAGCAACAGCGACCGCGATACCGGCTTGATCAGAGCGGCTTCCTCTTCACCGACAATATCGAAAACCGAAAGCTGGTCATGCCCGCGCGCGAGGATTTTCTCGTCCTGCCGCCCAGTCAGCACCGCCTCGAGATGAGTGACACCGAAACTCTGTCCGGTGCGATAGACGGCCGAGAGGAATTTGCGTGCCAGTTCGGTGACATTGCGGGTTTCCGGAGCGTTCAGGCAATTGTCGCAATTGCCGCATTGATCGGCCGGATGCTCGCCAAAATGCCGGAGCAAAATCGCGCGGCGGCATCCCGGAGTCTCGACCAGACCGCCCAGCGCAGCGAGCCTCGTCCGCTCGCTCTCGAGTCGGGTCTCGTCTATTTCCCCCAGCCGCTGCCTTGCCCTTGCGAAATCTTCCGCACCCCAGAACATATGTGCCTCCGCCGGATCGCCATCGCGGCCGGCACGACCGGTTTCCTGATAATAAGCCTCGATCGACTTGGGCAGGCCGGCATGGGCGACGAAGCGGACATCCGGCTTGTCGATGCCCATGCCAAAGGCGATCGTCGCGACCATCACCATATCTTCCGATGCAACGAAATCATGCTGGTTCTGCTGGCGGACTTCCGGTGGCAGACCGGCGTGATAGGCGCGGGCGCTGCGTCCGGTGGCAGCGATCTGGCTGGCCATTTTCTCGGTCGCCGCGCGGGTCTGGGCATAGACAATGCCGGGGCCGGGAATGCGATCGACGAGATCGCCGACCTGTCGTGCGAGACCGCTGCGCGGGCTCATGCTGTAGCGGATATTGGGACGGTCAAAACCGGCGAGGATCAGGCCGTCCTGCTCGATTCCCAACTGCACCAATATATCGTCGCGGGTATGCGCGTCGGCAGTGGCGGTGAGCGCCAGCCGCGGCACCGAGCCGAAATGGTCGAGCAGGGGACGGAGCAATCGATAGTCGGGGCGGAAATCATGGCCCCATTCGGATACGCAATGCGCTTCGTCGATGGCGAAGAGCGAAATGTCGGTCTGTTCCAGCAGTTCCCGAAAATGCGACTGGGACGCGCGCTCCGGCGCGGCATAGAGCAGGTCCAGTTCGCCGGTCTTCAGACGGGCAATCGTCTCGGCGCGGTTGTCGTCGGCCGAGGTGAGTGTGGCCGCTCTAATCCCCACCGCTTCGGCGCTGCGCAACTGGTCGTACATCAGCGCGATCAGCGGCGATATCACGATGGTGGTGCCCTTGTTGGCGATGGCGGGTAGCTGGTAGCAGAGCGATTTACCCGAGCCGGTCGGCATGACCGCGAGCACATTCTGTTTCGCCATCACGCGCTGCAGTACATCCGCCTGCATGCCGCGAAAGCTGCTGAAGCCGAATGTGGATTTGAGCAGGGGAAGGAGGGCTTCGGTCATATTCTATTCCCTAGCCAGAGACGGCACCATGCGAAACCGGAAAAGCGAGAATTGACCGAAAATGTAATCCGCGCCAACGGTCACGCCTTTTCCCGCTGGTCCTCCGCCTGCCGCTTCCACATGTCCGCATAGAGCCCGCGCTTGACCAGCAATTGCCGGTGACTGCCGCGTTCGGCGATGCGTCCTTCGTCGAGCACGATGATCTCGTCGGCGTGGGTGATCGTCGACAGCCGGTGGGCGATGATCAGCGTCGTCCGGCGTTCCGATATCTTGGCTAGGGTCGCCTGGATTTCGTCCTCGGTACGGCTGTCGAGCGCCGATGTCGCTTCGTCCAATATTAGTACGGGCGGGTTTTTCAGCAGGGTCCGGGCAATCGCGACGCGCTGCTTCTCGCCGCCTGACAATTTCAATCCCCGCTCGCCGACCTGGGTGTCATAGCCATCGGGAAGCTTGGCGATAAATCCATCCAGCGCTGCGCCGCGTGCAGCTTCCTCGATTTCCGCCTGGGTCGCGCCTTCGCGGCCATAGCCGATATTATAGCCGATACTGTCATTGAACAGCACGCTGTCCTGCGGGACGATCCCGATCGCGCCGCGCAGGCTGTGCTGGGTGACTTCGGCAATGTCCTGACCGTCAATCAATATCCGGCCGTCCTGCGGATCATAGAAACGGAACAGCAGCCGCGCGATTGTCGACTTGCCGGCACCGGAAGGCCCCACGATGGCCAGCGTCCTGTCCGCCGGCACCTCGAAATCAAGCCCGTGCAGGATCTTGCGATCATCGTCATAGTTGAACACGACATTCTCGAACCGCACCGTGCCATCGGAAACCTGCAAAGCTTTCGCGCCCGGCTTGTCGACCACCTCCTGCTTGGTGTCGATCAGCTTGAACATCGCATCCATGTCGACCAGGCCCTGGCGGATGGTGCGATAGACCATGCCGAGCAGGTCGAGCGGCCGGAACAGCTGCATCAGCAGCGCGTTGACCAGCACCAGATCACCGACCGTCAGATCGCCCTGCTGCCAGCCGTAGACGCTGAACGCCATCGCGCCGATCATCGTCAGGTTGGTGATGATCGACTGGCCGATATTGAGCATGCCGAGCGAATTTTCCGACTTTACCGCAGCCGCCGCCCAGTCGCGCATCGCCTTGTCATAGCGTTCGCTTTCGCGGCGTTCGGCGGTGAAATATTTGACCGTCTCGTAATTGAGCAGGGCATCGACCGAACGGCCGATCACTCTTGTGTCCATGTCATTCATCTTCGCCCGCAGCGCGTTGCGCCAGTCGGTAACCTTGCGGGTGAAGATGATATAGATGGCAACCATAGCCATGGTCGCGGCGACCAGGCCGAAACCGAATTTGATCTGGAAAATCACCAGCACCGCGGTCAGCTCGACGACGGTCGGCGCGATGTTGAACAGCAGGAAATAGAGCATGATATCGATGCTCTTGGTGCCGCGTTCGATGATCTTGGTGACTTCGCCGGTGCGACGGCCGAGATGAAAGCGCAGCGACAGGCTGTGAAGATGGGTGAAGACATTGGTTGCCAGACGGCGGGCTGCCTGCTGGCCGACTTTCTCGAACACGATATTCCGGAGATTGTCGAACAACACCTGCCCGAACCGCGCCAGTCCATAAGCAGCAACAAGCGCGAGCAGCACAGTCAGTTCGGTACCGAGCTCATCATCGGACATGCCGTCGATAACCGCCTTGTACAGGAAGGGCATCGTCAGGATCGCCGCCTTGGCACAAAGCACCAGAAATCCGGCGACAATGATTCTCATCCGCAATCCCGGTTCACCCTTCGGCCAGAGATAGGGCAGAAACCGCTTCAGCGTAGGAATCATCGGCGGGTCGATCTGACCCTTGGTGGCATAATCAGGTGGCATGGGGCCGGATGTAGGGACTCTCCAACCGCTTTGTCTATCACTATTGGCAGATTGTGAGCGTGACGGCCGTCACTTGATTTTTAGCGGGAAATATATGAATACGTACTAACAAACGGCATAACCGGCCTATCGTCACTAACTGTAGTAGGGGGTGGTAAGAAATGCATAATATTCTATTCCGGCTTTACATTGGTCTCTGCTTTGCGTTGCTATTTGAAATATCGAATGCAGAGGCTCGGGGGCAGGCGGCCGAAGTTCAGCCCCCATCTTCTGAGTTACCGGATAGTGTAGATGCAGCAGAAGCGATCGAGTCAGGTTCCGCTGCCGCGATTCTGGAAGCCGATGCTGATACCCCGATGACGGAACGCGATATTCCGATAATACCCGAATTTCCGGGAATTTTTGAAAATGATCAAAATGTAGTTTTTTCCGGGTTCAAGGAAGTTGTTTCGCCATCTATGAAATTGCTTCCGAATGCCGGCCGGTTGACCGATCCGAAGAATTGTGGCGCGCAGCATGTTCCCTGTCTGCTGGTATTTGGTGAAGTGGATTCTGAATTTTACGCGATAAAACAGAGGACTTTTGCCCGTCACGCTGAGGGACCTCTTTCCGGCGATGATTTTGGTGATCGCGGCGTGAACAACATGCTGGCTGCAAACTTTCTTCAGACACGCATCTTGCACGAGCCACAGATTATTCAACTCGGTGAAACAGGCGTGGATTATTGGATTATTCCTATATGCGGAGTCCATGTACGTTTTAAAAAACGGATTCCGGTGAAGCAGTTTCCGGATCATGCCGCACCTGTTCAGCTGAAATGTTAGGAAAGTGGAAGCGGGAAGATGATGACAGACAAGCAAGCCGATCTCGTAAAGGCAGGTCTTTCAGCAATTTTGGCGTTGGTGGTCTGGGCGATCGGTCAGTTCGGTATTTTCAGTCTTGTCCTTCTGCCGGAAGAGCCGCTGAAATGGAGCGAAAGATTGTTGAATGGCTCGCTGGTAATCGCTTTGATTTTGGCGATTGTGTCGGGAATTCATTACGGAAAACGGCTGTGGAAAACCATGGCAGTGATATTTATTGTCGGCCTTTTTCTGGCTTTTTGCTATTATTATCATCAGACTCAATGGGTCGTTGAAACGAACTGCCAGACAGCCGAAGCACCGAAAGTTTATGTCGACCCCGGTCATATTCCACCGGCTGTGCAGTCTATCGTAAGGCCCCATATTATAATTCAAGATGCATGGTGTGATGCGCAGGGCAAGGAAGAAGTCTGGAGCGCCGTGGCGAAGGCGGGTGCGACACGAACTATACTCCTGATGGTTTTGCTCATTTTTGCAAATGTCGCTTTGGTTTTCCCGATTCTTTGGTCTGCATGGCTCGTCAAAATAAGGACCAACTAAGTCCGTTGCAGAGCCCTTTCGGATTGATCGCGCTTAAAAAGACACGCTAAAAGCTGCCGCTGACGGTCAGCCGGTAAACCAGTCCAAACTCGCGGCTGCGATCCTCGACAAAGGCGATCGGTCCGTCGCGCCGGTTTTCATAGACCGTTCGGGTAAATTGTTCGCTGCGCCCGAAAAGATTGCCCAGATTGGCTTGCACGGTGAGTCCGAACACATCCTTATGCTCGACGAAAATCCAGCTATAGGGACCGCCGGTGCGAAAGCGGTTGCTCTGGTCGAGGCGCAGAAATCTGGAATAGCGGAAATCTTCGACACCGGCCCCCCACGCCCAGTTGCTGCCGGGGACATCGTGCCGGAAATTGGCCTCGTAAGTGAATATCTTGTCGTCATTGATCCGGCGGGAGACGCCGGTCACAGGATCGTTCAGCGAACTCTTCCGGACCTCTCCTTCAAAATCAAGCTTGGCTCCGGCCCAGCCGACCGGATCAAGCAATATGCTGGTCACCAGTTCCACACCGTAGCTGGTCGCGCTGTCGAGATTGCCGCGGGCTTCGGTGGTTGCCGTGATCGGTATGGAATCGACAATGTCGCTGAATTTCTCGCCATAGATATTGACGGTCACCGATCCCCATGGCCCGAGCTTCTGGGTCGCTTCGAGTTCGGCGCGCCAGCTTTGCGGCGGCACCAGTTCCGGGTTTCCTGCATTCCCGTTATTCTGGGACACATCTACGGATTCGACAAAATCAAAGAAATTCAACTGGCCGACCGACCGTTCCAGCTTCAAGCTGACGTCGAGATCATCCTGCGGTCTCCAGGCGAGCGACAGTGATCCCTTCGGTCGAACGAAAGACCGGCTCTGGCCCGCCGCGCCGCTCTGGCTGATCTTGCTATATTCGCCGCCCAAGGTCGCCTGAAGACTCAGGTTTTCCAGCAGGGGCCGTCTGTAGGAGCCAATGAATTCGCCGCGATATTCGGTGACTTTGCTATTGGCATTGGTCAAGGCAACGGGCTGGAATACGCCCTGGCTGTCGAGTACCGCCAGAGCGCCTTCATTGTCGAGGAAATTATAGGCGCCCTCGACGCTGAAACCCCAGTCGGTTCCTCCCTTTGTTTTCCAGCCATATTCGGCACGGAATATCGACTCGCCTTCGTCGGTCACCCGATCAAAGCGGCTGCCGTTCGGGGGCGTGATACCATCGGTAAATGTCTGGCCAAAAAAGTCGCTGACCGGACTATGTTCAAAACGCTGCAAGCCGATAAGTTTCAGTCGTCCGCCGCCAAGGGCGAAATCATAATCCGTGCTGAATTCAGCATTCCATTCATTCTCGCGGCTATCGTACAGTTCGAAAATATCGGGCTGACCGGTCTGGGTACGATCGGTCGCCACGGATTCCCGTCGCCGGAATATCTGGTAGGCGGCGTTGACATTGAAGATCGACCCGCCTTCGCCGGTGCGGTTATAGGATCCGCTCAGCTTGGGCTGGTCTTGCCGATAGCGGGCGATCTCGTCGCGCTCGAACAGCAGATTGCCAAAGCGGTCGGTGACCTGCTCCGGTCCCTCGACACCGTTGCGCGCGGCATCATTCTCGATCGCCAGGGTGAAATCCCCCTTGCCGAGCTTGCCGCTGATCGAGGCTTCTCCGGCGAACCAGTTGTTGCCCGAGCGCCGCGATTGCGGCTGCCATTTGAAATTGCCTCTCAGGGCACTTGTCTCGTTCATGTTGGTCACGAGATTGAGCACCTGCCCGGAAAGACCCGAGATGCTCAGTGTCGCCCCGTCGACAATTTCGATCCGGACGACATTGGCCGCTGAAATCCGGCCGAGAATAGTGAAGGCGTCAACATTTTTGCCCGGGATACGCGCGCCGTTGATCAGGACATTCTCGTCGGCCTGACCGAGACCGCGTTCGTCGCCGTCGCCCGTGTCGATGGTGAAGCCGGGCACCTGGCTGACAATATCGAGCGCGGTGCGGGGATTGAAGCGGGCAAATTGCCCTGCATCATATATTTGCCGACCATTTTCGGTGCGAGGCTGCAGTGAGGACAGGGGGGCTGTCTGGGCATAGGCTGCGATGGGAAAGAAGCTGGATACGGCCAAAGCGCCCATTGCAATGCCTGTTGAAGCCCCTGTTCTGTCGGCCAATATATCCCTCCCCAGGGTGAATTGTTCTGGAATGAGCTCTGCTAAGTTCGATTGGTTGCAGCAGATACCGGCTTTCGATAAACTACGTCCGTAGTCGGATAAACGACATTGGCTGTTTTGGCATTAAGCCATTCAGACTTAATGCTTGTTAAAAAACAGTACCCAGGCCGCCGCGCAATTGGCGAGCGTATAGACAAAATAGAAGATCACCGCGGTGAGCATACCCATGTCAGCGAAAATCATGGCCGACAGGAGCATGAAAAATTCCAGAAAATAGCTGCCGTGGGGGCCAAGTATTTTCCGAAAACTGCCGCGCGCCTCGGCAATGACTGGATGGTCGCTCTCCAGCATGGCCTTGTGCATCGCGAAATTGCCGATGCCGCACAGGAAGATGACGAAAACATACATGGCCGTAATATAGGCGCATTCGCCGACATTGTCATTTGGTCAGAAAAATAATCGTCTGGCCGGACAATTTCATCCTCGGCAAGCGTTCCGCAGCCGGAACCCTGCCTTTCTGGCAAAACATGATGGCGGCTTGTTACGATCAATTTAACCATTTTGGGCGAATGTAAAATAATCTCGATCTAGGACGCAAAAGTGGCGAAGGGTTTTTTACACGCATTTTCCAACGAATCTGCCAAAAGCGCGGAACCCGAAGCCGTGTCTGTGATAACATCCAACGATTATGCCCGGCGCATCGAGATTCTTGATGATTTTGAACAAGCGGGAATAAGCTGGCTATGGGCAACCGATGCCAATGGTCATTTGGTCTATCTATCCGAAAAAGCAGCGGAAAACCTGAACAAGCCGATTGGCGAATTGCTGGCAATCTCTCTGACCAGCCTGTTCGAAAATGATCCGGATAACCCGGACGAAAAGTCAGACCGTCCCTTCAAATATCATCTGGGCAAGCGCAGCAAGATCAACGATCTGGTCGTCCGCCGGATACCGGAAACGCTCGGGCAGAACGATCGGCCGACATGGTGGTTGATTTCCGGTCATCCGAAGTTTGACGATTCGGGCAATTTTCAGGGCTATCGCGGCAATGCAAAAGACGTGTCGGTGGAATATCAACAGAAATTGGAAGATTTGCGGCTGGCGGAATTTGACTCGCTGACCGGACTTGCAAACCGTCACCGGATGGACAGTCGGCTCAGCGGAATGTTGGGTGCATTCAAGGCGGCCAACCGCAGCTGCGCGATCATGATGCTTGATCTCGACCGCTTCAAGCAGGTCAACGACACGATGGGCCATGCAGCCGGGGATGAATTGCTCCAGCAGGTGGCAAAGCGGATGCGCGAGATTATCGGGGATAGTGGTGAAATCGGCCGTTTGGGCGGTGATGAATTTCAAGTCCTATTGCCAGATATGGATGATCGGGGAAAACTGGGCGAACTTGCCGAGAAAATCGTGCAGCTTGTGTCCAAACCCTATCCCATTGACGACAAAAGCGCGACGATAGGAACCTCGATCGGTATCGCGATCGCGCCCTATGACGGCGTCGAGAAGGACGAACTGGTTCGCAGTTCCGATCTTGCCCTCTATGCGGCAAAAAATTCAGGACGCGGGCAATATCGTTTCTATTCCGCCAATTTGAAAAACGAGGAAGACGAGCGGCGCGTTCTGGTCGAGGACCTTCGCGACGCGCTCGCCAATGATCAGGTGGAACTGCATTATCAGCCGGTCGTCCGCACCGATGATCACATGGTCGTCGGGTTTGAGGCGCTGATGCGCTGGGTGCATCCCGAGCGGGGAGGGGTCAGTCCGTCCGTATTCGTGCCGATTGCGGAAGAATTGAACCTGATCAACCAGCTTGGCGAATGGGCGCTTCGCCGTGCCTGCCGCGATGCTACGCAGTGGCCGAATTCGGTCCGGATCGCCGTTAATGTGTCAGCCGTGCAATTTGCCAATAGCGGATTTCCCGAAATCGTGATGAACGCACTGGCGTCGAGCGGGCTGGACCCGGCACGGCTGGAACTCGAATTGACCGAAAGCGTCTTCATGGGCGACAGTGAAGCCGTCGACAATACGTTCAAAATATTGAAAGAGCTGGGTGTACGATTGGCGCTGGATGACTTCGGTACCGGCTATTCGTCGCTCAGCTATCTTCGTTCCGCTCCGTTTGACAAAATCAAGGTCGACAAGAGCTTTGTCGATTCCTGTACGCAAACAGACAAGAATAGCGCCAAGATCATTGCCGCGATCGTTAGCCTGTCTGATGCTCTGGGAATGGAAACAACCGTGGAAGGTGTCGAGGCTTTCGACCAGTATGAAGTCGTATGTTCAAAAGGTGCGCGTTATATCCAGGGCTGGATCTATTCCAAGGCGCTCAGACTGGAGGAAATTGAAGAGAAGCTGGGAAGCGGGGAATTCCGGATCGAACCCGACGGGCCGGAATTATACCGTCCGGACCGGCGCACGGTGTTCCGTCGTATCGGGGCGATCCATGAAGATCATCGCTATGAGGTCGTAATGCGTGACCTTTCCAAATCAGGGGCGCGGTTTGAAGGCATCGTTGGCGTTCCGGTGGGCACCGATCTGGTGCTGGACCTTGGCGCGGGACAGCTGGTTATTTGCACCGTGAGCAGATCGAACGGTTCCGTATTGGCCGTCGAGTTTGAAACACCATTGGTCAGCGACGGCGCAGGCGGTCTGTGCACGCGCCATCGGGTCTCGCCATACGATCTTTGTGTGGCGGGCATGCCGCTTGCAGCCTTGCCTCCGGGCAATTATCCGATGAAACAGGATGCATCGGTCCCGATCAGCAAGCCTCAATTTATGCAAGTTGCCGTTGGCGGTTCGTAGTCGGGAGAAGAGAATGCCGGCCTCGATTCCTAAACTCCTTCGAGCAGCCCCTCTTTCCGGATTTTCTCCTGCCAGACCAGTGGCGCGAGATGGTGCACGCTTTGCCCTTCGGCATCAACGGCCACCGTCACCGGCATGTCCTGCACCTCGAACTCATAGATCGCTTCCATGCCGAGCTCTTCAAACCCGACAACCTTCGATCCCTTGATCGCGCGCGATACCAGATAGGCGCTGCCGCCGACCGCCATCAGATAGGCGCTCTTGTGCTTCTTGATCGAACCGACCGTATCCAGTCCGCGCTCGGCCTTGCCGACCATCGCCAGCAGGCCCTGTTCCAGCATCATGTCGGTGAACTTGTCCATCCGCGTGGCGGTGGTCGGACCGGCCGGGCCAACCACTTCCTCGCCAACCGGATCGACCGGGCCGACATAATAGATAACGCGCCCCTTGAACTCGACCGGCAATTCCTCGCCGGCTTCCAGCATATCCTTGATCTTCTTGTGCGCGGCGTCGCGGCCGGTCAGCATCTTGCCGTTGAGCAGCAGCCGGTCGCCATGTTTCCACGTCGCCACTTCGGCCGCATCCAGCTGGTCGAGATGCACGCGTTTCGCTTCCGATGACGGCGTCCAGTTGACGTCCGGCCATTCGTCCAGCTTTGGCGCTTCGAGATAGGCCGGGCCGCTGCCGTCGAGGTTGAAATGGGCGTGGCGGGTAGCCGCGCAATTGGGGATCATCGCCACCGGCTTGCCCGCCGCATGGCAGGGCCAGTCGTTGATTTTCACGTCGAGAATGGTGGAGAGCCCGCCGAGCCCCTGCGCGCCAATGCCCAGAGCGTTGACCTTGTCGAAAATCTCGATGCGCATTTCCTCGATATCATTACGCGGTCCGCGTTCCTTGAGCTGGCCCATGTCGATCGGGTCCATCAGCGACTGCTTGGCGAGCAGCACCGCGCGTTCGGCGGTGCCGCCGATACCGATGCCGAGCATTCCCGGAGGGCACCAGCCGGCGCCCATTTGCGGGATCATTTCCAGCACCCAGTCGACGATATTGTCGCTCGGGTTCATCATCTTGAACTTGGACTTGTTCTCCGATCCGCCACCCTTGGCCGCGACATCGACAGAGACCTTGTCGCCGGGCACCATTTCGACATGCAGTACAGAAGGGGTATTGTCCTTGGTATTGCGCCGGGTGAAGGCGGGGTCGGCGAGGATCGAGGCGCGCAGCTTGTTCTCCGGGTGGAGATAGGCCCGGCGCACGCCCTCATCGACTATTTCCTGCATCGATTGCGACGTGTCATCGAGCCGGCAATCCATGCCCCATTTGACAAAAACATTGACGATGCCGGTATCCTGGCAAATCGGCCGGTGGCCTTCCGCGCACATTTTGGAATTGGTCAGGATCTGCGCAATAGCATCCTTGGCTGCCGGCGATTTCTCCGCGTCATAGGCTTTCCCGAGCGCCCGGATATAATCCATCGGATGATAATAGGAAATAAATTGCAGGGCATCAGCGACGCTTTCAATAAGGTCGGCGGTCTTGATGGTGGTGGTCATATTGGCTCCGGAAAACTGACGATGGTCGATGGGCATGCCTATTGGCCGAAATGGTCAGGACGGGCAAGTTTTTGTGATGCAGCATTGATCAGGGCATTTTCGGCGCAGTTGATGGATTGTGCCGGTCCAATATCACGCTTTGGATCCGGCGACCTGTCTCGTTCGGCTAGAAGAAGCTGTAAAAGCAAATTCACGCCGATATTCCATGCTGCGATTGCGAACAACGCGATGACGCGATACGAGCAACCAAGCGGGCAGTATCGACTGCCCGCCAAGGAACCGATTCTATGCGCGCGCGCGATTTCTTACTTCTCGTCCTTATTTGTCTGATCTGGGCCTCCAACAATGTCTTGAGCAAGATCATCGTCGACGACTGGGCGGTTCCGCCCGTCTTCTACGCAGCATTGCGCTTTGCCGTGGTGGCACTTGTCATGCTGCCCTGGCTGCTGCCTATGCCTCGCCCGGCCTGGCGCATCATATTGATCGGCTTGCTGATGGGTGGCGGGAATTTCGCGCTGCTTTTCATCGGTTTGAAAACAACGTCACCGTCCTCGGCTGCAATCATATTGCAGCTCGGCGTTCCATTCACGATATTGCTTTCGGTGCTTACGCTCGGCGAGCGTGTTCACTGGCGTCGCGGCGTTGGAATAGGACTGACACTGCTCGGAGTGTTGTTGGTGATATGGCGTCCCGAGGGCGTAACCCTGTCGACCGGGCTCTGGTTCGTTGCCGCGGCCGCTTTCGCGGGATCGGCCGGTGCGGTATTGATGAAGCGCGTAGACAATGTCACTCCGTTCCGCTTCCAAGCTTGGGTGGGTCTGGTGTCTGTGATTTCGTTGACATTATGCTCGGCGCTCTTCGAACAGGGACAATGGTCCGCTGCGATCGCTGTCGGATGGCCGCTTGCCGCGGCCGTGCTTTTCACCGCGTTGATCGTATCGGTTGGTGCGCATTCAGCTTATTATTCCCTGATCCGTCATTATGAGGCCAATCTTCTCGCGCCGCTCACCCTGATAACGCCGTTGGCGACGATCGCGTTGGGCGTTTGGATCACCAACGACGATTTCGATTTCCGGATGGGGCTGGGCGCGGCGCTGGCGATCGGCGGTGTGTTGATCGTAGCGCTCCGGCGCAAGCCTGCCACCGAGCTGCTGGTCGACCGCGAACAGCGCTAGCGATCTCGGCAGACTTTGGGCGATGAAAGGCATCGCAGGGGCAATTTTGCAGCCGACCGGCTAAGGTCTAACCAGGGCTTTGAACCGAACCGCCATCCACTTGTATGGCGGTGCCTGTGATATAGCTCGCGGCTTCGGATCCCAGGAACACCGCAAGATTGGCAATTTCTTCGGGCTGACCAATCCGGCGAAGCGGGATCTGCGCCGCGAGGCCTTTCGAAATTTCATCAACGGTTTTCCCGGAAGCAGCAGATTGCGATTCAAAAATTTGTGTAATGCGATCGGTATTGGTGAAGCCGGGGCAAACGGTGTTGACCAATATATTGTCGGGGCCGACCTGATTGGCCAGCGTCTTGGCCCAGCCGAGTACCGCCATGCGGATGCTGTTGGAAAGAGTCAGGCCGGGTACGGGCTGTTTCACTCCGGTCGAGGATATGTTGATGATCCGCCCCCATTTTTGCGCCTGCATATGCGGCAACACCAGACGTGTCGTCCGGACGACCGACATCAAGGTGAGTTCCACCGCCTTTGCCCAATCTGAGTCGTCGAGATCAACAAACAGGCCGGGCGGGGGGCCGCCTGCATTGTTTACCAATATATCGATGCCGCCAAATGTCTCCGTGACCGAAGCGACTATCCGATGAATGTCATCGGCGTTCGACACATCACCGGCGATGGCGACGCAACCGGGCATGAGCGCGGCTGCGATATCGAGATTGTCTTGCGAGCGTCCGCAAATAGCGACCCGTGCGCCTGCTGCATGAAAGCCACATGCGGTGGCAAGGCCGATGCCTTTGCTGCCGGCCGTAACCAATACCGATCTGTTTTCCAGTTTTAGGTCCATAATATATAGGTGATCCGATCTGTAGGAGATGTTCGAATAGCTTTTGTAATTTGTGCTGACAATAATTGAACTACCATATCTTGTGCAGAAAATGAGGCATCACCCCTGTGCATGATCAGTGGATAGTTTTTTTTGTAAATATTGCCATCGGCTCTTGCACTTTGCGGGAGGCTTAGAAAGTCCACGCGTCGCGGCGTTGCAGCATGAATCGGCGCTCGACGAAGCGATTCATTTATGCGACGAACGGAGTCGTTAAAATGTCATTTACCCTCTTGCATAAAATCTCGATTCAGCCACTATAGGTTGTGGTTAGGCCGAGGGGGCACACCAACTTATAGTGTTAGTCGTCTGAAACACCGACTCGGTGGACAGCTCCCTTTGTGCCGAATGCAACCATATTTATGGGTTTTCGGGCAGGAAAATAAATGCCCGTCCGGGTGTTAAAACTGTTAAGATTGCAGCTTCGGCTCGAATCGAACAAGACAGGAACAAATGCCCGCAAAAAATCTAGGTGATCAATCGGCCGATAGGTCGTTGTGATCGTTGAATTAGTAGAGTGATTTTAGGGGGCTTTGATGGATTTTAGAGACAACCGTGACAGTGAAAACGAGTCCGGAACAGAAGTGAGTGAGAGTGAAATGGGCGCGGAAGTATTGGATACGCCAAAAAGCAAAACCGAAAACACAAAACCGATCAGCGAACCGGAAGTCAGCAAGAAGGCGGCTGCCGAAGCTGCCTCGGCCAAGGCCAATGACGAGAAGGAGCTGAAAGCGGAGCGCGACAGCCACAGCGTCGAGAAGCGCCGCTTCAAGATCACGCTGGATTCAAGCCGCGACGATCTGCTGACCGATTTCGGCAAGGAAACGCTCAACGACCGTTATCTGCTGCCCGGAGAATCCTATCAGGATCTGTTCGCCCGCGTCGCCGACGCCTATGCCGACGATCAGGAGCACGCCCAGCGGCTCTATGACGCGATTTCCAAACTCTGGTTCATGCCGGCGACACCCGTATTGTCCAACGGCGGCACCGGTCGCGGCCTGCCGATCAGCTGCTATCTCAACAGCGTCGATGACAGTCTCGGCGGCATCGTCAACACCTGGAACGAAAATGTCTGGCTCGCTTCGCGCGGCGGCGGCATCGGCACCTATTGGGGCAGCGTTCGCGGTATCGGCGAGCCGGTTGGTCTCAACGGCAAGACATCGGGCATCATTCCGTTCGTCCGCGTGATGGACAGTCTTACCCTGGCCATTTCGCAGGGTTCCTTGCGTCGCGGTTCGGCCGCCTGCTATCTCGACGTCAACCATCCGGAGATTGAAGAATTTCTCGAAATCAGAAAGCCTTCCGGCGACTTTAACCGGAAAGCCCTGAACCTGCATCATGGCGTATTGCTGACCGACGAATTCATGGAAGCGGTTCGCGACGGCACCGAATTCGACCTCAAGTCGCCGAAAGACGGTTCGGTTCGCGGCACCGTCGATGCGCGCAGCCTGTTCCAGAAGCTGGTCGAGACCCGGCTGGCCACCGGCGAGCCCTATATCATCTTCAGCGACACGGTGAACCGGATGATGCCCAAGCATCACCGCGATCTGGGTCTCAAGGTTTCAACCTCCAATCTTTGTTCAGAGATCACACTGCCCACGGGTCGCGATCACCTTGGCGAGGACAGGACCGCAGTGTGTTGCCTGTCCTCGCTTAATCTCGAGAAATGGGACGAGTGGTCGGTCGAGAAGGGCTTTATCGAGGATGTCATGCGCTTCCTCGACAATGTCCTGCAGGACTATATCGACCGCGCGCCGGAAGAAATGGCGCGGGCGAAATATAGCGCGATGCGCGAACGCAGCGTCGGTCTCGGCGTGATGGGCTATCACAGCTTCCTCCAGGCCCGCGGCCTCGGCTTCGAAAGCGCGCTGGCAAAATCGTGGAACTTCAAGATATTCAAGCATGTTTCGGCGAAAGCGTCCGAGGCCAGCATGATGCTTGCGAAGGAACGCGGACCTTGCCCCGATGCGGCCGACCAGGGCGTGATGGAGCGCTTCTCCTGCAAGATGGCGATCGCCCCGACCGCGTCGATCAGCATCATCTGCGGCGGTGCCTCGGCCTGTATCGAACCGATCCCGGCGAACATCTACACCCACAAGACGCTCTCGGGCAGCTTCGTGGTCAAGAACCCGCATCTGCTGAAATTGCTGCAGGAAAAGAGCAAGGACAGCAACAATGTCTGGAACTCGATCCTCGAGAAGGGCGGCAGCGTCCAGCATCTCGACTTCCTCAGCGCGGATGAAAAGGACACGTACAAGACCAGCTTCGAGATCGACCAGCGCTGGCTGCTCGAACTCGCCGCCGACCGCACCCCGTTCATCGACCAGGCGCAGTCGCTCAATCTGTTCATCCCGGCCGATGTCGACAAGTGGGATCTTCTGATGCTCCACTTCCGCGCCTGGGAACTGGGTATCAAGTCGCTCTACTATCTGCGCTCGAAATCGATCCAGCGCGCCGGCTTTGCCGGTGGCGAGACGATGATGAGCGAACCGGCAGGCGCCGGCGGCGTCGAGGCGGACAACACGCTCGACCCGAAAACGGTCGAACTGATGACCACCGCCGGTTCGACGGATTATGACGAATGTCTGGCGTGTCAGTAAGCGGCGCGGCCTAGGCAGTTTGCCCACTGCCCCCTCCCTTTGCTCCTTTTTGGGAGGGGGTCGTTTTATTCGAAAAGCAAAGGAGCATATTATCCCTCTCCCTTAAGGGAGAGGGTTGCGCAGGCTTAATGAGCGGAACGCGAATTTAGCCGAAGCTGGGTGAGGGTGCACTGTCCGAGAGGCGGCGAACCCCCTCACCGACTTCGACTAGGCAGACAAGCTGCCAAGTCTGCGTTGCCTCTCCCCGTCGGGGAGAGGGTGGAATGATACAGACTCCGGCCGATGCCGGGCCGACGAGTAAAAAGCGGAGAACGAGTTAACATGTCACTTCTGGAAGCACGCAAAACCTACAAGCCCTTCGAATATCCATGGGCCTATGACTTCTGGAAGCGCCAGCAGCAGATCCACTGGATGCCGGAAGAAGTGCCATTGGGCGAGGATTGCCGCGACTGGGCGCAGAAGCTGACCGATCACGAACGCAATCTGCTCACCCAGATCTTCCGCTTCTTCACCCAGGCCGATGTCGAGGTGCAGGACTGCTATCACGACAAATATGGCCGGGTGTTCAAGCCGACCGAAATCAAGATGATGCTGACCGCGTTTTCGAACATGGAAACCGTCCATATCGCCGCCTACTCGCACCTGCTCGACACGATCGGCATGCCGGAAAGCGAATATTCGATGTTCCTCGAATATGAAGCGATGAAGGACAAGCACGACTATATGGGCACGTTCGGCGTCGAGAATGACGAGGATATCGCCAAGACGCTGGCGATGTTCGGCGGCTTCACCGAAGGGCTGCAGCTGTTCGCCAGCTTCGCCATGCTGATGAACTTTCCGCGCTTCAACAAGATGAAGGGCATGGGGCAGATCGTTTCCTGGTCGGTCCGCGATGAAACGCTCCACTGCGAAGGCATCATCAAGATGTTCCACACCTTTGTCGAGGAACGCGACTGCCTGACCAAGTCGGTCCGCGACGACATCATCGACTGCTGTCAGAAGACCGTGCGGCTCGAAGACGCGTTCATCGACCTCGCGTTCAGCGACGGCCCGGTCACCGGCATGACCGCCAAGGAAATCAAGCGCTACATCCGCTATATCGCCGACTGGCGCCTCGGCCAGCTCGGTTTCCAGCCGATCTACATGATCGAAGACCACCCGCTGCCATGGCTCGCACCACTGCTCAACGGCGTCGAGCACGCCAATTTCTTCGAAGCCCGCGCCACCGAATATTCAAAGGGCGCGACCAAGGGCGAATGGAACGACGTCTGGTCGAGCTTCGACAAGCGCAAGGGCAAGGTCGCGAATGAAGACGACGTCGCGGCGGATGAAGGGCCGGATATGTTTGAAGAGGCGGGGGTTGCTGCGGAGTAGGGCGCCAGGGTGAAATCTCAAGGCGCGCCACATTGGGATGCAAGAAGAGAGGGGTGGTCTCCACAATCTGAAGATGCTCGACGCCCAGAAGATATTGACTACGGTAGAGTCATTCATTCAGCGTCTTTCAGGCGCCTTCAGGGAAAAACGCAAATCCTGAATTTGGGTGACAGCGATTTTTATAGAACGAGGCTGACCCACTCTTTAGAAGTTGCCCAAGTCGCCAGTGGCATTGTGAGACAGTTTCAGCAGCATTTTTCACAGCACCCCTCTCAGGCGTATTTTCCAAAATCAAACCTGATCCAGGCAGCGGGACTGACTCATGACTTAGGGCATCCACCCTTCGGTCATGGAGGAGAAGTTGCGCTTAACTATTGTATGAGAAATGACGGTGGCTTTGAAGGTAACGGCCAAACGCTCAGGACGCTTTCAAAGCTAGAGAAATTTTCTGAGGCTGCAGGTTCCAATTGGAGCAGGCGAAGTCTACTGAGTATTCTTAAATATCCTGTTGAATATGGGCGGGTAAAAAATCCTGCTCTCAATGCGCGACTTCGCGGAGATACTACAGCACTGCAAATCCTCGACAGAAAAGCTTCCAAACCTCCAAAATGCTATCTCGATTGTGAAAAAGACGTTGTTGATTGGGTTCTAGAACCCTTGAGTCCCAAAGACCGCGATCTATTCATATCCTTCTCTCCGAAAGATGGCGGACATGGAAAACCAAGCCACAAGTCGTTCGATTGCAGCATTATGGATATCGCAGATGATATTGCATATGGCGTTCACGATTTGGAGGACGCAATAGCCCTACGTCTAATAAGTGAGCACGCCTTTCGCGCGCAGGTTCCTGAAGAAAAATGCCATAGTATTCTGGATGCTTTGAAGGAAAAGTACCCCCAAGAATCGTCCAACAATGTTTACGATAAAATGGTAGATTCTCTTTTTTCGGATGGAGGCACTAGAAAACGCTTTATTGGTCGCTTTGTCCATCACTTCATTACTAACGTCATAATTGACACCCTCAGTGAGTTCGATGAGCCTTTGATAAAGTATCGTGCCTCAATGCGGAAAAAGCCAAAGATATTTTTAGAGGCATTGCAGTCTTTGGTTGTAAATGAGGTGATTTTGAGCGCGGAAGTTCAGCACCTCGAGTTTAAAGGGCAGCAGATGGTCTTATCGGTCTTTGAAACACTAAGTTCCGAGCCTGAATGCTTTTTGGCGAGTGATACTTATGAAATGTACGAGGCGAGCGATGATCGGCCGCGTGTTATATGTGACCATATCGCGGGAATGACTGATGCATTTCTCCTGCGTACATATGATCGGCTCTTTAGTCCAAGAATGGGGTCAGTTTTCGATAAGTTGTAGGAATTATGGAGTTCCGGCGGGGATTACGGTGCCAGTGCTCTAATTCCTCCCCCGCACACCCGCCCGCATCTTCTCCTTATGCGCCCTGGACTTGTAACGGTTTTGCGCCGGTGACTGATCTCATTATGCCACCTTGGCTTCGAATGCCAGTGGACTGATGCCACCCAGATATGAGT
>CANLBM010000006.1 GCA_947488845.1 uncultured Sphingomonadaceae bacterium | reverse complement strand
GAATTACTGCATCACGTTTGAAATCGTCACTGAAATTTACCTTGTTCATCTTCGTCTCCTTACCTCAAATTTAGGCAAGAAGGTGTCCAGAAATCTAGGGGCTATTCACTGTTCGGATACGTCCTAGCTGACTGTTGCCCCCCAACTTGTTTTGCAAATCTCGTCGCGTGATGAAGATTGCGAGCTGCAGCACGGCTAATATACTTTGATGATTTATTTTTTTTGGGTTTTCTAGAATGTTGCACAATGATCTCTAAGTTTGTTCCTGTAATAGACATAGAGCTCTTAGGATGAGGAAATTGCTTAACAAAGGCACGTTTTAAGCAGTGATCCAATCTGGCACAGATTGATCTTGCTATTGGGAACTAACAAATCGAGATGCTGTATCCGAAATCGGGCGCATTTCGGGCCGACGGCAATTGGGCCGGGAGGAGACTGTCCGCTATTGGATGCTGGGCGGTGGAAAGCGGACCTTTGGTTACCGCCCCAATTCTGGACGCTTACCGATTCGGTGCGAGCCCTCGACAGCAGATATTCTGCAAAAATATGGCGGCTCATTGCTCCGCCTCGCGATGATCATCACCGATCCAAAGAGTATGACTGTCAATCCGGAGATTGGTGATGGCCAGCAACGCATCTTTTCTCGCTTGAACTTCAGAACGAAATGCATCGTGGGTCATGCGTTCAACCAGCAGCAGATCGGACAGATCAAATGCGCCTAGCTCATGGCCACGCCGCATTTTTGTCACTCCATCCACCTGTGCCTTCATGCCTTCCCGGCTCCGCTTCCAAGAACGCCAGGCAGCGTCGGCGGATGCCAATCCCGTGTCAGCCATTTCTTGAACGTCGAACCGCACCGCGCCTGCTTCGGCACTAACGGCCTGTGCTTCCCTCTCTGCGCGGTCGGCCAGCGCGCTGCGATGGCTGCCACCAAGAGGAATGGAAGCGATAAGTCCGACGCCCTTTTCCAAACCGTCCCGCTCGCTGAATACCCGAAAGCCCAATGACGGATCGGCAATGCGGTCACGCCGGGTCCGCTCCGCTAGTGTATTTACCCGGGCAGCTTCCGCATCGGCCGCGGCAATTTCGTGGCTGCGCGCGATAACCAGATCGCGCAGTGCTGCAAACCCGACTTCAGGAACCGTTGGGAGGGGAAGCTGCGGCGCTTCAACGGGTAGTGGTAAGCTCGGGTATTGGGCGGCGAGACGCGCGTGGCCGAGCTCTGTTCGTCCCCTTGATTGCTCTGCGGCCAGCCTTGCGGCTCCCAAAGCGGCTTCAGCATGATCAACATCAAGCTGGGCAGCATCGCGTAGTTGCATTCGTCGCGTTACCGACGCGAGCATTGCTTCATAATTTTTGACTGCTTGTGCATCGACGCGAGCCTCTTCGGCTGAACCCAGCCAGCCCCACCATAGTTCCGCCAAAAGGGTCGCAGCTTGATGCTTTACATCTTCGGCTCGATTCTCGGCAGCGATGAGGCCATATTCGCCCGCCTTCTTGTCGAGGCGTTTCTTGCCGGGAAGGCGAAAAGGTCGCATGACGGTCGCTTCATATTCATTGAACCGACCCTCATTATCTACGTCGCGGCGAATATAGGAGCCCGATAAGGTCACCTCATGGGGACCGGCTTTGAGGGCCCGGGCATCTGCTCTGGCCGCCTCGACACGCGCGCGCGCTGCCATGACGCTTGGATGCTCATCTAATGCCGTCTGGACCGCCGCTTCATCAGGCATTCCGGCATTGTCTTGCGCAGCGGCGGGGATGGAAACCATAAACACCAGGCAGAACGAGAGGGTGGATAGGGCATTCCTCATGATGGCACCTCTTCGCCGAAGTTCGGGTCACCGGCCTCCCGCTCTTCCTTATTCTCACCGAAGCGCTCGTATAATATTGGCAGCAGGATCAACGTCAGCATAGTCGCGGTGACAAGACCACCGATTACGACGATCGCGAGCGGCTTCTGAATTTCCGATCCCGGACCGGTCGCAAATAATAATGGCACCAGTCCGAAGGCAGCAATGGTGGCGGTCATCAGGACCGGGCGCAGTCTGCGGGCGGCGCCGACTCGAACAGCATCTACCATTGACAGACCTTGCTCGCGGAGCTGCCTAAAATAGCTGACCATGACCAAGCCATTGAGAACTGCGATACCGAGCAGCGCGATAAAGCCGACGGAAGCGGGAACGGAAAGATATTCTCCCGACACGGCCAGCGCCACCATTCCGCCAACCATCGCAAAGGGAATGTTGACCAAAATCAGTAGGGATGCACGCACTGAACTCAAGGTCGCATAAAGAACGATAAAAATAAGAATTAGAGATATGGGAAGCACAATCATCAGCCGCGTCGACGCCCGCTGCTGGTTTTCAAACTGCCCGCCCCAGACGATGCGGTAGCCGGAAGGCAGTTTCACATTTGCGCCGATATCGGCCTTGGCTTCTTCAACATATCCAACTAGGTCGCGTCCGGAAACAAAGGCCTGAACCATGGCAAAGCGCGAGCCGTTTTCATGCTCCAGTTTGACTGGTCCGGCAATCTGATGCACCGTAGCAATATCGCTGGCGCGCACCAATTGGCCGGTGGGCGAGCGGTATAGCTGATCGGCAAAGCTTTGCGGGCTCATGCCGCGACTGCCTTCGCCCTTTATCAGGATGGGCACGCGCCGGTTGCCATCGGCAACGACGCCGGAGTGCACGCCTTCTATCTGAGCTCGCATCATGTCCTGCATCATGTCGACTGGCATACCGCTGCGTCCCGCCGCCATCCGGTCAATATCAAGCTGCAGATAGTCAACCGTGTCATTGGCAACGGTCATCGCCTCAGTTGTGCCCTCAATTTTTTCCAGTCGGCCCTGAATTTCTCCAGCAATCCGGGAGAGTTCATCCAGATCTGAGCCGAACAATTTGATCACCAGATCGCCGCGCGCACCGGTGAGCATTTCGGAAATGCGCATTTCAATGGGCTGGGTGAAGCTGGGTTCGATACCCGGCAAATCATCAAACACCTCGCGAATTTTCTCGGTCAGTTCATCCTTGTCAGCCACTTGCCATTCACTACGCGGCTTGATTTTCAGAAAACTGTCGGTTTCATTCGGACTCATTGGATCGAGTCCGAGTTCGTCGCTACCAACCCGTGCGATCACATCGGTGACTTCCGGAACTTCAGCAAGAATGGCTTTCTGGACCTTGATGTCACCAGCAACGCTATGGTCGATCGAGATGCTCGGTAATTTGGTCAGCTGAACGATCATCGACCCTTCATCCATGGTCGGCAGAAAGGTCTTTCCGGTCACACTATAGGCAAGTCCCGCGATCAGCAAAGAGAAGGCCGCAACAGCAAATACAATGGGTTTCCGGCCAAAAGCACTGCCCAATAGTCGCTCGTAGAAGGGTGACAATTTGCGCATCAACCAAGGCTCGTGATGGCCAGCGGGTATTTTCAGAACAAAATAGGCCAGAACCGGAACCAGTGTCAGCGATAAGATTAACGCCGCAAGCAGCGCGAGCACAATCGTCAATGCAACGGGCGCGAATAATTTGCCTTCAAGTCCTTCCAGTGTGAGCAGCGGCAGGAAGACCAGTGCGATAATGGCAAGGCCAGATGCAACAGGTTTTGCTACTTCAGCTGTGGCAATGAAGATATTTTGGAGTTTACCAGCAGCGCGGTGTTTTTCGTCGGATAACCGTTCGACAACATTCTCGACCACGACCACCGCCCCGTCGACAAGGATACCAACCGCGATGGCTAGCCCGCCAAGGCTCATAAGATTGGCTGTCAAACCAAGAAAACGCATGGCGATGAAGGTGAACAATGCTGCCATCGGCAGCGCGAGCGCAACGATTACCGACGCCCTTATATCGCCGAGAAAAAGGAGCAGCAAAATGACAACCAATACAGTTGCTTCGAGCAAAGCTGATTCGACCGTGCCGACGGCGCGTTCAATCAGGTCTGATCGATCATAAAACGGGTCGATCTTCAACGAAGATGGCAAGCTGGGTTCGATTTCCTTGAGCCGCTCCTTGACACCATCGACCACTTTGCTGGCATCTGCTCCGCGCAGGCCAATCACCAGCCCTTGCACGGCTTCGCCCTCGCCATTTTTGGTGACGGCACCGTAGCGGGTGAGGCTGCCTGTTCGGACCTGCGCTACATCGCCGACACGGACAACCATTCCGCCTTCGGATTTGACAATGATGTCCGACAGATCACCGAGGTTCCGGATAGCGCCAACCGCGCGGACGATGAGAGATTCCTCTCCGGTGGTCAGCCGTCCTGCACCGTCATTTCGATTGCTGCTTTCAATCGCGCTGCGCAAATCTTCAATGGTTAGATTGGTTGCGGCGAGCGCAGCATTGTCGGGCACGACTTCATAAGTTTCAACATAGCCGCCGAGCGCGTTGACATCAGCTACGCCGGGCACCGTGCGTAGCGCCGGTCGTATGACCCAATCCAGAATACTGCGTTTTTCAGCTAGCGATTGTGGCCCTTCAAGCGTGAACATATACATGTCTGACAATGGCGTTGAAATAGGTGCCATTCCGCCGGTTACCGTCGCCGGAATTTCTCCCATCACTCCGTTCAACCGCTCCGCCACCTGGCTACGCGCCCAATAGATATCGGTCGTATCCTGAAAGTCGATCGTGATGTCTGCGATGGCATATTTCGCCACCGAACGCAGGACCGTCTGATCGGGAATACCAAGCATCTCCATTTCAATGGGTGTGATGACCCGGCTTTCCACTTCTTCAGGTGTCATACCCGGCGCTTTGAGGATGATCTTCACCTGCGTCGAGCTGATATCGGGGAAAGCATCGATGGGCAGGTTGATAAACGCATAGGCACCAAAACCCGCCAGTCCGGTGGCTATGGCGATCACGACCATGCGAAAGGCTAAAGCTTTTTCTACCAGTTGCCGGAGCATAGGATCAATCCTCGGCCAACATGACTTTGAGCTCGGCAATGCCGTTCGCTGCGACCTTTTCGTTCGCCTTTAATCCAGCGCTCAGGATTGCGTTGTCGCCGGATTGAGCGACCAGTGTCACTTCGCGCCTGGTAAAGCGATCGCCTGAAAGCACGAACACATAGTCCTTGTCGTCGATACGCGTGACCGACATTGCCGGAACCGACACACCGGTCTCGCTGCCATCCCCCTTGATCGTCACCAGGACGCTTTTACCCGCAACCATCCCGGGCGCTGCGCCGATGCGGGCTTTTGCCATGACTGAACGGGTCATCGGGTCGAGAGAAGGCGAGACCGAAATGATCGTTCCGCTGACAGCAACAGGATCAACATCATCGGATGTCCCGGGCAATTGCAACTCCACCGTCAGACCGGGGATAACTTTCTTCGCAAGCCGTTCGGGCAATTGAATGTCAAGCATGTAAGACGATGTTTTCTCGATCACAAAAGGTGCCGTCATCGTGTCAACCGGACCGCCGGTCTGGACGTTGATCGCTGATACACGGCCCCCGATTGGTGCGCGTAGGGTCATCTGACCGCTGCCTCCGGCACCGGCTTGCGACAATATTCGTTGATACTCGGATGTGTTGATCTGCGCTTCGTGCAGCGCTGCATTGGCTTCGTCAGCCCGTGCGCCAGCAATAATGCCTTCGCTGGTGAGCTGGTTCAATCGCCGGGCGTTCGCTTGGGCCAGTCCCAATTGAGCACGGGCCCGAGACAGATCGGCGCCAATCTGCAACGGTTCGCGGGCTTTTACCGATGCAAGGGCAGCTCCTTGCGCTACCGCCTGTCCCTCTACCACAAACAGCCGGATTATCGCTCCATCAAATGGTGCGGCTACCGCGACGCTTGCTTCCGGTGGTAAGCTGACCATTGCCGGGACGGTGCCGAGTGGAACCTCGTCAGCAGCCTGTGCCGCGACAATCCGGATGCCGAGCTTTTTGATTTGCGCTGCCGAAATGGTTCCCGGTTTGGCGGTCGCCGTTACCGCAGTTGTATCGGAATCTTTCGCAGCATCTCCTGAGAAGGCATAATATATGCCTGCTGCAACAAGAACTGTCGCCAAGGCAAGAACCAGAATTTTATTTCTACTTGTCATGGGGTCTCTCACCGAATTCAGGGTTGATCCCTAGGTTTCGACAATGCTTCGATCACGAAGTTACAGGCTGCTGCACGCCTAATTCGCGAGAAATTATTTGTGGTTTTGGCTGGCGATTTATTCTCATCTTTTCCAATGCCGCTACCTTTCATCATTTGGGTGTATTGGGATCAAACTCTGACTAGGGTTACCAACCATGCTGTCTAAATACGTAATGTTACCGATAATGCGGAAACTGATATCGGTTCATAGCCTGCAAAATTAACGAACAAGACGAACGGGAGACTTGATATATGACTGATCCATTGATGATCATTTGCCCCTCCTGCAGCACGACCAACCGGATTCCATCGCAAAAGCTGAAGGGGAACGGTAAGTGCGGGAAATGCGGCAAGCCCCTGTTTGAGGGAAAGCCGGTCATTCTGAATTCCGGGAACTTCCCTAAACACGCCAGCATTAGCGACATTCCACTGCTTGTTGATTTCTGGGCCAGCTGGTGTGGCCCGTGCCGTCAGATGGCACCGGCGATTGACGCGGCAGCTGGGCAGCTTGAACCGAATGTGCGTGTCGCAAAACTGGATACCGAAGCAGAACAGGAGATAGCCGGACGTTTCAACATTCGATCGATTCCTTCATTGATATTGATATCAAAAGGCAAAGAGATATCACGAACGGCCGGAGCCATGCCTGCGGGATCGATTGTTCAATGGACCAATGAAGCTCTTATAAAATAGGTTTGCTTTCAAGACACGGCTGTTTTCTAGAAAACTTCAGACTGGGGAATTTACCCCGATATTCAATATGGTCGAATTCAATTCCGAAAATTGCTTTGAGAGGCGTTACAAAACCAAATGATTTCCCAAATTCCACGTTCAATAGTTATCGTCGGCCTGTTTTTTACGGGTTGCACGCAAGGACCGGATTATCGTCCCTATTCGACATCCGACCTCGCTGTGCCCGAACAATATATTGTTGGAAGTGACGAGGTTTCTAGCGATGACATAACTGAATGGTGGTCTCAATTTGACGATCCTGTGCTTGCCGAATTAATCGACACGGCACTGTCGGAAAATCTCGATATTGCACAATCAGCGACACTGGTTGTCCGGGCCAGAGAGTCTCTGATCCAGTCCGGTGCCGATCAATTGCCCGCCATCGGTTACTCGAGCAGCAGCGGCAGAAATTTCAATTCCGAAGCATCTGACAGGTGGTCTTTTTCGCGCTCGATCGATGCCAGCTGGAGCGCGGATATATTCGGCGGCCTGAAACGATCGAACCAGGCGGCACGCGCCTCCTATCAGGCAGCAGGATATAGTCTCGCCAATGTCCGGACACTGATCGCTGCAGAATTGGCGCGCAATTATGTGACAGTTCGGTCCTTGCAGGACCGCCTCTTGATTGCCGAAGACAGTCTGCGGAACCAGGACAGCAATTTGCAGATCGCCAAATGGCGCGCTCAGGCCGGACTGGTATCATCGGTCGATGTCGAGCAGGCCAAGGCCCAAAGGGCGCAAACTGCCGCTATAATTCCGTTATTGGAGCAGTCCGAAGCGGCTGCGCGCTATCGCCTGGCGGTGCTCACCGGACAGGCACCCGGCGCAGTTGATGGCTTGCTGGGCGATGATGGTCGACTTCCGGCCATTCCGGATTTTATCACCAGAGGCGCGCCGGCCAACATATTGCGTCAACGCCCGGACATTCTGTCTTCCGAGCGCGACCTTGCGGCAGCAACAGCGCTGATCGGTGTTGCTCAGGCGCAGCTATATCCGTCACTGATTCTCACGGGCAATCTTGGGTCCGCTTCCAGTGAATTTGGCAATATCACCGATATCCTGACCGGGGGGCTGTTTGCATCAATCGCGCAAAGTATTTTTGACGCGGGCAGCCGGAGATCTGCCGTGCGTTCGCAGATGGCGGCTGCGGATGGCGCATTTGCCGCCTATCGTTCGACGATATTGAAAGCACTCGAAGAAGTGGAAAATGCCACCATATCACGGCGCACGGCAGAGTCGCGTATCTCGGCATTTTCGGATCAGAGTGTAGCGTCCAGCAGCGCCGCAATTCTGGCGCGGGTCAATTATCGTGCCGGATTGACTGACTTCCAGCGGCTGTTGGAGGCTGAGCGCAGCTTGTTATCGGCTAATGACAGCCTGGCAGTGGCCCGGGCTGATCGCCTGACTTCCGCGATCCAATTGTATCTTGCCCTGGGCGGCGGGTGGCAGCCTGTGCCGCAAACTGGCGATAATGAAGAGGCCTCGAAATGATCGCATCTGGCGAAAACACAAATCTGGATGAATTTCTGCAAACTCCGGAACCATCGCCAATATGGCGTTACGGCAAGTGGGTCCTGCTGGCGGTCGCAGTCGGTCTTGTCGCCCTGTTCGTCAGCCAGCTATTCTTCAGCGATACCGGCACCGAATATGTGACCGATACAGTCAAGCGCGGCGATATCACGGTGGATGTAACCGCTACCGGCAATCTTGCGCCGACTGAGCAAGTGGAAATCGGTTCGGAAATATCCGGTATCGTCAGGACGGTCCTGGTCGATGTCAATGACCGGGTGTCAAAAGGGCAGGTTATTGCGACAATCGACACCGACCGGCTTATCGATATCGTCAAGCAGTCACAGGCAAGTCTGGCGGCGAGTCGGGCATCGGTTGTCAGCGCTCAGGCGTCGCTGGATGAGGCCCAGGCCCAGTTGCGACGGTTGCAGGAAGTCTATCGCATGTCCGATGGCCAGGTTCCGTCGGACACGGAAATGACCGCGCAGAAAGCGGCAGTGGCCAGGGCAGCAGCGTCTTTGAATTCGGCAAGGGCCAATGTTGCGGCCGTGCAAGCCGAACTGTCTTCCAACAAGACCCAGCTCTCGCGTGCCTCTATCCGTGCGCCGACGTCAGGAGTGGTGCTGAAGCGGCTAATTGACCCGGGACAAACCGTGCAGGCGTCTTTTAACACACCATCTCTTTTCATCATCGCCGAAGATCTGGCCCGCATGCAGCTTGAAGTTGCCGTCGACGAGGCGGACGTCGGGCAAGTGGAGGCAGGACAGAGTGGCAGCTTTACCGTTGACGCCTATCCCGGCAAGAAATTTCCGGCGAAGATTCTGAGAGTGAATCTGGGGTCAACCAATCTTTCCGGCAGCTCGAGTAGCAGTTCCACCTCTACGTCGGATGTCGTTTCCTATACGGCTCTTCTCAATTTCAACAATGATGACTTGAAGTTGAGGCCGGGAATGACCGCGACCGCGACAATCCGGACCCATGGTGAGAAAAATGTGCTGATGGTCCCGAATGCAGCGCTCCGCTACATTCCCCCGAAGAACGAAGAGGCCGAAGAAAGCGGCGGCTTTGAATTCGGCCCGCCGCGCTCGGGCGGGACCCAGGTCACTCAGGAAACTGAAATCGGCGTCGGCAGCCGGCAGACAATCTACGTTCTGGGTGAAGATGACAAATTGCAAAAAATCACCGTTGTCACGGGGCAAAGCAATGGTCGTCAAACGGCTGTCACCGGAAAGAATATCAAGGTCGGACAGCGTGTGGTGACCGGGCAAAAGGCAAAAGCGGCAGAATGAATGAGCCGATCATCAAGCTGGTCGATATCACCAAGACATTTGGTGAGGGAGAGGCCGCTTTTCAGGCACTCAAAGGCGTCAATTTGGCGGTAAATGAAGGTGATTTCATCGCCATCATGGGAGCGAGCGGATCAGGCAAATCCACGATGATGAATATCGTGGGTTGCCTTGATGTGCAAACCACCGGCTCATATTTTTTCAAGGGTGTGCCGATTGAATCGCTCAATGTTGATCAGCGAGCCTTGCTGCGCAGACGTTATCTCGGCTTTGTGTTTCAGGGGTTCAATCTTTTGCCCCGGACGTCGGCGCTTGAAAATGTCGAATTGCCCCTGCTCTACAGGGGTGAAAGTCCAGCGAACAGGCGAAAACTGGCCTTGGCGGCGCTTGACAGCGTGGGCCTTGTTCCATGGGCCAATCATACTCCGAACGAACTGTCCGGCGGCCAACAACAACGCGTCGCCATCGCCCGCGCCATCGTTACGGAGCCGGCTGTGCTGCTGGCGGATGAACCGACCGGCAACCTCGACAGCGAACGATCGGAAGAAATCATGGAACTATTGACACAGTTCAACAAGGAACGCGGTATCACCATCATGATGGTAACCCACGAACCCGAACTCGCGGCCTTTGCCCACAAAATTGTGATCTTCAAGGATGGCCTGGTCGAACGCGTGGAGCAACACTGATGCTGTCGACGACATTTCTATTGGCATTCCGCGCGATCCGGCGTCACCTGCTGCGCTCCTTTCTGACATTATTGGGTATCATGATCGGCGTGCTGTCCGTGATCACCATGGTGACATTGGGCAACGGAGCCACGGAGGCTATCAAGACATCGATTAGCGCTCTTGGGTCTGACCTGCTGCAAGTATATCCCGGACAGCGAGCCAGCCCTGGTGGCGGCGGCGCTGGTGAAGCACCTCCCTTGTTCAAGCAAGCCGACGTCAATGCCATTGCCGAGCAGATTGGCGGCGTCACGGCGGTAACCGGTCAGGTGCAAACCAGCGGAGCCGCAATCAGAAATGCACAGAACTGGACAACCACGGTCAATGGCACCACCAACAACTATTTTATCGCCCGAAAATGGGAACTGGCGGAGGGACGGAAATTTTCCGCAGAGGAGGAGCAGGCTGGCAAAAGTGTCTGCATGATTGGCTCGACCATCGTTGACAATTTGTTCCAGGATGCTGATCCCATTGGACAGAATTTCCGTATCAAGGGCGTCAGCTGTCAGGTCATCGGTATCCTCGAAGAACGCGGTCAAAGCGGTTTTGGCGGAGATCAGGATGATACGGTGATAATGCCGCTAAAGGCCGTCCAGAGACAGATGACCGGCAATCAGGATATCAACTCGATCGTGATCGGCCTTGATCCGGCCTATGAGACCAGCGCGGTAAAGGAATCGATGATCGCTCTGCTGCGGGAACGCCGGAATCTGGGGCCGGACGAAGAAGACGATTTCAATGTCCTCGATGCGAAGCAGATTTCTGACACGGTATCCGGAACGGTTGGTATTCTGACGACCCTGTTGGGCGCGGTCGCCGGTGTCAGCCTGCTGGTAGGCGGGATCGGCATCATGAATATCATGCTGGTGAGCGTCACCGAAAGAACGCGTGAAATCGGTATCAGGCTAGCCATTGGGGCGCTTGGTCGAGAAGTGATGATGCAGTTTCTGGTGGAATCGATCGTGTTGTCCAGCCTCGGCGGCCTGATCGGCATATTTCTGGCACTGATCGTAGGGATTGTTGCCGCACCTCTAATGGGCCTGGAATTTCAGTTCGATATCCAGATAAATGTGATCAGCTTCCTGTTCTCCGCCGTAATCGGGGTCATATTTGGATATTTTCCCGCAAGGCGCGCGGCAAAGCTCAATCCGATCGATGCCTTGCGATCGGAATAAGGTTCGGACAGAAATTAGCATGTCTAAGCGAACGCATCTCTTGAATGTAATTCAATAGACATTTGGATCGGCACCGACGGGACTCGTATAACCCTATTTTTTAGCGGCCCGAGCTCTCATTATGGGCGCATATGGACCATATTTATGCTGTTCCTGGTTGAACTCATCAGCATAAGGCCCGTATGGCGCATCAACCGGTTTCTTGTTCAAGTCAGGATAATCCTTTTCCAGCCCCGCCAGATGAGGGCGTGGGTGAGAGTTCACATACGCGCCAATGTCATAAGCCTGTGCATCGGTTAGCGCAGGATGCTGATATGGCGTGCCCAGCGGCATATTCCCTTTGAGGAACGCGGCGATGGTCAGCAAACGGTTCATACCGGCGCCGTTGTTATAGCTGTTTTTACCCCAGAGCGGTGGAGCGACAAACACACCAATGTTCCCCGCCGCAATCGAACGATAACCTTCGCCGTCACTGCCATGGCATGATGAGCAATAAGTCTGATACAAGGACTGGCCGCCAATTATATCCGCTTTGCGATCTGGTGGTGTGAACGGAGAAGATCCGCTGGCTCCGATGACATTGGCCGGAACATCTTCGCTCAGCCACGTCATATAGGCAATTATCGCCTGCATTTGCTGACTGTCATCTGGGAGCGCTTTGCCATTCATACTACGCTCCATGCATCCGTTAACGCGGTCTTGAAGCGTTCCCACTTTGCCCGACCTGCCCCGGAATTGCGGATATCGAGTTGTGACACCAACCCATGAAAGGCCGAATTGCTTCCTCCCCTCATTCTGGTGACAATTTGTGCATGAAAGCTTGTTACCTGAAAACTGCATCTCGGGTTCGGCGGCTCCATGACCAATCAGGCGATAGCTGTTGCTGACCAGGGACAGCCCCATCCGGATTTGATCGCCGCTCTTTCCTTCGGGAATATCTTCCCGCTGGCGCGGACTCCACCCAGTCGCGAATGCTTCGATTTTTGCAGAGGTCACAGAAGTTAGATTCTTATCGCTCAATGCCGTCAGAAAATGCATGATCGAGCGTATTTGTTCATCGGTCAGCTCTTCATCGAGTTGCATCACACCCATAAGGTCGATTGCTTCTGCCAGAGTCTTGACATTCCCATCGTGGAAATAGGGCGCGGTCAAAGCGGCATTGCGAAGCTGTGGAACCTTGAAAACAAACTTGTCTTCTTCGCGCCCGGTGACATCATAGCGGCCGAGGTCTTTCCGGTTTGCATAGGCTTTGAACTTGCCGACTTTCTGATACATCATGCCGCCGAGAAGAGGTCCGTTGTGGCACTGGACACAGCCGACGTTTATGAATTGAGAAAGGCCGGCCTTTTCCTGATCGCTAAGCGCCTGCTCATCGCCTTCAACAAATTCATCGAAGCGCGATCGGGAAATCAAAGTCCGTTCAAACGCAGCGATAGCATCCACTATATTATCGAAGGAGATCGGGCTGGATTGCCCAGGAAATGCCCGATTAAAAAGCGCGGTATAATCGTGTGTCGCGAGCTGCTTCACTCTGTCCTCGACGTCCTGGGCACTTTCCATTCCCATTTCAATCGGGTTGAGGGGAGGTCCCTTCGCTTGTTCTTCCAGACTTGCTGCGCGGCCGTCTACGAACTGAGCTATATGAAACCCGGCATTTAGCACGGTTGGAGCATTCCGATCGCCAAACTTGTTCAAAGCGCCGGGCGATGTAGGATTGTTGTCGACCCCTGCCTGAGCGGACCCAAGACCATGACAATCGTTACATGACTGCTGTTTGTTGATCGACATCCCCTTTTCGGAAAAAAGTATCTTACCAAGAGAAACCATTTCCGGAGTATCAGCGTCACTGCCCGGCATGGAAGAAGGCAGGTGTCCAAATATCGCTCTCGCCTGACGCAGCAATATACTGGCGTTTTGATTGGTAGAGATGGAGCTAGGCTCTACAGCCGCTAAGCCGTTTGTTGTCCCTAATGACTTAGCATAAATGGCGCTGGCTGTGAGCATAAGGGCCGCGGCGAGTGCAAGTCGGGTCAGGGTTTGAACGTTCATAAAAGGCCCAATATCAAATTATGTGAAGCAATCGAAGAGGGAGCGCAAAATTATTATGCGGCAATAGCCAATTTCGCAAGGAATGAAGAAAGCTTCTTTCTAATTTGCTAATTTGCGCAGACTTGAGGGGCAGAGGTCCTGACGACGGAAAAGTCGTAGTGGATTACTCAACGCTAAAAAATACTAGGTCACCTGAAAGATGCCGATCCGCGATCAGCTTCCTGATCAGCCGGTCGGCTACCGTTCATTGTCCATACTACCGCGTCAAACACATCAGAAGATTGATCCACCGACAACTCGGCGGTTTTTGGGAACGTTCAATATGTCGGCTCGCTGCTCTGAACTACAGCGTTTGATATCAACCCATTCATTCAATAATACACTTAGTGTAAATGAGTAATTGAGTTGGATGCAGGGAGAATTGCGAGCTATCATTTCCAAACAATCAGAAAGGAAAGATTATGAGCTTGCATATTGGAGATACCGCCCCCGACTTTACCGTCGACACCCAGAATGGGGAAATCAGCCTGCACAAATGGGCTGGTGACAGTTGGGTATTCTTTTTCAGTCATCCGGCCGATTTTACCCCGGTCTGCACCACCGAAATGGGTCGCACCGCGCAGCTCACCGGCGAATTTGCCAAGCGGAATACCAAACCACTCGGCCTGTCGACCGATACGGCGGAGGAGCATCGCAAATGGATCGAAGATGTGAACGATACGCAGCACACCAATCTTGCATTTCCGATCGTGGCCGATGCAGACCTGGCAATCGCCAAGATGTATGACATGATCCATCCTGACGAGAGTCAGACAGCTGCAGTCCGGTCGGTGTTCATTATCGATCCCGACAAGAAGATTCGCCTGACCATGACCTACCCGATGAGCGTCGGTCGAAATTTCGATGAAATTTTGCGGGTCATTGATGCGCTGCAGTTGAGCGACAAAAAGCGCATTGCCACCCCCGCAGACTGGCAGATAGGCAAGGATGTGATCATTCCACCATCGATCAGCAACGAAGAGGCGAAAAATCTCTTCCCACAAGGCTGGACGGAGCATCGGCCGTATCTGCGCACAACCGATGTAAGCTAGATTAGTCAACTTCGACCTCAGCTCGGCGGGACATTTTCAATCTGGATGAAAAGTGTCTCGCCGATTAGTTGGGTCTGACTTTTTCCGCGTTTTGGAACAATCAATGAAAGGCTTAATGATGGCGTTAGTTGAGAATAAAGACGAAAAATGCAGGGCAATCCAGAGGCTCATCGCGTCGGGATTGGGCGTTTGCGAAAGCTGTCGAGAGATCGGAGTTTCTGAGAAGACCTTTTATCGATGGCGTCTTGCGAATGCCGACAAGTCCAAAACCTAGCTTGCCTCCTGTTTACCAATAGTGGTTTCGAAATCTCATGCTCTCAAAGGGGGTCGACGGGCGATAACCCAACGTTGCAATTTCGTCGATTCTGGTGGACTGTATCACCATGGAAATTGGAAGCGGATCCCTACATAATAAGTCTACCGGCGCCTTCGCTCGCTTGCCCCTTGGGGACGAGAGACAGTCCAAGCGGTTTATTTGGGAACGCGGCCTCTTGTTACCCAGCTTCACACTGCGCGATTGATGTTATTGGGCTGGATCATCGGCTTCAGTATATTGGGCAGCCTAGGCGCGATCGCCGGTGCCGCATTGATGCTATTATTTCCGGTAAATATCCGAAAATCGATTTTGCCTTATCTTATCAGCTATGCAACCGGCACTTTGCTTGGTGCCGCATTTCTCGGGATGATACCCAAGGCACTAGGTCACGCCGCGCCGATAGCGGTTTGCGGAACCGTTCTGGCCGGGATTGTGCTTTTCTTTGCGCTCGAAAAAATGGTTGTCTGGCGTCATTGTCATGACGCAGAATGCGAGGTCCACTCGAGTTCAGGCCCATTGCTGTTGATCGGCGACGCCTTCCATAATTTCGTCGATGGTTTCGTCATCGCGGCGGCTTTTTTGACTTCGATCCCATTCGGCATTGCGGCGTCTCTGGCCGTAATCGCTCATGAAATCCCGCAAGAGGTTGGTGATTTCGCCATTCTGCTAGAAAATGGCTACTCGAGACTGAAGGCTTTCATGCTTAATTCCCTGTCGTCCATCACAACCCTGCCAGGGGCAATTATTGCTTATTATTTTCTCGCAGAAACGCAGCAGGCCATTCCTTATATCTTGGCGCTCTCCGCAGCCAGTTTCATCTATATCGCCCTTGCCGACCTGATGCCAGGCCTTCATCGCAAGGCTACGCCGGGATTTGCTCTACTCCAGTTCATACTGATAGCAGCCGGAATTGGAACAATCGGGCTTATCCAGTTTGCGCATTAGACATTGTGACGATTGAAGCTGAATTAGACCAGCTTCTCCAGTGCCAGGTTGATGTCCCGCAGCTGATCAACTTCATCGGATTCCGGCATGCCTTCGTCCGTTGCCCGTTCTTGTTCTTTTTCTTCATAAGCCCATCGCTTCAGCAACTCGATTTTGATCGCATCCGGCAGTTCGGTGGCCATCAGCTTGCCCGGGGTCTGAAAGATGCCTTCCGGATCCAGCATAGCATCGTCAAGATCCAGACCGTTTTTCACCGCATCTGATCGCAGGGTCTCGAGATAGTTGCGCCGGTCAATATAGGCTTTGACTTCCGGTTCGGACGGAAAAACCTTACCAAACGCGTAATATTCGCGATCGCTGACCCGCAAATAGTCTTGTGCCTGATAGGTCCGCTTTTCGGCGTCCGACACTGCGCCGAGATATTGATCTTCGAATTTTTTCTGATCCTCGAGCAGGCCATGAACATGGACGTCGGTCCCCGAGTGAGCGGATAAAATGCGCACCGCCCGCTGTTCATCGCCCTTGTTCCAGGTGCGCACCCACAGCAGCAGCCCGCCATGGCTGAGTTGATCCGCGATATAGTCGGCATGATGCTGGCCAACGATCTTCGCGAGAACGGCTCCTACGGCACCGCCTGCACCGCCCGCCAAAGCCGCCGCGATCACCGCTGCCGCCAACGTCCCGCCCGAAGCGACTATCGGGACGAGGCCGACGAAGGCACCCAGATACATCAACCCGCCAACAAGCCCTCCCTCTGCATCTCCGATTGTTTCGATCGGAACATAGTTGGTTGTTGGAACGGCGGCATTATCTTCAAGCTCTGCCACTTTTTTGAATGTCCCTCCCAGCTTTTCTTCGACCGCTTTCGTCGGCGCGAGCAAACTTATCTCGGATCGGTCAAAGCCATGGCAGAGCAGATCATCAATCGCTGCCTGCATGCTCTCTTCGGATTGGAAAACGCCAACGGCTTCGCGAACGGTGGGGGGTTCAGACCGGGTCATGGTTATTCCTTATATTTGTTCATGTTCAACCGAGCCAACTAACAGATTAGCGGGGCTGTGTCAGCCGCCGGACACAACGCTCAAAGGCAGGTTTATGCCTCAGCGCCGATGCATCCCGCAAATTTTGCAGGACTGATTTTATGCGGGGATAGGCAGATACTGCGGGCAATAATTGCTCGTCATAGAGGCGGACATTTTCTATTTCGCCTGCAACACCCATTCTGCACAGGTCCAGCATATCGGTATTTTCGAGTTTCGGATCGAGGCTTGTTTCATCTGCCGGTAGCTCAATATCATAGTCCGCATAGATATTGAGTAGCGCATCTATATGGCGCTGCTCTGCCTTGGCAATATTTACAAATGGCCGCACCGGCCCGAACCGGTTTGTTATGAACCGATAGGTTGCGAGAGCCAGACGCTCGTCGGCCAGCGCCGTATCCAGCACGGAAACAATCTCTTCCGGCAGGATATTAGTCGATTCCGATGATTTGTCGGAACTCCTGATATCTGAACAACGACCAGCACCAGCTCTGCCGCCGCGATTGTCGGCTCCTCCACGATGCCTGCGTCTCTTTCTCAAAGGTGGCATATCACCAACCGCCGAGCCGCTTTCGTTAAGTGCAGACAGGATAGTGAAATGGTTCTGCTCCTTCTTTGATTGCCATCCTGGCAACAAGATTTAAAAAAGTTGAGCAGATCAATAGCTGGCGAGGATGCCCGACTGAATCAGGGGTATTACCTAACAATGGACAAAATTGTGCAAAGACCTTGCTCGGATATGGCCGCTTTCGGGGCGTTGCAGGTAGAAAGCTGATGGCGGTTACTGGGCGCAAAGCGGAAGTCGACTTGAATTTCGATCGCAGCCTCATCGCATTGAGTCGAAAAGCCAAAATGTATTCTTCGCCACGGACAGCTGTTTTGAGTAATCCTAAACCCGATGTTCTCCTTGATTACACCGGAGAAACACCGGAGTTCCAAGTCGCTCTAACCCAAGAAACGGCAGAAAAGTTGGTGCACCCGACAGAATTCGAATCTGTGACCTCTGCCTTCGGAGTGCAGGGATAAACGATAATCGTGGACGCGCTTGGACATTGAATGCCCGTAAAACAATGATTTATCGTCTTGCGCTGTCCCGTTCTATCCTCCATTGTATTACATACTGATTGCATACAAATGGAAAAGGGCCGTTAGCTATGGCTTTGGATTTAAGCAAAGTGGGATTACGGGAACGCCTCAAAGCGCAACGCGAGCCGCATTGGCAGAGGCTGCGCACGGGTTGCTTTCTTGGCTTTCGTCCGTCCAAGCGAGGCGGCAAGGGAACATGGATCGCCCGCGCCTATGATGAGGATTCCGGAAAGTATCGCGTCAAGTCATTAGGCGACTTCGGAACGCTCGCGGGCAATCAGATGTTCGCAGCGGCGAAAAAGGATGCTGAAGCGCTGGCGGAATTGATCGAAGCTGGCGGTGAAATTCGCGCCAAGCTGGAAACGGTTGGAGATGCTTGCTGTGCTTATGCGGAGAGCCGCCCAGAAGCTAAGGAGCGTTTCCGGCGGTATGTTTATAGTGATCCTGTCGCGAACGTGAAGCTTGATAAGTTGCGCCGTCGCCATGTCAAAGAGTGGCGTGACCGGCTGGAAGCGCAGCCGTCGCTGGTGAGCCGTCGCAAGGAAGGTGAGCGGCGTGTTCGCGTGCGTGCGCCTTCCACAGTCAATCGGGACATGGCAGTTTTGCGTGCGGCGCTAGCCAAGGTGTTATCGCCGGGAGCACCGAATAGCGAAGCGGCATGGCAGGAAGCATTGAAGTCTATTCCGAATGCCAATGGCCGTCGCACCCTTTACCTTGATCGAGGCCAACGGCAGAAGCTTGTCGGAAATATTGTTGCGGAAGCCGCGCCATTTGTTCGGGCATTGTGCTTATTGCCATTGCGACCCGGTGCATTGGCTGCGCTAAACGCTGGCGATTTTGACAAGCGCACAGCGGAACTAACCATCGGCAAAGACAAAACCGGCAAGCCACGACGCATCCAATTGCCGACGGATGCGGCAAAATTGCTGACAGCCCAAGTGGCCGACAAGCTGCCAACCGCTCCGCTATTCATGCGCGAAAATGGTCAGCCTTGGAACAAGGATAGTTGGAAAGGGCCTATTGCGAAGGCCGTAATTACTTCAGGTTTGCCTAAAGGCGCTACGGCCTACACGCTGCGCCACAGCACTATCACCGATTTAGTTAGCGCGGGGCTGCCGCTGCTGACGATTGCGCAAATTTCGGGAACCAGCGCAGAGATGATTGAACGCCATTATGGACACCTTGCCAGCGATGCGGCGACCAAAGCGTTGGAGGGGCTAGCGCTATAGTGCGGATTGCCAGATGCTGATGAAGGTAATTTTGTTCAATGGAAACACGTTTGGAGGCAAACATACTACTGGAAGAAGGATGCGGTGTGACTGAGAAAGAAAAAGCACGGGAGCCGACTGACGAGGAATATATACACCCAGATATTTTGTCTGAGCAAGCGCGATTTGATCGCTTGCCCTCGAATGAAGCAATCAAATTGGCCTTGACCGTTTTACATGATGAGTTGTCTCTTGCTGCCCAGAATTACCAAATGACTGATTTGCAGCGCCAACGAGATGCGGTCGTTAAATCAATTTATTCAGTTCAACGGTTTTTAAGTTCGTGCGGTTTTCACCATTCAATCGTGCAGTCTTTGATACGACCTGCACAGGCTTTGATTGAGCGCGAGCATAACCGTCTTGACCCCCTTTTCTGCGAACGGAAGCGCTCGGGCAAGCCTTCGCGATCAATGGAGGATTATGAGAGGATAGGTGCAATTGCCGCTTTATCGGAGGCATGGCTGGAACTTCACCAGACTCAGGATTTAAAGGTTCCCCAAAAGTTGCGACGTTTAATTCGTCAGATCTCAGGCCCTTGGTTTGGCGATCTCTCTCTATCGCGAGTGACTGCGGCTAGAGAGATGGTAAGCGGAGAGGGGAAAGATCACGTTGCCGTAAAATGGGCTGCACAATACCGGACGATTATCGAGTTGGACAAAACTTGGGAGGGGCTAGAGGCGGCGATCATTATGGTCGCTCGCACGCTCAATGGGGACGGCGGCCGGTAATTCATTAAACTAATATACCCCCCATGTTTCATCGGAGAAGGCTGCCCCAATGAGGTCCTACAACGTCCGGGCAATCACGCTCGGACCTTGCGGGAACCATCGAAATGGCAAATCCAATTACGATAACAATTCCGGACGCGGTAAAGCTTTCCGGCCTGTCGCGCTCGCGTTTGTACGAGGCACTGAAACGGCAGGACATTACCGCTCGAAAGGCTGGACGGCGAACGTTAATCTCGTTTGCTGACCTGCAAGCTTATCTCGCAAGTCTCCCCGAATATCGAGCGGGAGCATGAGCAATGAAAGCAGATATGCAAAACGGCGGGTTGCACCCCGCCGCTTCGCGCAATCAACTTGTCGGCTGGTTGCATCAATCGTCTACCGCAACGGAATCGCAAACGCAAATGCTTGCTTGTCGTTTCCGCCTGTCGCCTTCGATGGCGCGGGATATAGCGCGGCTCTGTTATGGGGAGGTGCTGCGAAATGACTGACCAAACCTTCCCAAACCATCGCACGGCAGCGCTTGCCCTGCTCTCGCAATATCCGGATCTTCCGCACAAGACAGCGGGCTTTCTAGGCCATGTATGTGTGGCGTTTGAGTTGAGCGCAAAACAACGTGACTGGCTGGTGAAACTTCTAGACCGCAACGGTTTACCATCATTGGCAGAGGGAGGTGGGCGATGAGCACCTATCCCGATGCACCGGGCCACAGGAACGTGGACACGTCGGTTGCCGCTGCCGCTGCCCTCGCTCCAAAATTAGGGCGGCTCCAGCGTATGGCACAGGCTGCAATATGCGATGCTGGTTGGCTTGGCCTGACCGCCGATGAACTTGCTGCAAGACTGGACATGGACCGCTGGTCAATTCAGCCGCGCACCACGGAGCTGAAGCGCAGGGGGCTAATCCGTGACAGCGGACAGCGCAGGCCGAATAGCACCGGCAAGCAGGCCATTGTCTGGATCGCTACATGATGCCCGTCGCCATGCCCAAGCAACGTGCCTGCGACCGGCATGGCGGCACTTTTGAAACTTCACCGTTCCGTGGTTTCGGTGAAGTTTCAGTTGGCACGCCAGCTGTTAAAACAGTTGGGAAACAGCCATCGCTGGAAAATGGCACGCCTCATGCAATTAACTATATAAGACTAGGTGTGGCAGCCAATTTGCCTTGCAGCATGGCCAGAGGCGGTGCGCGCAACCGTGCCGACCGGGAAAGTCATGCGCTGACAACCGCCCAAATAGCCAATCTAAGGGCCGCTGAGCGCCACGCGGCAGCAATCGGGCTTCCCTTTACCCGGATGCTCACAATTCACTGGCAGGCGGCCGGGGTGCCAATAACGGGTATGGCAAAGGCGACGGGGCGCTTTACCGGATTGATGGCCAAGATGCTGGCACGACATGGCAGCGCGACCACTTGGCTTTGGGTGCATGAGAATGGTGACCGGAAAGGTTGGCACTGTCACTTGCTGGCTCATGTTCCGGCCGGACATGTCATGCGATTGACCGCGCTACAGAAGGGCTGGTTGAGCCGTATCACCGGTAACAAATATCGGAAGCGCGTGATCCATAGCAAGCCAATTGGCGGGCGGCTGGGGTTGGAAGTCGGCAACCCTGAATTGCATTCGGTAAATCTGGCGGCGGCGTTCGGCTATTGCTGCAAAGGCGCACCGCAAGCTGTGCTGGACGCCTTCCACATTGACCGCGCCCATGAACCAGGCGGTCACATCATCGGCAAGCGTTGCGGAACATCACAAAACATTGGCGCGAAAGCGCGGAAAGCGAAGGACTAGAAATGACAAAAGCAAAAGCGAATGACACAGCGGACAGTTTGAAGGTCGAGCGGGAAAGCGGCAAAACGGACAGCCGACTATTAACCGAAGTCGCCATGCGACCGATGATCCGCAACGGGTTTATTGTCGGCAATCTAGGCGGGAAGCACTTTAGCGGCGAACAGCCTAATTTGACGGACACGGCGGAAATTATGGCCGAAGCTTGCAAGAAGGTCCGCGACGATGATTTGAGCGACCAACGGGACATTTTAACATCACAAGCGATGGCACTAGATGCGGTTTTTACCATTATGGTATCGCGTGCAGAAAATAACTTGAAAGATCATTTTAGCGCGGCTGAACGCTTCATGCGGCTGGGATTAAAGGCTCAAGCACAATGCCGCACAACCATTGAAGCACTGGATCGCTTGGCAAGGGGCGGGGAACAAGTCATAAAGCATGTTCACGTCGATAATCGCGGCGGGCAGGCGGTCATTGCCGATACCGTCCAGACAGGGGGGCAAAATGCAGAAAACGGGAAACAACCCCATGCAATCACAGCACCCGGCGTCCCCGATCTCCAGCGGGTGCGGCGCAAAGACGCGAAGCGGGAAGCCGTGCCAATCGCCGGGGATGGCTAACGGGCGTTGCCGTATGCATGGCGGGACATCAACCGGTGCACCGATGGGCAACCGCAATGCTTGGAAGCATGGGGCTTATTCTAGAGAAATTAGGCAACTGAATCAGAGCTTGGAATTTTGAGGTGGCAATAAATTGGTTTGAAGGCGGTAGACGAATAACTAATCTATTTCAGTGGACAATCGGCTTGGGATTAGGCGGTTATATCATTTTCACTCCAGATTCGAGCTTGGTAATGTTTGAATCCTCGCATCCAAGCGGGGCGTTCGAGTATACCGCTGAAAGTTGTGATTGGCCGAGTATCGAGAAGTCTGCGAACAGAGTTCTATTTCCAGACAAGGAGCGGCGAGATGTTGCCCTATGTTTCCGGCCGGAACCGACAATACAACAGCCTTACGACGCTTTCGTCTATCTGGAGTCAATTGCTGAGAACGACGACTTAGAAAATGGTTATAAAAAGGGCGATCCACTTATCTCATTCGGCGATAGATATAATAGGAACGTTGAATCATATATATCCGAACGCACTCAAAATCCCGACATCACTCAAGGTCAATTGCTCTACGTTGAAAGAAATTTGTGGAAGCAAAAGCCAATAGCGATTTGGGGACGATTGAAAGAATCGCTTCCATTTTTCGCCGGTGGCATCATTTTTTTATGGTTATTCTCGGTAGTCCTAGGATGGATAGTACGAGGCTTTGCAGGGATACCTAGCGGACAAGATTTTAGGCCAAATGAGTAATTTCGCCCATGTGCAACCATTATCAAAATCATCCCGACGCAATAGGCTTTCTCGATGCTTGGAAGCATGGGGGCTTGAATTTGACACGCTGGCTTTGTGTCCCTGCTCTTGCACTAACTACAGCGTGCAATTCTTCGTTAGTTGAAGAAGCTAAACGAGCGGAAAATGATGGCAGGGTCATCTCAAATGAAATGATGCAACAGATGTACCCGAAGTCATTTAGTCCGGGGACCCCAAAGTATCTGGAACGCGATTTTGAGGCCGGCGCAGATTTTATTTGCGATGAGATCAAAACTAAATATCAGCGCGATATATGCTCTGAGCCAGTAATGAATTGGAGAAAGTAAGGCCACTAGAAAATTAGTAGGTAGATGATGATAAAAACCAATATGACAGATAGCATCTCGGCGTCCTTGGCCTTCTTTTTGGCGCGGGCAATTTCGCCTTCAATCCGAGCTTGCTCCAACCTATCTTCATGGGTCAAGTTTAAGTCTCCATATAGTTCTCGACTTGGTACCACAACATTCTACATCTTAAAATACCAAGGTTGCCGCAACTTCTGGTACATTGTCGATTCCTAGAGAAAATCTCACTTGCTAAACACATTGTTAATCCGTGCGCGAATTCGGTCTAAACTGCCAACCGTGAGCGATGCGGCTGTGTCTCATATCGCAAGCATTTTGTCGGCCATTTAAGCAATGACAGCACAATGGTTATTAAAACCGAGATCGTGGGGGCAATAGGTTGCTCTGGCAGGCCAGGTGTCTGGGGCGTGGATGAACCCGACCCGACCGCTTAGACTGAATTTTTGATCCCTCATTACGCACGAGTCCGACAGCTGACCTTATTTTTGACGGCTCAGCGCCACCCATTCTCAGTATGCCTCTGGAGAGGGACCCGTCGATTGAGGCATATCGCGTTGGTGCGCCGCTTTTCTTGTGCTATGAGATCGGCCGTAAACAGCACGAGAGAGGAACCTAGGGCAATGAACGACCCGAAACCGGCTAAAACGTCTGTTTGGATAAAATTAGGGGCCGCTGCATCGGTGCTGCTGTTGCTTGCCGTTCTTATGAAACCGACAGGCGGCACAACAGAGACAGAAGACTCAACTAGCGGCGTGGATTGCCGAGGCATGACGGCGGTCGAATGTTACACCGCGCGCGATCTGGAAGAACGGCAACGGGCTTTTGCGCTTGAACTGGACAGATCGGGCGAGCTCGACCGCATGGCTGACGCAATCGACGACACCAGAACCGAATAGTAAACACACTATTAAACGGCAACGCACTCGGGGTCAGCGGGTCGCTTCCAATCCGATAGCCTTGCCAATATCAAGAATAAGATAAAGAGATGTGGAATTCATTCAGGAAAACTACCTAGATCGATATTTCACAAAATCAGAGTTGAGACTGCAGGGGGTCGGTTAATCTCTCCAGCCGCCAATCTGTAAACCGTCGCCAATCAACGACGATAGCGTTAATACAGTTTCTCGCCCGCGCGCGCGAGGCCTTAATCGCAGTGCTTGAAAGCATGCGGGCGCTCTTCCGAAGTTGAGAAAACGGCACGCTACCTGAGAGATATTGTGCATCTGGTGCAAGAATTGTCTTGAAGGGGTTTGTTCGTTATAGCTCGTCTTTGGTCATTAATTTTTTAGTCAAAAAGAGGTATGCGGCAAACTAGGGGAAGCAAGTCGATGCGAATTGGAAAAACCGTCAGTCCTCTTGACCGCTTGCCGCCGCGCGCTTCGCCGCTAGAATTGGGCAAGATTGTTGAGCCCTTAGCGCCCTTCATCGCGAACGATACTGATAGTTTTCAGGCATGGGTGGAACTAGCAAACTACGAAGCTGGAAACCCGCCCCTCTCTGAAGAGGAAATAGAGGCGCTTCGGAGGGCGTGGGGAAAGTGAGTAATCTCGACCGGCGTTTACCACAATGGCTCTGGCCTAAGGCCAAGGCCGAAACTGGTGTTGTTATTCGCATCGGGCGATCGCTCCATTGGATCGGCTACGGCGTAGCCGGACTATTGTTCATTCTTTTGCTTGCGGTAACAATTGGCAATCCTCCCGACAGACATAATAAGGTAATTGAGGGGATTCTAGTTTTTGTCATCGGGCCTGCCGTAGTTGGAAGAGCGGCACGCTATATCCTGGCGAACGAGTAGATTAGGTGTGTCGCTTTAGATGCCTTTTAGCGCGGTGCCAATCGAGATGAGGCGGCGCTACAAAACAGGCCCCCGCAAGAAAAATTTTCTTATCGGGGGCGCGGCAGTTGCAATGTTTAGTGTCACGTTCATGGCTGGCATGGCGATCACGAATTGGTCGAAGCCTTCGGTCGATGATACCGATAGCGCCGATACGACCATTGCTGCCTTCGCAGCGCTCCCCCAAATCGTAGTCTGTGCCGACGGCCCGCGCACAACCTGCGTGGTCGATGGCGACACGTTCTGGCTTAATGGAGAGAAAATACGCATTGCCGACATAGACACGCCAGAAATGGACGGGCGGTGTGCTTTCGAGAGTAGGCAAGCGAGAGCAGCGCGCGATCGGCTGGTAGCGTTACTCAATGCAGGCCCGTTTAATCTCCAACCGATCGGCAGTCGCGACCGGGACCAGTATGGGCGTTTGCTTCGTGCAGTAGAACGCAATGGACGATCGCTGGGCGACCAACTCGTTGCCGAAGGTCTGGCGCGAACGTGGAGTGGAAAGCGGGAGCCGTGGTGTTGATCATTCAGAGCATCGCAAACGGTCTTTTAGCCCTCTTGTGGATAGCTAGTGGCTGGGCGGCTTGGTATGCCCTATTTGATCGCGATGGCGCACCTCTCACGAAAACGCGGGCGGTGTTTGGGTTAATCGCAATGGGGATTGCTTTAACCGGATTGTTTGTTGTTTGGGGATCGTTACCGGACGAGGTGGAAGATTGTTGGTGGGAAGATCGCGCTTATGTATGCCGATAGAATTACTGTCGCTCCCAGATGCCACTCAAGAGCCTGATAAATTCGGGCACACCTATGCAACAGACAATGCGGAGGTTGTTTGCTACCCCCTGTTTTCCATACTCATTCCATACGCAGCGCGTTGGCTGAGCATAAGTCATTGAAATAATGGTGCACCCGACAGAATTCGAATCTGTGACCTCTGCCTTCGGAGGGCAGCGCTCTATCCAGCTGAGCTACGGGTGCCAGGGCGTGTACCGCCGGATGGGCGTCTAGCAGCGACATTGCCCGATTGCCAATCAAATATTTGGCCTTTCCCGAGCGGCGGCCTAGTTGTCGCTTTCTGCCTTCGGAATTTTCTCGATCTTCTGGAATTTGCCTAGGCCGCAGGCACCGCGGCTATCCAGCCGGCCGCCGGTCTGCGAAAGGACATGGATGATGTCGACACTGCAGAGCTGGTTGGTCGAGCTCTTGTAGGAAAAGGATTCTTCGAAGCCGAGGCCGCTGCATTTGTTGGGCAGGTGGTTGCGGTAGATATCACCGTTGCGCATCTTGAAATCTATGGTCTGGTCGTCGATCACGTCGGTCGACCGGATACTGGAGCGGGTGATGCAATTTTCCGGCTCGCCAATGCTCTTGATGTCATATTTGTCATCCTCGGCCGATTTTCCGGCGGCAAAGGCGACGCTGCCGGCGGCGAGGGCCGAGGCAATGATGATCGTGGTTGGCAAACGCATGTTCTTCTCCTTCGGATGGTTCCCATCTTGCGCGACAATTTACATAACGTCACATTTCGCGAATCTGAATATCATCCGCAACCTCAGTGATCGGCCGGCCATCCGTCCGGTGCGGGCGTCTTTTTCCTGAAGCGGCACAGATCGGCGACCGGACAGCGCCAGCATTCGGGCTTGCGCGCCTTGCAGATATAGCGGCCATGCAGGATCAGCCAGTGATGGGCGTGGACGCGAAACGGGCCGGGAGTCTGGGTTTCCAGCTTCTTTTCGACCGCCAGCACGGTCTTGCCCGGGGCAAGGCCGGTGCGGTTTCCGACCCGGAAAATATGGGTGTCGACCGCGAAGGTCTCGGCACCAAAGGCGCAGTTCATCACGACATTGGCGGTCTTGCGACCAACCCCGGGCAACTTGACCAGCTCGTCGCGATCGGCTGGCACCTCGCCGCCAAAATCGGCGATCAGCATTTCCGACAAGGCGATCACGTTCTTCGCCTTTGTGTTGTACAATCCTATTGTTTTAATATGCTCTTTCAGACCGTCGAGTCCGAGATCGACCATCTGCTGCGGTGTTGTCACTTCGGCAAACAGTCGCCGCGTCGCCTTGTTGACGCCGATATCGGTCGATTGGGCCGACAGCGCCACCGCGACCACCAGCTGATAGGTGTTGCCGTAGTTCAACTCGGTCTCCGGCGATGGATTGTCGGCAGCGAGCCGGGAATAAAATTCGAAAATATCGGCTTTTTTCATGGCGCTCAGTCTTCCGGAACCCGGTCCATCAGATCCATGAAGTCCCGCGCGCTGTTGCGGTCGGCCTCGTCCTGAAACGCCTTGTCGAGATCGAGATGGGTGCCGAGCATATAGAGCACCGCCCACAGGGCAAAGCGCCGTCCGCGATCCTTCTCGAGACCGAAATCCACCCGCATATGCTCGATGCCGGCGTTCATCGCCTCCGGCTGGATCGCCGCAAGATCGGCGGTGCCGAAATAGCGCTGTAACTGGTCGTCAAAATCCATCGGGCAGACCTATTGTGTCCTTCCGGCCTTGGCAAGCGGATTGGCCGGGACGATTGCAGACCTTCCCTTGCCCGCCATCGTCGTCACCATTTTATTTTACGCAATATTTGCCTGAGGTTTTCAATCCACCCGGGCAGCTGCCGCTCTTGATTTCGGCATAGTCACCTTTGTCGCCAACGCAATAATTGGCGGAAGATTTGAAGCCGGTCGGGCAGGAGCCGACTTTGGCAATGGCGACCTTTCCGGAGCCGGATTTGCACGCGCTTCCCGACGATTTGAAGCCGGTCGGGCAGCTGCCGTCCTTGGCCACGGTCGTGCCGCTCGACTGGGCGAAAGCCGCGGGAACGGCCAGGCTCGAAATGATCAGTGATGACAGGGCGATTGCGTAACGCATATTTTGGTTCCTTGTGTAAATTTGCTCGTCTGCGGCAGTTTCGAAACTATCGGGCTGGCGCGCTCAGATATTCGAAGGCGACCAGACTCTTGCCGGTCCGCTTGTTATAATATTGGCAATAGAGCTTTTCCGTTTTCGCGCTGCTGCGCTCGTTGAGACGAGCGAGAAAGCTGATGCCATATTTGCCGCGTTTTTTCCGGTCGGCGGTGTAGGCAGAGGCGCGAGACGAGTTGGAGCCGGTTGCGCAATCGCTGACACCCTGGTCATTGCCACAATGCAGTTTCATGTGGGAATCCCCAAGATATTGATCGCTGTGCCACGTCCAGTAATCGACCGTACCGGCTCCGGGATCATCAGATTTCACGCACTGCCAGATAAAGTCATTGCCCTTGTCCATCGCCTTGTATTTTTTCTCGTCGACTTCAAAATAGAGCACTTCCTGCGGTTGCAGCGACGGCGCAATGCACGCGCCGCTTACTGTGCCCGGCTTGCGATTGATGAAACCGGTGCGCTTCTCTTTGCTGAAGCCCTGCTGGAACGTATAGCTGCCGAGATTGCCGACGGTCACATTGGTCAGGGCGATGCCGGCGCATTGGGTTTGTGAAGTGAGACTGGAGGACGGTGTGCCGAGGGTAGCTGATCCATCGCCGCTGGTGCCGCTTTTTCCGATCTGGGCTCTTTTGCCGGTTTTGCCGCGGATCGCATTGTCGATCGCATTTCCCGCTTCATTCACGGCTTCCCGCTCCGCATCACGCCTGGTTTGCTTCGCTTCTTTCTTGATTGCCTTGCCCAGACCGCCAAATTGGGCGTGCGCTGTGCCGCTGCCGAGCATGGAAATGGCGAATAATGCCGCGATGGCCGGTTTCAATAATTTCATAGTTGATCTCCATTGCATTTGCTGAGGCAAGTAATGGAGTCGCGAAGGCTTTAGAATATACCATATGGTACATAGCGGCGGATTGTTCCCGAAAGAAGCTCGTGGAAGAGATCTGTGCGGATCGGTTGCGGGCCTCGACGGGGACAGCGAAAATTGGTTCAGTCCCGCTGAATTTTCGCGGCCTCCCTGAAGATCTGATGCGGGACTTGCTGAATCGCCAGACTGCCGACGTCCTGCAACGGTCCGATCAGGTTGAAACCATAGCGAGCACAGAATTTTGCGACCATATCGGGAGGCGCAAGCCCGTCTTCCGCTCCGCTAATAACCGTGACCGGTACCTCCAGATCGCGACACCATTTCGACCAGTCACTTGCCGTCAGGATCGCCTGTTGCGCGGTCGATTCATAGCCATCTTCGAAGGTACGCTTCATCGAGCGCTGCATCAGGTCGGCGACGTTGGGCCGGTTGAGGGTGAGCATATCGGCAGCGCTTTCGCCATAGATGCTCCGGAAATAGGCCATGCTCTTGCCGCGGCGGACCATGGTCGAAACAGCCGCGAAATATAGCCGCACGAAAGACGGCGCGATCCGGGCGAGGCGCAGCGGCGCGCGGTATCCCATGGCGAGATGCGAGAAATCATTGTCATCACCGGCCGGCAATATCGTACCCGCCATCACCAGTCCGCAAAAGCGGTCTGGATGGCTGCGAATGGCGGTCATGCCGTAAGGCGCGGCCACTCTGGCCGAAACGACGGAACAGCATTTTATTTTCAGCTGATCCAGCAAATGGACAAGCCGTTCGACAAATTCGTCAACAACGGCGAGTGCCGTATTCGCCATTTTGCTGCCTGCATAAAAGGGCAGCCAGGGGGCAATGATCCGCAAATTCTGCTGTCCGGCAGCGTCTTGTTGTCTTGCCGTCAGATAGGCGCCATCGATCGTGGCGTGAAGATACAGTACCGGTACGGCTTCCGGATCACCGTAGATTTCAAAAGGAAGATGACTGCCATCTGCCAAAGTCAATTTGCGACTGGAATTTGCGGGATCCAGATTTGGATTGTGGGACTCCGCCATCGCGAAAGCGTTGCTGAAACCCGCATATAGAGAGATGAGTTCTGATTGTGAACCGATGCCCAGCTTGCGCAGCAGTGTCTTCAGCTGATTTCTCGCGGTCCCGAGCGCGCGTTTTCGATGGGCCGCAAATTCGAGCACAGACAGGCCGTTGACCAGATGCTTTGCCAGATGTTTTTCCGTGGCGGTCAGCTCCAGCGACCGCGCGAACGCGTTGCCGATGACTTCATTCCAGCGCAGGCGCATGATCCCAAAGTCCAGTTTCGCATTGTGCCCGCCGGACGTTTGGGCGGCAAATAATGTCCCTCTATCATCCTCCGGTCCGATGTAGAGCCGCACGATCGCCGGACTGGCCTTGCCCTTCGCCGCCCTCAGTTTTTCAACCTGCACATTTGCCTCGCCGTCGACGCCGAATAGCCAGTCAGGTATCGATTGGCCCGGTGTCAGGGCAGGGCTGTTGAATATATGCTTGTCGACGCTCAACAAGGTCATTGATGTGTTGAGCGTCAGGTCCGGCGGTGTGAGGGGATTGCTTGCCCCTTCCAGGTCGCGGGCATAGGTAGAAAAATCATCGCCGACACTGGGATCAATTTCGGTCAGCAATTGGGTGACATTGGCAAAATGGGGCTGAAGGTCGCCTTCGTCTGCGGCGCCAGGTTTCTGCAACACGGTCAATAATTTCATCAACCGTTCCGGCTGTGCGGCGATTGCATAGGCGTCGCGGATCACCGGATCGAGCGAATCATTCTTCATATGGCTTGGCTATAGGAGGTTGCGAGTCACGGAAAGCATTTCACGCATTTCTATCTGTTTTTGAACCCGTTGTGTTTGCCGGTTGTTCAAAGGGCCCGGGCGGCAGCATAGTCAATATCGTCCGGCCCGGCCCGCCCTTTTGTCTTCCCGGTTCCGGTTTCTGGCGGGAGTGGCTGGCCGGTAATCGGGCGCCGGGGAAGGCTGTCAATGGGTTCAACCTTGTCCAGTCCGCTACGCTGTGCGTGGTTGAGAAGCAATTCGGTCGCCGGCGCCGGCGCAACGGCGGGCGAGTACAAATAGCCCTGTCCCAGTTTGCAGCCGATCTGGCCAAGCAAATAGGCCTGATCTTCGGTCTCGATGCCTTCCGCTATGACCTGGATATCGAGCTTCCGTGCGATGTCGAGCAGACCTTCGATAATCGCGATGCTGCGGTTGTCGAGCTGCAACTGGCTGACAAAGGATTTGTCGATCTTGATGATATCGACGGGTACCGTCAGCAAATGGGTGAGCGAGGCAAATCCGGTTCCGAAATCATCCAGCGCTATTCGCAGGCCATGGGCGCGGAGCGCCTTGATTTCCTGCGCAACAACCGGGTCATTTTGCCCGAGATAGACCGATTCTGTCACTTCCAGCACGACATGCTTCAGAGGAACATTCTCGCGACCGAAGGCGGCTTCGATGCGGTCGTAGAGCGTGCCGCTATGAAAGTCGGCAGAAGAGATGTTGATGCCGACGTGCTGGAACGGGATGCCGCGGTCCAGCCAGGACCGAAGGTCGGCAGCCACCAGAGCCAACATGCCCTGGGTCAGCTTGGCGGCAACATCGACGTCTGTCGTGGCCTGGTGGAAGGACCCTGCCGAAACGATATTGCCTTCCGGCGTCCGCAGGCGGCAAAGCGCTTCCATACTGGCGATTTCCCGCGTGTCGAGGCGGATCACCGGCTGATAATAAGCCTCGATCCGTCCTTCCCGCAGCGCACAGTCGACGTCCTGGATTACTTCAATCCGCTTCTTGATCGCGGTGCCAATGCCCGGCCAGTAGCGGACGAAGCCGCCGCGACCGGTCTCCTTGGCGTGATAGAGCGCAAAATCGGCATGCCGGTGCACGGTCTCGGCATCGTCATCGCCCGGAGATAGCGCAGCGCCGCCGATGGTCGCGCGCGGCTGGATCATATGTCCGCTGCAACTGGTGACGCTGCCCACCGCATCGAGAATATGTGATGCGGTTCTGTCCAGATTGGCAACCGCGCCGGACTCCTGCAGGATCACCGCAAATTCGTCGCCGCCGAGCCGGAATACGTGATCGGGCAGGACATTCACCCGTATCCGCTGTGCCACATTCTGTAGCAGTTCGTCGCCGGCCTGATGCCCGAACGTGTCGTTGATCGTCTTGAGATTGTCGAGATCCACCACCATCAGCGCCCATGTGCCCGGCTCGTCGCACGACAGGCGGCTCAGCGCCGTATCAAAGCTGGACCGGTTCGGCAGGTCGGTCAGCGCATCGATCGAGGCGCGGCGCTCGCGCTCCAGGGCCCGGTCATGCTGCTCGAGCGCGATGGCACAAAGATGAATGGAGGCGCTGACCAGTTTTTCTTCGCGTGCATTCGGATTCCGCTGTTGCCGGAAATAGAGCGCGAAAGTACCAAAGACGACACCCGCGGCATTTTTGATCGGCACCGACCAGCAGGCCTTGAACCCGGCTGGCAGGATATGTTCCTTAAACCCGGTCCAGCGTGGATCATTTGCGATGTCGGTCACAATCACGGGTTCGCCCAGATAGGCGGCGCTGCCGCAGGATCCGACATTGGGGCCGATCATCGTCCCGGCGACCAGCTCGGAAAATATCGTCGGCAGGCTCGGCGCGGCAAGCGGATAGAGCAAGCCGCTGCGCTCGACCCGGAGTACCGAACAGGCCACGTCCGGCAACAGCAGTTCGATCTCGTGACATAATCGCTCCGCCGTGGCATCCAGAGGCACTCCGGTAGCGATCATCTCCAGAATGATATTTTGAAAGCGCAGCAACTAACGGAACCCTTTTCACGCGGAACGATACCGATTGAGACTATGATATCGGGGTAAAGATAAGATGAAGCGGCGGCTGGCGGAATAGTTGTCGGGGAAATCATGATCTTAGCCGGGTTGATCTGTACAATTACTGACTCGATACTCGCTCGATCCACAAATTGCGGCGTTGAATCGAGCAAGGGGGCCGCGTTATTTCCATCCCGTCACCGGGTTACGGTCGGTGATATTCCCGTTGCCCGGAACTTGACAGCGACGGCTTGTTTTATTTTCTGTAATCTTTGCCCTGAAGCCGCAGATTTCCGGTATTTCCAGGTCGCGAACCGGTAGCCTAGTGTAACCTTTGCATTTGCTTCGTCAACGGGACTGCCAGAACCATGCGGACAGCCGTCAACGCGAACATTATATCCAGTTTGTCAAAGAGCCTGCCGCGATCCTAGGCGATAGGGGTGGATGTAGGACAGGATTTTTCCGGCGTTTTGATAGCTTCCCGTTCGGGGAAAAGGATACGCAGCCTTGCAACCGCAGCGCAGGCGCGCTGCCATGCTGGCGCATAGTCGATTGAAATTCTGTTCAGAGTGTGTATATGTACACATAATAAGCGCGACTTTTTGAGGGAGAGGATGCGAAGCAGGGAGGTCTTGAAACGGCTCAGGCGAGCCGGTTGGCAAGAGGTCCGGCAGAGCGGCAGCCACAAGCATCTCCGGCATCCGGATCGCCCGGGCACAGTAACGGTCCCGCATCCGAAAGCCGACCTACCCATCGGCACCTTGAAAAGCATCGAACGCCAGAGCGGCATAGAGTTGAGAAATTGAAATGAAGGAACCCAGATTGGCCAGCGTCTATTATCCCGCCATTATCGAGCGCGCGACAGATGGTTTTGCCGTATTCTTCCCCGACCTGCCGGGCTGCACCTCCTTCGGTGCCACCGAGCAGGAGGCAGCGGAAAATGCGGAGGAAGCCCTGACCGGCCATCTGGTCGTGTCCGCCGAATATGGCGACATATTTGCCGCTCCCTCTCCGCTCGACGCGATTCCGCATGATCCGGATATTGATGAAGCCGCGCGCATTTTGGTGCGGGCCGAGCTGCCGGGCAAATCGGTGCGAATCAATATCACCCTGGACGAAGGACTGGTCGCCGCGATCGACAAGGTGGCGAGGAACCGGTCGGGGTTCTTGGCGGACGCTGCAAGGTCGGCGTTGCGGGAGAAGAGGTTGGGGTGAGGTTGTTCGCGCAATGCCACCTCCGTCGTCCCAGCGAAGGCTAGGACCCAAAGCAATCTTCAGTGTACAGAGGGTCGCCGGGTTGGGCCCCAGCCTACGCTGGGGCGACTGGATGCTTTTTGCAGAGATGCCACTAATGCAGTTTTGTCGCGATTTGGAAAGATACTTCTATCTCTGTCGATTTTTAAAGCGTTGGACTAATTTTGTAATATCAAAATGTAGTCGCTCGGATGTGAATCCTAATTTTTCGAGCGTTAATATCGTGTCGTGCTTGTCACCACCAGGTACTCGGAAAATTACTTTTGATTTTAGCTCTTTGAAATCGGTGGGAGTATGAAGTGAGAGGTAGCTTTCTTGGGCAGTGGATCTTACATTTCTGCCAATTGCATTTATTAGGAACGGCCTTGCCCGCTCGTCGGAAAAAGGATCGATTGTAAGGGTGTTATTCGCGTCCTTGAATTCACTTCGCGCGATGCTGATAACACATCCGTCAGCATCATTTTGTTTGTCACCGTCGCAAGCAAAATACAGTGCGACCAGTGGACTAGTTGTCCAATCGAGAAATCGTGTAGCAAGTCCATAGTGCTGTGCCAGCACTAACCATTCTATGTTGTCGATCGGCATTGGCGAAGCAAAGCGCGAAGCGCGAGATTTCCAATCATACAAATCGACTTCGGTTTGAATACCGCGTGATTCCTTACGGAATATAGAAGGTACCAGAGGCCACTTAGCGTCTGAGTGGCCGCGATATAAACTGGTTAGTTTACCCTCATTCTCGAGGATTTTCATGAAATCCCCGATAACTTTCCAGCCATGCATACCCATTGGTCGATTTATCCTAGTTATTCCCAATATTGGCCGATTCAGTTAACCAAACAAATTTGAAGTCAAGTCTGTAGGCCCTCTAAAACCCTAAAACCCCAAAACCCCATCCATCCCGTACCGCCCGGCCTTCTGTCCTGCCAGCCAGCGCGCCGCCTTCACCGCGCCGCGTGCGAAGATCATGCGGTTTTCCGCCCGGTGGGTCAGTTCGATGCGTTCCTCGTCGCTCGCCAATATCACCGTGTGGTCGCCGGCGACCGATCCTCCGCGTAACGCTGCGAAGCCTATCGCGCCCTTTTCGCGTGCGCCGGTGATGCCGTCGCGGCCGCTTTCGCTGTTAGCGGCCAGATCAACCTTGCGCCCCCGCGCAGCCGCTTCGCCGAGCAGTTTCGCGGTGCCGCTCGGCGCGTCCACTTTATGCCGGTGGTGCATCTCGACGATTTCGATATCCCAGTCATCGCCCAGCCTGCTCGCCGCCTGCTCGACCAGCGCCGCCAGCATATTGACGCCGAGCGAGGTATTGCCGGTCTGCAGCACGGGGATTTTGGTCGCCGCCGCGTCGATCGCGGCATGATGGACGTCCTCCAGCCCGGTGGTGCCTATGACGATCGGCTTGCCCGCCGCCGCGCAGGCATCGAGTGTCGCCTGCAGCGCTTTCGGCGAGGAGAAATCGACCAGCACATCGCTCGCCGCGACCAGCGCCGCGACATTATCGCCCTGGTCCGCGCCGCCGGCGTGGCTGTGGCCCGCTTTCGCGATTGCCGCGACCAGCGCCTGTCCCATGCGGCCCTTGCTGCCGATAATTCCGATGGCTGTCATAATTTATATTCCTGTTGGTCCCGATCGAAGAATCGTCATCCTGAACTTGTTTCAGGATCCACTTATCCTCTAGGCTAATTCTATGAGACGAAATGGATGCTGAAACAAGTTCAGCATGACGAAGAAAGGCAATATGCTAAACCCAATCAACAATATCGTCATCCTCACCGGCGCCGGCGTCAGCGCCGAAAGCGGCGTTGCCACATTTCGCGGGCCGGATGGTCTGTGGGAAGGGCACCGGGTCGAGGATGTCGCCACGCCCGAGGCCTTTGTCCGCGATCCCGCTCTCGTCCAGAAATTCTACGACGAGCGCCGCGCGAAGCTGAAGACCGTCGAGCCCAATGCAGCGCACCAGGCGCTCGCCCGGCTTGACCAGATTTGGGCGGGCGATCTGCTGCTGGTCACGCAAAATGTCGATGACCTGCACGACCGCGCCGGGTCGCAGCGCCTGCTCCACATGCACGGCGAGCTCAACAGCGCCTGGTGTCGCGCCTGCGACGCGCATTTTGCCTTTGAAGGGGAGATGGCGAGCGGCCCGGTCTGTCCGCACTGCCATGTGCCCGGCTGCCTGCGGCCCGACATCGTCTGGTTCGGCGAAATGCCTTACCAGATGGAGCGGATCGAGACGGCGCTCGCCCGCTGCGACCTGTTCGTGTCGATCGGTACATCGGGCGCGGTCTATCCGGCCGCCGGCTTTGTCCAGACCGCCCGCTATCACGGTGCCCGCACGCTGGAGATGAACCTCGATCCGTCGGAGGGCAGTTTCCATTTCCACGAAAGCCGGATGGGCAAGGCGGGTGAACTGGTGCCGGACTGGGTCGACCAGGTCCTGTCGCACGGGTTGTGTTGAGGAGGCTGCCGTGAAAGGTCAATGCCATTGCGGCGCGGTGCAGATCATGGTGGCGACAGCGCCAGCCGAGGTGCTGCGCTGCAATTGTTCCCTGTGCCGAAAGACCGGCTGGCGCGGCGGCTACTGGCTTCCGGATGCAGTGACGGTCGAGGCGGAGCGGGATGCGCTGACCCCATATGTTCAGGGCGACAAGATGATCACATCATGGATCTGCAAGACCTGCGGCTGCTTCACCCACTGGACTCCGCGGACCGCCTCGCGGGAGCGGATGGGCGTGAACATGCGGATGTTCGAGCCGGAAGAGTGGCAGCATCTGCCGGTACGGACGGTGGACGGGGCGAGCTACTAGCCCGACACCCCGATCAGCGCCCGCACCGGCGTTGCTCTCAGGAATAGGCTCCGTCGGAATAGGTCAGTTCGTAGCTGTGGCTGTAGACCTCGAAGACTATGCCGAAAGGATCCTCGACATAGCACATGCGATAAGGCTTTTTGCCGGGGAAATATTCCCGGACCGGCATCCGCTGCTTGCCGCCGGCCGCGACGATCTTGGCGACCAGTCCCTCGACATCGGGGTCCTGAACGCAAAAGTGAAACGTGCCATGGCGCTTGTAGTCCAGATTGTCGTCCGGTGCATGATTGTCGGGAAATTCGAAAATCTCGATGCCGATCCGGTCGGCGGTCGCGAGATGGGCGATCCGCAGGCTTTCCCAGCCGGGGCCGAAAACATCGGTGCACATGACTCCGACCGGGCTGTCGTCCTCGGTGATGCCGGTGGGTTCCATGATGGTGTAGAGCCCGAGTATTTCGGTGTAGAATGTGACGGCGGCGTCAAGGTCGGGAACCGACAGGCCGATATGGGAGAATGCGCGGGGTGATGGTAACATGATCTGGTCCTTTTCATTGTCTATGGGTTTTAGATAGACATGACGGAGCATCATGTTAAATAATCATATATATGCTTATTGATAATATATTGTCATGAACGTGATCAACGCGCAGTGGCTGGAGAGTTTCGTCGTCCTGTGCGAGACCGGGCATTTCACCCGCGCGGCGACCCGGCTCGGGATGACCCAGCCGGGAGTGTCCCAGCATCTGAAAAAGCTTGAACAGCAGATCGGCGAGCCGCTGATCTCGCGCGACGGCAAGGGTTTCAGCCCGACCCCGGCGGGGGAATCGGTTCTCGCCTTCGGCCGGGAAAGGCGGGCAGCCGAGAGGAATTTGCGGGAGACGCTGCTGCGCGACGATCCGGCCGCGGGTGAGGTGGCCATCGCCTGTTCGGGCAGCTTTGCCATGCAGGTCTACCCCCATATCCTGGCGGTCATGCAGGAATCGCCGGATCTTGCCGTCAGGCTCGAAGCAGCGCCGCAGGACAGCGTTCTGGCGGGCGTGGTCGACGGGCGGTTCGACCTTGGTATCGCGGATCACGACCCGCATCACCTGCGGCTCGACGCCCGCCATCTGGGGCAGGAAGAACTCTGTCTGGTGGTACCACGGGGTGCAATGGCCTTGCCGGCCAGCTTCGCCACGCTTGATCAGCTGGGTTTTGTCGCCCATCCGGACGGCATGGCTTATGCCGACGAACTGTTTGCGATGAATTTTCCGGAGGAATTCCGCGGATCGGAGCGCCTGCATGTCCGCACCTACGTAAACCAGATCAGCCAGATACCCTCACCGGTCGCGAGCGGTATCGGTTACACTATATTGCCGCGCAGCGGGGTGGACAGCTACCCCGGCAGGGACAGGCTGGACATCGCGTCGCTGCCCCACCGGCTCGACCATGACCTGTGGATGATCTCCCGGCGCGGCCGGCTGTTGCCTGCGCGGGTACAGCGGCTTGCGGCGCTGCTACAGTCCGTCTCCGGTGATAATGATACCGTACCGGCGCGTTGAACCATGCGGGACATGGTCGCAAATCGTTGCTGTGCTACCGAAAAACAGCCTATCAGGTCCCGGGAAATCAAGGATGGCGGGCGGGGAGAGTCGAAATGACCAGAATGATTTTACGGAAACACGCGTTTCGCCTGCTGTCGACAATCTGTGCCTGTGCCCTTGTGCCAGCCGGGCTGGCCCGGTCAGCTCCGGATAACGGTGCGCAGGCGGCGGCGAGCAATCTGGCCGGAAATTATCGTCTTGCCGGGGTGATGGAAACCGCTGCCCAGCTGCAGCTCAACGCCGATGGCAGCTACAGATGGATGCTGATCGTCGGCAGTCTTGACCTCTATAGCGAGGGCAAATGGACGGAGGCCGAGGGGCAGGTGATCCTCGGTCCGCATCGTTTCGGCAAAGACACGCCGGCATTTGCGCTGGGCAATGCCTATCCCTGGGGCCGTGAGGAAGCCGACGCGGCTTTTGCCAGTGAAACGATCCGGCTGAACAACCGGGCGAAGTGGCAATGCGCTTTTCTCGAAACCGGCGGCTATTATCAGTCGTCGGACGATTATGCCGCTGGAGACAATCAGACACCGCTGCAACGCTTCGAAGCCGCTGTCCAAAAGGAGCGCGAGCTGCGGGATGCCTACGAGCAGGCAATTGCCGCCTATTTCGCCCGCGACCTGTCCGACCCGGATGACAGTCTGGAAATTTCCGCGCGAAGTGCGAGGCGGGACTGGGGCCAGGCGGTTGCGGTGCTGGCAAAAAGCGCGCGTGCGGCGGGCAAGCCCGCCCGCTACCAGCCACCATCGCTGCCCGCCGACTGTTTCTTCCTGTCCGATTATACGCCCGAATATGCGGGTGATGAACACGGGCCCCGGATCGACTGGAGCGAAGGGGTCGGCATCTGGATCAACCGGCGCGAGAGGCCCAATGCGCGCTTGAACATCGACGCCGAATTTTCCTTCGCCGATGGTAGCCTCGAAACGGCGAACAGTCATGAACTCGGCTTCGCCTTCGTGCCCGCCACCGATGCACGGCAACTAAAGGCGATCCGGCTGACGTTGCGGCATGACGGCGCGGCCTATTCATCGCGCTTCGATGTGACGCCGGACCGGGAAGCGCGGGTTCATGAAGTGCAGCTGGACCAGCGCGTGTTGATAAAGCCACCGTTTCAGGAGCTTCGGCTGGATATTTCCGGTGACCGGCTGGTGCCGGCAGACGGCAGCGGCGGCGCCTATCTCAGGCGCGACTGATCTGCTGTTTCCGGCGGATCTTACAGGTGCATGGTCACGAACAGAAAGATGATCCACAAGGCCAGCGCGACCGTGGTCAGCCAGGTTGCCATTACGCCCAGCTGGCGAAAGCGCGGCGAGCCGCCCTTGTGATGCTGGGCCATGCCGACGATATGCGCGACCCGGCCGATCAGGAAGACCGCGGCGATGACCGTGATGCCGATATGATGGGCATTGGCCAGTTCGAGGATCGCCAGCATGATCAGGAAGACCGGCGCATGTTCCGACAGATTGGCATGGGTGCGTCGTGCGGCGAGCAGATCGGGATTGTCGCCGTCGCCAAAGCCGATCTGGGTGGCGAGGCGGACCTTGACCGTCGCATAGGCGCAATAGATCAGCAGCAAAGCACAAATCGCGGCGGCGAGGCCGGTTACCGGTAATGTCATGATATTCCTCCCTGTGTTTTCGAGAGCTTAACCGATTCTGGGCGAAGCGCAACTTGCAGGGCAGGCGGGCGCGGGAGCTGCACGCGCGGCTTTGCCGGTGAGCAGCAGGATGCGCCGCGCAGCCATTGTCATGCGAGGGGCGCGGTCATTCTGCCCCGTATCGGCGAAACCGCGGCCGCCGGATCCATCATCATGAGCTCCTCCGGCGGCACCCCGCCGCGGAGCCGTGCCAGCCAGTCGTCGGGGTCATATTCCGTGCCGACGGGGTTCTGGCCGATGGCTTCGCCATGGAAATAGGCCGTGCCTTCCGCCTTGGTCGGAAACACATCGACGGAAAATTCCATCTGGTTGCCATCGGGGTCGGCATAATAGAGCGACGCGCTCATGCCGTGATTGACGCACCAATAGGGCCGGATCCCGACCGCCTTCAGCGTTTCGTAATTTGCCAGCAGGTCGTGCAGCGAGTCATATTCCCACGCGACATGATCGACGCCAATCATGCCGCTGTCATCCTTGTCGTCCGGATCGTCCGGACGGATCACGCCCAGATCGGCGAAAGCAAAGCGGTGATGTTCTTCATCAAAGGCGAGAAATGCCAGCGCCGGGTTCTGATACTGGATTCTCGCGCCGAAAACCGTGGCATACCATTGCAACATGTCCTCAAAATGGCGGGTCCGGTAGACCACGTGGGCAAGGGCGGATGGTGATTTGATCATGCAGGGACTCCTGTGGTTATGAGGGTTCGGGAAGGGGCGCGGTCTTCCGCGTCCAGAAATTGCTCTGTCCGCGGTATCGCCGAGGCGGATGAGGCAAGCGCCAGACCGAGGTGCGCCAGAATATGGGGTTTGATATCGTCCACTAGCCGGCCTGCTGTTCGTCTTCGTTCGCCAGACTGCCGGCGCCAACTCCGGCGAACAGGCACAGGGCCAGTCCGGCAAGCGACAGGGCGGCTACCGCATAATAGGCCGCCGCATAGCCGCTGCCTTCGACGACCCACCCCGAGCCGCCCGACAGGAGCGACCTGGCGAGATTGGGAGCGGCCATGAACAGCGCAAATAGACTCGCGGCAATGGTCGGATCGCAAAGTCGCATCGCCCAGACGATGAGAACGATGGTCAGGAGAAGTGCGACAATATACTGGATAGCATATATTGCCATGAAGACTGTACTGCCTTGCCATATTTCATAGGTGGCACCCGCTATGATTGCCGCAAGAGCCAGGACAAGAAAAAGCACCGTCATAGAATTGCGAATGCCCGCCCAGCGTACAAGAAATGTGGTCATCGTGGCACCGGCGATCGCTGCGACCAGCCCGACAATACTCGCAAAACTGCTATAATCGTCACTCCCCCAGCCCAGTTGCTGGACCGCGAGCGTTGGCGCGACGGAATCCAGAAAGGCAAAAGTCGCCGAGGCCAATCCGGTCCCGGCCAGGAACAGGAGAGTCGGTAGCGATAGCAAGGACCGAAAAATGCCCCCGAGGATCGGAAGCCAGGCTGCGTGCTGGCGTTCGGTACATTCTGGTGAAGGTTGGCCGCCGGTCCACGGGAAAAGCCGTTCTCCGGGCCGTTCCCGGAACAGGGAAACGAACAGGGAGGCAATACCGACAAAAGCGCCAAACAGAAACGCCGTGATCGAAATCTGGTCATCGACCAACAGCTGCCCGGCGATAAAGCCGGCAGCAGAAATGCCCAGGGTCTGGGAAGCAAACATAAATCCGTTAACGGTGGTTCGTTCTTCTTCGGGCACGAGGTCAACCGTCATGCCGTCGATTGCCACATCATTGAAGGTGGCGCACAGATTGAGCGTGAAACAAAAGGCCGTGAGCAAAATAATCTGGCTGGCCGACGGGGCGGCAATGGCCAGGCCGAACAAGGTTGCCATCATCAACGCCTGGGCGACCAATATCCATGACCGACGTCTGCCCATCGGCCGATAGGTAAACCGGTCCATCAACAGGCCGTTGAAAAGTTTCAGCGACCAGGGGAGCAGGGCTGTTCCTACAAAGCCGCCAATTTCTATCGGCGAGGCGCCGCGGGCTGCGAGCCAGGCGGGTATGGCGATCGTGCTTAACCCGACAACGATACCCTGCATGAAATAGAGCAATATGATCGCGGTACATCGCAAATATATATTCTCGGACATGGTCGGAACAGCCGGGTAGCCCCTGTAAAGGGCAGATTTTGCTTCACTCATAAAAATATCGCTCTTCGATGATCTTTTGGTCGCGGACGGTGTAGATGGCGATCTCGCTAAAAGGTTGCCGCTCGCCGGTGGCCCGGCGCTTGATCAGCATGTCGATAAACAGGGCAAAATGGTCGCCGGTGATAAAAGGGCCATCGATGCTGAGCTCTTCCATCGCGCTGTGATCCAGCCAGCTTGTCAGCTTGTAATGCGCGGCCTTATATCCCGCAACGATGGCCGGGCCATGTTCCCTGCTATTCTCCGGCTCCATGCTGACGATATCGACGGCCCAATATTTTTCTGCCGCAGCAACCGCCTGCCCGTTCAGTAGCAATGATGAAAAATCATGTGCGAGATCACCAAGATCACTCATAGGATCCCCTTCCTGTGTTCGGGCCAAGCAGAAGAATCCGGCGGATGGCGGGTCGCAAAATCATCCGCCGGACTGGGGTGCGGCTTGGCCGGTTGATGCAAAGGGATGCAATCTCCGGCCAGACCAAGCTTCAAAGCTAGCGGACGGTCGCTTCCTGCAGCGTCATCGACCCTGTGACCTTGCGGAATTTCGCCCGGTTGCCGGATTCTGCATCGAGCTGCGCGTTGGTTCTCTTGTCAAATTCTTCCCATTCCTTGTTGCGCTTTTCCATTTCGGCGCCGCTGGGCCAGGAAGGGAAGGTCCGCGTCAGATACATGGACGGTTCACCATCGCGGGGATCGACATTATAATAGATTTTATAATCGCTGATCCAGCCCTTGGACTTGGCGAAATCCTGGTTTTTCTTCCATTCGCCGGCAAGATAGTTGGCATAAGCCGTCCATCCGGCATCCTCCAGATAGATGCCGGTCATGGTCGTATAGTCACCGGCTACCAGCGGGAATTCGTCGGCCATAGCCGGTGCAGACAAGGCCAGCGGCGCGGCCACGGTGATGGCAGTGGCCACCATCATTTTTTTCATCAGTTTCATTCGTCTTCTCCTGTTCTCTTTTGGTCAGCGAGGCCAAGGCGATATCGAATTTCATAGCCCCCCATTCGGCAAACACAGCTCTCCCGTTGGCGGAAACCGGGGTTTCCGGACCGCCTGACTGGCTATTCATGTCTGCAAATTCGATGGGACGACAGTGCGCCCAAAGCTAACATCGCGTCAACGGCGCTACCGTCAATAATACGTCAATTCGGTGGTGAGGGGGCGGGCAACAGGTCCGGCCAGCCATATTTTTCCCATGCCGCGACCAATCCGATGCGCCTGGCAAAGTCCATGAACTCGGGGTGCATGCGCGTCTGTCTTATCGGGTCGACGTCGGCCCAGAGCGACATCAGGCCAACCATATTGGGCGGCGTGATCTGCTGGCCGAGGGTTTTGAACACCATCGGCGCATAGCCCATCCAGACCGCGGGCCAGACTATGGTCGGATCACAGGGGTCGGGTAGCGTCGCGTGCAGCATTTCCAGCACCTGGCAATATTGCTGTCGCGCCTCTTCATCGCCGCTATGGATGCCTCTGGCCGCGAGCAGCCAATAGGCGTCCATCGCTTCGGGAGCCATGGGCGTCATGCCCGCCGGCGCAAAAATCACGCTGTTCATGAGCGAACGCGATTTCTGATATTGTTCCATCGCGAGATCGCGGTCGCCCGATGTCGCCGTCGCCGCCGCCAGATGCAGCGAAGGCTGGCCGAGATCGGCCATGCGCTGCCCCGCATCTATGGCCGCATCGATATTGCCGAGGTTGAGATGGGCCGCGCATAACATAGCATAATTCCGGCCATCAACGGGATCCTGATCAATCGCTGCTTCGACATAAGGCAATGCTTCTGCCGTCCGTCCGCAATAAAGCAGAAAGGATCCCAGACGCATAACCACAGCGGGATTTTCAGGCTCCAGTTCATAGGCCTTGAACGCCAGATCCAGGGCACCGACAGCGTTATTCCTGGTCCATTGGTAAAGGCCAAGCATGGCATAGGCATGCCCCTGTTTCGGCGAGAGTTCGATGGCCTTTCTCGCGCATTCGGCCATGCGTTCTGCTTCGCCCAATTTGTCGAGACAGGGGGTGAAGACGGCTGTGTAGACATGCGCCTCCGCCAGGGCGGTCCAGCATTCGGCAAATTCCGGCTCCATCTCCAGCGCCTGCTCCAGCAGCTTGATGGCCGTTTCAAGCACACCGTCGCCGATCGCCCGGCGGGTCAGGGCCCGGCCCTGCAGATAGAGGCCATAGGCCGCCTTGTTATCCGTCATCCGGCGGACGTCATGGTCCGCTATGTCCAGCTCCAGCGCCGCGCACAATTCCCTGGTGACCGTGCGCGCAACCTGCTCGCGTGACACAAAAATATCATCCTCCGTGCCGTCATAGCCATAGCCCCAGCTCTCGAAACCGGTCTGGCCGTCGATCAGGCGCACATTGATGCGGACATCACCATCCTGCCGCTGAACCGAACCCTCGACTAGGTGGGACACTCGAAGGACATCGGCAATTTCCGGCAGCGAAAGATCGGTGTCCTTGAACTGAAAGGACGATGTTCGCCCTGCAACCAGCAGCTGCGGTACCTGTCCCAGCGTGGTGATCAGCTCATCGACAATGCCGTCGGCAAAATATCCCTGATCATCTTTGCTGTCCAGGGAAGCGAACGGCAATATCGCCAACCGCGTTCTGCCGCTCTGCCGACCCGCCATGATGACGCGTGATGCCGCCGGGTGCCGCACCATCCACGCATCCAGAAGCTTTTCATGGTCTGCAAGATTTCCGGATGCTTTCAATTTGGCCAGGGCATCACTGACGCTGATTTGCAGTCGCTGTTCTATGGATTGCCTGCGCTCGGCAAGCCAGGTTTCGAAATCCTCTCCAAAATGCAGCTGATCCAGAATTTGTTTGCCGCCGATGGCCAGCAGCAAAGTGGTCGCTTGCGCCCAATCTCCATCGGCGAGCGCATTTTCCAGATCGGTCAGGTCGGATCGGACCGAACCACCGTTCAGGCTCACCCGGCTCCGTGACACTTCCAGCAGTTCGCAATCGGCTGCCGCCAGCAATTTCCGCAGATCGAGCAGACATTGTCGCAGACTCGCCCGCGCCTGTGCCTCAAATCGGCCTGGCCACAAAAGTCTGCTCAGATGGTCGCGGTCAATCGGCTCGTCGGGCGCAAGACAGAGCATCGCCGCCACGGCCCGGGCCCGCCGGTTGGATATGATGATTACGCTGCCGTCGGGTGCCAGTAGCTGAAAGCCGCCAAAGAGCGAAAAGCGCGCCGCTGCAGCGGGGCTCGACAGCATGTCTTGCTTGTTCGCGAAATCCAAATCCTGATGCCCCCAATATCATGGCAGCATAACGCGATATGGTTCATGTGCAATTAATCAATTGGAGTGTTCAGCTCCGGAGGAGCGGAAGTCGGCAGGCAGTCAGGCTTTCGGCCGGTGCAGTTTGCGTCTGTCCCGATTTTGCCGCGCAAGTGCCCGAATTCGACGCCGATATGGCGCGACTGATTGCATCGGGCGCTGTAAAGGGCTGTTTACCGGCGCGAACACGCGAAAGATGCTGGTCAAGATTCCGGGTTCCGGTAAAAGGCGGGTTGATTGTCCGCAATATTCTGGAGGGGCATACCGGCAGGACTTGCGGTTTAAGAGTTGGTGGATCCATTGATGCGAGAAAAAATTTGTTTGAACGTTTGAAAGTCGCGTCACAATATATATTGCCAAAACGGGGCCTTACCGCCTTTGCCGGCCGCGTTGCTGAAGCGGAACGGGGCAAGCTGACAACGCGGCTGATAGGCTGGTTCGCCGGCAAATATGCGGTCGATATGAGCGAAGCCCAAAATCCGGACATCTCTTCCTATAACAGCTTCAACGCCTTTTTCACCCGTCCGCTCAAAGCCGGCGCGCGACCGATAACGACAGCAGATTTTGCCTGCCCGGTGGATGGCGCGATCAGCCAGCTTGGAACTATTGATGACCACCGCATCCTCCAGGCCAAGGGCCATTTCTTTACAACCACCGAGCTGCTCGGCGGCGATGCAGCACTGGCGGCAAAATTTCGGAACGGCAGCTTCGCCAATCTGTATCTGTCACCCAGGGACTATCATCGCCTGCATATGCCTTGTGACGGCAGGCTGACAGAAATGATCTACGTGCCGGGCTCGCTGTTTTCGGTCAATCCCGCCACTGCCCGCGGTGTGCCCAATCTTTTCGCGCGAAACGAGCGGGTGATCTGCATGTTTGAATCACCGGAGCACGGCACGTTCGCGATGGTCCTGGTCGGCGCCACCATCGTCGGCAGCATGGCGACGGTCTGGCACGGCGTGGTCAAACCAAAGCCCGCTAACCAGATCACGCGGTGGACCTATGCCGACGAGAATATCACGCTCGAAAAGGGCGAGGAGATGGGGCGGTTCCTGCTCGGCTCTACGATCGTCATGCTGTTCCCGCAGCACAGCATCGCTTTTTCAGCCGACTGGGCTCCGGAGAGATTGGTGCGTCTCGGCGAAACAATGGGCGAGCGGCCCCGTCTCTGAAATATTGGCGATGATCGGGATAACACCATGGGAACAACACTCGACCCACGTGGCGCGCACACAACCGCTTGTCGTCAAAACGCCGGCATAATTGTCATCTGCATCACGGGTCATGACAGCAACGATATACGCCGCCGCAAGACGGCCCAGTCATCAGAATTTATATCCAACTTCTACACCGAAGCGGCGCAGGCCGCCGGGTGAAATGAACGACCCGCCAAATTCAACCGCGGTAATCACCTCGTTGAGATAGCGCTTGTCGAGCAGATTGTCGGCAAAGGCGGTGACATTCCAGTTGTCGCCTTCCAGTCCGAAACGAAGATCGAGAACCCCGAAAGCGTCACGCTCGGTAACCGACATATCGCCATCGCCGACAAACGCGGGTAGGGCCAGAGCAGAACCGGGTAACAGACCACTGAACAGGGTCGGGCCGGTGTCTTCCTGAACCGTGTGGAACCAGGTCGGACCGGTGATGCGATAGTCGGCGCGCATCACCAGATCAAAACTGCTGGCGATAGGGGCAACCATTTGGGTTCCCAGATTGATGGTATAATCTGCGGTATGAGGCGACTTGTTGCCGACTGTATAAGGACGCGAAGCGTTGGCCTTGATTTCGCTTTCGGTGACATTGACCGAACCGAAAATATTCCAGCCCTCGACAATCTCCGCATTGGCATTGAATTCCGCCCCGTAGATATCGACCTTGTCGATGTTCGAGACTACCCGGAGCAGACCAAATGCGCCCACGAAAAATTCGAAGAACTGCATGTCGTCGACCTTGGTGTAATAGCCCGCAAGATCGAAAGTGATCGCGCCATTGGCAGCCGATCCCTTGAAGCCAGCCTCGAATGCGCTTGATGTTTCCTTGCGGTAAATATCGTTGATCAGGACATTGGTGCCGAGGAACTGGTTGAAATTCTGGTCAACAATGGCGGCGGAACCCTGGTTGTTGAAACCGCCCGATTTGAAACCGATGCCCCAGTTGGCGTAGAAGTTCAGGTCGTCGGTCAGACCATAGCGCAGCGACAGTTTGGGCTGCAGTTCCTTGAACGTCTCCTTCTGATCCGGAATGGCACCAAAAGCCTGACCCGGATTGATCGGACCGCCGGTGATCGGATCGGTTACCAGTGGCACCCGGCTGGATACTTCCCGCTGCTCGATATCGTAGCGCAGCGCCAGACTGACGTCGAAATTATCGGCAACTTCATAATCAACCGAACCGAAGGCGGCATAGACATTGGTATTGAAATTGTCGGCAAACAGCTGCGAAGTAGGATTGCTGCTGTTTGCATCATTGTACAATTCTCTGATGATTCCCTGCCCCAGATCAGCACCGAGGCTGACTCCGACATCCCGGTCGATGTTCAGATAATAGGCACCGATCTGCCAGGCCAGCGGTCCGTCGCCATTGGAAGCCAGCCGGATTTCCGCGCTGATGTCGGTCTGTTCGCGAATCTGATATTGGGTGCCGTCGCAGGTGGTCGGGCTATAGGCGCCGAGGGTTGAACCGTTGACCGGATCGAAAATGAACGGGATCGGATTGTTGCCGACAAAGGTCGGGGCATTGAGCGGATAGCCGGTCAGTTGCGCCGTGGTTGCAAAGCAACTGTTCGACGCTGCGACCGATGCGGGCGTTGCACCCGGGAAAGTATAGCGGGCAAAATCTGCCGACGTGCCGTCTGCTGTCAACGCCTGGTCCACATCGCTGTAAAGCGCCCAGGCGGTCAGCGTCATAGCTTCAAATTCATGGGTCAGTTTGACCGATGTCTCGAATGTCGTCTGGTCGTTGGTCGGGCGGATGTTCGAATAATAGCCGAACTTGTGCGTGTTCACGTCTTCGAAAAAGGCCGGATCGACGCCGGCAAAATTGGGCAGATGGAATGACGTGTTGAAATTGATCGAGGCGCCGGAAAGGTCTGCGTAGCGAGCCTTTACATCGACTTCGGTTGCATCCCCAAGCTGCGCCACAAACCGCCCGTCGACCGACCAGGTTTCCTGATCATCGACCACTTTACTGTTGTTCAGAAAGCTGTTGCGGTAAAAGCCGTCGGTGGTGTTGTAGGAGCCGGAGAGCACCAGACCGGCGCTGTCGCCCAATGGCGTGGAAATATAGGCCGACGCCTTGTAAGTCTTGTCCTGGGCGGCGCTGACCTTGATACCACCTTCCAGAATGTCGCCTGGCTTGAGCGTCTGAATGACAATCGCGCCTGCTGCAGCGTTGCGGCCATAAAGAGCGCCTTGCGGACCTTTGAGGATTTCAATCTGGCGCAACGTGCCCTGATCCTGATTGAGTTGGGCGGTGTTGGTCTTGAGAATGCCGTCAACCACCAGCGCAACCGAGCTTTCGGCGTCGCGTGCACCATTGATCCCGCGGATGTTTATCTGGGTGTCGCCCGCTTCTGCGGTACCGCTGACAATGGTCACACCAGCGGTCAGCTGGACAAATTCATCGGCTTGCTGGACGCCCGTCCGATCGAGCATTTCGGACGTGAAAACCGTGACCGATGCCGGAACGTCTGCAAGCAGTTCGTCCTGACGTCGTGCCGTCACGATGATCACATTGCTGTCCTGACCTTCGCTCGCTGACTGTTCAGCTCCGGTCTGCGCGAATGCCGGATTGAAACCGACCAGCGCGGCGAAGCCGGCTGATAGTGAAAGAGCTTTTTTGATATGACGCATTTTTCTTCCTTCCCTGAATGGAATGATTTGCAGGCCTTTGGACCCGTCAAATGGATTTAGACGAGCACATTGGCCCCGCTCATATAGACGTAAACTTCCTGAAACTTGCCGTCCCGGACTCTCCAGAAATTGGTGTTGTTGAGTAATGTGACACCGCCGTCGGCATCGGTCAGCTCTGCGATAAAAGAGGCGGCGATCCGGCCGTTGGCTTCATCGACGGTACAGGTGAAATCGCGGTGGACGATGGTTTCATAGGCACCGAAGAAATCCTCAAACATCCGCCGGATCTCTTCCTTGCCGCTATGGCGGGTGAAGTCGGTCTGGACGCAGAACAGCGCGCCATCATGGAAGCAGTCGAGCGCCGCCTCCATGTTCTTGGCATCGACATTGCCGAAATAGGTCCGGGTTGCCAGCTCGATCAGCTCGTCGCGCGAAAGACCGGGTTCATATTGCATCAGACATCTCCCTCTTTCAGCAGATTGTCGCCGCTCATATAGACGGTGACATCCTGGAACAGGCGGTCCTTGCAATAGAAGCGGTTGCAATTTTCATAGCGCAGCTGCTCGCCGCCATTGGGGGTGATCAGCACCGTGAACTGCGAGCAGACGGCGTTGGATGCAGGGTCGGCGGTGTGGACAAAATTGCCGTGCCAGATCTGCTCGAAATCGGCGAACAGCTTTTCGAACATCGCCCTGATCGCTTCGCGGCCGTTGTGGGTGGTGTCCGAAGTCGCCTCGTAGAGCACAGCGTCCGGCGCGAAACAGTTGAGCACCTGGGTCATATTCTTGTTATCGACGCCGTCAAAATAGCGTTTGGTCACGATGTCGATGTAAAAGGGATAAGGCAAAGCGATCTGGCCTGCCATTCCGGGTGTCCAGTCAGTCATCAATACCATCCCTTTCGAATGTCTTCGTCTTTCGGCACTTCGGGAGCGGGAAAGGCCTTCTTGCTGTGGGTCAGGCCCAGTTCGATCAGAGTTTCGAGAAATTTATAGGCAACCTGTCCCGGGTTGAGCACCGGGATCGGCAGATTCTCGTCGAGATATCGGGCCGACTGGTGCATGGTGGTTGAACCGAGCACGATGACATCCGCGCCGTCCTCTTCCATCGCCAGCACCGCCTCTTCCCGGAGCTTGTCGAATATCACCTCTTCCTTGCCGGCCAGCAATTCGGTGACATCGGGCCGGGTCTCGATCGAGCGCAGCGAGGCGACCCGTTCCCACCAGCCATATTCGGTCAGCGTCTTTTCGTAGAGCGGGAACCATTCCGGCCACATCGTCAGCACGGTGAACTTCTTGCCCAGCATCATCGCGGCGGCAAAGGCCGCCTCGCCCGGGCCGACCACCGGAATATCGAGACGGGAACGAAGTGCGCGGAGACCGCTGTCGCTGACCGTGTCGATCAGGACCCCGGCATAGCCTTCTTCCTCTGCCTTGATCCCGGCCTGGAAAACCGTCCAGTCCATCAGCAATGTGTCGTGATAGCTGTCACCCAGAGCAGCGCCCCAGGGGACGGCGACAAATTCAGGCTGGAAACCTTCCCTGACGAAGTCAGCGGGCAATTGCTCTGCGCGGGCGGCCACGCCCGCCTCATCCATCGGGATGGGGACGATGACCTTGATCCGCTTCATAGCAATTTCGGTTCAGTCATGGTGATGTAAAGACTCCCTGATGACATTCTATTGTATACAAATGCAATCCGTCAAGGAGAAATTGTAGGCATGGTCAGGACTTGCCCATCAGACTTTATTGCGCCAAGAGCCTATTGATGAGCCGTGCTTCTGATCGTGCATATAGAAAAATACGCAGCTTCATTCTGTCCGGAGAAGTGCGTCCGGGTATGCAATTGACCGAGGAAAGGCTTTCCGAGGTTTCCGGAGTGTCTCGAACACCGGTACGTGACGCCGTCCAGCGGCTCGAAAATGAAATGCTGCTGGTGCGGAGCGCGTCCAAGCGGCTTTCGGTCGCCGACTGGTCAAATGATGAAATCGACGAAATGTTCACATTGCGGGGGATGCTGGAATCCCATGCTGTTGAGCGCGCCGCGCAAAGGATGGATGCGAAGAGACTGAACCAATTGCGTGAAATCAATGAAGCGCTGACAAAAGCGATCGATCAGGCAACGCCGGATATCGCGACCTTCCTGACCACCAATCGGCAATTTCATGACTTGATTCTTGATTGCGCGCAATCGCCGAGGCTGAGCAAGTTGCTCCCGGCGCTGATCGAACAGCCGGTGGTGCGTCGCACCGCCCATCAATATTCGCGAGAAGATTTGATGCAGTCGCGTGCCGATCATGAGGAGCTTATCGCCGCCTTCACCGCAAAGGACGAGGCCTGGGCCTCTTCCGTCATGACCAGCCATATCCGCCGGGCATTCCACAGTTTCAGCGTTGCTACAAAGATCGGCGTCGAAGAGTGACCGTCAGATGATCCCGCGGTCCTGCAGGTCAGCCATTTGCGCGCTGTTCATGCCGAGCATTTCGCCGTAAATTGCTTCATTATGCGCACCCAGTTCCGGGCCAACGCTTTCGATATGACCAGGGGTCTTGGACAATTTCGGGGCGACATTTTGCATGACAAAATTATCGTGCTGCGGGTGGTCTACTTCGACCAGAGCCTCACGCGCCTTGAAATGGGGATCCGCCAGCATTTCCGGCGCACGATAGATGTTTCCCGCTGGAACGCCGCTATTCTCACATAATGTCAGGAGATCCTGACTGGTGAAGTTGCGCGTCCAGTCGGCAATCATGACGTCCAGTTCCGCCTGATGCTCTCCGCGCGCAACATGGGTCGCAAAACGTTCGTCGCTGGCCAGTTCCGGCTTGCCCATCATCGCCGACATCCGTTTCCAGACACTGTCCTGATTGCCGGCGACCAAAACACTGCCATCCTGCGTCGGATAGACATTGGATGGCGCGATCTTAGGTAGGATGGAGCCTGTGCGTTCGCGGATATGGCCGGCCACGGTATATTCGGCGACCGTTGATTCCATATTGGCCAGCACCGCCTCGTAAATCGCCGAATCGACGACTTGTCCTTCTCCGGTTTTGTGCCGATGCTCCAGCGCCATTAGCGCGCCAAGGCAGGCATAGGTTGCGGCCAGCGAATCGCCGATGGAAAGGCCTGCGCGGCTCGGCGGGCGGTCGGGTTCGCCTATGATATAGCGCATGCCGCCCATCGCTTCACCGATGCCGCCGTAGCCTGCACGGTGCGAATAAGGCCCAGTCTGGCCATAGCCCGACACGCGAATCATGATCAAGCCCTTGTTGATCGCGCTGAGCGTCTCATAGTCTAGGCCCCATTTTTCCATGGTGCCGGCGCGAAAGTTTTCGAGCAGAAAGTCCGATTTATCGACCAGTTTTTTGACAATTTCCTGACCCTCTTTTTCGCGTAAATTGAGCGTTATTGATTTCTTGTTGCGGCCGACAACGGAAAACCACAGCGGAATGCCCTGTCCCCAGCTCCGCATTGCATCGCCGACTTTGGGAGGCTCTATCTTGATAACTTCTGCTCCATGGTCGCCCATGAGTTGGCCGCAGAACGGACCTGCAATCAACTGCCCCATTTCGATCAGTCGCAACCCTGTCAATGCACCTTGCGTCATAAAAATACTCCTTGAACATTCTTTCTCCTATACAAAGAGGAATAAGAATTGTATACAAATTTTATGAACACAGATAACCGCTCAGCGGTAACAATTTTGGAAGTTGGTCCAAGGGATGGGCTGCAGAATGAAGCCGAGATAATTTCGACGGCGGACAAGTTGGGCCTTATCGAGCGCATGCTTGATGCCGGGGTGAAGCGCATGGAAGTGGCAAGCTTTGTCCATCCTGGGCGCGTGCCGCAGATGGCTGATGCCGAAGAGGTGATCGCCGGTCTGCCCGACCGTGATGATGTTTCCTATATCGGACTGTGCCTGAATAAGCGCGGCGTCTTGCGAGGCCTTGCTACAAGGGAAGGCAATAAACGCGGAATCGACGAAGCTGGCTGCGTGGTTGTGGCGAGCGACACATTCGGTCAGAAAAACCAAGGCCAGACAATAAAACAAGGTATCAAGGAAAGCCGTGAGATGATCCGCTTTGCCAAGGCCGAAGGGCTTAAGGCACAGGTGACCATCTCGGCCGCCTTCGGCTGTCCGTTCGAAGGCGCGGTCGATCCCGAGACGGTCCTCCATATCGCCGGGGAAATGGCCGCCGAAGACCCGATGGAAATCGCGCTGGCCGACACGATCGGCGTCGGCGTTCCGGCGCAGGTCACCGACCTGTTCGGACGGCTCAGGGAATTGCTCCCCGACCATATCTCCATGCGCGCCCATTTTCATGACACGCGCAACACCGGCATAGCAAATGCCTGGGCCGCCGTTCAGGCCGGCGTGGCAACTTTGGACTCCAGCCTCGGTGGCCTCGGCGGATGTCCGTTTGCGCCAAACGCAACCGGCAATATAGCGACGGAAGATCTCGTCAATCTGCTCAAACGTTCGGGCATCAAGCATGATGTGGATCTCCGCAAAGCCATAGCCACCAACCAGTGGTTTGAAGGAATACTCGGACGATCGTTGCCATCGCTGGTTGCGCGGGCCGAGGCATAAAAGACAGGTTAACAGGAAAGAGACTGAAATATGGGATATCGATTGGGCGTCGACGTCGGCGGAACATTTACCGATCTTCTGCTTATTGACGAAGCGACAGGCAAAACGTTTCGAGACAAAGTGCCCTCTACTCCGGGTGATCCATCCCAGGCCGTTATAAACGGCGCGCGCGGATTGTGCGAGCGCCAGAATATTGCGCCCGGCGAGATCGACCTGTTCCTGCACGGCACCACGGTCGCGACCAATGCCGTGCTCGAAAAGAAAATCGCCAAGGTCGGACTGGTCGTCACCGAGGGCTATCGTCATGTCATGCAGATTGCCCGCAGTCTGGTGCCCGGGGGTCTTGCTGCCTGGATCATCTGGCCCAAGCCCGAGCCGATGGCCGCTCTGGAACGGACGATCGAAGCGCCGGAGCGGATGGATGCCAAGGGTGAAACCGTCCGCGAACTGGACGCAACAGAAATGCGCGCCCGGCTTGAGCGGTTGAAAGCGACCGAGGAAATCGAAGCGCTGACCATCTGCCTGATGAACAGCTATGTCGATGGTCGGCATGAAAAGGCCGTCGCAGCGATCTGCGCAGAAGTCTTCCCTGATATCCCCATTTCCATCTCGTCGGATATTTTGCCGGAGATGCAGGAATATGAGCGCGCCCTCACAACGGTTGCAAACAGTGCCGTGCGCCCGGCCGTGGCGCGCTATGTCGGCAATCTGGAAAAAGAGCTGAAGGATTGGGGTACCAAGGCGAAGCTCAACCTGCTGCGCTCCGATGGCGGTCTGATGTCCGCCGAGAAAAGCGCCGAGGCGCCAGTCAATCTGTTGATGTCAGGACCGGCCGGCGGGGTGGCCGGAGCGGTCTGGGTGGCAAATAGTGCCGACGTAAAAAATATTCTCACACTCGACATGGGCGGCACCTCGACCGATGTTGCGCTGATTGAAAATGGTGCGGCGCGGTTGCAGCGGGAAACTTCGGTCGGTGACCTTAATGTCCGCGCTTCGTCGATCGACGTCAAAACGGTTGGTGCCGGGGGCGGATCAATCGCCTTCGTTCCCGAACTGACCAAGGCTCTGCGCGTTGGCCCGGAAAGCGCGGGCGCCCAGCCAGGGCCCGTTGCCTATGGCAAGGGCGGCAAGCAGCCAACGGTGACCGATGCCAATGTCGTGCTCGGCTATCTGCCCGAATCCCTGCTTGGCGGCAGTTTCAAGCTCGACCGGGAGGGGGCTACAAAAGCGGTTCAAACGATCGCCGATGCGCTTGGCATTGACCTTATGGACGCCGCTGCGGGCATCATCGACATTGTGAACGAAAATATGTTTGGTGCGCTGCGGCTGGTTTCTGTCCAGCAAGGCTATGACCCGCGTGACTTCGCTCTGATGGGCTTTGGCGGCGCTGGCCCGCTGCACGCCAATGCAATGGGCAAGCTGATGAACAGCTGGCCGGTGATTATTCCGCCATCGCCCGGCGTGCTCTGCGCCTATGGCGACGCGACAACACGGCAACGTGTCGAAACCCAGCGCAGTTTCAACAAGATGGTTCAGAACACGACAGATGAAGAGCTCACAGCCTATCTCGACAATCTGGGTGCACAGGTACGACGGGAGCTGGAAGCTGAGGATGTTGCCTCAGGTGATATCGAGCTGCTTTACGAAATCGATATTCGCTATGCGGGGCAGGCATTCGAAATTCCGCTGTCAGTGGAACCCGAAGGCCTCTCGATTGCCAGTCTGATCGCGCGGTTCGATACCGAGCATGAGCGATTGTTTACCTTCAATCTCGACGAGACGCCGCACGAGATCGTCAACGTCCGTGCTGTTGCGCTGGGCAAGTCGGCCGATGTAGCACCGCCGACCATCGAAAAGGGCGGGCCCGATCCATCAAGCGCCAAAACCCGCGACCATCAGCTTTATATGGAAGGCAAAATGCAGGGCGCAGCAATCTATGACCGCGCTCTGCTAAAAGCCGGCAATCGCGTCGCCGGTCCTGCGATTATCACAGAAATGGATTCCACCACTCTCGTCCACAGCGGCTGCGAAGCGCTGGTCGACGCACATGGCAATCTGATCATCAACCTGGTGGAAGGAGCCTGATATGCCCGCACAGATTATCGAAACCAACAAAGCTCCGTTCAACAAGGTCGAGGTCGATCCGGTCACCCTTGACATTATGGAAAATGCCCTGCGCAATGCCCGGATTGAAATGGACGCCACTTTGGTCCGCACGGCCATGTCACCGGGTATCCGCGAACAGGGCGACGCTTTCCCGCTGATAGCTGACCGCGCGGGCAAGATGGTGGTGGGCCAGTTCGGCAGCTTCATCGACGGCTTCCTGCGCTCCTATCCCGGCACGATCGAGGAAGGCGACATGATCTTCCTCAGCGATCCGTACAGTTGCGACGGCGCGGTCAGTCATAATAATGACTGGCTGGTTTTGCTGCCGGTCTATCGCGGCGGCAGGCTCGTCGCATGGACCGCAATGTTCGGTCACCAGTCCGACATCGGCGGCAAGGTGGCCGGCTCGATCCCGATCGACAGCAAGAGCGTGTTCGAGGAAGGCGTCCGGATACCGCCGGTGAAAATCTATCAAAAGGGCGTCTATAACGAGGAGATGGTGAAGGTTGTCCTGCACCAGAGCCGCAAGCCGGACTGGTGCGCCGCCGATCTCAACGCGCTGATCGCGTCGTGCCGGGTCGCTGCCCGCCGGGTCGACGAAATGTGCGCGCGCTTTGGCGAGGATGAATTTGCCAGCGCCACCGATCTGCTGCTGGCGCGCAACCACCGCGCCATGAAACATCTGATCGAAACCAGCATTGGCGAGGAACCGGTCAGCTTCAGCGACTATATCTGCGACGATGGTGTCGGCTTTGGCCCGTACAAGATCAGTTGCAAGATGTGGCGCGAAGGCGGCAAGGTCATTCTCGACTTTGAAGGCACCGACCCGCAGGCGCCCAGCTCGATCAACTTCTTCCTCAACGAGAATATGTTCAAGATGTTCTTCGGCATATACATGATCATGGTCTTCGATCCGCAGATATTGTTCAATGACGGCTTTTATGATCTGGTGGATGTCCGCATACCCGAAGGCTCGCTGCTCAAACCGAAATATCCCGCCGCGCTGGCAGGACGCACCCATGCGCTGGGCCGGATTTTCGACATTTTGGGTGGCCTGCTCGGCCAGCGCCAGCCAGAATTCTTGAACGGTGCCGGCTTCTCGTCGAGCCCCCATCTCATGTATTCCGGTTTCGACAAGTCGGGTGAATGGTTCCAGCTGTTCCAGATCGGCTTTGGTGGCATTCCCGGCCGCCCCTTTGGTGACGGTCCGGACGGTCACTCCCTGTGGCCGGGCTTCACCAATGTGCCGAACGAATTTCTCGAGAAATATTTCCCGCTGAGAATCGAACGCTATGAAGCCAAGCCCGACAGCGGTGGCGCGGGACTGTTCCGTGGCGGCAATGGCATCCACATGACTTACCGGTTCCTTGAACCAGGAACGGTCGCGATTCACGACGACCGCTGGTTCACCTACCCATGGGGCGTCAATGGCGGACAGCCGGGTGATCGCGCGACTAAAATACTGGAGCGCGCCGATGGATCGAAAGAAGTGGTCGGAAACAAACAGGACGGCATCGAGGTCCGCGAAGGCGATCTGCTCCACTTCATCACCTGGGGCGGCGGCGGCTGGGGCAACCCGCTGGAGCGCGACCCCGAACTGGTCGCTCTGGAAATCCGCCAAGGACTGGTGACAGTGAAAGGCGCCCGCGATTACGGCGTGGTGATTGCCGGCGATGGCAGCGTCGATGGTCCGGAAACCGAAAGCCTGCGTGCGGAAATGGCAGAAAATGTCATGGAGACGGACGGGCCGTTCAACTTTGGGCCTGATATAGAAACGCTAAGGGCCAACTGTTTGGCTGAAACGGGCTTGCCGGCGCCTGTTCAACCCGGCAGCTAAGATGACAATGAGGTGTTAAGGCGTACTCGAGATATTCGAAAATTGGCGCGCGCTGAATGGCTGATTTTTGGCAGCAATCTTCAATCGAGACAATGACGACAAGCGGGCGCGAAGCAGACCTGATATCCGGCCAGTGCGTGCTGCAGAAAATGGGACGGAAGTAGGCATTGCGGCCATCCCATATGGAAATAACTTTGGTTCGCTTCGGTGACATGGCGGACATTTGATGCAGCTATTCAACAACAAGACCGGCCAGTATCTGGTCGGTCAAGTTGACGACCTGACCATGTTTGCGCTGATCAGGAGCTTGGCGGGGTGCCGCAGCTTTTGCAATGCGGGTCCTTCGGGAGGTTGATGCTGCGCATCGCGGGGGCAAGGCCATCGAAAAGCTGGAGTTTTCCGGCCGGATCCTGGCCGAAGCCTGTGACCACGCGGATCGCTTCCATCGCCGCGAAACTGCCCATCAGGCCGACCATCGCGCCGAGAACGCCGACTTCGCTGCAATTGTCGCAATCATCGGGGTCGAGCGCGTCGCCGACGAAACAGCGGTAGCAGGGCTTGTCCTCCTCCCAGCCGCGGAACGTGCCGAGCTGTCCCTGGAACTGGCCAATCGCTGCGGATATCAGCGGCACGCGGTGAGTGACCGAGAGATCGGAAACCAGCAGGCGGGTCTGATAATTGTCGGTGCCGTCTATAATCGCGTCAAAAGGTGCAAAAAATGCTGCAGCATCGTCTGAAAAATGCTGCGCGGTAAGTCTTTGATTAACCGTGTTTACTATAATGTCCGGATTGAGCTTTTGCGCGAAATTCTGCGCCGCTTCGACCTTCGCTTTGCCGATATCATCGGCTGTAAACAAAATCTGCCGTTGCAGGTTCGACAGCGAAACGACATCATCATCGATTATGGTAAGCGCGCCGATTCCCGCTGCCGCCAGATACTGGATTGCCGGACAGCCAATGCCCCCCGCACCGACCACCAATATATGGGCATCGAGAATCTTCTTCTGCCCCACGCCGCCAATATCCCTGAGAACGATATGGCGGGCATAGCGGTCGAGCTGTTCGTCAGAAAGGTTCAATCGCTTACCAGTAGAATCTAAGGACACTGCGGCGCCATGCCGGCTTGCCATTGATGGTTGGTTTCATATTGTTCTTGCCTTCACGAGCAAAATATTGGCCGACATATTCTTCCAGCGCGGGGCATTGGATGGAAATAGGGGTTACCTGTTTGAGACTGCCTTTGCCGTCGGTCAGCAGCAGGACTTCCACGAAATAATTCGCTCCTCCCGAGACCTTCTCCGTCGGTGTGCAGCCGGCGGTCAGTTTGCGTGCTTTCAGCGACTCACGATAGCTATATTCCGGCTCGCGCTGAAATTCCGCGACTTCCACAGCGTGTAGGTTTTCGGGGATCGGCGGTATATCTGAACCAGCGATTGCGCCGGCCTGCAGTGCTGCAGCAACGATAAGATTTGCAATGGCCATTATCTAGACTCCCGTTGATCCAAATCCTCCGCTTCCTCGCGCAGTTTCGTCGAGTCGGTCAACCTCTTTGAGATTTCCCCGCTGCACCGGCGCTACCACAATCTGGGCAATCCGGTCGCCGCGCCCGATGACAAAATCTTCCTCGCCATGGTTGATCAGGATGACTTTCAGTTCGCCGCGATAGTCGCTGTCGATCGTGCCGGGCGTATTGGGTATGCTTATCCCGCTTTTCAGCGCCAGACCGGATCGCGGACGTACCTGGATTTCATAGCCTGTGGGGATGGCGAAGGCGAAGCCGGTTGCGGCCAGCCCGCGCTGGCCCGGTGCAATGGTCAGTGCTTCTGCCGCACGAACATCCATGCCGGCCGATCCGCTGGTTTCATAGGAAGGCAGCGGAATGTCTCCGGCATGATCAAGTCGCTTGACGGCAATATCGACGGGTTCGAACATCAGGAAATTTCCTCGCTGATTTTTGCTATGAGCCGCCGCGCAACTTCGGGCTTTGGCAATTGCTCCCAGATTTCGCTGCCGGTTGCGGTTACGATCTGCACGCTGTTGTTGGCGCCGCCCATCACGTCTCCCGACACATCATTGGCCACAATCCAGTCGCAGCCCTTCTTCGCCAGTTTCGCCTGAGCGTGCTCGGCGATTTTCTGAGTCTCAGCGGCAAAGCCGATGAGCAGGCCGGGGCGTTGTGGGTGACGGGCCAGGCCGGCCAATATGTCCGGGTTTTCGGTCAGTTTGAGCGGCGCGGGGGCTGCGCCCTTTTTCTTGATCTTCTGTCCGGACTGGCTGTCGGCGCGCCAGTCGGCCACGGCAGCGACCATGATCGCGATATCGGCGGGCAGGGCGTCGTGCACCGCCTTCTCCATTTCGAGCGCGGTCTCGACATCCACGCGCGTGACGCCGGTCGGCGTGGCAAGATGTACGGGGCCGGCAATCAATGTTACCTGCGCGCCCGCATCGGCGGCGGCGGCGGCAATGGCAAAGCCCTGACGGCCGGACGAGCGATTGGCGATATAGCGAACCGGATCGATCGGTTCATGCGTTGGTCCTGCGGTGATCAGGACATGTTTGCCGCGCAACGGACGATGCCGGTCGGGGGCAAATGCGGGCTGGCCGTCGAGCGGATTGCGGCCCAGCCCGGATTCCTGAACCGCTAGCGAGGATGACCCCATCAGCGCGCTTATCTCCGCCATTACCGCTTCCGGTTCCGGCAATCTGCCCGGACCAAATTCGCCGCACGCCATAGCGCCTTCGTCGGGCTGCATGACGATGATGCCGTCTGCCTCGAGCTGGGCGATATTGCGCTGCGTTGCGGCATGTTGCCACATTCTGACGTTCATCGCCGGGACGGCCATCACCCGGGTATCGGTGGCGAGTAGCAAGGTCGTCGCGAGGTCATCGGCGATCCCGCCGGCCATTTTGGCGAGCAGATTGGCGGTAGCAGGACAAATCACCACCAGATCGGCCTCCCGGCTGAGCTGGATGTGCCCCATTTCGGCTTCGTCTTTCAGACTCCAGAGCGTGGTGTGGACTTCATTTTCGGACAAAGCCGCCAGCGTCATCGGCGTGACAAATTGCGCGCCCGATTCGGTGAGTACACAGCGAACGGTCATGCCGGATTTCCTGATCAGGCGGATCAGTTCGCTGGACTTGTAGGCCGCGATGCCACCGCCAATGATCAGCAGGATATGTTTGGGTTTTACCATCCATTCCGATTTAGGGGCAAGCAGGCCCAAAGCCAAGCGACATGTGCTCTGGTTCATTCTTGCGCGGGCAGGGCGTATCGAAACGATAAAATTGAAACGGGGATGCCGGTGGCGATACCGAGGGTGTTGCTAGGACCATGGTCCGGGACAGAAGCGCAAGCGTTGGTCCGTCATCCCCACAGGAACATGGCGGCGGCTCCGGCCCCGCCGGCCAGAATCGCGGTCAGTGCATAACGCCAGAAGCCGCCGTCGCCAGACTTTTTCCGCTTCTCCCAGATCAACTCTACGTCAGCCACCGGTGGTGGTGGTGGCGCGCCGCCCGGGCGTGGGAGCTGGGCATCGAGACGCCGGACAATATCGGGCAGCATCATGATGGTGTCGAGGTCGGTGTTGATCCGGTCGGCAATCGCTGCTTCCGGACCCAGTTCGCCGCGGATCCATTCCTTCACATAGGGCCCACTGGCGTCCCACATGTTGATTGTCGGGTTGAGGTCGGTGGCAATGCCCTCGACCATCACCATCGTCTTTTGCAGCAACAGCAAATGCGGCTGGGTTTCCATGTCGAAATCGCGGGTGATCGCGAAAAGGCCGTCGAGCATATCGCCGACCGACAGTTCGCTGACCGGTTTTCCGCGCATCGGCTCGCCGACTGCGCGGAGAGCCGTGGCGAAATCCTCCATGCTATGATGATCCGGGACATATTGCGCTTCGAAATGGATTTCCGCGACGCGTTTGTAATTGCCGGTGGTCAGGCCGTAGAGGATTTCCGCAAGCCAGAAGCGGGCTTTCTTGTTGATCCGGCCCATGATACCGAAATCGATGGCGACAATCGTGCCGTCGGCTTTCACGAACAGATTGCCCTGATGCATGTCGGCGTGAAAATAGCCGGCCTCGATCGCCTGCTTGAGGAATGTGTGAACGAGCCTGCTTGCAATCGAATCAAGATCATGGCCCGCGGCGATCAGCTCGTCCCGGTTCGATATTTTTATCCCATCGACCCAGTCGAGGGTCAGCACCCGGCCTGACGTCCGGTCCCAGTCGATCGCTGGAATCTCATATTGATCGACCTGGGCCATATGTTCGGCCAGCTCAGACGCGCTGGCGGCCTCGCGGCGCAGGTCGAGTTCGCGCATCGTCCAGCGGCGGAAATTGGCGATGACCAGTTGCGGACGGAGACGCTTGGCCTCGCCGCCCAAAGCCTCGAGATGGGCCGCGGCCCACTCGTAGGTTTCGATGTCGCGGTTGAACTTCTTGATGATGCCGGGACGCAGGACCTTTACCGCAACATCCTTGCCATCCAGAGTGGTCGCGCGGTGAACCTGGGCAATCGAGGCGGCGCCCACCGGAACGGGATCAATATGGCTGTACAGTTGGTCCAGAGGCTTGCCGAGGCTGAGTTCGATCTCGTCGCGGATCGAATCGAAGGACACGGGTGGCAGGCTGTCCTGCAATTGCAGCAGATCGCGCGCGGCCGCTTCGCCAATGACATCGGGACGGGTTGCCAGCGTCTGGCCCAGCTTGATCGCCGCCGGTCCGATGGCCTGCAGTGCCGCCGAATAATTGGGCTCTTTCGGCTGGAATGTGCCGATGCGCGCGATACGGAACAGGCGGCGGACTTGCGGCGGCGTCGCCTTGTGCTTCTCCAGTTTGCGCAGCGCGCCGTGTTTGGCGAGCGTACGGCCCCATTTGAGCAGGCGGAAGATATGGGTGCGGGAACTGGTCATCGGATATATACTCAGACCTTCCAGCCGCTGTGGATCGCGACCAGTCCGCCCATCATCGGTTCGACTTTGGTCTGGCTGAATCCGGCGGCCTGAATCATGGCGCGAAATTCTTCCATCGGCGGAAATTTCGCTATCGATTCGGCAAGATAGCGATAGCTGGCTTCGTCATTCGCCACTGCCTTGCCAACCTTGGGCAGGATCTTGTGGGAATAGGTTTCGTAGACCTTGTCAAAGCCGGGCCATTTGGTTTGCGAAAATTCCATGCAATAGAAACGCCCGCCATATTTCAGTACGCGATGGGCTTCGGCCAGGGCTTTGTCGATATGGGTAACATTACGGATGCCAAAGACAATCGTATAGGCATCGAAATGCGCGTCGGGAAAATTCAGTTGTTCGGCATCCTGCTGGCTCCAGACCATGCGCGTTTCGCCCTTGTCGAGCGCCCGTTTCACGCCCTCGGCCAGCATCTCAGCATTGATATCGGCAACCGTGATGTCGGCGCCGCTGTCGACCATGCGAAAGGCAATGTCTCCGGTGCCGCCGGCCATATCCAAAATAGTCTCGCCAGCGCGCGGCTTTACGCGGCGCACGAAGCGGTCTTTCCAAAGGCGATGGGTTCCGGCGCTCATCGCGTCGTTCATCACATCATATTTGGAAGCGACGCTGGAGAAAACCGCACCAACCTTGCCGACCTTTTCGCTCTCTTCGACCTCTTCATAGCCGAAGGAGACGGTTTTGCTTTCGATAGCCATTTTTTGCCCGCGCTGATTTTTCGTTGAAATCCCGAGTAGACGAGCCTTGGCAGCACTGCAATCACTCTATAGCTGCCTTTTGGACCGTAACGAATAAGGAACCTCATGCCAGAGCTGCCCGAAGTGGAAACAACCGTCGCCGGTTTGCGACCTGTGCTCGAAGGGCGGCGCCTCACTCTGGTGGAGCCGCGCCGCGCCGATCTGCGCTGGCCGATCCCGGTTGATTTGCGCCAGCGGATGACCGGTGCGGTGGTGACCTCGCTGGGCCGGCGCGCAAAATACGGGCTGATTGAAACCGACCGGGGCGACGTGATGATTTTTCATCTCGGCATGTCGGGCCGATGGCGGATTGATCCGGAAGAAATCGAGAAACATGACCATCTGCTGATCGAGACCGATTCGGGACACCGGCTGGCGCTCAACGACCCGCGCCGATTCGGTTCGCTGGACATCGTGCGGGCGGAGCTTCTGGGCAGCTATAAGCCTTTTGTGCTGATGGGGCCGGAGCCGTTGGGGGACGACTTTACCGCCCCCTATCTGAAAGCCGCGACAAAGGATCGCAAGGCCCCGATCAAGCAATTGCTGCTCGACCAGCGCATCGTCGCCGGACTCGGGAATATCTATGTATGCGAGGCGCTGCACATGGCGGGTATATCGCCGGGTTTGAAGGGCGGGGCCATCTCCAAACCGCGTTACGAACGGCTTGTTTTGGCGATCAAGCAGGTCCTGACCGCTGCCATCGCGGCCGGGGGCTCGTCGCTGCGCGACTTCGTCAAGCCGGACGGCGAGCTGGGATATTTTGCCAAGGACTGGCTGGTTTATGGTCGTGAAGGAGAGGCCTGTCACTGCGGTGCGCCGGTGCTGCGCCGAGTCGATAGCGGACGATCAACCTTTTACTGTTCGCAATGCCAGAAATAAGCGGTTCACTAAGCTATTGACGGGAATCGGCTCTCACGCTATTGGCCGCCATCTTGAGCCGGAAGCCATACGCAGCGCCCCGGCATTTAATTTCAGATTTTGAGGGTTTTTCATGGCTAATACGCCGCAAGCAAAAAAACGTATCCGTCGCAACACGCGCCGCACCGTGATTAATAAAAATCGCCTGAGCCAGATCCGTACCAAGATCAAGGCCGTGGACGCAGCTGTTGAAGCTGGCGACAAGACCGTAGCAGCCGCAGCCCTCAAGGCCGTACAGCCTGAATTGGCGCGCGGTGTGAGCAAAGGTCTGTATCACAAGAATACGGCTTCGCGGAAGTTCAGCCGTCTGACAAAACGGGTTGCTGCGCTGCAAACAGCCTAATCAAGCTACCCGGTTTAAAAAGAATAACCCGCCCGATTGTGGCGGGTTTTCTTTTGCGCGATCGCCATTCGATTCGGCCCTGCCGGATGATCGAAGCCGGATAATCTGCGTTTCGATCCGCCGGACGATCGCCCCCAGACCTTTGCGTGACGCTGTTTTTTTCTTGTGCAGTTGATCCGAAAAGGTTCAAGTCAGGGCAGGGCTCCAATCGGCCATCGTTCAACATCGGTTCAGCCCGGCTTTTTTATCGTGCGGCTCGTGATCGTGGGCAATCTAAAGGGAAAAATATGACTATTTTCGTCAAACAAGTGTCCAATCGGAAAGCGCTATCGCTGCTTGCGCCGCTTGCCCTTCTGGCTCTTGGGGCTTGTACAACACCCTTCCGTGCCGACGTTCAGCGCTTCGTCGCGTTGCCTGACACCACCGGCCAGAGTTTCGCTGTTGTCGCCGCTGATCCCGATCTTTCCGGCGGCCTCGAGTTCGGTCAATATGCCGCGCTGGTCGAACAGCGGATGCTTGACCTGGGTTATCGGCTAAGCGCTGATCCGGCAGTGGCGCAACTGATTGTCAGTATGGATTATGATATCGACAAGGGGCGGGATAAAATCGTTGCCGATTATGATCCCTTTTATCCTTCTGGTCGATTCGGCGGATATTACGGACGCCACCGCTATTTATATGGTTTTAACGACCCGTTTCTTTACGGAGGGTACGGCTTTTCCGGCTATAACGGTGCCCGCAGCTTTACCGTTTACACCTCGGAGCTTGATCTGAAGATAGACCGTGCGGTCGACGGTCAGCGTTTGTTCGAAGGCAAGGCGGAAGCCTTGTCACGGTCGAAGAACCTGACCTATCTCGTGCCCAATCTGGTGGAAGCCATGTTTACCGATTTTCCGGGAAACAGCGGTGAACGGGTCCGGATTTCGGTCGCTCCCGAGAAAGAATAGGCCCTGACCCTAGCTCTCTAGCTGGCGGAGCAGCATCCGGACATCATTGTCCATTTCGCTGTCTTCGCCACGCAGGTGCTCGACCAGCTTGACCGCGTGGATCACCGTACTGTGGTCACGGCCACCGAATTTCCGGCCGATTTCCGGATAGCTGCGCGGCGTCATCACCTTTGCCAGATACATGGCGACCTGTCGCGGCCGGGCAACAGCACGCGCACGGCGTTTTGACGACATCTCGTTGCGGTCGAGCCGGTAATATTCGCAAACCGTGCGCTGGATCTCGTCGATCGTGATCCGGCGGCGGCAGGCGCTCAATATGTCGGACAATTGCTCTTCCGCCAGTTCGCGGCTGATTTCGCGGCCGGTTAGCTGCGCGTAAGCGAGCAGCTTGTTGAGGCCGCCCTCCAGCTCGCGCAAATTGCGGCTGATCGTGCGGGCGAGAAAATCTACAACCTCCTCCGACACATGCTGGTGCGGCATGGTGGCGAGGCGATGCTTGAGAATGTCACGGCGCAGCTCAAGTCCGGCGGACTGGATGTCGGCAACAAGACCCATCGACAGGCGTGACAGCAGGCGCTGATCGACTCCATCCAGTGCTTGCGGAGGACGGTCGGCCGCGACGACAACGCGTTTGCCCTGGCTGATCAGTGTATCGATCGTGTGCAGAAATTCTTCCTGCGTGGAATTCTTGCCGACAATGAACTGTATGTCATCGACCATCAGCAGATCGGCTTCGCGCAACGATGCCTTGAATTCCATGCCTTCGTTGCGGCGCATGGCCGAAACGAATTCGATCATGAACCGTTCGGCGGACATATAAATAATCTTCGAGGACGGAAATTCTGCACGAAAGGCATGGCCGATGGCGTGCATCAAATGGGTTTTGCCCTGACCAGTCGAGGACTGGAGATAAAGGGGACTGAAAAGTGGCTTCTCTGTTGCCGCCGTCCGCTGTGCGGCATTGAGCGCAAGAATGTTGGAATTGCCGGGGATAAATTGGTCAAAAGTCATCCGCGGATCAAGATCCAGGCGAAACTTGCTTTCCGGAATCACATTATACTGGTTATTTGCGGCCACCCCATGGGCGCTATTGGAATTTGAAATCTGGGCGATTTTCGCAGCGCCGGACTGGGCTTCAAAAGCAAGGCCGCAGACCGCCGGATGATGCGCTTTCCACGCCATCAACAAACGCTCTGAATAACGATCCCGGACCCAGTTGGCGGCAAATTCCGATGGGAGTAACATGAGTATGTTGCCGGTATCCGAATCAAAAATGGATAATTTGATCGGCTTGATCCATTGGCCGAAAATCTGGGCTCCCATATCGCGTCGCAGACCTGCGCAGATTTTTTGCCAGATAGTTTCCAACTCGGCTGAAATAATATTCTCGGATGCCACGGATTGACTTTCAGGCAGGTCGTTAACCCGCGCAGACTTGATTTCGTTCACGAACATCCCCCGATACTATCCCACTGGCCCGCACAATAGCGGCGCCAACATTCAACTGCAGCTTTCAAACATCTGACCATCAATTACCCCCAGCCATGGGAATCAATCAGACGCGAAGAATCTATGCTGAAAACATATTTTCAGCTATCATTTTCATTTTCATTTGAGGCCTGGAAATTGCATCCGGAGCCACCAGCCAAGATTTGTTATTAAGCCCGTCTGTCCGAGTCGATCAAGAGCGTCATCGTAAAAAAAGTGAAATATATCGATTGACAGCGGTCAGCCGTGGGTTTTCCGGAATAACCTATTAACACATTGATCTATAATGATAATATTCTGTGGATAAGAAGGTATAACAAGCGAATCGCGGAGTCAGCTTAGGTTCCGGAAAATGTGCAAATGGCGCTGTCTGATGAACATCAAAAATCTGCCATAGGAAATCTTGTTTGCGAACCGGTGCAAATAGGCTTGCCAAAGGCGCAATGTTTTGGCAGTGGCGCTCGCCTGACCCCGGCGATGCAATATGCATCTTGTCATTGGGGGCGATTAGCTCAGTTGGTAGAGCGCTTCGTTTACACCGAAGATGTCGGCGGTTCGAGCCCGTCATCGCCCACCATATTCTTTCGAAGCATATCTGCTTCGACTTGCTTCAGCCAAAATTAGCGATTGCGACGATACAACTCAGCGATAGCGCTACTGCGACCATCATCGGCATCAGGCGCAGCCGGTTATCAGGTAGCTCTGAGTCGGAAAAGTCGCTCCGGGGACGCCGGCCGGTTATCATCGGCCGGACCAGTCTCTCTTTCACCACAAAATGATAGATAGCGATTGCCACGATATGCAGCCCGATTAACGCTGCCAGCAGGTTGAAGTTGAATTCGTGGATTTCGGCAAACTGTCTGCCGGTATCGAACGACACCAGTACGGCGAGCGGCCCTGATTCGAGACCGTCGACATCCACGGAGAACAATCCTGTCGTGACCTGGGTGACCAGTGCCAACAACAAGGCGAACACGCTCAGGATCGCCAAGGGGCTGTGGCCGAAGGTCGGAGCATAGTCGCGGTTCCGCAAATTACCGACATAGGATGCTATTGACCCGATTCTTTGCGCCATCGGAAGGAAGCGCGCGGTCCATGTTCCGATCAATCCCCATATCAGGCGGAAGAGCACGAGACCGAGCATGGCAAGGCCGAATCTTCTGTGCCAGTCCATATATCCCTCTTCCGCGGTCCACCACAGAAGAGGGACAAAAAGCACCATCAACCAATGCACAAGCCGGATAGCAAAATCCCAGACCAATATGCGCGGGGACCCGGATGGCATGGTCAGCTAGTCGTCCAGCCGATATTTGTCATGACAGGCCTTGCACGTACCACCCGTGGCTTGGAAGGCGCTGGCGATTTCCGTGACATTTCCGCCCTGTGCAACCGTTTCGAGCTTGGCCGCTGCGTCCTGCAGTGCCGCGACTTTGTCGTTAAAATCCGGTTTGCTTTCCCAGATGATCGGCAGTGCTTCGGTTTTGACGCCGGCGTCAGGGCCGGTTCCTTCCGGGAACCAGTCGGCCATGTCAGCCGTTTCTTTGGGAACAACCGCAGCGGCCGCCTGGATTTGCGCCAGATCGGGGCTGCCCGCTTTCAGCTGATCGTTGATCGTTTTGAAGGCCTTGCCAATTTTCTTGAGCTGGGCCTGCCGCGCCTCGATCTGTTCCTTGACCGTCATGCCATTGGGAAGCTCGACGCTGGCTGTTTCTGAAACCGGGCCTGTTTCGCTATTCTGTCCGCAGGCGGAAAGCAGGGCCAGTCCGGCAATCACCGGTAGCATGATTTGTATTTTGCAGCGTTTCATCAAATTCTCCAATAAGCCAAGAATGCCCGAGAATAGCGAAATCCGGTACAAATACAATCGGTTCTGTCGAAGGCGGTGGCTAGCCTTCCGCCAGCGTTTCTTCCAGCAAGGTGGCTGCCTTCGCGCCATCCCAATCCATGGCACCGATCACCCGCCATACTTCCTTGCCCTGCGCGTCATAGAGCACAGTGGTAGGCATCAGGCCGGAACCGAATCCGAAACTCAAGCCATTTTCGGGGTCGACATAGGGTTCCAGCTCCTGAAAATCGCCGCGTGCGAAAAACGGGACAACTTTTTCGGCGCCCTGAATATCCTGGGAAACAACCAGCACTTTGAGCCGCTCTTTCTCGCGCATTGCCAGCGTATCGAGCATCGGCATTTCGACAATGCAAGGCGCGCACCATGTCGCCCAGATGTTTACCAGTAGCGGCTTGCCGATGAAATTGCTCAATCTCACGGTGCTTCCGTCGGGCGCCTGAAACGGCGTGTCCACCATCGCTGTGCCGCGCAGGGAAATATCAAGCTTGCCTACCATGCCCTGGCTGCTCTCGATGGTCTCGCTGTCTTCTTGAGCCTTGTTGCCAGCAAATTCTTGCTCCGCTTCGCTCGAGCCTCTATCGCAGGCCGATACGCCAACCAGCAAGACCAAGAACAGGACGGTACGCATCACAACAGGCACGAAAAATTCCAATAAAATGTGGGGCGGCAGGTTTGCCGATGGCCCTTCGTCAATCATGCGCGAGATAAACGCGTCGATCCCGTTCGACAAGAAGTTATGGCGGCACGATATTCGCGCGAGCCTGGCTCATGTCGCGATGCTGGCGGATCAAGGCATCGTCGAGGCGGAAGATGCGACGCAAATCATCAACGGCCTGAATCAGATTGCCCAGGAATATGAAACCGACGGCGTTATCGAAGATCTCGACCTCGAAGATATTCACATGCATGTTGAAGCGCGGCTGGCGGAGATTATTGGCCCGGTAGCGGGGCGTCTGCACACGGCGCGCTCCCGCAATGATCAGGTGGCAACCGATTTCCGGCTCTGGGTGCGCGATGCGATGGATATGGTCGATGCCGCGCTCGCGGCTTTGCAAAAGGCACTCGTGGATCGTGCCGAGGAACATGCTCAAACGATAATGCCGGGCTTTACCCATTTGCAATCGGCCCAGCCGGTGAGCCTCGGTCACCATATGATGGCTTATTATGAAATGATCCGGCGGGACCGCTCGCGCTTTACCGATGCACGAAAGCGGATGAACGAATCTCCGCTGGGTGCGGCGGCGCTTGCCGGCACGGGGTTCCCGATTGATCGCGAAAAAACAGCGTCGATGCTGGATTTTGACAATCCCACGGCCAACAGCCTCGATTCGGTCTCTGACCGGGATTTTGCGCTCGATTATCTGATGGCGGCAACCCAGTGCAGTCTGCACCTCTCCCGGCTGGCCGAAGAATTCGTGATCTGGGCTAGTCAGCCGTTCGGTTTCATCAAGCTGCCGGACAGTTTCTCGACCGGCTCCTCGATCATGCCGCAGAAGCGTAATCCCGATGCTGCCGAACTGGTGCGCGGTCATTGCGGACGGATCGCCGGTGCCATGAACGCACTTGTGATCACGATGAAGGGGCTGCCGCTCGCCTATTCCAAGGATATGCAGGATGACAAACCACCGGTGTTCGAAGCCCATGACCTGCTCGGACTGTCGATTGCCGCGATGACCGGCATGATTGCCGAAGTGGAATTTAGCGGCAATCGCATGAGAGCGCTCGCGGAATCGGGTTTCTCGACCGCAACCGATTTTGCCGACTGGCTGGTGCGGGAAGCGAAGCTGCCGTTTCGCGAGGCGCATCATGTTACCGGAGCGGTGGTGTCTCTCGCCGAAGAGCAAGGCTGCGGTCTGGCTGATCTCACGCTCGAGCAGTTTCAGGCGATCGACAGCCGGATCGATGACCGTGTTTTCGACGTGCTGAGCGTTGACGCTTCGGTTGCCAGCCGGTCCAGCTATGGCGGGACGGCACCGGATCAGGTAATGGTCCAGGTTGCAAAGGCCAAACAGGCACTGGGGCTGGAGAGTTAAAATGAACAAAGTCCACTCGATCCTTCTGCTGATCGGCGCCACGCTCATATTGGCCGCCTGCGGCAATCGCGGTGCCTTGCAGCCCGCCAAGGGCGAAACGCTACCTCCTGCAATTTACGGCGAAGCAAAAGCGCCCAGTGGTGAGGACCTGCTTGTCCCGTCGACCCAGGCTCTTCCGGAGCGCAGCGACGAATTGCTCCGCCGCTCGGAAGAACGGCAAGATGATGAATTTGACCTGCCACCACCCGGCTAATCCTGTTCCACAAGTTTGAAAGTACAAGATATTGGACCATTTCCAGCTCAAAAATGGTGTATTGCACGCTGAAGACATTCCGCTGTCGCAGATTGCGGAAGAAGTCGGGACCCCGGTCTACGTCTATTCGCGTGCGACGCTCGAGCGTCATGCACAGGTATTTCGCGAAGGCCTGAAAGATGCCGGCAAAATCCATCTCGCCTTTGCGGTGAAAGCAAATCCCAATCTCGCGGTTCTCCGGATATTGGCCAATCAGGGCTATGGCGCGGATGTGGTGTCCGGCGGTGAATTGCAACGGGCGTTGGCAGCCGGAATGAAGGCGGAAGATATTGTCTTCTCCGGAGTTGGCAAGAGCCGCGAAGAATTGACCCTCGGTCTCGACCAGGGCATCGGCCAGTTCAATCTGGAATCGGAAGAAGAGGGCGTAATGCTCGCCGGGATAGCGGCTTCCCGGGGGGCGAAAGCGTCCGCAACTCTGCGCGTCAATCCGGATGTTGATGCCGGCACCCATGCGAAGATTTCTACCGGCAAGAAGGAAAATAAATTCGGCGTCGCGATTGACGTCGCACCTGCCATTTATGCGCGGCTTTCCCAGCTCGACGGGCTCGACCTTCGGGGAGTAGCCGTACATATTGGCAGCCAGCTGCAAAGTCTCGATCCGCTCGAGACATGCTATGCCCGAATGGGCGAGCTGGTCGCGCAGCTGCGCGGGGCGGGGCATGTCGTCACCCATGTCGATCTGGGTGGCGGGCTGGGCGTGCCTTATAAACCGGAAGACAATCCACCGAGTCCGGCAGAATATGGCGCGATGGTGGCGCGGGTGACCCGGGACTGGGACGTCACGCTGATGTTCGAACCCGGACGGGTCATCGCAGGCAATGGCGGTGTCATGATCACCAAGGTGATCCGGATCAAGCCGGGTCTGGACAGCGATTTCGTCATTGTCGATGCAGCGATGAACGATTTGATGCGACCAGCCATCTATGACGCCTGGCACGATTTCGAGGCGGTTGAGCCAAGCGGCGAGACGATGGTAGCGTCGATTGTCGGCCCGATCTGCGAAAGCAGCGATATTTTTGCCAAGCAACGGGTGGTTGATCGCGTCGAGACCGATGATCTGGGGATTTTCCGTACCGCCGGAGCCTATGGCGCGACGATGGCGAACACCTATAACAGCCGGCCGCTGGTGCCGGAGGTGCTTGTCGATGGCGATCGCTATGCTGTGGTTGCCGAACGGATCGAACCGGCGACGATCATGGCTGCGGAACATGTGCCCGACTGGCTGAAATAATGCGTCATGCCCGCCGCTGCGGTCATGGCCAACTCTATTGGTGGATATGATGAACCAATTGCCCATTTTCCTGAATTTGAAGGAGCGCAAGGTTCTCCTGCTGGGAAGTGGCGAAATGGCCGATGCCAAACGGCGACTCTACGAGCGGGCCGGAGCGGTCATTACCGATGACGAGAATGCTGGTCAGCTTGCGCTGGCTGTGGTTGCACTGGAAGATGACGAGGAAGCGATAGCGGCGGTCGCGCGCCTGAAAGATCGCGGTCTGCTGGTCAATGCCGTCGACCGGCCGGCGCTGTGCGATTATACCACCCCGGCGATTATCGACCGGGACCCGGTGCTGATTGCCATCGGCACAGGCGGGGCCTCGGCGGGGCTGGCCAAGGCGCTACGACAAAGACTCGAACGTCTGCTGCCTGCCAGTCTGGGCGTGCTGGCCGTCGCGTTGCTGGAAGCGCGGGAGCGAATACAGCAGGTCTGGCCGGATGGCGCTGCGCGAAGAAAAGCCATTGATGCAGTGCTCGACCCGGACGGCCCGCTGGACGTGCTTGTCGATCATGAATTGGAAAATTTGGAGGCATGGCTTGACCAGCCGCACGGCCAGGCGCGATCGCAGGTCATTGATCTGGAACTCGCCAGCGCTGATCCGGATGACCTGACCATCCGCCAGGCGCGCTGGCTGGGACAGGCTGACCAGATTTTTGCGAGTGACGATGTGCCCGAAGAGGTGCTAGACCGTGCCCGCGCAGACGCGCAGCGCTTCTCGCTGTCTTTATGGGATGAACAGCCGACCACCGGATTGACCCTAAGGATCAGGATGAAAATATGAGCGGCTTTTCTGAATTTGCCGGTGCCGATATCGTCACCGTGCTGCAAATCGCGATGGCACCGGCGTTTCTGCTGGTGGGTATCGGGGCAATGCTGAACCTGTTTGCCGGGCGTCTGGCAAGGATCATTGACCGGTCGCGTGATCTTCAGGCGCTCTACAAGACTACTACCGGCATGGACCATGATCTTGTGGTTGCGGAACTCGGAGATTTGCAGGTGCGTCTCAGGGTCGTTAACAGCGCCATCTTCCTCAGCGTTGTGAGTGCCATCATTGCCTGCATGCTGATCGGTATGCTGTTTATCATGGGCTTGGCCAGTATTGATCTTTCATTGGGCGTGGCCGGCGCGTTTGTTGTGGCAATCAGCCTGCTTTCGCTCGCTCTTGTCCAGTTCCTGCGGGAGGTACGGATCGGCGTTCGCGATTTCATGATCCGGGAAGAATATCTGGAAGCATCGGATAGAGCGAAATGAAAAGAGGCTGCCGGTCCGTTAGGACCAACAGCCTCTGAACATGGGTCAGCGGTAGGAAGTGCCGCTGCCGGGTTGCCTGATCTCTAGACCAGATTTGCCCCCCGAACGGATTTTTCCGACCCCTGTGCTGAACCATGAGACATCGGACCACCTCCTTTCGCTTGTGAATATAATACGAACTGTTGCATTGAATCATTCTCCGCTGTTCGACGATCCAAATGTGAATCAGAAACAGCGCGCGAACAAGTCTTGAATTTTTTTATTTTGCTGTCACAATTGCGCGTTCCGGTCTGAGGCCCAACGGATCAGGCCCGGCAATCTTCCACCACACGACTGAACTCGGGCCAGACCGGAATGGCGAGCGATTGCAGGCCAGTGGTTTCGACCGAAAAACGGCCGCGGCTATAGGCGATGCGGTCCATCATGATGTCGCCCGACGCAACCGAAATGGCAGCATAATGCGGCGTTCCGCCACTATTGCTTGCCGGATAGGATTGCAGGCCAGCGCTAGTGCGCAAAACCATCTTGGCGTCTTTGCCAACCGAGCCGGAGCGCGACAGGAACAATTGCCGGCGCGATTTATCGCAGCGGATGATGAAAAATGCGTCTCTGCCGGTCTCTCCGAATAGTGCGAGCGACCCGCGATCATCATTTCGATATACCCAGCCACCGGGGCTGATCGGCCAGTCGATCCAATCGCCTTTCGGTTGCGCCAATATCGGGGACGGTGCCGTGACGGGCTTGGTCGGTTGCGGAGCAGGAGCCGGTTCGGGCGGCGCGGTCGAGCAAGACGCGAGTGCGAGCAAGAGCAGCGGAATGAATAGCGGGGCAGCAATGATTCTCATGGTAAAGGAATATGGCCAAAAGCGCGGCGCTAGGCTAGTCCTCATTTCCGATGCCCCAGTCTGAACCCAAAGTCGTGAAACAACGTGTTGACCAGATACTGGCGGATCGTGGTCTCGCCGAAAGCCGGGCCAAGGCCCAAGCCTATATCATGGCTGGTCTTGTGACCGTAGCCGGCAAGAAAATAGACAAGCCCGGACACAAGATTGCGAGTGATGCAGAAATCGAGCTCAAGGGCAAAGATCATCCCTGGGTTTCACGCGGGGGTATCAAGCTTGATCACGGGCTGAAATTTTTTGATATCGACGTCACCGACATGATTGCGATCGACGTCGGCAGCAGCACCGGCGGGTTTACCGATGTGTTGCTGACCTCGGGCGCCAGCAAAGTTTATGCGGTCGATAGCGGCACCAATCAGCTGGCCTGGAAGTTGCGGCAGGATGACAGGGTTGTGGTCCATGAGCAGACCAGCGCAAGAATCCTCACCGATCAGCATATTCCCGAACAGGTCGACATCATCGTCTGCGACGCCAGCTTTATTTCACTGGTAAAAGTGGTGGAGCGGCCACTGGAGTTTGCCAAGGACGGAGCGACGCTGGTTGCCCTCATCAAGCCGCAATTCGAGGCCGAACGCAATGACGTCGGCAAGGGTGGTGTTGTGCGGGACGAAGCGGTTCGCCATGCGGCATGCAAGAAAGTGAGGGACTGGCTGACCGGTTCCGGTTGGGATGTTCTGGGAATTACGGAAAGTCCGATCACCGGGCCAAAGGGGAATGTAGAGTTTCTCATAGGCGCCCGAAAAGCCTGAGATCGACAGCAGGCCGGCACGGATTTCCATCGCACGGGTTGTTATTTCGGTTACTTCTCCCTAGCTGAAAGCTTATGATAAAAACAGCTGAAGCCGCCCTTTTACCTACCGCGCCGGATCTCGGGGCATCCATCCAGCGGATGACCGTGGACGGAGCCAGCTGGCTAACTAACCATTATGTGGAATTGATCATCGCGGTTGTCATTGGTACCGCAATTTTCTTTGCGCTCGGTGCAGTCAAGCGTCTCGCTGCCCGCTATGTCCGCAACAATCAGGGCCTGACCGGCTATCGCACGATCATCGGAACGGCGATCTCGCGTACCAGCAAGTTTTTCATGCTGATGGTGTCGGCCGAACTTGTCGTGAGCTTCGCCAGCGCCCCGTCCAGCTTCGATCGCATAGTGCATGTCCTGTTCACGATATCGGTGGTGGTCCAGGTCGCTATCTGGCTTCGGGAAATCATTCTTGGACTCATTGTCCGCAAAACCTCGCAGGATCCAGACCAGCACGAAACCCTGGAAAATGCGATGACCTTGATTCGATTGCTGGTGACCTTCGTGCTCTTTGCAATCGCGGCGATCATGATCCTCGACAATCTGGGTGTCAATGTCACCGGCCTGATTGCGGGTCTCGGGGTGGGCGGCATCGCCATCGGTCTAGCCGCCCAGGGCATTTTTTCCGATCTGTTCGCGGCGCTGTCGATCATTTTCGACAAGCCGTTCCGTCGGGGAGAGACAATCACTTATGACAACACCATCGGAACAATCGAGAAAATTGGCCTGAAAAGCACCCGGTTGAGAGCCACTACCGGTGAAGAAATCATCATTTCCAACACCAATTTGCTCGACAAGGAAATTGTCAATATGACTCGCCTGGCGAGACGGCGGACGCGCTTTGGCATTGGTGTGATTTACCAGACCAATCCTGACGAGGCCCGCCGGATTCCAGCGCTTCTCAAAAAAATCGTGGAAGAAAATGAAGCGGTCTTTGTTCGATCCGGCTTTGTCGGTTTCGGCGATAGCTCGATCAACTTCGAACTCGATTTCGATATCATGAGCAGCGACTATGACGTGGTCTACGAAGGACGCCATACGATCGGGCTGGCGATTTTGCAGAAATTCAATGAAGAAGGTCTGGAATTTGCCTATCCGACGCAAACGACCTTCACCTCCGCCCCGAATGGCGAAATGATCATGCCATATCCCGAAGGTGGATTTGTGCTGCCGCCAACCAAGGACTAGCGTTCCGTAACGGCAGCGCCAACTTGAAAAAATCCCTTGTTAATTGGGCAATTAATAGGGACAATAGGCATCAAAATCGACTCCGATATCAACCATAAGGAATTTCATCATGCGTGACGCAGTCATCGTTTCCACCGCCCGCACACCCATAGGTCGTGCCTATAAAGGCGCCTTCAACACGACGACCGGTGCTACACTTGGACATTTCTCTGCCAAAGCCGCGATCGAAAGAGCGGGCATTGACCCGGCCACTATTGACGATGTCGTCTGGGGCAGCGCGTTGCAGCAGGGATCACAGGGCGGCAATCTTGCCCGGCAAGTAGCGCTGCGTGCAGGCTTTCCGATCGAAGTGCCCGGCATGACGATCGACCGTCAATGTTCCTCTGGTCTGATGGCCATCGCGACGGCATCCAAGCAGGTGACCCTGGACATGATGGATGTGGTTGTCGGCGGCGGACAGGATTCGATCTCGACCGTGCAGACACCGGAAATGCGGGTGCAGCCGGATCGTGAACTGATGAAAATGCACGACGATATCTACATGCCGATGCTTCAGACTGCTGAAGTCGTCGCCGAGCGTTACGGTATTGGCCGCGAAGAATGTGACGAATATGCTCTGCAATCGCAAATGCGTACGGCGGCCGCACAAGACGCAGGCTATTTTGACGCTGAAATCGTTGAAGTGACGACTAGCATGGGCGTGCAGGACAAGGAAACGAAAGAAATTTCCCATGTCGAAGTCACCATCAGCAAGGATGAAGGCAACCGCCCGTCGACGACACTTGAAGGCCTTCAGTCGCTGAAGCCCGTATTGGGACCGGACAAGATCGTGACCGCGGGTAACGCATCGCAGCTTTCCGACGGTTCCTCCGCAAGCGTCATAATGGAAGCAAAGGCGGCAGAGAAAGCAGGACTGAACCCGCTCGGTCGCTATGTCGGCATGGCAGTTGCTGGTACCAAACCCGATGAAATGGGCATTGGTCCGGTTTTTGCGATCCCCAAATTGCTCGAGCGCTTTAACCTGAAAATGGATGATATCGGTTTGTGGGAGCTCAACGAAGCTTTCGCCGTGCAGGTACTTTATTGCCAGCAGAAGCTGGGCATTCCTGGCGAGCTTCTCAACGTCAACGGCGGCTCGATCTCGATCGGTCACCCTTATGGTATGACCGGAGCCCGTTGCACCGGCCATGCACTGATCGAAGGCAAGCGGCGCGGCGCGAAATATGCCGTGGTCACCATGTGCATCGGCGGCGGACAGGGTGCAGCCGGATTGTTCGAAATTTTCTAGAAATCAAGATTTTAAGGGCTGGCGGGAAATCGCCGGCCCTTTTTCATTAGGAGAGACTATCATGGCAGCAGTAGGCGTCGTCGCAACATTAACGGTGGCCGAAGGCAAGAATGCCGATTTTGAAGCAGCATTTTCCGAGCTGATGGCGGCTGTTAGCGCTAATGAGCCGGGTAACGAATTTTATGCGGTGTTTCAGTGCAAGGACAATCCGCAGCAGTATAAAGTGCTCGAGCGCTATGTCGATCAGGCTGCGCTGGATGCGCACGGCAAGTCGGATCATTTCCGGGCGAGCGGTCCGAAGCTGGCGCCATGTATGGCAGCCGCTCCGGTGATCGAATATCTGGACGGAATCTAGCTCGGGCTGTCCGAGGGCAATATTCTGCCGAATTCGAACTGAAAGGCGTCGACGCGGTCCCTTGCGAGCAGCAGGGGCCCGTCGAGGTCGACCCAATGGGCGAGTTGCGCGAGAGCGAAGGCCGGCCGGATCGCCAGCGATGTCGAGAGCATGCAGCCGACCATGATTTTCATCCCCATGGCCTGTGCTGCATGGGCCATGGCTATTGCTTCGGTAAGACCGCCAGCCTTGTCTAGTTTGATATTCACCACATCGTAAAATGGCGCAATCCGTTCGATATCCGCGCTGGTGTGGCAGCTTTCATCGGCGCATAGCGGAACCGGAGACTGCATCCCGCCAAGCAGGTGCTCGCGTCCGGCGCTGACCGGCTGCTCGATCAGTTCGACGGAATATTGCGCCAGCCGAGCGGCTTCTGCGGCAATGTCGAGATCGTTCCAGCTTTCGTTGGCATCGACGATCAGGCGGGCATCGGGCGCACCGCGGTGGACGGCGGCAACCCGTTCGAGGTCGTCCTTGCCCGACAGTTTCAGTTTCAGCAGTCTCTGGCCGTTAACAGAGGCCTGACGGGCCTGGGCCTCCATGGTCTCCGGCTCACCTAGCGATATGGTATAGGCCGAGATCAACGGTGCCGGTTCGGGCAGGCCTGCCAATTGCGCCAGAGAAATGTTCCTCTGTCGGCACTCCAGATCCCAGAGCGCGCAATCGAGGGCATTGCGGGCGGCACCACGGGGCATGTTCTGCAGCAGGACCGCGCGGTCCAGTTTGGGATAGCTGGCGACAAATCGCGTGATCTCTTCTGCGCAGCTTTCGGCGCTTTCGCCCTCGTAATAAATCGGTGTTGCCTCTGCCGTACCTATATGCGTGCCGTCCGAAACTTTACACAGCAGGACATCGACGTGGCTCTTTGCGCCGCGGCTTATGATGAAATAGCCGGCGACGGGCCATCGTTCGACGGCGACAGAAACAGTTAGCATCATTTGTCGCTTCTACCGGAGACCATCACCAGCGCCATTTAATTTGTGAACGATCTGCCCGATTGCGGCAATGGCGTCGGCTTCGCCGTCCCGGTCAGCTGGTTGGCAATCGGCTGCCACTTTGCTTCTGCCGACCGGCGAGCCATATATGTATCGAGACCGATCTGCAGCGCCACCAGCATATAGATGAATGGCTGGTAGGCGATGCCGACAAATAATGCGCCGACGAGGAAAATGATGTGCCCGTGCTGCAGGGCAATGGCGAGGGGAGCCACCCATTGTTCGCCGTCCTTGTCGGATTTCGCATATTTTCGTCGCAGCAACTCCATGCGCCATATGCCGCCGACATGAATGAGCAGCCACAGAATCAGCCCCGGATAGCCCTGTTCGCCCAGCATTTCAAAATAGCTACTGTGGAACGCGCGCGATTCGTCTTCGACAAGCCGGGCGTCGACGTCGTCCGGGTCAATGCCCCATTGCTCATATTGCTCGACATCCACTTCCGACAATTCATAGGTCAGCTTGTTGATCCGATAGACATCAAAACCCCCTCCGAGCGGATGCTGGTTTGCATAATCGATCGTCCACCGCCAGACCGCGAGCCGGGTCGACGCGGACTGGTCTGCTTCATAATTTTCAATCGTCGCCATACGTTCGGTGAAACTTTGCGGCAAAAATGGAATCGCAAGGAGACCTAGCGCCATTGCAAGCCCACCGTAGATCAAGCGGTGGCGGGCAAAGCGCAATTGCAGCACTGCCAAAACGCCGATGCATACCAGACCGGTGCGCGCCTGTGTGCCAATGGGGATCAGCAAGGCGGCGAAAATCAGGCAATAAGCGAAAATTTTCACTCTCCAGTCGGGCGGGAAAATCGTTCCGTAACTGGCGAGCCAGAGGATCAGCGGTATGATGCAGATGGCGACGGTCGAGATGATCGATCCTTCGTAGAGACCGCTATTATTGTCAACCAGCAACACCAGAACACCATAGCCGCCACCGGAGGCCAATGTCTTGATCCCGCCGGTGATGATCAAGGTACCCGCACACAAGACCATGAACAGTGCCAGCGCTTCCAGCCGCAATTTGGTTCTGAGTGTGAACGGCAGGAATATTGCGAAGACCAGCGCTTTCCAGACCCAGTCCCATTTCTCCAGCGCGGCATCGGGAACTGCCGCCTGGATTGTCGTATATCCGCAATAGACGAGCAACAGGATCATCATCGCCTGACGCAGGGAAAAGCGGCTGTCCTGTTTATTGTCTGCGAGCATATAGCCAAGGAAGGCGAGGGCGAAAACGATCAGTGACAACGGTATCGAGTTGAGCATGAAATAACTCAGCCGCTGTGGTGCCACGATATCGACATAGGCATAGATCAGCGTAAACAGAAATGGTCGTTTGAAGGCGATGAACAGCAAAGCCACGAGATATCCGACGAAGATGAGATCACGCATCGGGGCGTGATCCGTTGCTGGCCGGTCGTTTCAGAAAACCCGCAGGTTCCTTGTCGCGTTCCGGAGGGTCTTCGGCATCAAGATCGTCGCGATGGATCAGCCGCCAAGCTGCGATCAGCAGCAAGCCATGCGTCAAAGCGATAGAGAAATTGTCTATCATCTGCCCAATTCATCCCGACACGAGCGGTGATATCACGCTCTTCCATATCGGCGCGATACAGACATTGGGTTGACGGGACGTTAATCCTTTTTTGGCAAGGATCCGGGTCATGACGCGTATTCTCCACATCCTTGATCACAGCCTGCCCCTGCACAGCGGATATTGTTTCCGCACCCGTGCGATCATGAAGGCGCAAATTGCTGCCGGTCTGACCGTCGCCGGAGTCACCGGTGTGCGCCAGAATCAGCACGGCTATGTCGCGAAGCAGCCGTTGGAAGAGGTCGATGATCTCCAGTTCTTCCGTACCCTGGCTCAGGTGCAGGGGCCATCGCCGGTACGTGAATGGCGGGAAGTCGCGGTGCTGGCAGAGCGGATCGACCAAGTCATACACGAATGGCAGCCGGATATATTGCACGCCCATTCGCCGGCACTCAACGGATTGGCAGCCTTGCGGGCAGCTGAAAAATCAGGTTTGCCCTTGGTTTATGAAATACGGGCTTTTTGGGAAGATGCCGCGGTGGCCAATGGGACGGGCAGGGAAAACAGTCCCCGCTACTGGTTGACCCGGCAGCTCGAAAATCATGTGATCAACGGCGCCGACGCGGTCGCGGTTATCTGCGAAGGTCTACGGTCCGATCTGATGGGCCGCGGCGTGAAGTCGGAGAAAATAACTATCTCGCCCAATGGAGTCGATCTCGAACTGTTCGGCAAGCCACCGGCGCGCGACGAGAAATTTCTGGCCGAACTGGGTCTGGCCGGGAAGCGGGTTTTGGGATTCATCGGCAGCTTTTATGATTATGAGGGGCTCGACGATCTGATCGCAGCCCTGCCGATGCTGCAGCGTGTCCATCCGGACGTGCATCTGCTGCTCGTCGGCGGCGGTCCGATGGAGAATGCGCTGAAGGCGCAGGTGGATCGATTGGGGGCCGGTTCTGCCGTGACCTTTGCCGGCCGTGTGCTACATGCCGAAGTGGAGCGCTATTATGGTCTGATGGACATCATGGTCTATCCGCGCAAGCCGATGCGACTCACCGATCTGGTGACCCCCCTGAAACCGCTCGAGGCGATGGCACAGGGTCGTCTGGTGGCAGCCTCAGACGTTGGCGGTCACCGGGAACTGATTACAGACGGTGTGACAGGCACTCTTTTTCCTGCCGGTGATCCGGAAAAAATCGCGAAAAAACTGGCCAGTTTGCTGGATTGCAGCGAGTCTTGGCCTCAAACCATTGAAACGGCGCGGAAATTTGTTGAAGCGGATCGTAACTGGTCGTCAAACATTTTGCGTTACACTCCTGTTTACCAAAGGTTGATCGCGCGTAAATCCTACGGGCGTGCGGCCTGAAATGGTGGAGAATTACGTGGACCAGACAGAACAGGATATGGATCGGTTTAAACAGCCTGTAATGGCTGTTGCCGGCGGGATTGCAGCGGCGCTGGTGATTGCCACCTTGCCCCATGTCTATCTTGAAAATATCATCGGAGTGACCGGATTGTCCGAAATCATTCCGGCTGCGGCGCCGCCGCTGGGGAATACAGCACGCGGTCTGATTGCGGTTATGGCGGGGATGATCTCCACGTCGGCAATCTATCTATTCTTGAATCATAAACCGAAATTTCTTGGAGGAGGCTCCGATATGAGCTTGGCAATTCGCAAAAACCTGACGACGGATGCGATCGATGACGGGCGGGGAGGTAAATCACGCTTTACCGCGCCGAAATGGAACCTGTCGGCAAAATCACTGACAAAATTCTTGAAAAAGCCGAAAAAGGTCGCTGGCCAGGTCACCGATCTGAGGGATTTGCCGGATATCAGATCAGCGGATCGTCATCCGGATGCGCCCGCGCGCCATCCGATTTTTGCATCCTCTGATCTGGGCGCTCCGCTTGCCGGGAAAATCAAAAAATTCGATGAACCAGAGGTCGAGCAGGATCTGGCAGAACCGGTCGAAAAATCCGCACCGTCGATTTCGTCGGGCGCTCCCTTAGTAGCCGAGAAGATGCTGGATTCGCCGTCCGAAAAGGAAAGGACGGTCGATCAGCCGGGAGATGTTTCTCCACAAGAGAAGCCTTCTGCTCCCCGCGAAGACCTGACCACGCTGTCCCTTGCCCAGCTTGCCGACCGCCTGGAGGCGGGGCTCCGCCGTCTGGAAGCGCTGGAAACGCGTGAACAGATTGCACCACCTCCACCGGTTGCTGAACCGGCTCCGACGGTGGAAAAGACGGTTACGCTGGCCGAAGTTCCCCAGGCTCCCGCTCCGCTTGCCATGCCCCCGCTGCGGTCGGTCGAATCCGATGAACCTGTTGCTCAGGACAATCGTCAGGCCGATATGGATGCGGCGTTGAAGGCCGCGCTCGGTACGCTGGAAAGAATGACGGTCCAGCGCTAACCAGACGCTAGTCCCGGCAGCTTGTGACAGGATCAATGATCGAGAGGGCTTCGACGAGCAATCGACAATCCGATCTGTTCGTCACCAATATATCTGCGAGGAAATAGGCCCGCATTGCAAATTCATGTTCCGGCAGCGCCCTGGCGAGATTTTCCATATCGTCCGGGGTGGTTGCATCCGTCCGCTCGACCACGAAACTATGCCGCGTTCCGGTGAAGGTGATGCTCGCCCAGGGGCGTTCGCGTGCTAAAATGACGCGGACCCGGCCGCCGGCCAGCACCCGGATCTGGTCGGCGATCGACGAACCGGGGTCTCGTTGCCGGGCCCCGGGACGAGTCCCGTCACCCGTCATGATCTGTCCGCCATCGATTCATGAAATATTCTACGCGTTCGGACACGCTCTTTCCAGGCTCTCTCCCGTTGCGCAGATCCTGGACAAAGCGCGGATCGGACACGGACAGTCGTCCGAACCGTGTCCAGGCCATGTCCGTTTCACGCAGGAATATCTCAATTTTTCGCAACAATGACACCATAATCTCCTTCTCGCTGCCCGTCGCTCGGTTCGGCGACTCAATGAATAGGGAAATTCCTATTTGAAATGTGATTTCCTACATGTCTAGGAAAAATCCTATTGCCAATTCCGGTCAGCGTGGATATGATGCTGCTATTGTGACCGATGATCCGCGCGCCAATCTGGAAGAACTGATCCGTGAAAACGGACATGATTTTGCTGCGATCTCGAAAATGCTCGGCAAAAATGCTGCCTATATCCAGCAATATATTCGTCGTGGTTCGCCAAGAAAACTGGATGAGGAGGATCGCCGGCGGCTGGCGGAATTTTATGGAGTGGAGGAGCATTTCCTTGGTGCACCTGCGATTCGCGAATCCCGACGTTCCCGCCCCGCCGGATCCGATGGCCTGCTCCGGATCAAGCAATTGCAGGTTGGTGCTTCGGCCGGTCCGGGATCCCTGGCGGATGACGAATATGCCGAATCCATGGGCTTTGGTCCCAAATGGCTGAGGCGGCTTGGCATCGATCCGGCCAGTCTTTCGCTGATTGCTGTGGATGGCGATTCCATGGACCCGACCCTGGGCGATGGCGATGACATCATGGTCGACCATAGCGCTGCTTCCCGGCCCTTGCGCGATGGCATATATGTGCTGCGCATGGATGATGTGCTTCTGGTCAAGCGCGTGGCCATGGGGCCCTCCGGAAAATTGTCGATCCGCAGCGACAATCCGCAATATCCCGACTGGGACGATGTCAGCCCGGAAAGCGTGAACATCATCGGTAAAGTCGTCTGGACCGGACGGCGGCTGTAGCGCCTCTCCATTTTGGGGCCTTGCAACTTGCGCATAGCGCCGCCAAATAGTCTGACATGACAGATGCACCCTTAAAGGCCGTGATTATTCCGGTCACTCCGCTCCAGCAAAATTGCACGCTCCTGTGGTGCACCAAGACCAACAAGGCCGCGTTGAGCGACCCCGGAGGCGATCTGAACCGGCTGAAGGCAGCGGTTGAAGAGCATGGCGTGGATCTGGAGAAGATCATCATCACCCATGGCCACCTCGATCATTGCGGGCAGGCGGGGATGCTCGCCGAAGAACTGGGCATACCGATTGAAGGGCCTCACAAGGACGATCTGTTCTGGATCGACCAGCTTGACGGCGATGGCGCGCGCTATGGCATGGAAGCGAAGAGCTTTGTGCCGGATCGCTGGCTGGAAGACGGTGACCAGGTGACCGTCGGCGATCTGGTGCTCGACGTGATCCATTGCCCCGGCCACACGCCGGGCCATGTGATTTTCTACCATCAGCCGTCAAAGCTGGCGGTGGTCGGCGATGTCATATTCCAGGGGTCGATCGGTCGCACGGATTTTCCGCGCGGCAACCATCAGGACCTGATTGATGCGATCACCCAGAAACTCTGGCCTCTGGGTGATGATGTGACCTTCATTCCCGGTCACGGTCCGACCAGTCAGTTCGGCTATGAACGCAAGACCAATGCATTTGTCGCGGATGACGTGCTGGCTGCGCATTAGGGGCTTAACACCGGTTCGTTCTGAAAAATGGCGCGATATCCTAGTCATTTGGCGAGTGGGATAAGGCAAACTTGACTGATGTCAGGTCCAATAAAGCCGTGTTTTCATACCCGAAGGCATAGCCTTCCAGCAGATTCAAATATCCGTCTTCCATGAATAAGACAAAACCCATGCCGTCAGCCAAGCCTTCTACGCTTGCATATGTTTCGCGACCCAGCACGCGAGGACTTGATACTCGCGGAATTGCAGTAGCGACGGAAATCGTTGTAAAAAATCCGCCGCCCGTGTTTTCACGTTCTGCAACCGAAGCGCCCGCAAGCTGCGCCGCCAGACCATCTGCATATTGAGGTGCCTCAACAAAAATGGACCGGAGAACAGCAATTTCTAATCTGGTGAAATCAGACACGGTTTTCAATTAACAGGATGCTGGTTGGGCCTTCTTTTGGTACCCTGTTCCCATCCAAGCCCGTTATGCCCCCAGATAAGGAATCGTGATCGCATAAATGCCGAGGCCCAATAATGTCAGCATGGTAATCAGCGTGCCGATCATCCGGCCTTTGCCGAATTTTCCATCGTCCATACCGACGCCATGCGCGACGCGGCCGAGCAGATAGAGGCCGCTTACGATCCAGAGCCAGGTGGGAGAGGTCGCGCTGGCCAGTTCAATCGCCGCAACCAGCAGCACGACAAACGGCGCGCTTTCGATATAATTGCTGTGCGCGCGCATGCGGCGGATGACTTTCTCATTGCCGCCGTCGCCTATGCTGACCTTCTCGCTGCCCCTGACCTGTCCCACGCGGATCATCAGCCAGATATTTATCAGCGCTGCTGCGCCTGCTATCGTCAATGTTATCGGTAAAATCATCTTGTCCCCCAATTATGTGCAATTTATAGACCGTCTATAGAAGCACAATGCTTGCAACGCACAGGAATTTCATTATACGCGCCACTTCGCGTGCAATCTGCTGAACCCCAACCAGGTGATTCTCCAAAAATACGGAGACTGGATTGTTTGGCTTGGATGCAGGCATTTGATATTAAATTTAAAGAACAGGCTTAGCAATGGCTGTACCAAAAAGAAAAACTACACCGTCGAAGCGCGGTATGCGCCGGTCTCATGATGCTTTGAAAGTCGAAGCATATCAGGAATGTCCGAACTGCGGTGAATTGAAGCGCCCGCACCATATGTGCGGAAGCTGCGGCCATTATAATGGCCGTGAAGTCTTGGCCGCTGATCTTTAATCAGCTAGTCTCTCGACTTCTGACGCGCAATCAAGGGGAATAACTGGTGGGAATGAGGCCGCGAATCGCGATTGATGCGATGGGCGGAGATGAAGGCCCGCGCGTCATGGTTGCAGGCGCTGCGCTCGCGCGGCACCGCCATGCAGGTTTTCAGTTCCTTTTCGTCGGCGACGAAGCGCAGATCAGAGAAGCGCTGAAGGATCATCCCAATCTCAGCGCGGCATCCGATATATTACATGCACCGGACGTTGTGTCCGGCGACGACAAGCCGGGCCAGGCGCTGCGCAATTCCAAGACTACATCCATGGGCATGGCCGTCAATGCCGTGAAGACCGGCGAGGTTAGCGCTGCGGTCAGTGCCGGCAATACCGGTGCGCTCATGGCCATCGCCAAGCTGGCGCTGCGGACGATGCCGGGCATTGACCGTCCCGCGTTGTCGGCGCTGCTGCCGACGATGAAAGAGACCGATGTCGTCATGCTCGATCTCGGCGCCAATACCGAATGCAACAGCCGGAATCTCGTGCAATTCGCGGTGATGGGCGCTGCCTATAGCCGGATCATGCACGGCTTTGACCGGCCCAAGGTGAAGCTGCTGAATATCGGTACCGAGGAAGCAAAGGGTACGGGTACGATACAGGAAGCTGCGGCGACGCTGAAAGGCGCCGCTGGCCTGCATATGCAATTTCTCGGATTTACCGAGGCGGACAAGATATCGACCGGAGAGGTGGATGTGATTGTGACCGACGGGTTCTCCGGCAACGTGGCCCTCAAGGCGCTGGAAGGCACGGCGCGGTTTGTCACCGATCTGCTCAAGCAAAGTTTTCTCAGTAGCCTCCGTTCCAAAATCGGCTTCCTGATATCGCGGCCGGCAACCGAGATGCTGCGTGACCAACTGGATCCCAACAATCATAACGGGGCGGTATTTCTTGGTCTGAACGGCGTGGTCGTGAAAAGCCACGGCAGTGCAGATGCAAAAGGCGTGGCCAATGCGGTCGAAGTTGCCGCTCGTCTCGTGGAGGATAGTATATTGGAACGCATTAGCGAAGATCTGACTAAAATCAGTGAAGCAGCTCCGGTGACTGAGGTGACGAAATGAGTGCTGTCGCCATGCGTTCGGTGATCAAGGGAACAGGTTCGGCTTTGCCGCGAACCCGCGTTTCCAACGCCGATCTCGCGCAGCGGGTGGATACAACCGATGAATGGATTGTAGAGCGTACCGGTATCCGGTTCCGCCATATTGCCGAGGATGACGAGACGACGTCCAGTCTGGCCATCGAAGCGGGCCAAAAGGCCATGGAGGCCGCAGGCTTGTCCGGCTCCGACATCGATTTGATCATCGTTGCAACGGCAACACCCGACCAGACATTTCCCGCAACCGCGACGATCGTTCAGGACGCGCTGGACTGCAACGGCTGCGTGGCTTTCGATGTGGCTGCGGTCTGTTCGGGCTTCCTGTACGCGCTTTCGGTAGCGGACAGCATGATCCGGGTTGGCAGCGCGAAAAACGCGCTGGTGATCGGCGCAGAAACATTCAGCCGCATACTTGATTGGGAAGATCGCGGTACCTGTGTGCTCTTCGGAGATGGTGCGGGTGCGGTTGTGCTTGCGGCCGAACAGGGTGAAAGAGGTATTCTTGCCACGCGCCTGCACGCCGATGGCGCGCACAATCAGCTATTATATGTTGATGGCGGAGCCGGAACGACCGGAACGGTTGGCAAGCTGCGGATGAAGGGGCGCGAGGTTTTTCGCCATGCCGTTGTCAATCTGGCGTCCGTCCTGAAAGAAGTTCTGGAAGAAGCGGGTGAATCGATCGACAATGTCGACTGGGTGGTCCCGCATCAGGCCAATGCCCGTATATTGGACGCCACCGCCAAAAAGCTGAATCTCCCTCCCGAAAAAGTAATCAAGACCGTCGATATGCATGCCAATACTTCGGCTGCATCGGTCCCTCTGGCTCTTGATACCGCTGTCCGTGATGGTAGAATCAAGGCCGGAGATCTGCTGGTTCTGGAGGCTATGGGTGGCGGATTTACCTGGGGAGCCTCGGTCATCCGTTACTGAACATGCTGTTTTCGCTCATATATTGATCTTGATTTTACATCTTCGTCGCTAATTTTACATCTTTGTCGAAAGCCGGTTGAGAATATTCTATTCTCCGCTCTAGCTTGGCAACATGGTATATCCAGCATCCACAAGTTCGACGATCTCTGCCCAGTTTCTATATCGCGCCTATCTCAGCTGCCATGCTCTCCAAGCGCGCAAGCCCCAGCTTTTGAATGCGCTGCAATGTTCTGAAGCGGAGTTGCGAGACCCCGGCTATCAACTGAGAGATGATTCGATTGCCAGACTTTGCGCGGCGACGCGGGAAGAGCTCAACTGTACAGACATCCATTCGGCGATCGGCCAGCAGCTGGTGCCGCAAGGGTTTTCCGACCCGGGATTCACGGCCTTTTTCCAGCCCAATTTTGGCGAGGCGCTGATCCAGCTTGTAACAGAGCAGGGATTGGGCGGTGAGCAGCCGATCGTAAAGCTCATGCCGCTCTCTTCCGGTGACCGTCTTGTCTGGAATGATGACAGGCTGGTCTCGTCCGACCTTGTCCATGTCGTCTTTGCACTGATCTATCATTGTGGTGAAGCGCTGGCCGAGCGTCGCTTCCATACAGTGAAAGCTGTGCATTTCGCGCACCCTCGACCCGAAGGGTTCGGGGGGTTCGGGGAAGGCGATTCGAAGCCTGAGCCCATTCCCTGCCATTTCAATCGACCGTCCACTTATCTCGAATATCATCGATCGGCGATGACCAAATCATTGCCGCATTACAATCCAGCGATAGTTTCCGCTGCCGGGAGCCAGAAGGCCATTTTCGCACGAGGCAGATTCGAACGGGAGAATCTCGCGAAGCTGACCTACCAATATCTATTGTATCTCCTAGACAAATCGGGGCTCAGTCTCGACGCTGCTGCCGTAACATTTGGTATGGCAGAACGGACATTGCGCCGAAAATTGGTGGCGGAAGGCATATCCTATCGTCAGCTGCTGGAGAAGGTCAGGCGGGATACCTGTCATCTCTATTTTCTCGAAGGCACACGAAACCTGTCCGAAATAGCTGCGAAACTGGGTTATAGTGAATTGAGCGCTTTCACGCGCGCTTATACGAGCTGGTATGGCCATCCGCCGAGCCAGGACACGGGCACCGCGACAGCACTTGCCGCCTGACGAATAAATATTCCGGAAAATGGTGGGCGTAGAGAGAGTTGAACTCCCGACCCCTTCGATGTCAACGAAGTGCTCTACCACTGAGCTATACGCCCACGCTGGAGGCCGTCTAGCCAGCCGCTTCGGCTGGCGCAAGGCTTAATTCAAGTCGCTGATACTGTCCGGTTCAAACAGCCGGTCAACCTCGAGAACCAGATCGCGCAAATGGAAGGGTTTCGACAAAATTTTTGCTTTCGGAACCGACTGTCCCGCGCGTAATGTCACGCCGGAAAAACCGGTAATGAACATGACCTGGGTCTCCGGGCAGACCGAGGCGCAATGTTGTGCCAATTCGATTCCATCCATTTCCGGCATCACGATGTCGGTCAAAAGAAGGTCGAATTTTTCCGATTCGAGCAACGGAACAGCCGCAGTTCCGCGGTCCACAGCGACAACTTCATAGTTGGCTTTCTCCAGAGCCCGTGTAAGATGCTCGCGCATCGCCTGTTCATCTTCCGCGAGGAGAATCCTGATCATTTTGTCGCGCCTTTCCGAATATGTCTGATTTCAGACCGGCGATTATGCCGAGGCCGCTATATAAGTGCAAATCGGTTAATTTTTTCCCGAGGTCGATGATTTTTGTGCGGGCCGGTGCCAGCCTTTCAGGGAATGAACATGACTAACGTCGATCCTGACCAATATTTGCCCTCAGTGTCGGCCTTTTCGCTGACCAATGTCGAAGCGTTGAAATTCCCGGTTCTGGTCAGCGTTCCTCACGCCGGTCGCGAATATCCGGCAGCGCTGCTCGACAATCTGAACGTTTCTGCGTCCCATCTGCTCCGACTGGAAGATCGCTATGCCGATCGGCTCGCGGCATCGGCGATTGCTTCCGGATTTCCTGCGATCGTTGCCCGAAAGCCGCGGGCGTGGATTGACCTTAATCGCAGTCGCACCGAAATCGACCCGGATATGGTTGCCGGGATGGACCCGGCGCAAACACCCAGGATCAGCAGGAAGGTAAGGGGTGGCCTGGGCATTGTGCCACGGCGTCTGCACGGGGCGGGCAATCTCTGGCGGGAGAAGTGGCAATATCAGCATGTGCTCGACCGGATAGAGCAGGACCACGAGCCTTATCATTTGATGGTCGAGCATATTCTCGAGCAGATCCGATCCGCTTTTGGCTGCGCACTACTGTTGGACCTGCACAGCATGCCGTCGGTGTTTGACGAGAATCGCCGCCAAACTGCTTTTGTTATCGGCGATCGATTCGGCCGCAGTTGTGAACCACGCTATGCTGAATTGACGGCAGGTCATTTCCGGGGGGAGGGCTATCATGTTCAGACAAACCATCCCTATTCAGGCGGTTATATCCTGGAACGCCATGGCAAGCCCCAGCGCAATATTCATGCATTGCAGCTTGAAGTGGACCGATCCCTGTACCTCGATGAAAGCCTCCGCGAACCGGTTGCGGTTGCGGAAACGGTGGCAGAACTGGTCCGCGATTGTTGCATGATGCTGGCCGACCAAATGTCTGGTCGCGATCTGCTGGAAGCGGCGGAATAAGAGAATTGCAATAAAAAACCACCTCGCCGGTTGGGCGAGGTGGCCAAGGTTCAGGGAGGTGGCATTTCAAAGAAATGCCTGCATGGATCCGATCGGGGGATGCAGACCCATACAAAATATTATGTGGGCGCTATCGAGATGACTTTCAAGTCCCAATCAGCGGAATATTATTGAACGCCTGCCGCCCCGGTTCGACCGAACCGGAGTCGGCTGGTGCCCGCGTGGCGGCTAGGCCTGAACGGTCGGCGCTTCTGTCACTTGTGGCATTTTTCCGGCGCTAACCTGTCTCGCGAAAACGTCGCGCATCAACTGCAGCGAGAAGAGGTGAGCATAGATCAATGGCAACATGCCGTTCTGGTTGATCTTGCGAAGTTCATCGCCGCGCATATCACGCAGCTTCTCTTCGTTGACCATTTTAAATCCGCGATAGACAAAGGGCTTTTCAACGCCTGTTTGCTGAATGGATACTTCGCCATCCATCAACAGGTCCATCTTTTCCAGTTCCTGGACAAATTGACCGGTCCGTTGGCCAGCCTGTTCAAACTGCTCGCAGAAATTCAGGATATTTTTTGTGGTTTCGCTGGGCTGGTCCTTGTCGAACAGGGCGTCCCCTTCTTTATGATCACCGATTGCATCGGTTGTCGGATCGAAGCAAAGCGAAAGCTCTTCAGCATCCGGGCGCAATTTTGCGAGCAGGAAAGGATAGCGGCGGACATAGGCCGGAACATAGGCAGGTTCGCTGAATTTACCATCGTCGCCCAGAAACGTGTTCACGCCTTCGTTCAGGCCCATGAGAATCAGGGGAACGCTATTTTCACCAATCGAGAACACGATTGGATAGCTGCGCGAGGCATTGACGAATTCGTCCGAGGTAATCGGAATGGCATGCTGTGTCTGCATGAAGGACGCGTTGTCGAGTCCCTTGACTTTCCATTTCGCATGCTCGTTCGAATTGAGCGGGACGAGGTCTTTATAGAACATTGGTAGTGCTTGCGCTTGCGACGTGCTCGCCATGGTCAAATTCTCCGAAAAATTTCTGTTAAGGCTGAATAGTTATCTTGCGCTTTAAGAGCCTGACTGGTCCGACGCAAGAGGAACGAGTTTGCCGGGGTTCATAATGTTCTTGGGATCGATCGCTGTTTTAATTGCGCGCAAAACAGACAGGCGCGCATGGGACGACAGCCGTTCCAGTTCCGTGCGCTTGCTCTGTCCGATACCATGTTCTGCTGATATCGACCCGCCCGCTGCGATGACCAGGTCATGGACCAGCGGTGTTATCTTCCGGGCATATTCTCTCGCCCAGTCTGGTGATGGTGCACCCGGTGGGGCTTTTACGTGAAAATGGACGTTGCCGTCTCCCATATGGCCGAATGCGAGAACCTCGGTGCCCGGGAATTTCGCTTCGATGATCGGTGATGCTTCGTTGATAAACCGGGCCATGCCGGGTACCGGAACGCTTATGTCATGCTGCAGGGCGGGACCGTTGGCGCGCTCGGCTTCGGAGATCGAATCCCGGATCTTCCAGAAATCCTCCGCCTGCCGTTCGCTGGTCGCCAGCGTTGCATCTTCGATCAAACCCCGTTCCATTGCGGTTGCCAGCAGGCCTTCGGTCACGGCGCCCGGATTTTGTGCTTCCGGATGATCGCGGACAATTTCGACGAGTATATGCCAGCGATGCGCGCCTGCCAGTGGCGAGCGGGTGCCCGGGATGTGGCGCAGCACCGACGCCAGACAGGTCTCGGGAATGATTTCAAAGCCTTCCAGCGATTGTGGCGCCCGGCTATTGAGAAACCGGAATAGCTGATAGGCCTGATCTGTGCTGCCGACCGCGGCCCAGGCAACGCAGCGATCGACCAGAGCGGGTACGGTTCTCAATGTTGCGGCCGTCACCACGCCCAACGTGCCCTCGCCGCCGACGAATAATTGTTTCAGATCATAGCCGCGGTTGTCCTTTTTGAGCGCTGCCAGTCCGTCGAAGATGCTGCCGTCCGGTAATACGCCCTCAATCCCGGCCACCAGCGCACGCATCGTTCCGTGGCGCAACACCTGGGTACCGCCCGCATTCGTGGAAACCAGTCCGCCGACCGTGGCGGAACCTTTGCCGCCGAGGGTTAACGGGAATCTCTGTCCTTCTGCTGCGAGGGCATCGTGCAGATTCTGGAGAATCACGCCAGCCTCGCACACCACCAACTGGTCTTCGGGTGTTATGGCACGAATTTGGTTCATTCGGCGGAGCGACAGGAGGATCGACTGGCCGCTGGCATCGGGGGTAGCGCCGCCGACCATGCCACTATTGCCGCCTTGTGGAACGACAGATATCGCGTTTTCATTCGCGATCTTCAATATGTCTGCTGTTTCCTGCGTGGTTGCAGGAGAGATCATAGCTACAGCCGCTCCGGTATAATGCCCGCGCCAGTCGGTGAGCCAGGGTGCCATATCATCATTGGCAGATGTGAAGCCCCTTGCGCCGACAACCGACTGCATCTGCTCCTGCCATTGTGCCGTTTTTGGCATATTTTTGCTCCTGCATTGTCAGCTTGCTATTTCGCCTTATGATATCCGAGGCCCCGTCAGGGGCTATTGAAATAGGCAAATTGGCGCAAGGCGACACAATAGATGACAATTTGCCAGTTCATGCAATATTCAATCGCCGCTGATATAGCGAAGACAAGTGTTAATTAAGGGATTTCGGTGAGTCTGTCACTTCTTGCGATATTGCTGCTCTCTGTGCCAGACGTGCGGGGAATGCAATCGGTGGACATTTCGTCTGCCGACAGGGACGCGGCTGGAACCTACGTGCCAGCCCGACCGCGTGCTTATGCGCAGGTCCGGATTGAAAAGCGGGTGATCATCCGGGTGCCGCGCCAGCGGCCCAGTTCATTGGCGCCGAGTGCCGATTTTTCACAACAGACTCCGCAGCAGACTTACAAAGAAAAGAAAATTGGCAAATGTCTGCCGATGGACAATATCCTCGGCGTGCAGATGTTTGCGGATCAATATCTCGACCTGCTGACGCGGGACCGCAAGCGGATCAGGGCGCAGCTCGAGGAGAATTGTCCGTCGCGCAGTTTCTATTCCGGTTTTTACATGGAAAAGTCGGGCGATGGAAAAATATGTGCGCGGCGGGATATCCTGCACTCGCGCACCGGGGCCAAATGTGAAATTGAACGATTTCGCGAACTTGTTCCGCAACGCTAGATCAAGCGAGAAAGCTTGACAAATTCGGGATATGCCATCATTGCCCGGCACGGCCGAAAGGCTAAGACAGGATGCAAGGGTGCATCCTATATTTTTCCGGAACTACTATGAAATTTGCCGATCTCGGCCTGTCTGAAGAATTGCTGAAATCCGTAGCCGAAGCTGGCTATGACGAACCGACGCCGATTCAGGCGCAGGCCATCCCTCCCGTACTGATGATGAAAGATATCATCGGCATTGCCCAGACCGGCACAGGCAAGACCGCGAGTTTTGTGTTGCCGATGATTGACATCCTGGCGCATGGCCGATCGCGAGCGCGGATGCCGCGGTCGCTGATCCTTGAGCCGACCCGCGAACTGGCGGCACAAGTTGCCGAGAATTTCGAGAAATATGGCAAGAATCATAATCTCAGCATGGCGCTGCTTATCGGCGGTGTTTCCATGGGCGACCAGATCAAGGCGCTGGAAAAAGGCGTCGACGTATTGATCGCGACACCAGGCCGTTTGATGGATCTGTTCGATCGTGGACGGATATTGATGTCGGGCTGCGAATTGCTGGTCATCGACGAAGCGGACCGGATGCTCGACATGGGCTTCATTCCCGACATCGAATCGATCTGCTCGAAACTGCCGGCAACCCGCCAGACAATGCTGTTCTCGGCGACCATGCCGCCACCGATCAAGCGGCTGTCGGACCAGTTTCTGACCAATCCGAAATATATCGAGGTCTCTCGGCCGGCTACGGCCAATACCTCGATCGATCAGTCGCTGATGGAGGTCGCCCCGAAGGCCAAGCGCAAGCTGATCGTCGACATATTGGACCATGAAGGCGTCGATACCGCGATCATTTTCTGCAATCGGAAGACCGAGGTCCGTGACCTTTGCCAGAGCCTGCGCAAGGATGGTTTTGATGCCGGGCAGATCCATGGCGACATGGACCAAAGCTCGCGTCTCGCGGAGCTGGACCGGTTCAAGTCCGGTGAAATCAATATTTTGTGCGCGTCCGATGTCGCCGCCCGCGGGCTGGACATCAAGGGCGTCAGCCATGTCATCAACTATGATATTCCTTGGCATCCCGATGATTATATCCACCGGATCGGCCGTACCGGCCGTGCTGGCGCGACCGGCGTTGCAATCACTTTTGTGACCCGCAGCGATGCGGAACATGTCGACAGCATCCAGAAGCTGACCGGCATGACCATTCCGATCCGTACAGAACGCAAGGGCAGCAAGGGCGGCAACATGCCGACTGACAAGGCTCCGGCGAAATCCGCTTCGGACAAGCCTGCCTCGGAAAAATCAAAAGCGCCACGGCGTGATGATGCACCCAAGAAACCACGGCAGGATGACCGGCCGAAAAAGGTGCAGCAAGACGAGGCTCCAAAGCCGTCACGGCAGGAGGACGCGCCAAAGAAGCCGGCCCGCGCTGCCAAGGTCCGCGAAGAAAAGCCGCCAGTGGTTCAGGATAGCAGTGACGACGGTACCGATGACGGCTGGAACGGCCCGATGCCGAGTTTTCTGGGTGCCAAGCTCAACCGCTAGGCAAATTCAGACTTTGGATAGGTGCGGGCGCTAGGCTGCTATTTCAGCGTCAAGCTGTCGAGGATTGTCGATGCCATCGTGTCCGTCGACTTGGGTTGATCGGCAGCATAGGTGATCTCCGCCTGTACCATCGTGCCATCCGGCTTGCGGAGCAGACGCTGGCTGGATTTCAGGCCGTTGGTCAATAGGCCCGAAGCGCGATATTCATTCTTGCCGACCGGTGCGCCTTCCATGGCGTCATTGCCATCTTCGATGGTCTGGACCGCTTTGCTCCAGGCGGCATCTTCGCGGTTTTCCACCCAACTGACAGCCAGCTTGGTGCCGCTCGCCGTTTCGGTAAATACGCGGCCATTATCGTCGCTCGCTGCCTGATCAACAGTCCAGCCGCTCGGCACCATGATGGTGTAGCCACGCAGAGCGTTGGCATAGCTTTCCATGCTGGTGAGGTCGATCTCGGCTTCCGTGCCCTCGCCCTTCGCCGCTTCGTTGCGGATCGCCTCGCTCGCCGCATCCGCTTGTTTTGCAAGTTCTTCGCTGGATGGAACATCGCCCACCGCTTCCTGTTTTCCGCAGGCAGAGAGGAGCAAGGCGAGCGTCAGGGCTGCGCCGATTGGAAGATTTGGAAGCATGTTTTTCATGCATGCAGACTTAAGGCCCGCGATGGGAAACATCAATGGCGATGTTGGATTTCGCGTAATTGCCATTGGCCGAAAATGTCAAATCCAACAGGGCGCAATATAGAATCCAACAAAAAAATGCTGGATTTACGCAGCGTTATCGATGCCCAGATCGGCGAGCTTGCGATAGAGCGTGGAGCGTCCGATGCCCAGTCGCCGTGCAACTTCGGTCATCCGGCCGCGATAATGACCGATGGCCAGCCGGATCACGTCGGCTTCTATTTCTTCCAGCGGTCGCAAATTGCCATCTTCGCAATATAGGGTGATGCCGATACCTTCCGGGCTGCTGATCATGTGCGAGCCGTCATTCCCGCTTTCGGCGACAAAGGAGGCGATCTGCGGAAATTCGTCGCAGGTCAGAGCATTGCGGTCGCACATGACCGCGGCACGGAACAGCACGCTTTGCAATTGCCGGACGTTGCCCGGCCAGCGATAGCTGCGCAACAGGTTCAGCGCTTCGTCGGTAATGCCAAGGCTGCGCAGTCCCGGCTGCAGGGCGAGGCGGGCGAGGAAGTGACGTGCCAGTGCCGGAATATCGCCGGTCCGATCGCGCAATGGCGGAATAGTGAGCTGGACGACATTCATCTGATAATAGAGATCTTCGCGGAAATTGTCTTTCTCGACCTCCCGTTGCAGCTTGCGATTGGTAGCCGCGATGATTCTGACGTCGAGCTGGAAACTGTTCGGGCTGCCCAAAGGCTGAATATCGGAATGTTTCAGGAAGCGCAGCAAGCGGACCTGGGTTTCCGGCGGGATCCGGTCGACCTCGTCGAGGAAAATCGTGCCGCCCTCGGCTTGCTGGAGCAGTCCGATCTTGCGGTCAAACGCGCCGGTGAAGGCACCTTTTTCGTGACCGAACAGGATCGAATCGAGCAGATTGCCGGTGATCGCTCCGCAATTGAGCTTGAGCATCGGTTGTTTGGAGCGGGGGCTGGCGGCGTGGATGGCGTCGGCAATGACTTCCTTGCCAACCCCGCCTTCGCCTTCGATCAGCACCGGGACACGGGCGCGGGCGGCCTTGGCGGCGATCGCCAGGGCGGTGCGGAACGCGGGTGTTGCCCCGACTATTTCTTCAAATTCGAGCGGCACCGAAATCTTCTCGGTAAGCGGTCGCAATTCGCCATCGTCTCTGGAAGATTCAACGGCGGCGTCGAGCGCCTTGAGCATCAATTCCGGGGCGACCGGCTTGATCAGATAGTCGGTGGCACCTGCGCGCACGGCCTCGACGGCTTCGGAAATCGAGCCGACTGCGGTCAGCATCAGGACAGGCAAGGCGGGGCGGCGGGATTTCAGTTCGGCGATCAGTTCGGTGGCTTCGGAGCCCGGCACCCAGTGGTCGAGAATGATCGCATCGAGCATCATCCCGTCCTGCGTGCCCAGCGTCGCGATCGCGGTTTCCGCATCGCGGGCATAGATCGTCCGGAAACCGGCCCGTGAGGCCAGCGCGGAAATCAACCGGCATTGCGCCGGCTCATCATCGATCAGCAGCAGTAATTTTGTGCCGTTTTGTGCCATTTTTATCCCGATTGTCCCAAAATGAGGCATATCAATAGCGGCAACCGGTAAAGAGCCGATTAAAGGACGGATAAATTTTCTATCCAAAATGACGGTGGGTAAGACTTGAGCAGCGGCTAATATGGGGTTACACATCGCGCCAGTTTTGAATGTAAATGAAAAGATGGGGAAGTCATGACATCGAATAATAATTTTGGCGCAGCAGAGGAATCCTACAACCGTTTCCTGTCACTGCTGAAAATCGGAACAATCGGATCCGTTATCGTAGCGACGTTGGTGGTTATACTCATATCCTAACTGATTGGAATATACTGTGAAAATCGCGGTTTTGAAGGAACTCGCCGATGGCGAGAAGCGTGTCAGCGCGTCGCCCGAAACGGTCAAGAAATTTATCGCGCTCGGTGCTTCCATAACCGTGGAAAAGGGAGCGGGTATTTCTGCGTCGGTTTCCGACAAGGATTATCAGGATATGGGGGCGACAATCGGAACGCGCGCCGCCGTTCTGAAAGACGCCGACATCGTTCTGGCGGTGCAGGGTCCCGACCCGGTCTCGTTAAAAGGCATCAAGAAAGGCGCGTGGCTGGTTGCCAGTCTCAACCCTTTCGGCGAGCGCAAGCGCGTCGATGCTTATGCGAAGCTGGGCATTGATGCGCTGGCGATGGAATTCATGCCGCGGATCACCCGCGCGCAATCGATGGATATCCTTTCCTCGCAGTCCAATCTGTCGGGTTATAAATCTGTCCTCGAGGCCGCGGCCCATTATGGCCGGGTCTTTCCGATGATGATGACCGCCGCCGGCACGGTTTCCGCCGCGCGTTGCTTCATCATGGGGGTTGGCGTTGCCGGCCTGCAGGCGATCGCCACCGCGAGACGTCTCGGCGCCCAGGTCAGCGCGACCGACGTGCGGGCTGCGACCAAGGAACAGATTCAATCGCTCGGCGCGAAACCTATTTTCGTGGAAAGCGTCGAAGGCATCGAAGGTGAAGGCACCGGCGGCTATGCCACCGAAATGAGCGAGGAATATCAGAAGGCGCAAGCCGAACTGGTCTCCGCCCATATTGCCAAGCAGGATATTGTCATCACCACCGCCTTGATCCCCGGCCGGCCTGCGCCCCGTCTGATTTCGGACGCGCAGATCAAGACAATGCGGACCGGTAGCGTGATTGTTGATCTGGCAGCAGAGCAGGGCGGCAATGTCGAAGGCGCGGTTGCCGGCAAGGTTGTCGAGAAGCATGGCGTCAAGATCATCGGCGCGAACAATATGCCGTCGAGCATGGCGGCCGACAGCTCGGCCTTGTTCTCGCGCAATCTCTATAATTTTCTCAGCGCTTATTGGGACGAAGAGGCCAAAAGGCCGGTTCTGCCCGATGACGATGAGGTAACAATTGGCATACGCCTGACCAAAGATGGCAAGGTTGTGAACGAGCGCCTTCTGGCGAAATAGGGGTTAGCTATGGACTTTATCTCAATCTTATCAATTTTCGTGATGGCCTGTTTTGTCGGCTATTATGTCGTCTGGTCGGTTACCCCGGCCCTGCACACGCCGTTGATGGCGGTGACCAACGCGATTTCTTCGGTGATCATTGTCGGGGCGCTGATTGCGGCGGCGGCGGGATCGCAGGCTGATGGCGGGCAGACCGCCAAATGGCTGGGTCTGGTCGGCGTGGTGCTGGCGAGCGTGAATATTTTTGGCGGCTTTGCCGTGACCGAGCGGATGCTCGCGATGTACAAGAAGAAGGAGCGCAAATAATGGGTGCTTCTTTTGACCGTGCGTTGGCTTCAGTCCGGCGCCCCTCTCGTGCGATTACCTCCGGACGCCGGTTCCGGAAATGGGCACCTGCCTTCGCAGGTGCACTGCTTCTGCCCGTCACTCCTGCGCTTGCCGCCTCCGGTGAGCCGGTTAACCCCTGGGTTGCTGCCGCCTATCTGATCGCCGGCGTCCTGTTCATTCTCGCTTTGCGCGGTCTGTCTTCGCCGGAATCCAGCCGGCGCGGCAACCGTTTCGGCATGCTCGGCATGCTGATTGCTGTGGTGACCACCCTGTGGACCCACAGCATCGCCAGTCTGCCGGAAATTGCCGGTGCTATCGCCATCGGTGGCGCGATCGGTTTTATCACGGCACGCCGTATCGCGATGACCGATATGCCGCAGCTGGTTGCCGCTTTCCACTCGCTGGTGGGTATGGCCGCCGTACTGGTCGGAATCGCCGCCTATCTCAATCCCGGTGCCTTTGGCATATTGGATGCGACCGGTGAAATATTGACGGTCAGCCGCGTCGAACTGGGCCTTGGCGTTGCCATTGGTGCGATTACCTTCTCCGGTTCGGTTATCGCCTTCCTGAAACTCAACGGCAATATGTCGGGCGCGCCGATCATGCTGCCGCTGCGCCATGTCATCAATCTGGGCGTATTGGGCGCTATCATCGGCCTGACCGCCTATTTCGCGATTGCCCCGACGGTGGGTACGGGCGCTATATTCTGGACTATTGTCGGTTTAAGCTTCCTGATCGGCTTCCTGCTGATCATCCCGATCGGCGGCGCGGATATGCCCGTGGTGGTGTCGATGCTGAACAGCTATTCCGGCTGGGCGGCAGCGGCGATGGGCTTTACGCTCGGTAACACGGCGATGATCATCACCGGCGCATTGGTCGGTTCGTCCGGTGCGATCCTGTCCTACATCATGTGCAAGGCGATGAATCGCAGCTTCATCAGTGTGATTGCCGGCGGCTTTGGTGCCGAAGCCGCGAGCAGCGACGGCGCAGCCAAGATCGACCGTCCGTGGAAACGCGGTTCGGCCGAGGACGCTGCCTATATGATGAAACAGGCCGAGAGCGTGATCATCATTCCGGGCTATGGCATGGCCGTGGCGCAGGCGCAGCACGCCTTGCGCGAAATGGGCGATATGCTGAAAGAGCAAGGCGTCAGCGTCAAATATGCGATCCACCCTGTGGCCGGTCGTATGCCGGGCCATATGAATGTCCTGCTCGCCGAAGCCAATGTGTCTTATGACGAGGTTTTCGAGCTGGAGGATATCAACAGCGAATTTGCCCAGGCCGATGTTGCCTTCATCATCGGGGCCAATGACGTGGTCAATCCGGCGGCGAAAACCGACAAGGGATCGCCGATTTACGGGATGCCGGTGTTCGATGTCGAAAAAGCCAAGACGATATTCTTTGTCAAACGGTCGATGGGCGGCGTCGGCTATGCCGGGGTCGACAATGAAGTCTTTTATATGGACCAGACCATGATGTTGCTTTCGGATGCGAAGAAAATGTGCGAGGAAATAGTCAAGGCGCTCTAGACGCCGACCTCGGATATTTCAGGGAATGTAATTTCAATGCGGAAAATTGGCCTGATTGGCGGGATGAGCTGGGTATCGACCGCCAGCTATTATACGCGGATCAACCGAATCGTGCAGAACCGGCTGGGTGGTTTCTCCAGCCCGCATATGCTGATCGAGAGCGTCAATTTCAGCGATTACGCCCGCCTGCAATCGGATGATGACTGGGATGCAGCCGCCGGACTGATGACCCGGGCGGCCAAACGGCTGGAAAATGCCGGCGCGACCGCCGTGCTGATCTGTTCCAACGCGATGCACAAGATCTATGACCGGGTACAACCGGAAGTGGGTGTGCCGATCCTGCATATCGCTGATTGCGTGGGCGACAAGATGGTGGCCGATGGCATCAAGTCGGCGACGCTGATCGGGACCCGCAATGTGATGACCGAAGGTTTTTACCGGAAACGGCTGGTCGGCAAGGGTATCACATTGTCTCCACCCCACGAAGAACGGGTCGAGGAGATTGACCGGATCATCTACGAGGAACTGATGTTCGGTCAGGCCAAGCGCGAGTCCGAACGGACGATGAAAACCTATATTACCAATATTGCCAAACAGGAGATCGAGGCGGTCGTGCTCGGCTGCACCGAGCTTGACCTGATCGTCGATACCAAGGCGAATATCCTGCCGATCTATGACAGCACCGAAATCCATGCCGATGCGGCGATCGAATGGATTTTGGCCGAGGGCTAGTCTGGGCTTTTCCAAATTTACTGACATTGATGTCAATGCTATTGGCATCGACCGTTTTTTGCGGCATTATCCTCTGTTCTTGGAGGAGAGAGATATGATACGCAGTTTACTGGTCGCCACCGCGCTTTGCCTGAGCGCTCCGGCACTCGCAAAAACCATCGCCGTCGCACCCGGAGAAGATGCGCAGGAACGGCTTCAGGAAGCCCTGATCCTAGCCGAACCGGGTGATGTTGTCGCACTGGGGGCCGGCCGGTTCGATCTGGTCGACGGCCTCTCGCTCGATGTTGACGGGGTTACCGTCCGCGGTGACGGTATGGACCAGACGGTGCTCAATTTTGCCGGGCAGCTGGGCGCGGGCGAAGGCCTGCTGGTCACTTCCGACAATGTCATATTGCGCGATTTCGCGATCGAGGACAGCAAGGGCGACGGCATCAAGTCGAAGGGCGCGGACAATATTGTCTATTACAAAATTCGCGTGGAATGGACGCGCGGGCCGCATCCGGAAAATGGTGCCTATGCGATCTATCCGGTCGAGAGCAGCAACGTGCTGGTCGACAGCGTCACCACCATCGGCTCTTCGGACGCGGGAATCTATGTCGGACAGTCGGAAAATATCATCGTCCGCAACAGCGTGGCCAAATATAATGTCGCCGGGATCGAGATCGAGAATAGCATCGGCGCCGACGTCTATAATAATATCGCGGTCAACAATACCGGCGGTATCCTGGTGTTCGATCTGCCCAATATCCCCAAACAGGGCGGCCGCAATGTCCGGGTGTTCGACAATATCGTGGTCGACAACAACACTCCCAATTTTGCCCCCGAGGGCAATATTGTCGCCAGCGTGCCCACCGGCATGGGGATCATGGTGATGTCCCATTACGAGGTCGAGGTGTTTGACAATATAATCGCCGAAAATGGCACCGGCAATATCCTGATCGTCTCTTACACAAAGGGGCAGAATGATCCGAACTATAACCCGAAGCCGATTGGCGTCCGGGTGTTCGAGAATCAGCATGGCCGGGCAGGTTACAAGCCGGCCTTTCCCGGAGGGGATCTGTTGAAAGCGGCCTTTGGCGGCGCGATTCCACCGATTATCGAAGATGGTACCGGCGAAAATATCCTGATCGGAGATGATGTTCCGGTCATGACGCTGGGATTGACCACACCGGGCCAGCCGTTGACGGAGGCAAAGCCAGCGCTGTCCGCAGGCGCCAGCGAGCCATTTGACGGAGGGCAGCTGAAACCGGTTGTCCTGCCCGAGGCGATGGAAGCCGCGGTCCGATAATGCGGTTGCTGGTATCTGCTTGTGCGATGGCGGTGCTGGCTTTGTCGGCGGGTGCCAGCGAACCTGCCGGTGTCGCCGATGCGATGATCCTGTCCGACGGTCTGCCGCGCAGCCTGGCGGACTATCGCTTTTTCAGGGATGGCGCCGGATGGCAGCCGAACGAGCGGGTGACGCCTTATTCGCTCAACACACCTTTGTTCACCGATTATGCGGAGAAATACCGGTTCATCTATGTCCCGGAAGGGCAGCAGGCGAAGGCGAACGGTGACGGAATGCTCGATTTTCCGGTTGGGTCGGCTTTGATCAAGAGCTTCGGCTACGAGATTGATGGCAAGCCGCGTCTGCTCGAGACAAGGGTATTGCTGCACCGTGCCGATGGCTGGCTGGCCTTGCCCTATGTCTGGAACGAAGAGCAGACCGAGGCGGTGCTCAAGGTTGCAGGGGCGCGGATTCCGGTCAGCTTTACCGACCCGTCGGGCAAGCAGCGCGCGATCAGCTATGCCGTGCCCAACAAGAACCAGTGCAAGGAATGCCACGCCTTATCGGATGCGGTGGTGCCGATCGGACCCAAGGCGCGTAATCTGACCCACGACGGGCAGCTTGCGGATTTTGCCCGGCTCGGTCTGATCGACCGGAATCCCGAGGTAGATTATCGCGTGCCGGTCTGGGGCGAGGCCAGCGCGCCGCTGAACGACCGCGCGCGGGGTTATCTCGATGTCAATTGCGCCCATTGTCACAATGCAGGCGGCTCGGCGAGCAACTCCGGCCTGTTTCTGACCTATGAGGAAGACATGCCGGTCCGCATCGGCATCAACAAGCGTCCGGTCGCGGCGGGGCGGGGCAGCGGCACCCACGATTTCGATATTGCTCCCGGTGATCCGCAGGGCAGCATCATGATCTATCGCCTGAACAGTCTCGATCCGGGCATCAGCATGCCGGAAGTCGGGCGGTCGATCGTCCACGACGAGGGCGTCGCGCTGCTCAGCCAGTGGATTGCGGAGATGGAATAGGGAGGGATGGTGACCGAGAGGATTGCCCATTGCCATTGCGGCCAGTTGCACATCACAACGACGGGCGAGCCTTATGCGATTGTGATGTGTCATTGTCGTGGCTGTCAGCAGCGGACCGGAGCGCCCTTTGGCGTTGGAGCCTATTTCAAGCAGGGTGACTGCACCATTGCGGGGAAATCAAACCAATATCTGAGAACGGGGGCCAGCGGCTCGCCATTCGAGAACCGCTTTTGCCCGGATTGCGGCACCACGGTTTACTGGCTGACGCCTTTTCACCCTGACGGTGTCGGGATTGCGACCGGCTGTTTCGAGGGCGATGATCTGCCGGCACCGTCGCGCAGTGTCTGGGAAAGCGAGCGCCACCACTGGGTAGACGTCCCGGCCGAGGATCGATGGTTGGAGGGCCGCGGCGGGGCGAGGGTCGCGGATTGAAGGGGGCGCCTCTCGTGCCCCTTCGGCTTGCAGACAATGCTTTAGTACGCGCAAACGGCGCGGACAGCGATCATCAATTCGCTTGATTAATCCGGAGATGTTCGAAGATGGACCCCGGCCTTCGCCGGGATACGGAATATTGCCTGACGCGCTTCTACTTCGCCCGGGTCCAGTTCTGGCCCTGGCAGAGAAACGCGACGCAGCCCTTCATCTTGAGACTGTTGGCCGAATTCAGGCTGACTTCCGAGCGATAGCTCTTGCCGGTTTTCGGATCATAGACCTTGCCGCGCCAGATATCTCCGTCCGGCTTGAATCCGGTCAATATCGCCATGCCGAGCAAGGTCCGGTTGCGCAGCTTCTTGTCGGGATTGTTGATATCCTTCTGGCCCGGACCATTGGGCGGAGTCACCAGATATTTGTAGATGCGGCCGCAAACCGTGTCGCCGCATTTGGAAATCCTGACGATGGCATCGCGGTCCTGGGTGATCCAGTTTCCGTGAATCGAATCCGCTGCCAGCGCAGGGGCGGCAAAGAACATGGCAGCGGGGATCAGGGCCACCGCTATTTTGCTGGGGGTAAGAATCGACATGGCCATGCTCCCGTACTGGTGATTTGTAATTCAGGAATGAGGCACTAAATCACTTGCGGTTACGCCAGTCTGAACACGCCGGAACAATTTTCCTTTTTCAGCCCAGAATATAAACGCCAATGACGCGATGCCACAGACCATGAAACCGGTGGCGAGTGGCAGGACCGTGCCGTCAAATTGCAGGCCGATGGCGGCGCCGATGACGGAAGACAGGCCGGACCTGGCAAAATTCTGGAACGAGGAAGCAACACCCGCGGTCCTGCCGAAAGGCTGCATCGCGATCGAACTGAAATTGGCTCCGGTGAAGCCAACCATCGCCATCGAGGGCACCAGCACGGCGGTAAAGGACCAGAGATTGAGCCACCCGGCCTCGGCAAGAGCGAAGTGGATGATCGACACCAGAATGAAGAAGATCAGCGCGGATTGGGAGACCCGCCGCGCGCCAAAGCGCATGACGATTCGCGAATTCGTGAAACTCGCGACCGACATCGCGCCCGCGCTCATGGCAAAAATATAGACAAAGATGTCACCGGCACCGAATATATCGAAAAATATCTGCTGGGCCGACGCGATATAGGCGAAGAGCGGTGCCATCATCAGGCCGCTGGCGATGACATGGCCAAAACTGTTGCGGTTAAAAATCACTCCATGCCAAGCCGAGGCGACGGAACGGGCCCTGATCGGGGTCTTGTCGTCCGGATGCAGAGTCTCCGGAAGCCGTGTCATGACCCACAGAAATGTCGCCAGACCGGCTGTGGACAGCACCAGAAATATCGCCTTCCACGGGGCAATATGGAGGACCAGCTGGCCGAGCAAGGGGGCTGTAATCGGAACGATCATGAACACCATCATGATGGTGGACATGGACCGGGCCATCGCATCGCCGTCGTAGCGATCGCGTATGATGCTGTTCGCCAGCACGCCCATTGCCGACGCCGCCAGTCCCTGGATGAAACGACCGATCAGCAGCAGTTCGTAATCCCAGGCCAGCGCGCATAATATGCCGAAGAGCGTATAGATGCCGATGGTCACCAGCAGCACCGGCTTGCGGCCATATCGGTCGGCCAGCGAACCGTATAGGATCGAGCCCATCGCCATGCCGTAAATATAGGAGGTGATGGTCCATTGCCGGTCGTTGACGCTGGGCAGGGCAAAATCATCGGAGATCAATCCGAGTGCAGGCAACATGATATCGATCGCCAGCGCGTTCAGCGACATCAGGCTGGCCATCATGATGATGAGTTCGGTGCGACCGATCGGAAAGGGGAGGGCTTTGTTTTGCACCTGCGGCCTATGGCAAGGTCGGCAGCTTGTGGCTATAGTAGAAGTGATAAGCTGAGCCCCTGAAGGGTTTTGCAATCGAGGGGAAGTGGGATGACGAAGCTATGGTTTCCACAGCTTGCACTGGCTGTACTGGCGCTGGCAGGAACAGGCCCTGTGCGGGCGGAAACATCGCCGGCAGCGGCCAGCTGCGCTTCCGTATCGGGTGATATATGGGGAGAGGGCGAGCCGGTTGCTACGCGGCGTGAAATCGATGGCGGACAGATAAAGTCGGTAGCCGATTTCTTGCGCTTGACCGACCGCCGGATAGAGGGTGTGCCGATTGTCAAAGGCGGCGATTTTTCCGGCTGGGATTTCAGCGGGACGTCCTTTCCCGGCGTCTGCTTCGACGAAAGCAATCTGTCGGGGGCAAATTTTGCGGGTGCATTGGCGCCTGGCGTAGGGTTCATCAAAGCGGACCTGGGCGGCGCCAGCTTGAACGGGGTTCATATGTCCGGTGTCCTGTTCCGCAACGCCGGTTTGCGGGATGTGACGGCAAAGGGTGCGGATTTCTCCAGAGGACATTTCGATGGCGGGTGGTTCGAGGGCAGTGTCGAGGGCTGGGATCTCGACGGCGCCAACATGACCGGCTTTACTTTCGCATGCGGCATCACGGTGCCGGATGGTTGTCCGGTCTATCAGGGCGGGGCAAGAATGAGCGCGAAGGGAGCGGATTTCTCGGACGCCACGCTGCACAGCTTTGGTCTGCATGCTGTCGACCTGGCCGGTGCCAGAATTGACCAGTCGATTGTCGGACCCCGTCAATTGCCCGATCTGGCGAGGAGCGATTTTCGCGGTGCCGTCATCCTGCGCGGCGGTCTCAGCGATGTAAGTTTGACCGCCGAAGAAGCGCGGCAACTGGTGACGGCAAATACCGTACAGAAGGCAGCGGAAGCGCAGCCGTCTTTTGATTGTGCCAAGGCAGCCAGCAAGGTCGAACAGGAGATTTGCGGTGAATATGCCAGCGATCTGCGTGCGGCCGACCGCGATATTGCCATCTTGTACAAACGCGCCAAGGGGAAGGATTCCGCTGTCATCGCAAACCAGCGGGCTTGGTTGAAGCAGCGCAATCTGTGCGGCGCGGCCGAATATCCCACGGACTGCATCCGGGAAAGCTATAGCGTTCGAAAGGGGCAGTTGCTTGGCCTGCTGGGCGAGAGCCAATGGCTGGCCCGTGGTGAGGCCGCATTGTTCATCGACGATGTGCTGCCGCTGCCCGCTGCTGTTGTCGGGTCCGAAATTTTCGCCAGAATCACGCCCGTACTGGTTGGTGCTTCGATGAGCGAGATCCTGGTCGAACGCGGGGATGACGGGCTTTACGCGATCAAGGGCAGCGCGGTGGGCGCCAATGCCCATTTGTGCAGCATCTATGCTTCGCATCTCTATTTCGACAGGGAAACGGGCTGGTATATCCCGGTGTCGGAGGGGGCTGCGATACCGATCTTCCGGATATTGGACGGTCGGCTGGAGATATTTGCCGATGGGCGCCCGGATTATAAATTATATCCCGAAGCGAGCGATTTCATGAGTTGCGGGATGCGTGCGAGCCTGAGCGAGACGGTCCGCGTCCGTGTCAGCGACGAAATGATCGAAGACTACCGGAAATCGTTGAACGAGGAAATCTAGCCGCTCCCCAAGCGGGGAAACAGGCGCTAGACTGTCGCCATGTCCGATTCCACCCCCGATCTGCTGCAGCGCAAGATCATCCATATCGATATGGATGCCTTTTTCGCCAGCGTCGAGCAGCGGGACTTTCCCGAATTGCGCGGCAAGCCGGTGGCGGTCGGTGGCTCGTCGAAGCGCGGGGTTGTCGCGGCGGCTTCCTATGAAGCGCGCAAATTTGGCGTGAGATCAGCCATGGCTTCGGTGACCGCCAAGCGCCGCTGCCCCGACCTGATATTCGTCAAGCACCGGTTCGAGGTTTACAGGGAAGTATCACAGCAGATCCGCGCGATATTCCGCATGCACAGTGATCTCGTCGAACCGCTGTCGCTGGACGAGGCCTATATCGATGTCACCGAGGACAAGATGGGCATCGGCAATGCGACAAGGATCGCCGAAATGATCCGGGCCGAGATCAAGAAGCAGACCGGTCTCACTGCCAGCGCCGGAGTCAGCTATAACAAGTTCATCGCCAAAATCGCCTCGGACCAGAACAAGCCGGACGGTATTTGCGTGATCAAGCCGCATCAGGGCGCGGATTTTGTCGCCCAGTTGCCGGTGCGGCGTTTCTATGGCGTCGGCCCGAAAACGGCGGAGCGAATGGCGAAGCTCGATATCCACACGGGTGCCGATCTGCGCGCCCAGTCTCAGGATTTCCTGCAACAGCATTTCGGCAAGTCGGCGGGCTATCTGTTCCGCGCTTCTCGCGGGGTCGATCATCGCGAGGTGCGGTCCAACCGGATTCGCAAGTCGGTCGGCGGCGAGCGGACCTATGGCGACGATCTGGTCAGCGACAATGACATGCACGACGCGTTCGAGCATATTATCGATATCGTCTGGAACAGCATCGCAAAATGCGAGGCGCGCGGCCGGACGGTGACGCTGAAGGCGAAATATGCCGATTTCCGGCAGGTGACGCGATCGAAGTCCACCGACCATTATGTCGCGGACAAGAATGAATTTGCCGCCATCGGGCGGGACCTGCTGGGGCAGATCATGCCGGTGGAAAACGGGGTACGGCTGCTCGGACTGACACTATCCTCGCTGGAAGGCGCTGAATCAGTCGAACAGGAAGAAGGCGATGCCGAGAATGATCAGGTCCAGCCGGCGTTTGATTTCCAGGCCTGAACGAGAGAAGCGAGCCACGCACCCTGTGCGCGGCTCGCTCCTGATCATATCCCGTTGTCTTCAGAGCTCCGCATCGCGTGCGGATCACGGGAAGCCTAGAATTTGAAGCCGGCTTCGACGCCCCATATCCGTGGTTCGTTGACGAAGCCGGTCAGGTTGTTGAAGTCGATCGCCCCGACCGCCGATTCATCATTGGTGATGTTGCGGACAAATCCGGCAATGTCGAAACTGTCGGTCTGGTAGCCGACGCGCAGGCCGCCTTCGAGCTGGCGCTTGTCCTGAAATTCGATGGATTCGTAGAGGAAGAAGTTGATCTTCGAACGATAGGACCAGTCAGTGAAGGCATAGATTTCACCGTCGCCGACCGGGATGCCGTAGCGAGCCGTGACATTGGCGATCCAGCGCGGACTCTGTGGCAGGCTGTTGCCGTCGATATTGACAATCGCGGCAGCAAAAGGCGCCGCCGGCGTCACGATCGGGTCGAGCGGTGTGCAAAGCGACACGTTCGGGAATGTATCAACCCTTGTGGCACCGCAAGCGGCTGTGGTGAGACCGGCGTCGCGGATTTCGGTCTTGTTGTAGCTGAGGCTGGCGGTGAGCAGCAATTCCGGTACCGGTTTTAGCTCCGCGTCCATTTCCATGCCGTAGCCGCGCACGCTGTCGGCGTTGATCAGCCGGTTGGCGTTGATGCCGCCGCCGACCGCGGTCAGCTGGGCATTGTCGAGATCATAGAAAAAGCCGTTGAGGTTGAAGCGGCCACGGCCATCGAGGAATGTGGTTTTGACGCCCGCTTCATAGGAGAGGATGGTTTCCGACTGGCCGACGGTGACGCCGTCTTCCAGCGGGGTGGCGGTTGCGGGCGGGAACAGGATACGGCCCTGTATGCTTGGCGCGCGATAGCCTTTTGCAACCCGGGCATAGAGATTGACGTCTTCGGTCGCCTTGTAGGAAATACTGGCATCCCAGGTGATATTGTCATCGGAAACCGAACGGCTGACATTGCCCAGCGGATTTTGCAGGAAGTCGGGAAATTGTGTATCCTGCGTGCGGGCGACGAAATAGTCGCGCTCGTCCTTGTTGTAACGGATACCGCCGGTCACGCTGAGTTGATCGGTGAGGGCATAGGTCAGCGAGCCGAACAGACCGAAAGCTTCGCTGTCCTGACGCTGGCTGACGAGAATATTGATGCCGCCGGGGGCGTTGAGTGGATCACCGAGAGTCGAGTAATTTTCACTGACAATGCGCAGCCGCTCGTCAAAATAGAAGATGCCTGCCTGATAGTTGAGCGGCCCGTTGCCGTTGCTTTCGAGCCGGATTTCCTGCGTAAACTGGCTCAGCGCAGGAACGCTGTCGCGGGTTTCCGCTGTGAACGGGATCTCGCCGGGGCCATAGAGTGCGGGCGGGAGGAAATTGGCGCCAAAGCCGCCATCGACGTCGCCCACCGAAGTGGCATCGCCGGTCCAGAAGCTGGTCACCGAGACCAGCGAAACCGGGCCAAAGTCATGGCTGAAGCGGCCGGAGAGATTGTAGGTCTTGACCTTCTGTTCGTTGCGGCCGTCGACCGCAACCTGGTCGCGACGGAAGTCTGGATTGAGGCCCTCCTGGCCGCGGGTGAAGATATTGGCGCGGAAGACGCGCGCGGTACCGTCGAGATTGCGATACTGGCCGGTCAGCAGCAACTCGGTCTCTTCGGTGAAGTTCATCAACAATTGCAGGCGCGCGGCGAACTCGTTATAGCCTTCAAAGGCATTGGTCTGCAGGTTGCCCGGATTGACATTGTCGACCCAGCCGTCCTGCCGCTGGTACATGGCAGAGGCGCGGGCAGAAATGCCTTCGCCGAGCGGCACGTTCAGTGCGGCCTCGGCATTGACCGCATTGAACCGGCCATAGCTGACCCTGCCGAAACCGCTCAGGTCATCCTTCGGTTTCACCGAGTCGAATTTTACGATACCGGCCGGCGTGTTGCGGCCGAATAACGTGCCCTGTGGGCCGCGCAAGACTTCGACGCGCTCCAGATCGAAAATCGGGAAGCCCTTGAGAATGGGGTTTTCCAGAACCACATCATCATAGACCAGGCTGACCGGCTGCGAGGCGTTGAAGTCGAAATCGGTGTTGCCGAGGCCGCGAATGTAGAAGCGCGGGAAGGTCCGTCCGAAGGAGGATTCGACGACGAGGCTGGGCACACGGGCAGATAGCGCCCGTACATCCTGTCCGCCCGCGCCGAGGGCGGCGAGCTTGTCGTCGCTGATCGTCGAGACCGAGAGCGGTACATCCTGCAGATTTTCTTCGCGGCGCTGGGCGGTGACGACGATAACGTCGAGCCCCTGACCGTCATCGGCTGCGGTTTCGTCCTGGGCAAAAGCCGGTTGGACGATGCCGCCGGCAAGCAAGGCCGCGGCAAGGGTGGAACGAGAAATAATCTGCTTGGAACAGAGGCGCATGACGTGAATCTCCAGCTATTCAGATGTGTCGGGAGACGGAAGTGCCCCCTCTTCCTTGCTGCATATTCAGACCGACGCTTTTGCGCGCGGTCAAGCCAACACTGCTGCCGGGCACCATGCTGTGGTCGAATCACCACCAACTGTTGCTTTTTTGTTACGAAAAAAAGCTATGAGCGCCTTTTGGCCCGGTCAGAAGCTCATTTCGTCATAGATCCGGCTGACATCGCCATTCCATACGCCATGATAGCGTTCGAGCAGCTGCGCCGCCGGTGATTTGCCCTTGGCGACCACTTCGCGGAGCGGGTCGAGGAAGCCGCTTTCATTGTCGCCGCTGCTGTTGAGGCGATTGCGAGCGGTGAGGCCGGCGGAGGATATGTCGAGGATTTCCTTGGCCAGGTCTTTGAGCGTCTGACCATTGGGGATCGGCGTGTCCAGGCCCTGCCTGGGCACGTTGTTGCGCAAGGCTTCACGTTCTTCCATGGTCCAGCCCTTGACCCGGTCCCAGGCGGCATCGAGCGCATTCTGGTCATAGAGCAGGCCGACCCAGAAAGCGGGCAGGGCGCAGATGCGGTTCCACGGTCCGCCGTCGGCGCCGCGCATCTCGAGGAAGCTTTTCAGCCGCACTTCGGGGAAGGCGGTGGAGAGATGGTCGGTCCAGTCGGACATGGTTGGTTTCTCACCCGGCAATACAGAGAGATTGCCTTTGAGAAAATCGCGGAAGCTGAGGCCGGCGGCGTCGATATATTTGCCGTCGCGGAAGACGAAATACATCGGCACGTCGAGCATATATTCCGCATAGCGTTCATAGCCGAAGCCGTCCTCGAACACGAAGGGCAGCATGCCGGTACGGTCCGGATCGGTGTCCGACCAGATATGGCTGCGGAAGCTCTGGTAGCCGTTGGGCTTGCCCTCGGTGAAGGGCGAATTGGCGAACAGGGCGGTGGCCAGCGGCTGCAGCGCCAGCCCGACGCGGAATTTCTGCGCCATGTCGGCTTCGCTGGCATAGTCGAGATTGACCTGGATGGTGCAGGTGCGCAGCATCATGTCGAGGCCGAGATTGCCGACGCGGGGCATGTGCCTGAGCATGATATCGTAGCGGCCCTTGGGCATGATCGGCAGTTCGGCGCGGGTCTTGTCCGGCCACATGCCCATGCCAAGGAAGCCGGTGCCGGTCTTCTCGCCAATCGCCTTTACCTGTTGCAGATGGCGGCCGGTTTCGTTGCAGGTTTCGTGGAGATTTTCCAGCGGCGCGCCGGACAGTTCGAGCTGACCGGCCGGTTCGAGGCTGATCGCGCCGTCACTGCCGGACATGGCAATGACCTTGCCGCCTTCTTCCACAGGCTTCCAGCCGAATTCGCGCATCGCGAGCAGCAGATCCTTTATCCCGCCGGGTTCGTCATAGCTGGGAGCATGATGATCCGTGGTGGAATAGACGAATTTCTCATGCTCGGTACCGATCCGCCACCGATCCTTCGGCTTCTCGCCTTCGGCCATCGGAGTGATCAACTGGTCGATATTCTCGATCACAGGATCGTTGCTGTTTGAAACCTGTCTTGTGCTCATCGTTCAGCCTTAGGAAATCCTTTGGTTCTGTACCATTAAAAAAAAGCTGCTGCGCTAAAAGCTTTTGTTCCTTGTCACAATAACCAGCGGACGGCGGCAAATCCGCCGACGAACAGAACGCCGACAGCGGTCGTCGCCAAAGCGAAATTCCTGTCAATCCATGCTTTCATCGGCGGACCGAAATAGCGCAGCAGGATGGCGACCAGAAAGAAGCGCGCGGAACGGGCGATAATCGCCGCGCCGATCAATATGTAGAGCGGCATCGCAGTGCTGCCGGCGGCTATGGTGATTACCTTGAACGGCAAGGGGGTGAAGCCGGCCAACAGGACCACGACCCAGCCTTGCTCGTTAAAATTCTGCGCGAAAACATCGAATTTCTCGGACGCACCGTAAAATTCGAGGATCGGCATGCCGACCGTTTCGAAGACGAAATAGCCGATCGCATAGCCGACCAGCGACCCGAGCACCGATGCGATGGTACAGATCAGCGCGTACCAGTAAGCGCGCTCCGGCTTGGCCAGACACATCGGCGCCAGCATGACGTCGGGCGGGATCGGGAAGAAGCTGGATTCGGCAAAGCTGATCCCGGCGAGCCATTTCGTGGCTTGCCGATGGGCTGCCTTTTCGAGCATCCATTCATAGAGTTTTTTTAGCATTTCTAGACCTCAATCGCCGGGCGCAGGCATCCGCCTTCTTGGCTTTCCTCGCATAGGCTCGCGCGCGCGGTCGCGCTTGCCTCGCTTCGCTCGGTTTGCCCAGGACGATTCCGAGTCAAGCGAGGCAAGGCCGCCACATAAAATGGATGGCGTCCACCGTGCCTCAAGGGCGCGATAGCCAAGGGTGCGGACGCACCCGCCCGGTGCTTGAGGTCCAAAGAAAATTCCATCTAGTGACCGGGTGCGCCGGTGACTTCTTCAAGCAATTCCTTCGGAGTTTCGCGGCCATGGTCGGTACCGGCGGAGCGGTTGCCCTTGGCCAGTGCGAATACGACACCGGACAGTGCCAGCAGTGCAACGATATTGGGCAAGGTCATCACCGCGTTGGAAATGTCGCCAAGACGCCAGATCAGCTCGAGCGGAGCGAAAGAGCCGACGAAGATCACCAGGCACCACAATATCCGCCAGGCGAAATGGAGCCGGTTTTCACCCTTAAGCGTCGAACCGGGGGTCAGGTCATAGAGATAGGTGATCGCCCGTTCGCCATAATAGCTCCATGTCAGGAGCGTGGTGAAGACGAACAGGATGAGCGCCACCGAGGCGATCAGCGTGCCGACCGGAATGCCGAGGATGGGAAAAGGAAAGGCCGCTGCATAGGCGCCGGAGGTCATGGCAAAGCCGTTCAGGTCGGATTGCCAGGCGTGCTCGACCACCTGTTTGACGCCATTGGCATCGGTGAAGGTGAAGTCGCCGGCTACGGTGAGCATGACCAGCGCCGTCATCGTGCAGATGACGACCGTGTCGATGAAGGTGCCCATCATCGCGAAGCGTCCCTGCGCGGCGGGGTCATTGGTTTGCGCCACCGCGTGGGCGATCGGGGTCGATCCCTGACCCGCTTCATTGGAGAACAGGCCGCGAGCAACACCGGCGCGGATGGCGATGATGATTGCTGCGCCCAGAAAGCCGCCGCTGGCCGATTGCGCGTTGAAGGCGCCTCCGAAAATCCGTCCGAAGGTTTCCGGCAGGTCGGGCAGATTGATGATGATCGCAATCAGAGCCATCAGCAGATAGGCACCGGCCATCCATGGAACGATGGTTTCTGCCACCCGGCCAATCGATTTGATGCCGCCGATGATGACCACGAAAACCGCAACCGCTGCGATCGCGCCGCCAATCCATTCGTCGACACCAAACAGTTCATTGGCGCTGTCGCCCAGGCTGTTGGCCTGAATCCCGTTACCGGTAACCAGTGCAGAAAATAACGTACCGAGGCAGAATAATATCGCCAGCCAAGTCCATTTCGGGCCAAGGCCGATGGTGATGTACGTCATGGGGCCGCCACGATAGGTGCCGTCTTCGGCTTGCGAACGGAAACGAACGGCAAGCGAACCCTCGGCAAAAGCGAGAGCCATGCCGAACAATGCGGTTACCCACATCCAGAAAATCGCGCCGGGTCCCCCGAGGGTTATTGCGGTCGCGACGCCGGCAAGATTGCCGGTCCCGACCTGGCCGGACAATGCCGTGGACAGGGCCGCGAAAGGAGAAATTTCGCCTGCGCCGTTGCTGGACGATTTCTTGAACAGTCCGGCGAGCGACGGGAACAGCCGGCGCAGGGGATAGCCGCGAAGACCGATCATGAAATAGATGCCGGCACCTAGCAATATCACCACCATCGGCGGGATCGGAAGTATTTCGGCACCTTCCCATGTGCCAGCCCAGATAAAGTCCGATATATTGGTGACCGGCACGATCGCCGCTTCAAAACCTGAAACCGGTGCTGCACTCACTAAACTTCTCCCCGATTGCGCGCATGGCGCATATTCTTTCCCGAGCGGCAGGATTAGCAGGCCAATGGTTTTTGGCAAATGCTTTTGCCATCTGCCTTCCAGTCCCTATGCTGGTGAAAACCGGAAAAGAAGATGGAGACGATATGATGCAAAGTCTGTGGGTGAAGAAAGAGGATCTCGCACAAAGCGAATGGCATGAGGCTGATCTGCCGGCCCTGGGCGAAGGGCAAATCCTGCTGGCGGTCGAGAAATATGCGCTGACCGCGAATAATATTACCTATGCCGTGGTCGGTGACGGTTTTGGCTACTGGAATTTCTTCCCGACCGGTGATGACCAATGGGGCATTGTGCCGGTCTGGGGCTTTGCCAAGGTTGTCGCTTCGGAAAATGCCGATATTGCAGTCGGCGAGCGGGTCTATGGCTATTTGCCGATGGCCAGCCATTTGCTGGTGACGCCAAGCAATGTGACCGATGGCGGCTTTGTCGACGGGGCTGCCCACCGGCAGGGACTGGCGATCATCTACAATCAATATCACCGGCTGGGTGAGGGCGAAGGCGAGCGGGAGGCGGAGCGCGCAATTTTCGAACCCCTGTTCACGACTAGCTTCCTGATCGAACATTTCATGCGGTCGAATGACTGGTTCGGGGCAGAGGCACTGCTGATGACCAGTGCGTCCTCCAAGACATCGCTGGGTCTGGCGATGGTCGCAAAAAACCTCAGCCCCAAGATCCGGCGCATCGGCCTGACATCGGCGGGCAACAAGGGGTTTGTCGAGCAGTCCGGATTGTATGACGAGGTTCTTACCTATGACAATCTGTCGGCTGCCGATGCCGCGACACCGACCGTCTCGGTTGATTTTGCCGGCAATAGCCAGCTGCTGGGCGCTGTTCATTCCCATTGGGGCGAGAATCTTAAGTTCAGCTCCCTGGTCGGTGCGACCCATATTTCAGAGCGCGGCGGTGCCGATGCTCTGCAAGGTCCCAAACCAGAGCTTTTCTTTGCCCCCACTGCCGCGGAAAGCCTGATGAAGGAAATCGGGCCGGCGGCGTTTCGCGCGCAGGTCGACGAGCAGTTTTCCGCATTTGTTTCGGGTGCCAGTGCCTATCTGAAGGTCGAGCTGCTGGACGGGCGCGATGCCCTGCAAGCCGCCTATCTGGCGATGCTGGCGAACGAGGTCGCGCCCAGTCGCGGATTGATGTGTCATCTGGCCTGATACCTAAAGCCTTGATTGTACGACGATTTGGCTGGATAACAGATCAGTTCGGGTCGCACCGACAGGGAACATAGATTGGCTGAACCAACAAAAATACCGGATCTGGGGCGGAAGGCCCTTTTTCAGGGGGTGTCCCCGGAAGCCCTGGGCGCGTTGCAAGATGCCTCTGTGATGAAGCATATCACGGGAGGCGAGGCGCTGGTTCGCCAGGGCGACGACGCAGATGCGCTATATTTTGTCGAGTCCGGGCGGTTTCGGGTCGTGGTCAACAAGATGCGGATTGTCGCCCATATCGAAACGGGAGAAGCGGTCGGAGAACTGGCCTTTTTTGCCGGTGGCAAGCGGACCGCCGATGTCATAGCCACCCGCGATTCGATGGTGCGGGAAGTCTCGCGGCGTGCCTTTGACGAAATTGCTCTGCGCCATCCCGAACTATACGCCGCGATGCTGAAGCTGGTTTCCGAGCGGCTGGCGGTCGCGACCGCGCGGACATCGTCGATAACATCGAATAACCCACGGGTGATTGCGCTGCTACCCGCAGGAAACAGCGCCTTGCCGGACGGGTTTCTGATGCGGATAGCCGAGGCGTTTGACGCGGTGGTCGCGGCAGGCACGCCGGTCGTGCCGCTCGATCGCGGAACCAGTGAAGCGGCGGACAGCGGTGAATATCAGTCCTGGCTGGCGGAGCAGGAAGCCAAGGGCGCCTATGTCCTGATCGACGGCAGCGGTCCGGAGGACTGGGGGCAGATGGTGTGCCGCAACGCCGATGCGCTGGTGATGGTGGCGCGGCCCGGCCAGGCGGATCCCGAACCGAACGCGATGGAAATATCGGCGATGCGGTCGATCGCGGAGCCGCAGCGGACCTTGCTGTTGCTTCGGAAAAGCACCGACAAATCGATCAGCAGGAGCAGCGAGTGGATTGATCCGCGTAGCCCCAAATTGCATCATCATGTCGCTCTCGACAATGATGCGGACTTTACCAAGGTCGCCCGTTTCCTGACCGGTCGGGCCGTCGGCATCGTGCTGGCGGGCGGGGGCGCTCTTGGCTGTGCCCATCTTGGTGTGATCAAGGCGTTGCGGCAGGCCGACATTCCGATCGATTTTATCGGTGGTGCCAGCGCCGGGGCGGCGATGGGCGGTGCGATTGCCCGCGGCATGTCGGTGGACGAAACGCTCGACCAGATGGAAGCGATGTTCATCCACGCCAAGGCGATGAAGCGGCTGACGCTGCCAATCTATTCACTGCTCGATCCGACGGTGTTCGATAGTGAATTGAGAACCCGCTATGGCACCCGTGATATCGCCGACCAGCCGATCAATTTTTTCGGTGTCTCGACCAACCTGTCGACCAACGGCCTGCATATCCACCGGCGGGGGCCGCTGTGGGAATGCGTCCGGGCGTCGGGATCCCTGCCGACCATATTGCCGCCGTTCATCGACAAGGACGGCAATATCCTGGTCGACGGCGGGGTGCTCGACAATGTCCCCGTCAAGGTGATGCACGGGCTCAAGTCCGGGCCGAATATCGTGGTGTCTCTGGGCGATCCGCATGAAATATGGCGGACAAAGGCGTTATATGGAGACATTCGCGGACGTTGGCGCCTGTTGCGAGACGTAATCTTCCGGCGCAAACGGGACGCAGAATTTCCCTCGATTGTCGAAATCATGTCGCGGTCGATGGTGGTCGCAAGCCGGATGGCATCGAAGGAAATGCTCGGCGAGCAGGATATATTGGTGAACCCGCCAATCATTCCCAATATGCAGATACTCGACTGGCATCTCGGCCGGGAACTGGCGGAAATGGCGGCGGATTACATCGGCGAACATGTGCTGCCGACGATTGATCTGCAGGCTGATTTTACCAAATAGGCACAAAAGGCTTGACATCGTCACGCTGTTTGGGTACATATCAGGAACATCGCGAAAATGTGATTCGGGCCGACCGGCTCTGAGTGACCCAGCCGGACCGGCGGGGTGCTCGGGCCGGAAGACCCTTTTTTGTGGCCGGACGGTTCGCGTCGATCCGGTGCGGAGTATGTTCATGGTAAAATCAAAAGTCGGGGGATGTTATGACCACAGGCGCAAGCTGAAGTTCCTGAAAAATCTTGCCCTAAGCTCGCACGTGTCGGCTTCGGCCAGGGCGGCCGGTGTTGCGTTGTCGACCGTGTATAACTGGCGCGAGCGGGATCCGGAGTTTCTCCGGGAATGGATGCGGTCTCTCACCGCCGGTTACGAGCTGCTGGAAATGGATTTGCTCGACCGCGCCCGCAACGGCGTCGAGAAACCGGTTTTCCACGAAGGAAAACAGGTTGCGACGGTGAAGCAATATAATGACGGCGTTGGCGTCAGATTGCTGCTGGCGCACAAACAGATGGTGGCCCTGACCCGGGCGATCGAGGATGATATCAGTCCGGAACAGATACGCATCAATCTCGACCGGAAACTCGCTGATATGCGGACAAAGCTGCTCAGGCGTCGTGAGCTGGCCGAGGGACAGCCAAAACCGCCGACCTCCGATAATGATGAATGAATTGACCGACGCGGAGTTTTTTGCGGAATCGAGCGTGCAGGAACGCAGGGCGCTTTTCTCCTCGTTGAACCGGCGGGAACAGCAGGACTTTCTATATCACTGGAATTTCTGGGCCCGACCGGAACAACGACAGCCCGCAGGTGACTGGTCGATCTGGCTGATCATGGCGGGGCGCGGCTTTGGCAAAACCCGGGCCGGAGCGGAATGGGTGCGCAGCATTGCCGAGTGCGATGGCAGCGCCCGTTTTGCGCTGGTCGGGGCCAATTATGCCGAGACCCGGACAGTGATGGTCGAAGGGGAAAGCGGTCTGTTGTCGATTGCTCCGCCGCAACAGCGTCCGATCTGGGAACCCTCGCTCAAGCGACTGACGTGGGAAAATGGCGCGCAGGCGCATCTCTATTCGGCCGCCGAGCCGGAAGGTTTGCGGGGCCCTCAGCATAGTCACGCGTGGTGCGACGAGATCGCCAAATGGATGAACAACGCCGGGCAGGCAGAGGCGGCCTGGGACAATCTGAAAATGGGTTTGCGCCTAGGCTTCCGTCCGCAACTGGTGGCGACCACTACGCCGCGACCGGTGCCGCTGGTGCGGGCGCTGGTGAGCGGCGGGGTGGCGATCACAAGAGGGCGGACGCGGGACAATGATCTGCATCTGCCGGTCGCCTTTCTCACCGCGATGGAGGCCGATTATCGCGGCACGCGTCTGGGGCGGCAGGAGCTGGACGGCGAACTGATCGAGGATGTCGAAGGCGCGCTGTGGACAAGGGCGATGATCGAGGGGTGCCGGGTTGGCCGTGACGCCGTTCGTGTCGAGCATAGTCGAGACACAGGGGATGGCGCGAGCCGGTCTCACGACTGCGCTCGAGACGAACGGGAGATTGGTTTTGTCCGTGTTGTCATCGGCGTCGACCCACCAGCCTCCAAAAATGGAGACGCTTGCGGGATCATTGTCGCCGGACTGGGTGCGGATGGTAAAGCCTATATTCTGGCCGACTGCAGCGTGGAAAAGGCCAGCCCCGAAAGCTGGGCGCGCAAGGTGGCGGATGCGGCGGACCGCTATGATGCCGATCGCGTCATTGCCGAAGCCAATCAGGGCGGGGCGATGGTCAAATCGGTGCTGCAGGCGGCGAAGATTTCGCTGCCGGTCAAGCTGGTCCACGCCGCGCGCGGCAAGGTCGCGCGGGCGGAGCCGGTGGCGGCGCTCTATGAAAATAACCGGGTGCATCATGTCGGCGCTTTTCCGCAGCTCGAGGACGAGATGTGCGGGCTGCTGGTTGGCGGCGGTTATGAAGGGCCGGGGCGGTCGCCGGACCGGGCGGATGCGCTGGTCTGGGCGTTGACGGAATTGATGCTGGGGAAGGTGCGGGTGCCGCGGGTGCGGTGATGTGCCCCTGCGAAGGCAGGGGGCCATCTGGAGAAGCCACGGCATTCACGATGGTGCTGGGTTGCGCCAGGGTTTGGCTGAAGCGCTCACTTCTACCTGAGCGAAGTAGAGATAATGCAGGAGATGGGCCCCTGCCTTCGCAGGGGCACTGGAGAAAACTACATGACATTATGGGAAAATATCACGCTCGCCTTCAAGGGCGGGGGTGGTTCATTGCGGCCGCCTTTGGGGCGCAGCTATATCGGCACTTATGGTGGCGCGGCTCTTTCGGGGGACGCGCCCTTTTCTTATGAGGGCCGGGTGCGCGAGGCCTATGTCGAGAATGCCATTGCCCAGCGGGCGGTGCGCATTGTCGCCGAAGGGGTTGGCGGCGCGCCGCTGCTGCCGGTGGAGGACAAGCTGGCGGCGTTGCTTGATGGAGCCGGCGCGGGCCAGTCGCTGCTGGAAACGGTCGCCGCGCATCTGCTGCTGCATGGCAATGCCTATGTGCAGGTCATTGCTGGCGATGAGGAGCCTGGCGAACTTTATGCGCTGCGGCCGGACCGGATCACGGTCGAGCCCGATGCCAAGGGCTGGCCGGTGGCTTATGCCTATCGGGCCGGTGAACATCGCACCCGCTTTGCCGCGCAGGATGCGATGGGGCGTCCGGCGATCATCCATCTCAAGGGCTTTCATCCGACCGATGACCATTATGGACTCGGCTGTCTGGGCGCGGCGGCGAAGGCGGTGGCGGTGCATAATGCGGCGGCCAGGTGGAACAAGGCGATATTGGACAATGCGGCGCGGCCTTCGGGGGCTTTGGTCTATGATCCGGGGGCCGAGGGATCGGCGCTGACCGGCGAGCAGTTCGACCGGCTGAAGGCCGAGATGGATGCGAGCTTTGCCGGAGCCGGCAATGCCGGGCGGCCAATGTTGCTCGAGGGCGGACTCAAATGGCAGTCGATGAGCATGACCCCGGCGGACATGGATTTTGTCGCGCTGAAAGAAGCGGCGGCGCGGGAGATCGCGCTGGCCTTTGGCGTGCCGCCGATGCTGCTCGGGCTGCCCGGCGATAACAGCTATGCCAATTATCGCGAGGCCAACCGGGCTTTATGGCGGCTGACGATATTGCCGCTGGCAGGCAAGATACTGGACGGCCTTTCGCGGGCGCTGGCTGCGTGGTGGCCGGATGTGAAGCTGGCGGTCGACCGCGACCAGATCCCGGCTTTGTCGGAGGATCGCGAACGGCTGTGGAAGCAGGTTTGCGAGGCGGATTTTCTGTCGCCGGAAGAGAAGCGGGCGATGTTGGGGGTTTAGATTCATTTTGTCTCGCGGCAGTTCGCTGCGCGAACGCCTCCGACGGGGCGGGCTTTCGCCCGGCGCGCGGTCGCGCTTGCCTCCGCTTCGCGTCGGTTCGGCTGTCCCACTCATCATTAGCTTCTAACCGAGCGCAGCGAGGCAAGGCCGACTGGCCGCCGCGCCTTATGGCGCGAAAGCCAAGGGCGCGGATGCGCCCGCCCGGCGCTTGAGGTCAAAAAAAGGATTCTTCATGAACAACAACGAAATGCTCGCCCGCCTGATGGCGCAGGCGGAAGGCGATGGGGCGGATCTGGTGACATTGCGCGCGATTGTCGAGGAGGCGACGGACAGCGGCGCGGTGCGGGTGCTGGACCGGCTGGGGCTTTCCGATCCGGGCGCCGAGGATGATATTGACGAGCTGCGCGAACTGCTCCGCGCCTGGCGCGACGCCAAGGCGAGCGCGTGGAAGGCGGCGATCCGCTGGATCATTCGGGGGGTGCTGGCGTTGCTGCTGGTCGGGATCGCGATGCGGCTGGGGCTGGGGCATTTGGTGCTGTGAGGGAGGTGGAACGGGCTGTTTGTGGTGAGCTTTTCGAACCACGCCTCTCGGACGAGCAGTGCCCTTCGACAGGCTCAGGGCGAACGGATATCACCGCAAAAGGTGCTTCGACAGGCTCAGCACGAACGGATTCTCCTTCAGAGATTCCCGGCACCCTCCGCTTCGCCGGCTATGCGGCGATCTTTGACCGGGTGGATCGGGGCGGGGATATCATCAGGCCCGGCGCTTTTGGCGATCTGGCAGACGGAAAGTCCCTGCCGCTGCTGTGGCAACATGACCCGCTGCGGCGGATCGGCCGAGTCGATTTTGCCCGTGAGGACCGGCGCGGATTGCGGGTGATCGGAACTGTCTCGACCGCGACCCGGGCCGGACGGGAGGCGGCTGCGCTGTTGTCCGGCGCATCAATGAAGGGGCTGAGCTTTGGATATCGCGTCAAGCGGGCGGCGGGTGAAAAGCCGCGCGAATTGCTCGATCTGGATGTCGCGGAAATCTCGCTGGTGACAGCTCCGATGCAGGCGTTGGCGCGCGTTCATCTGGTCCGCAAGCCCTGATTCGACCGCGCGAAGACGCGAAGAGGAACGATCTGTTTCGTGACTGCGTGCGATTTCGACAATCGAATGAAAGTTAACCCCAGGAAAGGAATATCATGGAACTCTCTCCCAAAACCCCTCTCGAAACCAAGGCCGATCCGCTCGAAGCGTCGTTTGACGCGGTGCTGATGGCGGAAGAAACCGAAAGTCATGGCAAGGCGATCGCAGCGTTGCGCGGCGATGTCGATGGCCTGAAGGGGCAGGTCGAGGCGATCGGCAAGGTCGCGGCGCGGCCCGCGCTTGACGGCGCGAAGGGGATGCCGTCCTCGGCTGCCGCGCAGGATTTTGTCGCGAAATATCTCCGGCGCGGGGACCATGAAGGCGTCGAGCTGAAAAGTTTCTCCGGGGCCTCGGGACCCGAGGGCGGTTTTGCCGTGCCGCAGGAGATTGACGGGCTGATCGGGGCGACGCTCAAGGATATTTCACCGATCCGCGCGATCGCGACGGTGGTGCAGACCGGCACGGCGGGTTATCGCAAGCTGGTCACCACCGGCGGCACGCCGTCCGGCTGGGTCAGCGAGACCGCCGGCCGTCCGGAAACCGATACGCCCGATTTCAACGAGATCGCGCCGCCGACCGGCGAGCTTTACGCCAATCCGGCGGCGTCGCAGGCGATGCTCGATGATGCGGCCTTTGATGTCGAAGCCTGGCTCGCCGATGAAATCGCCCGCGAATTTGCGCAAGCCGAGGGGGCGGCCTTTGTCGGCGGTTCCGGGGTCAACCAGCCGCGCGGTTTTCTCAATGCGACGGTGACCGACGAGAGCGATGATGTGCGGGCCTTTGGCTCGCTGCAATATGTGCCGTCGGGCGCGTCGGGCGGTTTCGACAGTGAAGATGTGCTGGTCGATCTGGTGCACACGCTCCGTCCCGCTTACCGGCAGGGCGCATCCTTCGTGATGAACAGCGCGACGCTCGCGCAGATCCGCAAGTTCAAGACGGCGGACGGCGCCTTTCTGTGGCAGCCGTCGCTGGCCAATGGACAGCCTGCGACGCTGCTCGGCTATCCGGTGGTCGAGGCGGAGGACATGCCCGATATTGCCGCTGATAGTCTGTCGATTGCCTTCGGCAATTTCCGCGCCGGCTATCTGATCGCCGAACGCAGCGCGACCCGCATCCTGCGCGATCCGTTCACCAACAAGCCGTTTGTCCATTTCTACGCGACAAAACGCGTGGGCGGCCAGGTGATGAATTCGGAAGCGATCAAGCTGATGCAGTTCAGCGCTTCCTGAACCTCCTTGCTGTGCTTCGGCGCAGCGCGCCCGTGCCGGTTGCTCCCCCTCTCGATCCGGCACGGGCGCATATCTTGAACCATGAATTAAAGGATGGCGCGACCGTGAGCTTCCCCATTGCAGACTGGCCGGATTTGCCGGCAGCGCTGATCGCAGAGGTCAGGGATTTTGTCCGGATTGATCATCAGGCCGATGATGACGCCATCGATGCGTTCCTGCGCAGCGCGGCGTCCCTGTGCGAGGATTTTACCGGCCAGATGCTGATCGCGCGGTCGGTGACCGACATGTTGCCGGCGCGTCAGGCCTGGCAGAAGCTGAAACGGCTGCCGGTGCAGACGATTGCTTCGGTCGAGGCCGTGGGTGCGGACGGAGCGGCGTCGCTGCTGGCGGTCGCGGACTATGGCGTGGATATCGACAGCGACGGGATCGGCTGGATCAGGCTGCACCGGAGCGACGGCGGGTCGCGGATTCGTGTGACCTATAGCGCCGGTCTGGCGACGGATTGGAACGAACTGCCCGCGGGCCTGCGCCAGGGGATCGTGCGGATGGCGGGCTATCTCTACGCCAATCGCGACGGCGTCGATGCCGGCGGTCCGCCGAGCGCGGTGACCGCCTTGTGGCGGCCCTATCGGCGGATGAGGATGGCATGATGGGACAGGAATTTTCCGGTATCTTGCGGGAGCGTATATCGATCAAGCGGCAGACGGTCGGGCGCGATTCGCTGGGTTCCGCCGAACCGCAATATGTCACTGTCGGTGTATTCCGGGCAGCTGCTGAAGCGCTGTATGGCGGAACGCCCAGCGAGGCGGAAAGCCGTTCGGCGATGCCGCGCTGGCGGTTCATCCTGCGCGAAACCCGGGCGATCAAGCCTGGCGACCGGCTGATCTGGGGGGAGCGGATAATGACCATATCGAGCGTCATATTGGAGCATCGGCTGATCCCGAAGACCATCCTGCAGGCGGAAGAGAAGAGATGATGGAAAAATTGCGGAGGCGCGGTGAGGTCCTTGCCGAACAGCGGCTGGCCGAGGCCAAATCCGAGATTAAGTCGGTGCTGGCGGAAGAAGTGCCTGACGACGTGCAGGTAGTTGAAACGGAACAGGGGATCCAGGTGCAAGCACCGCGATTGGGCGCGCGGCTGATCGGGGACAGCAGCCTGCGCGATATCGCCTTCCTGATGCGGGCCGCGCGATGAGCAGCGCGCTCGAAGCGGTGCAGCAGCAGCTGGTCGCAAGGCTGAACTTGGACGCGGAACTGACGAGCTTGGTCAACGGCATTTTTGACGGCCCGCCGCCGCGTGCGGCATATCCCTATATCGCGCTGGCAACGGGGGCTTCGCTTGACTGGAGCCACAAGGGCGGTGTCGGCCGGGAATTGAGTCTCGCGCTGACCGTCCATGATGACGGCGAGACGGCGGCGCGCCTGCACAGGGTGATGGCGCTGGTCGAGAACGCGCTGGAAGCGGGGCTGGATGATCCCGATGGCTGGCAGATTGTCACCTTCGATTTTCGCCGGACGCGGATCGTGCGCATCGCGGTTAGCCCGTGGAGCGGGCTGGTCGAGTATCGGGCGCGGGTTTTGAAAAGCTAGTGCCCCTGCGCAGGCAGGTTTTTATTTTAACCTCAGACGCCGGTCGGCCTTGCCTCGCTGCGCTCGGTTAGAAGCTAATGATGAGTGGGACAGCCGAACCGACGCGAAGCGGAGGCAAGCGCGACGGCGCGCCGGGCGAAAGCCCGCCCTGTCGGAGGCGTTCGCGCAGCGGACTGCCGCGAGACACAACAAACACCACCAACAAAAGGAACCAGAATATGGCAGCAGAAAAAGGCAGCGCCTTTCTCCTGAAAATCGGCGATGGCGAGAGTTCCGTTGCGTACACGACGATCGCGGGTCTGCGGACCACGCAGATGTCGATCAACGGCGAACCGGTGGCGATCACCAGCAAGGACAGCGGTGGCTGGCGGCAATTGCTGTCGGGCGCGGGAGTGCGTTCGGTATCGGTGTCCGGGGCGGGCGTATTTACCGGTTCGGACGCGGAGATGCGGATCAAGAATCACGCGCTGGGCGGAATCATCGATGCCTATGAACTCAGCTTCGAGGGCGGCGAGCGGATGCAGGGCGACTTTCTGGTCGCCCGGCTCGACTATAGCGGCGATTATAACGGCGAGCGCAGTTACACGCTGAGCCTGGAAAGCTCGGGCGCGGTTGCCAGTGTCTGACCGGCCCGCCAACGCCCTGCGCGGCGAGGCGCAGATTGTCATCGATGGCACGCGGCTGATCCTGCGTCCCAGTTTTGCGGCGCTGGTCGCGGCCGAGGAGGAGCTTGGCTCGCTGTTCGATCTGGTCGAGCGGGCAGCCGGCGGGCGGCTTTTGCTGTCGGAAATCGTGACCCTGTTCTGGCATGTGGCCGATAATCGCCCGGATCATCTGACCCGCGACCAGCTGGGCGAGGGGATGATGACGCTGGGACTGGCCGGGGTGACGCCGGCGCTGAAGATATTGCTCAGGCAGATATTGTCGGGTGGTGGTGCGTGAGGCGTGTCCCCGCGCAGGCGGGGGGCCATCTCCAGCTATCGCGTCTGCGGGACCATGGGGAGATGGACTCCCGCCTTCGCGGGAGAACCAGATTTTCGCGGTCATAGCTGCAAAATTATCCGGCACCGTCACCGCCGTTCTCGGCTGGACACCCGAACAATTCTGGGAGGCAACGCCTGCCGAACTGGCGGCGATATTTTTGGTCTTTGCGGACAATCATTCCGGCCAGACCCCGCTCGGCGCATCACAAATGGAACAACTGAAAGAGGCCTTCCCCGATGGATGAAGAAATCGAACGGCTGGTGGTCAGCGTGCGCGCCGATACCGCCGGCTTTGCCAAGGATATTGCCGATATGAAAGGCCAGCTTGACGGTCCCTTTGCATCGGGTCTGGAGCGGGCGGGATCGGTGCTGGAGTCGACGCTCGGCCGCGCGATCCGTCGTGGTTCGCTGGGTTTCGAGGATCTGCGCAGGGTGGCGCTGTCGGTGATGAACGATATCGCCGGTTCCGCCATCCGGAGTGGTTTGCACAATCTTTTCGGTGGCGGTGCGGGTGGCAGCGGTCTGCTCAATATCGGAACATCCTTACTGGGCGCCTTTTTCGGAGCGCCGGGGCGGGCGACCGGTGGTCCGGTCAGCGGCGGCCGTGCCTATATGGTCGGCGAACGCGGTCCCGAGCTGTTCGTGCCGACCGCGGCGGGGCGGATCGAGCCGCCGGTACCGGTCAGCGCTGCGCCGAATATCCGATTGACCATCAACATATCCGACAATGGCCAGGGCAGCGCGCCCGACCAGATGCGCCGGTCGAGCCGACAGGTGGCGCGAGCGGTGCGCAATGCGCTGTCGGCGAAGGCGGGCTGATATGGGATTCTGGCTAGCCGGCAAGAGAACGGGGCAGCAGGGCAGCTTCATCCAGCGCTTCGATCCCCGCTTCTGGACGATCAATTTCCCGCGGCCGATGATGGCGTCGGTGGTGACCACTGCAGCCGAAGCGCTGCGCGTGGATGCGGTCTTCTATGATAGCGACGATCTGGCCGGGCTGATCTGGGAGAGCGAAGACACGCTCGATCATCCGCTGCTCGCTTATGAAACGGAGCGCAATTATGCGCGGCTCAAATGGACGTTTCACTGGCGCTCCTCGGGCATCATGCCGCTCGATGCGATCAATGGCCCGACGCTGACGATCGAGGGGCGGGATGCAGCGGGTGATCCGAAATCCTGGTATGTGCGGCTGTGGAACTATGCCAGCGGCACACCGACCGACGCGGATATCGCGATAGAATTTTCCAGTGTCGATGGCGGCTTTCTGCTGCCCGGGGAGGCCGATCCTGTGCATCCCGGGGATATCGACCGGCTGTTCATTTCGATCGTCCCGCCGGGATATGACGAGCAAGGCACGCGTTTTTCCACGCCGAAAATCGGCTGGGTCGAGATGAGCGCGATCCGCACCGATGGCCAGAGCGCGGTGCTGGAAATTGGTGACGTCATGGTGCCGGAAAATGGTCTGTCGATGGCCACCGCTTATGATGACAGTTTCAACCAGACGCCGGAGCGCCTGCTGCGGATGATACGGGCTTTGGGCTATCGCGGGGCGATCAGCCATTATCTCGGGATGAGCCATTATTTCCGGTTGGAGACGGTCGGGGAGGGTCTCTATGTTAGTCTTTCCGCGCCGCAGCCAGGCGAAGAATTTTCCGCGATCAACCAGCCGGCGGCGACATGGCACCGCGATCTGATGGTCCGCGCCGAAGCGATGGGTTTTTCCGTGATCCTGTCGCTGTCCTACGAACTGTTCGACGCGCATTGCTGGGATGACTGGAAGCAGCGGGCGGAAAATGGCGATCCGGCCCTGACCGGCTGGGAGCCGCCCTCGACATTGCTGTCACCGGCTAATGGCGATGCGATGGCCTATCTGCAAGCCGTGGCGCAGGCCTTTACCGCCATTGCCAGAGACGCCGGCGCGGCGATCCGCTTTCAGGTGGGTGAGCCATGGTGGTGGATAATGCCGGACAAGCGAATTTGCCTCTATGATGCGGCTGCTGCAGCGGTCGTTGGCGAAAATTCGGTCAGCATGGGCAGCATCGATGGACCGAAAACGGCAGCGCAGATCGCCATGCTGGATCAGGCCGGCGCGATATTGGCCGCGTCGACCGCCAATCTTCTGGACGCGGTGAAAGAGGAAGCGGGCGAAACGCCGGTAGAGACGCTTTTGCTCGCCTATCTGCCGACGATTCTCGATGCAGATGCTCCCGAAGCGAAGCGGGCAAACATGCCGGTCGGCTGGGCCTCTCCCGCTTTCGACATATTGCAGCTCGAGGATTATGACTGGGTGATTGCCGGCAACCGGTCGGCGACAAGCAACGGTATCGAACTGGCCAGCCAGCGGCTCGGTTATGCGATCGATCGGCAACATTATTTCTCCGGTTTCGTGCTCGCCGCCGAGGACCGGCCTGTCTGGGCCCATATGGCCGATGCCGTTGCTGATGCGAAAGCACGGGGCACGCCCGAGACATATGTCTGGGCGCTGCCGCAAGTCGCGCGCGACGGATTTACCTATTTTGAACTGGAGGAAGAGGATGTGAACAGCTTTGACGACGTGCAATTCCCGCTCGCCATCGGTCAGGGGGCCAGTGTGTCGCCTGGCTTTTCCACCAATATCGTAACGACCATTTCCGGTCACGAGACACGCAACAGCGACTGGGCCGACGCGCGGCTTGAATTTGATGTCGGGCCGGGAATTCGCAGCGAGGAAGAATTGCGGACATTGATCGCCTTTTTCCGGGCGCGGCGGGGTGCGGCCAAGGCTTTTCGGTTTCGCGATCCCTATGATTACAGTTCCAATGACATGGTCGGAGAGCCAACGCCGGCCGACCAGCTTCTCGGCAAGGGCGATGGCCAGCAGACGGAATATAGGCTGGTCAAAAATTACGGTGATCCGGACGAAGAGTCGCAGCAACGATTGATCACGCGGCCTGATCCGGAGTCGCTGCAAGTCGCGGTGGACGGGCAATTGACCGGCGGCTGGTCGCTGAGTCCGACCGGCGTCATCGCATTTGACAGTCCGCCGGGAGAAGGCAGCGATATCACCGCCGGCTTTCTGTTCGATGTGCCGGTGCGTTTCGCCAGCGATCAGCTGACCGTGAATCACGCGACTTTCCTTGCCGGCGATATCCCCGAAGTGCTGCTTGTCGAAGTTAGGGAAACGTCATGAGCCTCGAGTGGCTGGACCGGGAGGTCACCACCAGCGCCTATCTCTGGCGGCTGGAGCGGGAAGACGGCGTTGCGATAGGCTTTGCCTCGCACGACCGGGACCTTGTCATCGACGGGTTTCGTTATCGCGCGGCTCCGGGGATGGTGCCGTCCTCAATCGCGCTCTCCGACAGTCTCGATATCGACAATGTCGAAATTTCGGGCGTGATGACGAGCGCAGCGATAGCGGAGGCAGATCTTGACGCAGGACGCTGGGACGGGGCGCTGCTGTATATTTCGCTGGTCGACTGGGAGCAGTCCGAAGCCGAGCCTCTGCCGCTGATCTGCGGTGAATTTGGTGAAATCGTGCGGTCGGGCGACAGTTTTACGGTTGAAATTCTGGGCGCGTCATCCTTTCTCGACGAACCGATAGCGCCGTTGACATCGCCTACCTGCCGGGCCGAATTTGGTGACCGTCAGTGCAAACTCAGCCTGCACGCACACCAGCGCGAAGGCCGGATCATAACAATCAGCGGGGATGAGATCGGGATTGATGTACCGGGCGGCGCAGGTGCGGATTTTGCATTCGGTTCCCTGCGTTTTCTCGACGGTCCGAATTGCGGGCTCAGCTATGCAATCGTCGGCGGGCAGGGGGATGCGGTCAGATTGGCCGACCTGCCCGCTCAACCGGTTACGCCAGGGGCAAGGGTCCTGCTCACCGAGGGTTGTAACAAGAATTTCGCGACCTGCCGCGACCGCTTTGCCAACAGCATCAACTTTCGCGGCGAACCCTATCTCCCCGGCAATGACTTGCTCACGCGATATCCCGGCGCATGAAACTATCGGGAAAAGGATCACTGAAAATGGCGAAAAAGGCAGTGTCGCTGTGCGGGGCCGAATTCCGGCTGCACGTCCGTGATACGAAAGACGGTCTGGATTGTATCGGGCTGGCGGAACAATGTCTGCTTGCCGCCGACGTCGATTGCGAAGCACCCAATGGCTATTCGATCCGGGGCGGGTCCGAGGAGTCGATCAACGCGTTTATGGCCGATACTGGTTTCACACGGTTTCCGCCCGAAACCGGTTTATGTGAAGGCGATATTGTCCTGGCCCGGCCGAGCCCGGTCCAGTGGCATTTCCTGATCCGCGCCAATGATGGTTTTGTTCACGCCCATGCCAGTCTCGGCACGGTCGTTTTTTGTCCCGGCGAGGCCCCTTGGCCGATTGTCTCGATTTTCAGGCTGACGGAGGACTGAATGGCGACACTGGTATTGACGGCCGTGGGTACCGCAATTGGCGGGCCGATCGGCGGTGCCATAGGCGCCATGATCGGTCAGCAAGTCGACCAGAATATCCTGTTCAAACCAAAGGGGCGGGAAGGGCCGCGCTTGCAGGAGCTGGCCGTCCAGACGTCGAGCTATGGATCGCAAGTCCCCCGCATATATGGCAGGATGCGGGTCGCAGGGACGGTGGTCTGGGCGACAGATATCAAGGAGACACGTAGCCGGGAAGGCGGAGGGAAAGGCCGGCCGAGCACGACAATCTACAGCTATTCTGCCTGTTTCGCAGTTGCCCTTTCCAGTCGCCAAATCCAGAGCATCGGCCGGATATGGGCGGACGGAAAAATCTTCCGGGGTGTCGCCGGCGATTTCAAGACCGCTACGCAATTTGCCTTTCATGCGGGCAGCGAAGATCAGGCCGTCGACGGGCTGATGGCCAGTGCAGAAGCATATGGCGGGACACCGGCCTATCGCGGTCTGGCACTGGCCGTTTTCGAAGACATGGACCTGACCGAATATGGCAACCGGATCCCGTCTCTGACATTCGAAGTGATTGCTGACGACGGTTCCGTGTCTATTGCCGATATTATCACGGACATCTCGGGTGACCGGATTGTCCTGCCGGCGGGTGAAGCGCTTATCGGCTATGCCGCGGGGGGAGAAGACAGGCAGGCTGCCGTGCGCTCGCTGTCCGATTCAATTCCACTGTCCTTTTCATCCGATCCGGTTGCCATCGACCGCATCGAAGCGGAGGAGCGTCGGGTTGCAGACCCTGCGATCGGCTTGACGATCGACGGCGGTTTCGTCCGCGTTGTTGGCAGTCAGGACATTGCTCCACCCGAACAGCGATCCGCTTCGATTGCTGCCGCTCCGAGACAATTGTCGGTCCGCTATTACGATCCGGCGCGCGACTATCAGTCGGGGATCCAGTCCGCGTTCCGTCCGGGGGCAGGCCGGATATCGCTGGCTCGGGATTTCCCCGCGACCATGGCCGCCACCGACGCCAGAGCCCTCGCATCAGGCGGGCTATGGTCCGCATATGATGAACGCTCGTCATTGCATGTTTCCTTGGCTTTGGGCAGTCGCCCCTATCGGCCCGGGTTGCTGGTCAAATTCGACGCATTTGAGGGTCTCTGGCGCATCCGGCAATGCGAGATTGGGCGCGGGTTCGTGCAGCTTTCCTTGACCCGGGCCAGTAGCAATAAGAACCTGTCTCCAATCGACTCGGAACAGGGCAGAAACGTCGCGGATTCCGACCTTCGCGCGGGATCAACCCGCCTTGTGCTGGTTGACCTGCCGTTCGCTATTGATGCACCCTTTGCTGTTTCCGACTCAGCCAGGCTTTATGCGGCAGCTGCCGGCGACGCAGGATGGCGAAGCGCCCAGCTGTTTGCTTCCGGACCCGATGGCTCGTCCGGTGCCTATGTCGGTCAGATAGCTGCTCCCACAATCATGGGCACCACATTGGGAATACTTGATCCCGCGAGCCCCGCCTTGATTGATCAGGTCAATCATATCGATGTGGAAATGCGCAATCCGGCTATGACACTGGTCTATGCCAATGATTCACAATTGCTGGCCGGCAGCAATGCCGCCGTGATCGGTGGGGAAGTCATCCAGTTTGCCGAGGCGGTTCCCCTGGGGAATGGGCAATATCGTCTGAGCAGGCTGATCCGCGGGTTGGCCGGTACGGAGATCGAAATCGCGCGGCATAGCGCGAATGAAGAGTTCATATTGCTCGATGCGGAGTCGATGCTGGAGATCGGGTCGGCTGCCTATTCCGCTTTCTCGCCGACCACCGTCTTTGCACTCGGCCGGGACGATGCTGCTCCCGTTTCCGCATCATTGGCATCACCGGGCCGCGCCTTGCTGCCCTGGTCGCCGGTTCATCCGACTTGGAATTTTATGGACAATGGTGATCTGGCGATCGGCTGGACCCGGCGATCCCGGGCGGGAGCAATCTGGTCCGACCATGTCGAAGTGCCGTTGGCGGAAGAGGTCGAAAAATACCGGGTTGAGTTATCGGCATCCGACGGTTCGATCGTCCCCGTTTTACACGAATCCGCAGTGCCGCTGGCTGTTGTGCCCGCAGCTCAAATCGCGCCATTTTTCGTAGATAATATCAGTAATATAAGCGCCCGGGTCCGGCAAGTCGGAGCACATGGCCTGTCCGCAGCACTGGCATTTGAAATACCGCTTTGAAATCATTCTGTTTCTACGCTCATATACTCTCTGGAAAGAACGCATTATGGCTATATTGGAAACCGCAAGGCTCAAGCTTCCGCTGCTCGCTACCGGGCAGGCTTACAAGGATTTGTTCCATAATGAGGCCCTCGCACGCATCGATCATCTGATACATCCGATGGTGCAGGCGATCGAGACCGATCCGACAGCGATTATACCGGTGCCCGGACAGTCCTGGATTGTCGGATCAGGTGCCACAGAAGAATGGCTGGGCCATGATGATGAAATAGCCGGTTGGACGGGCAATGGCTGGCTGTATATCACGCCGCTTTCGTTGATGCGCGTCTATATCGAGTCGACCGATAATATTGCGGTGTATCGTGGGGCATGGCAGTTGGCATCTTCTATCGAAAGTCCGTCGGCTGGCGTCGTAGTGGATGTTGAGGCACGAAGCGTGATCGATTCGATATTGGCGGCGCTGGAAGCGCAGGGAATTGTCCAATCCGGTGCATAAAATTGATTCCCGAGGCTGCGTGGCCCGCAGGTTCGCCGATATCATCCGAATTTACAGGTCATTTTTTGGGTTAAACACCGAAAATGGCGACATTTTCGCAACAGTTCTGCGATTTGGCCGCTTGCACTGGCCGATGCAAGACGCTAGAAAGCGGCGTGAATTTAGAACCTAATTGAGAAGGGGAATATAAATGCGGAAGCTTGCCTTAGGAATGGCGCTTGCCTCCACAGCGCTGGCAACACCTGCCATGGCCCGTGATGGCCAATGGTATGTTGGCGTCGAGGGCGGTGCAATGCTCGTCGAAGATATGTCGGTCGATCTGGCTGGTGTAGATGATGCACTTCAAATTAATAGTGACGAAGGTTATGATTTCGACGGTATCGTCGGATATGATTTCGGAGGTTTCCGACTGGAAGCTGAAGTCGGGTACAAGGCAGCATCTGCTAGCGACCTCTTTGCGAGTGCGCCTGGCGTTCCTCAGACTGCAAACGGCAGCGGTGCGCTGTTCACTGGATCAACCGCGATCAATGGCGAAGTAAACGCGCTCAGCTTCATGCTGAACGGTTTGGTAGACTTCGGCGACGATGACGGCATCCAGGGCTTTGTTGGCGGCGGCGTCGGCGTTGCACGGACCGAAGTAACGAATATCTTTGCTGGACCTTATCTTGATGATTCGGACACTGGCTTTGCATGGCAGTTGCTCGCAGGTGTTCGTGCTCCATTGAGCGACAGCTGGGATGTTGGACTGAAATACCGTTTCTTCAATGCGGATAATGTTAGTCTTGTAGACCAGATCGGCCGTACAGCCGATACCAGTTTGCGTACCCACTCGATTCTGGGTAGCTTGATTTACAACTTCGGCGGCGAACCAGCGGCACCACCACCACCGCCACCACCTCCACCACCACCGCCACCACCACCACCACCACCGCCGCCACCAGCGTCGGTATGTGCACCTGGCCCTTATATTGTGTTCTTTGACTGGGATCAGTCGGACATCACACCAGAAGCGGCTTCGGTTCTCGACAATGCGGTTACCGCATATGGCGATTGTGGTTCGGCTCAGGTCATGCTGGCTGGTCACGCTGACAAATCTGGTTCTGCCAGCTACAACGTCGGTCTGTCCCAGCGTCGCAACAGTGCTGTTCGTGCGTATCTTGAATCGCGCGGCATTGGCAGTGGCGTTATCTCGAGCGAAGCCTTCGGTGAATCGCGTCCTCGCGTTGAAACCGCAGACGGCGTTCGCGAACCGCAGAACCGTCGTGTTGAAGTTATGTACGGACCTGGTTCGGGTAACTAATACCAATATTGATACCAATTATGAAAAGGGCTGGTCTTCGGACCGGCCCTTTTTTATTTGCGGACAGTAATATGATTGAGCCGCAAACGACGTGTTGCAAAGGCGCGTCGCCCGTTGCGGCGACAGCCTTTCCCATTTTCGATACTCGCAGTGATCGGCGCATGCGGAGCCGTATTAACTGAGCAGGTCAGTTCTGATCGCCTAAAAATATGGGCTAGGCCGGTGCCGGACAAGGCCAGTTTTCTTGCTGCAGGTGCAGAAGCCGTTCGGGTTTTACCGGGCGATCAGCTGCAATCGCCCGAGGATATTAGCGCAGCAGGCTTTCGAACAATGGCAGCCCGTCTGTCCCGCCATGTTTTTGGTCAATCGCACGTTCCGGGTGCGGCATCATGCCAAGGACATTGCCCGCTTCGTTGATTATGCCCGCAATATTGCGCGATGAACCGTTGATATCGCTGCGGTAGCGAAACGCGACCCGGTTCTCACTCTCCAGCCGGTCAAGCGTGTCCTTGTCGGCGAAGAAATTGCCGTCATGATGGGCTACCGGTATCGAGATAGCAGCGTTCTTGGTATAGCCGGACGTAAATATTGTGTCATTATTCGTGACATCGAGATCGGCGTCTTTGCAGACAAAATGAATGTCACTGTTTCGCATCAGCGCGCCGGGCAACAGCCCCGTTTCGGTGAGGATTTGAAACCCGTTGCATACACCCAATATCCTGACGCCGCGCCTGGCTGCTTCGACGACCGGCTTGATGATGTTGGAACGCGACGCCATTGCGCCCGACCGCAGATAATCCCCGTAGGAAAATCCACCCGGGATGGCGATGACATCCAGACCTGCCGGCAGTTCACTGTCTCCGTGCCAGACCATATGAGGTTTCTTGCCCGAAACTGTTTCCAGTGCGACAGCCATATCGCGGTCGCAGTTCGAGCCAGGAAAGACGATCACCGCGGATTGCATCAGGACACGGTCCCCGAGGCAGTTTCCGGTAGCTCGATTTCATAATTTTCTATGACAGTATTTGCGAGCAGCTTGTCGCACATTCTGTCGATCTCTTCCCGGCTGACGGACGGGTCAACATCCAGTTCGATCAGCTTGCCGGCGCGAACGTCATTGACCCCGGAAAAATCCAGACTTTCCAACGCGTGATGGATGGCTTTCCCCTGAGGATCCAACACGCCGTCTTTCAACGTTACAAAAATTCTGACTTTCATGCTTCGCCCTCGCTCTGTTCCGCCGGCCAATATTGCCTTGCTATAGCGCCAAGATTAGCCGGGGCAAGAGCAAGAAAGAAAAATGGAAAAGACAGTTGGTGGAATGAGATCACGACAGCCCGTCAATTTCGAAACGGCAGACGCCGGTCATCGTGGCCGGGCATCTTCCGACGGGATTTTAGCTGGCGACAATGGTGGCCGTCAGCGAATGCGATCTGCATGCACCGCATGTGCGACATGCAGCAGCCGGTTGGACAACGGGCGTGGAAGCGCTGGCTATTTTCCGCGCTTCTTCCGTTCGCTGTCCAGATCGGCTACTTCGCTGACGCCGCCTTCAGGGAATAGGCCCAGGCGTCTTGCAACTTCCTGGTAAGCCTCGGCTTCACCGCCCAAATCACGGCGGAAACGGTCTTTGTCCAGCTTTTCATTGGTTTCAATATCCCACAGACGGCAGCCGTCCGGACTGATTTCATCAGCCAGGATGATCCGCGAGAAATCGCCATCGAAAACCCGTCCGAATTCGAGCTTGAAATCGACCAGTTTGATGCCGATCCCGGCAAACATGCCGGCCATGAAGTCGTTGATCCGGATGGCCATGGCAGAAATATCCTGCATTTCTTCCTGGCTCGCCCAGCCGAAGCAGGCGATATGTTCTTCCGCGACCAGCGGATCGCCCAGCGCATCATCCTTGTAGCAATATTCCAGCAATGTGTGCGGGAGCGGTGTGCCTTCTTCGATGCCGAGACGCTTGGAAAGAGATCCGGCAGCAACATTGCGGACGATCACTTCGATCGGAACGATCTCGACCTGTTTGACGAGCTGTTCGCGCATGTTGAGGCGGCGGATGAAGTGGCTGGGGATGCCGATATGGCCAAGCAGGGTAAAAATATGTTCGCTGATGCGATTGTTGATCACGCCCTTGCCGTTGATCGTGCCCTTTTTCTCGGCGTTGAAAGCGGTCGCATCGTCCTTGAAATACTGAATGATGGTACCGGGTTCAGGGCCTTCGTACAGAATTTTGGCCTTGCCTTCATAGATTTGGCGGCGACGGGACATTGCTTGGTTCCACTTCGCAAAGAGTGCGACAAAAAATCATGCCCCGATTGTTCGAATCATGACGGATTGAACGGATCGGGGCAACCGAGCCTTCCTATATGCGAAACCGACTTGCGGCGCAAACAATCCCGTTTCATGATGGTTGGCCGAACAAACCGAGAGATTGCGATCGCGATGACCCAATATGGCACCATAGATGAAGTCCTGGAGACGCTCTACGATTGTATATCGGGGCCGCCGGGCGGGCAGGACTGGGAGCGGGACCGGGAAATCTATCATCCGCGCTGCGTGCTTGTTCGAACGCGGATCGAGGACGGTAAACCGGTCGCCTATCCGTTCAGCTATGATGAATTTGTCGAAGCGACGATCCCGTTGCTCGAAGGCAAATCCTTTTACGAGATCGAAATCGGCCGCAAGGTCGATATTTTCGGACAGGTCGCCCATGTCTATTCCAGCTATGAAGCCCGCGAGACGCCTGACCATCCCGTTATCCAGTTCCGTGGCGTGAACATGATCCATCTCTGGAATGATGATAGGGGAGAGGATGGGAAGCCGAGCGGTCGCTGGTGGATCATGGGGATCATCTGGGACAATGAACGGGAAGGCCTGGATTTGCCGGACCAGTGGCTCACGCAGTGACTGGCATCTCCGGAAAACTGTTCTTCGCGCTGCTGCTTACGGCGGTGTCGGCGGCGGCAACAATTGCATTGCTCATGCTTCTGGGCCCCGACTGGTCGCGTTTTGCCGCAGCTACCTGCACCGAAACCAGATGCTTTTGCGAGATGCCCAGAACCGGTGCCACGCTGTTGCAACCTGCCAATAGCCTGTCTTCGTTCGGCTTTGTCTTCGTCGGCTTCCTGATGATGTTGCTAGCCTGGTCTCGGGGCTGGATGTCGGCCTTGTCTCCGCTTGCGGCCAGCACATTGGGTGTCGCTGCGATCATTACCGGAATCGGATCGGTCCTGCTCCACGCAACGCTCACCTTGTGGGGGCAGTTTTTCGATGTGCTGGGCATGTATCTAGCCAGCGGATTCTTTCTGATCTATGCGCTCGCGAAATGGCGGAGCATCGATGATCGGCGGGCAATGCTATATTATGTCCTGCTCTGCGTCGTTCTGGTGGCTATCCTCTATGCAGTGCCCGAAGTTCGCCGCTGGCTCTTCGCGGTTATTTTGCTGGCCGCAATCATCCTGGAGCTCGGATTTGCCAGACCGCTGCGACCGAATGTCCGGACCGGCTATTATCTTGCCGGACTTGTCGCACATATTGTTGCCTTCACGATCTGGAATCTGGACCAGCGCGGCCAGCTTTGCAGCCCGGAGAGCCTGCTGCAGGGCCATGGGGTCTGGCACTTTCTCGGTGCTGTCGCCTTGTGGTTTGCGTTTCTCTATTATCGCAGCGAGCGGCGCGTGACGTAAAATCGTTCCCCGCGGATCCTGCTCCACCGGCATTCCACAAATTTCCCCCTACCAACCCTGAATCCACCCTGCTATCGCTCGTCGCATGAGTGATGTAACCGATGCGCCCGAAGCGGCTCCCGAAGATGAATTTGACGCGATAGTCGAGGCCCCCTTTGATGCGGCGCTGTCCGAACGCTACCTGATTTACGCGATGTCGACGATCACCGCGCGGTCGCTGCCGGATCTGCGCGACGGGCTGAAGCCCGTGCATCGGCGGCTCTTGTGGGCAATGCGTTTGCTCAAGCTTGATCCGTCGCAGGGTTACAAGAAGTGCGCCCGAGTGGTCGGCGATGTTATCGGTAAATATCACCCGCATGGCGACCAGTCGGTCTATGACGCGATGGTCCGGCTCGCCCAGACCTTCTCGCTGCGCTATCCGCTGGTGGATGGCCAGGGGAATTTCGGCAATATCGATGGCGATAATGCTGCCGCCTATCGTTACACGGAAGCCCGGCTGACGCGCACCGCGATCGAGCTGATGCACGGGCTTGACGAGGGCACGGTTGATTTCAAACCGACCTATAATGGCGAAGACGAAGAGCCCGAGGTCATGCCGGGACTATTCCCCAATCTGCTGGCCAATGGCGCGAGCGGTATTGCGGTCGGTATGGCGACCAGTATTCCTTCGCACAATGTCCACGAGATCATCGATGCGGCTACGCTGCTGATCGATTCTCCCAAGGCCGAACATGCCGAGATCATGGAAATCATCAAGGGGCCGGACCTTGCAACAGGCGGGACGCTGGTCGATCCCAAATCGGTGATCGATGCCGCCTATGAGAGCGGGCGCGGCGCCATGCGGGTGCGCTGCAAATGGGAGAAGGAGGACGCCGAGGGGCGCGGTGCGTGGCAGATTGTCGTCACCGAAATTCCCTATCAGGTGCAAAAGGGCAAGCTGATCGAGCAGATTGCCCAGATCATTGCCGACAAGAAATTGCCCATTCTTGCCGATATCCGTGACGAATCCGACGAGCATGTGCGGATCATATTGGAACCGAAAAGCAGGGCGGTTGATCCCGAGGATCTGATGAACGCGCTGTTCCGGATGTCCGATCTGGAAAACCGCTTTTCGCTCAACATGAATGTGCTCGACAAGGACCGCGTGCCCAAGGTGATGGGTATCAAAGAGGTGCTGCAACACTGGATCACACACCAGATTGAAGTGCTGGTCCGCCGTTCGCAGCACCGGCTCGACAAGATTGCCGCGCGGCTGGAGCTGCTCGAAGGCTATATCATTGCCTATCTCAATCTTGACCGCGTCATCGAGATCATTCGCAATTACGACGAACCCAAGCCGATGCTGATGGAAGAGTTCGAGTTGAACGACCGGCAGGCCGAGGCGATCCTCAACATGCGGCTGCGGTCGTTGCGCAAGCTGGAAGAAATGGAATTGCGCAGCGAGCGGGACAAGCTGCTCGAAGAACGCGAAGGGCTGGAGAAGCTGATCGAAAGCCCGGCGCGGCAGAAGACACGGCTCAAGAAGGACCTGTCCGACCTTCGCAAGCTCTACGCCGAGGACACGGCGCTGGGCGCGAGGCGCACAATGCTGATCGAGGCGGCACCGGCACGGGAAATCTCGCTCGAGGCGTTTATCGAGAAAGAGCCGGTCACAGTGATCATGTCACAGCGCGGATGGATCAAGGCGATGAAGGGACATGCCGATCTCTCCGCACCGGACAGTTTCAAGTTCAAGGAGGGCGATGGCCCGAAATATGCCTTCCACGCGCAGACCACCGACAAGCTTTTGATGTGCTGCGATAACGGGCGCTTCTATACGATCGGTGCAGACAAGCTGCCTGGCGCGCGTGGCTTCGGTGAGCCTGTCGGGTCGATGGTCGACCTCGAGGCCGGTGCCGAGCCGATGGCGCTGATCGTTGCGGACATGAAGGCAAAGCTGTTGATTGCCTCCACCTGGGGACGCGGTTTCGTCTGCAATATTGCCGATGTCGTCGCGGAAACCAAAAAGGGCCGTCAGGTCGTCAATCTGAAGGGCGATGCGCGGCTGACGGTAGTCCGCCGGGTTCCCGAAGGTGCCGATCATGTCGCTGCAATCGGTGATAATCGCAAGCTGGTCGTATTCTCCCTCTCCGAAATGCCGGAAATGGCAAAGGGGCAGGGCGTTATGCTGCAACGTTACAAGGATGGCGGACTGTCTGACGCGACTGTCTTCAAGCTCGAAGATGGCCTGAGCTGGGCGATGGGCGGAGACAGCGGTCGTACGCGGACCGAGAATGACCTCACCATGTGGCGGGTAGCGCGCGGCGCGGCGGGACGTTTGCCACCGACCGGATTTCCGAAGAGCGGGAAGTTTGATTGAAGCCAGACATTGGCCGTTCTGACAGGCATTTCCTTCAGAGAATGACCCATAATGGTTTTGAAATCGGGGGCAGTGATATTGATAATATTTCTGTTTGCATATACGGGTTCGATGGTTTTTTCGTCGGACAGCTCTGCACAAGCATGCGGACTATGGATCGATAATTTACTATACCAAGATCTAGCACTAATTTACTTTATGTTACATCATCTTACGTGAAGGGGCAATTGCAGCCACTATCGAATATTCAAAAAAAATTCAAAATCGAATCTAGTTAATGTGCGTTATTTGGAAATAGTTGACTTTTTTATGAAATAGAGTCAAATGTAACGGGTCGGATTTAGTCGCTCAATCTATAGCAGAAAGAATTCTCTAAACCTATGAGCAGTGACAACCAGACCATGCGAGATTGGATTGATCAACTCGAACAAATATTATCACAACTTGATTCTATCAATGCGGATATAGCTGCAATTCATGTTGATATAGCAATTGTGGAACTTTGTCAGATTGCAGATGTCGAAAGGACAACTGCGGATACCAGAGCTGCCTAGTTTCTGACGAAAAACTGGTTAGAAATTTGCCAGTTCATGACGGATATTATGAAGGGCAGCCCGGATCAAAACATCGCCGGATGGGGTTAGTTTTAAAGATACCTTTTGGTCAGCTTTAGCCTCGGCCTCAATATTGTTGTCGATCAGCCCAATACGGCTCAAATACCGTACATATCTGGACACTGTATTGATTGCCAAATTATACGTGGTTGCAAGATCATGCATCGCGACCGGTTTTTCCGTCGTCATTGAAACCATCAGATCAAGCAAGATGTACCAGCTTATATCATCAATTTCGAGCTGGCGATCCTGGAAATGCTCTAGTCGGGCGGCGCGGCTTTTCAACATTAATGTTGCCGTCGTCACCGAATCACTATCGCGACCTTCCTTTATCAGGATGTCTGAAGCAGAGATTTTCATTTGGTCGAGGGCTTTATCAACCGGATTGTTAATATCGACATCAAAAAAAAACGGATCTTCATGCTCAGTCATATATCGCCCCGTCCCGTCGTATATTAAACTCGCTCTATCGTATCGACCGATCGGGCGGTCGTCAATCGAGACTAGCTGCAATATTCGGGCGACTCTCAGATTGATTAAGATTATTGCCGCAACTTGCTGCGCGCACGGAGTCCTGAAACCGCTGCAGATGATGCAGTATAGAAGCCAATAATTATAGGAGGCCATCGCCGCGCTGTGTCTCCCGCCGGAGAATAGCTGAAATCAGACCTTAGCGCTTTTTGGCAATTTTCAGCTTGTCCAGCTTCGACCGTGTGCGGATTGATTCTTCGCTGCGGGTCAGGGCTTTCGAAATGGCCTTCAGGGTCATGCCCTTTTTCGCAAAGGCATGAAGCTTCTGGATTTCTTCGCTGGTCCATGCCTGCTTGTGGCGTTCAAAATGTTCTTTCATGGGTTTGGGCCTAACAGATTATTCCCGCTATGCACCCCCAATATCGCCAAGGCTGGCGCTCCGCTCGTTCAAGCGGGGTTTGCATATATCCATTTGTCCGCTAGCCAGCGACAAACATGATCAATTGGAGCTACCCATGAAGTTTGACGAAGTTGTCCTCGGTCGTCGCAGCATACGCGGATATAAACCGGAACCCGTGCCGAAGGAACTGATCGAGGAGATCCTCGGACTGGCGATGCGCGCGCCTTCGTCGATGAACACGCAGCCTTATAATTTCTACGTCATCACCGGCGAGCCGCTGGAAAAAATTCGCGCAGGCAACACCGAACGGATGCTGGCCGGTGTGCCGCAATCGCGAGAGTTTCGTCAGGGTGAACCCTTCGCGGGTGAGCACCGCGAGCGGCAGATTGGCGTAGCGAAGCAGCTATTCTCGGCCATGGGGATCGAGCGCGACGACAAGGATGCGCGGCAGGACTGGGTCATGCGGGGCTTCCGCCAGTTCGACGCGCCGGTGTGCGTGATCATCACCTATGATCGCGCGGTTGACGGCAGTGACGACACCCCATTTGACTGCGGTGCGGTAGCCACGGCGCTGGTCAACGCGGCCTGGTCGCGGGGACTGGGTACGGTCATAAACAGTCAGGGTATCATGCAATCGCCGGTGGTCCGCGAGCATGCCGGGATTGCCGATGATCAGGTGATCATGAAGAGCATCGCGCTGGGCTGGCCGGACGAAAGCTTCCCGGCCAACGCGGTGGTGTCGGAACGGAAGTCGGTGGATGAGGCCGCGGTGTTTGTCGGCTTTGGCGCATAGGTGAAGCCGCGTGCCCCTGCGCAGGCAGGGGCCCGTCTCCCGGAAGCGCCGAGCGGAACCGGCGCGAGATGGACAGCTGCCTTCGCAGGTAAGCGGTCTATTTGTTCAAGCGCCCCTCGACCAGCGCATCGACCACGGACGGATCGGCCAGTGTCGAGGTGTCACCCAGCGCGCCATGGTCATTCTCGGCAATCTTGCGCAGGATGCGCCGCATGATCTTGCCGCTGCGGGTCTTGGGCAGTGCAGGGGTCAGGTGGAGATGGTCGGGGGTGGCGATTGGCCCGATTTCCTTGCGGACATGACCACGCAGTTCGGCGACCAGTTCCTCTGATGACGGTTCGCCCGCGTTCAGCGTGACATAGCAATATATGCCCTGTCCCTTGATATCATGCGGATATCCGACCACCGCCGCCTCGGCGACCTTGGGGTGCGAGACCAGAGCGCTTTCGACCTCTGCCGTACCCATGCGGTGGCCCGAGACGTTGATTACATCATCGACCCGGCCGGTGATCCAGTAATAGTCATCGGCGTCGCGCTTGCAGCCGTCACCGGTGAAATATTTGCCCTTGTAGGTCGAAAAATAGGTCTGGACGAACCGTTCATGGTCGCCATAGACGCTGCGCGCCTGGCCCGGCCAGCTGGCTGTGAGGCACAGATTGCCATCGGTCGCGCCTTCCTGAACCCCGCCGTCGCCGTCGACCAGCTGCGGTTGAACGCCGAAAAACGGCTTGCCGGCGCTGCCCGGTTTCATGCCATGGGCGCCGGGCAGGGTGGTGATCATGATGCCGCCCGTTTCGGTCTGCCACCAGGTATCGATTATCGGTGACTTGCCGTCGCCAACCACATCATAATACCAGCGCCAGGCTTCCGGATTGATCGGTTCGCCGACGGTGCCGAGCAGGCGGATCGACGAGCGGTCATGGGCCTTCACCGGCCCGTCGCCTTCGCGCATCAGGGCGCGGATGGCGGTTGGTGCTGTGTAAAAAATGTTGACCTTGTGCTTTTCGACCACTTCCCAGAAACGGCTGAAATCGGGATAGTTGGGAATGCCCTCGAACATGATCTCGGTGGCGCCGTTGATCAGCGGACCATAGACAATATAGCTGTGACCGGTGACCCAGCCGATATCGGCCGAACACCAGAAGATCTCGCCCGGCTGATAGTCGAATGCGTAATGGAAGGTCGTGGCAACCCAGACCGCATAGCCGCCGGTTGTGTGCAGCACGCCTTTCGGTTTGCCGGTCGAGCCGGACGTATAGAGAATGAACAGGGGATCCTCGGCGTTCATCATCTCGCAGGGGCAATCGTCGTCGACGGAGGCGGAAATCTCGTGATACCAGTGATCGCGGCCTGAGGTCATTTCCACATCGGTACCGGTATGATTGATCACCAGCACAGCGGTGACGTCCGTGCCAGCGCGGGTCAGCGCTTCGTCAACATTGGTCTTGAGCGGTACAAGCTTGCCGCCGCGCCGTCCTGCGTCCGCGCAGATCACGAACTTGCTGTCGCAATCCTCGATCCGTCCGGCCAGTGCGTCGGGGGAAAAGCCGCCAAAGACAACGCTGTGAATCGCGCCGATACGGGCACAGGCGAGCATGGCAATCGCGCCTTCGGGAATCATCGGCATGTAGACGGTTACCCGGTCGCCTTTGCCGACGCCCAGTTTCTTGAGGCAATTTGCCATTTTGATCACTTCGGCCTGCAGCTCGGCATAGCTGATCTTGCGACCGGGTGATTGCGGGTCATCGGGTTCGAAAATCAGCGCCGTGACATCGCCCTTGCCTGCGGCGACATGGCGGTCGACTGCGTTGTGACAGATGTTCAAGACGCCGTCTTCATACCATTTTATCGAGACCGGATCGAAGGAGCAGTTGGATATTTTCGTCGGCATGGTCTGCCAGTCGAGGCGCTCGGCCTGACGGGCCCAGAAGCTGTCCGGGTCGCTGATGCTTTCCTGATAGAGACGGTCATAGTCAGCCGCAGTGCAATGGGTGGGGGCATCGCTGCGTGGCGAAGGGATCAACGCGACCATATCCTTGTTTCCTGCACTGTCAGTCATCGTCTCTCTCTCCTTGTCGGCATCTATTCAAGATAGTTTTATCCGCCGAAAATATCAATTTTGTCATTACCGGTTTTTCCGGTTCATGGCAGAAGCGTCAAATCCTGATCCGCTACGAATTTACGGACCCAACGCTCGTCCGGAAATCCTTGTGCAATCCACTCCGCTTCTATTTTCGCCAAGCTCTTCGCGACAATCGGACCGGGTTTCAAGCCCTGTTCGATCAAATCACCGCCGGTTAGCGGAAAGACCGGCGGCTGCCAGTCTTTAAGCTGCGCGAGCATATCCGGCAGGGCGGTCTCTTCGGCGAACAGTAGTGCGACATCTCGGGCTGCGTCGATATTGGTGCGATAGGCAAAGGTGCGGATGTCTGTTGGCGCAGTGTCGGGTTCTGGTCGATTCCCGCCAAGTCCCGGCAAAAGCCGTTCGCCGATCGCCTTTTGCTGTTTCCTGGACAGCTTCAGGCTCTTGGCAATCTGGCTCGCTTTGTCGGCGTCTTTGGGAAGCAGAGCCACCAGGCGCCGTATTGCGGTTGGTGCCAAATTCAGTCGCTGCTCGCGTGCGACCAGCTGGTATAACATGATGCTTGCATTTGGATCGACCGCTTCGATGATATGCGCGAAGATCCCGGTCTCGAGCATCTGGCTCACCGCAAATCCCGGGTCTGCGGTGCCGAGCAGTTTCAGAAGCTCGTCCGCCACCCGTTCGCGGGACAGGTTCTCCAGTTTTGCCGCCGCCGCAGTGCAGGCAAGGAATGCCTCGTCATCGACCTGATCTTGGCCAAAACGCGCCAGAAAGCGGAAATAGCGCATGATCCGCAGATGATCTTCGGCGATCCGTTCTGCGGCCGAACCGATGAAGCGGATCTGGAGATTTTCGAGATCCTCCAGTCCACCGAAATAGTCAAAGACTTCGAAAGACTGTGGATCGGCGGAGAGCGCGTTGATGGTGAAATCCCGGCGCGCTGCATCTTCCTGCCAATCATCACTGAATGCCACGGTTGCCCGACGTCCATCGGTGGAGACATCGCGGCGAAGCGTCGTGATCTCGACCGGCCCGTCGGGCAGTACAGCAGTTATGGTGCCGTGAGCGATGCCGGTGGGTACGACCTTGATCGATGCTGCGGTCAGCCGCTCCATCACATCCTCGGGCAGCAAGGGCGTGGCGATGTCCACATCCTTGACCTCGAGTCCCAGCAACGTGTCCCGGACGGCTCCCCCGACAAAGCGCGCCCTGCCATCGAGCGCCGCGATCAGTGCCGCGAGGCCTCTTCTCTCCATCCAGTCTGCCGGTGGTAATGTCATGCTTCCCAGCCTAGTCTTTTTCCGAGATTGTTCAAAATCCCGGCGGTGATTCCCCAGATGCGATATTCTTGCCAGTAGATTTCGTAATAATGTCGCTTGCGGCCGTTCCATGTGCCTTCGTGGATGGTACGATTCTTGGGGTCGAGCAGAAAATCCAATGGCGCTTCGAACCAGCTCTCGACCTCGCCGGGGTCGGCGATAAAGGGCAGGTCGGGCGGAATGACACTCAGCACCGGCTGGATATTATAACCGCTACCCGATTGGAAACTGTCGGTCATGCCGATGATATCGACATGGCTGCGATCGAGGGCAACTTCCTCGTGCGCTTCGCGGAGAGCTGCGTCGATCGCATCCCGGTCACCCGGATCAATCTTGCCACCCGGGAAGGCGACCTGTCCCGGATGATTGCGCATATGCTGGGGCCGTTGGACGAAGATCACGCCCGGATCGGGGCGATCGGTCACCGCGATCAGCACCGCCGCGTCGCGCAGGACCTTGAGATCATCAATATGGTCGCGTTCGTTATAGAGCAGATGGTCGAGATCAGTTTCATGACCTTTCACCAGCGCTTTCTCCAACCGGTCGCGCAGGGTCATGGATGGTTCGCCATCGGAAAGAACACACCGGCAGACCAGATACCGACGGGGTCGGCGTCCTCGTCCAGCGCCATTTCGGCAAGTTCATAATAGACCGGCCGGGCCAGTACCGCCTCGAGCCCGTTCCGCACCTGCAGATAGGGTTGCGGCTTGTCCGCGCCAAATCGCAGAGGATGATCGGCACCGGCCACCACCAGATGGTCGGTGTTGAGTCGGAAGGCCAGCGTCCGTTCTGCGCCGCTGCCTTCGCTTTCCAGCTCGACCGCGACGAACGGCGCATCATCGACGACGATGCTCAGTTTCTGATAGGGTGTGACCAGGGCATAGCTGTCATCCGGTTCACGTCGCAATATGCTGGAAAAAGCGCGCACCATGGCGGGGCGCCGAATCGGATCGCCCTGATGATACCAGATTCCGTCGGTCGCAATACGCATCTCGCTATCACCCGTCTCCTGCGGATCCCATTGATCGACAGGGGGCAGTTTCTGTCCTTCGGCCAATTCCGCGATTTCCGCGATGGAGAGCGAGGCAAGTTCGGGTGGCGGCGTGTAGGGCATGGCAATGGCCTATTGCGCGGCGCGATTTCTGTAAAGCCTTAGACTCTCTATCTTGTCCAGGGACCGAGCTTGCCGGTCTTGGGCAAGGGTGTTTTCGGGTTAGCGCGGACCAGCAACCGCGATGGTTCCCATGGCCCCGGCAGGGTCCATCCCGCAGTTCCCTCGGCGGAAAACCCAAAGAAACGTTCATAATATTCAGGGTCGCCAATCATCACCAGCGGCAGCGGGTCATCGGCATGAATTTCCTTGAGCAGCGTCGCCATCATCATGCGGCCAATGCCCTCGCGTTGAAAATCGGGATAGACCGCTACCGGTCCGACCATGATCATCGGGTGTTTCCGGCCTTCTTCATCGGTCAGGGCGATCGGCCAGCACTGGATCGATCCCAGCAATTCATGCTTTTCCTGATCGACTGCGGCAAGCGACAGGCCTTCGAGCATGTCCATGCCGTCGCGCAGCTTATAGGCGGTCCGGTCATGTCGGTCGGTGCCAAAGGCGGAGTCTAACAGGGCCTCGACAAGTTGCGGGTCGATTTCCGCGAGAGGAATGATGCTGGCCAATTCGTGGGTCTCGTCTTTCAGGAAAAGCGCGCGCTACCCCGCTTTGCGGCAAATGTCGAGCCGCATAGGTTGCAATTGCATGATTGCGTAGTGCCAGCTAAAAGATGGATCTGATAAGGGGAGTTTGTGCGTGTCGGACCAGAATGAGCCAATAAAACCATCGAAGGGCGAAACGCCAGCTGACACCGGTGCGGCAACACCGGGCAAGCTTGGCTCGTTGCGCCGGGATCCCAAGGGCTGGCTGATCCTCGTGCTCGGCCTGGGCGCGCCTCTCGCGTTTCTGATTGCTGCCGCTGGCAGCGGCTTTGGTTTCTGGGGCTGGCAGGCCGGTCTGGGCGCGATACCGTGGATCATCCTGGTCGCCGTTCTCACGCTGCTTCTGGCGATCATCTTCATCGTGCTGAACCGGCGCAAGGGGCACAAGACGCGCTGGCCTCTGCTGGGGCTGGGAATGGTCGCAACGCTCGGCTTTCTGGCCTTCTGGATACCCTATGTTGTGGCGATTGCCACGTTGCCCGCCATTCATGACATCACCACCGATCTTGCCGACCCGCCGGAATTTACCGCTCTGACCCTGCGCGCCGACAATTGGGACAATATACCCGGTGCGGATGACGGTGACATGCGCGGCATGAACCCCCGCCAGCGCTGGGCGACGGTGCATCAGGATGCCTATCCGGACATTCGTTCGGTCCGCATTGATCAGCCGGTCGCCGTGGTGATCGAGAAAGCCAAACGGCTGGCGGAAGATCGTGGCTGGAAAATTGTCAGCGTCGATCCGGCGTCCGGTAATCTGGAGGCAACCGATACGATATCGCTGTTCCGGTTCAAGGATGACGTCGTCATCCGGGCCCGTTCCGCAGAAAACGGGGCGTCCAGCATCATCGACATGCGTTCGGTGAGTCGCGTCGGCGTGCATGATATCGGTGCCAACGCCAAGCGCGTCCGCCGGTTTTTGAGCGACTTGTCAGGAACGACGACTGCCGCTTCGCAATAGATTTCTTGCAGCGAAAGCCTATCGGGTCGGCGTCAGCCTGAGCATCCGGCCGCCTTCGCCGTCTTCCAGAACATAGATCGCGCCGTCGGGTCCCTGTTCGACTTCCCTGATACGACTGCCCATCAGGAAGCGATCGGCTTCCTTGGCGCTATCGCCATCGAAACTGACGCGGATCAAAGCCTGGCTGGCGAGGCCGCCGATGAAGGCGCTGCCCTTCCAGGCAGGGAACAGATCGCCGGAATAGAAGATCAGGCCGCTGGGGGCGATGGTCGGCACCCAGGCCACTTTCGGTGCTTCGAATTCGGGGCGGGTGGCATGATTGGGGATATTCTTGCCATCATAATGATTGCCTTCCGATACGATCGGATAGCCGTAATTGGCGCCGCGCTGTACGAGATTCAGTTCATCCCCATCGCGTGGCCCCATTTCCTGGTTCCACAGGCGGCCTTTGCTGTCGAAGGCGATACCCAATATGTTCCGGTGGCCCAGCGACCAGATTTCGGGAAGTGCGCCTTCCTTGTCGACAAAAGGATTGTCCTTGGGGACGGTGCCATCCGGATAGAGTCTGACAATCTTGCCCAGATTCATCCCCATATTCTGGGCCGGATCAAATTTCTGCCGCTCTCCCGAACCGATGAACAGATACTCGCCATCAGGTGAAAATACGATTCGATGGGAAAAATGCCCTTTGCCAGTTACTTTCGGATCCTGCGTCCAGATGGTTTCGAGATTTTTCAAAGCGGGCTTCTGGCCTTTGAGTTCCAGTCGGGCGCGCCCAACCACGGCACCGCGCGTGTCTTTTTCGCCAGCCTCGACCCAGCTCAGATAGACCATATTGCTCGTCGCAAAATCGGGCGCGAGCACGATGTCGCCGAAGCCGCCCTGTCCGCCATAATCAACCTCAGGCACGCCGCCGATTTCTGTCTTCTGCCCCTTGGGATCGACCAGGTGCAATTTGCCCGCTTTTTCGCTGACTATCATGCGGCCGTCGGGAAGGAAGGTCATTGCCCACGGCTCATCGAAGCTTGCGATTTCGGTTGTTTCAAAAGGCTTGCGATCGACGGGAGAAATATCAGCCAGTGCCTGCGCTTCTGTTGTAGCGCCTCCATTCGCCTGTGCGTTTTCCCCGTTGCTACAAGAAATCGCAAGGATTGAAACTGCGATTGGAAGTCCGATATTTTTCATGAGATTCCCGTGTTTTATGATCGAATTATGCCGATCTGCCATTTGCAGATCATCATAAGGTAACCGGAGCAATTTTTCTAGGTCAAACCGGTGACAAACCCCATAATATCGCGCTGTTCACGGCTTGCTTACCATTTTTGGTTAAAGCATCCGCATGTTCGGACAGAAATCCAGAAGCGCAGACCCGCGCCCCCAGTCGGCGGTATCCCACGGCGTGGGCGTCGCCGGTTTGATCGGACTGGCCGCATGGGTACTGATTGCCCGTCAATATGGCATGGACGGGCCCTATTCGGCGCTTGCCGCCTGTGTCGCATGTGCTGCGCCGATGGTGATCTGGTCGCTGCTGATGGACAAGGTCCATTTGCGTCCCTCAACCGGGATGGACTGGCGGAATCCGAAATCGCTCAAACAGACCTTTGACATCAGTCTCGTGAAACTGGCCGGCCTGTGGGCAACATGGGGTATTATCGCGACCACTTATTGTGTCGGACGCTGGTACTGGACCGGACAATATCAATTTTCGATGCAGATGATGGAAATGGTCGCGCCCTGGCTGTTCGTGCTGTCCATCCCCTATATCCTGTTCATGGATCGTCACATGATCGAACCGCGTGACGGAGCATGGCATTTTGGCCTGCTGCTGACCGGTGGGAAGAGCGAATCTGACCGCGAGCAGATCTATCATCATCTGCGCGGCTGGGCGGTCAAGGGCTTCTTCCTCGCCTTCATGATCTCGATCGTGCCCGGCGGTTTTGGCGATCTTGTCCGGCTTGATATCAACGATCTTGCCGGCGACCCGGTGGCCATTGCAGGTTGGCTGATCACCGCGATGTTCGTTGTCGACGTCCAGTTTGCGACGGTTGGCTATTTGCTGACGATGAAACCGCTCGATGCCCATATCCGTACCGCCAATCCCTATCTCGCAGGCTGGGTCGCCGCTCTGATGTGCTATCCGCCGTTCATATTGATGGGCGATAACGGACCGCTCAACTATCATGTCAATACCGCCGACTGGGCCTATTGGCTGGGAGGCCAGACGACAATCCTCTGGATCTGGGGCGGCCTGTTGATCCTGCTCACCGCCCTCTATGCCTGGGCGACAGTCGCTTTCGGTCTGCGCTTTTCCAATCTCACCCATCGCGGGATATTGACCCACGGACCCTATAGCTGGACCAAGCATCCCGCCTATGTCGCGAAAAATGCTTATTGGTGGCTGGCGACCATGCCCTTTCTGGTAACTTCCGGCAGCTTCACTGACTTTGTCCGCAACACCGTGCTGATGGCGCTGGTCAGCGGGGTCTATTACTGGCGCGCCAAGACCGAAGAAAAGCATTTGCTCGCTGATCCCGCCTATAAGGAATATGCCGAATGGATGGACCGCAACGCGCCGATCCCGCGGCTGATCAACGCCATCAAGCGCAGGATCGGCTGGTGGACACCGGACCAGGGCCGCGCTGCGGAAGTTCAACCCGCTGAATAAAATTGTCAGCGCCAGTCGAAACCGCTAATTTGCTCGCATGACAGTGGTTGGCTCAGACGGGAAACACCGATGCTTTGGCGGACAGCCGGGTAAGGAATTTTACGGCGATTATCATGATCAGGAATGGGGTGTGCCCGTTCATGATGACCGGCTGTTATTTGAAAATCTGATTCTGGAAGGCGCGCAGGCTGGGCTGAGCTGGGAAACGGTGCTGCGCAAGCGTGACGGCTATCGTCGCGCCTTTCACGGTTTTGATATCGAACGTTGCGCCGCGATGAGCGATGAGGAGCTCGAGGCGCTGCGGGACGATGCGGGCATCATCCGCAACCGGCTGAAGATTTACTCGGTCCGCAAAAATGCGCTGGCTTTCATGGAAATCCAGAGAGAGTTTGGCAGTTTCGATATCTGGCTATGGAACCATCTCGATGGTGTCGCGCCGGTTAACCGGCCGGCCCATTTTTCCGATATGGCGAGCACGTCGCCGATTAGCGATGCGATCTCGAAGACGCTCAAGAAACGCGGCATGAGCTTTGTCGGCAGCACCATCATCTATGCCTATATGCAAGCCATCGGCATGACCGACGACCATCTCGCCGGTTGCTGGAAAGCCTGATCAGCCGGGGTTTTTGAGATAGGCAATCAGGTTGGCGCGAGCCTGTGCGTCCGGCATGCCGGCATAGAACATCTTGGTTTTCGGGATGACCCGTGCCGGCTTTTCGAGAAACTGGTTTAATTTTTCCTCCGTCCAGATAATTCCGCTATTGGCAGTGGCTTCGGAATAGCTGAAGCCTGCGACCGCACCGGCTTCGCGGCCGACAATATCTGCCAGCGAGGGACCGAGGCGGTTCATTCCGGGATCGATCACATGGCAGGTGCGACATTGGCCGAAGCTCGATTTACCGGATGCGGCGTCACCGGTCAGGCTTGTATAAGCAACGCCGTCCAATGTGGCGACATCGTCAGCGGCTGGCGGTCCGGTATCGACCGGTGCCTCTGCTCTGATTGTGTTTGCCGCCGGTCCGCTGGATTCTGAACCACCGTCTGAACAGCCTGCAGCCAAAATGGACAAAGCCATGACAGCCGCTGCCGTCTTCATGCGAACCATATTCTTTCCTAACGAGTCATATTATCGGGATATCCGGTTTCACGATTGCCTAATGCCGATTGTTGCAAAATTAAAGCGTCCATCTGGTATTTTTTTGGGCAGCCTTGTTGCCTGCTTGAGCAATTCTGGCGAATTCCGTTTTGTTGCTGCCGATCGGATAGAAAAAGCGGTGCTAGCCGGGCTAATCAAATGCCGCTATCTTCGTCGAATGAACAGATGTTGACAAGGACCGCCGGTTTAAAGCCGGATGGAACTGACGGGAAAGAACGGCACATGATATTGGCAGTGAAGAAATATATGTCGCGGTTGCCCGAGAAAATCTGGTTCCGGGCGATGCTGTTCAGTTTGGGGGCGATTGCTGCGGCTGCGGCAGCGGAATGGGTCGGCCCGCTGATCCCCTATGAAGCGGATCTCGAGATCGCCAGTGGTTCGGTCGGCGACATATTGACGATATTGGCATCAAGCATGCTGGCGGTCATTGCCTTTTCCGTATCGATCATGGTGTCGGCTTATGGTTCCGCCACCAGCACCGCCACCCCGCGAACCATCGCGCTGATGCTTGCAGACGATCGGTCGCAAAACGCACTGTCGACCTTCCTCGGCACGTTCCTGTTCAGCATCGTCGGTATTATCGGCTTGTCGGCCGGCTATTATGACGATCAGGGGCGGATCATATTATTCTTCGCCACGATCCTGGTGATTGTCCTGATCACCGGGACGCTGATCAACTGGATCCAGCAGCTTTCCACGTTCGGCAGGATGAATGACCTGATCGACCGTGTCGAGCAGGCCGCTGCCAAGGCGCTGCGCTGGCATGGCCAGCACCCCTTTCTGGGTGCCCAGCCGCCAATCGAGATACCGCAGGAGGCTCTTCCCGTCAGTTGCGATATCGCCAGCGGTGTGGTGACATCGGTCGATCTGGGGCGTCTGGAGCAAGCCGCCGAAAAATATGGTGTGACAGTTCACCTCTCCATTTATCCGGGCAAGCTGGTATATCCTGCGAGACCATTGGTCTATCTGTCCGGGAACAATGTAGAGGGTGTTGATCCGCAGCCTTTTCGGGATGCGATATTGGTCGAGCATGACCGCAGCTTTGATCAGGATCCCCGCTTCGGCCTTGTGGTGCTTTCCGAAATAGCCTCACGCGCGTTGTCTCCCGCGGTCAACGATCCGGGGACGGCCATTTCGGTGCTGGACAGCGGTCTGCGCTGCTTCGAGGTTTTTGCCGAAGCCTGCGCCGAACCCGAGGATGCCCGCTATTCCAGAGTGCATGGCCCGGTTATCGAAACGGGAGATTTGTTCACCGATTTTTTCATCAAGATTGCCCGGGACGGAGCCGGAATCGTGGAGGTGCAGCAGCGCATCCAGTTGTGCCTGCTGGCTCTTGCCAAATCATGGCCGGATATATTTTCGGTCGATGCCTCGGAAGCGTCCCGCAATGCTCTGGCGAGAGCGCTCGAACATATTGTCCATGAGCAGGACATAAAGGATCTCAAGGCACGATCGCAAAAGGTCGTCGATGTCGGCGGGAAGTAAAGCCGGAAAACGCGAACCTCGAAAAATAATATAGTTCGGGGCTGCGCTTTCCGGCGGAGGTCTATGGGTCGAAGGTGAATTCGGACATCGCCCAGAGATTAATGATTAAACACCGTTGCTGGGAATTGGTTCCACGGCACGCGATTTTTTGATGTGGCCCGCCCATGCCATTTCCCGGTTTTTAGCTTGCCGCGAAAGCGGCCATAATATCCGGAATGGCGACGGGATGGTCCATTTTTTGCAACGCTGAAATCGCGACCTCAATGTCGAGACTATATTGCGCGACGGACCCTTCCATTGCGCTGGGCACTGCGCCGATGGCCCGGATCAGCCCGGAAGCTTTGTTGTTGCTTCGCAGAATATCGATCTGCAAGTGCCGCAAGCCTTCACAATAGCAGTCGAGGAATATTGCCGTCATCAACAACCGAGCGACGCCAAGGCCGTGATACTGGTCGAGAACGGCGATGGCAAACTCGCCGCTATCGCTGCTTTCCGTTTCGCGGAAAACATGCGCGGCAGCCATTGGGGGATGATCTTTCTCGTCCATGTTGATCATACCCCATGCGAGATGTTTGATGCCATCAACGCTCGCCAACCGTTCGACGACTGATGGCGGCATGGTTTTCGATCCGGAAAAAAAGCGCAAATAGCGACTCTGATCGGACAATTGGTTTATGCCCTTTTCAATCTCTCCCAGATCCGAATGACGGACACGCCGGAGGCAGACATGGGTGCCGTCGTCGAGCCTGGCTTCCACCGACTGGACCTGATTCTGAAACGCTCCTGCTTCAGCCATCGATTTCTCCTTCTTCTCGCCATGGTCACGAGATGGTGCACAGAGCATCGCCGCAACCCGTCCGGTTCTCCGTGGGATCCCGTCAATCCCCGGATGTGGATATTGGCAAGGGCTCTTTGAATGTATGTGTCATATAAAGGAAGGGAATCTCAATGCGCGCGTCATCCAGCGCCCGCTTAACCGACCGGATCACAAAATCGCGGCTTTCGTGCATGTCGCGCTGACCCGAACCCGACCACCAGCGCAGTTTGAAATCGATGGAACTGGAGTTGAACTCGCAGGCGAATATATCGATAGGTTTTTCGCTATCAACGACATCTGCGGATGTCACGCCATCGCGGATCACCGTGCAGGCCTGTTCGAGATCGGTGTCGTAGGAAACCCCGACGACGATTTCGTGGCGCCGCTGCTGCTGGTCGGTCAGAATCTCTACAGGATTTTTGAAAAGAACCGAATTCGGGACGATTGTCAGTCTTTGAAGGTTTCCGGACATGCGTTTCACGCAGTAATATCTGTTCGACTTTCCCTTCGATACCTTCGCATTTGACATAATCGCCGATCCGCATTTTTTCGCGTGCCATGATCAGAATACCGGCGAGAAAATTCTCGAATATATCCTGAAAGGCGAAGCCGATGGCGACCGTTCCGATGCCCAGTCCGGCAACCAGACTACCGGGCGTTAAATCCGGTAGCAGGATGGTCAGTGAAACCAGCAGCCCGACCGCCCAGATTGCCATTTTGACAAGCGTGTCGACAAGCTCCCGAAGCGACGGTCGCATCGCTGTTCTTGCGGTAAGCTTGTCCGATATTTTGGTGGCGAATTTTGCGACAATCCAGGTAAAGATCAGGAAGGCAATCGCGATCACCAGACTAGGCAGGATAGCGATAATGCCTTCCCACATTGACTGCAATTGTGCGATTAAAATTTCAAGGGTGCTCAGCGACTTATCTACCTGTTCATGCATCCGTCTAAAACGCGTAGCTTCGCATTTGGTTGCATAATATGTGCTTCAGCGGGAACCGTTATCGTACAAGAAAGTTGTTCTCCCATGACTAACATATTCAAACCCGGTAAAAATTGCTGGCGCGTGGAGCATGCAGATCGTTCTGCGGTGCTGATCGATGGCGAAAATTATTTTCGGGCGGTACGAAAGTCGCTCGCGCAGGCAAAACAGCGGGTCATGCTGCTGGGCTGGGATTTCGATGAGCGTGTGGAAATGCACGATACTGTGGAGCAAATTGAGGGGCCGCTGCAGATCGGCGCCTATTTCGACTGGCTGCTCAAGAAGAATCGCGATTTGGACATCTATGTGCTGCGCTGGGATACCGGGGCGCTAAAATCCTTCATACGGGTTAACGGGCTTCTGACTCTGGCGCGCTGGTATTTTCATCCGCGGGTGCATTTCAAGCTCGATGCCCATCATCCAGTAGGCGCTGCGCATCATCAGAAAGTCATCGTTATCGACGAAGACACGGCTTTTTGCAGTGGTATTGATGTCGCCAATAACCGCTGGGACACGCGATCCCATGAAGAAAGCCAGGAGCAGCGCTATCAGCCCGACGGCAATGATGCCGGACCATGGCATGATGCGGCTATGGTGGTTCAGGGAGATGTCGCCCGTGCCCTGTCGGAATATGCCGTGCAGCACTGGGATGCCGCCGGCGGCAAGAAGGTCAATGCGGTTACCGCGCGCGCGGATTGCTGGCCCGCAGGTTTGGACGCCGATTTCACCGGCTGTCCCGTTGCCATCGCCCGCACGCTACCCGAGATGGATAACCAGCCGGGCGTAAACGAAATCGAGAATTTAAGTGTCGATCTGATAGCTGCCGCCGAACGATATATTTATGTGGAGAGTCAATATTTCGCCTCTGCCACGATTGCCCGTGCCATCGTCGATCGTCTCGCCGAGCCGGACGGACCGGAAGTGATAATCGTCAATCCGCAAAGCGCAGAAGGATGGCTGGAGGCCGAAATCATGAATTCGTCGCGGGCGCGGCTGTATCAAGCCGTCAAGGCGCGGGACAAATATGACCGGTTCCGTATGTTTCACCCGTTTAACGCAGCTGGCACGCCCATCTATGTACATGCCAAGATATTAGTCGTGGATGACCGTTATATCCGTATTGGATCGTCCAATTTCAACAATCGCTCGCTCGGGTTTGACAGCGAGTGTGATGCTGCGATCGATGCTTCCGCCACCGAAGGCACGACGGTCTCCGGCCAGATCGCCCGTGTCCGCAATGATCTGCTGGCCGAGCATTTGGGAAGAGATGAAAGTGAAGTTCGCGATTCACTCGCCGATACCGGTTCTCTTATTGCTACCATAGACGCCCTTACGCATGCAGACGGCAGGCTGCGACCATATCAGACACCGGATATTAATGCGGTGGAAGAGTGGCTGGCGGACAATGACATTCTCGACCCGAAAAGGGCGGACGACGTCTTCGCCGGCATCATTTAGGTCGGCTGGCGACCGAGACCTGGTTGCCGCCAACCGGCCCTACCGGCCCGCTAGGCGGCCGTATCGGCTTGTTTTTTGTCCTGGATCTTCTTGATGATGATTCTGGCGGCAATCGAAACGGCACCTGCCGCGATGGTTCTGATGATGAAACGCATGTTATTCTCCTGTCTCGGCGATAATATATTCACAATATCTACCGGCGGGACGCGCATTGGTTCCCGGTCGACGGAAATTCAGTCTCCGAAATCCATTGCCCATATTGCGACAACCAACGAGGTCGCGCCCAGTGCCATCAAGCCCGATATCAAGCGCATGTTATTCGGTTTGACCGGCGTGGCATGGTGGGAATCCAGCCGGTTCTGAACCGCACAACCATTGCGCTGCGCTGCCCAGAAGATGAAGATTCCGATGGCCATGAACAGCGACGCAATCGCCTTAGGCACCCAAAGCGGTTCGAGTTTTCCAAACAGGGCATTAAACCCCAAGCCGATCCCCACGGCCGCGAGCCCGGTGCGCATCCATCCTGCAAAGGTCCGCTCGTTGGCCATGATCGTCCGGTCTTCGGCCCAGTCGGTGCGGTCTTCGGCAAGGTCCGTTCGTTCGCTTGCCATTCTGTTGTTCGATGGAGTGGTGGCCATGAGAGTTCCCGATCGTGTGAAGCAATGGTTTCTCGTCCAGCCATATCAAAAAACCCCGATATTCACCATAGAGGCGTCTATCGGGGCTTATGATATCAGACGGGATATATCAGGTTAGATCGCTCGTGCAGTCCCTCTTGGACCGACGAAGAACCACAAAATCAGCCCGACAACCGGCAAGATAAGAATGATCAGGGTCCAGATGATTTTAGCGCCCGTTGACGATCCGCTGCTCCAGACGCTTAACAGCGCCCAAATGTCCAAAGCCAAAATCAGAAGGCCAATAATTCCATATTCCATGATAAATTCCTTTCGTTAATGCTTACAGCGCCAGTTGATTAGGAAGTTGCGTCTTCGAGATGATCGATAAGCCGACCATCCGCTCTCAATTCCCCTTGATAATTGCGCAGCAACGTCTTTGCAGAAACCGACAGATCATCGCGCTCGAGGGCTTTCTCGAATTTCATGCGAAGATATTCCTCGCCGGTTTCGACGGCTTCGATCGCAGCCTCGTCATTGTCCTGCAATGCAGCGCTCAGACCCATGAAGACGCGGTGGGCGGATGCCAGGATTGTGCCATCGCTTTCCGGCGTCTCGCCAAGCGCTGTTATCTCGTTGCGAACCGACGCCGCCATCGCGCGGCGGGAAGCTGCGCGACGGGAGAAGAAATTCTTGAAAGTCGTCCGGTCCGCAATCTCAGCCGCTTTTTCATAACCATGCGCGGAATCGATCAGGGTTTCCAGAATGTCATTCAATATATCTGTGGAAGTGTTGTTTTTCATTTTACCCTCGTTGTTCGTTGAATATGGTCAATAAACATCGGGATCGTCGGTCGGTTCCAAACTAAATTTTCCCCGGCGGCAGGAACTTTTGCTATGCTGGGACGTATGCGAACGTCGCTGACTGGAGAAATATGACCTTATATCGAGCACTTCTGATGATAGTCTTTTCGGTCATGGCCTTTTGGGGACCGGCCACCGTGCTTCCAATCGTCAGCGAGGCAAATGCGCAGGTCCAATTGCCGGAGCCGGTCGACGAGGCGGCGCCTGCCATTGATCCTGCGGCGACCGGCAGCGATGATATTGCCATTGCCAACCGTTTGCGCGGTATCTTCCAGGAGATAAAAGGTCTCGAAGGCGTGGCGGTCGCGGTTGATGCCGGTGTCGTGAGCCTGACGGGGGCGATCGCCGACAACGCATCAGCGGACCGTGCCAAAGCGATTGCAGAGCGGGTATCCGGCGTTGTCACGGTAGAAACGCAATTCGAACGCGATCTGTCGGTGGGCAAAAATGTCGAGCCGGTCGTCGATAAATTCGGTTCGAGTTTGCAGAATTTCCTTTCGGCGCTGCCGCTCATCGGGATTGCCTTTCTTGTCGCGATATTGGTCGGCCTGTTGGGCCATTTCATTGCGTCGCGCATGGGCTTCTGGGAGCGAGTGACGCCCAATATTTTTCTCGCCGAACTGATCGCGGGATCCGTCCGCGTCATCTTCATTCTTGTCGGGATATTCATCGGCCTCGATATCCTCAACGCGACCGCATTGCTGGGAGCTGTTCTTGGCGGTGCCGGCGTGATCGGTCTGGCGGTCGGCTTTGCCCTGCGCGATACGGTCGACAATTATATGTCGAGCATCATGCTGAGCATCCGCCAGCCGTTTCGGGCCAATGATCATGTGCTGATCGGCGCGCGGGAAGGCCGGGTTGTCCGGCTGACCTCGCGGGCAACGATATTGATGACGCTCGACGGAAATCATCTGCGCATTCCCAATGCTACCGTGTTCAAGGCGGAAATATTGAATTATTCCCGCAATCCGGAGCGCCGGTTCAGCTTTGAACTGGGGGTCGATGCCGATGACGATCCGGCAGCCGCGATTGAAACCGGCTTGCGGGCCATCAACGGACAGGATTTTGTTCTGAATGATCCCGAAGCAACCGCCGAGATAAAGAAAGTCGGCGATTCGAATATCCTGATCGCGTTCCACGGCTGGATTGACCAGCGCGATAGCGATTTCAACAAGGCTAGGGGGGCAGCGATACGGGTCACCAAAAATGCGCTGGAAGAGTCCGGTTTTGCTTTGCCGGAGCCGATATATCGCCTGCGTTTTGACAATGGACCGCCGCTGCTGGCCGAAAATTCCGTCAGGACTGAAACGCGCGATGTTGCTGTCGAGAAGCCTGCAAAAGCAGCGGGGGCAAAGGCGTTTGACGTATCTCCCGAGGACCATGTCGAGAAGCTGGTCGATTCCGAACGATCCGGGCAGGGGAGGGCCGACCTGCTGGATGACAAGCAGCCGGTTGAATGATAGTCAGTCGTGCTAACTTATGTTAAGGAAGCCTTTGATCGATCTGCCTAAATGACCTTTTTGACAATTTGTTGGGCCGCGAAAATCACTGCCGCCAGACTGCCAAGTGAAAGTTACATGTGCCCGCCAATCTGACCTCCCTCATTTACGTTAGTACCGCCAGCGCCGCGCTAAACATGGATGATTTTCTGGCTATTCTGGCGGTTTCTCAACGCAATAATCAGCGGCTCGGAATCACGGGACTGTTGGTGTTCAACGGAACAAATTTCATGCAATGTCTCGAAGGAGACAAAGCCGCGACCAATGATCTGCTCCATCATATCGAACGGGACGACCGGCATAACGGCCTCACCGTTGTCAGCCAAAGCCAGACGGTGAAATTGCAATTTTCTTCATGGCATATGGCCGGGCGTTATTTACCGGAGAAGCACGGGATGGGGCAGGCCGATCTCAAGGAAGTCTTGTCCGCCGATGCCGTTTCCGATGCGACAAGGACGGCGTTCAAAAGCTTCCGTTCTCTTGGTGGTGGTCTACCGGGTATGTAGCGGTGCAGAAAGGGCGCGGTGGTTATTCCGCAGCCATTATTGTCTGCACCACTTGATATTCGGTTCGCTCAAACAGAGCTTTTCCCCCGTGCGGACGCTTTTCTGGCTTGCTCCAGCTCTGCAGCTTCCTTGCCGTCGAGCGCTTTTGCGGCATCCTTTGCCTTGCTTTCAACGTCGCCATGCTCTGCGAATTCATGTTGGGCATCCTGGAATCTGCGGGAGCCTTCCCGGCTTCCTTCGCCTTCCATCTTCAGATTCGACTTTTCATCTATTCTATCCGACATTGCTAATATCTCCGAGTTCGAGTTGTTCCCTCGGAGGAAAAAACGGACAAATGCAAAGATCGTTCCCTGCCGTTGGACATTAGAGGTAAAAATTTATATGCAACCTTTACGAACATCAGGGGTTCTCTCAATCAACAAGCAAACAAAATCGAGGCATGATTTGGCGAGCCCGAAAAAAATCAGACTGACTCACCGGGAATCGGTGACGGGTTAAAAACCAAAGGACGTGCCGGTGAAAAGCAAGGACGATATGGAACAGAGATTGGGCCTCGGGCTTAAAAATATGTATTTAAGCGTATTGGAGGAACCACTTCCTGACGACATGTTGGCACTATTGGACCAGCTGAACGATGAAGACGATGAAGATACCGACGGCAGTCGGTCCGACCTGAATGAGTAACAATAAGGCCTTGCCTTCAGCGCAGTTCAAGAAGGAACTGGCGGAAGCCATACCGCATTTGCGTGCCTTTGGACGGAGTCTGGCCGGCGACCGGGACGTGGCAGATGATCTCGTTCAGGACACGTTGCTGAAAGCCTGGGCAGCCCGGGACCGTTTCATTGCGGGCACTTCGATGCGGGCATGGACTTTTGTCATTTTGCGAAACACTTTTTTTTCCAGCATGCGCAGAAAGAAATTCACCGGAAATTATGACGAGTTGGCAGCAGAACGGATATTATCCGCTCCGGCATCGCAGCAGGATCCGTTGCACCTGGCAGATTTGCAGCGCGGGCTGATGGAATTGTCCGACGATCAGAGAGAAGCGATCATTCTGGTAGGTGCCGGTGGCTATTCTTATGAAGAAGCGGCCGAAATCGCCAATTGCGCCATTGGCACGATGAAGAGCCGTGTGTCACGCGCGCGCAAGACACTGGAAGAAATTCTTGATGAAGGGCGCTTCACATCCGCGTCGGATGGTCATGAAAACCAGACCGCAACGGCGCTCGAGAATATCATCGGCGCGGTTGAGAAGATCGCGTCCTAGCGACTTCGCGCAGCCTATTACAACTTCCCTGTGCGCCTATAATTTTAAAAAGAATATTACCATGGCCAGGCCGATCACGGCGAGCGGTATAGACCACGCCAGCGTCTTGCGGTTCATCTTGCGTGAACTTGCCTGCCGCGCGTCGTCGGGATCGGTAAGGGCCATGGTTTTCCTTAAGCGGGTTGTGCTTCAGTCGAAAAAAACAACGCCTGACTGATTGCGGCACGGATCGCATTGGGCTGGAACGGCTTGGTGATAAGGAACGTAGGCTCGGGCCGCTCGCCGGTGAGAAGGCGTTCGGGGAATGCGGTTATGAAAATAACCGGAACCGATATCTGATCCAATATGTCTTTTACCGCGTCGATGCCCGAGCTGCCGTCAGCTAGCTGAATATCGGCGAGCACCAGGCTGGGCTTCGCTTTGTCTACCGCTTCCAGCGCACCCTTGTGGGTTGTCGCAGTTCCACAGACGCGGTGACCCAGGTCCGAAACGATCTGCTGCAATTCCATCGAGATCAGTGCCTCATCCTCGATGATCAGCACGTCCGACCGGATTTCCTTGTCGATGTCGGCGATCGCGTCTTCCAGCAGTCCGTTGATCGAATTTTCACCAACATCCGCAATTTTGGCGACTTCGCTGATCGAGAAACCTTCGAGTGCGGTCAGCAACAACACTTGCCGGCTGATCGGCGGGATGGCGTTCAACCGGCTTTGCGCGGTGTTATCGTCCGGATCTTCCGTCAGCCTTACGTGCGCGCTTTCCCAGATACGGGAAAAAACCCGATAGAGTTGAACGCGTACATTGTCGTCGTCTGACACCGACGCCGGATCGGCAACGATTGCCTCGAGCGTTGCTTTGACAAAGGTATCACCGCTTTTTTGACTGCCGGTCAATGCGCGCCCGTAGCGCCGCAGATAAGGCAAATGCGGTCTCAGAATTTCAGCTAGCGACATATATATGTATCTCCATGAACTCCTCCCCAACGCCCGATAATGAAAAGAGTTCCACAAAAAAGTATAATTATGGCGTTGGCGATCAGACTGATTTTCTGGTCCGGCCCGGAACCAAACGGGTCGGCGCTCGTAGACTCTTTATTAAACGGAAATTGGAGAAAATGAAATGACAGGTAATTACTCAGAGGAAATGGGCGCGGTAAAATCGGATCTACAGAGCCTGAAAGCAGATTTGGCGACATTGACAAAATCCGTCAAGGTCGATGCGCAGGCCAATGCTTCAGAATTGCGCGCCAACGCAAAAACCAAGTTGAAGGCCGCCCGCGAAAACGCGATGGATGCCGGGACAAAGGGTCGTGAAAAGGCGCGTGTCACCTTCAAGGAAAATCCGATTGTGAGCATCGCGGCTACAGCGGGACTGGGGTTGATCATCGGAGCGTTGATGGCTCGTCGCTAGTCATCCGCGATAACAGGCTAAAAGAGGGGAGGGGTCGAAATTCCCTCGCCTTTTCTATGGCTTGAAATGGCATATAAAGTTTCGGGATCATCCCTGGTCATGACAAAGACTGCCTCGGATTATGTTCGTCCCGGACGGATTGTTGTGTTAGCGGGATATGATTCGCTTCTTTGGTTGTCCAAAACCATGCAACGAGATCGCGAGTTGAGCGTTGATAAGTCGATCCCTTGCGGGGGCATGGGTAAAAGGATCAGATATGAGTGCGGGTAACCGTGTCAGACGCGAGCTACATCCATCGATTGAAACCGAGCGGTTGGCCATTCTGAGCAGCTATCAAATCATGGATAGCGCGCCGGAGGAGGGCTTTGACCGTATCACACGGTTGGTCGCCGACATTTTTTCGGCACCGGTGGCATCCATCGCTTTTTTTGATGACAGCAGGGAATGGTTCAAATCTGTCGTTGGCTTGCCTCCCGTGCATGTCGACCGAAGTGCTTCTTTATGCACGGAACTGATTGAAAGTCGCGAGCCGGTTGTTATCGAGGATATCGAGAAAGAGCCGCAATTCGCGGATAACCCCTTGGTCAAAGGTGATGCCTCCCTTCGTTTCTTTGTCGGTGCGCCTCTGATTGCCCCCAGCGGACTGGTTTTGGGAGCACTAAGTATAGGCGACACCGTCCCGCGATTTCGAATAACCAAAAACCAGCTCAACCAGCTCCGCAGCCTGGCCGATATTGTGATGAGTGAAATGGAGTTGCGCCGTGAGATTATTTTGCGGGAACAAGCGCAAAAAAATGCTGCCATCGCCCGTTCCAATCTCGACCTTACACTGGCGCTCAGCGACGTCGGCAGTTTCCGGATCGATCTTGAAACCGGACTAATCGACTGGGGCGGGGCCTATATGAAAATATGGGGAGAAGACGCCGGCGAAGCGATCACGGAAGTGGAAAGTGCATTGGCTCGCGTCCATCCCGACGATCAGGAAGCCGTGCGGCAAGCCATGGGTCTGGCGGTCGCTCCGGGCGAAAAATTTGAAACGCGTTTTCGTATCATATTGCCCTCCGGCGAAATTCGCTGGGTGGAAGGCTATGGTGACTATCTCGAAGCCAACGGGCGCCCGACGCTGACGGGTATCAACAAGGACATAACCCATTCCGTCGACCAGCAGGAGCAGTTGCGGCTCCATACCCGCGAGTTGCATCATCGTCTGCGAAACCTGTTCGCGACGCTGCAATCGATCATGTCGCTGACCAAGAATTCGGCCACATCGATCGACGACTATATCGAGCGGATAAAGAGCCGGTTGAACGCTCTCAACCGGGCCCAGCAAATTCTGCTCGACACCAATTTCGTGACCGGTTCCTTTGCCGCGCTGGTCAGGGATCTTTGCCAGACCTACCCGAGGGTGCGCTGGTCTGGTCCCGATTTCTCGCTATCGGAAAATGCGATGGTGTCGATTTCGCTGGTACTTAACGAACTGGCCACCAATGCAGTCAAATATGGTGCCCTGACCAGCGGAAAGGGGCTGGTAAAAATAGACTGGGCCATTGAGGCAGAGAATGGCCAGGATATCATACATCTGACGTGGACAGAACGCGGCGGACCCATTGCGGAAACAGTGCCTTCTATGTCCGGATTTGGCTCCGCCCTTATCGATCACAGTATCACGCGCAACCTACGTGGAGAAATTACGCGAGACTGGACCGCGGACGGTTTGCTTTGCACAGTTGTGTTCCCTGTTCCTGAAGATCGGGTTGGTTAGTGGCGCAAAGGGCCCTGCTGCGGCGGATATCCTTCTACGCCGACCTTGATACTACGGATCAACAGGTGATCGTGCAGCTGGACGGGCGGGTACAGCATTTCGCGAAAAATACCGAAATTGTCGATGCCGGTCAGGAAATGGACAGCGTACTGATCGTCAAGGAAGGCTGGGCTATCCGCTACAAGTCGCTGGAGGATGGCAGGCGTCAGGTCCTGAACATACTCTTGCCCGGAGATATGTTCGATCTGCAGGTTCTGGTCGCCGCCGAGGCCGATCATTCGGTAAAAACTGTCACCGACCTGACCGCATTGTCGGTCAAGCCTTCGGTATTTCGCCGCCTGCTTACCGAGTCCGGGCAACTGACTCTCGCCTTCTGGTGGATGCAGGTTCAAGAAGAAGCTTTCTTGCGGGAACAGATTGTTCGCAACGGACAACAGACAGCGCGTGAGAGAATTGGGCATTTCCTTCTCGAATTACACAGGCGAGTGCAAATCGCCGGCGAGGGCACAAGCGACGGGTTTCGCGTGCCGTTGACGCAAACAGTCATCGCCGACGCGCTTGGCTTGACCCCCATTCATACCAACCGGGTGCTCCGGCAGCTGGAACGTGACGGACTGCTCGAGCGGGACAATGGCTGGATTCAGTTTACAGACGCAGCCCGCCTCGCTGATATCAGCCAGTTTGATCCGGCCTATTTCCATCTCGACGCTTTCCGGATGCGCCTGGGCCGCAATTAATTTTCCGGGCTGATGGAACTTTCGGCTGGCTCTATGCGTTGCATATATCGAACCAATCAAAGGGAGTTCATGATGAAAAAAATAGCAATCGTGGCAGCAATTGCTGCCGGCCTTACACTCGCTGGCTGTGAAGCCAATGTTACCGAAGAAGGCGAAATGCCTTCGGTGGATGTCGATGTATCCGGTGATGCCGGCAAGCTTCCAGAGGTCGAGGTGGACACGGCTGACGTTGAAGTCGGTACGGAAGAGGTCACTGTGGACGTGCCCGATGTCGACGTGAAAATGCCTTCCGAACAATAATCTACGACCTTCAGTAAACGAGAATGGCCAGGCAATATGTCCTGGCTATTTTTTTGCCAGCCAGAGTTTGCCAACCGAAGCTCGGTTGCGGGTCGACTGTCGAAGCAGACGGATGTTTGCAATGTCAGGTTTGAAAAAGTGGCTGGGAAATCTATCCGTTCGGAAAACGGGGGGGATTACGAATCGACAAATTTCCCAGCCGGCTTTTGAGGAATGAAGGCAAACCCGGGTCGGGGATTGTCGTTCATTCAAAGCTTACAACCTTTCGCAAAACCATTGGTTCCCCCCGAGCAGCAAAAAATTTTTCGTCCATGTCCGATGCCTTTGAACATGAGGCTTTTCAACATTTCTGCGCGTAGCGTCCCGGCGGGCCAAAAGGCTCCTCCGCAAGATACTCCTGATTCCGCGATCCGGAACGACGCAACCGATAGGCAGTTCGTGCGTCTAATCAGGAGAATATAGACGATGGAGATATTATGACTGACATTTTTGACCGCCTCAAACAGGATCACGACCGTCATCGCGAGATGCTCGACAGAGTGGCGGAAACAAGCGGCGACAGCAAGGAAAGGCGCGAGGCTTTTGAAAAGCTGCGCATCGATGTTTCAGCCCATGCGAATGCCGAAGAACAGTCCCTATATGCCGAGATGCTGAGCAGGCCCGATCTGCAGGACAAGGGCCGCCATTCGGTAGCCGAGCATAAGGAAGCAGAAGATTATTTCGAGGATCTGGTCGATATGGATTTTGACAGTAGCGGCTGGCTGACGCGGTTCAAAACGCTGAAGGAACGGCTGGAACATCATATGGACGAGGAAGAAGACGAGATATTTGCTGCCGCCAAGAAGGATATGAGTGCCGAGCGCGCGCAAGAACTTGGCAAAATTTTTGATGATCGCAAGCCGGTGGAGAAACAGGAAGTTGCTTGATGAACTGATCGGACCCGGGGCTGCTGACATGCTGTCGGACTGGACCAGCACAGGATGAGTGCAGGTCGCGCTGATCGCTCTGTCTGCCTCTTGCATGTATGTGGCGGTGATCGTCCTTACCCGGCTGGCCGGAGTACGCAGCTTCTCCAAGATGAGCGGCTTTGATTTCGCCGTCACGGTTGCAATCGGGTCGGTGCTCGGTTCGGTCATCCTCTCCAAAGATCCGCCGATTGCAAACGGCATCGCAGCACTCGTGATTCTGTTCGGACTCCAGATCGGAATGGCGGTGCTCAGAAGCCGGTTTCCCGGTCTGCAATTGCTGGCTGATAACAGACCACGGCTGATCATGATCGGTGGTGAAATCCAGCATGATCAGCTGAAAAAAGCAAAGATGACCGAAAGCGACCTTTGGGGGAAATTGCGCGAGGCGAATGCCCTGAATTTTTCACAAGTATTGGCCGTGATCGCCGAAACTACAGGCGATGTGTCGGTGCTGCACGCCACGGACGGCGATCGTAATATCCAGTCCGAACTTTTAAAAGGTGTGATCGCCAGCGAGCGCTATCGTCCTGACCGGCCTCGCCAGCAACAGTCCCGACCTTCATGATTCACCAACATCTTTGTCGGTGGATCATGATGGAACAGCCTGGTCAGGCCGGTGTGTCTCCAGACTGATATCTAGCGGACCGTCACCGTTACGGCGCGGCGATTCAGGGTCCATGCCTGCTCATCCGAGCCCAAGGCGTCGGGGCGTTCCTTGCCGAAGCTGACGACTGATATTCTCGACAATTCAACGCCCAGCGTTGAAAGATAGTTTTTCGCCGCATTGGCCCGCCGTTCGCCAAGGGCCAGGTTATATTCGCGGGTGCCGCGTTCGTCGCAATGGCCTTCGATGCGGATCCGGACAACCGGATTGGCGACAAGCCAGGCGGCCTGACTGCGCAATATCTGCTGATCTTCGCTATCGACATTGCTCCGGTCGGTTTCAAAGAATATTCTGTCCGCGGCGACATTGGCCAGAAAATCTTCCTGGCTGCCCTTGACCGGACCGCTGGATGAATTGTTATAATCCATGCTGTCCCCCGGTGCAGGCGGCAGAGCTTCCGGCGCCTTTTTGCTGCAAGCTGACAGAGACAAGGCCGCAATCAACAATGGTGTTGTTAATAGATTTAGTGAAACTGGTGAATTGGACATGGCTCAACCTTTTGAATGTTACAGGCGTGTCATAAGTCCATTCTCCCGAAGCGATTACCACGGATTTCATATGCGCCCGCTCGTGCGCAGCCATATGAAATCCATTGTAACAACTCGATCCTGTTTGCCGTAAAAGAGGTGCGTCCACTTCAGGGACAGCATGATGCAGGGTCCCCCCCTGAGATGACGCGGGCCGCTCCGTTGCTCCGAGGCCGCCCACGTCATCCACTTTCACTTTTCAATGTTCCGATTCAATATCCAGCCGATAGCCGACGTCAGGCTCGGTCAGCAGATATTCCGGTTGCGATGAATCGCACTCCAGCTTCTGGCGGATAAGCGCCATATAGCTCCGCAAATATTGGGTGTCGACCGTGGGGTCATTCCATCCGGCGAGCAGAAGCTGGCGATGGGTGACAACCTGTCCGGCATGCCGCGCCAGCGTTTCCAGCAGATCGTATTCCTTGGGTGAAAATTTGATTTCCTCGCCCATCAAGATGACCTTCCTTTTGAGAAAGTCGATCGACAATGGACCGGACTGGAACTGCTGGTTTTTGACCGCCTCATTCTTCTTCCGCCGGACAGCGGCCCTGATTCGCGCCAATAATTCTTCGATATTAAACGGCTTGTTGATGAAATCATCCGCGCCCTGATCCAGTGCGGCGACCTTTTCCGCTTCCTGATGGCGGGCCGACAGGATGAGAATTGACAAGGCGTTCATGCTCAGCAATTTGGAGATGATTTCCTTGCCATCGGCATCGGGCAAGCCGAGGTCGAGCAGGATGATATCAAACACGGTATCTTTTGCCTTTTTCAAGGATTCTGTGGCTGTCCCGGCTGAATCAACACTATAACCCTGTGCAATTAGCACGGGTTGCAGCGAGCGGATGAGAGCTGTCTCGTCATCGACCAGTAATATTTTCGCGTTCATCGACCAATGCTTTCTGAGGGGGAGGGGGATACCGGAAGCTTGACGACTATCTTCGTCCCTTTGCCCATTTCCAGCGGGCTATGCGCGGCGACCTTGCCACCGAAGGCCTGGGCAAATCCGGAAGCGATCGAAAGACCCAGGCCATGGCCTTCCTTGCGCACATTTTCTGCCGAGCGGTAAAAGCGGTCAAAAACCCTAGTCAGCTCTGAAGCCGGGATCCCGTATCCCTGATCCGAAATCGCAATTTCCACCCGCCCGGCCTGTTTGTGACCGGTAATCAAGACGGGCGCGGTTTCGGGACTATATTGGACCGCATTTTCCAGAATATTGTAAAATAATTGTTCCAGCATGACCGGATTGGCGCGCACCGTGCACGAATCAAATGGCAGGGATATGATGATTTCCCGTCCGCTATGATGCAGCTTTACCGCGTTGACGGCCGAACCCAGCATTTCCAGTAAATCCAGACTTTCCAGCTGGTCCGGTGATATCCCGGCTTGCAGCCGGCCCAGGTTTAGCAGGTTGGTTGTATAGCGGTTCAGGCGTTCGCACTGGTCCTGAATGATCGTCAGCATGTCTTTGCGGGACGCTTCGGGCAACTTCTCGCCATAGGAGGCAAGACTGGACGCCGATGCGGAGATGGCCGCAAGCGGCGTGCGCATGTCGTGCGAAATGGACGAAAGCAGCGCGGTCTTGAATTCTTCCGACCGGCGCATCGCTTCCGCTTCCGCTTTCTGATGCAGAAGAACAAACCGGTCGATCGCCATGCTCAGCAGGTTCAATACTGCGGTGAAATCTATCTTGCTCAGTCTTTTGGAGTTTTGCGCGTTCTCAGTGCAGATCAGCATCCCCACAGGGCGCTGCGAAGATGACAGCTGATAGGCGATTTTCCGGTCCTGAAGATTCTGTAACGCATCGGTTCCGACAGCCTGCCGGGCTTCGGCCAGCCATCGTTCTTTTCCGGCAACCGCTATCCATAGATCGTCGCTGAGCGCATAAATCTCGAATGTACTGGCGGAATCGAATATCCCCGTCCGGACGATTGCCCGGTCGATATCTTCCAGATGGACGGCGGTTTGAAGCTGGTTGCTGATATCGAGGAGCAGGTTGTTTTTTGCTGCGCTATCTCTGCCGCGCGGGCCCGGTCATTGATCCGTCCCGCCAGCGCGCCCGACAAAAGGGCGCTTAGGTTAAACGCCAGCAGCGGGATATATTCATCAGATGTGGTGACGCCAAAATCCAGCAACGGCTCGCTGAAGAAGAAATTATAGAAAAAGGAGGCGCCAATGCCCGCCAGCAAGCCGCCGCGGAGGCCGTTGACTGCGCCGATGATGGTAACGGCGGACACATAGATCAGCGCCGCACTGATCGGACGGTCCGCATTCTGGGCCACATAGGTTGCCAGAGTTCCGGCGATGAAAACAGCAATCCCGATGAAGAATGCAAAATAGCTACGCGAACTATCCGGGGATAGTCGGTCGACCATAGGCGACATTTTATCGGGCATCGGTAATTCCATTCCGCTGGCATAGCGGAGAATCCGGAAAGCTACATGCACGGATTTTCTATGCTGGTCACCTAGAGCTTCGCCGATTGGCGGAGCGGATTAATGGCCCGTGTTGATTGTTACCCGGCAATCGTCAAGATTTGTGTGGCCAGCCCGGCCGGCATAACGCGTTATATGCTTAGTTCCAGGCGGATTGAAACCTGACCCTGTCGCCAACCAGATCGGCCACGGTGAACCCGTCGAGATGCCGCAGGAAGACTTCAACGCCATCGGCCAGAACATGACGCAGGCCGCAGACAGGGCTTACCACACAGCTGTTACTGGCTTTGTCGAAACATTCGACAAAGGCGCCGTAATCTTCGAATGTGCGGACGACCTTGCCGACATTTATCGTGTCGGCGGGCTGGTTGAGCAGCAATCCGCCGCTGCGACCGCGGACACTTTCGACAAAGCCTTCCGCCACCAGGCGCTGGGCAACCTTCATCAAATGGTTTTTCGAAATGCCATATTGCCCGGCGATTTCGGTGATCGAATGATGGCCGTCATGGGCCGCCAGATACATCAACGTGCGGAGCGCATAATCGGTATGAACGGATAATCTCATAAAAGATGTATATCATATATTGCTATTAATTGCCAAGCGGTATAAACAGTGCATATGAAATACACCTTATCCGAGTCGAGATCATGACCGAAGCCAGCTATGCCGAACAGGCCAGAGCGAAAAAGACCGCGCAAGCCAATGCGCTTGGCATTGATGACGCGCTCATTTCCAATCTGGTAGAGACATTTTATGACGCCATTCGCAGCGACGAACTGCTTGGGCCGATCTTCATGGCCCATGTCGTCGACTGGCCCCCGCATCTCGCGCGAATGAAAGATTTCTGGGCTTCTGTGACCCTCGAATCGGGCCGTTTTCGCGGCAATCCCATGCTCAAGCATATCGCCGTCGGTGGCCTCGATAATATGCATTTCGACCGGTGGCTGGTGCTTTGGAACCAGACTCTCGACAATATTGCACCCAATGAAGCCGCCGCGCAGGTCTTCCGCCAGGCCGCCGAACGGATCGCGGAAAGTCTGCTCACCGGTATCAAGGTCCAGCGCGGCGGTATGGAATCGATTTCCCGTTAAAAGGACAACCAAGAGGAGAAGCAATCATGTTGATGGATTTTCAGATGGAAGGCGGACAAGCAATTACCGCCGAGATCATGGCAGAGATGGAATATATGCCGGAAGGCTGTAATGTACCATCACACGAGATTCGCACCTTTGAACTGCCTGGTTCGGTCTGGCTCACGATGTTCATTTCTTATGCCGTCTTTTTCGGCGCTCTTTTCATTGCCACCGGTCATGGCACGGCAGCGATATTCGTGCTGGTGGTCAGCATTGCCTATGCCGTGATGTATTTTGGTACCGCCGCAGTCCTGAACAATGTCACCGCGGCCGAGCGCAAGGCCTTGCCGCCGATTGATCCGATTGGCGGTATCGAAACACAAACCGGATGGATGAACAATCGGGCGGCAAATGCCCAGATTCTGACGGTGCCGGTCTTGCTGGCTTTATTTGCCTGCGCCTTTGCCGTCATCCGGGCTCTCGTCTGATGGCCGGCGCTTCCAGAGCCCTCGCTCCTTATGGTTCGTCACCGATATTTGACGAGATTAGCTTGCCGGCTGCCCTGCGCAACAGACACAATACCAAAGATGGTACCTGGGGTTTGCTGCGGGTGCTGGAAGGCGAGGTTGAACTTGTGTTCATCGACCCGCCATCAAGGCAATTGGTCACGGTCGATAATCCCGCACCAATTCCTCCGCAATCGCCGCATTTTGTCAATCTCGTAGGCCCGATGAAAATGCAGGTGGAATTCTATCACGAACATCCGCTGGGCGCAAAGCTGATGCTCTGGACGACGCCTTTTTGAAGGAACTGCATAAGCAGATGTTTGGCGAGGTTTGGAAATGGGCAGGGCAATATCGCCAAACGCCGCGCAATATTGGCATCGACGCTTATCGGATACCCACTGAAATGCGTCAGCTAGTGGATGACGTCCGGTTTTGGGTGGAAAATAAAACTTATTCCCCCGATGAAATTGCCGTTCGGTTTAGTCACCGACTGGTATCAATTCATCCGTTTCCAAATGGCAATGGCAGACACTCCCGTTTGGCGGGTGATTTATTAGCGATGGAGCTAGGGCAACCACCATTCACATGGGGGCGCATGAGCTTGGTTGATCCCTGCAAAACGCGAAAGGCCGATGTCAGGGCATTGCAAGCTGCCGACGGTAGTGACATTGAACCATTGAAAAAGTTTGCACGCGGGTAGGCATATTTCTCCCAATTGTACTCATTTCAGAGGACATCCGGCGCGCATAATTTTATTATCTATATAAATCAGTATATTAAGCTCTATTTTTGTTGATTCGCTCTTCAATATCTCTCGCACAAAAATTATGGTACCCCCTTAAATATTGTTTAAAAACAGTATTTTACATATCGCATGTTCCGGCTCATAAGCCTGAAGGTCGCAGGTTCGAATTCTTCACGCAATATGCTGCGTCAATTCTGCACGGAAAATCCGATCCGCGGGAAGTGGACAACAACCTGGCCGACCCGGGGATCTTCGCGGCTGATCGAGACATGATGTTCGGACGAGCTGACAAGCACTCCCTGGACTGCATCGCGCCCATAGTCATCGGCGGCAACGGTCACTCGCTGGCCTTCGAGTCCGGCGTCCCGAGACGCAACTGTGCTGGCCATCGGCTCGGATGTTCGCGCAATATCGAGCGCGTCTTCGCGGCTAACCGCCGATCGCTCGCCATGACCGATCGCCTTTACCCTCTCCAACCATCCAGGCACGTGAGCCATGCTCTCGAACAGGCCTGCCGCCGGGGGAAAGGCAGACCGGATGAACCACAAGTTGTAATAAGCATTTGCATCAACCAGCCCGGCACGGTCACCGGTCAGGAACCTGCGCCCGTCTGCAAGCTGATCAGACAGCAAAGCGACATGGGCTCGCATCTGCGCTTCCATGTGGGGGACGGCTGCCTGCATGGCCGCCGGGTCAAACGGACGCCCCGAAAGGGCTGCGCGGTCGTTGATAAAAGCCGCCGGGACTTTGTCGCCAAGCCCGCCGAAGATGATCGCAACCGCTGCCTGGAAGAGCGCGCGGTCCGACCACACCGCACTGGCGTGCGCCAAGCCGTGGTCACCATGCGGAAACAAAGTTGGTTCGGGAAAGCGTCGTTCAAGTTCCCTGACGATTAGCTGGCTGTCACAGTAAATGTCTGCACCGATCTGCATGACCGGAATACGGCGATATCCGCCCGTCAGCGCCACAAGTTCAGGCTTGGGCATGATCACCGGTTGATCTACTGCAGTCCAGGCCAGCTTCTTGATGCCAAGACAAACGCGAACCTTCTCTGAAAAGGGCGAACTATCATATTGATGAAAAAGAATGTCAGGCATTGGGGTCCTTTCCGGGGTTACCATCAGGCGATGCAGGATTTGACCCAAGCGGTCAACTTGGTCTCCTCTCTTCAGCGTGTGCGAGGTTAGTTGCTGCCGGGTCTGCAATTTTCGTCTCGGGACTTGCCGGTGAGTGCATGCGAGATCCGGCTTCCGGGCGCATTTCAGACCGGCTGCAGACGCGCGGGTTATTCCTCATTCTTAGGTTACGCTGTGACGCGCTAAAAGCGCTCGGCATTTTGGCTGTGGCTGGCCTAGTCATTAATCAGGCGGGACAGGGAGCGTAACCACCATGAGTTTCCAGAAGAAGGACAGTCATCGGCTTTATTGTCGCCGCCACGGCATCGTCAGCTTGCGCGCGACGGCCCGATCATTTTGAAGGGTCTGCCATATCAATTATTCCAAACAACGCGTTAGCGGTACCAAGTATGACCATGTCCTGATTTTCAAAATCTGTTTCAAAAAGCATTTCCAGCGATGCATATCCCATTTCAATCCCCAGGCGGCATTTTGCCTGCAAATCAGAAAGTCCTCCTTGTGCTCCCTGTGCATATAGCTGTGCAGCAACAATAGCAGACATCTTGTCGTGTGAATTTATGCGAACCGGACGTAGTTCGGGAATGGCGCGCATAGACACCAGCAGCGGATAGGCGCCCATGAATTCTTTTGTCACCGCAATTGTCGCATGTTGGTCCGCCACGGAGCGCTCGATAAAGCTCTCCCTGGTAAAAGGAATGTCCTTGTCTCCAGCTTCCAGAACAGCATTTTGCACATCCATCAGCCTGTCGCCCAAGACTGCCAAAATATCATATTTGTCGCTGAAGTACCTGTAAAATGCCGGCGGCGTCAACTTGGCGCGCTGACAGACAATATTGGAATTCAGAGCTTCGAAACCGCATTCAGCCAATATTTCCTGGGCAGATGCCAGCAGTTGCTCGTATGTTTCTCTGGCGCGCGCCTGAACCGGAACTGTCTTCTGATGTGCAGATTTTGGCATGCTTACCTTCTAGTTGTTTCGCCTCCAGGGTAAAGATATCGGCCAACCAGAAGACTGTGATCCAGGAAAATACTGCCCGTCAAAAGGTCTTTTGCAATTCTATGCCGATGCCGGAAATACGGACCATCTATCGACAATTTGACCATTTTCGTAAACAGCAATATCACCAAATTGCAAAAATACCGCTTCGCTCTGGGTTGGTCTCAGGAAGACAAAATCGTCCGGCTCGATATCGGTGGATGCCCCGGCGTTTAACAATTCCTGGTTGCTGGATCTTCCGAAAGTGCTGTTCAGCCGCAAGCCTGGAGGATCGACCGGAGCCGCGAGCCAGTGCCCGCCGTGAATGAAAACTGATTGCGCCAGATTCGGATCATATGCATTTTTCAGCCCATCGGCGAATTCAAGACCTGCTGTTTGCATATCCTTGCTACTCTTTATAACCGGGGTTGCTATAAAGGAGGCCGGCTGAAAATCGCGAAGTAACTCGGTATCGAAATCCACCGGCTTGACCAGAGCAGAGCCCGCAGAAATTTCATTTGCAATGCCGGTGTCTTTATAAAGGCGGTATGTTGGACTTCCGGCAGCATTGCGTGTCATCGTTTTAGTCACATCTTGGCCAAATACCGACTGGGCGTTGTTGATCGCGGCGCGGTAAATATTCCAGGCTTCATTTTTAACGCGTGCTTGCCAGCCCATTATCACCGGTATTTTCGCGACATGCGGTTCATAGCCCATGAAGCCGGCAAATTTCAGGTTTTTGGAGGCCTTTATCGTTCTGAGCATGGTGTCGAGTTCAGAGCCCGGCTTCATGCCCCCCCGGTGCAGGCCGACATCCAGTTCGATATTGATCGGCATGATTGAACCCGCGGCTTCGCCAATCGCCTGATATTTTGCGAGACGCTCCGGTGTGTCGATCAGCCATTCGACATTCTGTGTGGCCTCGGCATATTCGACGGGCAATTTTTCCAGATAATTTTGCGCAGCTTGTGCGGGGAAAGGTTTTCCGATCAACTGGCTTGCCGTTGGCATTGTTTCGGACAATGTCATCAGCATCGGCAAATTGAACGTCATCAGACGATCGGTTTTTGTGCGTTCCCGGATATGTCGGATCAGTTCGATGGAGGGCAGGGACTTCGCAACTATTCTATAACCCATATCGGAGGGCAGGTCCGACATCAGCTGATCGATATTCGCGTTCAAGCGCGCACGATCCACAACCAGCGTCGGCTGCGCTATATCTGCAGCTTTTAATGCCTTTTGCATGTCCAGAAAATACGGATCTCGCGGACCGCTTGCGTCGGCAGGCCGGTTCACGATAGCCGCTGCGGTCACCAATGCAGCGCTACCGACCAGCACTTTTCTTCTCGTGATCTTCATTCCCATCGTAACACCCTCCAGTGATTGATTACGCAATTCCCCAGATTTTTTTCATATAGGGGCTGGCGAACTTGCCGCCCGGATCCAGGCCGCGGCGTAATTCGGCAAATTGTTCGAACTTGGGATAGATGTTTGCCAGTTGCTTGGCGCCCAGACTGTGCAATTTTCCCCAATGCGGTCTGCCTCCCATTTTCAGAAACACAGGTTCGAACTCGGAGAAGAAATAATCATATTTTTCGTTGCGTGCAGCATGAATGGAAATCGAAACCCTCCGTCCATCATTAAACGGGCTCAGCCACGCATCGTCCGGCGCCGTGACCCTGACTTCAATCGGAAAGAAGAAGAAATTCCGTGAATCGGCCATCTCGATTATTTTTTGGACGGTTTTCAAACCTTCATTCAGTGGAACATGATATTCCATTTCATTGAACTTGGTGGGCCGTGCTGTAGAAAGCAATTTCCAGCTCTTGTCGCTTTCATCCTCAAAAACTCCGGGTTTGAGAGCAGTTTGTGCGATCTTTGATCGCAGCCACGGTGCCCATCCAAAATTATCGCGCAACGACTGTAGCTGTTCCAGCGTATCATCATCTTGTGTGGGTGCGCGCCCGGTAATTTCGCCTTCGTGCAAATCGAGCACGATAGCGGCAGCCATGCCGGTGTTCGGCAGATAATAGAATTCAAAGTTCCTGTGGTTCTTGAAATTGTTTTCAAACTGCTCCAGCAATTCACCGATGGGTAAGACTGTTACCGTTCTGCGTAAATTTACCTCCTTCGAAACCTTGAGGTCGTAACGCGTGATTATCCCTAACGCACCCAGCGAAACTTTACCCGCTGCGAACAGATCGGGATCGCTGCCGCGACTCACTTCTTTGATGTCACCAGAGGCGGTAACGAGTTGGAAGCCTTCGACATAATCATGAATAGCCGTCATATTATAGCCGGTACCGTGGGTGCCGGTTGAACAGGCCCCGGCGAATGTTGGTATGTCGATATCCGGCATATTCTTGAACCCGAGGCCATGCTCGCCGAGCGCGCGAGCGGCGTTCTGAAGACGGGTGCCGGCACCGAAAGATGCTGTCTGCGCGACGGTATCATATTTTTGCAGACCGGCGATTGCGCCAATGTCCAATATAGTACCTTCGGATGGAACGAGGGGTGAAAAACTATGCCCGCTTCCGACCGCGCGAATGGGAGCGGGCGAAGACTTCAGAGTTTCTACAATCTCGTCGACACTGGTCGGAGCGGCAATCTGTTTCGGGGTGGCGCGTTCGATCCCCGACCAATTCATCCAGGATCGTCTGCCAGCAGGCGCCATGGGCAAATCTGGATTGAAATCGGGACGCTGGAATTCTTTTGATTGCCAGACCAGATGGCTGCCGACCGGAATTGCTGCAGCCGCAGTTGCAACACCGCCCCCAAATAAAATCGCTCTGCGTGAAATTGGCATTATTCTGTCCTCCCCGACATAAATTCAATCATCGCGCTCAGGTCCTCGTCGCTACAATCATTGCAGAGGCCCATGGCCGGCATCGCATTGAAACCGCTTTTGGTTTGCGCAAGCAGACCTGCCTGGCCTCTTTCGCTTGACCGGGCAGCCCAGGCCTCCTTGTGGCCGGTCAATGGTGCTGCTGCATCGATCGCGCTGTGACAGGTGCGGCACGACCGTTCATATTTTGCAGCCAGTTTGCTGTCTGCCGGAACCGCGGTGCGGGCAAAATCGATCTGCTCTGCGCTGGGAGCAAGATCAGCGGCTTCACCGCCTGTTCCCCCTGAAGAATTGTCTCCGGTGTTGGAGCCGCATGCTGACAGCAATAGAAGCACTGGTAATATCCCGCGCATTTCACTCCCCCTCACTTTATAAGATAGTAAACACTACAATTATAGCATAGGAATGGTTCTGCAACGGAAATCGCCGAACGGAAAACTGGATTTGATCAATGGAGAATTTCCGGCAAAGCCGTTTAATCGAAGGGTAGAGAAACCAGATCCCTGATAATTTTGTGTTTTGATATTGCCATGAGACGCGCGCGGCGAATGGCAATGCGAATTTGCTCGGGCGGTCTAGCCATTTGATTCATGGGACAACCCCTCGGGGCGCTCTGCGACCTGTCGACTATATATGAGAAGTATCCCATCTGAGTTATCGCCGGTGATTGGTCGATTCAGGCTATGCAGCGGCAACGTTGCGGCTTTGGATATCTTCTGCCGCGGACCCCGCGCCGGAGGCGCTTCCGATGGGCTCGAAGCGAGGGGAGGCTCGTTGCCTTCCTGCTGGGTAGTGAGGGGGCGTACGGAATGAATCGCGACAGACATGTCCTGTGCATCGCTTTCGCGAATCGCGAGCTTCGGCACCGCGGCGGTCATGATCGAACCGGGATATGGGGCAGGCGACATGTTTTCGATCAGTCGTCTTGTGACATTGAGCCCGCAGCGCGGGTCGACCCCTTTTCCACACGCGACTTTTGCAAACGGCAGAATCCTGCTGCACTGATGGGCGTTTTTCCGGTCCTGACAGGGGCGAAAATCCCCCGATAAGCCGAATGAGAAAAGAAGAGTGATTATTCTGCGTCAGCACTGTTGACCGAATCACTTCATCCATCTAGAGGACGTTTCATCAGGACGACGCGGCTCGGAAGGGCCCCACTGTACTGGTCGTCAAAATTAGTAAACAGCGGTTCTCCCCGGTAGCGATAGCGGGAAAAATCGTTGTCTGTGTTTTGACGGGCTCTTTGACATTGTAATGAAAGATGAAGGGACATGTGGGCGGCGGCTCCAGACCCGGGAACTTCAAGGTTCCGG
>CANLBM010000005.1 GCA_947488845.1 uncultured Sphingomonadaceae bacterium | reverse complement strand
TCCGGGCCGCCCAGCAGGGCGACCTTAACCGCCGGAACTCTAACTTAGCCGGTGGACCACCCTAATGGGGCAGGCCATGCGTTTGTCAACAGTAATATAGTTCATAACGTTTATAACAGTTAGAATGTGCAAATGTTGCGCATTTTGTGTGTGGGGATTTCAATGATGCGATCGCGATGCCAGCGCACGTAATTCAATGCCATGTTAAAATAATCCACTTTCTTTAACATATTATCCTGATATGTTAGCATTATCGCTAATTCATAAGATGATCATGCCGATATGCTGAAACAGACCTATCAAATCCCGGACCTGCCGCCACGCGGTGAGCTGGAAACCAAGCCCGTTCTTAAATATGCGGCATTGGCCCATCGCTGTCTTGCGGAATTGAAGGGCCGTGCTGCCACCATACCCAATCAGGGAATATTGATCGACACGCTGTCGCTACAGGAAGCCAAGGCGAGTTCGGAGATCGAGAATATCGTTACCACGCAGGACGAACTGTTTCAGGCGGCGCTGTTTCCCGACAATCCATCGTCACCTGCCGCCAAGGAAGTGGCGCTCTATCGCGATGCCCTTCGCAGCGGTCTGAATGACCTGCACAGCAAGCAGGGTGTGATTTCAAACAATTCCATCATTGCCATGTTCCAGATACTCAAGCGCACCAACGGCGGCTTTCGCAATTCGCCGGGTACGGCGTTAAAAAATGACCAGACGGGAGAGATTGTTTATGTACCGCCGCAGGGCGGCGACGAAGTTGTGACCCATATGACCGCTCTGGAAAGATTCATCAACGCCGACGATATGGGGCACCTCGATCCGCTGGTCAGAATGGCGATCATTCATCATCAGTTCGAGAGCATCCACCCCTTTCCCGATGGCAATGGCCGGTTGGGGCGGATCATCAACGTGCTTTATCTTACCCAGCAGGGATTGCTCGACATCCCGATCCTGTATCTCAGCCGTTATATCACCCGGAACAAGGGCGACTATTACAAGCTGCTGCAATCCGTGCGCGAGACAGGTGACTGGGAATCCTGGATCATTTACATGCTGGATGCGGTCGCCGAAACCTCGGTTCAAACCATTGAGTTGATTGGCGGTATCCGTGATCTGATGGCGAAATATAAACATCAAATCCGATCGGATCATGGCAAGATTTACTCGCAGGATCTGCTCAACAACCTGTTCCGTCATCCTTATACCCGGATCGATTATCTGGTGAATGACCTTGGCGTTTCGCGCCAGACAGCTTCAAAATATCTGGATCAATTGGCGGCAGGAGGACTGCTGGTGAAACATCAATCGGGCCGGAATGTCTATTTCATCAACGCGCCGTTGATGGACTTGTTTCGGACAGGAGAGGCGACAGATATTTCAAAACAGCCGCAGATCGATTCTGTTTCCTAGACCACACCTAACCCACCGGCACCAGCTTCTCCACCAGCGCCCTTAGCTCTCCCGCCGTCGTATGCCCCGCCACCACCTCGTGATAGCCAATCCCCGCCTTGCGCAGCGCCTCCTTCTTGACCGCGTCGCGGGCAGCGGCGCAATTGCCGGCGTGGTGGCCCGATCCCTGATATTCGAGCGCGTGGACCACGCGGCAGCGGTCGTCCATCAGGGCGAAATCGACGCGCTTGCTATTGACGCTCAGAAAGGCGTCCTTGTCGGGGCTGGCGAGAAACTCGCCGAGCGAGACTTGCGCCATCACCTGCCAGCCGGGATTGCGCGCGATCACCGCCTTGTCGAGCGCGGTGAAGACATTGGCCTCCGACTTGTTGAGCAACGGCCGGGACGTGAATTTGGCGCGGCTGACCGTGCTGAGCTGGCCAGCGGCGAAATCGGCGCCTTTCTTCGGGTTGCGCTCGTAACCGGCTTTCGGACCGCCGGTGTGATATTTCGGACCGTTCTTCGCCCGCCACTCGGCCCGCCGGACCTTGGCGCGATATTGTTCGACCGCGCGGCCCAGCATGAAGGCGATCACCAGCGCCACCACCCAGGGCAGGTTCAACAGCATCAAGGCGATCAGACCATCCATTGCTCGGCTCCATTTCTCCGGTCCGCATGCTGCCCGAAAACGGTTTAAAAACCGTGTACGGCGGGCTTTCCCCAGAAGCGGGCCGTGTCGGTTGGATTGCGGGCAGGCGGGCGGGGCGCGCCCACAACCGCAATATCCGCTGTCGCCCAATTTCCCCGCCACGCAACCTTTCCCCGCCCCCCGCGTAACCTCGAGATGAAGCAATCCCTAAGCCTCCTCCCGCTCGCGCTCCTCGCGGCCTGCTCATCGCAGTCCTCGTCCGATGCCGAACCGGCTGCGGACGAGACTGTTTCTGTGACACCCGCACCGCCGATGGCGCCGGAGAAAACAGCCCCCGCTTCCGATCCCGCGCCATCGGCAACCACGCTCACCCCCGCCGGGCTGGGCGATCTGCGGATCGGTCAGGCGGTTCCCCCCGGCAGCAGCTGGGCCGAGCGCGGCGCGCAGGCGTCGGATGTCTGCCGCGTGCTGTCCTCGCCCGATTATCCCGACGCCTATGCAATCGTCGAAGAAGGCAAGGTTCGCCGCATCTCGATCAGCCAGGGTTCCAAGGTCAGGCTGGCCGGGGGCATTGGCCCCGGCGCGAGCGAAGCCGCGGTGAAAAAACAATTTCCCTATCCCGCCACGCCGCACAAATATGTCGACGCCCCGGGCAAATATTTCACCGCCCCCGATGCCGACAGCGGCAATCCCGCGCTGCGTTTCGAAATCGGCAGCGACGGCACGGTCAGCCAGATCCACGCCGGCACGATGCCGGTGCTCGGCTATGTCGAGGCCTGCTCCTAGCAACGAAGTCAACCGTTAGTATCCAATATCCTCCCCGGGACGGGGAGGGGGACCATCCGAAGGATGGTGGAGGGGCCGCGCGTCTAAACGCAGTGCCAGAGTCCTGAACGCGCCCCAGCCACTAACCCAACCCGAACAAAAAAGCCGCCCCGCGAGGGACGGCTTCTTTTCGGGCGCTGCTCGCCGGGAGAGGGGGAGCGGGCGGCGCCGGGTTCAGGGAGGGGGCAGGCTTAGACCTTGTCGCCGAGAGCGCCCTTGACGGAGCCCTTGACCTGCTGGGCCTTGCCCTTGGTTTCCTGAGCCGCGCCTTTGGCACGGGTCTCGGGATCATTGCTTTTCTGTTTGGCCTTGCCAACGGCTTCGTTCACATTGCCTTTTACTTTGTCTACGAGTTCGCCCATTTTCATGGTCCTTCTGTTGTGGCCGGTTGTCCGGCCGGTGGGGGATGCAGGCGTCGTTGTCTGCACTATCCATACAAGCCGCGAACCGCCGGTTCGTTCCTGCCGCAATCACGGGTCGGCGCTCGTAAAAAACGGACTGGCGCTCCGGCGGAGAATGCGCCCGGCAAGGCCATTCCCGTTCGTCCTTCGACAGGCCCGGCGCGACCGGAATGGCAGACGCGAGAGCAGGCGCGCCCCGTCGCCGCCACAAAAAAAGCCGACCCCCCGCAGGGCCGGCTTTTCATCAGGCGCTTCCCTTGGGGGCAAGGGAAGCGTCAGCTAGTGCCCTGGGGCAAACTATTCAATATCGCCGGACAACTCCGCCTTCAGCGAGGCCTTGACCTGCTGGGCCTTGCCCTTGATTTCCTGCACCGCGCCCTTGGCACGGACCTCGGGGTCACTGCTCTTGCGCTTTGCCTTGCCGACGGCTTCGTTCACATTGCCCTTCAACCGGTCCAGAAGTTCGCCCATATCATTCTCCTTCTCTCTCGCCGGATAGCCGGCCCGTTGGATTGGCTGCGACAAAGCTCGCCTGCTCAATCAATTAATGCGCGAGCCGCCAGATGGTTCCCCGCGGCTTCGTTCCGTTCAGCTCTGGTCGGTCACCCGCACCAGCCTCCAGTCATAGCCGAGCTCTTTCACCCGCGCCTCGATCAGCGCCCGTACCGCCGGCTCCGGCTGCGCCTGCCGCGTCAGCATCCACAGATAGCGCCCGCTCGGCTCGCCGACGATTGCCCAGCTATAATCCTCGGCGCGGTCCAATATCCAGTAATCGCCGTAAAACGGTCCGAAGAAGGAGACTTTCAGCTTCGCATTGCCGCTGCCTGCGACGATCTTCGCCTTGCCGTCGGCGCTATCGGTCTTGCCGTCCCTGGTGCAGCTGTTGACGACGGCAATCTTGCCGTCCTCGCGCAGCGCATAATCGGCGGTCACCCCGTCGCAGCCTTTCTGGAACGGCGCTTCATAGCGGGCCATTTCATACCATTTGCCGAGATAGCGATCCAGCTCCACCGTCTTGGCCGGCTGTGGCACGGCGCTATTGCCGACGGGTCCGGGCTTGCCGGCACAGGCGCCGAGCAGGGCCACCGCCGCAATGCAAAGCGCGAGCCGTCGTCCGGTCGATAATGTCATGCGATAGCCTCCATCCTGTGGCGACTGCCTATCGCGGATGACGGCGGTCAGAAATATGGCCCTTGGTACATGTCGCGGGTTGCGAAGCTAAGGTTTGCAGCGGAGCTTCAAGCCCCTCCCGTTTACGGGAGGGGTTGGGGTGGGCCTGTCCTCTCGTCGTCAGCGGCGCAAAATTGTCTCGCACGAAGCCACGAAGACGCTGAGATAATGGAATGCAAAGCCCATCAAAAATCACCGACGAATGGGTCGCTGACGTGCGGTGCGGTGATTATAGTCTGATCGAGAGTTTGTGCAGAGGCGTGCTGGTCTGAAGGTGGTTTGAATAAGTCGTGCTTAGTGACCGTCACCGCAATACGGAATTAATACTTGCAACATACTTTAAATATGCTGTAGTTCTCTTTTTGTTCCGATGGAGGGTGTCGATGACTGGGAGGGTACAAGAGTTTGGAAGCAAGCATACTGAAAGAAAGCTTAAAACTGTTCATAGCTATCTCGGAGCGTTTACTACAGCACTGAAAAAGCAGGCATTTGAACTCCTTTATGTAGATGCATGCGCTGGGTCGGGAGCTTCTAAAGCCAAAGGCGATGAAAAGCAGGGCCAGTTATTGGATGTGGATGAGATTACGGTGGGTTCTGCAATTCGCGCATTGCAAGTAGACACCCCATTCGACAAATACTTGTTCAACGATAAAAAACAATCCAACATAAATTCACTGAAATCAATTGTAGACAGTCAATTCAAGGATTTGAGTGACCGCGTTTCTTATTCAAAATTAGACGCTAACGCTGCGTTGTTAGATCTCTGTCGAATAACCAATTGGAAAAAATCTCGCGCGGTCGTGTTCGTCGATCCATTTGGTCTGCAAATCGAATTTTCTGCGTTGCAAGCTCTTGCTAATACAAATGCTGTCGATCTTTGGTATCTTGTTCCGGTCCATGCGATGAGCCGCCAAGTTAAGAAAGATGGCGGGGTCTTGAAAGATGGAGGAACAAGTGTTGATAAGGCCTTGGGGACATCTAGGTGGCGAGAAACAGTCGCAGCTGAAGAAGAAGAGACTGAGGGATTGTTCGGAAAGCTTGAACCATCCATAAAAAAGGTGGCTAATGCTGAGTGGTTCGAAAGAGTGGCGATAGATCAACTAAAATCTATCTTTAAAGGCGGAGTAGTTGATGAAGCTCTCCCGCTAGGACGCAATGGGTTGCATGAGTTTTCTTTGGTATTTGCCTGTGCTAATCCCAGCGTCAAGGCCAACGATTTGGCGAAAAAACTAGCTAAAGCGGTGTTAAAATAATGGCAAGTATCTCTGAAATTGAATGGACCGACGTAACGTGGAACCCGGTGGCTGGCTGTACGCTCGCATCCTCAGGTTGTACAAATTGTTATGCTATGAGAATGGCAGCCCGCTTACAGGCGATGGGTCATAAGAAATACGCAGGTACTACTCGCAAAAGCGGAGGCAGAGCTGTTTGGACAGGTAGGGTTAACGTCGATGAGTCCTCGCTTTCAGCGCCGCTCGAATGGAAGCGGGGAAAAAGGGTTTTCGTGAATTCTATGTCCGACCTTTTCCATGAAAAAGTGGATGACGAATTTATCATCAAAGTTTGGGAGATAATGATGGAGTGTCCTCAACATCACTTTCAAATCCTTACAAAACGTCCTGATCGTATGGCTCGGCTTTTTGACCAAGGAAATCTATCAAAGTTAAATAACGTATGGGTGGGCACTTCGGTAGAGAACAATGAAGTGATAGATAGGGTCGAGCAGTTGGCCAGCATCGAAGGCATGACGCTATTTGTTTCGTTTGAACCGTTGATCGGGGCAGTCGGAAACGTCGATCTAAGCAAAATTCACTGGGCGATTGTCGGTGGGGAGTCGGGACCAAATTCAAGAGAAATCCAGCCCGGTTGGGTTGATGAATTGTACCATATTTGTCGGCGCGACGATGTTGCATTTTTCTTTAAACAATGGGGTGGTCGGAACAAAAAGGCTGCCGGTCGAGAGCTTCATGGAACGACCTACGATGAATATCCAATGGAACTGGAGCCATAAAGCTATTGATCCTTACTAGTCTTACCCCCCCCCCCTCACAACCCCAATCCCAACGCCTTCGCAATCATCCCCTCGCCAAAATAAGCGCGCTCGCAGACAATCCGGTCGGTTCCCGCCGCAAACTCAAAGCTCGCCGCCATCCGTACCCGAAAGCTCTTGCCGGTCGGCTCGATCACCGTCCCGTCCACGGTCAGCGGCCCCAGATGCGTGCCGGTCAGCCAGAATTCGACCAGCACGACATGCTCGCCCGCCGCGCCGATCGCGATCACTTCATTGGCCTGGTCGGGAAAGGGCGTCCGCGACATCGCGAAATATTTGCGGACCGCTTCCTCGCCGTCAAATATCGTGCCATTGCCGTATAATTCATAGCGCGGATGCGCGAACGTATCGATCACCGCGTCCCATTCATGGCTAATCTCCAGCGCCATATGATCGCGCACGATCTTGAGGCGCGCCTGTTCGAGGTCGGTCATTCTTCTCTCTCCCGTTTTATTTTTGCAGCATGTTTCGCGCAAGGGGGAGGGGAATGCAATCGGGATTGCAAGGTGGAGGTCATGTTGAAACACCATCTCGCGCACTAAGCTAAACTTGACATTTTCCGAGATAGTCATATATAAGTGACAATGTATCGGATCGAAAAAACGGCCGAGTTTGAGATGTGGCACGATGGACTTCGCGATCATCGCGCGCAGTTAAAGGTCGCTCAGCGTATTCTCCGCCTTGAAGGGGGAAACCCGGGCGATTGGAAATCGCTAGGCGATGGTGTCAGCGAAATGCGGATAAATCATGGTCCGGGCTATTGCGTCTATTACACGGTGCGGGAACAGGTCGTCTATTTGCTGCTTTGTGGCAGCGATAAAACAGGGCAGGCCAAAGCGGTTAAAAGAGCCAAGGAGATGGCAAAGCAGATTTGAAGCAGGGACTTAATCCCTGTTTTGGCAACACAGGACATATATAAATGACCAAATTGCAAACCACCCCTTTTGACGGGGCGAAATATATACGGACAGCTGAAGACGTTCTTGATACGCTCAATGACGCGCTGGATAGCGGAGAGGTCGGCTATATTGCCGCTGCGCTCGGTGCCATTGCGCGCAGCGAAGGCATGACCAGGATCGCGGAAAAATCGGGCGTGAAGCGGCAGGCGCTCTATCGCTCGCTCAGCGAGGACGGCAATCCGACGCTGGAAACCCTGCTCGGCGTGCTCGGCGCGATGAATTTGCAGCTGGCGGTAAAGGAAATCGATGCAAAGGCGGCATAAGGCCCACTCGTCATCCACTCGTCATCCTGAACTCGTTTCAGGATCCCCCAAGGCTAGCGCGCAATCGCGGGAGGTCCTGAAACGAGTTCAGGATGACGAAGCGCGCCCCCCAACAAACCGCTTTCCTACACCAGCCCGAATATGCCTTAATCCGCCCCATGACCGACTCCTGCCCCGACCCCCGCAGCGCCGCGGTCCAGAACCGCCGCGTCTCCCGTATCCCCGCTTTCACCCCCGTGCCGCTGCGCGCGCGCAAGGACGGCTGGACGCCGGTCCGGCAGGCGGAATTTCTTGGGCTGCTGGCGCAGACCCGCTGCGTTAGCAAGGCGGCTGCGATGGTGGGGATGAGCAGAGACAGCGCCTACCAGCTGCGCCGCAAGCCCGGCGCGGAGGAATTTGTCGCGGCCTGGGACGCGATATTGGGTGTGCCGGAGAGCCGGCAGCCAAAGATTACACTAGAGACGCTTTTCCAGCGGATCAGGCAGGGCCGCTACCAGCCGATATTGCGCGGCGGGCGCTATGCCGGAACGATCAGAAAGCCCGACAATCATGCGCTTTTGGCGCTGCTTGGGCGGCTCGACCGGCTAGTGCCGCCGGAGCAGGATCGGGAGGCTGAGCGCAAAGATTACAGAAAATAAAACCGCGCATTTGTGTAAAGTTCGGCGCGTGATTTGCCATCTCTGCGCAACAGGCGTAGCAATACGCCACTCGCGGGTCGTAACGGGAGAATAATCATGATCGGACGTTATAGCTTTCTGCAAGTCGCCCTGGTTCTATTCGGAGCGATATTCTGCCTCGTCTATCCGCTGGCGCTGGTCTGGCCGTCGGGCTGGATGTGGCACGAAGGGCCGCCCGCCGCATCGCAATATTATATGATGATCGTCGGGGTTTACGCGACGCTGGGCATATTCCTGATCCGCGCCGCCGCCAATCCCTCGGCGCATCGGTCGCTGATCTGGTTCACCATCTGGTCGAGCGTGGTCCACGCCGGGATCATGGCGGTGCAGGCGATGCAGAATCCGGAACATATGGGCCATATGCTCGGCGATGTACCGGCACTGCTGCTGGTCGCCGTGGTGCTGGGCGTGCTGATGCCGAAAGCGGATATCGACGTCCGGGCGATGTAGATCGAACGATAACGGCAGGAGAAGCCTGGTGCAGGAAGTCATCACCGCAACCCTCTGGTTCGCAGCGATATCGGTCGGCCTGATGGCGGGGGTCTATTTCGCCTTCTCGGCCTTCGTCATGCAGTCGCTCGACGCGGCGGGTCGGCCGACCGGCATGGCCGCGATGCAATCCATCAACCGGATCATCGTCAGGTCGCTGTTCCTGCCGCTGTTCTTCGCCAGCAGCCTCGCCTGTCTGTTGCTGGCGGTCTTTGGCGTCATGCAGTGGGGCAGTGCCGGGGCGTGGCAGATGGTGATCGGCGGCGCGCTCTATGTCGCCGGCATGCTGGCGGTCACGGCGGCCGCGAATGTCCCGCTCAACAATGCGCTGGAAGCAACGGATGGCGGTGGCCCGGACGCCGAGGCGATGTGGCACCGCTACATGCAGCGCTGGCTGCCGTGGAACCACGTCCGGACCGTGAGCTGCACGGTCTCGCTGGTCCTGCTGGTCGCTGCCATAGCTGTCCGGTGAACATCGTCATTCGCCCCGAGCAGCCCGCCGATCAGGCTGCAATATATGATATCACAAAGCGCGCTTTTGCGCCGATGGACTATGCCGGTGGTGACGAGCAGGATCTGATCGACCGTTTGCGCGATGCCGGAGCGCTGGCGATATCGTTGGTGGCCGAGCGGGACGGCGCGGTCGTCGGGCAGGTGACCTTCACCGAGGCCTTTGCGGCGGACGGTTCCTCCGGCTGGTACACGCTCGGTCCGGTGGCCGTGGAGCCGGATTTGCAAGGGCGTCATATCGGCAGCAAGCTGATCGAGACAGGGCTGGCGATGCTGCGCGAGCGCGACGCGGCGGGGTGCGTGCTGACCGGTGACCCCGCTTATTACAGCCGCTTCGGCTTTCGACCGTTCCCGGACCTCTGTCCCGGGGGCGAGCCGGCCGAATATTACCAGCTATTGCCTCTGCGGGTGACCGCACCGGATTGCGTCATCGCTTTCCATCCGCTGTTCCACGGGTCAGAATGATCCGGGAACCTCGCGCTGGGCGGGGGTCGGCTGGGCCGGTATCAGCAGCTCGCGGGCCAGGGAGGTCCGTCCGGTTGCCACTCTGGTCGTGCTGGCGGTGGCGCTGTCGAGCACGCCGCTGATCGGGGTGCAGGCGGCACCGGAGAGAAAGCCGAGGGCGCGGGCCATCGACGCTTCACCCGGATCGCCGAGCGGCAGGTTGATATCGTCCGCCGCCTGACAGCTGTTGGTCAGGGAGCTGGCCAAGCCGCTGAAATAATTGGCGTTACCGTCGGCATTCTCGGTGGCAAAGGCGACGATCCGGATCCGGTCGTCGCAGGCACTGCGGTCGAGGCCGATCTGGCCGACCGGCTTGCCAAAGGTGTTGCTGCCGACCAGCGCCATATTGGCGTCGTGATAGGGGATCATCGCGTTGATCACCAGCTCGCTGGCCGAAGCCGAGCCGCCGGTGGTGATGAAGGCGATGCGGGTCGGGGCGATCGACTGGGCTTGGGCCTGGAAGTTGCGGGTCTCGTTGTTCGCGGCCTTGCTGGTACGGAAGCGGGTGACGCCCTGGACCTGGTTGGCAAAACGGTCGCGGCCGAGCAGATCGGCAAACAGCTCGGCGGTCCGCACCAGGCCGCCGCCATTATAGCGCAGGTCGATGACCAACTCGGTCACGCCGGCGTTGCGGAACTGCAGGAAGGCGTCGCGCAACTGCGGCTCGGCGCTGTCGATGAAGGTGCGCAGGTTGACATAGCCGGTCATGGTGCCGCCATTGTCGATGATCTGCACGCCATAGCGCGGCGAGACCGGCTGGATGGCATAGTCGGCCTTGCTGACCGTGGTCGTGGTCTCGACGCCGGCCGCGTTGCGGAAGCGCAATACGCGGCTGGTGCCCGCTGTCGATGGGCCGAGCGCGTTGCTGACCGCCGCAGCGCCGCCCTGGGCAAATAGCGCGGTGACGGTCTGCAGACTGGCAGTGCTGGTCCCGATCGCCAGTATCTCGGTGCCGCGGTCCAGTCCGGCGGCGAGGGCAGGTGCGCCTTCGTAGGCGTCGAGAACGAAGACGCGGGACGTCGGGCTGTCATAGCTCAGGCGGATCCCGAAACCGGCGGTCGCGCCGGAAGCGAGGAAGGCATTCTCCTCGGCGATCGAGGTGATATAGGTGAAATAGCGGTCCCGACCCTGGCCGCGCGCGGTAGCAGTGAGAGCGTCTATGTAGCTTTGCACGGAGGCATAAGGGGTCGGGCTCAGGCTGGCGGGCAGGGTTTCGGGGAAGAGATACCATTCGTCGAGCTGGTCAAATGCCCAGTTTTGCCGGCTTTGCAGGGAACAGGTTGTCCCGGCCGGCGCTGGCGTCGGTGTCGACCCGCCGCCGGAAGGCAAGCTGACGCTATTGCTGCCGCTGCCGCCGCCGCCGCCTCCACAGGAGGATAGCAGTGCTGCCAGAGCCAATATCGAACCGGATTTCCGCAATGCCATGCTGCCCCCCTACGCCGGACCCGACGAAAACCGGGTTCGACAACTGGAACCCGACAGGCACAACCCTGAAAGCCTTGACGATAATTGTCCATACAGAAAAAATCCGCCGACATTGCTGCCGACGGATAGTTTTTTCCTCCCCAGGAAAACTGGTTGGATCAGGTGCCCGCCGAGGGGACAGGGGGCACCCGAACTAGATGTTGCTTATCCGAACTGGTTCATCGTGTTGTGAGCACCGCCAGCCTTGAGCGCTGCTTCACCGGCGAAATATTCCTTGTGGTCATCGCCAATGTCGCTGCCGGACATGTTCTGGTGCTTCACACAAGCGATGCCTTCGCGGATTTCCTTGCGCTGTACGCCAAGAACATAACCCAGCATGCCGGCGTCGCCGAAATATTCCTTGGCCAGATTGTCGGTCGACAGGGCGGCGGTATGATAGGTCGGCAAGGTGATCAGGTGGTGGAAGATACCGGCGCGCTTCGATCCATCGGCCTGGAAGGTGCGGATGCGCTTGTCAGCCGCTTCACCCAGTTCGGTGTCATCATATTTCGCGTCCATCAGGCCGTCGCGATCATATTCGGAAACGTCGAGACCTTCTGCGGCCATCGCATCATAGACCTGCTGACGGAAGTTCAGCGTCCAGTTGAACGAAGGCGAGTTGTTGTAAACGAGCTTCGCGTTCGGAACGACTTCGCGGACACGGTCCATCATGCCGGCGATCTGTTCAACGTGCGGCTTCTCGGTTTCGATCCAGAGCAGATCGGCACCGTTCTGCAGGCTGGTGATGCTGTCGAGAACGCAGCGGTCTTCGCCGGTACCAGGTTTGAACTGGAACAGGTTGGAAGGCAGGCGCTTCGGACGCAGCAACTTGCCGTCGCGATTGATGATGACATCGCCGTTTTTCGCGGTAGCCGGATCAATTTCTTCGCAATCGAGGAAGCTGTTATACTGGTCGCCGAGATCGCCCGGTTCGTTAGAAACCGCGATCTGCTTGGTCAGGCCAGCGCCGAGCGAGTCGGTGCGGGTGACAATGATGCCGTCGGTTACGCCCAGTTCGAGGAAGGCATAGCGGCAGGCGCGGATTTTCGCGATGAAATCTTCGTGCGGCACGGTAACCTTGCCGTCCTGATGACCGCATTGCTTTTCATCGGACACCTGGTTTTCGATCTGCAAAGCACAGGCGCCCGCTTCGATCATTTTCTTGGCGAGCAGATAAGTCGCTTCGGCATTACCGAAACCGGCATCGATATCGGCAATGATCGGAACAACATGGGTCTGGAAATTTTCGACCTTGTCCATTGCCGCTTTTTCAGCTGCGCTGTCACCGGCGTCGCGCGCCGCGTCGATATCGCGGAACAAGAGGTTCAGTTCGCGGGAGTCTGCCTGACGCAGGAAGGTGTATAGCTCTTCGATCAGTGCAGGTACCGAGGTCTTCTCGTGCATCGACTGGTCGGGCAGGGGGCCGAATTCGCTGCGCAACGCTGCAACCATCCAGCCGGACAGATAGAGATAGCGGCGTTTGGTATCGCCGAAATGTTTCTTGATCGAAATCATCTTTTGCTGGGCAATGAACCCGTGCCAGCAACCCAACGACTGGGTATATTTGGAACTGTCGGCGTCATAGGCTGCCATATCTTCGCGCATGATCGCCGCGGTATATTTGGCGATGTCGAGGCCGGTCTTGAAGCGATTTTGAAGCTGCATGCGGGCAACGGACTCGGCATCGATGCCGGTCCATGTGCCGTTCTGGCTGTTGATCAACTTGTTGGCGGAACTTTTGAAATCTTGATAGGACATGAGATTCTTCCTTAAACTGGGGAGGCGGTTATATGATTATGCTGTAAAAATATTTTCAGCGTCTAAGGGGGTGTTTGGTTGATTATTAGGGAAAATGCCAGAAGCTATTGTCATATTATGAGTCGCAATGTCTGAATAATCAGAAGACTCGATGTAAATCTGTAAATTTATTTACATATTCAAATGGGTGATCATCGGTATCGATAATTTAAGCGAATGTTCGCTGTGCCAGGCCTGTTTTCAAGATGAAGGCGTGCCGATAAGTGAACGCTCGGCATTCTATGTGCCGTCAATTATTTTCCAGTTTGATCGAAGCGAATAATCGCCCTCGGGGGCTTGAGAGGCATAACGGTCATACGGGGAGATCTCGCGGGAATATTTTATATCACGTTCCTGGGCTCGATAAACGGTACCGGTTCTACATGCCCAGATATTGAGGGTCTTCACTTTTGATGGTTCTTCGAGTGCTCAGCCAAATTTAGCTCAATGCCGGTATGATCCAGACCAATGACATCACAACAACCGCCAGCAGTAACGAGGCTGCCAGAACAATCCTGACATTGTGAGTCGCTCGCGGTATGTTGCTTGCCTCACGCTCGGTGACTTCGATCTGATCGCCATGTCTTTCCATGTTATGCTCCTTTACCGTCCGCAAAATAGCAAAAGGCATGATAGCATATATTGCCGGCTTTGGGCAGGTCTAGGGCTGCTTTGGTCGAAAGGGCCAGTCAACAACGCCGCCGGCGATTAGTGCCCACCAGATAAATATCGGTTGAAACGCGAGTCGCGGAGCGTGGTAAAGCCAGCTCGCCGTCTCTCCGCCGATCGCGAGATTGTTGACCGCATGGTTGATGTTTGCCGGATAGACGCACAACGCATAGAGCGCGAGGCCGATGCCGGCTGCATGGCGCATGTGCGGGATCACGCGGGGTGGGACCAGCAGCCCGATCGCGCCCGCGATTTCTGCGATCCCGGTCCACAAAACGACCTGTTGAGGACAGGGTATCCAATCCGGGGTAATCTGAAGAAATCCGCTTGGGGAGCGGATATGCGCGACTCCGGCAAGCAGATAAATGAGCGCCAGCAGGATCCGGAAAAAACATCTTGTCCGCCCATCCCTTCGATCGGTTTGCTCCATTACCGACGGCCCATGCGAGCGACCACGGTGACAAAGAACGCTGTGGACCAGCCCAATAGAATAAAGCCGTTGAGGCCTTCTATGGCCGCAATCATCTGCCATTTGGTGTCGAGGCCTTCGCTATTATAGCCGGTGGTGGAATAAGTGATGGTCGAAAAATAGATGGCCTGTTCGAAGGTCGGAATGGCATCCACAATCCGGTAGACGATCGCATATGCCCAGATTTCTATGCCGTGGAGTGTGAAAAGACCGAACACCAGCGAGAGGGTTACCATGATCCCGTGCGGCGACATCGGGTGAATATGTTCGGCGGCCTCTTCGCGCGCCTCTATCCGAAGAAATCGCCCGAGCCCGAAGATGCCGACGCCGTGGATAAGCACGGTCAACAGGACCATGAAACCGCCCACGGCCAGTTCAGCGAACATGTGGTTCTAGCTTCCCCACGGTGCCGGTGGCACCGGAATAGGGGAAGACAGGTCGAATTCGACTCGGAAATAACGGCCGTCTGTCGATTTCGGACGCCGCAGCTCATAAGCAAATTTAGCATCGGATTGACCAGGCGGGCTAATCTCGACGGCCCATATATTGGTGACCGATTGATCGAGCCCGTTGGCCTTGAAGGATTCTATGGATTCTGCATCGACAGGAAACTCCTGTCGGTCCGCCGTGCCCTCATTTGCCGTATCTCCGCCATAGTTGGTAACATCGTCAAGTCTGCCGTCTTCATGCCGGTGACGGTGCTTCAGGCGGAGCCCTTGATCATTGCGGCTGATGAGCCATGTCCGCGACCTGTCCCAGGTGTTGGGGCCTTCCGCGATATGAAAAGGAATCTGGATCTCGTTCAGATCGCAGGACGCGGCATGCATGATCATCGGCTTGCCGACCATGTCGGCGTCCGCTTCTTGCTCCGACACCATTATCCCGGCATATGCCTTGCCACAGAGCAGACTCATGCGCTCAAAAAAGAGGTCCTGCGCAGACGGCTGCGGTGCGGTGTCAGGAGATGAATCGCAAGCAATGAGCGGGATACAGAGGAAAAGTGCTGCTGAAAAGATCAATGAAGATTTGGTCATAACTTCTATAGCTACACAATTTCTACGGGCCATGAAACCATCGAAATACATCTGATTGCTTATTATGTAATAGGATGCTATAGACACCAAAGCTAATAAATCGCGTTACGACGAAATCATGGTTTCGCAACCCCTAAGGTCGCATACTCTTTTTCCCATTTCTCGAAGTTGGCCAATCCCGTCCGGTTCTGCATTTTGCTAGATCGGGCATAATTAAGTTATGAATAGGAATAAGACTATGCCTACAGGCACCGTAAAATTTTTCAACACCGACAAGGGCTATGGTTTCATCGCTCCTGAAGATGGTGGCGATGACAGCTTCGTGCACATCACAGCAGTTCAGGCTGCCGGAATGCAGTCGCTCGAAAAAGAACAGCGTCTCACATATGATGTTGAAACCGGAAATAACGGCAAGAAAGCCGCTGTAAACTTGCAGCAGGCTTAAGCCTAATACCGATTACGGGAAAGGGCGGGAGTGCACGGCACTCCCGCCCTTTTTTTGTCATCAAAAGGCTGCTTGCCTAGCTCCAGTCGAACGCGAGGCTGCCACGATTATACAGTCCGGCGAGTAGCACCATTATCTCGTCAGATTCTCGCCATGCTGGATCGATAACAAATCGGTCTTGCGCGCAAAGCATCTCGGCCAATGGGATTTCGTCCCCAGTGCATGAAAAAGATTCTCCGTCGACAAATAGCATCAATTGGTCCGCACTCTCGCGGATGAAGGAGAAGCGGCTGGCGGGGTTGCGGAGCAGGGGGTGGTCGGCATTCAATAATCCGCACAGATGGTCTGTCTCAATCGGTTCTTCGGGACGCCAATCGGTCTCCGGATATCGCGGTGTGCTGCTATATTCACCGAACCATTTTGCAAAATCGTTGCGATCGGCCAGTTTGTCGGTAACCATTGCATGGAGGCGGTCGATAGCCGTGGCGGGTATTTCTCCCGGATTGGACTGGGGCGCCAAATCTGGATCGCAGTAGCGGTCGTCATCGGTCATTTGTGGCAGTAGATTGTCGCACCAGTTGCCGATCAGTTCCTTACGCGAGGGCGACCGAAAACCGATGCTGTACGTCATGCAATCCTTGCCAACGGCGACACCATTATGGGCGATCCCGGGCGGAATGTAGAGCATGTCTCCGGGATTAAGAATCCATTCTTCGATCGTCTCAAACTCGGCGAGCAACAGCAAGTCTTCGTGACAGCGCAGGGCAGTTTGATCGTCGCACATGCCGCCGATTTGCCATCGGCGCTGGCCGAGGCCCTGGACCAGAAACACATCATAGTGATCAAAATGCGGGCCCACTCCACCGCCATCGCTGGCAAAGCTGACCATCACGTCATCGATCCGCCAATTGGGGATGAAACGAAACGGTTCAATCAGCGCGGCCACATCGGCCACATGCTGATCGACTGCCTGAACCAGCAAGGTCCAGGGAGACTTGCCCAGCTCGCCAAAACGGGCCTCGGGCAAAGGGCCATGTTCGGCGTTCCAGTCGTCGCTGGACTGGGTGATCAGACGTGACTCGACATGATCCTCGCAAGCAAGGCCGGCAAGTTCGTCGGGCGAGAGTGGATTGCGCCACGACTGCCAGGGGTTTCTGATCAGCAGCGGTCGTTTCTGCCAGTAATCGCTCAGGAAAGCTGCGGCATCGAAATTATTGAATTGCATCGGCAAGCGCTACACAATTTTGCGCGGAACCGGTAGTGATACAGTTAATTTTTTGGTGTGAGGCAGGGTGCTTCCGGCCGGTCCGCAATCCGATTTGGCATTGCAAACTAGTATTTTGAAGGGAAATCAGTCCCGCCGTCAAACTTGTGCCAATTTACGCACCAGATTGTGATAAATCTGGGTCAGACGCAACACTTCCCGGTCTGCTTTTCCGCGTTCAGCAGATAGCGTCTGTACCGTCTGGTCGAGATCAAAGAGCAATTCCCGCTCGCCCGGATCGGCGACCAGCGATTGCAGCCAGAAAAAGCAGGAAATGCGCTCGCCGCGGGTTACCGAGATAACCTGATGCAAGCTGGTTGAAGGATAAAGCAGCATATGTCCTGCTGGCAGCTTGTAGCGCTTCGTACCACTATGCGCTTCGATCTCCAGTTCGCCGCCGTCATAATCTTCCGGGTCGGTGAGGAACAGGGTGGCTGAAAGATCGGTACGGATGCGCGCTCCGCTGGGGCCGTGAAAGCGGATGGAATTGTCGACATGGAGACCAAAAGTCTCCCCGCCACCATATCGGTTGAACAGTGGCGGAAATACCGTGTGTGGCAACGCAGCAGAGAGGAAGGCAGCATTTGCCATGAGCGCTTCTGTAATCTGCGCCTGTGCTGCCTGCGTCACCGCACCCTGTTCGGGCAGTTGACGGTTGCGTTTGACGCTCGCCGAGCCCGAACCGCTGGTGACATTCCCGTCCACCCAATCCGCAGCTTCCAGCTCGGCTCGCATGGCCAGAGCTTGCTCACGAGAGAGAATGTCGGGTATTGCCAGCAGCATTATTCGAAGCCCTAGAAAGTCAGTTCAACCGATAACGTAGCCGAACGGCCCGGCGCAACATAGCTGAAAGGCGAGCCCGAGCGATAAATCGCATCATAATAGCGCTTGTCGAACATATTGATGACATTGGCCCGTAGCTGGATCTGGTCATTGATCTGGAAGCGTCCGACGGCATCAAATTTCCAATAGCCGGGAACCGATGCGCTGCCGGCACCGGATGTACCGCCATAGATCCGGCTGCGATAATAGGCTTGCATCCCCAGTGAGAATTGATCGGTCAATGCGTATGTCGTCAGAAGAGAGAAATTATGTTTGGGGACGTTGGCAAAGCGGCTGTCGTCAAGGGCAGGGTCGGCGCTATTATCGATTTTTGCATCGAGGTAGCTATAACCACCGAAGACCGCGAGCCGTGGCGTGATGTTTCCATTCACACCGACTTCAAACCCCTGACTTCGCAGTTTTCCAACCAGTTCGTAAACGCCCGGAGCGGTTTGTTCGCGCGCATTATCCTTGTCGATACGGAAAGCGGCGGCGGTAAGCAGCAGATGGCCATCCGCCACTTCCCATTTTGCGCCAATTTCGTAGGCTTTGTTGCGTTCCGGTTCCAGCGTCTCGACGCCGACCAATCCGCCATAGGTGGGGCTGGTAGAGTCCAGTTGTTCGCCGCTCGGATTGGAGGATGTGGCAAAGCTGGCATAAATGCTGACGGCTTCGACCGGCTTGTAAATCAGACTGGCCTGACCGTTGAAGAAGTCCACTTTCGAATTTGCCTGAAAAGGATTACCCCGACTTTCTCCGCTGGCGGTGATGTCAAAACTTTCATAGCGACCGCCCAAGAGTAGCTGCCATTGCGGGCTGAACTTGATTGTATCGAGTAAGAAGAAAGAATAGGATTTTACCTTTGTCACCGATGGTGGCGAACTGTTGTCCAATGTCGCGGGAATATTGTACCCGAGCACCGGATCGGGATTGAACAGGTCGCGGACAAAATCGCCGGGAGTATCAATCCGGTCGCCATTTTCATTCTCAACCAATGCTGGGAAAGCATAGCGGAAATTGGTAATTTCCTCGTCCGAGAACTCACCGCCTGCAACCAGAACATGCTCAACATTTCCGGTCTCGAACCGGCCTGTAACGCTGGTGATATTGGCGAAATATTCGGTCTCGGCGTTGCGTTGCGGCGCGCCGGTGCTGACAACAATATCGCCCGGGGAAAATCCTGCTGCCAGATCTTCGGCATTGTCTGCCGGATCAGCTGATACTGTTCGCGGCGAGCGTGGGACGCTCACCACATAGCGGTTATAGACCTTGCCATAACGGTTCTGGCTCCGGAAAGTGACAGAGTCGCTTGGTGACCATTCAACAGCCACAGTGCCGATATCTGCGCCATTCTGCAGAAAGTCGCGGCCTACTGCGCCATAGAAATTGTCGGCATCGACTGCATAAGGTTCTTGCGTCGCCGGGTCGAACGGATGCCCATAGTCCGACATGCCGTCCATTCGGAAAATATAATAGTCTGCGTCAATTTTTACTGCGTCTGACAGTTGCCATTCCAGTCCCGCCGCAATCCCCCAACGTTCGGAATCTACATAGTCACGGCCGGGTGTGTCAGCGGTATGATAAAGGCCGTTTACCCGGACGGCCAGGCTGTCGTTCAACTGATGATTGGCATCCACGGTACCGCGAAACAGCTTTTCGGTACCGATTGTGCCTTCGCTGACGAGAAAATCATTGTCAAATTGTGGTCGCTTTGATTCCAGTCCCACGGAACCGCCCGTAGTGCCGCGGCCCATGAAGGCGCTCGACGGACCTTTGACAATTTCGATTTGCTCGACCGCAAATATTTCACGGCTCGAGACGCCGGGATCGCGCATGCCGTCGATATAAATGTCATTGCGTGCCTCGAAGCCGCGAATGAAGATTCTATCTCCAAAGGCATTTCCACCCTCGCCGGTACCCAGAGTCACGCCGGGCGTGGTCCGTGCGATATCGCGAAAGGATGTCGCGCCAACATCCTCGATTACTTCCTTGGGAATGACGGTAATCGATTTCGGAGTGTCTCGAACCTCTTCGGTAAATTTCCCATTGGCAGAGCGATCTACCTTGAAAGGTGCATCGGGATCGGCGTTCGGGTTCGCATCATCGGCGCGTTGTCCGGTCACGATGATAGTCCTCTGGTCGTTGCCAATATCGTCATTCGCCATCGCCGTGGCCGACGGAAAAATCGCAGCGCTCATCATACCGGCGAGAAGCGTTCCCGAAGCAGAGGCAGGACGCAGAGGCGAGATTCGTTTTGTCATAAAGCACCTTCGATATTGGAATAATGAAAGTGCTATTGCTAATGATTATCATAGTGTCAATTGCAAATGAGAATCGTTCTCATAATAAACTTAACTGACCCTGACCACGTTGTTCGATTGCCGTTTCCGCTGGGCGATGCCAAAGAGAGGAAATGTCAAAACTAGTCCTCTTCAACAAACCTTTCGGTGTGCTGCCGCAATTCACTGATCGCGGGAGCGAAACCAAGCGTTCGACTCTCTCGGACTATATCAGTCTGCCAGGCGTTTATCCTGCTGGTAGGCTTGACCGGGATAGCGAAGGGCTGATGATGCTTACCGGCGATGGCAAATTGCAGGCGCGGATTTCAGACCCCAAATATAAGATGCCGAAAGCTTATCTTGTGCAGGTCGAGGGTGAGGTGAGCGATGAAAGTCTCGCCATGTTGCAACAAGGTGTTGAATTGAAAGATGGCTTGACCCGGCCTGCCGAAATCGAACGTCTTGAAGAACCGGACCTTTGGCCGCGCGATCCGCCGATCCGGGTGCGCAAGAGTATACCGGATTGCTGGCTCAAACTGACCATCAGCGAAGGCCGGAACCGGCAGGTACGTAGAATGACCGCTGCCGTTGGTCACCCCACGCTGCGACTGGTGCGCTGGAGTATCGGCGACTGGAATCTTGAGGGTTTGCAGCCCGGACAATGGCGGGCCGACGAATAGGCCGTTTGCGCTCGTCCGAATTTTCGATAGAAATGGCGATCGAGAGAGGGGCTAAAATATGAAGAAGACGATCCGTATCATATTTCTGCTACTGGTTTTGCTGGGGTCGGCTTTTTTCATTTTCCGGACCCCCGACACCGATCGCGCAGAGATGATCGCCAAATATGGCAATGAAGCTTCTCGCTTTGTCGACGACGGCCAGGGTGCCAAAGTCCACTATCGCGATGAGGGCTACAAGGACGGCCCCGCGCTGCTTCTGATCCACGGGTCGAACAGCTTGCTGCAGACATGGGAACCGCTGGTGGCTCTGCTCGGTGACAAATATCGCCTGATTTCACTCGATCTTTACGGGCATGGCCTGACCGGTCCCAATCCGAATGGTGCATATGATGCCGACACCAATATAGCGGCGGCGGTTCGGGTGCTTGATAAAGCGGGCATCGATAAAGCTTATTGGGTAGGGAACAGCATGGGTGGATGGGTGACCTGGCGTGCCGGATTATCTGTCCCGGAGCGCATCTCGGGACTCGTTCTGATTGACGCTGCGGGAGCGCAGGTCGAACAAAAGGGACAGCCCTATCTGGGCGCGAGACTTGCCCGCTCATCGGTTGGACAGATGCTGCTGCCGGAAATCACGCCACGCTTTCTGGTCAAATCCTCGCTGGAGGAAAATTTTGCACAGCCTGAGCGGCTGACCGAAGAACTGGTCGACCGCTATTGGGAATTGCTGCGCTTTCCCGGCAATCGGAAAGCGGCAGTGGATCGTGCGAAGACGCCACGCCAGCCGGAAAAATGGGTGGATGTAGGCACGTTAAAAATGCCGGTGCTGCTGCTCTGGGGAGAGAAAGACAAAATCATTCCTCTCGCCCACGGCCGTGCCTTTGCAGAAGCGATCCCGGGCAGCAAGCTGATCACATATGCCGATGCCGGCCATCGTCCGATGGAGGAGACGCCGGAACAGGTCGCTCGGGATATCGATGGATGGATTGAAGGATTGGCGACAGAAGTGGTCGCGTCGAACGAGGAGTGATGCCGGTTTATTGCTATTCATTCCAGTAAACATTCATCGGTAGATTGATATCGGGCAGGCTCCAGTCGATCGGGACCAGTCCATTCTGCTCCAGAAAAGCATTGGCCTTGCTGAAATGCTTGCATCCGAAAAACCCGTGATAGGCCGACAGTGGCGATGGGTGAGGGGCTTTGAGCACCAGATGATGCCCGCCCTGTTCGATGCTTTTTACGAAAGCTGCCTTTTTTTGCGCATAGCTTCCCCATAGCAGAAACACGACAGGCTCTGGCTTATCGGCAATCAGGCGTATGATCGCATCGGTAAACTGCTCCCACCCTTTTCCGCGATGGGAGGCCGCTTTGGCCATTTCAACAGTCAGAACGCTGTTGAGAAGCAAGACGCCTTGCCGCGCCCAATGTTCAAGAAAGCCGTGCGCAGGGCGCGGCAGGCCCAGATCGCTTTCCAGTTCTTTATAAATATTGACCAGTGACGGGGGCGGGCGAATGCCGGGTTGCACACTGAAACACAGGCCGTGGGCCTGTCCGGCACCGTGATAGGGGTCTTGTCCCAAGATAACGACGCGGACCTCGTCAAGGGGCGTAAGGTCAAGGGCGCGAAAATATTCGTCGCTCTTCGGGTAAATTTCTTGGCCTGCGGCTTTTCCCTTCAGCAGAAATTCCCTCAAGGCCGTCATATAGTCGCTGGCAAATTCTCCGGCGAGAGGTTCTTTCCAGCTGTCGTCCAGTTTTACGCGATCTTCCATATGCTGTTGATAGCAATCCCTTGTGGATAGGCAAAGCCGGATCAACCTCGCTTGCCAGTTTCGCCTGGGGAGATTACCATCGCGTCGAAGCGCCATTAGAAAGCGCGAACGCAGAAGGAAAAACATCTTCCCATGACCGACAGCAATATGCCCGTTATCTCCGCCACCGGCCTTTTCACGCCGACAGATAGTATCAGCAATGAGGAACTGGTCGCCAGCTTCAACGCTTATGTCGATATGACCAATAGTGAAAATGCAGAAGCGATCGCCGCGGGCGAAATGGAAGAATTGCCGCACAGTTCGGTAGAGTTTATCGAGAAGGCATCGGGCATCAAGTCGCGCTTCGTGCTGTCCAAGGAGCCTATTCTTGATCCGGAGGTGATGTGCCCCCGCTTTCCGGAACGACCCAATGAGGAGATTTCGGTTCTTGCCGAAATTGGTGTGAAAGCCGCACTTCAGGCGCTGGAACGGGCAGGACGCAAGCCGGAAGATGTCGATGCGGTACTTTGTGCCTGCTCGAACATGCAGCGAGCCTATCCTGCAATCGCTGTGGAAATACAGGCCGCACTGGGAATGGAGGATGGCTTTGGCTTCGATATGAATGTTGCTTGTTCCTCCGCGACCTTCGGTATTCAGACGGCGGCAGATTATATCCGTTCTGGAAGCGCAAAATCGGTGCTGGTGATCAATCCGGAAATCTGTTCAGGCCATCTCAACTGGCGAGATCGGGACAGTCATTTCATCTTTGGCGATGTTGCTACTGCAATCCTCATCGAGTCCAAAGATATTGCACCGGCGCAGCATTGGGAAATAGTCGGCACAAAACTCAAAACCCAGTTTTCCAACAATATTCGCAACAATTTCGGTTTCCTCAATCGCACCAATCCGGAAAGTCGCGACGACAAGGACAAGCTGTTCGTCCAGGAAGGGCGAAAGGTTTTCAAGGAAGTGGTGCCGATGGTCGCCAGCATGATCAACGAGCAGACCGAGCGGCTCGGTATCGAAACAGGCGTGCTGCGCCGTCTGTGGCTGCATCAGGCCAATGCCGGTATGAACCGGCTGATCGCCCAGCGGGTACTCGGTCATGAGGCCAGCAATGACGAAAGTCCGACGGTCCTCGATACATATGCGAATACATCCTCGGCCGGATCGATCATCGCTTTTCACAAATATAGTGAAGATCTTGCTGACGGCGACATCGGCTTGATCTGTTCGTTCGGCGCAGGCTATTCAGCGGGAACGGTTTTTGTGCGCAAGGTTGCGTGATCAGGGAGATTTAACATGACAATGACAGGCCAGTGCCTTTGCGGCGGAGTACGCTACTCGATCGAGGGAGACCTTCAGATGTGCGGAGTCTGTCATTGCAAAAACTGCCAGCGGCAGGCCGGTAGTTCCTATTCCGTACTTTTTGCGGTGGCAGATGACCAGATCGAGATCATCGGCGACCTCACTACTTATGACGACCATGCCGAGAGCGGCAATGTCGTCCATCGCCATTTCTGCGGCACCTGCGGTTCGCCGGTGAAGACTTCGCTTCCGACCCAGCCTGGCATGACTTACATCAAAGCGGGAACGCTGGATGATACAAGCGTGCTGCATCCGCAAATCCATTTCTGGACGGGCAGCAAACAACCATGGGTCGAGATTAATCCGAACGTGCCGCAGATGGAAGGAAACCCCGGATGAGGGTGAGACAGAAAGCCGCCGCGGCGGTTATAACCTTTATGGTGCTCGTCGGTTGTGTTGATTCCGGAGGGCAAGGGGATCGGAATGAAGCCGAAGCTCGTTCGCGGCTATTACCGGTCATTCTTCAGGCGGAAGGGATCGCTCAGGGCGATGGCTTGGACTTTCCTTACGGCACTGAAAAGGCCGAAGTGATCGCTATGCTGGAACGTTTCGGTCCGGTTAGCCAGAGCAGCAATGAGGAATGCGGCGCTGGGCCGATGGATATTGTCTCCTCTTCAGCGACTGGATTGACACTCAATTTTCAGGAAGGTCAGCTGGTTGGCTGGTTCTTTGATGGTGACGGCAAATTGGCACGCACGGCCCAAGATATTACCGTCGGATCGACCCGCTCCGATCTTGAAGCCGCTCTTCCGATAGAGATGCAAACCGACAGTACGCTCGGTATCGAGTTTTTTTCCGGTTCCGGGGAAAACGGATTTATCGCAGGCTTTCTCTCGGATGAAAGCAAGAATGCGACTGTCGAGAGTCTCTATTCGGGTACCAATTGCTTTTTTCGCTGACCATTTGAGGCCGCAATTTCGGGGGACAATATGATCAGTTTACGGGCGCGCTTGCTGTTTTTCATAATCCGCATTTCGGGGTTGAAAAACTATCTCCTGACACCGGGCAACGCGGAGAAATATGTTGCGAGAGACCATGCACGCGGGCCAACATTGCCCGTTCGCTGGTTGCGCAACCACTGCAATATAGAGCGATCCGAAATTCATGGGCAACCACTATATCATCTTTGCCCGCAGAAGAACGGCAGTTCGCTGCATATATTCTACCTGCATGGCGGCGGCTATGCGTTCAATATCGTTTCGCTTCACTGGCATTTCATCAAAAAACTGATCCGCAAAACCGGAGCAAGCGTCACGGTCCCGATCTACCCGCTATCGCCGGAGAACAAGTGGGATAGAAGCTATGCCATGGTAATGGAGGCATTTGCACAGGCTGTTTCCCGATACGGCGCAGAGAATATCGTGGTGATGGGGGACAGTGCCGGCGGCGGCTTTGCGCTCGGCCTGTCACAGATGCTGCGCAATGCAAACAAGTCTTTGCCCGGCAAACTGGTGCTGCTCAGCCCCTATTTGGATCAAACCGCTGCTGACCCGACTCAGGAAGAACTGGAAAAGACCGACGTGCTGATTTCGATCGATGGTATCCGTCGCCTCGGCAGCTGGTGGATGCGCGAGGGCGAGGATCCCGCGATGTTTCCCGCTAGTCCGTTGTTCGAGTCGGTTGACCGAATGCCACCGATGCTGGTGTTTGCCGGAAGCGATGAAATGTTGCTGGCGGACTCCCTGCGTCTGAAACGAAAAGCTGATGAAAGTGGCACGCAGATTGAACTGAAAATCTATGATCGCATGCAGCATGTCTGGATGTTGCTGCCTATTCCGGAGGCGAAAACGGCTCTGGGCGAGATTGTCGAATTCCTACTCGCCGCGAAAGTTTAGCTCGAGAAGGACGCCATTGGGTTCGGTGAAAAACAGCTGTTTCAGGTGGATGGACGGGATGTCGTTGAGCCGATAGTCGATCCCGTGGTCCTCGAGCCGAGCGCTGAACGCCTGATGGTCGCTGCAATCCAGTGCCACATGATGGATCGCGCCGGTCGTCGGCCCGGTCACTGTTTCACGGCGATACGCCTGCCGCATCTCTTTGGAATTTATGTGAAAAATCGCGCGACCACTATCGTCATAAAGCCACTGGACATGTTCGGGTGGCAGTGGTTCAGGGCCGTCTCGCACATCGAGATCGAACAACTCGACAAAGAAGCGCACGGCCCCTTCCAGATCGTCGGTGATGATATTCACATGATTGAGTGCGTTGAGTTTCATTCTATCCTTTCAACTTGCGGCCACGTTCGATGATGGCGAGCCGTCGGTTCTCGACCTCGTCCATCGAGACCCCGGCATTATAGGGCACCGATATCTCGTGCTCATAGGCCATGCCGTCCCTAAGGTTGCGGTCAAAGCCGGTCATGATCAGATCTTTGTAAACTTTAAGAAAGTCGCGATCAATGGTCGTCATATCGCGCGCCAGTGCCAAAGCTGCCGGCATAAGCTCGCCGGGTTCATAGACATGATTGACGAGGCCCCAGTCACAAGCGGTCCGGGCATCCAGAAACTGGCCGGTGAAACTGAGTTCGCAAGCGCGGGACAGGCCAATGAAGCGGGAGAGTTTTTGCGACAATCCCCAGCCAGGGGTTATCCCGACCCGCGCGTGGGTGTCGGCGAAGCGTGCGTTGGTAGACGCGATCCGGATGTCGCAAGCCAATGCCAGTTCAAAACCACCGGTTATGGCGACGCCATTGATGACACCAATCACCGGTATCGGCATTTCGCTCAAGGCGAAGATTGGGTTGGTGCCGGCATCCCGGTCATTGGCCGGGCCTAGGCCGGATTCCCCCAGCTCCTTGAGATCAAGACCAGCGGTAAATGCACGTTCTCCGGCACCGGTGACGATCAGCGCATGGATCGTTTTATCGTCTTGAACTTCCTGACAGGCGCTACAGAATTCCGCTCGCAACGCCGTGGACAGCGCGTTCATGGCTTCCGGCCGATTAAGCGTGATGGTGGCGACACCATCGGTTTTGTCCAGCAATACAAGGGCCATCAGTCGTCATCTCCCGCTTCATATTTCTCGGCGATCTGCGCGCCCATCGCGGCGGCCATCGCAAAAACCTGTTCGGGATCACTCTGACGCAACAGCGCGATTTGTTGTTCCATTCCTTCGGCGACGAGAAGCTCTGGAACATTATTCGCAACAGCCTCCAGAATCTGCCGCGCGCATTCGTCCGGTTCCATACCATTGTCGATAGCGGCATCGGACTTGCCGCGGCGTTCGCCTTCCCTGGTCAGCGCATTGCGCGAGACATTGGTGCGGATCGAACCCGGCAGGATGTTTGTAACATGGATGTTATGCAGTTTTTCGATTTCGGCGCGCAAGGCGTCCATATAGCCGATCAGTCCGTGCTTGGCGGCGCAATAGGCGGTGCGCAGGGGCACGCCGACACGCCCGGCTACAGAGCTGATCCCGACAATATGACCGCCGCCCGCCGCGATCATGTGCGGCAGCAGCAGCTGGGTCAGCCAGATGGGTGCCAGCAGGTCAACGTTGATGATCTTGCTGTGGACCTCGGGATGGGTGTCGAGCGCCAGACTGCGCTGGCTGATCCCGGCATTGTTGACGAGAATGTCGACCTTGCCTTTCCAGTTGCGCGCTTCCTCGACCTTTGCGGGCAGAGCGGCGTAATCGGTTGTTTCAAATGGGAGGATCAGCGTGTCGGTCGCGATATCAGCAGCCACCTGCTCCAGCGCATCGGTCCGGCGTCCGGAAAGGATTATGTGGGCGCCCGCTTCGGCAAAGGCCTTTGCAAGTGCTTCGCCAATTCCGGATGATGCCCCGGTGATCCAGACGGTTTTATCGGCAAATGTCATGAGAAGACTCCCTGTTCTATCGCTTTGGATTTCTTCCAGCCGACATAACATAATGCCAGCATGATAATATTGCCCACTGCGTCGAGTAGGCCAACGCTGGTGAATACCGGATCGTGGAAGGTGAAATAATAATTGAAGGCGAAAAACGGCAGCAGGGAGATTCCGTAGACCAGAAAGGTCAGCGAAGAGAAGCGCGAGAAGGCCGCGAACAGTCCTGATAACAAAGCCTGCGCGCCGAAACAGGCGATTGAGAAGGGGAGCAGGCGCCCACCATCGCGATATTCCGCGAGGAACACCGTATCAATTACATGTTGTGGGAAGAATGTCGCCCACCCGCCAAGCAGGAAGAACACCAGCGCAATGAAAAACTGTATGCGCTTCGGTGTCATGGGCTATTCCTGCTGTTTAAGCGCTTTTGCTCAACTTCGGTGCATCGTCACCAAGGTCTTCGAACCAGGCTTCAACCTCGCCGTTGAGCTTGATCAGCAGGGGATTGCCCTTGCGATCCATGGTCTTGCCGGCCTGGACCTTAACCCAGCCCTCGGAAACGCTATATTCTTCGATATTATGCTTGCGATCACCGCGAAAATTGATCCCGATGCCGCGGGAAAGCAACTCGCCGCCATAATGCGGGCTGCGCGGGTTGATGGCCAGATGGTCCGGCGGAACGTCTTTGCCGGATGCGGCGCTGTTGGCGGGTTCGGATTGTTTGTCTTCGGTCATGATCGATACTCGTTTTCTGATGTTGGGGGCGCTTTGCCATAATCATCGCAAAAATCAAACAGATGTTGTCAGGGGAGCGGCGGTACGAGACCGGCTAGCGAAACACGTCACCGACATTTTCCGCCATTTTGGGATCTTTGCCATATTGATTGTCACCCTTTTTGCCATCGATACACATGAAGATCAAAATCACGATGCCGGGCAGGGTGAATATCAGAGTTCCGACATATAACAATATTGCCACGATGCCGGAAATATTCTGGTCGTGAAAGCGCCTGACTATGACGGCCGCGTTGGGGATCAGCATGCCGAGCCAGAACAAGCCCCACAATGCCAATATGACAAGAAGCGGAATCAGATAGTCTGTTCCATCTATCTTCGGAATTGTGTCACCGGCGGAAACTATTTCGTCAGGTCCGATCATCGCAACCATGACCATCAGACCGAAAAAAGCGATATTCACGAGAAATTGGAACAGAAAGAACATCCAATATTCCTTTCTCCGTGAGCGTCCGGAGAAATCCGCATAGCGTTTCAGCGGCAAAAGCATCCATTCCATGTCTTTTACTCCAAGGCCGCAACAGGTCCGAGCTTACGGGAATGAGCCACATTATCAAGTCGCGTCCGAAGAGATAGAAAGTTGATGCAACCGTTTGGACGAGGAGGGCATCTATATCGTTGAAAATCCGGCATTCGAGTGCCGCAAATCCGGCTCCCGTGTCTTTAATATCACACGGCCGCATATTCCTTTTCGCGATGGAACCAAACGCGCTGCCACGCGCTTGATGGGTCTCTTAATTGTTAGAGTAAAAAGAGGAGTATATTATGTCCCCCACCAAACGCGCACTTAGCGTGGCCACAGTGCTGACAGCGATGATTGCTGTTCCTGCGCAAGCTCAGGAAATTGATAACAAGGAATTCGACGGCTTCTATGTCGGCGGTTCGTTCGGATTGGGTGCGCAATCCAATGACAGGGATGAAGGCGTCACATTTGATACCGACCGCGATGGCAGCTTTGATAATGTTGTCCGCACCGTATCCGGTGCCGATGCATTCTCGCCGGGCTTCTGCAACGGGGCTGCGAACGGCAATGCGCCAACTGCGGGCTGCCGGAATGACAAGGATGATATGGATTATTACATCCGTGCCGGAGCGGACAAGCAATATGGCAATTTCGTCGTCGGTTTTCTGGTCGATGCCGGCCGTAGTGAGTCCACAGATAGCGTGACCGCGTTCAGTACCACGCCTGCCTCATATACGTTCACACGCCAGCTTGACTATGCACTCGGCGCTCGTGGTCGGATCGGTTACACTCCAGGTGGCGTGCTCTTTTACGCAACCGGCGGTGTCTCCTATGCCAAAATCGACAATAGTTTCACCACTACCAACGGTGCCAACAGTTTTACCGATAACGGAAAAACCGAAAGCTTCGGATGGACTGCAGGGGGCGGTGCGGAAGCCAAGGTGACCAACAACATCACCATGGGTCTCGAATATCTGTACACCCAATATACTGACGACGACTATGTAGTGAATGTCGGGCCGGGAACTGCGGGCGCAACAAACCCGTTTCTTTTGGCCTCCGGCGGAACCGATATGAAACGAAGCGATCCGAATTTCGATCAGCACAGCATCCGGCTGACAGCGGCACTTCGCTTCTGATCGCAATCGTAACAGGACAAGAAAAAGGCGGCCTCATCGGCCGCCTTTTTTTAACTGCTGCTGTTTTAAGCCGCCGCTGCCTGGCGGGACGCTTTCTTGCGATCGTTCGGATCGAGATAGCGCTTGCGCAGACGGATGTTCTTTGGCGTAACCTCGACCAGCTCGTCATTGTCGATATAGGCGATTGCCTGTTCCAGCGTCATCACCTTCGGTGTGGTCAGACGAATGGCGTCTTCCTTGCCGGAAACGCGGAAGTTGGTCAGTGCCTTTGATTTCATCGGATTGACGTCGAGATCGCCGGGCTTGGCATTTTCACCGATGATCATGCCTTCGTAAACCGGCGTTTGAGCGCCAATGAACAATACGCCGCGTTCTTCGAGCATGTTCAAAGCATAAGCAGCGGTGTTGCCGGTGCCGTTTGAAACCAGAACGCCAACCGGGCGCCCTTCGATAACGCCTTTATATTCGCCATATTTTTCGAACAGACGGTTCATCAGGCCGGTGCCGCGCGTGTCGGAAAGAAACTCGCCGTGATAACCGATCAGTCCGCGTGACGGTGCGGAGAAGGTGAGGCGGGTCTTGCCGGCGCCGGAGGGGCGCTGTTCGGTCAGTTCCGCTTTGCGGCGCTGCATCTTGGAAACGACCGTGCTGGAATATTCCTCGTCAACGTCGATAACCACGGTTTCATAGGGTTCCTCGCGTTTGCCGCCTTCTTCGCGATAGAGAACGCGGGGACGCGAAATGCCAAGTTCAAAGCCTTCGCGGCGCATCGTCTCGATGAGAACGCCCAATTGCAATTCGCCACGACCTGCGACGTCAAAGCTGTCCTTGTCGTCGCTCTCGGTTACCTTGATCGCAACATTGGATTCGGCTTCGCGGAACAGGCGTTCGCGGATCACCCGGCTGGTGACCTTGTCGCCTTCGCGACCAGCGACGGGACTGTCGTTTACCGCAAAACGCATCGACAGCGTTGGTGGATCGATCGGTTGGGCTGCGATCGGTTCGGTGACTGATATATCGCAAATCGTGTTTGAAACAGTCGCTTTTGTAAGGCCGGCAAGAGAGATAATGTCGCCCGCCTTGGCGCTTTCTACGGGAACACGCTCGAGACCGTTAAAGGCCATGATCTTTGTCGCGCGACCGGCTTCAACCACCTTGCCATCCATATCGATTGCGTGGATCGGCATGTTGATGTCGATTCTTCCGCTTTCGACCTTGCCGGTTAAAATGCGGCCAACGAAATTGTCGCGGTCGAGCAAGGTGACAAGAAACTTGAATTCGGCATCCGGATCGACATCAGGTTCCGGCACATGTTCGATAATCTTGTCGAAAAGTGCCGAAAGGTCGCCATCGCGTACGTCCGGGGTTTCACCGGCATAGCCGTTGCGACCGCTGGCGAAGAGCGACGGGAAATCGAGCTGCTCGTCATTGGCGTCGAGGTTGACGAAGAGGTCGAACACTTCGTCGAGGACTTCTTCCGCGCGTCCGTCGGGACGGTCAATCTTGTTGACGACGACAATCGGCTTCAACCCAAGGGCCAATGCCTTGCCGGTCACGAATTTTGTTTGTGGCATCGCGCCTTCGGCACTGTCGACCAGAAGGATCACGCCGTCGACCATCGACAGGATGCGTTCCACTTCGCCACCAAAGTCGGCATGGCCCGGGGTATCGACAATATTGATCCGTGTGCCTTTCCATTCGACACTGGTGCATTTTGCGAGAATCGTAATGCCGCGTTCTTTTTCAAGATCGTTCGAATCCATCGCCCGTTCCTCGACACGTTCATTGTCGCGGAAAGTGCCGGATTGGCGGAAAAGCTGGTCAACCAGGGTTGTTTTGCCGTGATCAACGTGCGCAATGATTGCGATATTGCGAAGGGCCATACTAGAATCTACCGTAAGAAGAGGAAAGGGCGGCCATAAGCACAGCCCCGATATTGCCGCGCCCTTAGCCTGTTTGGTGCTGCACCGCAACATCTGAAAGCTTGCCAAACCATTCTTCGCCCTCCATTTGCCGCTACCACCATGCAAACTCTTCGTCTGATCCTTGTCGACAAATTCATCTGGCTGCTCAGCGGAGCGGTTCTGCTGGCGACTTTGCTACCGGTACAGGGGCTGGCAAAAGATATAGCAGCGATATTGTTCAACGCCGGGATTTTTGCGGTATTCCTGCTTCACGGTATCCGGCTCGAACGGCACGAAGTGAAGGCGGGACTGGGTAATATCCGCCTGCAAGGGACGATATTCATCTGGGTATTTGGCGTGATGCTGGGGATTGGCCTGTTGCTCTCCAAGGCGGTCGATCAGATTCTTCCTGCCGATGTTGCTCTGGGTTTTCTGTTTTTGGGTGTGCTGCCGTCGACCGTCCAGTCTGCAACCAGCTATTGCGCCATTGCCAGGGGAAATGTTGCCGCCTCGGTAGTCGCAAGCGCTTTTGTCAATCTGGTCGGGGTATTCCTGTCGCCGCTGCTGTTTGCGTTGCTTGCCAGCGCGGCCGGTGTGGACATCACTACCGAAACCGTCATCAAACTGGCGGCAATATTGGTGCTGCCATTCGTCCTCGGGCAGACCTTCCAGAAATGGTTGCGGCCCTTGGTCATGCAGCACAAGGATCTGACCGGCTGGATTGATCGCGGTGCGATTGCGCTGGCGGTCTATGTGTCCTTTTCGGCTGCGATCATCGCGGGCATGTGGAGCCGGGTGACCGCTACTGAATTCATCTGGCTGGCAGCCGCGTTGCTGCTTTGGTTGGGGCTGGCTTTTGGCGGGACGTGGTTGCTCGGCGGCTTGTTGGGTTTTGTGCGGGCTGACCGCAAGACGTTTTTGTTTTCCGGGGCGCAGAAGAGCGTCGCCATCGGTGCTCCTCTGGCCGCCATTCTTTTTGCGCCAGAGCGTGCAGGCCTGGTGCTATTGCCGCTGATTTTCTATCATCTGGCGCAATTGTTCCTGTCGGCACCGGTTGCGGTGCGGCTGGCCGGCGACGAGGATTAGCGGATATTGTCCGTTCGTCCTGAGCCTGTCGAAGGACATTTCAAGAGCAACGGCGCATTTCGACAAGCTCAGTGCCGGCGGGAAAATCTAAAGTTCTCGAAGCGCCCGAGCTGGTTTGGCGGACAGCACAGGAATGGAACCCAGCAAACCGATCCCAAGCGTCGCAATCGCACCGATGCCCAGCGTCAGCAGGACGACGCCCCAATCGGGCTGCCAGGTGAACTCGAAAATCTGGGTGATCACGAACCATCCGGCAAACAGGCCAAGACCAAGAGCCACTGCCGACAGCAGAAATGCCAGCAGCGCATATTCAATCGCCTGAACCGTCAATATCTGGGACCGCGTGGCTCCGAGCAGTTTCAGGATCACGCTATCATAGACCCGCGCCTGGCGCGACGCGGCAATCGCGCCGATCAGCACCGCGATGCCGGAGAAGATCGCGATTGATGCAGCCGCGGCAATGGCGGTGGCCATCTGGTCGAGAATGTCACCGATCTGGGAGGCGATTTCCTTGACCTTGACCATCGAGATGGACGGGAATTCTTTTGGCAGGATCGAGAGCAGGCTGTTCTCCCTGGCTGCTTCGAGCTGGATCGTGGCGGCGACATTATGCGGCACATCGGCCAGCACGCCGGGCGGGAATACCAGGACATAGTTAAAGCCGAAATTGCGCCAGTTGACCTTGCGGAACGAGGCCACCGTGGCCGGTATTTCGACGCCGAGAAGGCTGACGGTCAGACTGTCGCCGATCTTCAGGCCCATCGCCGCGCCTTGCTCTTCGTCGACCGAGACCAATGGTGGTCCGTCATAATCGGCTGGCCACCAGTCGCCCTCGACTATCTCGCTGCCTTCGGGAATGGTCGCGCTATAGGTGAGACCGCGGTCGCCGCGTAGCACCCATGCGCCTTCGGGGAGGGTTTCCAGTTCGGACACCCGCTGACCGCGAAATTCGGTGATTGTCCCGCGCAGCGTCGGCACGATATTCACTTCTGCGGCCTTGGAAGTCGCTGCGACCTTCGAGCGGAACTCGTCCGCGCGTTCGACCGGGATATCGAGCACGAAGAAGCTAGGTGCATCGCGGGGTACGGTGGAGCGTATTTCATTGGTCAGACTGGTCTGGATCGCGGCCAGCGTGGCGAACAGCGTGAGTCCGAGTCCCAGTGCTACTACCAGTTGTCCGGTCTGTGCGCCGGGACGGTGAAGGCTGGTCAGCGCGAGGCGCAATAATGGCTGTTTAGGCCTTGGAGCCTTGCTCGCCAGCCAGCGGATCAGCGCGCCGAGTGCCGTCAGCAACAGCAATATCGCAGCGGCCGCACCGATGAAGGAGGCCGAAAATAGTGGCTCATTGGCTGTACCGAGCGCCAGCGCGATGATCGCGGCAATCGCCAATCCTACCCCGATCCAGCTTTGCCGGTCAATCTGACGCCAGGACTTGCCCTCTCCGCGGATGATTCCTGCTGCCGGGATGGTTTTTGCCCGCGACAAGGGGGGCAGGGCGAAGATCACGGCGATCAGCAATCCGTAGAGCGCGCTGACCAGCAGCGGCAGAGGATAGATTGCGAACTCCGGTTTGATCGGCAGGACATCGCCGGCAATCTGGATGATTGCCAGCGGAGCCAGCGCGCCAATCACGAGACCCAGAGCAATTGCGCCGATGGCTACCGCCATGATCTGGAACAGATAGATGCGGAAGATCATCGCGCTGTCCGCACCCAGTATCTTGAGCGTCGCAATCGCGCCCTGCTTGCCGCGCAAGTAAGAGGCGACGCCATTGCCGACGCCGATCCCGGCGATCACCAGCGATGCGAGGCCGACCAGGGTCAGAAACTGTCCCATGCGTTCGATGAAACGGCGGGTGCTCGGCGCACCATCGTCGCGAGTCTTGACCTCCCACGCAGCGTTGGGAAATTGCTCGACAAGACCGTCACCGATCTCCCCAGGATTCGCTGAAGCGGGGAGCTTGAGACGATATTTGCTTTCGAACAGGCTGCCCGGCTGAATCAATTTTGTTGCGCGCAGGCCTTCGAGCGATGTGATTGCTACGGGACCAAGCGACAGGCCTTCGCTCAGCCGGTCGGGTTCTTCGGCAATGATACCGGAAATGGTGAAACTTGCCTCGCCAAAGGCAATCTTGTCGCCAATCTCCAGCGACAGACGCTGCATCAGGGCAGGGGTGACATAGATGTCCCGCCGCGGTGGCGCAGAGACCATCTGGCCGCTTTCCAGCGTAAATTTGCCGTAAAGCGGATAAGCGCCATCGACGCCCTTCAGCTCGACCAACTGGGTGTCGCTACCGTCCGATAGCCGAGCCATCGCCTGCATGCGCAAAGTTTCTGAAAGCGCTCCCGTTTTCTTCAGAGCCGCGAGCTCCGTATCCGTGGCTTCGCGCTGCGCGACTGCGATCTCCAGATCGCCGCCCAGGATGGCCTGGCCACGATTGGCCAGCTCTTCGGTTATCACGTTGGTCAGGCTGCCGATGGCGGCAAGGGTGGCGACGCCGAGAAACAGGCAGACGATCAGCAGCCGGAGCCCGACAAACCGTCCGCGCAAATCGCGGCGGGCAATCGTCCAGGCTTTGCCCAGTTCAGCGCTCACGCGGCGCTGTCCCGTTCGATCAGTCCGTCGCGCAATTCAATGATCCGGTCGCAGCGTTTGGCCAGTTCAGGGTCATGGGTGATGATCAACAGGGTCGCCGCAGTGGCCTTCTGGCGATCGAACAAGAGGGTGATGACTTTCTCGCCGGTGATGCCGTCGAGATTGCCGGTCGGCTCGTCGGCAAAGATGATCGTCGGCCGCGATGCCATCGCCCTGGCAATAGCCACACGTTGCTGTTCGCCACCGGAAAGCTGGGTCGGATAATGGCCGAGCCGGTCGCCCAGGCCAACCGAGGTCAATTCCTTCGCAGCGATTTCAAACGGATCGGCCTGGCCGTCCAGCTCCAGTGGTACCGCAACATTTTCCAGAGCGGTCATTGTCGGGAGCAGGTGAAAGGCCTGCAATACAATTCCGACCCGACCGCGCCGCGCAACCGCCAGCTGATCCTCGTCCATCGTGCCGAAGTCGGCCCCGGCAATATTCACTTCCCCGCCGCTTGCCCGTTCCAGACCGGACAGGATCGCCATCAGCGATGATTTTCCCGAACCCGACGGCCCCAGCAATGCAACCGTTGTTCCCTCTTCTATCTGCAGATCAATGCCACGCAAAATATCGACACGTGCTTTCCCCTCCCCCAAAGACAGGGTGACATTCCGGGCTGCAATCGCGATATGGGGTTCAACTGCGGCGGCGTCGCTTGATGCGGCGTTTTTCTGGATCATGAGGGTAAGGATATCCGATGTTGAAGAATTTTGTCTTATATGGGTTCACACTGTCGTTTCTGCAACTTTTGATCGCTTGTGGTCCCGCGCCGGACGAGGAACAAGCTGTTCTCAAGGACGTGGAAACGGTCGCGACGGAAGCTGAAGGCGATCAGGTGGCGGAAGCCAAAGAGGCTGAAACCCTGATTGTCGCTTTTGGTGACAGTCTCTACGCGGGCTATGGTCTGGACCAGAAAGAGGGGTTGGTGCCTGAACTGCAGGCCGCCCTGAGGGCAGCGGGCCAGGACGTTTGGGTCCACAATGCCGGTGTGTCTGGCGACACCACGGCTGCGGGGTTGCGGCGGATGGACTTCGTCCTGGACAGCCTGCCGCGCAAGCCGGATCTGGTGCTATTGGGGCTGGGCGGCAACGATCTGCTGCGCGGGCTTAAACCTGCGGATACCCGCGCCAATATGGAAGCGATGGTCAAGAAGCTGCAGGATCGCGATATACCCGTGATGCTCACCGGTATGCTGGCCCCGCCCAATCTGGGTGCCGCCTTTAGCGACGAATTCAACATCATCTATCCGGCCTTGGCCAAGAAATATGATGTCGCGCTTTATCCGTTTTTCATGGACGGGGTGGTGGGGAATCCGGATCTGTTCCTGCCCGACGGGCTGCATCCTACAGCAGAGGGTATTGATATCATCGTCGGCAAGATCGCGCCGCAGGTGGCGGAATTGCTGGAAGGCTGAGCCTTGTTGGAAATTGGAAGATTTGGAAGCATGTTGCACAGTTCTGCAAAAACTGTATTATTTTGCTAATACAGCAGTTGAAACGCTTGAAAAGCGGGGCATTTGCATCCATTTATAGAGAAAGCCCCGCACTGGTGCCGGGGCAGGGAGGCTGAACAGCATGGCGACCGAAACAATCACCGCGACCGACGACCTGAAACTGACCCCGCCAGATCCGGTGGTTGCCGTTGCACCCGAAAAGGCCGGAGGCCTTGTGTCCATTGGTGACGAGGTCAAGACCAAGCTGGAAGAAAAAGTCGACACTTTTATCGACGATTTGATCGCTCAGGATCAAAATAGTCCCGAATTCGGGAAAAAAGTGGACCAGATTACCAATATGGGCCGCAAGGAAATTGCCGAAGCTGCGGGCCAGTCCAACCGTTTTCTCGATCGCCCGATCCGGTCGATGGACGAGGAAAGCGGCATCGGTTCCGATCTCGCAGAACTGCGCCGCACGGTCGAGGATCTTGATCCGGGCAAACGCGGCAACCTGACCGCCAAGCGCAAGATTTTCGGGATCATTCCCTTTGGCAACAAGATGCGCAACTATTTCGACGGCTATAAAAGCGCGCAGGGCCATATCGGTTCGATCCTCGACCGGCTTCGCTCCGGCAAGGACGAATTGCTGATGGACAATGCGGCGATTGATGTCGAGCGCAAGAATCTCTGGGCGGCGATGGGCCGGCTGGAGCAGATGATCCATGTCTCCAAGGTCATGGACCAGAGGCTCGAAGACAAGGCCGCCGAACTCGACGCCACCGATCCCGGCAAGGCCAAGGCGATCCGCGAAAGCGCACTTTTCTACGTCCGGCAACGCACGCAGGATCTGCTGACCCAGATGGCGGTGACCGTGCAGGGCTATCTCGCGCTCGATCTGGTGAAGCGCAACAATGTCGAACTGGTCAAGGGCGTCGACCGGGCCAGCACAACCACCGTCGGCGCATTGCGCACCGGGGTGACCGTGGCCCAGGCGCTGACCAACCAGAAGCTGGTTCTCGACCAGATTACCGCGCTCAACACGACGACCGCAGGCGTGATCGACAGCACCAGCGAGATGCTGAAGAACCAGACCGGCCAGATTCACGAGCAGGCCGCTTCCTCCACGATCCCGCTGGAAACGCTGCAACGCGCGTTCCAGAATGTCTATGACACGATGGACAATATCGACACGTTCAAGCTGAAAGCGCTGGAGAATATGAAAGCGACGGTAAATTCGCTGTCCGGCGAGATCGAAAAGTCGAAAGGCTATATTGCGCGGTCCGAAGGTCAGGCGAAGGCGCAACTGGAAGCACCTTCGGAAAACCCCTTGTCGGCGCTGGAGGAATAAAGCCTGGTGTCCGAATCCAATCAGCAAGTCTTTGACAGCGCTGCACGGGCGCTTCGCGATTCCCAGTTCCGTCGCTCGATCGGCAATCGCTCCCATCAATTGAAGCGCGGCCATTTCTTCAGGAAACTGGGGCGCGCCGCCATGTGGACGGTCGGCGTGCTGGTCGGTGCCAGTATTGTCGGCGGCATATTGAGCGGTATCGGTTTCTGGGGAGTGATGATTTCCGCTGGCCTGATTGGCGGCGGTATCTGGGCGGCGATGAAATTTCCGAAAATGAAAATGCCGACGCCCGAAACGATCATGAAGTCTGACCTGAAATCACTGGCGGGAAAAACCGAAATCTGGCTTGAAAACCAGCGACCGGCGCTGCCGGCACCAGCGGTGCAGATCGTCAACGGCATTGGCGTGCAGCTGGATATGCTGTCACCGCAGCTGAACAAACTCAACGAGGGCGATGCCGCGGCCTATGAGGTGCGCAAGCTGGTTGGGGAGCATTTGCCGGAATTGATCAACGGATATCGGGCGATTCCCGCTTCCATGCGCAGCAAAGCGACCGACAGCGGCAAATCGCCCGACGAGCAGCTGATCGGCGGACTCTCGCTGATCGAGAAAGAAATTGCCGGCGTTACCCAGCAGATCGCCAAGGGCGATATCGACAATCTGTCGATCCGCGGCCGCTATCTTGAGCTCAAATATGACAAGAATACCGAAGCGGAATAAGGGCCGGCGGTCCGCAAAATATCGTCCGGGACGATAGCGTCCCGCGCGCAATGGCTTGAGTTTTCATGGTCGCGCAAAGCATTGACGCCGGATGATTTTTGCCGGAAGAGGCTGAAATTCGACTTTGCCTCCCGCTGGCTCCAAGCCATGGTCACAGGCCCTGAATTTCTCCCCGTTTTCACCAGATCAGGGTAACCGTTTGCGAACGGCGTGGGGCAGGGGCGCAATATTACTTTTCGCACTTGCGCAAATCTTGACTTCAAAATACGCGAAAACCCATCTAGAAGCACATTTATTACAAAAATCTTATCGAAATGTAAGGACGGAATATGAGTTTCCCGCCACGGCAAGGCCTGTATGATTCAAACAACGAACATGACGCATGTGGCGTCGGTTTTGTCGCGAATATCGAAGGTGAAAAATCCCATCTTACGGTGAAGCGAGGACTCGAGATTCTGGTCAACATCGACCACCGCGGTGCCGTTGGCGCCGATCCTCTGCTGGGTGACGGTGCCGGTATATTGTTGCAAATTCCAGACGCGCTTCTGCGGGATTGGGCGCAATCGGAGGGTCTGACCCTGCCGGCTGTCGGTGACTATGCCGTTGCTATGTGTTTCGTTCCGTCCGATCCGGCGGAAGCAGAATTTGCAACGACACATTTTGAACGGTTCATCGCCAAGGAAGGGCAGGTCCTGATCGGCTGGCGCGACGTGCCGATCGATACAACCGGTATCGGTAAAGCCGTGCTCGACCAGATGCCACTGATTCGCCAGATGATCGTTGGCAAAGGCGAATCGATTGCCGACCAGGATGCGTTCGAACGCAAAATCCTCGCCATTCGCAAGCAGGCCCATAATCCACTCGATGGTCTTGCCGAAAAAATGGGAATGCCGGGCCTGTCCGAATTTTACATGCCGTCCTTCTCGACCAGAACGATTGTCTACAAGGGGCTGCTGCTCGCCGATCAGGTGGGATCCTTCTACAAGGATCTGAACAACCCGCTGACCACATCAGCCGTGGCAATGGTCCATCAGCGCTTTTCGACCAATACCTTCCCGTCGTGGAAACTGGCGCATCCCTATCGTTTCATCGCGCATAATGGCGAAATCAACACGGTACGCGGCAATGTGAACTGGATGAACGCCCGTCGCCGGACGATGGAATCCGACCTTCTGGGAGCCGATCTCGACAAGATGTGGCCGCTGATCCCGCACGGACAATCCGATACCGCCTGTCTGGATAATGCCCTCGAACTGCTTATCGCCGGTGGTTATTCGTTGCCCCACGCGGTGATGATGCTGATTCCCGAAGCATGGGCCGGCGATCCGACGATGGATGCCGACCGCAGGGCATTTTACGAATATCACGCGGCCCTGATGGAGCCGTGGGATGGCCCGGCTGCGGTCGCCTTTACCGACGGACGGCAAGTCGGCGCGACATTGGACCGCAACGGCCTGCGTCCGGCGCGTTTCTGCGTCACAGATGACGGCCATGTGATCATGGCGTCGGAATCCGGTGTGCTTCCGGTCAAGGAAGACAATATCGTCCGCAAATGGCGGTTGCAGCCCGGAAAAATGCTGCTCATCGATATGGAACAGGGCCGGATCATCGAGGATGAAGAGATCAAGGCCGATCTCGCCAAGGCCAAACCTTATGCGAAATGGCTGGAATCGACGCAATATAATCTGAAAGATCTCGATCTCGACGATCTGGACGATGTCGATGCGCCAAAGGCGAACGGGCTGGACAGTCCTGCCGCTCTGCTTGACCGGCAGCAGGCGTTCGGCTTCACCCAGGAAGATATCACCAAATTCCTCGAGCCGATGGCGAGTGACGGTCTCGATCCGATCGGATCGATGGGCACGGACACGCCGATCGCGGTCCTGTCCGGCAAGCCGCGCTTGCTGTACGATTATTTCAAACAGAATTTCGCCCAGGTAACCAACCCGCCGATTGATCCGATCCGCGAGGAACTGGTGATGTCTTTGGTTTCGATGATCGGGCCGCGCCCCAATCTGCTGGGCCATGATGCCGGTACGCATAAAAGGCTAGAGGTTGACCAGCCGGTGCTGACCAACGCGGATCTGCTGAAAATCCGTTCGGTCGAAGACGCGCTGGATGGCGCCTTCCGAACCGAAACCATCGATATTACGTGGGACGCCGAGACTGGTGCAGCCGGCCTGGAAATGGCACTCAAGGAAATGTGCTGGGCGGCGACCGAAGCGGTGCTCGCCGATCGCAATATTCTCATTCTTTCCGACCGCGCCAAGGGTCCGGACCGGATTGCGATGCCCGCCTTGCTGGCGACCGCCGCCGTCCACCATCATCTGGTCCGTCAGGGCCTGCGGATGCAGACCGGTCTCGTGGTCGAAACCGGTGAAGCCCGCGAAGTCCACCATTTCTGCGTGCTGGCAGGCTATGGCGCGGAGGCGGTCAATCCCTATCTGGCCTTTGAAACGCTCGAGGACATCCGCGTTCGCCGCGAATTGCCGCTGACGACGCAACAGGTCGAGCAAAATTATATCAAGGCGATCGGCAAGGGCATTTTGAAAGTCATGTCGAAAATGGGCATCTCGACTTATCAAAGCTATTGCGGCGCGCAGATTTTTGATGCGGTCGGTCTGTCCAGCGAATTTATCGAGAAATATTTCACCGGTACGGCGACGATGATCGAAGGCGTAGGGCTGGCCGAAGTCGCGGAAGAAACCGTGAACCGGCATACGGAAGCCTATGGCGACAATCCGATCTACAGGAATATGCTCGATGTCGGCGGTATCTACGGCTACCGGATCCGCGGCGAAGAACATGCCTGGACGCCCGCCAATGTCGCCAATTTGCAACATGCGGTGCGCGGCAATGATCCGAAAAATTACGCGGAATTTGCGGAATCGATCAACGAGCAGAGCGAGCGCCTGCTGACCATCCGCGGACTGATGGAACTGACCAAGGCCAGTGAACCGCTCGACATAAGCGAAGTCGAGCCGGCGACCGAGATCGTGAAACGGTTTGCCACCGGCGCGATGAGCTTCGGTTCGATCAGCCGGGAAGCGCATACGACTCTGGCCATCGCGATGAACCGGATTGGCGGCAAGTCCAATACCGGCGAAGGCGGCGAAGAACCGGACCGCTTTGTTCCCATGGACAATGGCGACAGCATGCGCTCGGCGATCAAGCAGGTCGCGAGTGGCCGTTTCGGCGTGACCGCCGAATATCTGGTCAATGCCGACGATATCCAGATCAAGATGGCGCAGGGTGCCAAGCCCGGCGAAGGCGGGCAGTTGCCCGGCAGCAAGGTCGACAAGAATATCGGCAAGGTTCGTCACTCGACCCCCGGCGTCGGCCTGATTTCGCCGCCGCCGCATCATGACATCTATTCGATCGAGGATCTGGCACAGCTGATCCATGACCTGAAAAATGTGAACACCGGCGCGCGGATTTCGGTGAAACTGGTGTCCGAAGTCGGCGTCGGCACTGTTGCCGCAGGCGTGTCCAAGGCCCGCGCCGACCATCTGACCATTTCCGGCTATGACGGTGGCACCGGCGCTTCGCCGCTGACCTCGCTGACCCACGCCGGTTCGCCCTGGGAAATCGGTCTGGCCGAGACGCAGCAGACCTTGCTGCTCAACGGACTGCGCTCGAGAATATCGGTGCAGGTCGATGGCGGCCTGCGTACCGGGCGCGATGTCGCCATTGGCGCGCTGCTCGGCGCCGACGAATTCGGCTTCGCAACGGCACCGCTGATCGCCGCCGGTTGCATCATGATGCGCAAATGTCATCTCAACACTTGCCCCGTCGGTGTGGCGACACAGAATCCCGAGCTGCGCAAAAAATTCACCGGACAGCCGGAATATGTCATCAACTATTTCTTCTTCGTCGCCGAAGAGCTGCGCCAGATCATGGCCGAAATGGGCTTCCGCACGATCGAGGAAATGGTCGGACGGGTTGACCGGATCAACATGAGCAAGGCGCTGCACCACTGGAAAGCGGAAGGCGTCGACCTGTCGCGCATATTGCATCAGGTGGTCCTCGCCGAGGGTGAGTCGCTTCACCAGACGATATTGCAGGATCACGGGCTGGAAGCCGCTCTGGACCAGGACTTGATCGCGGCAGCCGCGCCTGCGCTCGACAATGGCCAGACCGTCAAGATCGAACGCAAGGTGAAGAACGTCAACCGGACGGTCGGCGCGATGCTGTCGGGCGAAGTTGCGAAAAAATATGGCCACGCCGGCCTGCCGAACAACACCATTCAACTCTCGTTCGAAGGCGTTGCCGGCCAGAGCTTTGGTGCCTTTCTGGCGCATGGCATTTCGGCTGAACTGGTCGGCGATGCCAATGACTATGTCGGCAAGGGCCTTTCGGGCGGCCGAGTGGTCGTCAAACAGCCGGGTCATGTCGATCGCAATCCGACCGAGAATATCATCGTCGGCAATACCGTGCTCTATGGCGCGGTTGCCGGTGAAGCCTATTTCAACGGTGTCGCGGGCGAGCGTTTTGCCGTTCGCAACAGCGGAGCCGTCGCGGTCGTCGAAGGCACGGGCGATCATGGCTGCGAATATATGACCGGCGGCGTGATTGCCGTGCTGGGCAAGACCGGACGTAATTTCGCGGCCGGCATGTCCGGTGGTGTCGCCTATGTCTATGACGAGGACGGACTTTTCCGTCAGCGCTGCAACATGGCGATGGTAGATATCGAGACCATCGACAATGGCGCGGATGATGGTGAAGACACCAGACCGCCGCAGCAGCTTCCGGTCGATGTGAATGATTATGGCATGGGCGACATGCTCTATCATGATGCCGCCCGATTGCGCATCCTGCTGGAGCGCCACAAACTATATACCGGCAGCAAGCGAGCCAGCGAAATTCTCGACAATTGGGAAGAGGCCCTTGGCCGTTTCGTCAAGGTCATGCCGCGCGATTATTCCGCGGCGCTGAAACAACTCGAAGCCGAGCGTCTCGACGCTTTCGTTGCTGCAGAATAATTGAAGATATTGGAGTAGACCGTGGGTAAAGTAACAGGCTTTCTCGAGATTGATCGCAAAGAAGCGACTTATGCCGATCCAAAGGAGCGGCTGACGCATTACAAGGAATTCGCGATCCCGCTGCCGGAAAAGGATCTCAAGGATCAGGCGGCGCGCTGCATGGATTGCGGGATTCCCTATTGCCATAACGGCTGCCCGGTGAACAATATCATCCCGGACTGGAATAATCTGGTCTATGAAGGTGACTGGAAAACGGCGCTCGAAACGCTGCAGTCGACCAATAATTTTCCCGAATTTACCGGCCGAATCTGTCCTGCGCCTTGCGAAGCCGCGTGCACGCTGAACATCGACGACGCGCCGGTGAATATCAAGTCCATCGAATGCGCGATTGTTGATCGTGGATGGGAAGAAGGCTGGATAACACCCCAGATTGCAGAGGAAAAAACCGGAAAGTCGGTCGCTGTTGTCGGTTCCGGACCAGCCGGCATGGCCTGTGCCCAGCAACTGGCCCGCGCCGGCCATAATGTCACGCTGTTTGAAAAGAACGACCGGATGGGGGGTCTGCTTCGCTATGGCATTCCCGATTTCAAGATGGAAAAGCATCTGATCAACCGCCGCCTCGTGCAGATGGAAGCGGAAGGCGTCGAATTTCGCACGAGCGCCGAAGTCGGTGTGACCGTTTCGGTAGAATCGCTGCAGGAAAATTACGATGCCGTGGTCATGTCCGGCGGCGCGGAAAAGCCGCGCACGCTCGATATACCCGGCTATGAAATGGCCGGCGTGCGTCTTGCGATGGAATTTCTCGCGCAGCAGAACAAGCGCAATGCGGGCGATGACGAGATGCGCGCCGCACCGCGCGGAACCATTACCGCGACCGGCAAGCATGTGATTGTCATCGGCGGCGGCGACACCGGATCGGACTGCGTTGGCACCTCCAATCGTCAGGGCGCCGCTTCGGTGACCCAGATCGAAATCATGCCCAAGCCACCGGAGAAGGAAGACAAGACATTCTCCTGGCCGGACTGGCCGCTCAAGCTGCGGACCTCGTCCAGCCATATGGAAGGCTGCGAACGCGACTGGTCGATTCTCGCCAAACGGGTTGTCGGCACCAACGGCAATGTCGAAGGCCTTGAATGTATTCGGCTGGAATGGGTGAACGGCCAGATGCAGGAAGTTGCCGGCAGCGAGTTCGTTATCAAGGCCGACCTGATTCTGCTGGCCATGGGCTTTGTCGGCCCGCGCAAAATGGGGCTGGTCGATCAGTCGGATGTGGAACTGGACGCTCGCGGCAATGTGGCAGCCAATGTTGTAAGCTATGCCACCAGCAAGCCCGGTATTTTTGCCTGCGGCGATATGCGCCGCGGCCAGAGCCTGGTCGTCTGGGCGATCCGCGAGGGCCGCCAGTGCGCCCGCGCTGTGGACCTGCAACTGATGGGACAAAGCTCGCTGCCGCGCTGAGAGAGGGGTAGCGGCGACTGCCTAGGCGAACTGGTTAGACGGAGCTATTTGGATAGTTACTCTGTTGGTGCCTATTCAGCAAAGTCTGGCAGCGGTTGGTCTCTGCATTCTGCCGTTTCTGGTCGCTTTACCGCTGCATTTCCTGATCGGCGGACGGACGCGCGCAAGCGGGACCGTTCCGGCTGCCTGGTATCAGTTATGTCTCCAGCACTTGCTCCTCGAACCGGTGAGGGAAGAAATAAAAACAGCAGGTCGGCTAACGCCCCATTAGCGGACGTTAGTTGCATATACTCACAGCGTGCGGCCTGACTGACATGAGTTGGGCTGTTTCGATCTTGTAACCTTCATCGCCCTTGCTCAATACGAACATGAAGCTTCGATTTTCCCGAAAGAATGTGTGGGCGAAGTATCGAACAGGAACCTCCCCTGAAAGATGGTCCCCATACACCGATCTGCGGACAAGGAGATTGGCTTGCATCCAGCCGTGGCCGATTAAGTCACCTTCAATTGGTATGTGCTCATAAGAATCCTGGTTTGAAAGCCGTCCGATTACGACATGATCATTGCACCCATAGCGCAACGTTCGATTTTCTTCGCGGACCGGACCGGTCGTCGAGCATGCGGTTGCAAGCACAACGCCGACCAGTGCCAATATGGTATTTTTCATGTGCAGTTAGTATCACCTGCAATGACAGCTATCCACCCAATTGCGCTCATTCACATTATCTGACTTTCACTTTCGTCAGGCGCGAAAGGAGAGGTGGCTTTGCCCAATTGAGGGGGTGTAGCGCGCTTCGGCGCTTGTCGACGGGGAAACCATCGTCAATCCAATGTGTCATCGCGAATATATGGCTTCCCGCCGCCGTGCGAGGTCAATCGGAAATGCGCCGAGTCGAAAAACATTGGGTGCGCGAATTGGGAGCGCGCCGGGTCGCATTGATATAAACTTATCAAAACCAATGATTTACACGAAAAAAAATGGATCCCCCGTGAGGATTCGAACCTCAATTAACGGAGTCAGAGTCCGTGGTATTACCATTATACGACAGGGGAGTGCCGGTGCGGGGCAATAGGCAGGGAGGGGCTTTGGGTCAAGCCCTTTGGTGGTAAATGATCGGCGACGGGGTCAAACAATTTCACCATGGTCACCACTGTGGCTGTCCCCGCAGGAAATCGGGACAGAACGGGGGCAGGGCGGTTGCCGATACGTCCCGATATTCCGGCTATTGCAGCCTTTTGCAGCTCAATTGGCGAGCATAGTTAATGTTTTCCGCAGAACAAGGTTACCGGCCCTTGCGTCATAGACCGCGCGTCGTTATCTTCGAGGGCAAGTACCGGCGGTATTATCCGATCCGGAGAACATAAGAGTTACGGTTATGGCGGATCGAGCGTCCCCATCGCCGCATGATGCAAACGGCGGGCCATCCGCAAGGAAATCCCGCCCGAACCCTGCGGCGACATATAATGCACGGAGTCAAACTGCGCCTCCCGTCCATAACGGCGCGTCGCGTTGGCCGAAATTGCGATCCTATGCAGCGATAGATCTGGGTACCAACAACTGCCGGTTGCTGGTCGCCAAGCCTTCGTCAGACGGCTTCATTGTTACCGATGCCTTTTCGCGGGTTGTGCGCCTGGGTGAAGGACTGGTTGAAACCGGCCGGATCAGCAGCCGCGCGATGGACCGAGCGGTTGCCGCCCTGTCGATCTGCGCCGACAAGCTGCGACGCCGCAATGTGACGCTCGCCCGGTCGGTCGCAACCGAGGCCTGCCGTCGCGCCAGCAACGGTGACAAGTTTATCGAGCGCGTCCGCCGGGAAACCGGAATCGCGCTGGACGTGATCACGGCAGAAGAAGAAGCGCGTCTGGCCGTATTGGGTTGTCAGATATTGCTGGAACCGGGGGAGGGCCCGGCGCTTATTTTTGACATTGGCGGAGGATCGACCGAGCTCGTATTGGTCGACACGACCGGCTCCGCTCCGGAGATTGTCGACTGGCTGAGCGTGCCCTGGGGCGTCGTTTCGTTGACCGAGAGCGAGAAATTCGATGGTCATGATCCGGTTGCCCGCGCGGAGGCCTTTGCCTCGATGCGGGCAAGGGTTGCCGACAGTTTCGCCGGCTTTGCCGCGCGATTGCCGCGGCTCGAGCAGTGCGATTATCGGCTGCTGGGCACCAGTGGCACAGTGACCACTCTCGCCAGCCTGCACCTGAAACTTCCGCAATATGACCGCAACGTGATCGACGGCCTGATCGTTCCGACCGAATCGATGCGCGAAATCAGCCATATGCTGGCGCATGTTTCCCCCGACGACCGGGCTGATATTCCCTGCATCGGCCGGGAACGCGCCGATCTGGTGGTCGGTGGCTGTGCGATATTGGAATCGATACTGGATATCTGGCCGGCGCCGCGCGTCGGCGTAGCGGATCGCGGCATTCGCGAAGGCATATTGCGCTCGCTGATGTCGGCCAATGAACGGAGGTCCGTGCGATGAGCCGCGGCAGATCAGGAACCCGACAAAAGGTCAAGACCGCCAAGGGCCGGAAGATCGGCTCGACGCGCTGGCTCGAACGGCAGCTCAACGATCCCTACGTCAAGCAGGCGAGGGCCGAGGGCTACCGCTCGCGCGCTGCCTATAAATTGCTGGAACTGGACGAACGGTTCAAGCTTGTCCGAAGCGCCAAGGCAGTGGTCGATCTCGGAATTGCGCCGGGGGGCTGGGCCCAGGTGATGCGCAAATTTGCGCCCAAGGCCGCGGTTGTCGGTATCGATCTGCTGGATGTCGACGCCATCGAAGGCGTCACTATTTTCAAGATGGATTTCATGGATGACGCGGCACCGGACCTGCTGATCGAAGCGCTGGGTGGCAAGCCGGATCTGATATTATCCGATATGGCGGCCAATACGGTCGGCCATCAGCAGACCGACCATTTGCGAACCATGGGACTGGTCGAGGCTGCGGCCTATTTCGCGGTCGAAAATTTGCAAAAAGGCGGGAATTTTGTCGCTAAAGTGTTGGCCGGCGGAACCGACAATGATCTGCTGACCTTGCTCAAGAAGCATTTCGACGTGGTGAAACACGCCAAGCCACCAGCGAGCCGCAAGGGCTCGTCCGAATGGTATGTGATTGCCCAGGGTTTCAAAGGTTCTTCGGAAGAAGGCCCTTCCGAAGCAGCCTAGTTGGCGGCCCGCGCGTTCGCGACCATTTCTTTCAGGCCATCATAGCCGACGGCGCCGACTTCTGACTGATTGCCAACGACCCAGGCAGGGGTGCCGGTGAAGCGCATCTGCTGCGCGATTGCGATATTATTCTCGATTTCCTGCCTGGCTTCCGGCGAAGCGATAAAGGTCCGCGCAGCAGCCATGTCGAGACCAACTTCATTTGCCGCAGCCTCTATGGTCGAAGGAGTGGGGCGACCGGTGGCGAACATGGTTTTGTGGAAGGCATAATATTTGCCCTGTTTGGCGGCAGCCAGGGCCATCAACGCCGCATCATTGCTGGCCTCGCTGAGGATCGGCAGTTCGCGGAACACGACTTTGATATTCTTGTCTTCGGCGATCAGCTTGGCGATATCGCGCTCGGTCTGTTTGCAATAGGGGCAGTTGAAGTCGGAATATTCGACGATGATGACATCCCCATCGGGATTGCCGGCAAAGGCGTTTCCGGCGAACGGTTTCTCGATTTGCGTGCGCACGGCATCAATCGCAGAGGATTTCTGACGGTTTTGCAATATCTCGACCGCTTCGGGAATAATCTCCGGATTCTTCAGGATATAGTCGCGTACGATTGCCTCGATGGCTTTCTGTTCCCTAGCATCGATGCCCGCTGCCAATACCGCTGCGCTGACGTCTTCGGTCGAGGAAACGCTGCTCGTTTGCCAGAACCATATACCTACTGCCGCCGCTATGGCCAGTCCGCCACCCGCCATAATCATCCACTTTCTGTTCGAGCTGTCATCCACTATCGGGTTCTTTCGTTGCAGGCTGGCATTGGCCATGGCGACACGGCTTGTCCAGTCCAAATGGGCATTTCGGGGGGAGCAAGCAGATTAACGCCGCTTGTTGCTCTTTTCAAATTCGGCCTTGGCGATGAAGGAAATATCCTGTGCCCGGATCCAGTCCGGCGTATTTTCCTCAATGCCGGTCATGGCAATTTGCGAGCTGCGGATGGCGCTGGCATAATTGCCACCGAGCAAGGAACTTTCTGCGGTGGCCAGCTGTGCCCGGGGCATGTCGCCCTGTTGCGAGTAGACCACGCCCAGCTGATACCAGGCAAAAGGATTGCGATTGTCCTTGTTGACGGCCGCTTTCAGCACCTGCGTCGCCTCGTCAAAATATTTTGGATCTTCGGTGGCGATCAGCGCGTGGCCAAAGAGGCTCGCGATCAGCGGCTGGTTATTGGTCAGCTGCACGGCCCGGCGCAGCGATTTCAGCGCTTCGTCCGGTTTGCCCGATTCCAGCAGGATCTGGCCCTGCAGTTCAAGAAAATAGGGGTCGTCCGGAGCGGACTGGAGGAGATTGTTGACTTCATAGAGCGCCCGGTCCGGATAGGCGCTCTTGTGCCAGGCATAAGCGCGGGCGTAGCGGGCGGGGACGGTCTGGTCGCTTTCGGGATATTCGCGCAACGTCACCACCGGATCGGCGGTAAAGCCCAGCAGCTTGGCCTTGACCCGCTGGAACCGGGCTTCGATCGCCGGATCGGACGGCTTGTCCCAGGCGGGGTCCTTTTGGTACACGTCCCGCAACAGGCTGACCCGTTCCCCGGAGAGCGGATGGGTGCGGCCGTAGCTGTCCTCCTGCGGAATGCCGAGGCGGAATTCATAATTTTGCAGTTTTTTGAAAAAATCGATCGAACCTCTTCCGGAGATACCCGCTTCGGCAAGATAACGGGCGCCGGCGGAATCGGCGGACCGTTCCTGCACCCGGCTAAAGGCGAGAAACTTGCCCATGGCGGCTTGCTGGCCCGCGGCCAATATGCCCATACCGGCGTCGCCGGCTCCGGCCGCAATGGCTGCGGCGCCCAGGACCAGACTGAGGATGGTGATGCCGGTGGCTGTTTTTACGCCTTCGTTGAACCGGATGATATGGCCGCCGGTGATGTGACCCAGTTCATGGGCCATGACGCCTTGCACTTCATTGGCGCTGTCTGCCGTTTCGATGAGACCGGAATAGAAATATATCCGCTGGCCGCCGGCGACAAAGGCGTTGATCTGGTTGTCATTGATCAGGACGACTTCGACTTCGTTGGCATCCAGTTCCGATACGGCCACCAATGGCGAGACCATGTCGGTAAACAGCGCCTCGGTTTCGGCATCGCGCAGGATGGACTGGGCGGCAACCGGTTGCACGATGATCGAGATCATCACCAGAAAGGCCATCATGAATCGGGTCAGACGGCCGAAGACGGGCCGACCAGTGCAGGGGAGTGAAACAGCAAGCTTGTTGTGCATGTTAAGTCCTCAGCATGAAAGTCCGGTTGAAGCTTTCTCTCCTGACACCCTGCGCCTGAACCGCGGATGAAAATAGCATCGCCCCCGTCCGGAAATCGGACGGGGGCGATAATCTTTCCCTTATCCGAACGTGCGCTGCCACCAGCCCTGCCGGGATGATCCATCGCTCGACGTTGTCGCGTCGCTGTCGGATGCTTTGGCTACCGCGTCGTCTTTGGGCTTGGCAGCCGTGTCGTCCTTGGGCTTGGCTGCCGCTCTGGATTTGCGCGGTTTTGCAGGCGCTTTTTCCTTTGCAGCTTCCGGAGCGGTTTTGTCAGACGCTTCTGCGCTATCCGCCTTTTTGGCGCGGGCTCGTGGTGCCCGTTTTGCTGCCGGCTTTTTCTCGACGGTTGCGTCAGCCGCTGCTTCGGCAGTTTCGCCAGTGGCGGCATCAGCCGCAGGTGCTGCCACTGCCGGCTTGGCCTTGCGCGGTGCGCGGCGACGTTTCGGCTTTTCTTCAGCCGCTTCGGCGTCCGGTTGCGTGCTTACCGCCGGCTGTTCAGCAGCGGCTTCGCTTTTGGCCGACCGGCGTCTGCCACGTGGCTTTGCTTCTGCCTGCGGTTGTTCTTCGCCGCCGTTTTCGGCTGCGGCAACAGGTGCAACATCCGCTTTGCGGGTATTGTTGCGACGTGAGCGAGCTTTCGGCTTCTCTGCCTGTTCGCCTGCGTCGTTCGGCTGTGCAGCAGCTTCGCTGTTGTTATCCGCATTATTTTCCGAACTATTCTCGCCACCATCTTCCGAATTTCCGGATTCAGGACGATCACCACCGCGGTTGCGTCTGCCGCGCCGACGCCGTTTGCGTTTCGGCCGTTCTTCACCGTCGTTCCGGTCTCCACGTTCCGAGCGTTCAGAACGATCACCACGTGCTTCCCGTTCTTCCGTTTCAGCGATTTCCGCTTCTTCGACCTGATCATCATCATCATCGTCATCATCGATGATGGGCTCGAACTTGGGCATATTCTTTGGCGGACTGCCGGAGGTCTGGATCTCCATCCGTGCGCCTTCGGTTTCGCCGTCGGGCACGATTTCGATCGAGACACCGTAGCGTTGCTCGATATCCTCGATTTCGTGACGCTTGCTGTTCAGGACATAGATGCACGCTTCCTGGCTGGTCCGCAGGCTGATCATGCTGGCCTTGCCCTTGGCTGCTTCTTCTTCGAGCAGGCGGAGCGCGGACAGGGCAGAGGACGATGCCGTCCGTACCAGTCCGGTGCCTTCGCAATGCGGGCAGACTTTGGTCGATGCTTCGAGCACGCCGGTGCGCAGACGCTGACGGCTCATTTCCATCAGGCCGAAGCTCGAAATCCGTCCGACCTGGATACGCGCGCGGTCGTTTTTCAACGCATCGCGCATCGCCCGTTCGACCTTGCGGACGTTACCGCTGCGGTCCATGTCGATGAAATCGATCACCACCAGCCCGGCCATGTCGCGCAAGCGCAACTGCCGTGCGATTTCGGCGGCGGCTTCCATATTGGTCTTGACCGCGGTTGCCTCGATCCCGTGTTCGCGGGTCGAGCGTCCGGAGTTGATGTCGATCGAAACCAGGGCCTCGGTCGGGTTGATTACCAGGTAACCACCGGATTTCAGCTGCACTTCGGGTGAATACATGGCCGACAGCTGGTCCTCGACGCCATAGCGCTGGAACAGCGACACCGGATCGGCGTAACTTTTCACCCGCTTGCTGTGGCTTGGCATCAGCAGCTTCATGAAATTCTTTGCTGCCGTATAGCCATTGGCGCCTTCGACCAGCACTTCCTCGATCTCGCGATTGTAAATGTCGCGGATCGCGCGTTTGACAAGATCGCTGTCGCTGTGGATCAGGCTCGGTGCCGTCGCGCTCAGCGTCTTCTCGCGGATTTCGTCCCAGAGACGGGCGAGATAGTCAAAGTCGCGCTTGATTTCCGGCTTGGTACGGGACAGTCCGGCGGTGCGGACGATACAGCCCATGCTGGTCGGCAGCTTGAGATCGGAAATGATCGATTTCAACCGCTTGCGATCGCCAGCGTTGTTGATCTTGCGGCTGATTCCGCCACCGTGTGACGTATTCGGCATGAGCACGCAATAGCGGCCGGCGAGGCTGAGATAGGTGGTGAGCGCAGCGCCCTTGTTGCCGCGTTCTTCTTTGACGACCTGAACAAGGACAACCTGCCGCCGCTGGATAACGTCCTGGATCTTGTAGCGCTTGCGCAGGGCCATACGCTTCTGGCGCGCCTGATCGCTGGCTTTCGGCATGCTGCCTTTGCCGCGACCACGGGGGCTGCGACCACCGTGTCCGCGACGGCCTCCGCTCTTGCCTTTGTCATCGCTATTTTCATCAGACGAATTGCCCTCGGATTCATCATCCTCGTCATCTTCGTCATCTTCGTCGTTATTTTCCTGCGGAATCTCGCCTTCGGTCACGTCGATCGTGTCGATGCTTTCATCCTGATCGACTTCCACCAGCGCCGTGTCGAGTTCTTCGGTGGCTTCGCTGCGCACCATATCGGCGGGCGAATCATCTTCTTCCTCTTCCTGGGCGCGCAGGGCGGCTTCTTCGGCCGCATGTTCGGCTTCTTCCGCCAACAGCCGTTCGCGATCCTCTCTCGGAATCTGGTAATAGTCGGGATGGATTTCGGAAAAGGCCAGAAATCCGTGGCGGTTGCCACCGTAATCCACAAAGGCAGCCTGCAACGACGGTTCGACCCGGGTTACTTTTGCCAGATATATATTGCCTTTAAGTTGTTTATGTTCGGAAGATTCAAAATCGAATTCTTCAATTTTGTTCCCTTTTACGACGGCCACCCGGGTTTCTTCCTGGTGGCGCGCGTCGATCAGCATGCGCGTTGTCATTCAATAGTCTCCTGGCATGGCACAGAGGGCCGGAGCCCGTTAGGGCCATGCGATATGATAGGGATGACGGGTGTTCGCGCGCGGTCCTTTGATGAGGGGCGGGCGGCGTCATCCGGTTGATTTGAAATATTTCAGATAAAATTGCGTCTGCAACAACTGCATGGCCCTGGCCGGTAGCCAAAGTCGTTCCGTCTGTAGAAGCGCGTCCGATACGGATAGCTTCAGAGCCGGAAATGTCATGCCTCATGTTGCGTCAACCTGGTAGATGCCGAATGATTTTCGGCATTTAGACGAACCGTTTCAGGAATATTCCTTAATGGTTCGGAGAGTCTGCTAGCACCGCTCGCACTGATCGGCAACACATACTGTTACTATACCGAGATACTATCTCCAAACATCTCCGGAAACAGCGCTTCATCCGTATTCATGGCTAACGGCCCGTTAACCGCGTCATTTTACGGGGCCTTACGAAAGCTTCCTTAATGGCTTCTTCACTCAGTTTTAAGTTTTGATTTAGCCAGGAACCCGGAACCGATGAAATTTGACTGGACCAAAAAGGCCGTTGCGGGGCATAAGCGGGCCATGGCACTGGTATCCGTTCTTATGTCCGCATTGCTGATGACCCAGCCGGCCCAGGCGGGGTCGGTGAGCCGGATCGAAGCAAACGGATCGAAAATAACCGTTTCCTTTGACGACCTTGTGGAAGGCGCCTCGACCTTCTCGTTGATCGGTCCTGACCGTATCGCGATCGATATTCGCGGTGGCACGGCCGGGCAGGGCGGTTATGCGTCCGGTATTGTTAAATCTGTACGGCAGGGACAATATAATCCTAATACCGCACGGATAGTTTTTGATCTGGATCGCCCAGCGGTCATCACCGATGGCAGCTTTTCCCAGGATGGCAAAAGCCTGAGCTTGAGCCTGCAGGCGGTCGGCCAGGATCAGATATCCCACGGCAAAAAGTCGTTTTTGCCGCCGCTTGCTTTCCGCGCCGAACCACCGAAAAACAGTTATAGTGTGAAGGTGGCGTTGGGAAAGCCGCGCGATTCCGTCAGTCTGCCGAAAATATACGGCCCCGATGATCCGAGCAGGCCGCTTGTGGTTATCGATGCCGGACATGGGGGGCATGACCCGGGGGCGATATCTCCTCACGGTTCTGCGCGCGAGAAGAATGTCACGCTCGCAATTGCCCGGGCGATCCGCGACCGGCTGGTTGCCGGTGGCCGGGTTCGGGTCGCGCTGACCCGGGATAGTGATGAGTTTCTGGTGCTGGAAGAACGCTACGGCATTGCGCGCAGACTCGACGCCGACCTGTTTATGTCGATCCATGCCGACGCTGCCGGAAACGAAGAAGCGTCCGGTGCGACAGTCTATACATTGTCCGAAGTCGCCTCCGACCGGGAAGCCGCCAAACTGGCTGCGCGCGAGAACCGGGCCAATATCATCAACGGCATCAATCTCGGCGGGGCGACGCAGGACGTTTCGTCGATCCTGATCGATCTGACCCAGCGCGAGACCATGAACATATCTGCGGATTTTGCCAAATTGCTGCACCGCGAAAGCAGCCGGCAAATGAGTTTCCGCAAAATACCGCACCGCTATGCGTCTTTTGTCGTGCTCAAGGCACCCGACACGCCGTCGGTGTTGTTCGAGACCGGCTATCTGACCAACAAGGAAGATGTTGCCTTCCTGAATTCCCGGGCAGGCCGGACCAAGGTTGCCACGGGTGTCGCGAGCGCAATCGAGTCGCATTTTGCTCGTAAACTGGCGATGCGCTAGAAAATTCAGCGGTCTCAATCAGTCCGCTCGTGCCGTCGTGGTGCGGTGCGCGATTTTCAAAGATAATCGCTGGAAAATGCGCGCGAGGCGGTTTAGATAGCGCAGCCTATGGTAAAAGATGCGTCAGATACGGCTGGAGAAAGCCTTGCTTACAAGCTGGAACGAAGCACCGGCAGCTTTTTCGAGCGGATCGAAAATTTCTGGCAAAAGAAATGGTTCCGGTTGCTCGTGGCTTTTCTCGGCTTGTGCATACTGGGCTGGCTCCTGATCTGGGTCATCTTCGCCCGCGATTTGCCCGATGCAAGGGCGCTGCAAACCTATGAGCCACCGCTGCCGACAATGGTCCGCGCCTATGATGGCGAGCCGGTGCACAGCTACGCCCGTGAACGGCGGGTACAGCTTGAATTCTCGGAATATCCGGCGCTTCTGGTGCGTGCCTATCTGGCTGCGGAGGATCGCACCTTTTTCGAACATGGCGGACTGGACTATCCGGGTATCGCGACGGCGATCCTGAGCAATATCACCAACAGCGGACGGCCGATCGGGGCCTCCACGATCACCCAGCAGGTTGCGAAAAACCTCCTGCTGACCAGCGAAGTTTCCTATCGCCGGAAAGTGCGCGAAGCGATCCTTGCCTACCGGATCGAGGATGTGCTGACCAAGGAGGAGATTCTCGAGCTCTATCTCAACCAGATATTTCTCGGTCGCAATGCTTATGGTGTGCAGGCCGCTGCGCAGGCCTATTTTGGCAAGGATGTCGACGCACTGGCTTTGCATGAAATCGCCTATCTGGCAATTCTGCCCAAAGGCCCGTCCAACTATCGCCCCGAAGCGCACGAACAGCGCGCGATCAGCCGGCGCAACTGGGTATTGGGCGGAATGCGCGACAATGGCTGGATTACATCCACTCAATATGAAAATGCCATAGCCCAACCACTGGGCACTATTTCGCGGTCTGGTCCACGGTTTGAACGGGTGGGCGGCTATTTTATCGAGGAAGTGCGTCGCCAGCTGATCGAAAAATTTGGTGATAACGAGAAGGCCGGCCCTTATAGCGTTTATTCGGGCGGTCTGTGGGTGCGCACGTCGCTGAATCCGGAATTGCAGGAATATACCAAAGACGCGCTGCGCAGCGGATTGCTGCGTTACAGCAGCGGCAAAGGCTGGAGCGGTCCGATCAACAAGATCGAGATCGACGAGCAATGGGCCCAGCGGCTGAATTCGACTTTTATCAACACCGATTATGCCAACTGGCAGATTGCTGTTGCTCTCCGGCCCACCGGTGGTGGTGCAGAAATAGGCTTCAGCGACGGCACCACGGGCCGGATCAATTCGGTGCCCAGCGCGCTCAAGGCTGGCGACATCATTGCTGTCAGCCCTTTGGCCGGAAGCAATTTCAAGCTTGAAAATGTTCCCGAAGTTTCCGGCGGAATGGTAGTCCAGAATCCGCGCAATGGCCGGGTTTGGGCGATGCAGGGCGGCTTTGATGACCGGATGAGTTCATTCAACCGGGCGACCCAGGCGGAACGCCAGCCGGGATCGACGATCAAGCCCTTTGTCTACGCAACCGCGCTGGACAACGGCATGACACCGGCTACGCTGATCGCCGACAGCCCTTTCTGCGTCTATCAGTCCGCGTCACTCGGCCGTAAATGTTTCCAGAATTTCGGCAATTCGCGCGGTGCCGGGGAGCAGACGCTGCGCTGGGGAGTCGAGCAGTCGCGCAACCTGATGACGGTGCGGGCCGCCAATGATGCCGGTATGGAAAATGTCGTCAAGACGATCAAGACCATGGGGATCGGCGACTACAAGCCGTATCTGGCCTTTGCTCTCGGTGCCGGTGATACAACGGTGATGAAGCTGACCAATGCCTATTCCATGCTTGCCAATCATGGCCGCGAGTTGAAGCCGACGGTTATCGATTTTGTCCAGGATCGCCACGGCAAGGTGATTTTCCGTGCCGACAAGCGGGTCTGTGAAAATTGCAACATGCGCGACTGGGACGGACAACCGATGCCGCGTCCGCGTCCTGCGGGGAAACAGCTGATGGACCCGATGACGGCCTATCAGATGATCGACATCATGCAGGGTGTGATCACCCGCGGCACCGCGCAAAATCTGAAAAGTCTCGAGCGGCCGTTGTTCGGCAAGACCGGTACGTCGAGCGGCCCGACCAATGTCTGGTTTGTCGGCGGTTCGCCCGACATGGTCGCCGGTGTCTATCTTGGCTATGACCAGCCGCGCAATATGGGTGGCTATGCCCAGGGCGGCACGCTGGCTGCGCCAATATTCCGCCGCTTCGCCGAACGGGCAATGGTGGGCATGCCGAAAACGCCGTTTGTCGCGCCCAAGGGTGTGCGGATGGTGCGCGTCGACCGCAAGACCGGCAAGCGGGTCTATGGCGGATGGCCGACCGATGATCCGAAATCTGCGGTTATATGGGATGTCTTCAAACCCGAAACCGAACCGCGCCGCTCGATCCGCAAGGACGAGCTGCTGGCCCGCCTGGAAGCCCGCAAGGCGCAGCTGATCGCGGAACGCGCAGCAGCGCAGGCGCGCGCTGCGGCAGCCAATCGCAATCGCGGTCCGGCGAAAAATGATGATGAATTCCTGCAGGCCGAAGGCGGCATCTATTAACGCCAGCGGGTCAGCGTACCGGTGCTGAAAGCATCGGACATCGCGCCCGCGCAAGGCATTGAAACCGTTGGCCGCGAGAGTGTCTCGACGCTGGCAGCCATTACCGCGGACGCCTTTCGCGACGATCCGTTCAACCGCTGGCTGTTCGGTGGTTTCGATCCGATGCAGCGGACTTTTGCCAATCTCGCCCGCCACATTTACACCCCCAACGGCTTTTGCCAGATACTCAAGGAAGACGGCGAGGGCCGCGCTGCAGCGATGTGGCTGATGCCCGGAGACAAGGCCGATGCGTCGCCGGCCGGAATGCTGCAGACCTATTGGGGGCTGTTCGCCAGTGGCGGCCTTGGCGCATTGCAGCGGGGCAAGGCGGCGGGTGACGCCATGGCCAGGCACCATATCAAAGAGCCGCATGCCTATCTGTTCACCGTCGGGGTCGCCGGCGCCGGACGGGGCAGGGGGCTGGGCCGGCGTCTCGTCGAACCGGTGCTGCAAGCCTGCGACCGCAGTGGCACCTTGGCCTATCTCGAGAATAGCAACCCGGCGAACCGGCGTTTCTATGCCAGCCTCGGTTTCGAGCGGGTCGAACTGTTCCATGCGACGTCCGCGAGTCCGCCGCTTGAGGCTATGCAGCGGCCTCCGCGCTAGTTTCCGGGCGGCGGTAGATTTCTGCCAGCGCCCGGGCGACTGCCACAATTGTGAAATATAACTGTAATTCAACGGTCATTGAGCAGCGGTAGATCGCTGGTTCGAAAGGTTGCGCAGGCATATTCATTGCGAAATCAACCTAGGGCAAAGGATTTACTGATGAAAAACAAGATTGCATTAATCGCTCTGGCTTCGCTGACGCTGGCGGGCTGTGAGAACCAGGCTGGCGGCGCTGGCGGTGGCGGCAGCCGCGACCAGATCCGGATTGTCGGCTCCTCGACGGTCTTCCCGTTCGCCAAGGCGGTGTCGGAAAATTTCGTCAATTCGAGCAGCTTCAAGGCACCCGTTCTGGAATCGACCGGTACCGGCGCCGGCATGAGCCTGTTCTGTTCCGGGGTTGGCGCGGACACGCCCGACATCGAAAACGCATCGCGCCGGATGAAGCTATCCGAATTTGAACTGTGCCAGGAAAATGGTGTCACCGACATCGTCGAAATCAACATCGGCATTGACGGGATCGCAGTTGCCCAATCGAAAGAAGGCCCGAGCTTTACCCTGACCCCCGAACAGATTTACAAGGCGATTGCGGCCAAGCCGTTCGGCAAGGAAAATACGAGCAAGAACTGGTCGGACGTCGATGCGTCGCTGCCGTCTATCGCAATCAGCGTCTACGGACCGCCTTCGACATCCGGAACGCGCGACGCACTGACCGAGCTGATCATGGAAGTCGGCTGCAAAACCGACGACGCGACCAAGGCGCTCAAGGACAGCAACAAGGACGAATATGAGTCGATCTGTCACGACATCCGCACCGACGGTCCCTATCTCGACGCGGGCGAAAATGACAATCTGATCGTCCAGAAACTGAAATCCAACCCGAAAGCGGTTGGTATCTTCGGTTACAGCTTCCTTGAGGAAAATCTCGACACGGTGCGCGGGATTGCCATTTCCGGCGTAGAGCCCGCTTATGACGCGATCGCATCCGGCCAATATCCCGGTGCCCGCCCGCTCTATATCTATGTGAAGAAACAGCATATCGGCGTGATCCCCGGTATTCAGGAATTTATCACGGAATTCGTCAAGGCGGGAACGCGCGACGGCTATCTGGTCAAGGCCGGCCTGATTGCATCGCCCGACGCGGTCCGCGCGCCGATGCTGGCGGCGACGAAGAGCCTGCCGCTACTCAGCAAGGATGTATTGAAATAGGCGCTAACCAGCGTTTGAAGAGAAAGGGATCGCCACCGGAACTAGACGTGAGGTGAGGACGATCCTGCGGGGGCTGTTGGCAACGACGGCCCCCTTTTTCGTGCCCGCAGGTTCTGGACAGGGAGGCTTTGCTGCTCAGGCTTGCCGGGCGGGATCGGGTCCCTGCTTGACGAGCAGACGCAAGAAAAAGGGCGGTGCGGCCAGCGGAGAAACCCGCGGACCATCACCGCCCATTTTCTTGTCAGCCCCCGCCAGCCGCAGCATTGCTGCGAGCGGCGCAGAGGGATCAGAAGCTTATCTGGAAGCGGCCGGCGAGGCTGTCGACGCTATAGTCGTTGCCGCTTGCCGCCGCGATGGCCGCGTCGCGATAGTCGAGCTTGGCATAAGACAGCATGAAGCGGACATAATCGACCGGCGTCCAGATCAGGGACGCCTGGTAGGCGTCCTGTGTGCCGCCGACAAAGCCGGCGTCGGTCAGGTCGAGACGGTCATAGCGGACATTGACCTGCCATGCGCCCATGCCGCCCGAACCAACCGGATTGGATACCTTGACGCCCTTGAACACGCCTTCCTTGTAGCCGCGCGTGTCGTCAGTCAGGAAGAAGCCTGCCTCGACCGAACCGCCGAAAAAGGTCGGATCGGCGAAATTGGCGTTGCGGTTCAGCGTCAGCCAGTGGCCCTCCGCCGCTGCATGGAAGCGACCGGAAATGATTGCTGCTTCCAGCCCGATGCTGGATTCCGACTTGGCATTGTCGATATTGCCGGTGTTGAGAAAGCGCGTGTCGGTGAAATGCACCGCTGGCCGCTGGCGATAGCGCTGCGCGATGACCGTGTCGCCGAGATCGGCATAATGGTAGGACGCCCCGAAATGGGCCTGGGCGTCACCGAATTTCGGCATCGCCACCGCGCGCAGGTCAAAGCCGATGCTGTTGTTCACGTCGTCGCCGAGATCGGTGATATTGTCGGTAAAGACACCGCCCTGAAGCAGGACCATGCCCGCGCCATATTGCGCCGACAGTCCGACCCGCCGTTCAAAGCCGAAGGCATCGGTATAGCCGGCCCGTTCGATGAAGCTGGTGTCGTTGCTGCTCGACAGTTCCTCGAGCCCCTGGAAATTATTATGCTGTCCGGCGGTGATCGTCAGCGGGCCGTGGTCATAGGACAGGAAGGCGTCGGTCATCTCGACCGTGCCACCGGTGAAATCCGCTTCCATCTTGTAGCCAAAGCCGCCCGGCATCGATCCCGAAACGCCGAGCCGGATGCGCCGCGCCTCGTTGGCAAAGCCGAGGCCCGCGTCGTTGATCGAATCCGGCGCGTTGACGGTGCCGGCATCATAAAGCATCCGGCCGCGCGGCTTGAAGCTCCAGCCGTCTTCACCCTTGATTTCCGGCGCGCCCTTGAAGGCGATCTTGACCGGCTTCTGCTGTTCCAGCTTTTCCTCGGTCGCGGCCAGTTTTGCCTCGGTCGCCGCGATCGCGCTGGTCGATGCCTGCTGGCTCTGCTGCACATTGCCGAGCTGCGCCTTCAGATCGGCGACTTCCCGCTCGAGCTGGTTCAGCTTGCCCAGCAGCGCCGCTGCCTGTTCGCTGCTGATCGACTGCGCCATCGCCGACGCGGGATAAAGCCCGATCGCTGCGGTCCCGGCCAGCAGGCCTATCGTCTTGAGCATATGGTTTTTCATAATCGCCTGTCCGTTGCATTTGCGTTGCATGATGGTGAGCGATCTATGACGGTAGCGTTTCTCTTTCATGGCAAATTTATTGCATGTTTGTGACAGCGCCCGCGTCAGCCCGCAGCGGGCAAGCGGCGCTTGCCTCTGGTCCGGCCGGTCAGATGATAGCGGCGGCAGCGATCACAAAGATAGGGGCGCAGGTCGATGGTGGCGGTCTGGGCCGCTGTTATAGCTTCGGCCTCGCTGGCAAAACGCTTTTTCTTGCGGCAGATGGCGAGGCGGGTGCGCATGGGGTGGATTTAGCGGCGCCCCATGGCACTGGCAAGCAACGCTTTCCTCCCTGCCGCGCAGCGGTGGGGAGGGGGACCATCCGCAGGATGGTGGAGGGGCTGGTCGGGCTGGGCGCGAGATTTCCGGTGTTCGGCGATTATCGAAGGGCCGTTCTTGCCGCAGCTGCCCCACCGTCCTGCCTTCGGCACGCCACCTCCCCGTGGAGGAAAATGTTTCGGATCATTTTGGCCGCGATGGATGAATTTGGCGGCTTGCGGGGGGCAAGCGGACTATGGGAAGATTCCATTATCAGCAGATCATCAGAATCCTGTCGGAGACCGACCGGATCATGAAGGAATTCAACTTGCCGCTCCACTGACTTTCCTCCCTGCCGCGCAGCGGTGGGGAGGGGGACCGTCCGCAGGATGGTGGAGGGGCTGGTCGGGCTGGGCGTTGGCTTGGGGTATTGGGCGACTCTCGAAGGGCCGTCCTTGCCGCAGCTGCCCCTCCGTCGCGCCTTCGGCACGCCACCTCCCCATTGCTGCGCAACGGGGAGGATAGTGGAGTCTCCAACGGTCTTTCCTACACTTGCCGCCCTGTGCCATATTCGCCAATGGCTCTTTGACAATCGAATCCCGATCCGCTCCCTCTGCAGCAGCGGCAAGGGAAGGCGCGGCTGTGCGGTGCCTTTTTGCGGGCCACCTGTTCAGCCTTCCTGCTCCGAAGCTGAACAGGGCGCTTTTGCGGGCCTGAAAAGCTGCGAAAATCCTGCCCGAAAAACCCTGGAACTTTTCAAATTCATAACAGTGTAAAGTGTGTAAAGTTCGATTGCGGCGCCGGGATAGAATCGCGGCCCGAACTGTCGGACGCGGGGCGGACGTTTCCTGCTGACAAGGGCTTGCGCCCCTGCTAACGGCTGGCCATGACCGAACCATCCTCTGCCCGGGCCTATAAACAGTCCCATATCCGCAATTTTTCCATCATCGCCCATATCGACCATGGCAAATCGACTCTCGCCGACCGGCTGATTCAGCAGACCGGCGGGCTGACCGCGCGCGAGATGAGCGAGCAGGTGCTCGACAATATGGATATCGAGCGCGAGCGCGGGATCACGATCAAGGCGCAGACGGTGCGGCTGCATTACAAGGCGAAAAATGGCGAGGATTACGAGCTCAGCCTGATGGACACGCCGGGCCATGTCGACTTTGCCTATGAAGTGTCGCGCAGCCTGGCGGCCTGCGAGGGCGCCTTGCTGGTGGTCGACGCGGCGCAGGGGGTCGAGGCGCAGACGCTGGCCAATGTCTACCAGTCGATCGAGCATGATCACGAGATTATTCCGGTGCTCAACAAGATCGATCTGCCCGCCGCCGAGCCGGAGCGGGTGCGGCACGAGATTGAAGAGATTATCGGGATCGACGCCTCTGACGCAGTGCTGGCGAGCGCCAAGTCGGGCATCGGCATCGAGGACATATTGGAGCAGATTGTCGCCAAGATTCCGCCACCGGGCGGCGACCGCGACAAGCCGCTGAAGGCGATGCTGGTCGACAGCTGGTATGACCCCTATCTCGGCGTGGTCATCCTGGTGCGGGTGATCGACGGGGTGCTGACCAAGGGGCTGAAGATCAAGTTCATGGCCCAGGGCACCGAGCATCTGGTCGACCGGGTCGGCTGCATGCGGCCGAAGATCGAGCAATTGACGGAACTGGCGGCTGGCGAAATCGGCTTTATCACCGCGCAGATCAAGGAAGTCAGCCAGACAGCGGTCGGCGACACGATCACCACGGTCAAAAATCCGGCGCCCGAGGCTTTGCCGGGCTTCAAGGAAGTGCAGTCGGTGGTGTTCTGTGGCCTGTTCCCGGTCGATGCGGCGGATTTCGAGAAATTGCGCGAGAGCATCGGCAAGCTGCGGCTCAACGACGCGAGCTTCACCTTCGAGATGGAGACCAGCGCGGCATTGGGGCAGGGCTTCCGCTGCGGTTTTCTGGGATTGCTGCATCTGGAGATCGTCCAGGAACGGCTGACCCGCGAATATGATCTCGACCTGATCACCACCGCGCCGTCGGTGGTCTACCGGATACAGATGAACGACGGCAGCGAGCAGTTCCTGCACAACCCGGCGGACATGCCGGACATCGTCAAGATCCGCGAGATCGAGGAACCTTGGATCGAGGCGACCATCTATTGCCCGGACGAATATCTCGGCGGCATATTGAAGCTTTGCCAGGACCGGCGCGGGGTACAGAAGAACCTGACCTATGTCGGCGACCGGGCGCAGGTGGTCTACGAACTGCCGCTCAACGAGGTGGTGTTCGACTTTTACGACCGTCTGAAGAGCATTTCGCGCGGCTATGCCAGTTTCGACTATCACCAGATCGGCTTGCGCACCGGCCAGCTGGTCAAGATGAACATCATGGTCAACGGCGATCCGGTCGACGCGCTGAGCATGATCGTCCACCGCGACGCCGCCGAATTTCGCGGCCGTCACATGTGCGAGCGGCTCAAGGACCTGATCCCGCGCCACCTGTTCAAGATCCCGATCCAGGCCGCGATCGGTGGCAAGGTCATCGCCCGCGAGACGATCTCGGCGATGCGCAAGGACGTGACCGCAAAATGCTATGGCGGCGACATCAGCCGCAAGAAGAAGCTGCTCGACAAGCAGAAGAAGGGCAAGGCGAAGATGCGCGAATATGGCAATGTCAGCATCCCGCAGGAAGCCTTTATCGCGGCGCTGAAAATGGGCGACGAGGGTTAGCGATACGCCTGCCGACGCTGCCGCTTATGACCCGTTGGTCTGCTGATAGGGGCAGGGCTTGATCTTGTCAGGTTCGATCGTCGGCCCCTTGGCGCGGAACCGGGCAAAATAGCCGCCCAGTTCGGGCCGCTCCATGAAGCCGACCAGCTCGTAACCGACCGCTTCGAACTCGCAGAACAGCTGCTTGGGCGGAATGCCGTGCTGGGCAAAATCGCGATTGACGTCGACCACGATCACTTCGCCGGCGTCATGCGCCTTGGTCTTCTGCAGCAGGGCGGGACGCAGGCGCGAGAGAAAGGCATAAGGCTCGCGCACCTCGTGATACATGTGGACCAGAAAAATCCGGTCGAAACTATTCTCCGGCAGCCGTGGATCGTCCGGCGCGCCGAGCTTGATCGAGACATTGTCGAGGCTCTCCCGGTTGACCCGCTCGGCCAGCCGGTCGATCGCGTCCTCGTCGATATCTTGCGCCAGAACGCGACCCGCTGCCGTAACCTTCTCGGCCAGGCGCACGGTGTAATAGCCTTCACCTGCGCCGATATCGGCGACCGTCATGCCTCTCTGCAACCCCGCCGCCTTCATGATTTCCTCCGCCTCGCCGCGCTTGTCGCGCGCGGTCTCGGTCGACCATTGATTGCCGGCCAGCTCCGACACCGGCCGCGAAGCCGGTGGATAGGCGCGCGCGGTTTCGGCGCGGTCGGCGTCTGCATCGGGCACCCGCTTGCAAGCTGTCAACGGTGTGGCCAGCAAGATGCCGGCCAGGGCGAATAGCGCGAAGCTGGGGTTATGCAGAGACATGCTGCGCTGAATAGGCGAGGGGTTCCGGAGGAGCAATGGCGTTTTTCCTAGTCCACGTCCTCGACATCGACCGCTTCGCCGGTCACCTTCTGTGCGAGCGTCGCTGCGATAAATTCGTCGAGCCCGCCATCGAGGACGTCACCGGGGGCGCTGCTGGTGTGGCCGGTGCGCAGATCCTTGACCATCTGATAGGGTTGCAGGACATAGGAGCGGATCTGGTGGCCCCAGCCGATCTCGGTCTTGGCTTCATATTCGCCCGAGGCTTCCGCTTCGCGGCGCTGTAGCTCGGCTTCGAACAGGCGGGCCTTGAGCATGCCCATGGCGGTGGCGCGGTTCTTGTGCTGGCTGCGGTCATTCTGGCTGGCGACGACGATCCCCGTGGGCTGGTGGGTGATGCGGACGGCGCTGTCGGTGGTGTTGACGTGCTGGCCGCCGGAGCCGGAGGCGCGATAGGTGTCGATCTTGAGGTCGCTCTCGTTGATCTCGACCTCGAAACTGTCGTCGATCACCGGATAGACCCAGACGCTGGAAAAGCTGGTGTGACGCTTGGCGGCGCTGTCATAGGGCGAGATGCGGACCAGCCGGTGAACGCCGCTTTCGGTCTTGGCATAGCCATAGGCATTCTCGCCCTTGACCTCGATCGTGGCGGATTTGATGCCCGCCTGGTCACCGGCCTGATAATCGACCATCGAGACCTTGTAGCCACGCGCCTCGGCCCAGCGCTGATACATGCGCAGCAGCATCTCGGCCCAGTCCTGGCTCTCGGTACCGCCGGCGCCGGCGTGGATTTCGATATAGGTGTCGAGCCCGTCGGCTTCGCCGGAGAGCAAAGCCTTGACCTTGTCGCGGTCGGCACGGCTGGCGAGCTTTTCGAGCGTGGCAGCGCCCTCGTTGGCCAGCTCCGCATCGCCTTCTTCCTCGGCCATTTCGATAAATTCGAGCGCGTCGTCGCGTTCCTGCTGGATTTCGCGCGCGGCGCTAATCGATTCATCGAGGCGGCGGCGCTCGGTCATCACCGCTTGCGCGGCGCTCTGGTCGTCCCACAGGGTCGGATCCTCGACCCGGGCGTTGAGCTCGTCGAGACGCCGCAGCGCGACATCCCAGTTGAGCGCGGTCTTGATCAGGGAAAGAGCGGCGTCGATCCGGTCGACAAAGGCTTGCGCGTCGGCACGCATGATAATCTCCAAAACTAGTGGCAGCAGCGATTAGACGATATCGACGGGAAGTAAAGTGGTGTGCGGCCTGGCGGGAGGGATCGGCTCGATTTTTTCGGCAAGGATTATCGCTCTGGCTTTCGATTTATGTGGTAGAAACAGCGCGGGTACAGGAGACAGGCGACATGACGATCAGCAATTTTACCGACAAGGATGTTCCCGACCAGAACGGACGGGTCTATTTTATCACCGGCGCGAACAGCGGTCTGGGCTACGAGGCCGCCAAAGTGCTGGCGGGCCGGGGCGCGCGGGTGCTGATGGGGTGCCGTTCTGAGGAAAAAGCGGAAGCCGCGATGGCGAGCATATGCGCGGCTGTTCCGAAAGCCGACCTGCGGTTCATTCCACTGGATCTGGGAGATCTCAAATCGGTTCGCAGTGCGGCAAAGCTGGCGGCGAAAGAGCCGAGGCTGGATGTTCTGGTCAACAATGCAGGGATCATGATGCCGCCACGCGAAGAGACCGCTGACGGTTTTGAATCGCAATTCGGCGTCAATCATCTCGGGACGTTCGCGCTGACCGGATTGTTGCTCGACAAGGTCTCGAGGGGAGTGAAACCACGGATTGTCATCACCGCGAGCATGGCGCATCGTAGCGGCCAGATCGATTTCGATGATATCAATGCGGAGCAGAGCTACAGCCGTTGGGGCCGCTATGCGATGAGCAAGCTGGCCAATCTGCTGCACATGTATGAACTCGACCGGCGGTTGCTGTCCTCGGGTTCTCCGGCAATTGCCGTCGCCTGTCATCCGGGCGTTGCCGATACCGAACTGGCCAGGAATTTTCCGTCGCCTCTGGTTTCCCTGTTCCGGCCGCTATCGAGCCTGTTCATGAACAGCGCGGCGCAAGGGGCGTGGCCGACGCTGGCCGCCGCCGCCGGGGAAGGTGTCGAGGGAGGGCAATATTTTGGACCCAGCCGCAATGGCGAGTGGACCGGGCCGGCGCGAGAGGTGCAGCCGCGATCCAGGGCATTGCGGATTGAACTGGCCAGACGATTGTGGGACGTCTCCGAAACAATGACCGGCGTCCGCTATCCCGTATAGTTCCTGGCCGGGCGGATTTCCCTGATTGTCTTTGCCTATCGCGCGTTCCCCCGTTAGACAGGGAGCGGGAGGAGACAATTGAACGCTTAATCGAGGGGGAAATTGTTTGTTCGATGAAATGCTGGGCAGCGACGATGTCGTTCGCGAGCCCTATGCCGACTACAAGAACTGGCTTGATCAGGAGGATGTTAGACGCCTCCATCGCAAGACCGAGGATGCCGAGGCTTTTTTCCGCAAGACCGGCATTACTTTCAATGTCTACGGTCAGGATGAAGCCGACGAGCGCCTGATCCCGTTCGACGTCATTCCGCGCATATTATCGGCCCGCGAGTGGCGCAAATTGTCGCGCGGCATCGAGCAGCGGGTCAAGGCGATCAATGCGTTCCTCTATGATATCTATCATCGTCAGGAAATATTGCGCGCCGGCCGGGTGCCGGTTGAACTGATCGCGAATAATATTGCTTTCCTGCCGCAAATGATCGGCGTCAACCCGCCGGGCGGGATTTACACCCATATCATCGGCACCGATATTGTCCGGACCGGACCGGGCGAATTTTACGTGCTGGAGGACAATGCGCGGACGCCTTCGGGAGTCAGCTATATGCTGGAAAACCGGGAAACGATGTTGCACATGTTTCCCGAACTGTTCGCCAAGATCGGCGTACAGGAAGTGAGCCGCTATCCGAATAATCTGCGCCGGTCGCTGGCCGCCTGTGCCCCGCCAAAATGCCAAGGCAAGCCGGTGGTTGCTGTTCTGACGCCCGGTATCCACAACAGCGCCTATTTCGAGCACAGTTTTCTCGCCGACCAGATGGGTGCGGAACTGGTCGAAGGCCACGACCTGAAGATCGTTGACGGGCGCGTCGCGATGCGCACGACACAAGGCTATACCGCGATCGACGTGATCTACCGGCGGATCGATGACGATTATCTCGACCCGCTGAATTTTCTTCCGAATTCGATGCTGGGCGTGCCCGGGATCATGGATGTCTACCGTTCCGGCGGGATTACCATCGCCAATGCGCCCGGCACCGGCATCGCCGACGACAAGGCACTCTATTCCTATATGCCGGACATAATCGAGTTTTATACCGGCCAGAAACCGCTGCTGGAAAATGTTCCGACATGGCGCTGTTCGGAGAAGGACCAGCTGGAATATGTGCTGGAGCATCTCTCGGAACTGGTGGTCAAGGAGGTGCATGGATCGGGTGGCTATGGCATGCTGGTCGGACCGGCGGCTTCCAAAAAGGAAGTCGAGGAATTTCGTGCCAAGCTGATCGGTAATGCCAGCAATTATATCGCCCAGCCGACGCTGGCGCTTTCGACGGTGCCGATTTTTACCGAGAAGGGTCTGTCGCCACGGCATGTCGATCTGCGCCCCTTTGTGCTCGTGTCTCCCGATCGTATCGATATTACGCCCGGCGGGCTGACCCGCGTTGCGATGACCGAGGGATCTCTGGTGGTCAACAGCAGCCAGGGCGGGGGGACCAAGGATACCTGGGTGCTGGAAGAATGAGGGGGGCGGGATCATGCTAGGCAAAACCGCTGCCAGTCTTTTCTGGATGTCGCGTCTGCTCGAGCGGACCGAAAACAGTGCGCGTCTGATCGAAGCGGGCTTTCGAATCGCGCTCACCCACTCGTCGTCAGCCGCCGATGAATGGGCCTCGATTCTGGCGTCGTCGGGCACCAAGAAAAGCTATCTGGCAAAACATGCCGATTATAGTTCGGCCAAGGTCATCGACTTTCTATTGCGGGACAAGGATAATCCGGGCAGCGTTATTTCGTTGATCAAGCAGGCGCGGGACAGCGCCCGCACAGGCCGCATTGCCCTGACGCGGGAAGTCTGGGAAGCTACTAACGAAGCCTGGATGAATCTGAAAAACGCCTTGGCCAATCCGGTCGACGAGCGCGACTTGCCGGACGTTCTGGCCGTCATCCGTCAGCAAAGTTCGCTGGTCCGGGGAGCTGTGCTGGGCACGATGCTGCGCAACGACGGCTTTAATTTCATCCGGCTGGGCACGTTCATCGAACGGGCCGACAGTACCGCCCGGATATTGGATGTGAAATATTATCTGCTGCTGCCCTCGATCGCGCAAATCGGTTCGGCCGTTGATAATGTTCAATGGGAAACAATCCTGCGATCGGTGTCGGCACAGCGCTCCTTTCGTTGGCTCAACGGCTCGGATATCAGCGCCTTGAGCGTCGCCGAATATCTGATCCTGCACCGCCAGATGCCGCGGTCACTCGCATTTTGCTATGCGCAAATCTCCGATAATCTTGGATATCTGGAGCGGGAATATGGAAATGATGTGACCTCACATCGCCTTGCCGACGATATTTGCGACCGCTTGCTAGGCCAGCCTGTGCAGAATATTTTTGAATCTGGCCTGCACGAGTTCATCGTCGAATTTCTGGCGGCCAACAACGGCCTCGCTGCCCAGATCGAGACCGACTATAATTTTCAAGACAGGATAAGCTGAATATGCTGCTGAAAATTGAACATGAGACGCGCTATAATTACGACAAGCCCGTGCAATATGGCCTGCAACAGTTGCGCCTCCGTCCGAAGGAAAGGCCCGGCCAGCGGATATTGGACTGGAATATCGAGATTGAAGGCGGTCTGCTGGAATTGTCTTTCGAAGATCAACATTGCAATCATGTCGATCTGATCAACATCGAACGCGGGCGGAGCGAAATCGTCATTCGCTGCAGTGGCGAGGTTGAAAATACAGATGGTAGCGGCGTCATCGGACGCCACGCCGGATTTGCGCCCTTATGGTATTTCAAACGGGCGACAGCATTGACCAAGCCTGAGGCAGAAACCGTCAAATTGGTTGCATCGCTGGGTCAGGACTATGACAATGACATCGTCCGGCTCCACGCACTGTCGGCCCTGGTTACCGACAAGGTTTCGTACAAGGCCGGTGAGACGAACGCTGAAACCACCGCCGAGCAAGCCCTCAAGATCGGTGGCGGCGTGTGTCAGGATCATGCCCATATATTCTGCGCGGCGGCGCGATCACTGGGATTTCCGGCGCGCTATGTGTCCGGATATCTGATGATGAGCGACCGGGTTGATCAGGATGCAACGCACGCATGGGCCGAAGTCTATGTCGATCATATCGGCTGGGTCGGCTTTGACGTATCCAACGGCTATTCGCCGGATGAACGTTATGTCCGGGTCGCCACGGGCCTGGATTATCGCGAAGCGTCGCCGATAAGCGGCTTGCGATATGGCGCGGGTAGTGAGGATATGATTGTCAGCCTGCAAGTGCAGCAGTAGAGAGACCGCGAATTCTAATCAGGGATAACCATTAATAATGACCTATTGCGTCGGCCTGCGGATGAAACGCGGTCTGGTTTTCATGTCGGACACCCGCACCAATGCCGGTGTCGACGATATTGCCCAGGTCAAGAAGCTGACAAGTTGGGAAGCGCCGGGCGAGCGCGTAATCACCCTGCTTTCGGCCGGCAATCTGGCGACCACACAGGCTGTCGTCAGCTTGCTGGATGAACGCGGCAAGCATCCTGATGACCGCAATCCGTCGATCCTGCAGGCACCATCGATGTTTCAGGTCGCCACAATCATTGGCGACACATTGCGCGAGGTGGTCAAAACCTATTCTCATCAAGGCCAAGAAGCAAAATCGCCCTTCGGTGCGACTCTCATCCTCGGGGGCCAGATCAAAGGCAGCGATCCGAGACTTTTCCTGATTTATCCCGCCGGCAACTTCATCGAGGCCAGCGACGACAGCCCGTTTTTCCAGAGCGGCGAAACCAAATATGGCCGCCCGATTCTGGTCCGCGGCTTCGATCCGGAAATGTCCTTCGAAAATGCCGTGAAACTGCTGCTGGTCTCATTCGATTCTACCATTCGTGCCAATCTGGCGGTGGATCTGCCGCTCGATATGCAGGTCTATGAAGCTGACAGTTTTACAATCACACAGCAGCAGCGGATCGAGAAAGACGATCCCTATTTCCAGTCGATTTCGGAAGGCTGGGGCGCAGCGTTGAGAAATGCGTTTCAATCGCTGCCCGATTTCAGCTTTACAATCTAGCCGAACCGACGCTTCCCCGCCATTGCCCGATGAGCCATGGCCATGGTCGTGAGCTGCGCATTGACGCGTATGCAACTGGGCATCACGCTGGCATCGGTGACATAGCAATTGGTCGTATTGTGCACGCGCTGGTTGAGATCGACGACGCCCTTGTGCGGGTCCTCGTTGATTGCATTGCCGCCATGGGGATGGGAGCTCGACAGGACGACATCATCCGGCTCGACGATGGCCTCCTCGTAAAAGGCGTCGATCTCGTCATGGCTCATGTCACAGGTCAGCGTCTGGCCACGGAGCAGGGCAGGGTAGACCTCGATCGCGCCGTTAAGGAAATGGACCTTGGTCATCGTCGCCAGTGCCCGGCGCAACAAGGCCAGCTCATCTTCGCCGATCTTCAGCTTGAGCTTGCCATTGTCCATATAGCCGAGCCGGTCGGCGGGAAACAGGACACCTGCGGAGACCAGTCGATTATAGTTTTTCATCCGTTCATAATGGTCTTCAAACCACCCCGGTACGAGGGTCGCCATGCTCATCGGCGGCTGGAAATGGCTTTCGATCAGAAAGTCGCCGCGGTCGACATATGTAGCCATCTGGTCTTCGTTCCAGACGTTCGTGTTTGTGCCCTCGGGCATCAGGCCTACGACCGGACAGGCAATATTGAGCGAGATATTGGTTCCTGACTGGAGTATCCCGCTATTGTAGAGCAAGGTGCTAGAGGCGAGCGCTCCCGCCGCGACCACTACGCCCTTACGCGCACGAATTGTCCGTTTCTGGCCGTTTGCGAGTCTGATTTCGACGGCCACCGCGATCCGCTTGCCGTTGGCGCCTTCACCCCACAGGATTTCGGTGGCTTCGGCTTTGTGCAATATACGGGCCGGTCTGTCGCGCGCATCGCTCGTCGCATGGGTCAGAAAGCTTTCCGGCATCGCCTTTTTCCGGCCATAGGGGCAACCGGTGTTGCAATAGCCGCAATATACGCATTCGCTATCCGCTGTTTTCGGGCCGTAATTTTTCCTGAACCATGCGGTTACGGCCTTGTGGTCCATCGGATCGTTTGATTGGGACACATATTTGTTCCAGCCGTCGATCAGATGGGGACCATTGTTGCGACCGGTGACCCTGTCAATTTCCGACACTTCGAGCGCTTGTTCGACCGCTTCGTAGCTCGTCGCAAGTTCCGCTTCTCCGACCGGAGCGCCGAGCTTTGACCAGGTATCATATACATCTTCGGCGTCGGGATGGACAAGCCCCTCATGCTTCATCCGCAGACAGATGCCGTTATTGATGACGGTAGAGCCACCGACGACGCGACCCTGAAACACGATTATGTCGCGGTCGGCCGTGGTCTGCAGCGCGCCATCCTTGAACAGGCGGGCGGTCATCCGCGCTTCTTCATGGGTGATACGCGACGAAGGATAATGGCTGCCGGCTTCAATGATCAGGGCCTCATGTCCCTCGTCAGCGACAGCAGCTGCGGCAACGGCACCGCCCGCGCCGGAGCCGATTACGATCACGTCGGTTTCTTCCGGGACAGCCTGGTGGCCGATAAATACTTCGGCGGTCAGGTCACGGCGTGGTTCGCGGAGAACCGGGCGTTCACCGGGGGCAGAGCGGTCGCGCTGCGCCGGCAGTTCGAAATCGAGGTCGGCGAAGACCGGGTTGTCGAAATTCGCCTCTTCGTCTCCATGCTGCCAATGGCCATAATAGCCAGCCAGGATGACACCCTTGGTTCGCGCAATATCCTGAAACAGATCGACACGGGAATTCCGCAGGCGCCGGTTAATCAGCCTTTTCCGCAAAGCCGGCGTTGCGGCGAGGAAAAACGGGCCACCGAGGACCAGTAACAAGCCATAGAGCGCCATGCCGATTTCATCAGGCTTGTCGCCATCGATGTTGGAAAAATGCTCTTGCAGATTCTCGACGACCTGGTCGGCAGAAATAGCCATTTTGCGGTCGTGAAACAAAGCCTCGGCCATCGCTTTTATCATCAGCGCCTGCAGTCGATTGAATGGCTTCCGCAATTTTAATCTCCCTCGGTGCGACCCGGGGTGTTTATGGTTGCGGTATAATCCCTCGGAGCATGATCGTCTATGACTATGCCGCGCCAGTGGCTGCTTGCTCCGCTAATGATCTGCTATCCAGCAAAAGAATAGCCGTTCCGACATTCGCATATTTCGTTATATTTGTGTTACTTACCGGCGCGTTGCGATCTTTTTGTTCGGATTTGAACCGGGATGTGATGCAAGGCACTGCTTGTGATGGCGGGGGTGATAGGATATATGTGTCTTAACAACATCGAGAGCTTATCATGCGAAACAAAGTTGGCCGCTTCCATAGCAAACTGGTCCTGGGAACAGTGATCGCGGCGCTCGCGGTGCCTGCTCCGGCCTCCGCTCAATTCGGCGGTTTGTTCAAGAAGCGCTCCTCCGCCACGCAGGAGTCGAGCGACAGCAGCAACGCCAAGGATTGTGCGACCGACCCCGGCCAGTCGATCGGTAAATCGATTTTGGGCAATATGATCGGTGATTTCACCCGGCGGGCCACCCGGAACATGGGCGTTGTCGGCTCCTATATTCCGCGCGCCGAAGTGGCGGACACGCTGACCAACTCGATCGCCTGCCGGCTTGACCAGGACGAACAATTGCAAGCGGCCGAGGCGACGCGAAATGTGACTCGGTCCGAAGCGGTGGGCAGCAGCGCGCAATGGAAGAGCGAGACCCGCGCCGATGTGTCGGGAAGCTCGACCGCGACGGCAAAAACACAGACGGCGGATGGCACAAGTTGCATGACGATCACCGATGTCATCATTGTCGATGGCGAGGAAACGCGCGCCTCCAAGCAAATGTGCAAGGGGCGCGGCGAAATGCGTTATGTGGTAGTGGTCTAATCATGAACAGAAGACTCAAGGCCCTGATCGCTACGACCGCTCTGTTGACACTCGGTGCCGCCGATGTCGATTCCCGCATGGATCCGGACAACCCGACCTGTCCGCGCTATCCCAACTGGTCGTCCAACAAGAAGATGGAACTGACGCCGGTCGACCGCAAAGGCAGAAAAATTTTGCTGGCCGAAGGGGCCGTCGATGCGGGCCTGCCGGACAGGCTTCGTAAAACGCTGGAAAAAAATCCCGATATTGCAGAAATCTGGCTGCGCTCTCCCGGCGGCAGTGCTCGCGCCGGTAACGAGGCGGGACAGGTCATCCGGCAATTTGCCAAGAAAATCGACGGACTTCTGATGACCCGTGTTCCGGCAGGATGGACCTGCTTCAGCGCCTGCAATTTCGTCTTCATGGGCGGCCAGGGCCGGATCATAGACGAAGGCGGCCAGTTCATGGTTCACATGTTCACGATGACCAATGACCGGGACGCGATCAATTACAGTATCGAGATGGGCACTGATTCCACGGTCGGCCTGATCGGGGAGGTCGAACAGGAAAGTGCTCTGCTCGCCACCGAAGACAATGACTTTCTGATCCGCATGGGCGTGTCGCGCAAATTGCTGTCCGAAGTGATGTACAAGACAAAGGCGGTCAACAGCGGGGACGGGGACAAGTCCACCCGGCGTTGTCTGACTCAGGAAGAAGCGCTTCGTTATAATGTTGCCAACGTGACCGGCTAGCCTCCCGCAGCATACAGACCTGCCGGTTATGACGGCCATGCTTTTGCTTTTCTTTTGAAATTATGGCGTTAGCATGGGCAAAAGATAATCGGGGAGGCAGCAGAATGCGTCATATTGCGATCATCGGATCGGGACCTGCAGGCTATTATTCAGCAGAAGCCGCACAGAAGAAATTTGGCGAAGATGTCGCGGTTGACATTATCGACCGGCTGCCCGTTCCTTTCGGTCTGATCCGCACCGGCGTTGCGCCCGACCACCAGTCGATCAAGGCCGTCTCGCGGCGATATGAGAAAACCAATCTTGGCGACAATGTCCGCTTCGTAGGCAATGTGACGGTTGGCGAGGACGTCAGCGTTGCGGAATTGCAGGATCTCTATGACGCCGTGGTGCTGGCAACCGGCGCGCCCGATGACCGCGATCTCGATATTCCCGGCAGCGACCTTCCCGGTGTTATCGGCAGCGCCGCCTTTGTCGGATGGTATAACGGCCATCCCGATTTCAGGGATCTTGATCCACCGCTCGATGCCAAATCGGTTGCGATTATCGGCAATGGCAATGTCGCTCTCGACGTCGCGCGCATATTGGCGAAGACCGAAGCGGAATTTGCCGGCAGCGACATTGTCGGCCACGCACTCGACGGCCTGACGAAAAGCAAGATCAGGAAGATCACTTTGCTAGGCCGGCGCGGCCCGCACCAGATCGCGATGACACCCAAGGAACTTGGTGAGCTGGGGCATTTGCATCGGGCGCGTCCTATTGTCGATCCACTCGATTTTCCGGAGGAATGCGATGATGCAATGCTCGAGCCCGGCATGCGCAAATCCGTGACCCATTTGCGCAGCTTTTACGAGCGGGCAGGGGAATTGCTCGACAAGCCAATCCAGATCGATTTTGATTTTTTCGCCATGCCGGTTGAAATTCACGGTGACGGCAGGGTCGAGAAACTGGTCATCGAACGCACCGATCTGGATGCCGATATGCGCTCCAATGGCACCGGCGAATATTACGAGCTTGATTGCCAGATGGTGATCAGCTGTATCGGCTATCGCACGCCGCCGATCGAAGGCGTGCCTTATGAGCATGGCCGGGGCCGCTTTGCCAATACCGACGGGCGGATATTGCCGGGCCTCTATTGTGTCGGCTGGGCAAGGCGCGGGCCTTCAGGAACCATCGGGACCAACAAGCCTGACGGCTTTGCAATTGTCGATGCCATCGCCGAGGATATTGGTTCGGGCAATGGCAAGGAAGGCCGCGCGGGACTGGATCGGTTGTTCGATGCGCGCGGCGTAGAAGCCGTCACCTTCCGCGACTGGAAGAAGATCGAGGAAGCCGAAATTGCGCGCGCAAGAGACGGTTCGCCGCGCGAGAAATTCACCGATATCGCCGACATGATTGCGGCGCGGGGCTAGACGGACAACCAACCCCGCAATATCGCATTCACTTTATCCGGTGCTTCTTGCTGCACCCAATGCGACACGCCGGGCAAGCGGTGCAGCTCCAGATCGGGCACCCACTCTTCTGTGCCGTCGGTACAGCGGATATCGATCGCCATATCCTCTTCTCCCCAGATCATCAGGGTCGGGATATCGACGATACCGTCGCCGATTTCGCGTGCGTCCCTGGTGCGGAGAAGGGCGCGGTAATAGTTTATCATCGATCGTAGCGCGCCGGGGCGGCTGGCGGCATCGGCGTAGATTTGCAATTCGCTATCCGGGAAGCCGCTTTTGTCGACCGCCATTTTCGAGAAAGCCCGTTTCACCGGCTCCGCTCCGTTCCGTCCAAACATTTTTTCGGGCAGCCATGGAATCTGGAAGAAGAAAATATACCAGCTTTTCCGGAGCTGATACCAGTGCCGCATTTCCCGCTGCGCGCATTTGGGATGCGGGACATTCATGATCACCAGGCGGGTCAGCGGGCGTATCTTTTTGATTGCGAAATGCCAGGCGATGATCGCGCCCCAGTCATGGGCGATCAGGGTGACGTCTTCGGCGCCGCTGGCGTCGATCAGGGCGGCGACATCCTCGACCAATATGTTCAGGCGATAGGCGTCTATGCCCTCTGGTCTGCTCGAGCCGCCATAGCCGCGCAAATTGGGGGCCCAGACGCGATAGCCCATTTCGGCGAGCATCGGTATCTGGTGACGCCAGCTATGGTTGAGTTCGGGGAAGCCATGGAGGCAGAGCGCGAGTTTCTCGCCTTCGCCGGTGGTCGCGACTTCAAAGGTCTGGCCGTTGGCTTCGATCCATTCCACGGCGATGCCGCTTGACGGTTCCGGATTCCATGAGACAATCTTTTCCATATTTCCATCTTGCACGAGGACGCTTTAACCAACCAGTTAAATCTGTTATAGCACCGAAAAAAATAAAGGAGAGAGTCGATGCATGATCTGGTTATACGCGGGGGAACCGTGGTTGATGGTACGGGCGGAGCGCCTTTTGTCGCCGATGTCGCGATTGATGGTGACCGGGTTTCGCTTGTCGGAACGGTTACGGCGCAGGGCCGTGAAGAGATTGACGCATCGGGAAAATTTGTCACCCCCGGCTTCGTCGACGTGCACACCCATTATGACGGGCAAGCGACCTGGGACGATGAAATGGCACCCTCGAGCTGGCACGGTATCACCACAGTCGTAATGGGCAACTGCGGTGTCGGTTTCGCACCGGCACGGCCTGATCGTCACGAATGGCTGATCAATCTTATGGAAGGCGTCGAGGATATCCCCGGCACCGCCTTGGCCGAAGGGATGAGCTGGAACTGGGAGACTTTCCCCGAATATCTCGACGAGCTGGAAAGAATGCCGCGCACCGTCGATGTCGCGACGCATGTGCCGCATGGCGCGGTCCGTGCCTATGTGCTGGGCGACCGGGAAAAGCCGGGCGCTGTGCCGACACAGGATGAAATCGACCAGATGTCACAGATCGTCGAGGATGGTCTGAAAGCCGGCGCTCTTGGCTTTTCGACTTCGCGGACGATCCTGCATCGCAGCATTGACGGCGAACTTGTTCCCGGTACCACAGCGACCAAGGAGGAGCTGATCGGCATCGGCCGCGCGATGGGCCGGGTCGGCTATGGCGTGTTCGAGATGGCCAGCGATCTCAACAAGGAATGGGATGAATTTGGCTGGATGGGCGACCTCAGCCGCGAAACCGGCCTGCCGGTGACCTTTGCGGCGCTGCAGTCGATCGCCAAGGAGCAGACGCTTGACGAGCAGATCAGCAATATGCGGGCAGAAAATGACAATGGTGCCAATATCGTCGCGCAGATTGCGCTGCGCGGAAACGGTATTGTCATGGCCTGGCAGGGCACGGTGCATCCCTTCGTCCGTCACCCGAGCTGGATGGCTATGGAACAGCTGAGCTGGGACGAGAAATATGCCAAACTGAAGAATCCGGCGTTCAAGGCACAATTGCTGAGCGAGACTGCCGAGATGCCGGAGCAGGTCGATATCGTCCCGGTCTTCATGATCATCACGCAGGGCTGGCCGGTGCAGTTCGAGATGGATCTGGATTTCAATTACGAGCCGCAGGCGGATGAAAGTATCGCCTCTCGTGCCGCCGCCGCTGGCAAATCCGGCGCGGAATATGCCTATGATCTGATGACGACCGATGACGGCAAGGGCTTTATCTATCTGCCTCTGCTCAACTATATGGACGGCAATCTCGATTTCCTCGAAACATTGCAGCAGGCCGACGATACGGTGAACAGCCTGTCGGATGGCGGCGCGCATTGCGGCACCATCTGCGATGCCGCGAGCCCGACCTTCATGCTCGAATATTGGGTGAAGAACCGCAAGCGCGGCACTCTGAGCATCGAGCATGCCGTCAAACGGCAATGTCTGGATACGTCACGGCTCTATGGCCTGAACGATCGCGGTGTCCTCAAGCCCGGCTATCTGGCAGATGTGAATGTGATCGACATGGAGCGGATCAAGCTCGGCAAGCCGTGGCTGGCCTTTGATCTGCCAGCGGGCGGCAAGCGTCTGCTGCAAAAGGCTGACGGCTATGATTATACGATCAAGTCGGGGCAAGTGACCTTCAAGGGCGGCGTCGTGACCGACAAGCGCCCCGGCGGCCTGATCCGTGGCCCGCAGATGGCAGAGATGCTCGAAGCGGCGGAATAATATATTCCCCTCCCCCTAGAAAAGGGGGAGGGGCCTTTCAGGCTAGAATGCCTTCTGCCAACCGACGGTCAACATCCAGTCACCGGTCATCTGCGGACCGTTGACATTCTGGTAGACCGGGGCGCCAAGCTCGATGCCGAGGCGATGGCCGGCCAGCGCGCCATGGGTGGCGACAAAATTGACGCCGCCGAGCAAGTCCACTCTTTCTCCACCGGAAAAGTCGGGATTTGCGGTCTGTACCGGTCCCATGACATTCGGGTTCAGACCATCGATACGGCCTGTCGACTGGGCGCGGACGCGGCCCGACAGGCTGATCCATTGCGCAGGCAGATAGCTGGCCCAGAGTGAGCCTTCATGGACATCGCCCAGACGATAGCCGTTATCATTGGTGCCGGTGCGGATGGTTCCGGCATATTGCGCGCCAAAACTCCATTTTCCTGCCCATTGTTTCAGCGTCAGTGCCGGCATCAGGTCCCAGGTGCCCGACCCGCTCTGCATGCCATAGGGCATGGTCATGGTCATCTGCATGTTCATCGGAGACAGGGTCTGACCGGTTTCATTGATCGATCCGGTCGGCATGCCGACCACGGCGCGCAGGTTCAGTTCGGTGCCGGTGTCGCTGGTGGCGGGCTTTTGACCCAGTAACGGGACAATCGCTCCGGCGCTGATGTCGCCAATGCCTTTGGGATTGGTCTGGAAGTCTCCCAGCACCGTGGTCCCGGTTGGCCCGGCATAGGTCGTGATGTTTGATTCCCGCTCGCTATAGGGCAGCATGGCGACCAGCGTGATCCAGTCGGCGGGCGAATACATGGCGCCAAGCATCACCATGTCCTTTGCCATCGACTGGGGCACCAGCCGCAAAGTGGGCGGCTGCATCGGCATGCCGGCAAAGCGGTTGGGAATGGTGGTCACGATAGCATCATTGCTGATGCCGTCGGTGCCGATCTGGTTACCGCTCATTTCCATATGCATGTAGCGCAGCGAGAACATGATTTCGCCTTTCTTGTGCGTATGGTCGGCTGATACGCCGATGGGCGCATGGTCATCGGCTCGCACATTATGGGCGAAAGCCGGAGAGGCGAGGGTGCAAGACGCGATCATCGCGCCTGCAAAAGCTAGATTCTTCATAAAAATTTCCTGTAAATATCTGAACGCAGTGGTCGCCGTGTGGCGCACTGCAAATTTGAAATCGGGTTCAGACGGTTACAGGCGGCCCGGTTGCTGGCGGAACGTTGATCCGGTTGTGCAGCGCAAAGCGGCGCGGCTCGGATGGTTCGTGCGTGGCCGGAGCCAATGTAGAGGTTGCAAGTTCTGGTGCGGAAGCAGCAAGGCCAAAGGACGTGCCACCGGCGAAGGCGCAGGCAGGCGTCGATGGTTCTGGTTCGGGTTCCGGCGCGGTCTCGTCCTGCTGACCATAGACCAGCGAAAGTAGCTCAAAGTCGGGATTGTCCGGCGTGATCGACAGCTTGCTGTCGGCGTGGCCGGAGCAGAGCTTGATCGCAAAACCACCGGTAGTCTGGGTGGGCATAAAGCCTTGCGGCGCCAGCGCACCCACCAACATCGCGAGCAAGGCGAACGCGTGGATCGCCGGGTTGGTTTTCAGGAACCGGGAGAGGGGAAGAGGCCGAGTCATGGTGTTGCGGGCGCTATATTGTGCCGCGGAAGTAAATGCTAGTGTTCTCGGACGTGTCGGCTGCGAGAGGCCGAACATTCAATGGAATATGGTCTAGGTTCAAGGGTCGCTGCCTAGATTTCCGTCACCCCAGCGAAGGCTGGGGCCCAACCCGATCTGGCGATGACCAGCAAGTTTTGCACTTGGCGAGAATAAGCGAGAGATAGCTACATTGGTATAGGCTCCAGCCTTCGCTGGAGTGACAGGGTTAAACGCAGTTGGATCAGAGTTGTGCAACGGTTTGTTGCCGTTCGTGGTGAGCTTGTCGAACCACGCCTGTAACCGAGCGCTGCCCTTCGACAGGCTCAGGACGAACGTAGCTGATTAAGTCTACGCAACCCTCTCCCTCAAGGGAGCGCTATCAAACCCGCATCGGCATCAGCACATAGAGCGCCGTGCTCTTGTCATTCTCGCGAATGAGCGTCGGGGCGCTGGCGTCAGCGAGATGCAGTTCCACGGTGTCGCCTTCGATCTCGCCGAGGATATCCATCAGATATTTCGAGTTGAAACCGATTTCGAAGACATCGTCCTTGTAGGAGCCGGGCACTTCTTCCTCGGCCTTGCCATTTTCGGGCGAGGTGACGGACAGGGTGATCTTGTCATCGCCGAGCGCCATTTTAACGGCGCGGGTTTTTTCAGTCGCGATGGTCGAAACACGGTCGACGCCCTGGGCGAAGCTTTTTGCGTCGATCTTGAGCAGCTTGTCATTGCCGGTCGGGATGACGCGCGTGTAATCGGGGAATGTTCCGTCGATCAGCTTGCTGGTCAGGATCGCGGTGCCGAGGGTGAAGCGGATCTTGCTCGCCGACAGGTCGATCTGGACCGACGATTCATTATTCTCGTCGAGCAATTTGCGCAGTTCGTTGACGCATTTGCGCGGGACGATCACGTCGGGCATGCCTTCTGCGCCCGCCGGACGGGGCAGGGTGACGCGGGCGAGGCGATGGCCATCGGTAGCAGCGGCCTTGAGCACCGGCGTTTCTTCATCCTGCACGTGCAGGAAAATACCGTTGAGATAATAGCGGGTCTCTTCGGTCGAGATCGCAAAGCGGGTCTTGTCGATGATCTGGATCAGCGAGCTTGCCGGCAGTTCGAAACTGGTCGGCAGTTCGCCTTCGGCAATGACCGGGAAATCGTCGCGGGGCAGCGTCTGCAGGTTGAAGCGGGCGCGGCCGGCGTTGACCTTCATCTTGCCATCGGCGGCGTCCAGCTGGACCTGCGATCCGTCGGGCAGCTTGCGGGCGATGTCGAATAATGTGTGTGCGGAAACCGTGGTCGATCCCGCGGTCTCGACCTGGGCTTCGACGGTCTCAACAACCTGGAGGTCGAGGTCGGTTGCCATCAGCTTGATGCTGCCGTCGGCGCTTGCCTCGATCAGTACGTTGGACAATATCGGAATAGTGTTGCGCCGCTCAACCACGGACTGGACATGGCCCAGGCTCTTTAGCAATGCCGCGCGTTCAATGGTCGCTTTCATAAACCGTCCTTCTTGTTCCCAATCAACCGTGAAAACCGCTGAGCACAAGAGTCCGCACAGGTTCACGAATAGTTCCACGCTTCATTAACAATAAAGTGCCGCAGGGCAAGCCTGATCGCGGCCCGATGTCGGATAATGCCGTGAAAAACTGTGGAAAAAACTAGTGAGGCGGTTAAAGCCGCAGTTCATTGGATGGTTTTTGCCATTTTTGAACGGGACAGGAAAAACATGAGCGGCATCAATACCAATGGAAAGCGTCTGTTTATTGCGCGCCACGGCGAGACAATCTTCAACCTCGCAGCGCGGATTCAGGGCGACCATGTCCATACGCCGCTGACCCGAGCCGGCTTCGCTCAGGCGGATGCTATGGGTCGCGCTCTTGCGCTGCACCTCGGGCCAAATCCACCGGCCCTCGATCTGATCGCTTCGGATACCGACCGGGCGCTGCAAACTTTATCGGTGGTTGCCGAGCATGTCGGTGCCGACTGGCATCAGGCGCGCAGCGACGCGCGGCTTCAGGAAATTGATATGGGTGAGTGGGGCGGCGTCTATTACCGGGATCTGGCAGGCAAGCTGGAAATCGATGAAGAGGAGCGGCTGTTTGTCACGGCGGCTCCCGGTGGCGAAGATTATCGTGATATTGCAAAAAGACTGGAACACTGGATCGGAGAACAGGATTTTGCGCGCGACGCCGTGTTGATCAGCCACGGCATGACCAGCCGGGTGTTGCGTGGCTTGCTGGTCGGTGCCGATCCGCATTCGCGCTTTGGCGCGCCAATCGCCAAAGGCTTGCCGCAGGGTTCGATCGTCCAGATTTGCGACGGTGTGGAAAAGATTATCCACACCGGCGGAGGGGAAGGGGAGAAGGCTTGAAAAAGCGGCTCATATTTCTGGGGCTTTTTGTGTCGGCAATCTCGGCACCCGTGGCCGCGAAGGACTCCCTTGGCATATTCAACAACTGGGGCGCGTTCCGCGATCCGGAAATCCCGCGCTGCTATGCGATTGCGGAGTCGGAAGAGATTAATGGCAAGGCAGAGCGTAAATCTTACGTCAGCATCGGCTTTTGGCCAAAACGCGAGATCAGGCGACAATTCCATGTTCGCCTGAGCCGGAACCGGTCAACCAATAGTCGGGTGATCGTCAGTATCGCCGGTCGCCGCTTCCAGCTTACCGCCAATCGCTCCGATGGCTGGTCGCAGGACAAGCGGATGGACGCTGCAATCATCGCCGCGATCCGTTCGTCCACCAGCATGACCGTCGAAAGTGTCGGGCGCGATGGCAAATCGATCGTCGACGCCTATCGGCTGCGAGGCGCAGCCACCGCCATTGACGCCGCATCGCTGGGCTGTTCGCGGTTGCGGTAGATTTTCCTGCAGACACTCCCTATATGCCGCTTCATGCAGATACCCGGCCATATAGATCCCGTTCCCTTGCCATCCAAGGTCACCCCGCGTGAAGACGGTCGCGTCGACCTCATCGGGCTCAGCGTTGTGGAGATCCGCGACCTGCTGATCACTGCGGGGCTTGAAGAGAAACAGGGAAAACTGCGCTCCAAGCAGTTGTTTCACTGGATATATCATCGCGGGATCAATGATTTCAGTCTGATGACCGACATGAGCAAGAGCCTGCGGCCCTGGCTCGCAGAGCGCTTTGTGATCGGGCGCCCGGAAATCGTCGAAGCGCATCTGTCGGAAGACGGTACCCGCAAATGGCTCCTGCGCTCGGCCGACGCGCAAGATTATGAAATGGTCTTCATCCCCGATGAGGATCGTGGCACATTATGTATCTCGAGCCAGGTTGGTTGCACGCTCAATTGCCGTTTCTGCCATACTGGCACGATGCGGCTGGTGCGGAATCTTACGCCAGGCGAGATCGTGGGTCAGGTCATGCTGGCGCGAGACGCGCTGAGCGAGTGGCCGAAAGGCGTGATGGATTTTGCCGAAGAAGGCGAAGTGGAGAACACCAAGGAATATAATCAGGCTTATAAGTCTGACGGACGCCTGCTGACCAACATCGTGCTGATGGGCATGGGTGAACCGTTGTATAATTTCGAGAATGTCCGTGATGCGATGAAGATCGTGATGGACGGCGACGGGCTGGCACTCTCGCGCCGCCGGATCACTTTGTCGACCAGCGGCGTTGTGCCAATGATCGCCCGGGCCGGAGCGGAGATTAACGTCAATCTCGCGATTTCCCTGCACGCAGTGAACAAGGAAACCAGAGACGAAATCGTCCCGCTTAACCGCAAATATTCGATCGAGGAGCTTCTTCAAGCCTGCGCCGATTATCCGGGCGCCAACAATGCTCGGCGGATCACTTTCGAATATGTGATGCTGAAAGACAAGAATGACAGCGATCAGGATGCCCGCGAGCTTGTCAATCTGCTGCGCAATTATGACTTGCCCGCCAAGGTCAATCTGATTCCGTTCAATCCCTGGCCGGGTTCGGACTATGAATGTTCTGCGCCCGAACGGATAAAATCCTTCTCGAAGATCATTTTCGATGCCGGAATCAGCGCGCCAATCCGGACTCCCAGAGGCCGCGATATCATGGCGGCATGCGGCCAATTGAAATCCGCGAGCGAAAAGAAGAGCCGGGCGGAACTGGACCGGCTAGCGGAAGAGAAGCAGGCCGCGCTCGGCTAGGCAGCTGCGATGACTTCGATCTCGACCATCAATTCCGGCAGAGCCAAAGCCCTGACTTCAAGGGTTGTATCGGCAGGATAGGGCGGTGTGAAAAACATCTTTCGCGCCGCCACAATTTTCGAGAAATTGGCCATATCGGTCAGATAGATCGTGACCTTGATAATCTGGTCCCTGCTGCTACCCGCCGCACGAAGGACGCGGTCTATATTGGTGAAGACCTGTTTCAACTGTGCGTCGAAGTCATTGATACCGACAATCTGCCCCTGTTCATCGATGGCTGCCTGGCCGGAAAGAAACAGCAAATCACCCACTTGCCATGCTGGCGATATAGCATAAGGCGCGAGCGGATCAGGTTGCAGTTTGATGACCTGTTTATACGTGCTCATATTATCCAGTCCCTCCCGTTACCAAGGCATGTTCTGGAGAATATTGCAAAATTTTGAAAGTGATAAAAAATGGGCGGGTATTGCTACCCGCCCGATCAGTTTCGAGTCAATCCGGCTGGATTAGAATTTTACGCCGAGACTGACGAGACCCTGGTTCCGGGAAATGCCGTCTTCGTAGTTGCTGTAGCGATATTCGCCGCGGGCGAACATCTTGTCGCTCAGCTTATATTCGACACCGGCACCGACACGAACGCCGTCGCCGTTATAGCCGCCGAGTCCGGGGGAAGACACGCGAGTATTGGTGTAGCCAGCTTTTGCGTAGAGCAGGGCCGAGCCGCCAACGACATAGCCAAGGCGAGCGCCGGCATAGAGGTCACGACCGGCGTCGACACGATCTACACCGTTGGAAATTTTGCTCGTGGACTCGGTTGCTTCCAGCTCCGCACCATAGACAATATTGCCCGATTGGACGTCATATCCCAGTGCAGCACCGTAAAGAAATCCATCAACGTTATCGACACCGTCGATGTCGAGGTCAATATTGTCATATCCAGCGATAGCAGTGGCTTTAACGCCAGAAAAGTCGCCTTTTTCCTGAGCCATTGCGGGGGACGCAAGCACAGATGCTGCAATAGCAACCGCTATTGTTACATTTTTCATTTTATTTGTTCCTTGGTTTTGCGATTAAACGACCACTACTTTTATTGATCTTTGATTGTTCTTTCGTGGTCGACTGTTGATATAAGTTTACAAACATGAATGACAACTGCACGACTGAATTAAAATTGTAACAAATGCCGTTCTCGAGAACTGTGTTGTGGATATGCAACAGTTGCCCGTTGTAACGTCGGGCTTGGCAAGCCCGAACCAATGGCTAGAGTATAATCATGCCGAAGGACGCAATCATGCCCACCCGGAAACGTCACCGCCTGACCACGCGTCTGTGGCACTGGATTAATGCGCTGTGCCTGGTGGTATTGCTGATGAGTGGTCTGACGATTTTCAATGCCCACCCCCGACTCTATTGGGGCGAATATGGCGCGAATGATGACTATGCCTGGATGGCGGTCGGCTCCTCGGAGCGGATGGGTTATTTGCGATTGGGTGAACTGCGCCTCGAGACAACTGGCTTTCTGGGCAATTGGCAGGATAGTCAGGGCCGGACCCAGACATGGGCTTTTCCGGGCTGGGCAACCATTCCTTCAAGCTACAGTCTGGCCGATGGCCGGCGCTGGCATTTCTTTTTCGCGTGGATTTTCAGCTTTGGCCTGGGCTTTTTCATGCTCCGATCTCTCTGGAACCGTCACATTTTCCGCGACCTTCATATGCGTCGCAAGGAATGGCGCCCGTCGCATCTGTGGCGGTCTTTCCGAAACCATATGAGCCTGCGGGCAATCCGCCATTCGGTGGGCGAGGATTATAACAGCATTCAGAAGCTGAGCTATATCGGAGTGATTTTCGTCCTCTTGCCACTCATGATTTTCACGGGCCTGACCATGTCTCCGGCGATGGATGCCAACTGGCCGATTTTGACCAATCTGTTCGGAGGCCGCCAGTCAGCGCGTTCGCTCCATTTTATTGCAGCGTTCCTCCTGGTGCTGTTTTTCCTGATCCATATGGTGATGGTTCTGCTTTCCGGTCCATTTCGGCAAATCGGAGCGATGATTTCAGGTGGAGAACGGAAGGAGCCGTCGCGATGACGATTATCACCCGCCGGAAATTGATCAGCAGCGCGGCAATTGGCGCGGGGAGCCTGTTGTCCGGTTGCGATGCGCTCAACCGGAGTCCTGCATTTCAGGATATGCTGGCGAGCGCCGAAACCGCCAATTTCACGGTCCAGCGCGCTCTGGGCGACCGGATGGAACTGGCGAGCGAATATGACTTGGTCGATCTTTCTCCCAAATTCCGGGCCAACGGCACCCGCGATCCCGGCACCGCCGACTATGCCGCGAGCGCCGCTCAGGGGTTTGCCAACTGGCGACTGCGATTTACCGGTCTGTTCGCCAAGCCGCAGCAATTCAGCCTTGCGGCGCTACAATCCCTGCCACAGCGGACCCAGATCACCCGGCACGACTGTGTCGAGGGCTGGAGCGCGATCGGGCAATGGACGGGGGTCCCGCTGAAAATTCTGCTGGATCTTGCGCAGCTGAAAAGCAGCGCGAAATTTCTGGTATTTCACTGCGCCGACCGGCTGGGCGGCCGGCCTTATTACGAGAGCATCGACTTGATTGACGGCTTCCATCCACAGACGATGTTGGCGCACCGGTTGAACGGAGAGCCGTTGCCGATCGAGAATGGAGCACCATTGCGGCTCAGAGTGGAACGGCAATTGGGCTATAAACAGGCCAAATATGTGACGGGGATAGAAGCGGTCGCATCGCTGGCAGGAATTGGCGAGGGCAAGGGCGGTTACTGGCAGGATGTAGCCAATTATGAATGGTATGCGGGAATCTGATTATTAAGCTTATTGTGTTCTCTTGGGAGTAAAAAAATGTCGATTTTGGGACGTTTTCTGAAAAGCGTGATTGAAAAGGGTTCTATTAAGATCACACATCCCGACGGATCGACCGAAGCATATGGCACGCCGACCGACGGCTATCCCGATATCGGGATCCGGCTCGCGGACAAGAATGTGGCGCGGCAAATATTGCTCGATCCGCGGCTCGGCGCAGCAGAGACGTTCATGGATGGCCGGCTGATCGTGGAACAGGGCGATATCATGCAACTGGTGCAGCTGTTGCGCGCCAACAAGCCCTTCGAGCGCGGCGGGAGGCTCAGCGAGCCGGGTATCTTGAAGAAAGTCCGTGATGGGGCAGCGGCTGCGCTGGATGGTATCAATCTTCCCGGTCGATCAAAGAGCAATGTCGCGCATCATTACGATATCGGTAATGATCTCTACGACCTGTTTCTGGATGACGATCTGCAATATAGTTGTGCCTATTGGGATTTTGACCGGCGCGGACCGGATATGTCTCTGGAACAGGCGCAGGCTGACAAGAAGGCGCATATCGCCGCAAAACTGGATTTGAGGCCGGGCCAAAGGGTGCTTGATATCGGTTGCGGCTGGGGCGGCATGGCACTCTATCTGAATCGCGTGGCCGGGGTCGAGGTGCTCGGGATCACGCTGAGCGAAGAGCAGCTCAAAAAGGCGCGGGAACGGGCCGACAGGGATGGCGTGGCCGATAAGGTAAAGTTTGAACTGATTGACTATCGTGATCTTGCCCAGCGCGATGCCGGGGCGTTCGACCGGATTGTCTCGGTGGGCATGTTCGAACATGTCGGTACACCGCAATTCCGGACCTTCTTCCGCTGTTGCGCCAATCTGATGACCGACGACGGCGTGATGCTGTTGCACACGATCGGGCGGATGGGCGGACCCGGCACGACCGATGCCTTTACCCGTAAATATATATTCCCGGGCGGCTATATACCGGCGCTGAGCGAGACGCTGGCGGCGAGCGAGCCATGTCGCCTGATCGCGACCGATGTCGAGAATCTGCGGCTCCATTATGCCTTCACCCTGCGCGAATGGTACAAGCGGACAGTGCAAAACCGGGAGAAGATCATCGCCCTATATGACGAGCGTTTCTACCGGATGTGGATATTCTATCTGGCTGGCGCCACGGCAGCGTTCGAAAATGGAGGCATGTGCAATTACCAGATCCAGTTCAGCCGCAATCGACGAACATTGCCGCTGACGCGCAATTATATCGGAGATACGGAGAAGAATTTGACGGCGTAGTTTATTTTCATCTTGCGCCAGAGACTTCATCTATCGCGGATATATCATATTGCGCGGAAATTTGGACCCTGTTAGGCGGCCAGTCTAATCTGGGCTTCATAGTTTGAAAGACGATAAAATGAGCGATTCCGTAAAGCGTGTGGTTCTGGCCTTTTCCGGCGGCCTTGATACCAGCGTTATCCTGAAATGGCTGCAGCAGGAATATCAGTGCGAAGTGGTGACCTTCACCGCCGATCTGGGGCAGGGTGAGGAATTGGGTCCTGCGCGCCGTGTTGCCGAAACGCTCGGTGTCAAACCTGAACATATTTTTATCGACGATCTGCGCGAAGAATTCGTCAAGGATTTCGTCTTTCCGATGATGCGCGCCAACGCGCTTTATGAGGGTCTCTACCTGCTCGGCACCTCGATCGCCCGGCCGCTGATTTCCAAGCGCCAGATCGAGATTGCCAAGCTGACCGGCGCCGATGCTGTGGCCCATGGCGCAACCGGCAAGGGCAACGACCAGATCCGCTTCGAGCTCGGCTATTATGGCCTTGATCCGGACGTGAAAGTAATCGCTCCGTGGCGCGAATGGGATCTCACCAGTCGCACCCGGCTGATCGAATTTGCCGAAAAACACCAGATTCCGATTCCCAAGGACAAGCGCGGAGAATCGCCGTTTTCGTGCGATGCCAATATGCTGCACACGTCTTCTGAAGGCAAAGTGCTGGAAGATCCGTGGGAAGAGGTTCCCGACTATGTCTATTCGCGGACCAATAATCCCGAAGATGCGCCGGATACGCCTGAATATATCACGGTCGACTTTGAGCGCGGTGACGGCGTCGCGATCAATGGCGAGGCTATGAGCCCGGCGACTTTGCTCGAGAAGCTCAACGATTATGGCCGCGAGCACGGCATCGGGCGGCTGGATCTGGTTGAAAACCGCTATATCGGCATGAAATCGCGCGGCATGTACGAAACGCCCGGCGGGACCATATATCACGCAGCCCATCGCGGTATCGAGCAACTGACGCTGGATCGCGGTGCGGCGCATCTGAAGGATGAGCTAGCGCCCCGCTATGCCGAGCTGGTCTATAACGGTTTCTGGTTTTCGCCGGAGCGCGAGATGCTGCAGGCGGCGATCGACCACAGTCAGGCACGGGTCAACGGCACCGTGCGACTGAAGCTCTACAAGGGCTCGGTGAGCGTCGTTGGACGCAAGTCGCCCGATAGTCTTTACAGCGAAAAAGTGGTGACATTCGAGGATGATGCCGGTGCCTATGACCAGAAGGACGCAGAAGGGTTTATCAAGCTTAATGCGCTGCGGTTGAAATTGCTCGGCAAGCGTAATGGCTAGGACCTGCTGTCCTCCGCGCATGGCGCGGAATTGCGGTGCTGATCGGGTGACATGTCTCGCCGCGATTGCTGCCGCTGAGGTGCAAGAACGGTGCTGATACCGCTTTTGCTTCTCCTTGCAGGATTTGTCGTCCTGATCCTTGGTGGTGAACTGCTGGTGCGCGGGGCCGTCCGCGTGGCGGAAAAGGCAGGGATGTCCGAGCTTTTGATCGGATTGACGATTGTCGGGTTCGGTACGTCGGCACCCGAGCTGGTGGCCAGCGTCGAAGCGGCGCTTGCCGGATCACCAGGCATTGCCTGGGGCAATATCGTTGGTTCCAATTTGGCAAACAGCCTGCTGATCCTCGGTGCCGCATCTCTCATCCTGCCGGTAGTCGTGCCACGCGGCCCATTATGGCGCGACGGCGGCCTGGCATTGGTCGCGACAGTCATTTTGTGGCTGGTAGCGAGCACTACGGGTATCACCGTCGCGATAGGCAGCGCTTTTCTGATCATTTTGCTGGCCTATCTGGCTTATGCCTATCGGGCGGAGCAGACGCAGCCGGCAGGGGCAACGGCACTGCATGAAAAAGCCGAGGCTCTGGAGGTATCAGACACGCATTTGCACGACGTGCAACCGCTTTGGCGCTCGATTCTGTTGCTCGTCTTGGGGATTATCCTGATCGTGATGGGCGGCCGGTGGCTGGTCGAGGGCGCGATCGATCTTGCGCGTCTCGTCGGCATGAGCGAAGCGGTAATCGGTTTGACCGCCATCGCTATCGGGACCTCGTTACCCGAACTGGTGACCTCGGTGATCGCGGCCTATAAGGGTGCAAGCGCGGTTGCATTGGGTAATGTACTGGGCTCGAATATCTTCAATCTGCTGCTTATTGGTGGCGTCACCGCCATCATCGCTCCCGGCACGATCCCCGGTGAAATTGCCAATTTCGGCCTGCCTGTCCTGATAGCAGCTTCCGTCTTGCTGCTGATATTCGCTGCAACCGGGCGAAGGATAACGCGCATGGAAGGTGGTATATTGCTGGTCACTTATCTGGCTCTGCTCGTCTATAATATTGTGGCTGTTTGAATCAGACGTTGCAATATCGAGAATCTCTCCCTAAATAGCAGTCATCCCAACATTGTGAGATTTGAAGGGGCTGGCGCCAGACGGGGCCGGCAACCAAGGTTTATGCATACGGAAATGGAATTTATTTGACCGATATCGCGACACTGACAGATTTGATCAAGCCGGAAGCAGATGCTTTGGGCTTTGATCTGGTGCGGGTGGAGTTCGTGTCCGGAGCGGAAGAACCCACTTTGCAGATCATGGCCGAGCGTCCGGAGACCGGACAATTGGGTATTGATGACTGCGCCGCTTTGTCGCGTCGCATCTCGGCGAAGTTCGATATGATGGAAGAAGAAGGCCGTGACCCGATCGCCTATGCCTATCGGCTGGAAGTCAGTTCGCCAGGCATCGACCGGCCGTTAACACGCGCTGCTGACTATCAAAATTGGTCCGGCCATGAAGCGCGGATCAACCTGATCGAGGCTATCGCCGGCAAGAAACAGCTTCGCGGCCAGCTTGAAGGCATTGCAGGCGACATAATAAAGATTGACGATCGGGAGACGGGAAGTCAGGAGACGCCCTTGGCAAATGTCCATAGTGCGAAACTGATTCTGACCGACGCACTGATTGCTGCAACCATTCCGGTTTCCACCGCGGGTGCAGACGAGATTGAAGAACAGACTTTAGAAGAACAGGAAGACTAATCATGGGCAGTGCTATTTCAGCCAATAAAGCCGAATTGCTCGCTATCGCGACCGCCGTTGCAACGGAAAAAATGATCGACAAGTCGATCGTGATCGAAGCGCTGGAAGAGGCGATCCAGAAAGCGGCGCGTGCCCGCTATGGCGCAGAGAACGACATTCGCGCGAAACTCGACGTTAAAACCGGCGATTTGCGCTTGTGGCGGGTTGTCGAAGTGGTTGACGAAGTCGAAGACTATTTCAAGCAGGTCGATATCAAGCAGGCCGAGAAGCTCGAGCCAGGCTCCAGCGTTGGCGATTTCATCGTCGATCCGCTGCCGGAAGTCGATCTCGGGCGCATTGATGCGCAGTCGGCCAAGCAGGTGATTTTCCAGAAAGTTCGGGATGCCGAACGCGACCGGCAGTTTGAAGAATTCAAGGAACGTGCCGGAGAGATTATCACCGGTGTGGTGAAGTCCGTCGAATTTGGCCATGTGGTCGTTGACCTTGGCCGTGCAGAAGGCGTTATTCGCCGCGACCAGCAAATTCCGCGCGAAGCCGCCCGGGTCGGTGATCGCGTGCGTTCGCTCATCCTTGACGTGCGCCGTGAAAATCGCGGGCCCCAGATATTCCTGTCCCGCGCGCATCCTGATTTCATGCGGCATCTGTTCGCACAGGAAGTGCCGGAAATTTACGACGGCATTATCGAAATCAAGGCTGCAGCCCGCGATCCGGGCTCTCGCGCCAAGATCGGTGTGATCAGCCACGATAGTTCGATTGACCCGGTTGGCGCATGCGTCGGCATGAAGGGTAGCCGTGTTCAGGCCGTGGTGCAGGAAATGCAGGGCGAAAAAATCGACATCATTCCCTGGTCGGAAGATATTGCGACATTCGTCGTCAATGCCTTGCAGCCAGCGACAGTCAGCCGCGTTGTTATCGACGAGGAAGAAGGCCGCATCGAAGTCGTTGTTCCCGATGATCAACTCAGTCTTGCCATTGGCCGTCGCGGACAGAATGTCCGCCTGGCCTCGCAACTGACCGGTCTTGCGATCGACATCATGACCGAAGCGGACTCGAGCGAAAAACGGCAAGCCGAATTTGCTGCCCGTACCGAGATGTTCCAGGAAGATCTGGATGTTGACGAAACATTGTCGCAGCTCCTGGTGGCCGAAGGCTTCAGCGAGCTTGAAGAAGTCGCCTATGTCGCGCCGGAAGAAATCTCCAACATCGAAGGCTTTGACGAAGAACTGGCGGCTGAACTCCAGAACCGTGCTCTCGAAGCGCTGGACCGGCGTGAAGCGGCTGCGCGGGAAAAACGTACCGAACTTGGCGTGGAGGATGCAATTGCGGAACTGCCGCATCTGACCGAAGCCATGCTGGTGACGCTTGGTGAAGCCGGTCTCAAAACGCTCGATGATGTTGCCGATCTCGCGACAGACGAACTGGTCCTGAAGCGGAAATCGGAACCGCGTCGTCGCAATGATACCCGTAAGCCCGAGCCGGACGGTGTGTTGGCCAAATATGGTCTGACCGAAGAACAGGGCAACGAGATCATCATGGCGGCCCGCGCGCACTGGTTCGAGGACGAAGACGAGCCAGCGGCAGCGGCTGCTACTGAAGAAGCCGGGGAGGACGCTGATGCGGAATCCACCCAATGAGACGCGGTCTAACCCTCTAGATCGCACGTCACACCGTAAATGCATTTTAACCGGAGAGAGCTTGTCTCCGGAGCAATTGGTGCGTCTGGCAATGGGGCCGGAAGGACAAATCGCGCCGGACGTACGCGCAAAAGCACCGGGTCGCGGGGCGTGGATCAGCGTCAATCGGGCCGGGCTCGAGACAGCGCTTGCCAAGGGCCAGCTGAAAGCGGCTCTGTCGCGTGCCTTCAAGACCGGCCAGTTCGATATTCCGGCCAATCTGGCAGACCAGCTTGAAAAAGCGCTGGAACGCGCCACATTGGACAGACTGGGGCTCGAAGCCCGCGGCGGGACTTTGTTAACCGGTTCGGAAAAGATCGAAACTGCCGCAAGGCGCGAGGAGTTGTTCATGCTTCTTCACGCGTCGGATGCCGGGCAAGACGGGTCGTCAAAGCTTGCTCAAGCCTGGCGTGTCGGTAGTGATCGTGAAGGGCAAGATTTGCGCGGAATGACTTTGCCTGTGGACCGTCAGTGCCTTTCTGTGGCATTGGGCCGCCAGAATGTTGTTCATATCGGAATTATAGATAGACGCGCAGCAGAGCGGCTTTCGCATATGCTCGCAAGATGGCTTCACTTCATCGGTAATGATAAAGTGCCGGATGAAGCGGAAAAGAAAGTTGCTTAATCTGGTCTAGGAAGACCAGATAATATATTGAAAATGTTTATTTTTAGGGATTAAGTCTGTTCGATGAGTGAAGATACAAAAGATACGCCAAAACCTGCACGCAAACCCCTGGGGTTGAAGCGTTCGGTTGAACCTGGCGAAGTCAAACAGACGTTCAGCCATGGACGCACCAACAAGGTGGTGGTCGAGGTCAAGCGCAAGAAACTGGTCGGTAAGCCCGGTGCACAGGAAGCGGCGAAAGAAATCGTCAAGGAAATGCCAGCGCCTGCGCCCGCTCCGGCTCCCAAGCCAGCGCCGAAGAAACCGCCCGTCGCGCCGAAGGTGGATGATGGCCTGACCCGTCAGGAAAAACAGGCGAAATTGCTGCGCGAAGCGGAAGAAGCCCGCCTTGATGCAATGCAGGAAGCTCGTAAACGCGACACGCGCGAGAAGAAAGAGCAGACCGCAGAAGAGAAAAAACGGGCGGAAGAAAACCGCAAGGCCGAAGCAGAGCAAGCGCGCAAGGCACAGGAAGAAATTGCAGCCGCAGAAAAAGCGGCCGCCGAGGCACCTGCTGTTGCCGAGCCTGCGTCAGAAGACCAGGCGGCAGAGGCGCCAGCCGCTGCGGCCGGTACTACCGCTGCGCGACCACCGGCCCGCAAATTCACGCCCGTGGAAGCGCCAAAACGCCCGAAGCCGGAAAAAGAAAAAGAAAAGCAGAAAGTCGGACGCGACGATCGCAACGATCGCCGTCAATCGGGCAAGCTTACCGTCAACCGCGCTCTGCGTGGCGAAGACGGCGCGGCACGGGCGCGTTCGCTCGCTGCCCTGAAACGTGCCCGGGAAAAAGAAAAGCGTGCTCAACGGTCAGGTCGGCCTTCCGAGCCACGTGAAAAACAGATCCGTTCCGTTATCGTGCCGGAAGCCATTACCGTACAGGAACTGGCCAAACGTATGGGCGAAAAAGGCGCAGATCTCGTCAAATCCCTGTTCAAAATGGGCTCGATGGTCACCGTCAACCAGACGATCGATCAGGATACCGCTGAATTGCTGGTCGAGGAATTCGGCCATAACATCCAGAGGGTTTCCGAGGCCGATGTCGAAATCAACACGCAGGCCGATGTCGATCCGGAAGAAACGCTGCGGCCTCGCGCACCGGTCGTTACGATCATGGGCCATGTCGATCACGGCAAGACCTCCTTGCTCGACGCACTGCGCGGAACCGATGTGGTTGCCGGAGAAGCTGGTGGTATTACCCAGCATATCGGCGCTTACCAGGTGACCATGAAAAATGGTGACAAGGTTACGTTCCTCGACACGCCGGGCCATGAAGCCTTTACCGAAATGCGGATGCGCGGCGCCCATGTCACGGATATCGTGATCCTGGTCGTTGCTGCCGATGACGGTTTGATGCCGCAAACGATCGAAGCGATCAATCACACGAAGGCGGCAGGCGTCCCGATGATTGTCGCGATCAACAAGATCGACAAGGAAGGTGCCGACCCGACGACGGTTCGTACGCGTCTGCTTGAACATGAGGTTATCGTCGAAGAAATGTCCGGTGATGTTCTTGATGCCGAAGTCTCGGCGCTCAAGAAAATCGGCCTCGATGAACTGATGGAGAAAATCCACGTTCAGGCCGAATTGCTCGAACTGAAAGCGCGTCCCGACCGTCCGGCAGAAGGATCGGTTGTCGAAGCCAAGCTCGACAAGGGTCGCGGTCCGGTTGCAACCGTCTTGATCGAGCGCGGCACATTGAAACGCGGCGATGTCTTTGTCGTCGGTTCGCAAACCGGCAAGGTTCGCGCGCTGATTGATGACAAGGGCCAGCAGGTCAAGGAAGCGGGACCTTCGACACCGGTCGAAGTGCTCGGCATCTCCGGCGTTCCATCTGCCGGCGACAAGCTGACTGTGGTCGAAAACGAGGGGCGTGCACGCGAAGTGGCCGCCTATCGCGCGGAACAAAACAAGCTGAAACGCACCACCCAGGTGCCGACCAGCCTCGAGAACATGTTCTCTGCTGCGGCGAATAGCGCAGTCGAATTCCCTGTATTGGTGAAAGCCGATGTCCAGGGGTCGACCGAAGCCATTGTCCAAGCGCTGAACAAGATCTCGAACGACGATATCAAGGTGCGGATCCTGCACAGCGGTGTCGGCGCGATCACGGAATCGGATGTTACCCTTGCCGGAGCCAGCAAGGCACCGATCATCGGTTTCAACGTCCGACCCAATGCGAAGGCCCGGGAAATCGGCAAGCGCGACGGTGTCCGCTTCAAATATTTCGACATCATCTATGCCTTGACCGACGATATTCGCGCGGAAATGGCTGGTGAACTGGGTCCGGAGAAGATCGAGAACGTCATGGGCCGTGCCGAAGTCAAGGACGTGTTCAAGTCCGGCAAGAAAGACAAGGCAGCCGGTTTGCTGGTTACCGAAGGTTCCTTGCGCAAAGGCCTGTTCGCCCGTCTTACCCGCGACGATGTCATCGTCAGTGCAACGACCATCGCGTCGCTGCGGCGGTTCAAGGACGACGTCGAAGAAGTCCGCGCCGGCATGGAATGTGGTGCTGTGCTCGAGGATACCAACGATATCAAACCGGGCGATATGCTCGAGGTGTTCGAGGTTGAAGAGCGCGAGCGGATTATATAATTTCGCTTCCGGTTACGGGAACGGGCAGGGGTGGGCCTTCGGGCAACCTCGACCTTCCCACCCCCGACCCCTCCCGCAAGCGGGAGGGGGGAGATAATAACGATGGCAAAATATAACGATACATCTCCCGAAGGGCGTTCGGTCCGCTTGCTGCGCGTCGGCGAGCAGGTCCGGCATATATTGTCGGAACTGCTGATGCGCGGTGAGGTGCATGATGCGGTACTGACCTCGCATAGCGTAAGCGTCACCGAAGTACGGATGTCTCCCGATTTGCGTCATGCAACGGTATTTGTGAAGCCGCTGCTCGGTGCGAACGAGGCGGACGTGCTCAAGGCCCTGAAAACCAACACTGCTTTCTTCCAGAAGGAAGTCGCGAAGCGGGTCCAGATGAAATATGCGGCAAAGCTGAAATTCCTGTCGGACGAGAGTTTTGATACCGCCGAGCATATCGAAAGCCTGCTGAACAATCCCAAGGTTGCACAGGATTTGTCGAAAGAGGCTGACGAAGACTAGTTCCGCTCGTCCTGAGCCTGTCGAAGGACGGTTTCGGGACGCAAAAGTGCTTCGACAGGCTCAGCACGAACGGTTATGGATCCGAGCCTATGGCCAAACTCTATTTCTATTATGCCTCGATGAACGCCGGCAAGTCGAGCAATCTGCTGCAGGCGGCGTTCAACTATGGCGAGCGCGGCATGAAGGTGATGTTGTGGACGGCGGCGATCGACAATCGGGCGAGCTTTGGCGCCATTGCTTCCCGGATCGGCCTGCACGCAGATGCCCATCGATTTAACGAAGAAACGGATTTGTTCGCCGCCGTCGAGGCAGAGCAGGAAGCTGCGGATATGGCTTGTGTAATGATCGACGAAGCCCAGTTTCTAACCGAAGGACAGGTCTGGCAATGCGCGAGACTGGCCGACGAGATGGGCGTTCCCGTGCTCTGCTATGGTCTGCGGACGGATTTTCAGGGCAATCTGTTCCCGGGTTCGGCCAAACTGCTGGGCCTCGCTGACAGTCTGGTCGAATTGAAAGCGGTGTGTGAATGTGGACGCAAGGCGACGATGAACCTTCGGATTGATGAAGCAGGCAAGGCCATTGCCGCTGGCGCACAGACGGAAATTGGCGGCAATGAAAGCTATATCGCGCTGTGCCGCAAGCATTTCCGGGAGCGGCTCAATGGTTGAACTGTCGGCAACGCTGGAACAAGGGGCTGTGCGGCTCGAACCGCTGGCCGAACATCATCTCGAACCGCTGCGTGCGGCCTGCGCAGAAGATAAGGATATCTGGGATATTTACCCGGTTTCCATGCTCGACGAGAATTTCGACAGGGCGATTCAGGCCTTTCACGACACCACAAACTGGGTGCGCTTTGCGGTGATCAACCGCGAGACCCGCAAGCTTGTCGGCATGACCAACTATATCAATCCCGATCAGCATGGCGTGGTGGAAATCGGCGGAACCTATATTGCGCCATCGGTCCGGGGCAGCGGGTTCAACGATATCATGAAAAAACTGATGATAGAGCATGCTTTTGACTGTGGATTTACCCGCATCGAATTCCGTGTCGATACCCGCAACAAACGCTCGATGGCGGCTGTGTTGAAACTCGGTGCGACGCATGAGGGCACGCTGCGCAAGAACCGGATTACCTGGACGAATTATGTCCGGGACACTGCGGTTTTCGGACTGCTCAAGGAAGAGTGGAGCTTGTGAAGATGAGGCTTTTGATCCTGGTCCCGGCGATGCTGCTGGCCACTACAGCAAGCATCGCATGTGATGATGTCGGGGATCAATCCGGCACTGCTTCGATCCCGTTGAATTCTGCCTCAGCCGAAGGTTTTGTTCCTGATGGCTGGTATCTGGAGAAATCCGTCGAGGGTGATCTGGATAAAGACGGGCTACCGGATCTGGCGCTTATCATCCGGCAGAATGACCCGAAACTGGTCATAGAAGGCAACGGTTTTGGTACAGGTCCATATGACGGTAACCCGCGCACAATCTTGGTGGCGCTAAAACAAGCGGGTGGCGGATATTTACGGATCGCTCAGAACGACCAGATCATCCCCGTTACCGGCGGCGCGATGATCGATGATCCGATTGACAACGCCTCGGATGGTTCGCTGACTATCGACAAGGGCATCATGCGGTTAAATATTCGTTTTTGGTCCAGCGCCGGGGCCTGGGACATGTTCAACAAGACATTTTCGTTTCGGCTGAAGGGGAGGCAGCTGGGGCTGATCGGCTATGACAATCATCATGTGCATCGTGGGTCCGGAGCATTGAATATTGTCAGCATCAATTATCTGACGCGGCGCAAAAAAACCGAAAACGGCAGTATTGAAGACGCTCATGTTCCTGAAGTGTGGAGCAAGATCAGCCGCAGGCCGCTGATCCTTTTTGACGATATCGGCGATGGTTATGAATTTGATCCCGATAAAAGCTAGTCTTTACAGGCAGGATATAGATTGACGATGGAAAAGCCCCATGGCTGGATCATATTGGATAAGCCGCTGGAACTGGGATCGACGCAAGCCGTCGGAGCGGTGAAGCGCAACCTGCGCGAGGCGGGGCTGCTCGGCAAGGGTAAGGACAAGCTGAAAGTCGGGCACGGCGGGACGCTCGACCCTCTGGCTACAGGGGTTTTGCCGATCGCGATTGGCGAAGCGACCAAGCTTTGCGGGCGGATGCTTGATGCTACCAAAATTTATGAATTTACGATCGGTTTCGGCAGCGAAACAGAAACGCTGGATGTTGAAGGGGAGGTAACGGAGACGTCCGACCACCGGCCGTCCCTGGCTGACGTTGAGGCGGTTCTGCCGCAATTTACCGGACCGATTGAACAGATTCCACCAAAATATTCGGCGCTGAAGATTGATGGCAAGCGGGCCTATGATCTGGCGCGGGCAGGGGTGGAGGTCGAGATGAAGCTCAGGGGGGTGACGATATATTCGCTAACTATATCCTCCCCATGCGAAGCATGGGGAGGGGGACCAGCGCTAGCTGGTGGAGGGGTGGCGGCACCATCCGGCCCCTCCACCACGCCTTCGGCGCGGTCCCCCTCCCCGAAGCTTCGCTTCAGGGAGGAAATTGGTGAAATCACTCTCAGCGCCACGGTTTCCAAAGGCACCTACATCCGCTCGCTCGCCCGCGACATTGCGCGGGCGCTTGGCACTTTCGGACATGTCACCATGTTGCGCCGTACCAAGGCCGGTCCGTTCAACCTGAAACAGGCGATTTCGCTGGACAAACTCAACGAAATTGGTAAGGGCGCGGACATTAAGGAATACCTCTTGCCACTTGAGGCGGGGCTGGACGACATCCCGGCTTTCGACCTCGACCCTGATCAGGCAAGAATGCTTCGGCAAGGCTTAACGCTGGACGAGCAGGATTTGATCGGGAACCCCGCACTCAACGGGCTTTTTCTTGCGACAGAGAATCAAGGTTCTCCGGTCGCTCTGGCAGAGTTGGTTGATGGCACCGTAAAGGTGGTCCGCGGGTTCAATATGTAAAAGATGTTCGAAGGAATGAAATAATGACGATTACCGCAGAAAAAAAACAGGAACTGATTACAAAATTCGCCCAGACCAAAGGCGATACCGGTTCTCCGGAAGTTCAGGTCGCTGTGCTTACAGAGCGTATTGTGAACCTGACCGAGCATTTCAAAGGTCACCACAAGGATAATCACTCTCGTCGCGGATTGCTGATGATGGTGAACAAGCGGCGCAGCCTGCTGGACTATCTTCGCAAGAAAGATGTCGCGCGTTACGCCAAGTTGATCAAGGACCTTGGTCTCCGGAAATAAGAGTTTCGAAGGCGGCCTCCTGAGTGGGGCCGTTTTCACTTTGTGCATCTGTGTAAACAGGTGCCCATCTCCAGAGAATGCCGATTTACGCAAACCTGGGAGATGGACTTCCGCCTTGGCGGAGGAGCAGATCGGCAGATTCTTGCAATAAGGTGAGAATCGGCCAAGCAAAGGGGTACAATGACCCCGAACCGCTGTTCAGCCGGATTGCTGGACACAAGAAAGCCCCCGCACTGCATAGGGCAGGCGGGACAAAGGAAAATACGAATGTTTGATATCAAAAAAGTCGAAATGGAATGGGGCGGACAGACCCTCACTCTCGAAACGGGCCGGATTGCCCGCCAGGCTGATGGCGCGGTTCTCGCGACCCTCGGCGAAACGGTTGTACTGTGCGCAGTTACCGCCGCCAAATCGGTACGTGAAGGGCAGGATTTCTTCCCGCTGACCGTTCACTATCAGGAAAAATTCTCAGCTGCCGGACGTATCCCGGGCGGCTTCTTCAAGCGCGAAGGCCGTGCGACGGAAAAAGAAACGCTGACATCGCGTCTGATTGACCGTCCTTGCCGTCCGCTGTTCCCCGAAGGTTTCTACAACGAAATCAACGTAATCTGTCAGGTGATGAGCTATGACGGCGTCAACGAGCCCGACATTCTGGCAATGGTTGCAGCTTCTGCTGCGCTGACCATCTCCGGCGTTCCTTTCATGGGACCAATCGGTGCGGCTCGCGTTGGCTATAAAGAAGGCGAATATCAGCTGAACCCGTCGATGGAAGAAATTGCCACAGGCGAACTCGATCTGGTGGTAGCGGCTACCCAGGGCGCAGTGATGATGGTTGAATCGGAAGCGCAAGAGCTTTCCGAAGAAGTCATGCTCGGCGCTGTAGCGTTTGCCCATGAAGCATCCAAGCAGGTTGCCGGCCTGATCATCGATCTGGCTGAACAGGCTGCGAAAGATCCCTGGCAGCTCGACGCCGGTGATGACAATAGCGGCATCAAGGAAGAACTGCGCAAGCTGGTCGGAAAAGATATTGCTGCGGCTTACAAGAAAACCGACAAATCAGAGCGTTCCGACGCGCTGAACAAGGTTCGCGACAAAGCCAAGGAAAAATATGCCGACGCAGACGGCCAGACCCAGATGACCGCCGGCAAGATGGTCAAGAAGCTGGAAGCCGAAATCGTTCGCGGTGCCATCATCAAGGACGGTACCCGTATCGACGGCCGCAAGCTCGATCAGGTTCGCCCGATCGAAGCGATGGTCGGCTTGCTGCCACGGACCCACGGTTCGGCTCTGTTCACCCGCGGTGAAACGCAGGCGATTGTGACCACGACTTTGGGCACCAAGGACGCCGAGCAGATGATCGACGGTCTCGACGGTCTGAGCTACACCAACTTCATGCTGCACTATAACTTCCCGCCTTATTCAGTTGGCGAAGTGGGTCGTTTCGGATTTACCAGCCGCCGCGAAACCGGCCACGGCAAGCTCGCCTTCCGCGCGCTCCGTCCGGTATTGCCGACAGTTGAGGAATTCCCTTACACGATCCGCGTTCTCTCGGACATTACCGAGTCCAACGGTTCGTCCTCGATGGCGACCGTTTGTGGCGGTTCGCTGGCGATGATGGACGCGGGTGTGCCTCTGGCGCGTCCGGTTTCCGGTATCGCGATGGGCCTGATCCTCGAAGGCGAAGAATTCGCTGTTCTCTCCGACATTCTCGGCGACGAAGATCATCTCGGCGACATGGACTTCAAGGTTGCGGGTACCGAAAAGGGTATCACCTCCTTGCAGATGGACATCAAGGTAGCCGGCATTACGCAGGAAATCATGAAGTCTGCTCTGGAACAGGCCAGTGGCGGTCGCGCTCATATCCTCGGTGAAATGAGCAAGGCGCTCAGCGGCACCCGGACTGAAATGTCGGAACATGCTCCGCGCATCGAAACCTTGCAGATCAACAAAGAGAAGATCCGTGAAGTTATTGGTACCGGCGGCAAGGTGATCCGCGAAATCGTTGCCGAAACCGGTGCGAAAGTCGATATTGACGACGAAGGCCTGATCAAGGTTTCTTCTTCCGACAAATCCCAGATCGATGCGGCCATCGCATGGATCAAGGGCATTGTCGAAGAAGCCGAAGTCGGCAAAGTCTATGACGGCAAGGTCGTGAACCTCGTCGACTTTGGCGCGTTCGTGAATTTCATGGGCGGCAAGGACGGTCTCGTCCACGTCTCCGAAATCAAGAATGAGCGTGTCGAGAAGGTCTCTGACGAACTGAGCGAAGGCCAGGAAGTCAAGGTCAAGGTCCTCGAAATCGATCAGCGCGGCAAGGTTCGCCTGTCGATGCGGGTTGTCGATCAAGAAACCGGTGAAGAGTTGGAGGACACCCGTCCTGCACGCGAACCACGCGGTGACAAGCCTCGTGGACCACGCCGTGACGGCGCTGGTGGCGGCGGTGGTCGCGGACGCGACGGTGGCGGACGTGGCCGTGACGGCGGCGGACGTGGCCGGAACAATGACGGTCCGAAGGATGAAGGCGGCGATATTCCATTGCCTGCTTCGATCACCGAAGACTAGATTTTCGCAAAATCAATCAGGAAGGGGCCCGGAGCGATCCGGGCCCTTTTCTTTGCCCGGAATATTTCCGGCTGCATCGTCCGATTAATGTCTGGTAAAGCTGAAACAGAACAGGGAGTATTGATCGGCTCCAGCGGCTTTTTATGCTTTGTTCTTGGCTGGATGAAAACAAGCGGTTAAGAGGTCTGCCATATGAAAAAACACATTCTCAAATGGGCCGTATTGGGTCTCTCCGCTTCGCTACTTTCCGGTTGTGCTTTGCTAGGGGGAGGCGGCGGCGGTAGTGGTACCGACACAAGATACGTCGCCCGCGACGTCAACACGCTATATAATGCAGCAAAAGACCGCCTCGATCGTGGTGAGTACAAGATAGCAGCGGCGCTTTTCGATGAAGTCGAGCGCCAGCATCCCTATTCGCCATGGGCCCGTCGTGCGCAGCAGATGAGCGCATTCAGCTATTATCTTGCCGCTGATTACAACAAGGCGATAGAATCATCGCGTCGTTTCCTGTCGATTCACCCGGGGAACAAGGACGCGGCCTATGCCTATTATCTGATCGCGCTCTGCTATTATGAACAGATCAGCGATGTGAGTCGCGACCAGAAGATCACCGAACAGGCGCTGGCGTCTCTTGGCGAGGTATCCCGTCGCTATCCGAATACGCGCTATGCCGCCGACGCCCAGCTGAAAATGGATCTGGTCAATGACCATCTGGCCGGCAAGGAAATGGAAATCGGCCGTTTTTACCAGCGCCGCGGCAAATGGCTCGCCGCAACCATCCGCTTCCGCACCGTGATCGAGAAATATCAGACCACCACCCATACGCCGGAAGCGCTGATGCGGCTGACCGAATCCTATCTTGCGCTGGGTGTTCCGACAGAAGCGAAAAACACTGCCGCCGTGCTGGGTGCCAACTATCCCGGCACAAAATGGTACGAGCGCGCTTATGACCTCGTCAACAAGCACGGGGCCACTTAGAAGCACGTATGCTGCAATCCGTTGCAGCTAGAGTAAACGTGTTTTAAGAGGGGATTGTGCTGCAGTCCCTTTCCATTCGCGATATTGTATTGATCGAGGCGCTCGACCTGGAATTCGGGTCGGGCCTGACGGTGCTGACCGGAGAGACCGGGGCGGGCAAGTCTATCCTGCTCGACAGTCTGGGACTGGCGCTCGGCAATCGGGCGGATAGCGGACTCGTCCGGCAGGGCACGGAAAAAGCCCAGGTTACCGCCAGTTTTGAGTCGCCCGCCAAGGGCAGCAAGCTGGCCGCCACACTCGCCGAAAATGATATCGAAATCGAACACGGCGAGCCGCTGATCATCAAGCGCTCGGTCAAGGCCGATGGCGGCAGCCGCGCCTTCATCAACGATCAGCCCTGTTCGGCTACCCTGCTTCGCACAGTTGGCGGGCAGCTGATTGAAATCCATGGCCAGCATGACGATCGCGGCCTGATCAATCCCAAGGGACACAGGGCGTTGCTCGATGCTTTCGCCGGTGTCGAAGGCAATGTGGTCCGCGATGCCTATGAGGCTTGGCAGGCCGCGAAGACGGCGCTGGAGCAGGCGAAGCAGGATCAGGAAGCGGCGGAACAGGACCGCGATTATCTTGAGCACAGTGTCGCAGAACTTACCAAATTTGCCCCGCAACCGGGCGAGGAGGAAGAACTGGCGCTGGAACGGGCGACGATGATGAAGGGCGAGAAGCTGACCGGCGATCTCGAGGCGATTCGCGCGGCTTTTGACGGTTCCAACGGCGGGCTCGCCTCGCTGCGGGCGGCAGCACGGCGGCTCGACATGATTTCCGAAGGCCACCCGTTGCTCGGCGAGGCGCTGGAGTCGCTCGACCGCTCGATTATCGACGCCAGCGAAGCCGAGGACAAGCTCAACGAAGCGGCTGCTGCGCTGAGTTTCGACCCGCAGCGGCTCGACGATATGGAGACCCGCCTGTTCGATCTCAGGGGACTGGCGCGCAAGCATCGGGTCGAACCGGACAAGCTGTCGGATCTGCTGAATGATCTGCAGAACAGGCTGGCGGCGATCAGCGATGGCGGCAGAACATTGGAAGATTTGGAAGCATCTTTGGACGGTGCGAAGAAATCCTACATTGCGGCGGCGGAAGCGTTGCGGGCGCGGCGGGCGAAGGCGGCGAAGGCGCTCGACAAGGCGGTTGCCGACGAATTGGCACCGCTCAAGCTGGATGCAGCCAGATTTGAGACTTTGCTTGAACTATTGCCCGAAGAGCATTGGAATAAAGGGGGAATGGACCGGATCGAATTTCTGATCTCGACCAACCCTGGCGCGCCGCTTGCGCCTCTCGGCAAAATTGCGTCCGGAGGTGAACTTTCCCGGTTCATTCTGGCCCTGAAAGTTGCCTTGGCGGAAGAATATGGTCTGAAAACGATCATTTTTGACGAAGTCGACCGCGGCGTCGGCGGCGCGGTGGCCTCGGCGATCGGCGACCGCCTGTCGCGGCTTTCGCAGGGCGCGCAGCTGCTCGTCGTGACCCACAGCCCGCAGGTCGCCTCCAAGGGCGACGCGCATATGCTGATCAACAAGTCGCTCAGCGGCACGGTTTCGCGCACCGATGTCCGCGCGCTGGATGACGAGGGCCGGCGGCAGGAAATTGCGCGGATGCTGTCCGGTGCGGATGTGACCGATGAGGCGAGGGCGCAGGCGGACCGGTTGCTGGAGGGGGTTTGAGTGCTGGTTCGGGAACTGTCTCTCAAGCCCCTCCTTTTCAAAGGAGGGGTTGGGGTGGTTCGGTGCCGCTTGTCGCTAGGCGAGCGATGCAAGAGCATCGCCACCACCCCAACCCCTCCTCTGAAGAGGAGGGGCTTTTTGTGACCGCTATTCCGGTTAAAAAACTCTCCGAAGCCGATGCCGCTAACGAACTGATGCGCCTGGCGCGGAAGATTGCGAAGCATAACAAGCTTTACCATGCCGAAGATTCGCCGGAGATTTCCGACGCGGATTATGACGCGCTCGTGCGGCGGAATAACGAACTGGAAGAGGCTTTTCCGCATCTGGTGCGGGAGGATAGTCCGAACAGGCTGATCGGGGCGGCGGTGGCGGCTTCGCCTTTGTCGAAGGTGAAGCACGAGCAGCGGATGATGAGCCTCGATAACGGCTTTTCGGACGAGGATATCGCCGAATGGCTGGCGCGGGTGCGGCGGTTTTTGAATCTGGACGAGGGCGCGCCGGTGGCGGTGACGGCGGAGGACAAGATTGACGGATTGTCCTGTTCGCTGCGCTACGAGAAGGGCGAGCTGGTGCTGGCGGCGACGCGCGGCGACGGGCAGGTGGGCGAGGATGTGACCGCCAATGTGCGGATGATTGAGGATATTCCGCAATCTCTCCGTTCGTCTCGAGCGCAGTCGAGAGACGGTGAGGCGGGAACAGGTGTCTCGACTTCGCTCGACACGAACGGCAATTCCCACGCCATCCCCGATCTCTTCGAGATCCGCGGCGAGGTCTACATGGCCAAGGCCGATTTTGCCGGACTGAACGAGCGGCTGATGGACGAGGGCAGGGCCGATGCCGAGGCCAAGGGGGTTGAGTTCGATCCGGAGAAAATCCGCCAGTTTGCCAATCCGCGCAACGCCGCCGCCGGTTCGCTGCGGCAGAAGGATGCCAATGTCACCGCCAAGCGGCCGCTTAAATTCTGGGCGCATGGCTGGGGCGTGCATAGCGAAGTACCCGGCGAAACGGCTTTTGATGTCATGAAGGCGATTGAAAGCTGGGGCGTGCCGGTTTCGCCGTTGGTCCGGCGCTTTCAAACGCTCGACGAGATGCTGGCCCATTATCGCCATATCGAGGCCGAGCGCGCGGACATGCCTTATGATATCGACGGGGTGGTCTACAAGGTCGACCGGCTCGACTGGCAGCAACGGCTCGGTTTTGTCGCCAAGGCGCCGCGCTGGGCGATTGCGCATAAATTCCCGGCGGAACAGGCGCAGACGACGCTGGAGAGCATCGATATCCAGGTCGGGCGCACCGGAAAGCTGACCCCGGTTGGCCGTCTGAAACCGGTGACGGTCGGCGGCGTGGTGGTGTCCAATGTGACGCTGCACAATCGCGACGAAGTCGAGCGGCTCGGCGTGCGGCCCGGCGACCGGGTGGTGATCCAGCGGGCCGGGGACGTGATCCCGCAGGTGGTCGAGAACCTGACCCGCAACGAACAGCGCGAACCCTACCAATTCCCCGACCATTGCCCGATCTGCGACAGCGAAGCGGTGGCCGAGGAAGGCGAGGTCGATGTGCGCTGTACCGGCGGCCTTATCTGCCCGGCCCAGCGGTTCCAGCGGCTGGTCCATTTTGTCTCGCGGGTGGCGCTGGATATCGATGGGCTGGGCGAGAAAAGCATCGCCGAATTTATCGAAGCGGGCTGGCTGGAAAGCCCTGCCGATATTTTCCGGTTGCGGGACCATCGTGCGGAAATATTGGCGCGTGAAGGCTGGCAGGAAAAGTCTGTGGATAATCTGTTGGCGGCTGTGGAAAAAAAGCGGGAGCCGGATGCGGCACGATTGCTGTTTGGTCTGGGTATAAGGCATATCGGCACGGTGACGGCAAAGGATTTGTTGAAGAATTTCATGACTTTGCCGCGGTTGCGGGAAATTGCAGAGATTGCGCAGGAATCGGAAAAATACCGTTCGTCTCGAGCGCAGTTGAGAGACGGTGATGCTGGGCAGGGTGTCTCGACTTCGCTCGACACGAACGGGGGACTTGCGCCTGATATCACCGGGACAGAAGCGGGCAATGCGGCCTGGGCGGAGATTACATCGATTGACGGGGTCGGGCCGACCGTGGCGCAGGCGCTGGCCGATTTCTTCCACGAACCGCATAATTGCGCCGTCTGGGATGATCTGCTGAGCGAGGTCTCGCCGCCCGACTATATCGTCGAGACCCGCGACAGCGCGGTCGCCGGCAAGACCGTCGTCTTCACCGGCAAGCTGGAAACGATGAGCCGCGACGAAGCCAAGGCGCAGGCCGAGGCTCTGGGGGCCAAGGCTTCGGGCTCGGTCAGCACGAAAACCGATCTGGTGGTCGCAGGACCGGGGGCAGGGTCAAAGGCGAAGAAGGCGGCTGAACTGGGTATCGAGGTGATCGACGAAGCGGCCTGGGCCGAGATTGTGAAAGCGGCGGGTTAACGCGATTGATTATTGGCACTGATCCCGTTGATCGATAACTCTCAACCGAAAGGCATCATTACATGCAATCCAACCCCTTCTCCCGTGAGGGAGAAGGATGCGCAGACTTGGCAGCTTGACTGCCTAGTCGCAGCTGGATGAGGGTGTTCTGCGCTCCAGAGGACAGAACACCCTCATCCAACGCCGCCTAATCGCTAAAGCGATAAAGCTCTGTATCCTTCTCCCTCACGGGAGAAGGGAAACCCAGTTCTTTCCTTCCAAATTCGGGTATATTCCCGAAAATTCCCTCCCCATGATGGGATTATGCCTTGGCGCTCGCTTCGACTGCTGCGAGCTCTTTTACGCCGTGGCCGCCTTCCTTATTTTCTGGAAAGATCGGCCAGGCGAGTTGCTGACCCAAAGTGGCTGGTGCGAGATTTTCCACGCCATAGCTGTCGGGGTAGCGGCGGGTGATATGGGCGGTGCCGAACAGCACGTCCCAGAAGAATAGCAGGTTTCCGAAATTGCCCTTGTAATGGGTCACGCCGTCGCTCTTGTGGCGGCCGTGATGGGCATGGTGGGTGGCCGGGGTCGAAATGGTGCGCTCGACCAGCCACATGACCGGGGACAGCCATTTGATCCGGTAGAGCTTTGCGTCCCAGGCGACATCGCTGTGCGCGCCGACGATCACCGCCATCTTGACGATGATATAACCGACATAGACCCAACCGAGGCCAAGATAGATCAAGGCCCCGGAAAACCAGAGGCTCGGCATGGTCAGATAATAGAAGATATTGTTCCGGTAGACGAGGCGGACGCTCATGTAGCGCGCATTATGGTGCGAGCGGTGGAGATTGTAGAGAAAGGGCACGCTGTGCGAGAGCCGGTGCCAGAAATATTGCATCATGTCGTCGAAGACCAGAAACAGTCCGATCGCGGCGATCAGGGGGATATTGGCCAGCGCGCCCTGCCATTGCGGGGCGACATTGCCGAGGACGAGCTGCGCTGCGAGGATGATGCCGGGCTGGGTGATGACCAGCAATACGAAGGAGCCGATAATTTCGACCAGCGCGTCGTCGCGGGTCTGTTCCGGTTTGCTGAACAGCCGGGTGCGGAAAAATTCCAGCAGGCCGAAGACGAGGAATATTCCAGTGATCGCCAGTAGCTCAGGACGCATGGTGTCTCTCCCAGAGGATTGCTTGCAGATCTTCCCTAGCCGATTTAATTGATCAGAAATGCAAACTGGTTATCATTTACGATATTGCTTATGAACGCGCCCGCACCAATCGCCGGGACCGGTTTTGTTAAAGCGCTCCCCGAGGCTATCCGCCGCGATTTGCTCGCGCGGGGGCAGGTGCGCAATTTTGCCAGGGGCCAGATCATCCAGCAGCGCGGCGACCAGGCAAAGGAATTCTGGTTTATCGAAACGGGATCGGTGCAGGTCGGGCGCTATGGTATGGATGGCCGGTTGACTTTGTTTGCGCTGATTGGCGCGGGCGATACATTTGGCGAACTGGCCTTCATGGGCGAATTTCCGCGGACGGTGGATGCGATTGCCGGCAGTGATTGCCGGCTGATCCGGATCGGGGAGAGCGAGCTGCAGAGCCTGATGGACTCCGATCCGGCGGTGATCGGGCTGCTGCTCAAGACGATGGCGCTGACGGTGCAGGAGGTGTTCAATCTGATCGAATATAGCCGCAGCCTGTCGGTGCCGCAAAGGCTGGCGCTGGCGCTGTTGCAGTTGTGCGGCGACCAGGAGGACGGCGCGAGGATCGCCGTCACCCAGCAGGAGATGGCCGATCTGGTCGGCGTCTCCCGGGTGTCGCTGGGCAAGGCCGTGGCGAAACTGGAACAGGCGGGGATGATCGAGCCGGGCTATGCTTGGGTGATGATCAGGGATCGGGCGGGCTTGCAGGATATGGGTGCCGGGTAGCGCGGTTCTCGGAGGAGAGAAACCACCCCAACCCCTCCTTTGAAAAGGAGGGGCTTTATCATTCGGTTCGTCATGATCGGCTCAATCCATGCTTTCAGGAAACCAGCGCATCACGCCGCCCTGGAACGGGGTCCAGCGTCCGGTGCGGATACCGGCCTGCTGCAGGACGTCGCTGGTCCAGTTGTTGCAGGTGTAGAAGGCGCTGTAGTGGCCGTTGGCCTGATAGAATAGATCGTCCTCGCCATAGCCGGGCGACGGTTGGGAGCGATAATGGTCGTCCAGAGCAAAACGTTCTTCGATCGCCGCCGCGATTTTCCGATATTCGGCCTCGCTGACTTTCAGGCGGCGGCGGTAATAGGGATAAGCCTGTGGATATTTCAGGTGGTAGACGTGGATAAGTACGTCGTCGCTGCCCCAGATTGCGCTGAGGGCGTCGGCGGGGCGGAGTCCGGTCCATCGGGGAGCGTTGCGATAGACACCTTCATGACCCCAGCCGATCAGGACATGGCTGCCATATTGAGATGGGTCCGCTAGGTGCTCGGGACGGATCAAAGGCGTCCAGTCGTGGACGTCGCTCCAGACCGGCATGATGATTCCGCTGTGCAGGCCGTTGGTTTCGATGAACAGTTCGATGCCGTCATCCGGGCTTTGCCAGTCCTGGTTGGCGGGCAGCAGGCTGCCGCCCAGCGCCGCCAGCAGATAAAGGATGATGACGGTGCCCAGCGCAACGACCGTCCGTTTCAGCCATTTGAGCGAGCTAGTTGCCATGGAAACCTTTTTTGCTGTAAGATGCGGTCATGCTAAGCACCCCCGAAACCGAAACCGACACCGAAACCCATGTCTATGACAAGCCGCCACCGCACGCAAATGCGGACTGGACGATCGATCAGGACTGGCAGAGCTATACGGCCGAAGACCATGAAACCTGGGACATATTATTCGCCCGCCAGCAGAAGATGCTGCCGGGCCGGGCGGCGCAGGCATTTCTCGACGGCATCGACATATTGAATCTGTCGCGGCCCGGCATTCCCGATTTCGAGGAGCTCAACCGGATCTTGATGGATGCCACGGGATGGCAGGTTGTCGCGGTTCCCGGACTGGTACCCGATGACGTGTTTTTCGACCATCTTGCCAACCGGCGCTTTGTCTCCGGCAATTTCATCCGGCGGCGCGACCAGCTCGACTATCTGCAGGAACCGGATATTTTCCACGATGTCTTCGGCCATGTGCCGATGCTCGCCGACCAGAGATTCGGGGACTATATGGCCGCTTACGGGCGCGGGGGATTGCGGGCGCTGGAATATGGCACGCTCAAGCAGCTGGCGCGGCTTTACTGGTATACCGTGGAATTCGGTCTGATCCGGGAAGCGGAAGGCCTGCGCATCTATGGCGCGGGCATTGTTTCCAGCTATGGCGAGAGCGTGTTTGCGCTTGATGATCCCAGCCCCAACCGGATCATGTTCGACCTCGAACGGGTGCTGCGCACCGAGTACCGGATCGACGATTATCAGCAGAATTATTTCGTCATTCCCAGCCTGGATGAATTGTTGCGAGTGACGGTGGAGACGGATTTCAAGCCGGTTTATGACCGGATTGCCGATCTGCCGGTCATCAAGATTGCCGAAATTATCGAGAGTGACGAGGTGCTGACCGAGGGAACGCAGGACTATGCGCGGTCGCAGGCTGGGGAAGCTGTGGTTGTTTGATTGTGTGTGTATCTGCGTAGGCAGATATCCATCTCCCGAAATGACGTTTAGACGGACTGGTCCTGGATGGACCGTAAAGCGAGTCACGCGCCTCGCTTTGCCCTTCGCAGGGGAACAGGCTTGGGATTGTTGCGCCTGTCATTGATATTGCGATCCGTGGGGAACGCCTGCATTGGACTCACGCGAAGCCACGAAGTCGCCAAGAATTGTGCGCAGAGTTCCAGCCTTTGTGGCTTCGTGCGAGCGCTAACCATATTGCGTCACGCCGAAACTTTACAGCATGGGCCGGTTTTATTTTCTGTGACTTTTGCCCTGAAGCCGCAGATTTCCTGCCTTCGCTGGACGGCAGCCGGGAGTCGAGTGTGACCTTCCAATCGAACCGGTTCGGACGCACTATTCCGACATTAGCCATCTCCGCTGTCCTTTTTCAGAATGTCAAAGAGCCTGTTTCCTGCGTATCGCGGGAGCCGTGGAGATAATAAGCGATCGGGTCGGGTGTAGGAAAGCGGTTTTCGGGAGTCGGCGGCATGATCATTTTTATCTCTGTTACCCCAGCGCAGGCTGGGGCCCAGCCCGATTGTGAATGAGGGAGAGTGTTCTAGTCTGGCCGCCATTGGTTTGGATGCCAGCCTTCGCTGGCATGACGGGAGCTGGGGGGCGTTTTTCTGGTTCAAGACAATCCGGCTATCGGTGAACTATACTTGAACCACCTCCGACCGCAAATCTGGTAGATGGACCGCATCGCGGGTCATGTGTCTCGCCTTGCCTTTCGCAGGAGAACCCTAAATCTCCCCGAAATAATCCGGTGCCAGCGGCGATTTTCTCTGGTGGGCTTTGCGGCGCCAGCCATATTTTTTTGATTTGACCAGAGTCAGGCTCGGCCATTCATTGTCCAGTTGCGTGTGTCGCAGGCGAAATCCTTCGCGGACATAGGCGCGGACGACTTCGGTTTTCTGGCGGCTGAGCAATCCGGCGAGCAGGAGCACTGTACCGGCGGTTGATGCGGCAGCTATCTGCGGGGCGAGAGCGACCAGCGGACCCGCGAGTATATTGGCGATAATCAGGTCATAGGGTGCGCGCTGCTTCAGCGCCGGATGATCGAGGCCGTTGCTCTGGACCAGCCGGATCTGGCTGCGGCCATTGCCCAGCGGGATCGCATTCTGGTCGGCATTTTCCCCGGTGACCGTGACCGCGACCGGATCGATATCGCTGGCGATGATTTTGGCGTCGGGCCAGAGATGGTGGGCGGCAAATGCGAGCAGGCCGGTACCGGTGCCGACGTCCGCGATATTGCGATAGCGGTGGCCGGTGCGCTTGAGCCGGTCGAGGCTTTGCAGGCAGCCCATGGTGGTTTCATGATGACCGGTGCCAAAGGCCTGTCCGGCATCGATGCGGAGGTTGGTCAGCTTCGGATCGGCGGACGGCTGGTCGCTCGACGTATGGACATGGAAACGACCGGCGCGCAGCGGCTCGAGGCCTTGCTGGCTCAGCGTTACCCAGTCTTCATCATCGAGCATTTGTACGACCGGCTTGAAAGAAGCCGCTTGGGCAGAAGGTGACAATTGCAGAAGATTGGCTATCAGCGCGGCGTCCGGCTCGACCTGGCAATAGACGTCGATCATCCATTCGTCGGGGCGCTTGCTGTCGCTTTCACTGGCGACGATCGTCGGGGTGGAATCACTGCCCGCAATGAACAGCTGGTCCTCCGCGAGCAGGTCCGCTTCGGCGCGGGTGCAGGGGAGCGAGACTTTCCAGGTCGTGGTCAAAGCAGCGCCCGATCAGCCATTGCCATTATCCTGTTCGAGCTGGTCGCTGGCTTCCATCCATCTGGCTTCGGCTGCGTCGAGCTTGTCCCGGGTTTCGGCGCGCAGCTTCATCAGGTCGGTCATCGACAGGTCGGCGTGTTTCGGATCGGCGGAGGCCGGATCGAACATCGCACGGTCTATCGCGGAAACTTCCTCGCCGAGGACTTTCATCTGCTTTTCCGACGCGGTGATGGTCTTGCGCAATTCTCCTTGCTGCTTGCGCCGTTCGGCAGCCGCGCGGCGTTCTTCCTTGCGGTTGCCGCCACTGGCCTTGCCGCTCGATGATCCGGGCTGGTTCTTGCCGAGGACGAAGTCGGTATAGTCCTTGAGCGTGCCAGCAAATTCCTCTGCCTTGCCGCTGTCGACCATTACCAGCCGGTCGGCGGTCAGCTCGAGCATATGGCGGTCATGGCTGACCAATATGACGGCGCCGCTATATTCGTTGAGCGCGTGGACCAGCGCCTCGCGCGCATCGACGTCGAGGTGGTTCGTCGGCTCATCGAGGATCAGCAGATGCGGCGCATCGCGGGTGATCATCGCCAGCGCGAGGCGGGCGCGTTCGCCGCCGGACAGCTTGCCGACCTTGATCGTCGCCTTGTCGCCGGAAAAGCCGAAACGCCCGAGCTGCGCGCGCACGGCCCCCGGCTTGGCATCCTTCATCAGCCGGGTCATATGCTCAAGCGGCGTGTCGGACGTATCCAGTTCCTCGACCTGATATTGGGTGAAATAGCCTACGGTCAGCTTGCCCGACTTGTTGATCGCGCCCTTTTTCGGCTCGAGCTGGCTGGCGAGGAGTCGGGCGAGCGTGGTCTTGCCGTTGCCGTTCCGCCCAAGCAATGCGGTGCGATCATCCGGGTCCAGCCGCATGTTGAGGCCGGAGAGGATGATATTGTCGCCATAGCCAACCGATGCGTCGTCGAGAGTGATCAGCGGCGGTTTCAGCTCTGCCGGGCTGGGGAAATGAAAGCTGAGCGATGGATCGTCGATCGCGGCGGCAATCGGCTCCATGCGGGCGAGGGCCTTGACCCGGCTCTGTGCCTGTTTGGCGCTATGCGCCTTGGCACCCCAGCGGGAGACAAAGGATTCGAGCTTCTCGCGCTGGGCAATCTGTTTCTCGCGCGAGGAGGCGAGCTGTGCCTGCCGTTCGGCCCGCTGTTTCTCGAACGCGTCATAGCCGCCGGGGTAGAGCGTCGTCGTACCGTGCTGCAGATGGAGGATATGATCGACCACATTGTTGAGCAGATCGCGTTCGTGGCTGATCACCAATATTGTCGCCTGATAGCTGGTCAGGAAATTCTCCAGCCACAGGGTCGCTTCGAGGTCGAGGTGGTTCGAGGGTTCGTCGAGCAGCAGAACTTCCGGTTGCGAGAATAGCAGAGCCGCCAGCGCCACGCGCATCCGCCAGCCACCGGAGAAACTGTCCATCGGCTGTTGCTGCGCCGTTTCGTCAAAGCCAAGACCGATCAAAATCTTGGCTGCACGCGCCGGGGCGCTATGGGCCTCGATCATGTTCAGCCGTTCGTGAATTTCGCCGATCCGGTGCGGGTCGCTCGCGGTTTCGGCTTCGGCCAGCAGGGATGCGCGTTCGACATCGGCCGCCAGCACGGTGTCGAGAGGGCTGTCCTGTCCGGCCGGTGCTTCCTGGGCAATATAGCCCATCCGGGCGTCCTTGGGCATGTCGACGCTGCCGTCGTCGGGCTCGAGAAATCCGGCAATGACCTTCATCAGGGTCGATTTGCCGGCGCCATTGCGGCCGATCATCCCGACGCGCGCGCCAGGGGGCAGTGCAGCGGTCGCACCATCAAGGATCACAGTGCCGCCGAGGCGCACGGTTATATTACTGAAATTAAGCATCGGCAGCCGTTAGCGGAGCAAGCGGGCTTTTACTAGCGTCGTGAGACGGGAAAGTTACCTTGACGCATATTGCCGTTCATCATCGTGGATCTGGTGCCCGGGCCTGAATTTCCGTTCACATGGACGGAAAGACTGCTTTTGCCAAATGCCTCAGGCCGTTACAGTCATGGTTCTGAAACTTGTTTTGCGGCTTCCTAAGGGCAATTACGAATGGGCAATCGCTATCCTGAGCATCACTAAGATATTATGATCGAAAAAGAATCCGAATTCCGCCACGGGATATTTTATTGGCCATGCTGACAGATATTTCCGGCGAGTGGTTGATCTACCGCGACCTTGCAATTGCCTTGGCGACCGGGTTGCTGATCGGTGTCGAGCGCGGATGGACGATGCGGGACGAGCGCAAGGGCGCCCGGGTCGCCGGCATTCGGACTTTCGGCCTGATCGCCGGCCTGGGCGGTCTGGTCGCGCTGATTGCGCAAAGCCTCAACCTGATAATGGCGGCGATCCTGCTTGCCGGGATCGTGATCATGTTGGGCTTCAGCCACGCCAGAACCATCCACGAGCCGGACGGGCGCAGCATCACCAATTTCGTGGTCTCGCTATTGACGCTCTGCCTCGGTCTGGTGGCGGGGAGCGGCTATCCGGCGCTGGCCATGGCCGGGGCCGCGATTGTTACAGGGCTATTGTCGATGCGGTCGGAACTCCACGGGTTCCTGGGCAAGCTCGGATCGACCGATATCAATGTGATGATCCGCTTTGCCCTGATCGCTCTGGCGGTTCTGCCATTTCTACCGGACCGCGATTTCGGGCCCTATGAGGCCTTCAACCTGCAACAATTATGGTTTGTTGTCATATTGGTCACCGGCCTGTCTTTCGCCGGCTATGTCGCCAACCGGATATTTGGCGAGGCCCACGGGACCGTGGTGACCGCGGTTATCGGCGGTGCCTATAGTTCCACCGCGGTAACCGCATCGCTGGCCCAGAGCTTGCGCGGTGATGGCAGTAATATCCGCACATTGTCGGCCGGTATCGCTCTGGCTTCGGCGGTCATGTATGTCCGTGTGCTGCTGCTGACCTTCATACTCGCGGGATTTGCCTTTGTGCCGCTGGCGATGATCCTCGCCCCTGCCGCGCTGGTGGCGGCGATCATCGGCTTGTTTTTGCTGCGCAGCAGCGGGGCTGCCAAAACCGACAAGAGCGTCGAGACGCGCAATCCCGTGCGGTTGCTGCCCGCTTTCTTTTTCGCCCTTACGGTTGCGGCAATGTCGCTGGCCGCGCGATGGGCGGAGGCCGAGTTCGGCACCAGTGGCATTGCCTATCTGGTTCTGATCATGGGGTCATTTGACGTCGATGCCGCGATCATTACGCTTGGCGCCCTGCCGCCGGGCACGATTTTGTCGAATCTGGCCGGCTTCGTGCTGGCGATGACGGTATTGGCCAATATGCTGTTCAAGACCGGCGTGGCCGGTTTCACCGCTGGCTGGAAAAAGGGAAGGTCTGCGGTCATCGCCCTGGCCGCGAGCAGTATTGTTCTGGCGATCGCCGGTCTGGTGAGTTTTGTGGCATTAGATATCCACTTTTGAGGGCTGGAATTTCGGCTAGCGGTTCGACGCCAGCCAGATCGTATGTTTGGCGCCTTTGCCATTGCTGCGAGCGGGGACGCTATTCACATCGACCGCAAAGCCGGACTTGTGCAGGCGCGCGGTGAATCTGCTATCGCCTTCGCTCGACCAGATTGCCAATATGCCGTTGGAGCGCAGCGCCTTCTTGGCCGTCGCCAGTCCCGCCATGCTGTAGAGCCGGTCATTGGCTTCGTGGGTGAGGCCATCGGGGCCGTTGTCGACATCCAGCAATATGGCATCATATTCCCGGTCTGCCTTGCTGATGACATCGCAGACATCACCGCTCGTGATGGTCACACAGCTGTCGTCGAGACATTTCTGCGACAGATCAGCCATCGGACCGCGCGCCCATTTGACGATGGCGGGGATCAGTTCGACCACTTCGACATGCGCCTGTGGCGGCAGGACCGACAGAGCGGCGCGCAAGGTGAAGCCCATGCCGTAGCCGCCGATCAATATCCGTGGATTTTTCACCCCGAGGCGATTGCAGGCGAGGGTGGCCAGCGCTTCTTCCGATCCGCTGAGCCTGCTGTTCATCAGTTCGATCCGGCCGAGCATGATCGAATATTCGTCCGCGCCCTTGAGTTCGCGGCGGAACAGTCGGAGTTCGCCGCCGCCCGGAATGGCCGCCGTGTCGAGCAGTTCGCGCTGGATCATCTTACAAAGCTCGCGCCATTGGCGTCGAGCACCGCACCGGTCATGCTGGGCGGAGCATCCAATGCGCACCACCGCGCGATTTCGGCGATTTCTTCCGGCTGGGCGACCCGGCCGAGCGGGATGTCGGCGAGCAATTTGTCACCGCCGCGGCTTTCCAGATATTCTTCCGCCATGCCGGTCATGGTGAAGCCGGGGCAGATGGCGAAGGCCAGTATCTCGTCCTTGGCATAGGCTCGGGCGATGGTCTTGGTCATCGCCACCATACCGGCCTTGGACGCGGCATAATGCCAATGGTCGGGGCTGTCGCCGCGATAGGCGGCGCGGCTGGCGATATTGATGATCCGGCCCGTAGTGCCGCGCTCCTGAAAATGCAGAACTGCGAGGCGGCAAAGTTCTGCGGAGGCCGTCAGGTTGATCGTCATCGTCCGGTTCCAGCTTTCCAGCCAGTCGTCGGCGGCAATCGGATTGGGCTGGAACAGGCCGGCGTTGTTGATCAGGACATCAATACGGCCGTCGAGCCGGTCCAGCGCCTCTGTCCACAGACTCGAAGCTGCGCCGTTCCGAGAGAAATCAGCCGCGAGCAGGCCGTTTGCGCCCGTCGTGCTCTGGCCAACGGCGGTGACCTTGTCGCGGTCCAGTGATTCGACGATGGCCTCGCCAATGCCGCGGCTGGCTCCGGTCACCAATATATGTGTTTGTGTATCGCTCATGCCGGATTGACTAGAACCACAAGGCGCGCGCGTCCATGGATGATGCAAATTTCGTGATTTCAATTGGCACTGCAGGAACTGGCACTAATAAAATGTCTAAATCGGGTGCATCCGGTTTGCATGAGACGTGCTTTTCGCTAAGGGAATGGTTCGATTTCAAAGACTCCGGCATGACCCGGAGATATTGTTCAGGGGAATATAATGTCCGGCGTATCAGGTTCAGCATCGAACAGACCGCTTTCACCGCATTTGCAGGTGTATAAATGGGGCCCGCATATGCTGGTGTCCATTCTCCATCGGGTCACCGGTGACGGCATGGCGCTGGTTGGCGTACCGCTTCTGGTCTGGTGGCTTTACGCGATTTCCGCCGGGCCGGAGAGCTACGAATATTTTCTCAGCTGGTTCAACTGGGGCTATATTGGCTATATCATTCTGGTCGGCATGAGCTTTGCCTTTTTCGAGCATATGTATAGCGGACTGCGCCACTTCGTGCTGGACGCCGGTGCTGGCTATGAATTGCAGACCAACAAGATGTGGTCGATCGCCGTGCCTCTGGCCGCGATTATCACCACCGGCGCGATGTGGCTTTACATCGTTTCCAAGAATATTCTTTAGAACAGGAATCGGAACATGGGTTCAGGAACCAATATCGGCCGGGTACGCGGCCTCGGATCGGCGCAAGAAGGCGCGCATCACTGGATAGTGCAACGGGTCACCGCGGTCAGCAATTTGCTGCTGGTCCTGTGGCTGGTGTTCTCGCTGATCCGCTTGCCCAATTATGAACATGGCTTGATGATTGAATGGCTGTCCTCGCCGCTGGTCGCGGTACCGATGATGTTGATGCTGGTCAGCATATTCTGGCATATCCGGATCGGCTTGCAGGTCCTGATCGAGGATTATGTCACGGACCATGGCGCCAAATTCGGACTGATCCTCTTCCTCAACTTTTTCGCCATCGGCGGTGCGGCTCTGGGAATTTTCTCGGTCGCTAAAATAGCCTTTACCGGAGTGGTAGCATAATGAACGACACATCCACCCAGTCTGCTTACAAGATCATCGATCATACCTATGACACCGTTGTTGTCGGTGCTGGAGGCTCCGGCCTGCGCGCGACCATGGGCGCTGCGGAATCGGGCCTGAAAACGGCCTGCATCACCAAGGTCTTTCCAACCCGCTCGCACACGGTTGCGGCGCAGGGCGGTATCGCCGCTTCGCTGGGCAACAACACGCCCGACCACTGGCAATGGCATATGTACGACACGGTCAAGGGCTCGGACTGGCTCGGTGACCAAGACGCGATCGAATATCTGGTGCGCGAGGCACCGCAGGCGGTTTACGAGCTGGAGCATGCCGGCGTGCCTTTCTCGCGTAATGAGGACGGCACCATCTACCAGCGTCCGTTCGGTGGCCATATGCAGAATATGGGCGAGGGGCCTCCGGTACAGCGCACCTGCGCTGCTGCCGACCGGACCGGCCACGCGATGCTGCACGCGCTTTATCAGCAGAGCCTGAAATATGACGCGGATTTCTTTATCGAATATTTCGCCATCGACCTGATCATGGAAGACGGCGAATGCCGGGGCGTTATTGCCCTGTGCCTCGAGGACGGATCGATCCACCGCTTCCGCAGCCACGCCGTGGTGCTGGCCACCGGCGGTTCCGGCCGCTGCTATTTCAGCGCCACATCCGCCCATACCTGCACCGGTGACGGTGGCGGCATGGTGCTGCGCGCAGGTCTGCCGCTGCAGGACATGGAATTTGTCCAGTTTCACCCGACCGGCATCTACGGCGCGGGTGTATTGATTACCGAAGGCGCGCGCGGCGAAGGCGGCTATCTGACCAACAGCGAGGGCGAGCGTTTCATGGAACGCTATGCGCCGAGCGCCAAGGATCTGGCCAGCCGCGACGTGGTTTCACGCTGCATGGCCACCGAAATCCGGGAGGGCCGTGGCGTCGGGCCGGAGAAGGACCATATCTATCTCCATCTCGACCATATCGCGCCCGAAGTGCTGGCCGAACGGCTGCCCGGGATCACCGAAACCGGCAAGATCTTTGCCGGCGTCGACCTGACCCGCGAAGCTTTGCCGGTGGTGCCGACGGTTCATTACAACATGGGTGGCATACCCTGTAACTATCATGGCGAAGTGATCAATCCGACCAAGGATGATCCGGACGCGATTGTCCCGGGTCTCTATTCGGTTGGCGAAGCGGCCTGTGTTTCCGTCCACGGTGCAAACCGTCTCGGCTCCAACTCGCTGATCGATCTGGTGGTCTTTGGCCGCGCGACCGGTCTCCGGCTCAAGGAAAAGCTGGTGCCGAACGCGTCGCACAAGCCGCTGCCGAAGGACAGCGCCGATCTGGCGTTGCAGCGTCTCGACCATTTCCGCAATGCCAAGGGTTCTATCCCGACCGCGGACCTGCGCCTCGAAATGCAGAAAACCATGCAGAAGCATGCCGCTGTGTTCCGCGACAACAAGTTGCTCAGCGAGGGCGTTGAGGCGATGGACAAGGTCAATGCGAAACTGGCTGATGTTGGCGTGACCGACCGCTCGCTGATCTGGAACACCGACCTGATCGAAACGCTCGAACTCGACAATCTGATGAGCCAGGCGATGGTCACGATCAAGGCTGCCGCCAACCGCAAGGAAAGCCGCGGCGCGCACATGCACGAAGATTATGAAGACCGGAATGACACGGAATGGATGAAACACACCGTCATCACCTTCGAAGGCTGGGGCGGCAAGGGCGGCAAGAGCGAGATCAGCTATCGCCCCGTGCATGATTACACACTGACCGACGAAGCGACCTATGTGGAGCCGAAGAAGCGGGTTTATTGATTCCCGGGATTTGTTCGAAAAGCTGCCGTTGACTGGCGTCGCCCCAGCGCAGGCTGGGGCCTAACCCGGTTTTGAATGAGAGACGACTGTTTCCTCACCGCATCATTGGTTTGGATGCCAGCCTTCGCTGGCATGACGGGTTGGCCTCGATGTTACCGCTCTGTCGCCCCAGCGCAGGCTGGGGCCGAACCCGGTTTTGAATGGGGGACGACTGTTTCCTCATTGCACCATTGGATTGGATGCCAGCCTTCGCTGGCATGACGAGCTTGCCTCGATGTTGCCTCTCTGTCGCCCCAGCGCAGGCTGGGGCCTAAACCCGTTTTGAATGAGGGACGGTTGTTTCCTCATTGCACCATTGGTTTTGATGCCGGCCTTCGCTGGCATGACGAGCTTGCCTCGATGTTACCTCTCTGTCGCCCCAGCGCAGGCTGGGGCCTAAACCCGTTTTGAATGAGGGACGGTTGTTTCCTCATTGCACCATTGGTTTGGATGCCAGCCGTCGCTGGCACGACCGAGTGCGTCCGCGACATTAACTATTGATCACATCCCATAAATCATCCCATTTGGGATTGGCCTTGATAATCAGGTCGGTTTTCCATCTCCGCTTCCACGCCTTCATCGCTTTCTCACGCGCTATTGCTTCATAAGGAGAATCATATTCTTCTTCATAGACGAGACGATCCAATCCATGTTCGCGACAAAAATCCGAACCCGTTCCATTCTTGTGCTGGAATATTCGCGCCGGCAAATCGGATGTCACTCCAATGTAAAGCGTGCCAAACGGCTTGTTAGCCATGATATAAACATAGGCGCATCTCATAAGGCATGGCTAAATCACTATTAGCTTGGATGCCAGCCAACACCGGCAGGACGGGCTGAAACTGTTAAATATTCTTCGCAAAGCCTTTCAACCACTTCCCGCCACCGGCCAATCCCGATAGAAGCACCCGATGCTCGCCCCGATGCTCCCCTCCTTCCTGCTCGTAGTTCTGCTGGTCGAACTGACGCCGGGTCCGAATATGGGCTGGCTGGCCTTGCTCAGCGCCAGCGAGGGCAGGCGTGCGGGCTTTGCGGCGACCGCCGGTATTGGTCTGGGACTGGCGATTGTCGCGGCCGCATCCGCATTGGGGCTGGCGCAACTGGCGCATGAATCGCCGCTGATTTTCAATCTGCTTCGCTATGCCGGGTCGGCATTTCTGCTCTGGCTGGCGTGGGAGGCATGGGTTGGCGAGCGGGAGGTATCGCCCTCGGCCATTCACAAGAATGGTACGGCGGCAAAGCATTTCCGGCGCGGACTTGTTATCAATCTGCTCAATCCGAAGGCAGCTTTATTCTTCATCGCGGTGCTGCCGGTCCATATTGTCGCAAACGGATCGGTCGCGATGCAAACGGCGCAGCTGTCGATCACCTATGTCGCGGTGGCGACGACCATCCATATCATTATCGTCATGCTGGCCGGCCGCGCCCATGGCTGGCTCAGCACCGGTCCTTATGCGCGACTGGTCAGACGCGGTTTTGCTGTGATGCTGGCCGCTATCGCAATATGGTTTTTTGTGGATACATTCCGTTAGGGGCAAGGCCGTTCGGAGTTCAGAGGATTAACCATTGTCGAAATCAACTGATCTGGCCGTCAACATCCATCCGTTCATGCAATATGCGAATGATTTCGACAATTTCGCCATCGATCAGATAAAATACCAGATGATGGCCGCTGGTCATTTTTCTGAGACCAAGGCCGCTGGGTTCATGCTCCGGGAATCTCAGGGCAAAGTCTGACAGGCTTTTGATGTCGGCGCCCAGGGTTAATATGTAGGACCGAGCCTGCTTGCTGCCCCATCTTTCTATCGTATAATCTGCAATATCTTCAAGATCGGCGAGGGCTTCCGGACGAAACCGGATATCATAGCTCATCTTCAGTGCCGAATTTGCGGTCGATAAAGCCGTCCCAATCAACGGGGCGTGCCGGTCCGCTATCAAGTCCCTTTTGCAGTTCGCGTTTCAGGACTTCCAGTTTTACTTCGCGTTCTTCAGCCAAGCGTAATGCATCCCGTACGACTTCGCTCACCGAACCAAAGCGCCCGGACTGCATCTGGCGATGAACATATTCCAGATTATTGTCGCTCAGCGCGATGGATGTGTTTTTGCTCATTATCGCAATTTACCAATATTTGGTAGAGCGGTCAATCTGGATGCGTTACCCAGTATGTCAAGGCCGGGCAGGTGCCTTGCATCCGCGCTCGCGACCGACGCCTTTCAGGAATCCGCGTCTGACCGTTCCCGCATAGACCGCCTTGTTATATCGGCGGCGCTCGGCATTGGCGCCGGTCACTTCGCCGATGATTCCGCCAAAGGGGATGATCGATCCGACAGCGCTGCCAGCAACGCGCGCCGCGGTTTCTTCCCGTTTCTTGGCGAGGCTCTTGTCGATTTCCTCGTTCACGTCCGGACCAAGCACGGCATTGAGTTCGCGGACTTCGGCAATGATCGCGGCACAACGGCGCAGGCCGCTCAGCGAATAGGGATCATCCTGAATATCCAACAATTTCTGCGGGGCTTCCTTGCCATCAAATGGCTCGGTGACCTTGTTGCCCGCCTGTTCCAGCGTTGAGTCCTGGCGAGCGCCTTCTTGCGCCAGAGCGGCTGTGGCCAGCCCGCCGGCAGCCAACATAATGCCTGTCCAATATTTCATATATGTCATATCAATCCCCTGGGCGCGCCGGTCAGCGATATCGCAAATTGTCGCGGTTCAACTGATCAACCGCCGTGACGCCCATTAGTTTCATGTCGCGTTCAATTTCATTCTGCAGCAAAGACAGGATCCGTTCAACACCTCCCTGTCCGGCGGCGGCGAGGGCGTAGAGATAGAGGCGGCCGCCAGAGCAGGCTTTTGCGCCGACGCTCAACGCTTTGAGCACATGGCTGCCGCGGGTAATGCCGCCGTCGCAAATCACATCCAGCTTGTCGCCGACCGCGTCGCAAATCTCGGCCAGCTGGTCGAACGGTGCGCGGCTGCCGTCCAGTTGTCGGCCGCCGTGATTCGACACCATGATCGCTGTCGCACCGATATCGACCGCACGCTTGGCGTCGGCGACCGACATGATCCCTTTCAGGCAGAATTCACCGCCCCAGTCCTTGCCGATTTCCTCGGCCATCTTCCAGTCGAGCGACTGGTCGAGCATATTGGTGAAATAGTCGGCGACGGAATTGGGTACGCTGGTGCCTTCGGACACATGGTCCTTCAGATTGGACAGTTCGAACTTGTCGCGGAACATGTAGTTCAGGCCCCAGGCCGGTTTGGCGGCATAGCTCCAGAAGCTGGTCGGGGTGATCCGGGGCGGACTGGTGAAGCCGGAGCGCAGGCAACGCTCGCGGTTACCGCCGACGATGGTATCGACGGTCAGGGTCAGCGCGTCGAATTTTGCCGCCTTGCAACGCTCGACCATCGACCGGTTGAGATCCTTGTCCTTGTGCACGTAGAGCTGGAACATTTTTGGTGTGCTGATGCTGGAGCCGATTTCCTCGATGCTGACGGTGGCCAGAGACGAGATACCGAAAAACGTGCCGAACTTCTCGGCGGCCCGGGCGACGGCCCGCTCGCCCTGCCAGTGAAACAGGCGCTGCAGGGCAGTGGGTGAAAGGAAGAGCGGCATCGCCAGCTTCTGTCCCATGACCGTCGTACTCATATCGATATTCTCGACGCCGGTAAGGACATTGGGCACCAGATCGCAGCGCTCATAGGCTTCGGTATTCCTCCGCCGCGTCACTTCGTCGTCTGCCGCGCCATCAATATAGTCAAATATCGGAAAAGGCAGGCGTTTCCGGGCGAGCACACGGAAGTCGTTCACATTGTGGCAATCGGAGATATTCATAACGGCCTTTCGATTTGACGTGCGTGCGCCTCTGCTCGTCGCAGTGGATATAAAGATGATACATAGGGTCTAGACGAACGGAGGCCTTGCGCAAACTAACTTTGTTGGGACGGAAGAGGGAGATATTATGACGGAGATACAAGACAATCACGGTGACCCGGGGAAGCCCGAGCGATCACCAGGCAGGAAATTCCTGATGGTATTGCTCATGGGGTTTCTGATCACCATCCCGCTGTTCACCGTCTGGTTGCTCAATTATGACCGGCAGAGCCAGAGCGAAACAGCGCAGCAATCGATCGTGTCCGGCTGGGGCGGCCAGCAGGTTTTCGCCGGTCCCCAGATCGTGTTGCCCTATCAGGCCAAGATCACCGAATCTGTTGAGCAGAACGGCAAGACGGTCACCCGGACCAACATCGTGACCCGCGAATTATTTGTTGCGCCGGAACTGGTGAAGCTCGACAGCAAGTTGAACACCGAAACCAAGAAGCGGGCGATCTACGAGGTCATTGTCTATGACACGGCGATTACCGGTTCTGCGGTGTTCAAACTGCCGGACGATCTTGATCGCTATGGCGTGACCCGCGACCAGATTGATTTCAGTCGCGCGGAACTGCGCTTCGGTCTGTCGGACGCTCGCGGTCTGGCAGGGGACAATAAGGTGACCGTCAACGGCGAGGCATTGGAACTGCAGCCGGGCAAGGGACTGGGTGCTACAGGAAACAGCGGCTTTTTCGCCTTTGTCGACGGCAGCGCGCTGGAAAGCGGAGTGGTCGAGGCTACATTCGATGTACGTTTCAAAGGCAATCAAAGTCTGACAATCGCACCCAACGCCGGTCAGACCGAATGGACCGTCCAGTCCGAATGGCCGCATCCCAGCTTTGCCGGGAGTTTTCTTCCCGAAAGCAGGACGATCAATGCCGACGGCTTTGAGGCGAAATATGTGATCACCAATCTGGCACTCGGCACATCATTGATCGCCAATGATCCGGGCCAGCAGGTGCAACCGATGAGCGCGAAGGATATGGTCTATCGTGGTGCTGAATATGGCAATGCGGTTGCCGCCAGCGCGACCGTCGATCTGATCCAGCCGGTCGATCTTTACGGGCAGGTTGATCGCGCGGCGAAATATGGCTTCCTGATCATCGGCTTCACCTTTGTCGCGTTCCTGCTGTTCGATCTGATCGGCGGGGTCAAGATTTCCTCGGTGCAATATATATTGGTCGGCGTTGCTCTGGTGTTGTTCTTCGTGCTGCTGCTGGCCTTTGCCGAGATCATCGGTTTTGCTTTGGCCTATATCGCAGCATCGGTGGCGACAATCGGGCTGATCACGGCCTATTCGGCATCAGTATTGTCGAGTTGGCGACGGGCCTCGATCATCGGCGGATTGCTCGCCGGTCTCTATGGCGCAATCTATATCCTGCTCAGTCTCGAGGCCTATTCGCTGCTGATCGGATCGTTGCTGATATTCGTGGCACTGGCCGGGGTGATGTTCGTTACCCGGCGGCTAGACTGGTCCGGCACGATTAGCCGGTCAAAGGCTTAAAGGAATGCGGGCTCCGGCGCAGCGCCGGAGCCCGATTGTTTCTAGACCGCGCCGGCCGCGAAAGTATCGCACGAGGACGGGTTGCCGGTCTGCATGCCCTTGCGCAGCCAGGCCATGCGTTGCTCGGAGGATCCGTGGGTGAACATGCTCTCGACCGGTTGCTGGCCGGCACCGCGCATCAGCGTATCATCGCCGATCGCATGCGCCGCATTCAGGCCTTCCTCGACATCCCCCGGTTCCATCCGGTCGGCATTTTGCGCCGCCCAGACGCCGGCATAGCAGTCCGCCTGCAATTCCATCCGGACCTGCAGCGCATTGCCTTCGGCCTTGCTCGCTCGGCCTTGCGCGTTGCGGACCTGGCTCGCGACACCGGACAGATTCTGGATATGGTGGCCGACTTCATGCGCGATAACATAGGCCTGGGCAAAATCGCCCTTGGCACCCATCCGTGTCGACATTTCGCGGAAGAAGCTGGTGTCGAGATAGACGCCCTGATCCGCCGGACAATAAAATGGACCCATCGCCGCCTGCGCCGCGCCGCAGCCCGACTGGCCGGACTGGTCATAAAAGGTGAGGGTGGTCGGACGGTAGGTCTGGCCCTGCTGCCGGAACAGCTTGTCCCAGGTCTGTTCGGTCGAGGCGAGTACCTGACAGGCGAATAGTTCCTCTTCCGTATCGCAGGCGACATTGCTGCCGGAACGTTCCGACTGGAATCCGCCGCTGCCGGTGTCCCCGGCCAGTTGCAGGCCGCCACCGCTGAAATACATGAATGCAAGCGCCGCGCCGCCGATCAGCATTATCGTGCCGCAGCCCATTTTTCGGCCGAGCAGCATCGGCAGAAAGCCGAGCAAAATGCCAAGGCCGCCGCCACTACCGCCGCCGCCAAAGCTTCCACCGCCACCGCGGCCCTGATCGCGAACATTCTTGCTGGGATCCAGATCGTCCAAACGCATGTTTATCTCCTCGTCCCGTTCCAATTCGCCTGATTCAGGAAAAAGCGCAAGTAGCCCTGATTTCTTTTACAAAAGCATTGCAGTCCGGTGCGACAGTTTTAAGGTCGCTGCAAAGGAGATTATGCATGTTTCTAAAGGGCAAGACCGCGCTGATTACGGGTTCAACATCGGGCATCGGCGGCGGCTATGCGAAAGCGCTGGCGGCAGAAGGCGCGGCGGTGATGATCAACGGTTTCGGTGATGCGGGCGAGATCGAAGCTTTGCGCCAGGAACTGGAAACGCTGAGCGGAGCCAAAGCGGCGTACAGCAATGCTGACATGACCAAACCGGAAGCAATCCGCCAGATGTGTGCCGATTGCGTGGAGCAACTGGGCGCGGTCGACATATTGATCAACAACGCGGGTATCCAGTTTGTCGCTCCCGTCGACGAATTTCCCGAGGATAAATGGAACGCCGTGATGGACATCATCATGAACAGCGCCTTCCACACCACCAAGGCGGTTCTGCCCGGGATGAAGGAAAAAGGCTGGGGCCGGATCATCAATACCGGTTCGATGCACAGCAAGGTCGCGAGCCCGTATAAGTCCGCCTATAATGCCGCGAAACACGCGATTGACGGCTTTGGCAAGACGGTTGCGCTTGAAGTTGCGACCCATGGTATCACGGTCAACACGATTTCGCCGGGCTATACCTGGACACCTTTGGTCGAGGGGCAGATCCCGAACACCATGGAAGTGCGCGGTCTGACCCGCGAGCAGGTGATCAACGATGTCCTGCTGGCTCCGCAACCGACCAAGGAGTTCGTCCAGATCGACCAGATCGCCGCACTGGCGATTTTCCTGTGCAAGGACGAGGCGCGGTCGATCACCGGCGCGAATATCTCGATCGACGGCGGGTGGACAGCGCAATGATGGCCGGGCTTCTGTTGCTGGCAGTCGCGGCTGCGGAACCAGTGACCGAAACGCAATGGCCCGAGCAGACGACTGCTGCGGATGCAGCAAGACTGGATCAATGGGAAGAGGCGCTGGCGATCGGCCGGGCAGGCGTTATCGGAGCGGGCGAAGGCGCGATCCTGAATGCTCGTTCGCCGCTGTTCGAAACCGGTGCCGCTCTGGCCAATAGCGATATTCCGCAAGGCCTCTATAATTGTTCGATCACCAAACTGGATGGCGATGCGGACGGTGGGCTGACCTATATTGCTTATCCTGCGTTCAAATGCCGGGTGGTGGATCAGGACGGCCGCAAGCATTTTACCAAATTGACCGGTTCGCAGCGGACGATTGGCTGGATCGACAAAGCGGACGGGGACCATTCGATATATCTCGGGACGCTGATTTACCATTATGAAGACGTGCTGGTGCCTTATGGGCGAACGGCGAAACGGGATCAGGCTGCGGTTGTGCAGCGCATAGAACCGAACCGGTGGCGAATGATTTTTCCGTTCCCTGCCTATGAAAGCAAGGTCGACGTGATGGAACTGACACCGTCGGAATGAAAATTGGGGCCTGACAAGCGTTCGTGATCGGATTAGTCAGGGAAAATAGAAAATTACAGGGGATGATGATGCGGAATTTCATGAAATTGGGTTTGTTGGCGGCGGCTTCGGTGCTTGCGTTCACTCCGGCTCAGGCTGACGGGTTGAAGGATGCGATTGCCGCCGATCTTCCGTCTCTGATGGACATTTATCGCGATCTGCACAGCAATCCCGAACTGAGCGGCGAAGAAGTCCGCACGGCCGCCAAACTTGCTGCCGAGGCGCGGCGGCTCGGGTTCAATGTCACCGAAAAAGTCGGCGGCACCGGCGTGGTTGCGGTCATGGAAAATGGCGAGGGACCAACCGTGCTGCTTCGTGCCGACATGGACGGCTTGCCGCTCGAGGAGAAAACCGGCCTGGCTTTTGCCTCACGGGTGCAGGCAAAAACGCGTCAGGGCAACGACACGTTCGTCATGCACGCTTGCGGCCATGACACGCATATGACGGGGTGGGTAGCGACGGCGCGGCAGCTGGTAGCACGCAAGGCGGAATGGGCCGGGACGCTGGTCATGATCCTGCAGCCGGCCGAAGAAACGGGCGAGGGCGCTCTCGCGATGCTGGAGGACGGACTTTTTACCCGCTTCCCGAAGCCCGATTACGCGCTGGCCTTTCATGATGCAGCTGGTGTGCCAGCGGGTTATATCGGCTATGCGCCCGGCTTTGCCCTGGCCAATGTCGACAGTGTCGATATCCAGGTGAAGGGCGTCGGCGGCCATGGCGCCTATCCGCATACGACCAAGGACCCGGTCGTTCTGGCCAGCCGCATCGTCGGATCCCTGCAAACTCTTGTCAGCCGTGAGCTGGATCCGCAGGAGCCCGCGGTGGTAACGGTCGGCAGTTTTCAGGCCGGATCCAAACATAATGTCATTTCGGACGATGCGCTTTTGCTGCTCACCGTGCGCAGCTATGGGGATGATACGCGGGCCCAGTTGCTCGACGGGATCAAGAGAATTGCGCGGGGCGAGGCGATTGCCGCCGGCGTGCCGGAGGACCGGATGCCGGTTGTGACATTGCGCGAAGCAGAATTCACACCGGCAACCTATAACAGCCCTGAATTTTCTGTCGAAATGGCCAGGATTTTCGAAGCCCGTTTCGGCAAGGACCGGGTTGTGCAATCCAAACCGGTCATGGGCGGTGAGGATTTTGGCCGCTATGGCCGCGCCGACAAAAATATCAAAAGCATGATCTTCTGGGTCGGTGGTGTGCCAATGGCGGAATATCAGGCTTCGCAGGCAGAAGGTACAAAACTGCCTTCGCTGCACAGTTCCTTCTGGGCACCCGATGCGGAAAAGGTGATCAGTACCGGTGCCGAAGCGATGACCGCCGCTACCTTGCAGATCATGAAGAAATAGATGGTCTGGCGGTGCATCCTGCTGGTGTCGCTGGTACTTCCGGTTGCGCCGCTTGCCGCTCGTGTGGAAAGCGAGACAGGCCCTGACTATTTTGAAGGACGCTGGTCCTTTGTCGATGAAGACTGCGCGGCACCGACCAACTGGACAATGATTGCCGGAGGTAATTTTGTGTCCGAGGATATCGTCGGTGTCTGGTCCTGGCAGGACGGCGAGCTGGTTTTGAATCTCGACGATCTTGCGATCGACGAGGAAAGCGGTGAACCGGGCGGGCGGTTTCGGATGGATGGTCCGGTTACCATTGTCGATCGGAATCGGTTCGATTTCGCAATCGCGCCCGATGTTTATCAGCTGAAACGTTGCCCATGAGAACTAATCGCTATTGCGAATAAGTCGCAACAAACTGATCGATATTTCCGATCAAGAAAGATCAAAAAATTCGATGGAGTGCGGTCGCGCGCGCGCCTAGTAATCCGCCAGTCCGATTCTTGGAATCGGTGCATATTTTTATCACGCCAATAGGAGAAGACCATGGGACTTGCTGGAAGCAAAACCGAACAGAATTTGAAAGACGCCTTTGCCGGAGAAAGCCAGGCCAACCGTCGTTATCTCTATTTCGCTCAGAAAGCCGATATCGAAGGCTATAACGATGTTGCAGCCGTATTCCGGTCGACCGCAGAAGGCGAAACCGGCCACGCCCATGGTCATCTCGAATTTCTGGAAGAAGTTGGCGATCCGGCAACTGGTCTGGCGATCGGCGGCACTTCCGACAATCTGAAATCGGCAATTGCGGGCGAAACCCACGAATATACCGATATGTATCCCGGCATGGCGAAGTCGGCCCGCGAGGAAGGCTTTGACGAAATTGCCGACTGGTTCGAAACGCTTGCAAAAGCGGAAAAGAGCCACGCTGGCAAATTCCAGAAAACACTGGATACGATGGACGCCTAGATCGTTCATTCAGAGGATCATGCCGTCGCCAATATCTCCCTCCCAAAGGGCGGCGGCATGATCATTTTCTTTACTGATTTCCGTCCTTAGGGCGACAGGAAGCATATCATGACTGAAGGCAGCTTGGGCGCGCCGACGCGGCACCCGATAGCGTGGCAGGAGGAATCCTACTATGACGAGGAGGCGCTGGATCAGGAACTGCGCCGTGTCTTCGATATTTGCCATGGTTGCCGCCGTTGCTTCAACCTCTGCGACAGCTTCCCCCAGCTATTCGACCTGATCGATGAAAGCCCGAACGAAGAAGTCGAAGACCTGAGCAGGGATGATATCAAGAATGTCGTCGATGCCTGTACGCTTTGCGACATGTGCTTCATGGTCAAATGCCCCTATGTTCCGCCGCATGAATTTGATCTCGACTTCCCCCATCTGATGCTGCGCCATCGGGCGGTTGAAAACCGCAAGGGCAAGACCGGTCTGGTTGACAGACAACTGGCCGAAATTGATCGTAACGCCAAGCTGGCCGGAGCATTTTCCGGGGTGGCAAATTGGGCTTCCGATCAGCAGAACGGCCTGACCCGTGGTGTTCTCGAGCGGGTTGCCGGTATCGACAAGCGCGCACATCTGCCGGAATTCGAGGACGTTCCGCTGACATATAAACATGTCGGTCATGGTCCCGTCGCCAATGCAAATGCGCCGGCTTTTGGCCGAAAGGCTGCCATTTACGCGACCTGCTACGGTAATTTCAATGACCAGACCGCCGGCAAGGCTGCGCTCGATGTGCTTTCGCATAATGGCGTCCAGACACGGGTCGAATATCCCGCCTGCTGCGGCATGCCGAAGCTGGAAAATGGCGACCTGCCTGCGGTGGCTGCCTCCGCCGAAGAAGTCGCCGCCTTTTTCGAACCGATTATCGATGATGGCTATGACGTCGTTGCACTGACACCCAGTTGCGCGCTGATGATGAAATTCGAATGGCCGCTCATATTGCCCGATAATGCGGCGGTGAAAAAGCTGGCCATGGCGACGCGCGATCTCAGCGAATATGTCGTCGAGATTGCCGCAGACAAGGGGCTCGTCCCGATTGAACCGATGGACGCAACTATCGGTATCCATTTTGCCTGCCACAGCCGTGCCCAGAATATGGGGCCGAAAGCGATGCAGATGCTGAAGCTGATTCCCGAAGCCAGACCGTCGATCACCGAACGCTGCTCTGGCCACGGCGGGAAATGGGGAATTTTCAAGGAAAATTTCGACAAGGCCGTTAAAGTTGGTCGTCCGGCTGCTCGCTCGGTGGCGAAAGGCGATCCTGACTATATGGTCAGCGAATGTCCGCTGGCTGGCCCGCATCTGAAGCAGATCATGGCCAGCGGTGGCCAGACAAATGTGCCGGAGCGGATCGGTCACCCGATAGAATTGCTGGCCAAGGCCTACGGGTTCTGACGACTGGCTTTGCCGACATGTGCCGTACAAACGGACAAGATTTTTGAGGATATGAAATGCCCCGCGATACCCATCAGATTACCAGTGAAGACATAATCTCGCTCGAAGATTACGAACTGATCCGTAAGGACAAGCGCCAGGAATCGATCCTGCGCAAGAAATTCCGGCGGATCGCTATCGGTCCCTATGCGACGATCCAGTTCGAAAGCTGGGAAAGCATGTGGTTGCAGATCCAGGAAATGCTGCGAATCGAAAAGGGCGGCGCGGAGCAGCTAGTCGACGAGCTGGCGGCCTATAATCCGATGGTTCCGAACGGAACGGAATTCACCGGTACATTGATGTTCGAAATTGACGAGGAAGTACGCCGTACGGCTTTCCTGAAAACCCTGGGCGGCGTTGACCGGCATATCCACCTTGTCATCGACGGTGAAAAAGTCACTGCCGAACCGGAGCAGGACATTGACCGTACCCGTTCCGATGGCAAGGCCAGCGCCGTCCAGTTTGTCCATTTTTCGCTAACCGCAGAACAGGCCGACAAGTGGAAAAGCATCGAAGGTCAGGTGATGGTTCAGATCGACCACCCCAATTATGGCCATGCCGCGATTATCAGCGACGAATGCCGCCGGGATATGGCTCGCGATCTCGACTAGCGGTCGTTGTTGAGGGGCTTGGTCTCTATCGGATTTTCCCGGCTGCCTTTTCCACCCGGTTTGGGAGCATCTATCGGAGGCATGTTGCCGTTGCCCGCGAACGATTTGCTTCCGGATGGCGCATCCCCCCATGATGCCGGACGTCCGGAGTCGCTGTCTTCGTCATCTGATTCGTCGCCGATGCCATCGTCCAGATGTGTCATCGGTTCGCCAAATGTAAAAGACTCGCTTTCCTCCTCGTCATCATAACCCCATGCATCGTCCGGAGACTGGATCGGGGCAGGCGGCGGGTTTGCAGGTTCAGCCTCTTCGACCACGGGCTGCGGTTTCTCAGGTTCAGCCGACGGAGCGATCAGGTAGACCAACACTCCGGTGGAGAGGACGAAGATGAGGGATTCTTTAAGCATGCCGGGAACCATCTTTGTTGAATATCCAATCTGAAATAGTCGGTCGCGGTTAAGAAATATTTACCCTGCGCCGCTGCAAAGAAATTGGGCGCTTGCTGAAGTGCACCCCGGGCGGAGTCCATCGAGACGTCCTTTGTAAACCGGACGCAATATCTCTTGAAATATTGTAAATAAATTTACATAAGAGGGCGATGACAAACCCCAAACTTTTTGCCGGTGCGGCGATCAAGCGACTGCGGCGCAGCGCCGCGATGACGCAGGTCGCGCTTGCCCAGGCGCTCGATATTTCTCCCAGCTATCTCAATCTCATCGAGCGCAACCAGCGCCCGCTTAGCGCCCGTCTGATGCTGCTTCTGGCCGACAGATTTGATTTTGATCCACGGCAATTGATCGCGGCGGAGCCTGGCGGCGGGATTGATGCTATCCGCCAGAGACTGGCCGATCCGCTGTTTGAAGACCTTGCGGTCGATCGCACGGAACTGGAGGAATGGTTGATCGCGTCGCCCAATAGCGCCGAAGCTTTTGTACGACTGTTTGACAACCGCAAGACCGCAGGAGAGACGGGCGAAAATATCGCGCCAGATCCGATCCAGTCGGTCCGCCGCGAGATCGAACGCTGGCGCAATTATTTTGCCGATCTCGATTCGATGGCCGAGAATCTCGCCGATGAACTTCGCCTCGGTGCCGGTGATCTTTATGGCGCCATAACCGAGCGGCTGCGGGTCAAACACCAGTTGATGATCCGGATATTGCCGGAGACCGTGCTGGCGGACAAGCTGCGCCGTCTCGATCTGCACGCGCGACAATTGCAATTGTCGGAAATGCTCGACCCGGCGTCGCGCACATTTCAGGCCGCGTTGCTGCTGGGCCAGATAGAAGCCAAGGGCGAGATCGATGCGCTGGCTGCGGGCGGCAATTTTACCGATCGTTCCGCGGAGAATTTGTTCCGCCGCCATCTGTCGGGCTATTTCGCCGCTGCCCTGATGATGCCATATGAGCGTTTCTTGAAAGCCTGCGAGCAAACAGGATATCGTATACAGGTGCTCCAGCGCCGTTTCGGTGCCGGTTTCGAACAGGTTGCCCATCGTCTGACGACGTTACAGCGGGTCGGATCACGCGGCCTGCCGTTTTTCATGGTTCGCATCGATCGGTCGGGAATGATATCCAAACGCTATGCCGGGGCCAGCAATGCGCCGCTGGTGGAAAGCGCCTACCGCTGTCCGCTCTGGGATATTCATCGCGTTTTTGAACAACCCGCAGAAATCCTGTCGCAATTGGTCGCTCTGGAAGACGGTTCGACGTGGTTCACCCTGTCGCGTGCGGTGCAGGGCATTGGTTCTGGTGCTGGGGGATATACACCGGCCTTCGGCATCGGGCTGGGCGTTTCCGCAGACGTCGCTTCGGCGCTGCATTACGCGCGTGGCAAAGACCTCAGCGCCGAACAGGCGGTGCCGATCGGACTTGGTTGCCCGGCCTGTACCCGCCCGCAATGTTCGCAGCGCTCGGCACCACCGCGCAGCCGTCTGCTCAAATTTGACGACCGGGAACGCGGATTGACGCCGTTTGACTTCGTCCACGACTAGGCTGGAAGGCTGAAACCGGCGGTGGCAGGATGAGAAACTGTCGGCATATTGAACAATTTTAACGAAACCACGCTATTTCCCGCGATCATGCCTGTAAAATTTACCGACAAATAACCTATTTTCCTTATTGGCAGTTCGAGCCAAGGAAAGTTCACGCGCAATATGATCCGATTGTTCAAACATTATATCCCTTACCCGATACTTGTTCTGGGTTTGATCGATTTCCTGCTGCTGCTGATGGCGGCGGAATCGGGCTGGATATTCCGTGCGCTTCAGATCGACATGGCCGTCGGTTCCATCGCCGACCGTCCGGGACCGATTTTCAGCTTTGCCCTGGCCCTGCAGCTGGCGCTGATCGCGGTGGGAGTCTATGGACCCGAGGCCTTGCAATCGCTCCGTTTCGTCGCCGCCCGCATCATGGTCGCGATATCGCTCGGCGTGATTTTCCTTTCGTTGCTGGCATTTGCAATGCCCGGCATAACCCTCTGGCGCTCAAACTCGCTCTACGCGATGGCATTGGCGATCACGTTTTTGATGGTGATCCGGATATTGCTTCGCGTTCTGTTCGACAGCGACAGTTTCAAGCGCCGTCTGCTTATTCTCGGTGCCGGCCCGCGCGCCAGTCGTATTGCCCAGCTGGAAAAGCGACAGGAAAGCGGTTTCATCATTGCCGGCTATGTCGACATGAATGAAGGACCAAGCAAAATTGAAGGTGCGGTCCGGCGTCAGGATATCGCGAACCTGCCGCAGCATGTGATCGACCTCGAGGTCAGCGAGGTGGTGCTGGCGCTGGAGGAACGACGTAATTCTTTGCCCGTTGCGGATCTGTTGACCATCAAGACGACCGGTGTCCACGTCAACGATATGTCTAGTTTTGTTGAACGCGAAACCGGACGCGTCGATCTGGATAGCGTGAACCCCAGCTGGTTTATCTTCTCCGACGGATTTTCCTCGGGTCGCCGACTGTCCACCGTATTCAAGCGCGGATTTGATGTCTTGCTGAGTTTCCTGTTGCTGGTTCTGACCGGACCGGTGATTTTGCTTTTTGCCTTGCTGATCAAGCTCGAAAGCCGCGGTGGCGCCTTTTTTAAACAGGAACGGGTCGGCCTCTATGGACAGAAGTTCAGCATCCTCAAGCTACGCTCGATGCGTGCGGACGCCGAAGTTGGTGGGAAAGCGATCTGGGCGTCAGAGAATGATCCACGGATAACGCGCGTCGGAAGTTTCATCCGCAAGGTGCGGATCGACGAGCTGCCGCAGGCCTGGAGCGTGTTAAAAGGCGAGATGAGTTTTGTCGGGCCGCGTCCCGAACGGCCGCAATTTGTCGATGATCTGCAAACCAAAATGCCTTTTTATGCCGAGCGGCATATCGTCAAGCCGGGTATCACCGGGTGGGCGCAGATCAATTATCCTTATGGCGCATCGATCGAAGATGCCCGGCACAAGCTGGAATATGATCTCTATTATGCCAAGAATTACACACCCTTTCTGGATTTGTTGATCATTCTCCAGACTATTCGCGTGGTTCTCTGGCCCGAGGGTGTGCGTTAGGATGGGCGCGCTTCTGGATCATATCAGCACATTTGGTCACGGCATCGCCGCCATATTATTTGGCGCGCTTGCCATCTGGCAGTTTCAGCGGAAGATCGAACGTAGCGAACAACATATCTGGCTGATTATTGCGATAGCGCTGACCAGTTTTTGGGCCTTGTCGATTACGGTCGAGGGTTTCCTGTCGCCCATAGCCCGCTTTGCCGAATCCTTGCGCAACTTTGGCTGGCTGGCTTTCATGTTCATCCTGCTGCGTTCGGGAGACGGGCGTAATGAACCGAAAACGGTGAACGGCATCTATCTCGCGCTGGCATTCGTTCTCGTCGGCCAGATAGTGGTGGACGCGTTGCTGCCCGCTTTTGCCGGAAGCCCGCGTCTGGAGGGTGTCACGTTATATACGTCGCTGGTTTTGCGGATGATATTTGCTGTGGGCGCGCTTGTGCTGGTTCACAATCTCTATTCGATTTCCGCACCGGAAACCCGATGGGGTATCAGGCTCCCTATGGCTTCGCTGGCTGCGATCTGGACCTTCGATCTCAATCTGTTCACGATTACCTATCTGACACAGCAATTGCCGGTGGAGCTGCACGCCATGCGCGGGGCAATGATGGCCATCGTTGCGCCCATTCTTGCCCTGGCGTCGGTGCGCAACACCGAATGGAACCTGAAGCTCTCGCGGAGCGTCGCCTTCCGCTCCTTGTCGCTTGTGGCGATCGGCAGCTATTTGCTGATGATGGTCGTGATTGCTACGGCGTTGCAGATCATTGGCGGCGACTATGCTCGTCTGGCCCAGATCAGTTTCCTGTTCGGAACATCCATCGGTGCCTTGCTTCTGCTCCCTTCGGGACGGTTTCGGGCATGGCTGAAGGTCAAGCTGGCCAAGAATTTCTTCCAGCACCGCTATGATTATCGTGCCGAGTGGATCCGTTTTACCGACACGGTCGGTCGTCCCGGTACCGACAGCGCGCCTTTCCATGAAAGGGTGATCAAGGCGATTGCAGATATCACCGATTCGCCGGGCGGGATTTTGCTGATACCCGACGATTCCGGCCAATTGGTACTGCAGGCCCGTTGGAACTGGTCGTCGGTCGATGTGCCGGCGCGTGCCTGCACCACCCGTACGATCGCCTTTTTCGAAGATTCCAGCCATATCGTCGAATTTGACGCGCTGCGTGCCGATCAGGACGACAAATGCGACCCGGCGGCCATTCCGAACTGGATGACCAGCGATGAACAAGCGTGGGTAGCGGTTCCACTGGTTCATTTCGACCGCCTCACCGGTCTGATGGTGCTCGCGCGGCCGCGGATCAACCGGACACTGGACTGGGAAGATCTGGATATGTTGCGTGTAGTCGGCCGGCAGGTTGCCAGCTATCTGGCCGAAGCGCGCAGTCAGGAATCGCTCTCCGAAGCGCAAAGATTTGACGAATTCAACCGCCGGATGGCGTTCGTCATGCATGACATCAAGAATCTTGTCAGCCAATTGAGCCTGCTCGCACGAAATGCCAAGCGCCATGCCGACAATCCTGAATTCAGGGCGGATATGATCGAAACCCTGCAGGATTCGGCCGATAAATTGAACGGTCTGCTGGAACGCTTGTCGCAGCATAATAACGCGAAACAGGAACCCCCGAAACCGGTGAAGGTACGGGAATTGGTCCAGTCGATAATCGAGAAAAAACGGATATTGCAAAATATGGAAACGACCCAGATCGACGATCTGACGGTGATGGCGGATCCGGTCCGGGTGGATCAGATTCTCGGCCATCTGATACAAAATGCTATCGATGCCAGTGCGGAAGACGAGCCGATCTTCATCAACGCGCGGCGCCGGGATCTGAGCGTAGCGATAGAGGTGCGGGACGAAGGACGCGGTATGTCAACAGAGTTTATTCGCAGCCAGCTTTTCAAGCCTTTTGCTTCCAGCAAGAAGGGAGGCTTTGGAATTGGTGCCTATGAAGCCCGGGAACTTGCCCGAGCCATGAAGGGGCGTCTTGAGGTTGAAAGCAAGGAGGGGGCCGGTAGCCGGTTCACGTTGATCCTGCCGCTTGCCAAGCGTTTGTCCGATGAAAAAACCGCAGATGAAAGGGCCGCATGATGCCGGACAAGAATCAACCGAAAAGAGAAAAGCTGCTGATCGTTGAAGATGATCCGGGCCTGCAGAAGCAGCTCAAATGGGCCTATGACGAATTTGATGTTATCGTCGCGGGTGACCGGGAAACCGCGATAGAGATGCTGCGTGCGGAAGAACCGGATGTGGTAACGCTTGACCTCGGCCTGCCACCGGACCCGGATGGCACCACCGAAGGCTTTGCGACGATGGATGCAATATTGAGTCTGAAGCCGGATACAAAAATAATCGTCGCGTCCGGCCATGGTGAAAAAGCCAGCGCTTTGCGTGCGATCTCTGGCGGGGCTTGGGATTTCTATCAGAAGCCGGTTGATATTGATGAACTGGGTCTCATTGTGCGGCGCGCCTTTCATGTCCGTAATCTGGAACAGGAAAACGCCATTCTCGCGGCGAGGGGCAATGGCGAAGGTCATATTCTGGGCCAGGTCATCACCGGTGCTCCGGAAATGCTGAAAGTCGCGCAAATGATCGAGCGGGTGGCTAACACCAATGCGTCGGTGATGCTGCTGGGCGCCAGCGGTACGGGCAAGGAATTGCTTGCCAAAGGCCTGCATGAATCAAGCGACCGGAGCGGAAAGGCTTTTGTCGCGATCAATTGCGCCGCCATTCCGGAAAACCTGCTCGAGTCCGAATTGTTCGGACATGAAAAAGGGGCCTTTACCGGAGCGATCAAGACCACCGAAGGTAAGATTGAACAGGCCGATGGCGGGACGCTTTTCCTGGACGAAGTCGGTGACATTCCGCTGCCGTTGCAGGTGAAATTGCTGCGGTTCCTGCAGGAGCGCGTGATCGAGCGGATTGGTGGCCGCAAGGCTATCCCTGTAGACACCCGGATCGTCTGCGCCACCCACCAGAATCTGGAAGAGATGATCAAGGACAATATGTTCCGCGAAGACCTTTACTACCGGCTTGCCGAAATCGTGATCAAGATCCCGCCGCTATCCGGACGATCGGGCGATGCGAGTTTGCTCGCCCGGCATTTCCAGAAGAAATTTGCCGCCGAAATCAATCCGGCGGTGAAGGGTCTGGCTCCCGATGCGCTTGCTGCGCTTGAAGCCTGGCACTGGCCGGGCAATGTCCGCGAACTGGAAAACCGGATCAAGCGGGCGGTGATCATGGCCGACGGCAAAATGATCGGCGCCAAGGATCTCGATCTGGACGTGGACGAAGATGCCGCCGGTGATCTGCTGAACCTCAAGGCGGCGCGCGAGGCCGCCGACCGTTCGGCGATCCTGCGGGCGATTTCCCAGACCAGCGGCAATATTTCCAATGCGGCAAAATTGCTCGGCATCAGCAGGCCGACGCTATATGATCTGCTCAAACAATATAAGCTGCAGCAAGCCAGCTGAATGATGACGAGGCATTTTTCCCGGATCCTGCGTTTTCGTCGCAAGCCGCTGGTTCTGGTGGCAGCGCTGGCGCTGGGCGTGGCTGGTGTTCCGACGGCTATCTACGCTGCCAGCGAAGGCAATGCCGATGCCCGCGAGGCCTTTGCCAATGCCGAAAAATTTCGTGCTCTTCGAGATGTAAGATCCGCCCGGATCGAGCTGATGAATGCGATCAAGGCCGATCCCGAATGGATCGATGCGCGCGTGGCGCAGGCGGAAGTCTTGCTCGGACTTCATGACGGAATTGCCGCTGAAGCGGAACTCGACCATGCGCTGGATCTTGGTCTCGACCCGGCAGCGGTTCGGCATCTCTATGGTCATGCCCTGTCTTTGCAGGGCAAGGCGCAAAAAGCGCTGGATCAGCTACAGGCGGATGATATTCCCGCGAAACATCAAGGCTATGCCGCGCGAATCCTGGGCAGGGTGTCACTGCAACTGGGTGATGAACAGCTTGCCAGCCGGTCTTTCAACCGGGCGATGGAACTGGACCGGCGAAATCCGGATCTATGGGTCGACATTGCGCGTTTCCGTGCAGATTCCGGAGACCAGGCCGGTGCGACAAATGCGGTAGACGAAGCGGTGAAGCTGGACCCGGACAATATTCGCGCGCTGCAATATCGCGGCGAGTTGCTGCGGTTCCAGTTCGGTCTGGGTACGGCGCTGCCGTGGTTCGAGCGGGCGCTGGAGATTGACCCCAATGATGTGCCGCTGTTGACGGAATATGCCGCGACGCTGGGCGATATGGGGCGGATGACCGAGATGCTCACGGTCGCGCGCAAAATCATCTCCCTGGATGGTCGCAACCCGCGGGCGTTTTTCATGCAGTCGGTGTTGGCAGCGCGGGCGGGCAAATATGGGCTGGCAAGACGATTGATGCACCAGACCGAAGGCACGCTCGACAATGTCCCGGCGGTCATGCTCGTGCAGGGCATTATCGAACATGGCGAAGGCAATTACAACGCCGCCGTCGACAAATTTGCCCGGCTCGCTTCAATTCAGCCTGATAACCGGCAAGTGCAAAATCTGCTGGCGCGCGCGCTCTATCTGGCCGGAAGCGCGGTCGATGCTGTCGATATACTGAAGCCGCAGGTCAACCGGACCGGTGCCGATCCCTATGCCTTGTGGCTGGCAGGGCGGGCGCTTGAATCATTTGATGAACGGGGTCAGGCCGCCGGCGTCATGAATCGCGCCGCGATCCACGACGCCGGCAGGGAAGGCGCGATTGTCGAGGACGTACCGCTCGGCATATTGTCGGCCGAAGCGCTGCGAAATCCGAACGATGCACGGGCAGTGGTTCCCTATATTCGCGCGCTCTACAATGCCGGTGATTATGTCACCGCTTTCGCGGAGGCCAAGCGGCTACAAGAGGGTAACCCGGGTGCCAGTGCGGCGCATATACTGGTCGCCGACGTCGCTGCCGCGATGGGAAATTTTGACGAAGCGCTTGATGCGCTGGACAAGGCGCGCAGCATCCGCTTCTCCGAACCGGTGATGTTGCGCCTGGTCGAGGTGCTCCGGTCGCAGGGCAATATGCAGAAATCGGGCGAGGTTCTGGCGCAATATCTCAACTATAATCCCAGCAATATCGCCGGATTGCGCTGGATGGCTTATGCGCATCTCGAAACAAAAAGCTGGTCCGTTGCCGCCCATCTTCTGGAAAATCTGCGCCAACGGATTGGCGAGAATGATGCGTTGATCATGGCCGGGTTGACGCAAGCCTATACCGGGCTGGGCCAGACTGACAAAGCGATCGCCGCCGGGCGGATTGCCTATCGCGTGCAGCCTTCGAGCCCGGTCGTCTCGCATCTTTACGGCCTGGCGCTTATGGCGGATGGCGGGCGCAAACAGGATGCAATCGCACTTCTCGAAAAAGCGGTCGCGATCATGCCTGACAACAAGGTCTATCGGGAAAGCCTGCGGCGCGCCCGTTCCGTTGCGGGGCTGGGCGGGAATAGAGCCAAGAGTTGAACGCTGTTCAGGCTTCGCTTTTTACCAGATCCTCGATCGACAAATCCAGCCGCTTCATCTGGCGCTCGACGGGGGGCCAGACATTCTTTATGAAATCTTCCCGTTGCGACCGGCGCAGGCGATCTTTTGCGCCCGCTGCGACGAACATTCCGACGCCGCGCTTCACCGTGACGAGTCCATCCTCCTGGAAGCCCTGATAGGCTTTTGCGACGGTCAGCGGGTTGGCACCCTGATCGGCTGCAAAAACGCGGACCGATGGCAGCATGTCACCCTCACGATATTCGCCGTCCAATATGGATTCGGAGATTATGTCGCGTAGCTTCAGATAGACGGGTTTGCTTGAATTGTTCATACTGCCTCACTGCCATAATACAGCCATGCAGGCAAGGTGGAAGTGCAGCTTTTTCGGGTATTTGGTAAAATCATATATCGGCTTTGCTCACAGTCGCGGGGTTCCAATATGAGAATATATCCTTGAGTTCCGGTCGCGGTCGTTCGACCAGTTCGGCGTTGGATGTGCCGAGATAGACGAAGCCGGCGATTCTTTCGGGATCAGACCCGAACAGGTCGCGGACATCCTCGCTGAATGCCGGCCAGCCGGTAATCCAGCCGCCGACAAATCCCATGGCGTGGGTGGCGTGGAGAATGTTCATCACAAAGGCACCGCAACTGAGTTCCTGTTCCCAGAGGGGAATCTTGGTCGATGTGACGGGGGAGCACATCACGACCAGCAAGGTCGGCGCCAGGCACGCCATCGACTCCAGCGATTCGAGTTCCATCCGTCCGGCTTCCGGCCGTTCTTTCAGATAGGCATTGTGAATGCCATTGGCGAGAAGACTGCGCTGATCATCGCCAACCGCAATCACGCGCCAGGGCGCCAGCTTGCCGTGATCCGGCGTCCGCAGGGCAATGGTGACAATCTCTTCGATCTGGGCCTCGCTGGGCCCGGGTGCAATCATATCGCGCGGTCGCCCGGATCGGCGGGATGGGAGGTAGCTGGCGAGACTGCTGAGGTCGTTAAATTGCTTTTCGGTCATATCCGTCACTTCGGAAGAGACGGGGCCGATTGCAAGGCGAATATGCGATAAACCGGTCTCGCTTGTAACAATCTGCTTCACTTGCGCATTTTTTTCATTAGGGTGCGGGGCAACCGGACTGCATCATATAGTCCACACAGTATATCGGGGAGTTCATAAATGGCGGGTGAGTATCTGGAATCAGGCGATGCACGAGGCACATTCCTCGGCCATCCCAAGGGCCTGTTTGTTCTGTTTTTTGCCGAAATGTGGGAGCGTTTTTCCTATTACGGCATGCGCGCTCTGCTGATATTCTATCTCGTTCAACACTGGATGTATTCGGATAGCGAAGCGGGCGTAATCTACGGTGCCTATACCGCTCTGGTCTATATCACACCGGTCGTTGGCGGCTATCTGGCTGATCGTTATCTCGGGCAGCGCAAAGCGGTTGCCTTTGGAGCCTTGCTGTTGACTTTCGGCCATTTTCTGATGGCTTTCGAAGGAGACGGCCTTGGTCAGGCTGACCCTGCGATCAATATCTTCTGGCTGGCACTTGCCTTCATCATCGTCGGCTCGGGCTTTTTGAAAGCCAATATTTCGGTCATCGTCGGGCAACTCTATACCCGCACCGACATTCGCCGCGACCCTGCCTATACGATCTTCTACATGGGCATCAATCTTGGTGCCGCGCTGGGTGCGATTATCGCAGGCTGGCTGGGTCAGACCTATGGCTGGTCCTACGGTTTCGGAGTAGCCGGACTGGGCATGTTGCTCGGCCTGATCGTGTTCGTCTGGGGCAAGCCATTGCTGGTCGGCCGCGGTGAAGCCAATGATCCCAAGCTGCTGGAAAGCAAAGTCGGTGGCATCAAATTCGAATGGCTGCTTTATCTCCTAAGCTTTGCGACCGTCGGCCTCGTCTGGATATTGATCCAGTATCAGGCTCTGGTCGGGTCATTGCTGGGCATCGCCGGTGCCATATTGGTGATTTATGTCCTCTATACCGCCGTTGCGAAACTCGCTTCGGAGGATCGCGACCGTATCTTTGCTGCAATGTTCCTGATTTTCGGTTCGATCCTGTTCTGGGCCCTGTTCGAGCAGGCTGGTTCGTCGCTGAACCTGTTTACCGACCGCAGCGTGGACCGGAATATTCTCGGCATTGAAGTGCCCGCGTCCGTGTTCCAGTCGATCAATGCGATCTATATTGTGCTGCTGGCACCGGTCTTCGCGTTGCTATGGACCATGCTCGGTCGCAGGGGGCTGGAGCCTTCCGCGCCAGCGAAATTTGGCCTGGGATTGATCCAGCTCGGTGCAGGCTTCCTGGTGCTGGTCGCCGGTGCGCTGGCCGCCGGCACCGGTAATCTTACCCCGGTCCTGTTCATCTTCCTGATCTACCTGCTGCATACGACTGGTGAGCTTTGCCTTTCTCCGGTTGGCCTGAGCGCGATGAACCGCCTGGCGCCTTCGCATATGGCGAGCCTGATCATGGGTACATGGTTCTTTGCTTCTGCTACCGGCAACTTCGCTGCCGGACTGATCGCTTCGGCAGTCGGTGCAGAAGGGGCCGGTCCCGATCGCGTGCTGGAAGTCTATTCAACCGTCGGCTGGGTGGCGGTCGGCGTTGGTGTTGCGGTGATCGTGATATCGCCGCTGATCAAGAAGCTGATGCATCTGGATACGCTTGCTGATGACAATGTCGGTGACGATCTGGAAGGCCAGGCGGAATTTGGTGATCCCCAGTCTGCCGGCATTCATCCTACAACCAAGCCATAATCTAAAAGGGACTTGCTATGAGAATTCGGGCTTTGCTGGCATTGGTGGCCGGCGGATCGTTGATGGCCGGTTGCGCCGCTACCGCTGCAGACACAAATTCGGCCAGCAAGCCAGTACCCGTCAAATCGAGCAAGCCGGCGAAGGCGGCTTTCCCGTCGACCTACAAAGCCTATCCGTCGACGCCCACCGCCGTTACCGGCGTGACCATCTTCGACGGTGAAGGTGGTCGGATCGACAATGGCACCGTGTTTATCGCGGGCGGGAAAATAACTTCGGTTGGTGGCGCTGATACCGCCATCCCGGCGGATGCAACCATAGTCGACGGCTCCGGGAAATATATCACGCCGGGCATAATCGATGTGCACAGTCATCTCGGCGATTATCCGACGCCCAGCGTGTCGGCGCATAGCGACGGCAATGAAGCGACCTCTCCGGTGACGCCGGAAGTCTGGGCGGAACATAGTGTCTGGCCGCATGATCCCGGTTTTTCGCGGGCGATGGCCAATGGCGGCATCACCTCGCTGCAAATCCTTCCCGGCTCGGCCAATCTCTTTGGCGGTCGCTCGGTGACGCTGAAGAACGTGCCGGCGCGAACCGTACAGGCGATGAAATTTCCCGGCGCACCTTATGGCATGAAAATGGCCTGTGGAGAAAATCCCAAGCGGGTTTACGGTGGTCGCAACCGGATGCCATCGACCCGCATGGGCAATCTCGCCGTTAACCGGCAAACCTGGATCGACGCGCAGGAATATCGCAGCAAGATGAACGACGCCAAGCCGCCGAAGCGCGATCTTGGCAAGGAAACTTTGGCCGGTGTGCTGGACGGAGAAATATTGGTTCACAACCATTGCTACCGGGCCGACGAGCTGGCCCAGATTATCGATATGTCGAGGGAATTCGGCTATAAGGTGACCGCGTTCCATCACGCCGTCGAGGCCTATAAAATTGCCGATATATTGGCGGAAGAAGGCATTTGCTCCGCCGTCTGGGCGGACTGGTGGGGCTTCAAGATGGAAGCCTATGATGCCATTCCGGAGAACGCGGCTTTGCTGCAAAAGGCCGGTGCCTGTGTGATTATCCACAGCGATGACGAAAACCAGATTCAGCGACTCAACCAGGAAGCGAGCAAGGCGCTCGCCGACGGCCGCGCGATGGGGATCGAAATCAGCGACGCCGAAGCGATCCGCTGGATTACGCTCAATCCGGCAAAAGCCATGGGTGTCGATGCCATGACCGGCAGTCTGAAGCCCGGCAAGATGGCCGACATGGTGTTGTGGAACGGAAATCCGCTCAGCGTCTATTCGCGGCCGGAGAAAGTCTGGATCGACGGCGCGCTGTTGTTCGACAGTGGTGATGCCAGCCGTCGACCGGTCAGCGATTTCGAACTCGGCCAGCCCGGTGAAGGAGACGTGAAATGACGCGCTTTGCAATATTGCTCGCCTCCGCTGCCGCTCTGATCGCCGCTCCCGTTGCCGCGCAGACCACCGCCATTACCGGTGGCAAGGTCGTGATCGGAGACGGCAGCGCGCCGATTGACGGCGGCACGGTGCTGATCCGCAACGACCGCGTTGTTGCTGCCGGCGCCAATGTTTCCATTCCTGCCGATGCGCGGCGGATCGACGCGACCGGGAAATGGGTCACGCCGGGTATATTCGCCGGATTCAGCCGGATCGGTCTTGTCGAGGTCGGGGCGGTGACCCAGACCAACGACATGAACGCCAGCGGCTCGCCCTTCTCTGCAGCACTGGACGTCCAATATGCGATCAATCCCTTTGCCTCTCCCGTTGCGGTGAACCGCGCCGCAGGGGTCACGCGCGCGGTTGTCTCACCGAGTACGTCCAGTTCCATTTTCGGCGGCTATGGCGCGGTTGTCGATCTCGGGCAGGATGAGAATCCGATCACCAGGGCGCGTGCTTTCCAGTTTGTCGAACTGGGCGAAACCGGACACAGCCGGGCAGGGGGCAGCCGTTCTGCCTCGCATATCCATTTCAGGGCTTTGCTGAACGAAGCGCGCACCTATGCGCGCGACCCGTCGGCCTTTGACAGCGATCTGCTCAAGGCATCGGACGCAAAGGCGCTTTTGCCGGTGATCAACGGCAGCACCAAGCTGCTGGTCCATGTGGAAGGCGCCAATGACATTTTGAAGGTTCTCGATCTGCGCAAGGATTTTCCGGCGCTGAAGCTGGTTTTGGTCGGTGCCAATGAAGGCTGGCGCGTCGCCAGCCATATTGCCGCAGCGGGCGTGCCGGTGCTGGCCTCGGCGCTCAGCGATCTGCCTTATGGTTTCGAAGATTTATCCGCGACCCAGTCGAATATCGGCCGGATGAAGGATGCCGGCGTCAAGGTGGCAATCGGCATGATCAACGACAATGACGCGCATCAGTTGCGCTATTCGGTGCAATATGCCGGCAATCTCGTTGCGCTGAACAAGGTTCCGCGTGCTACCGGTCTGAGCTGGGATGAAGCCTTTGCCGCGATCAGTTCCGTGCCCGCCGACATCATGGACATGGGCGGGCAACTGGGCTCGCTAAAATCTGGCCGTCAGGCAGATGTCGTGATCTGGACCGGTGATCCACTTGAGCTTTCGACCCAGGTCGAGACGGTGATTATCGACGGCGTCGACCAGTCGCTGAGCAATCGCCAGATGCGCTTGCGGGATCGGTACAGCAATCCGGCCCCGGGCGCATTGCCGAAGGCTTATGACCGCTAGCCGCTAGAGGCGCACCATCGACATCATCCTGTCGCCATAGCGTTGCCCTGCGGTGCCGCCGACGGGCGCGGCTGCCTCCAGTTCGTCGAGATCTGCTTCGTTCAGTTCGATGTCGACGGCGGCCATGCTGTCTTCCAAAGTCGCCCGTCTTTTCGAGCCGGGAATAGGCACGATAAAGTCGGCCTGGGCCAGGAGCCATGCCAGGGCGATTTGCGCTGGCGAACAGTGATGCCGCTCCGCTACGGCTTTTACCACTTCGACCAGCTTCATGTTGAGAGCGAAATTTTCCTCAGAATAGCGCGGATCATTGCGGCGATAATCATCTTCCGGCAGATCGTCCCGGCTGCTGATCTGGCCGGTCAGAAAACCCCGGCCCAGCGGGCTGTAGGGAACAAAGCCGATGCCGAGGTCCTGACAGACCGGCAGTATATCTTCCTCGATACCGCGCTCCCACAGGGAATATTCGGACTGCAAGGCGGCAATCGGATGGGTCGCGTGCGCCTTTTTCAGGGTTCCCGCCCCGGCTTCCGACAGACCGAGATAGCGGACCTTGCCTTCTGCGACCAGTTCGGCCATCGCGCCGACTGTATCCTCGATGGGGACATTGGGATCGACGCGGTGCTGGTAGAACAGGTCGATAGTATCGACGCCCAGCCTGAGCAAGGATCCTTCGCAGGCGCGACGTACATTGGCCGGACTGGAATCGACGCCGGTCACCTGTCCATCCTTGAAAGCGAAACCGAATTTCGTCGCGATGACCAGTCGCTCGCGGCGTCCGCGGATCGCCTGTCCCAGCAATTCTTCATTGACATGCGGACCATAGACCTCGGCCGTATCGAAAAACGTCACGCCCAGTTCGATCGCCCGGTCAATAGTGGCGAGGCTTTCGGCCCTGCTGGCCATGCCGTACATGGCTGTGCCAATTCCGGCCATCGGCATGCAGCCGAGACCCAGCGCCGAGACCTCCAGTTCGGGTCCGAGTTTACGATATTTCATGACATATCTCCTTCGCTTCTGGCGATTGTCGCCGTCACGGCCATATTCGTGCTGACATTGGCAACGGTCCGCATGATATCAGGAAAGGTCTCGATTGCCAAAAGCAGCACCAGCGGTTCAATCGGGATGCCCATGGCGATGCAAATCGGCGCGATCGAGGTGATGAAGCTGATCGAACCGGGCAGGCTGACCGCTCCCATAGTGGTAATCGCTGCGACCACCACTCCGATAGCCAAAGCACCGACCGACAGTTCAATTCCCATCAGATGGGCAACGTAAATGGCAACCGCGAGGTTCATGCAGGGGCCGGTTGCGCGGAACAGGGCGACCGCGATCGGCAGCACAACGTCAGCAGACCGTTCACCGACACCCATGACTTTGACGCCGTTGACCATCGCTGGCAGGGAAGCGAGTGAGCTTTGCGTGGAAATCGCCACCGCCTGGGCTCTTGCGGATGCCTTGAAAAAAGCAATGGGGCCGCGCTTTCCGCCGACATAGGTGAGCACATAGCTGAACACCCAGACCAGCGCGCCGATACTGCTGACGATCAGGACATAGTGGAGCAAGGCTCCAAAGGCCGCCAGTCCTGCATTGGCGCCGACACCGAGCGCCAGAGCGAAAACGCCCAGCGGTGCCAGCGCCAGCACCCATTGAATCAGGATCAGCAGCGCGTCGGCAATGGCATTGAAAAACTGGTCCAGCATCACTCTTTGCGTTTCTGGCAGGCGGGTGATCGCGAAGGCGAAGGCAAGGGCGAAAACCATCAACGGCAGCACCGCGTCTTCTGCGGCTGAAGCAATGGCATTGGTCGGAATGAGCGCGCGAAGGAATTCGCTGAACGGAGGCACCTCGCCCGGTGGTGCTGCGCTTCCCAGCGCTGACCGCAGTGCAGCTGCAGCATCTCCGTCAAGCGGGAAGAGTTCGAGCAAGGCGGGCGTGACCAGGGCGGCCATGGCCGAGGAACACCAGAGGATGAAAATCATGAACAAAATGGCGCGAGCCGTCATCCGCCCGGCGCGGGCCATGGACGCTGCCTTGCCGATGCCGACGATCAGCAGGGTGAAGACAAGCGGGATAACGGTCATCCGCAAGGCGTTGAGCCACATGTTGCCAATCACATCAGCCGCTTCGACGAGCATCTCGTTTCTGGTGCCGACAAACAGGCCGACCAATATGCCGAGAACCAGAGCAAGCAATATGATCAATGCTTTTTTCAATATCCCGGCCCCTGCGATGTTCGAATGGACCATCAACCATGGCGGCCAGCTTCTGGCAAGGGATGATTAAGTGTAAATTTTGGGATTGATTCCATTCCTTCTTGGTTTCCGGCAGTTCGATGGGCTAGAGACGTGCGAAACGGGGTCTGACCATTTGGGATGTAAGTTGATATGACCAAGAAATTTTTCGGTACCGACGGCATCCGCGGCCTGACCAACAAACACCCGATGACCGCCGAAATCGCCATGAAAGTCGGGCAGGCTGCCGGACGGCATTTTTTGCGCGGAGATCACAAACATCGCGTTGTGATCGGCAAGGACACCAGGCTTTCCGGCTATATGATGGAGAATGCGCTGGTTGCCGGTTTCACCAGCGTCGGCATGGACGTGGTCCAGGTCGGACCGATGCCAACCCCTGCGGTCGCCCTGTTGACACGATCAATGCGCGCCGATCTCGGTGTCATGATCTCTGCCAGCCACAATCCATATCATGACAATGGTATAAAATTATTCGGTCCCGACGGTTTCAAGCTGTCGGATGAAGACGAATTCAAGATCGAGGCCTATCTTGAGGAAGAAACAATATTGGCGCCAGCCGCAGATATTGGACGCGCAAAAAGATTTGAAGACGCCCGTGGCCGCTATATTCATGCCGTGAAAATGTCGCTGCCGGATCATATCCGCCTCGATGGCCTGAAGATCGTTTGCGACTGTGCCAATGGCGCAGCTTATCAGGTCGCGCCCTCCGCATTCTGGGAACTGGGCGCCGAGGTTGTCACCTTGGGGATCAATCCCAATGGTTTGAATATAAATGACAAATGCGGTTCCACCGACCTCGCGATTCTGCAGGAAACCGTGGTCTCTTCCGGCGCCCATATCGGGATTGCACTGGACGGAGACGCCGACCGTCTGATTGTTGTCGATGAAAAAGGGCAGGTGGTTGACGGCGATCAGCTGATGGCATTGATCGGATCAAGCTGGAACCGCGATGGCTTGCTGCGCGGTGGCGGCGTCGTCGCGACGGTCATGTCCAACCTCGGGCTGGAACGGTTTCTGAATTCCCGGAATCTGGATTTGATCCGGGCCAATGTCGGGGATCGCTATGTTCTCGAAGAGATGAAAAAGGGCGGCTATAATGTCGGCGGCGAGCAGTCCGGTCATATGATCCTGCTGGACCACGGTACCACCGGTGATGGTACGGTGGCGGCGCTGCAGGTGCTGGGCGAACTGATCGAAAGCGGCAAGCCGGCGAGCGAACTGCTGCATCTGTTTGATCCGGTTCCGCAACTGCTCAAAAATGTTCGCTATAATGGTGGCCAGCCGCTCGAAAGCGAAAAGGTTACCGCTGTGATCGCCGAAGCCGAAAAGGAACTGGAAGGCTCCGGTCGGCTTTTGATCCGTAAATCGGGTACCGAGCCGCTGATCCGGGTGATGGCAGAGGGTGACGACGAGAAGCAGGTACACGCAGTGGTCAACCGGATATGCGCAATTGTCGAGGAAGTGGCTGGCTGATGCTGGCGATGCGTCCCGATTGCGAAAGCTGTGGCAGGGATTTGCCGGCCGAGCAAACCGGCGCGCTGATCTGCAGCTTTGAATGCACTTTCTGCGAACGCTGTAACAGCGACAAGCTCCACGATGTCTGCCCCAATTGCGGTGGTATGCTGAAGGCCCGGCCGACCCGTTCGGCGGAACTGCTGGCAAAATACCCTGCTTCTACCGAACGGAAATATGGATGCTGAGCTTTCTCGATGCGATGGACGCCAGAACGATAGTCGTCATCGGTCTGATCTTGCCGGTCCTGGTGACTCTGGTCCTGTTCTTTTTCGCACGCGGGTTTTTCCGGCGGTTCTGGATATTGATCCTCCTGATTGCCGGGGCGCTTGAATGGTTCCTGATTGTTCAGGTCGGGCCGCTGTTCCTGTGACCGGGAAATGCCCGCGGATCTTGTCGATCGCCGGTTCCGATAGTGGCGGCGGTGCGGGTATACAGGCGGACATCAAGACGATCACCATGCTGGGCGGTCACGCGATGACGGCGGTCACCGCGATCACTGCACAGAATACGCTGGGCGTTCAGGCGGTTCATCAAATACCGACCGCGTTAATATTGGAGCAGATTGAATCCGTGGTCAGCGACATCGGTATCGATGCGGTGAAGATCGGCATGATCGGAAGCGCCGAAGCGGCGCGGGCGGTGGCGCAATATCTTGAGAAGCTGAGCATAGCTGTCGTCTTTGATCCGGTAATGGTGGCTACCAGTGGCAGCACATTGGCTGATGCCGATACGATTGCCGCTTTCGGCGAATTGATGGATGTGGCATCGGTGGTTACGCCGAATTTGCCGGAACTGGAAGCCCTGGGCGGCAAGGACGCGGTCTTGGGACATGGCTGTCATCTCGTCGTCAAGGGTGGCCATGGCGAAGGGGCCGTGGTCATAGACGAACTATATGCCCCGAGCGGTCTGATCAGGCGGATCGAGGGCAAGAGGCTGGATAGCAATGAAACCCATGGCACCGGCTGCACCTTTGCCAGCGCGCTGGCTTGCGGACTGGGCAGCGGGATGGCCCTTGAAGCGGCTTTTGAACAGGCGATATCCTTCACCCGGATCGGGATATTGGAAGCACCGGGGCTTGGCCAAGGCAACGGTCCGCTTGGCCATCAATTTGTTACCGACTTTCGGGACGATGATCGATGATCGCAGGCGTGGATGAAGTGGGCAGGGGCCCGCTCGCTGGCCCGGTCGTGGCCGCCGCGGTAATCCTGCCCGATGACCACAGCATCGTCGGACTGGATGACAGCAAGAGGCTGACCGCTGCAAAGCGCGCTCGACTGGAACTGGAAATCATCGGCTGCGCCCGCTTTTCGGTGGCACAATGTTCCGAGATTGAGATTGATGATATCAACATCCTCCAGGCGACCATGCTGGCGATGACCCGGGCGGTGGAAGGTCTGGATGCCGTGCCTGGTCATGTGCTGGTCGATGGCAACCGCTTGCCCAAATGGAGCTATTCAGCAGAAGCGGTGATCGGCGGGGACGCGATACATCCCTGCATTTCCGCAGCCTCTATTCTTGCGAAAGAATTTCGCGACCGGTTGATGATCGCCGCGGCTGAAGAATATCCGCAATATGGATGGGAGCGGAACAAGGGCTATGGTACGGCGGAGCATCTGGCGGCGCTGCGAGAATATGGGCCGACGCCGCTACACCGGCGCAGCTTCGCGCCCGTGTCCCAGATGGCCCTGATCTAGGCTTCCGCTTCTGCCCGTTTCGGCGCAAACTTGCGGTTGGCCAGAACCCATTCGCCGCTTTCGCTTTTGACATATTTGGGCTGGCGGGTGACATTCCAGACCAGGCCCATTTTCTCGAGCAGCAGCAGGACATAGCCTGCGATATCGATTTCCCACCATGCCATGCCCTGAAAACTGGCGCGGGGATGTTTGTGATGGTTGTTGTGCCAGCCCTCGCCGAAGGTGAGCAGCGAGAAGATGAAGCTGTTCTTGGCGGTGCCGACGCCCTTGGTGTGACGCTGAGAGCCGACGACATGGGCATAGCTGGAAATGCCCAGCGTGATCTGCAGGACGACGAACGTGCGGAAATAGCCGCCGATCAGGATCGTGCTGACGACATGGTCCCAGCCGCCAAAGGCAAGGCCCCAGATACCCGGAAAGACGATCAGCGAGAAGACCAGCCAGTACCAGCGTGTCTTGTGCAGCCAGAGCACGACATCATTGTCGGCAAGACCCTTGCCGTAGATACTGGTGTCGGTGACGCAATCGTCCATGAACCAGCCGAAATGGGAGTGGAACATGCCTTTCAGGCGGCTTGTCTTGCGACCGCGGCCATCGAGCCACGGGCTGTGGACGTCGCCAATCTCATCGGCGTGCGCATGGTGACGCCGATGGTCGGTGGCCCAGCGCAATACCGAAGACTGGATCGACATTTGCGCCATCCCGCCGAGAATATATTGCATCGGTTTCGACGTCTCGAACGACTTGTGCGAAAAATAGCGGTGGAAGCCGAGGACGATGCCGAGCATCAATATGATATATCCGGCGATAAATGCCGACCATTCCACCCAGCCGGTATCATAGGTGAACATCCACCAGACTGCGGCGATCGAGCCGAAAATCTTGGAGCCGAACACGATCGCATATTCGCGGCGCTTCTCGCGCCCTGCCTCGCCGCCGACAATGACGCCGGGATGCGGACGGGGTTCGTCGCTCTCCTGAGAAATGCCATTTTCCTGTTGATATTTATCGCGAAAATTGCGCGCCATCTGTTTTCCGACCCCTGTCATGTTACACTTTGGAGCTAATCTGTTGATCCGGCATATAGCTGGAACGCTCCTTTTTGGGAACCAAATTTGAATTCGGGCAAATTCCCGAAAAAAATCGAATATATTTTCCGGACAGAGTCTTTTCCGTCACACCACTAGGGATTGAGTCTGGCTTTGTGGCTCTGACTCCATATCTGGTGACGGACTCGTTTCGTTCTCCTGCCAGGATTTCTGTTAACCATAAAGATACGCCTTTAACCTATGTTAACGGCCTTGACCGCCGGCCATTTCGGACTCACCGTTAGCGCCGTTGGAAAAAGGAATAGAGTTTCATGGGGATTATCGAGCGCATTCACGCGCCCAAAACACGCACGGCAACACGCACCGCAAAGAAGGCTGTCGATCTGCCATTGGGGCAGATATTGAAGATGGATTGCATCGAAGCAATGGCCTCCCTGCCGGATGCATCGGTTGATATGGTGTTTGCTGATCCGCCCTATAACCTGCAACTGGGCGGCGATCTGTTTCGTCCCGAAGGCGGGCAGGTAGATGCCGTGGATGACGCCTGGGACCATTTTGACAGTTTTGCTGCATATGATGCCTTCACCAAGGCCTGGCTTGCGGAAGCGCGCCGGATCCTCAAGCCGGACGGTTCCCTCTGGGTTATCGGCAGCTATCATAATATTTTCCGGGTCGGCGCTACATTGCAGGATCTGGGTTACTGGATCCTCAACGACATCATCTGGCGCAAGGCCAATCCGATGCCGAATTTCAAGGGAACGCGTTTCACCAATGCGCACGAGACCCTGATCTGGGCCTCGAAGTCGGAAAAGGCGAAATATACGTTCAACTATCGCGCGATGAAGAATCTCAATGACGAATTGCAGATGCGCAGCGACTGGGTCATGCCGATTTGCGGCGGGCAGGAACGGCTGAAACGCAACGGCAGCAAGGCGCATCCGACGCAGAAGCCGGAAGCCTTGCTCTACCGCATCATGCTGGCGACCACCAATCCCGGCGATGTCGTGCTCGATCCGTTTTTCGGTACCGGCACAACCGGCGCGGTGGCAAAGCGACTGGGCCGCGAATGGATCGGTTGCGAGAAAGAGGATGCCTATTGCGAAGTCGCCGAACAGCGGATCGCCGAAGCGCTGCCGCTCGACGAAAGCGCGCTCAAGACCATGCAGTCGCCGAAATCAAAGCCACGGGTTGCGTTTGGTACGCTGGTCGAAACCGGCTATCTGAAACCCGGTGACGAATTGTGCAGCAAGAACCGCAAATTCAAAGTCAAGGTCCGGGCCGATGGCTCGGTGATCTGGGACGGCCAGGAAGGCTCGATCCATAAAATCGGTGCCACGGTGCAGGATGCACCGAGCTGTAATGGCTGGACCTACTGGTATTATGATGACGGGAAGGGGCTGAAGCCGATCGACAATCTGCGGCAGACCTATTTGCTGGCAACCGAACCCTGATATGGGCGCGCCATTGGAAGATTTGGAAACATGTGGAGCGGATGCCAGACTCTATCTGAAACCGGTTGGACTGGTTGACAGTCCACAATGGCACAATGATAAAAACTTACGTTTGAACAATAGTTTAACGTGGTTTTCTCAGATAGAGTATCTGGTTGTCGAAGCGGAAAGGCCGAACCTCAGGGGCTTGGTGAATGTCACCCAGTGGCCGGAATGGTCAAAAGCCCTTCCGGAGCCGCTGGCGGAACGTGCGGCGGAGCAATTTGCCAATCTGACCCGGCAACATGCAGCGCTGGAATGCGGAGAGCGGACCATCAGGTTCGACCAGCCGCATGTCATGGGCATATTGAATATCACGCCCGACAGTTTTTCCGACGGCGGCAAGCATCAGGATGATCCGGAAAAGGCGGCCGAAGCGGGCCTGGCGATGGCGGTTTCCGGAGCGTCGATCCTCGATATCGGCGGGGAAAGCACCCGCCCCGGCGCGAACCCGGTATGGGAAGGTGACGAGATCAAGCGCGTGGTGCCGGTGATCGAAAGACTGGCCCATTGCGGCGCCGTACTATCGATCGACACGCGCAAGGCAGCGGTGATGGAAGCAGCAATTGCGGCGGGTGCGCATTTGATCAACGACGTTTCGGCCCTGTTGCACGACAAACGGTCGCTCGAAGTGGCCGGGATCTCCGGCTGTCCGGTTGTGCTCATGCACGCCCCTTCCAGCGGCAAAAACCCTCATAAAAGCGACGGATATGGCAATATTGTCACCGATACGCTCGATTGGCTCGAACAGCGGGTCGCCGATGTCGTCGCAGCAGGTTTCGAGCGCGACAAGATCATCATTGATCCCGGCCTCGGGTTCGGCAAGTCGCTGGCCGACAATCTCGCGCTGATGAACAATATCGCGATGTTCCATGCGCTCGGCCAGCCGCTGCTGATCGGCGCCAGCCGCAAGCGGATGATCGGGGCTTTGTCCAAAGAAGCCCCGGTCGACAAGCGCCTCGGCGGCTCGATCGCCTTTGCGCATCACGCAGTCCAGCAAGGCGCACAAATCGTGCGCGTCCATGACGTACCGGAAACGGTCCAGGCGCTGCAGGTCTGGCGCGGTATGCGCGATGCCGGGCTGACCGTGGCAGTCTGAAGCTGCCTTTCGCTTAGCCAGCGCAAAATTGTGGGACGGATCACAGCATCGGTGTCCAGAAGGCTGCATGGCCGGTCCGGGGACAGCCGAACATTGTCCGCCACAATTTTTGCAAAGGAAGTATCCATGACCCGCCCGAAGTCCACCTTATGCAATCGTCTGCTGCTTGCCGCAATATTGGCGGCAGCAACATGTCCTGCATCCGCATTGGCGAAGGATGTCGAAATACCCGCCACCGGTAAATTGAATGGCGCGAGGGGTAGCTGTTCTGCCAATGCGACTTCGGCAACCCTGATGTCCGGGCAGGAAGAACATAGCATGGCACTGGGAGACCGGCTGGCCTTCCCGGCGAAGAAAGGCGATAACTGGAAGATGAAATGCTCGGCCGATGGCCTGACCATAACCACGGGAACCGGCTGTTTCTATGATGGCTATATCGTCGCCGGGTTCGAACCGGAAGCGATGGCAATTTTCTGCTACGAGGGGGAAATGCCGGCGGAGTTCAAGTGATGGAATGGGGATGGTCGCAATCAGGTGGTTCCCAGACATTCCCGTTTTGGGCCGCGATGTGAGAAACGGCCGTAGAGAGAACCGATTCCCAATGTCAGGTTTTAAGATTTATGGCTCTCGCTGCGGCCAATTGGCGGGGCGAGGCAGCCGATCGGGCCAGCCATATTTTTTCCATGCGGCGACCATCCCTATTCGTTGGGCAAAATCGATAAAATCGGGATGATGGCGGATTTGGCAGGTTGGGGCAATATCATTCCACAGGAAGGCAAAGGCGTGGAAGTTGGATGTCGTGATCTGGGTACCAAGCGTCTTATAGACCATTTCTGTATAACCCATATAGACGGCCGGCCACACCACCGTTGCGTCACAGGGGTCAGCAAGAGTGGCATATAGCATGTCCAGCACCGTACAATAGTTTTTGCGCTGTCGCTCGTCACCGCTCCACAATCCCTTTGCTGCCATCAACCAATAGGCGTCCATTGCTTCTGGCGACATTGGGGATGTGCCCGCAGGAGGAAAGATAACGGTATTCATCAGCAATTTGGTTAATTGATGAGCCTCAACTGCCAGATCATTATCGCCTTTAGCCGCTAACACCTGTGCCAATTGAATGGAGGGAAAACCCAGATCAACCGCTCGCTGCGCCGCTGCAACAGCGGCATCAATATTGCTCAGATTGAGGTGCGCCGACGCCAGGATGGAATATGCTCTACCGTTGACCGGGTCCTGCTCAATCGAGTTTTCTATGTAAGGCAAGGCTTGCTCACAGCGGCCAATGTAAAGCAGAAATGATCCAAGCCGGTTCACCACATCGGGATTTTTGGGTTCCAGCCGATAGGCCTCAAATGCCAAATCGAGCGCACCAACAATATTATTTTTGCTCCACTCATGAAAGGCCAGCACGATGCGTGCATGGCCTTGATCTGGCGACAGAGCGATAGCTTTTTCGGCATAGTGGGCTGCTTTTGCCATCCGTTCCACCCGATTGGCGCAGGGTGTGAAGACAGTAACGTTGATTTCCGCTTCGGCCAGCGCCGTCCATGCGGCGGCAAATTCAGGATCGATATCCAGCGCCTTCTCCAACAGGACAACTGCATTGTCCATCACGCCTTCGCCAATCGCCCTCATGGTCAGTGCGCGGCCTTGCATGTATAGGCCATAAGCCTCTTGTTGGTCAGTAAGCCCACGAACAGCAGGAACAGGACTGGTTAAATTTAATGCCCTTGCAATGCCGTCATTTACGGCCTGCCCGACCTCGTTTCGCGTGGCAAAAATATGATCGAAGCTGCCATCGTAACTATAGCCCCATATTTTGAAACCGGTCTTGGCATCGATCAGGCTGACATTTATCCGAACCGCCTCATCCTGCCGCTGGACCGAACCCTCGACCAGATGGGTAACATTTAGCGCCGTTGCAATTTCGGACGGACTTTTGTTCGAGCCTTTAAAATAGAAAGACGACGTGCGGCCAGCAACGAGCAATTGCGGTACCCCGCCCAATGTCGTGATCAATTCATCAACTATACCATCAGCGAAAAACCCCTGATCATCCGGGGAAGCCATTGAACGGAAGGGTAACACGGCGATCCGTGTCCGTCCGACCTGCCATTCGCTGCCAGCATCAGATCCCTCCGTTAGTAACAACTGTTGACCTATATGATCGATTTCTGCGTCTAGCCGGTAACCAAGCTTGGAAACCGTCACTACAGTGCGATCAAGACCATGATCCGTTCTAAGAGTTTTTCGGAGCAAAGAGACAAGCCTGCTCAGGCTTTCGTCACTGCCGAAACCGTTGGACCATATTTCTTTCAGTAACTCAGAGCGCAGCCAAAGCTTGCCTGGCTGTTTGGCAAGCACGGAAAGCAATGCCATTACTTTTGGTTCAACTATGCTTTCACCTTGCTCACTGCATAGACGCAAAGCGGACGGTTCTGCGTGTACTCCGTCGATAAAAAATGGGCCGGGTGGCAAAATCACAGGATTCAGCTTGTTCATCAGTTACCCCCGTTGCGACCCACCGCGAGCGCGAATCAATCGGCGCCCAATTGCTATATGAAAGTTTCAAAACAGGGCGAGTACACTATTTCAAGAACATGAGAAATAAATAAAATACGTAATTATCTAACAAAAGTTAGACTAGGAATCTCAAAAAAACCCAATAAAAACAAGGCATAAGAATTCCATCAGGAAAATATCACAATGTAATAAGGGAGCGATCAGGACTTTGCCGCCGGGTTAGTCGATTTGGCCGCAAGGCAGAACGATCTGCTTGAACCATCAAGGAGAACCCTAATGTCCGCAACTTCAAAAGGCCTTGTCGTCCTTTCCCTTTTCGCTTCGTTCGGTGCTGTTTCCACAGCTGCCAATGCTGAAGATATGAGTTTGAACGCTGAAGGCCAGCGCATGATCAAAGTTTCCTATAGCGAGCTCAACCTCGATAACATCTCTGGTCAGCGCGCTCTGGAAAACCGCATCAGCGCCGCTGCCAGGAAAGTCTGTGGCTCGACTACCGGACACGTCTCCCTGCAAGAATCAATGCAAACCCGTACTTGCGTAAAACGCGCGACACAAACTGCCTTGGCCTCCCTTAACTCTACCGGCCAGGTTCAGGTAGCGGCTCGGGCAAAGAGCAGCGCAAGTCGCTAATTGCCTCCACACCCCAAAAATTTAGTGGAGCCGCTACAATTTTGAGAAGGGCAGTCAGGAAACTGGCTGCCCTCTTTCTATCGAGGGCAGGAGCTCCCCCGTTCTCGCGATCGGCGACGGCCGCTGTCAGACAAATGATACATCAACCGGCACGACCATTGTTGGGGTGGTAGAGGTACTAAAGTCGACATATCATCAATATCACCTTTCGCCCCCAGTAGCAGATACCAGTGAACCGGAACTGAAGTTCGCCGCGCCCTGCTTCGTCATGCTGAACTCGTTTACCTTCGGTGGCCTGACGGCTCAGCATCCATCGTGCCTCCGGGCACCGACGGCGAGAGAGGAGAAATGGACCCTGAAACAAGTTCAGGGTGACGGTCCTTTCATTGATGCGAACTTCAATTCCAGGTCACTGTCTCAACCACTAATCGGCCAGTTCGACCTGCCGGACATCATAGCCGGACTTGTTGAGGTCGGCGATCAGGCCTTCCAGCTGTTCGCGATCCTTTGCCTCGCATTCGATATCGGTGATCAGCCCCTTGGCCGGCAGGTTGGTGAAAACCCGCTGGTGATAGACTTCGATGATATTGACTTCATGCTCGGCAAATTGCTTGACCACATTATAGAGCGCACCGGGCTGGTCGCGCAAATGCAGACGGAGGCGTGCGAGACGTCCCGAGCGAGCGAGATCGCGGAGCAGGACGTTGGCCAGCAGGCGTGTATCGATATTGCCGCCGCACAGCACCAGGCCGACTTTTTCACCGGCGAATTTTTCCTTGTTGCTCAGCAACGCGGCTAGACCGGCAGCGCCGGCGCCTTCTACCACGGTTTTCTCGATCTGCAGCAGCAGGCTAACCGCGCCTTCCAGTTCCGCTTCGCTGACCAGCAAAATCTCGTCGACATATTTCTTGATGATCCCGGCGGTGAATTCGGAGGGATTGCGCACGGCAATGCCTTCAGCCAATGTATCGCCGCCAGCGGTGACGGTTTTGCCGGTCAATTTGCCGTACATGCTGGGGTAGAGCGCGGCCTGCACGCCGGTCATCTTGATGTCCGGTTTGATCGCAGCGGCTGCGGTTGCCATGCCGGAAAATAACCCGCCGCCACCGATTGGTATGATCATCCGGTCCAGATCGGGGATGGCTTCGAGCATCTCGATCGCCACGGTTCCCTGACCGGCCGCAACATGCGGGTCATCAAAGGCATGAATATAGGTGAGACCACGCTGATCGGAGAGCAACATCGCGTGCGCATAAGCTTCATCATAATTGCTGCCGAAGATCACGATTTCGGCACCATGGCCGCGGGTCTGCTCGACCTTCACCATCGGTGTCGTGCTGGGCATGACGATGGTCGCCGGAATACCCAGATTCTTGGCATTATAGGCCAGGCCCTGGGCATGGTTGCCGGCCGAGGCCGCGATCACGCCAGCCTTGCGCTTGCTTTCGTCCATCAGCAGCAACGCGTTGAGCGCGCCGCGTTCCTTGTAGGCCGCAGTAAACTGAAGATTCTCGAATTTGAGAAAGACTTCGGCGCCGCTAAGCTCTGACAGGGTGATGCTTTTCAGCGTCGGTGTGTGGACGACCCGGTCCTTGATCCGGTCATGCGCTGCTTTCACATCCTCGAAATCGAAGGAGGGTAGGGCGAGTTTCTGCATATCATTCATATCGCTTGTGCCCCTAACGCATCTGGCCATCGAGGGAAACAATGATTATGGCCGTTCCAAAGGTTAGGGAGTTCAATGGCAAATATCGGATTTATCGGGATGGGCGTAATGGGCGGTCCTATAGCTGGTCATCTGGCCAAAGCAGGGCATCAGCTCTCCGTCTACAATCGCTCCAGATCCAAAGCAGACGCCTGGGTCGGGCAATATGGCGGCACTCTGGCCGAGAACCCGGCGGCAGCGGCCCTGGACAAGCAGATTGTGATTACCTGCGTCGGCAATGACGACGATCTGGCATCTGTCACGATGGGACGCGACGGTGCCTTTTCGACCATGGCATCGGGTTCCCTGTTCATCGACCATACGACCGTTTCCGCGCGGATCGCGCGGCAATTGGCGGTCGAAGCCGAAGGGCGGGCTATCCATGTCGTCGACGCTCCGGTTTCCGGTGGTCAGGCCGGCGCGGAAAATGGCACATTGTCGATCATGTGCGGCGGCAGCGAGCAGGCCTTTGCCGCAGCCGAGCCGGTGATGTCGGCTTATGCCGGTCGGATCGTCCATGTCGGACGGACCGGCGCCGGACAGACGACAAAAATGTGTAACCAGATCGCGATTGCCGGGGTCCTCGAAGGGTTGTCGGAAGCGCTGCGCTTCGCGCAGGCCAGCCAGCTCGATCTGGACAAAGTCCACGAGGCGATATCGGGCGGTGCTGCGCAAAGCTGGCAGATGGACAATCGCTGGGCGACGATGGCGCAGGACAAATTCGATTTCGGCTTTGCCGTCGACTGGATGCGCAAGGATCTCGGGCTGGCGATCGAGGAAGCGCGCACCAACGGCGCAACGATTCCCGTGGCGGCGCTGGTCGACCAGTTTTATGCAGAAGTGCAGGCCGCCGGCGGCGGACGCAATGATACAAGCTCGCTGGTCTCCCGCCTCCCCAAAAGAAAATGACAAAGGTAGTTGATATGGCTGGTTGGCTGAGAAATTGTGGCGCGGCATTGGGCGTGATTGCAGGTACGGTTTTTCTCGCGCCCGCAGCTGCCCGTGCCGACAGCCTGATCGAGAATGTCAACGGCATGACAATCGACAGCGAGGGCAAAATCATCCGTTTCGCGGCGATGGTTGTCGATGACGATGGCCGGGTCAAGCAGTTGCTCGACCGTCGGGACAAGCGACCGCGCGACTTGGATTTCCAGTTTGACGGCAAGGGCCAGACATTGATCCCCGGCTTTTTCGATGCCCACGGCCATGTCATGGGCATGGGCTTCGGGGCGCTGACGCTGGATCTGTCCGGTACACAGTCTCTGGCAGAAGCGCTCGACAGGATCGCGCAATATGCAGCGGACAATCCGAACCGGCAATGGATCATCGGCAATGGCTGGAATCAGGAAACATGGGGGCTGGGCCGCTTTCCCACCGCAGCGGAACTGGATGCGATCGTGCCCGACCGTCCGGTATTCCTGTCCCGGGTCGACGGTCATGCCGCCTGGGTCAATGGTGCGGCAATGAAGGCGGCGGGAATCTCGCCTTCTAGCAAATCACCGTCTGGCGGGACCATCGACAAGGCCGGCGGCGCCCCAACCGGAATATTCGTCGATACGGCGATGGACTTGTTCGGCGATGCCATTCCCGCTCCCCGACCGGTGGAGAATGATCTGGCGCTCGGCAAGGCGCAGGATATATTGCTCGCCAACGGCGTAACCTCGATTGCGGATATGGGCACGACGATGCAGGACTGGCAAAGCTTTCGCCGGGCTGGCGATGCCGGCCAGCTAAAAATCCGCATTGTCTCTTATGCCGCCGGTATCGATAATATGATCGCCATAGGCGGTCCCGGGCCATCGCCGTGGCTATATGACGATCATCTCAAACTGGCCGGCGTGAAACTCTATATGGATGGTGCGCTGGGATCGCGCGGCGCCTTGCTCAAAGCGCCCTATGCCGACAGGCCCAAGGAGAGCGGGCTGGCCATGCTGACGTCGGCGCAGCTGAAAAACAAGATGAGCCGCGCGGCCATGGATGGCTTCCAGATCGCGGTGCACGCCATCGGGGACAGGGGAAATGACGAAGTCCTGTCCGCTATCGAGGAGTTGCAGGCGACCTATAAGGGCGATCGTCGCTGGCGGATCGAACATGCCCAGATCGTCGATCCGTCCGACATCAGCCGTTTCGCCGCTTCCGGAACGATTGCCTCGATGCAGCCCGTCCACCAGACATCCGACCGGCTGATGGCCGAAGCGCGGCTCGGGCCGGATCGTCTTCACGGGGCCTATGCGTGGAGATCCTTGCTTGATTCAGGGACAAGGCTGGCTTTCGGTACGGATGTTCCCGTGGAATCATCCGATCCCTTTGCCGGACTGAGCGCCGCGATGACGCGGGAAGATGCCGCAGGTCAGCCGTTCGGAGGGTGGATGGCTGAAGAACGGCTGAACCGTGAACAGGCCTGGCAAGCCTATACAAATGGAGCCGCTTATGCCGCGTTTGCCGAAGATCGCCTCGGCAGCCTTGAAGTAGGAAAACGGGCCGATTTTCTCATTGTCGATCGGGATATTCTGCTGGCCAGCCCGGCGCAGATTCGAAATATGCAGGTTCTCCAGACTTGGGTTGCAGGCAAGCCTGCATTTGTCCGGAAATGACAAATGGAAGGCTAAGTGACTTGCAAACAAGCTAACTTGAGAATTTAACGGGTATTTGCGGTTGTGCAGAATCACCAAGTGGGCTAGATAGGTCGGGCAATAGGGATGGATGTAATGAAACCCTTTTGAATACACTGGGACGCATGAAAGCCCAAATTTTGGGGTTTCAACCTTTGTAAATCGACTAATTGGAGCATTATTATGAATTTTGGTAAATTGGCTGCAGGTTTCGCAGCAGTATCTTTGGTAGCGGCTCCTGTCGCTGCTCAAGCTGCAAATAGCGCAACGCCTGCTGTTGAACGCCTGGGTGCAACTTCGTCTTCTTCGGAAAAGCTTGAAGGCGAAAACGGCATTCTGATTGCTGTTCTGGCAGCTGCAGCGGTTATCGCTGGCATCATCATCATTGCTGATGATGATGATCCAACAAGCCCCTGAGCTTTGGCTAAATCAATTTGAAACGGGGCGATTTTCGCCCCGTTTTTTTTATATCCGGTCCATCGGACTCAATATAAAAATACGTGGTAAATCACCTTTTCATTTTGTTCCCTGCATTGCATATTGTCCTTGCCGATTCTGAAACACGTAACAAAAGGCTGGCATTGTGACTGCACCCGTTCGCTTTCCGCGATTTTTTGTAACCAATCCGAGCCCGTGCCCCTATTTGCCCGGCAAGAGCGAACGCAAGGTATTTACCGAACTCAACGGCCCCCATACCGACGAATTAAACGATGCGCTTGGGCGGATCGGATTTCGCCGGAGCCAGAATGTGGCCTATCGCCCCAGTTGTCTGGATTGCAAGGCGTGCGTTTCGGTTCGCGTTATCGCTGACGAATTTCGTCCCAACGGAACCCAGAGAAAACTCATCCGGCGCAATCAGGATCTGGTTGTCGAAGCTTGCGAGCCGTGGGCAACAGACGAACAATTTCAGCTGCTCCAGAATTATCTCGCCAAACGCCATCCCGGTGGCGGCATGGCCGAAATGGACGAGATGGATTTTTCCGACATGGTCGAGCAGTCGCCGGTCAAGAGTTTCATGATCGAATATCGCGAGCCGACTGAAGACGGTAGCAAGGGGCGCCTGGTCGGCGCCTGCCTGACCGATCAACAGGGCGATGGCCTGTCGATGATCTACAGTTTCTTCGATGCAGAGCATGGCGAACGCGCCGGTCTGGGAAATTATATCATCATGGATCACATCCTGCGCGCCAGGACCGCCGGATTGCCTTATGTCTATCTCGGCTATTGGGTCGATGGCTCGCCGCAAATGGAATATAAGATCCGATATCGTCCGATCGAGCGGCTTGGTCCGGAGGGCTGGGAAAGATATGATCCAGCCGTTCCACTGAAATATTAATCGCCGAACCGAAATGGTTCGTCATGAACCAGGCCAAAAAAAAGCCTGCTTGCCGAATGAGGCAAGCAGGCTTTTTCATATATGTGACTCTATCAGTCGTACATGCAGCGGGCCTGCTGGCATCCCTTCAGCGGCGCGGCTTTTGGTGCCGGTTTCCAGACTTTCTTCGCTGCCGGCTTCCACCGCTTCTTGTACGTCGGCTTGGAATAGACGACTTCCTCTTCGATGTAGGTCGTCGTCGTTGTGGTGGTAACCGGTGCGGACTGGATGATGATCGTTGTCACCATCGGCTGTGCCTGCGGATAATAATATGCCTGACCATAATGTCCGATCCAGCCGCTCGGATAGGCCGGATGGGTCCGGGGTGGTTGTGGCCGATGGTGCTGGACCGGCGGATGTGCCGGATATCGCGCCGAATCCTGCTGTTCATAACCATGTTGCCTGAGCAGCTTGCGGCAACGATCGCTTCCCTGATCAATCGCGGCTCCGGCGACGGCGCCAAGACCGCCACCAATTAATGATCCGCCCAACCGGTTCCCGCTGCCTGCGATGCGGTTACCCGCGAAGGCACCGATTGCACCGCCGACAATGGCACCGCCGATACCGCTGCTTTTCTTGCACTGTTCAAGATAGGCCAGTTCTTCGGAGCGCTCGTTGTCAAATCCACGATCATCCGGATAAGGAACATGATGTTCCGGGCGGGAATCCCGGTCCGCGCGCGATCCCCAATGCGGAGCCATATTGCCGTCACCGATGAAGGTGCCGGAATATTCGCCTTCATATATCCGGCCGTCGGCGTCACGATAGGTGCCCTGCCATTCTCCCTGATAGCTGCCGTCTTCACGATAGGCACCATCCCAGTCACCCTGATAGGTCGACTGGTTGCTGCCATAGGCGGATGGCGTCGAAAGCACGCGATCGTCGCCGGAAAATACGCCGGGATCATATGTGGCCCGGCCATCCCGATAGCCGTCATCATAGCCCTGATTATAACGGTCCCAATCGACGTTATAACGGGCATCCTGAACGACACCGTAGCTGTCGGTCAACACGGCATCATCATAATAGCGCGACCAGCCGTAGCCGTAATTTGGCTGGCTCAGTCCGTAATAGCCGAAATTTCCTATGAAGTAGCTGGGCTGAATATAAGTCTGCGGCAGGCGGTAGCCACGATAAGGCTTGCGATAACCCTTGTCGTAACCGATCCGACCCTGGCGAACGTAGCTGCCGGCGTGACGGGTGCCTTTCATCTGTCGCATGCTGCCCATGTTTTTCATCTGGCGCGAACCGCTCATATTCTTCATTTGTCGCATGCTGCCCATATTCTTCATCGAGCGGGTATGGCCCATATGCTGGACGGTTTTCGCGCCGTCTGCCGGGTTCGCCAAGGCCGTCGAAGACGCGAAGGAGAGGTCGATTAACGAACTCGCGGCATCGTCGGACATCGAGTCGACAGCAGCATTGGCCGGTCCTGATGCCGTAGCTAAAACACCGGCAAGGCCTGCAAATAAAAGGGTCTTCATGGTTAACAACTCCCTAGTTCCGGACATGCACCCAGCGTGTCCGAGCGAAATCTGGTTAACAATCATTTACCATTTTTCGGCGGCTTTGGCCATTAGGGGGTTGTAAAATAGAGTAGATTTACGCCGGTGTGTCGAAATGGGGCATATTGGTTACCGCGGCCTTAACCAAGACTGTTGGCAATTGCTCCGATCAATTCGACCAGTCCGGCCTCATCTTCGGGACCAAAACGGTCGGGCAGGGGACTGTCGAGGTCGAGTACGGCAATGACCACGCCGTTTTTCAATATCGGTATCACCAGTTCGCTGCGGCTATCGGCATCGCAGGCGATATGGCCGGGAAACAGTTCGACGTCAGCGACCCGTTGCGCAAGGCCGGATGCTGCAGCGGTGCCGCATACGCCGGATCCGATCGCGATCCTGATACAGGCGACCTTGCCCTGAAACGGACCGAGCACCAGCTCTCCGTCCACCACACGATAGAAACCGGCCCAGTTGAGGTCCGGCATATATTGCCAGATCAGCGCCGCGACATTGGCCATATTGGCAATCGTATCCGGTTCGCCGTTCACCACAGCGGCAGCAGATGATGTCAGGTCGGCATAAAATTCTGATGCCGGCTGGTTTTTGTCGATGGCAATGTCGAACATGATTATGCGTCCCGCCTTTCAGGCTACTCTTCTGTTTCGGTTTTTTCACCGGATCATATTTTGCAAACCAGCCCATGATATCGTCGACCTTGGCGATCAGCCGCTTTGATCCGGAACTCGGTAGATGGGATGCAATGGCGATCCTTGCAAGCGCCGGATCGAAGTTCCGGATATCCGATGTGGCATATGTTCGTCCAGCTTAGCCTGATATATTCTGGGCGAAGCTCCTTGCGGGCACGCGGGCCGGACTGTTCAGTCCAGCCCCGGCTTGCCGCGGGTCTTCTTGACCGAGGCTTTTTTCTTTTTACTGTCGACCCGCCGGGCCTTGGCGGCTCTGCTCGGCCGGGTTTTGATCCTGCGGGCGTCGCGCTGGCAGGCCTCGTCGATCATCTCCGCCAGGCGCCGCCGCGCTTCGGCCCGATTGGCCTCGCGGGTGCGATATTCGCGCACGGTGAACACCAGTTCGCCGCCAGTGGTCATTTTCCGGCCGGCCAGCACCTTCAACTTTCGGAAGGCATAGGGCTCCAGTCTCAGTGCGTAGATATTCACCCGCATCTGGACCGCTGTGGCCACCTTGTTGACATTCTGGCCACCAGGTCCGCTGGCCGCCAGAAACGTCTCGGTGATCGCGCTTTCGGGAATATCAACCATGCTGTCGTTCCTAGCGCGATCAACCGCCGCACAACAGAGCTTGTTAACGAACTCCGTCATTTGGCGTCAAAATGACTTTTTCTGTGACCCGATCGTGACAAAATATCGTCGATTTTGGAAAAAATCGCACCAACTCGATTCAAAACCGGCAAAAAGTTAATTTTTTTTTGAGGAGTGGCGGGAGTCCTTAAACGACTCGTTTCTGCGGGTTCCAGAGTCATTTGACTCCCCGCGACTCCTGTTGAATCCTGCCTTAGGGAAAAATTAACCTTTTACGTTCATTGATCTTATGGTTAATAAATGATCCATCGGGTCGGCACATTGGTCGATCTGGAGCGAGTAAATAAAAAAAGGGGCTGCCTGATGCGCGTGCTGCTGATTGAAGATGAACCAACGACTGCAAAAGCGATCGAGCTGATGCTGACAACCGAGGGGTTCAACGTTTATACCACGGATCTGGGCGAAGAGGGCCTCGATCTCGGCAAGCTTTATGATTATGATATCATATTGCTCGATCTTAACCTGCCGGACATGCATGGTTATGATGTGCTCAAGAAGCTGCGCGTTGCGAAGGTGCAAACGCCCGTTCTCATTCTCTCCGGTATCAGCGAGATGGACAGCAAGGTGCGCAGCTTCGGCTTCGGCGCCGATGACTATGTCACCAAGCCGTTCCATCGCGACGAACTGGTAGCGCGTATCCACGCCGTTGTGCGTCGGTCCAAGGGCCATTCGCAAAGCGTTATCCGGACCGGCAAGCTGGCCGTGAACCTGGATGCCAAGACCGTCGAAGTCGATGGCAATCGTGTCCATCTGACCGGCAAGGAATATGCGATGCTCGAGCTGCTCTCCCTCCGAAAGGGAACGACGCTCACCAAGGAAATGTTCCTCAACCATCTATATGGCGGGATGGACGAACCGGAACTCAAGATTATCGACGTGTTTATCTGCAAGCTGCGCAAGAAACTGTCGCTGGCTTGCGGTGGTGAAAATTATATCGAGACGGTCTGGGGCCGCGGCTATGTCCTTCGGGATATGGAAGAAGAAACGGCTCCTACCGCTCAAGTCGCCTAAACTACGAAACGTTCACTACCCAAAAACTGGTCTGATTGCCGGACCCAAAATCGGCGGAGCCAAACCGGTTCCGCCGATTTTTTTATGCCGCCGTGTCGAGATACCAGCGTTCCGCCTCTTGCAGCGCCAGCGCGGTCAGTTTTTCCGAATAATAGGCACCGGTATCGATGCCGATGCGGGTTCCGGTCTCCACGACATCATCATTGATCGTATGTCCGTAGACGATGATCTTTTCATACGCTTCCTGAGCCGAAAGAAACTCCTCGCGGATCCAGCGGAGGTCTTTCTGCCGCTGTTCCGACAGCGGTACGCCGGGACGGACCCCGGCATGGACGAAGGCATAGTCACCGATGGTGATCTGATCCTCGAAGCCTGCGATAAAGTCGATATGTTTCCGAGGGAATAGTTCGGGAATGCGCCGTGCCAATTGCGGCATATCCAGTTCCATATATTCCTTCATCGTGATTTCGTAGCTCAAGATTGTCTCGCGGCCACCGATCCGGTTGAAGAAGCGGACAGATTTTTCGTCACCGGCCGCCGCCGCCAGATAGACTTCTTCGTGATTGCCCATCAGGAAGCGGACATTGCCGAAGGTCTCTTTTGCCTGCATCGCCGTATCGATGACGCCGGCGCTATCGGGACCCCGGTCAACCAGGTCTCCGAGGAAAATAATTTCGCTTTCGGCACTGTCCCGTTCGCCATCGTCCTTGATGATCTTGTCGAGCAGCTTCTTCAACAGGTCGTTGCGGCCATGAACATCGCCGATGGCATAGACCCGACGTCCCTCGGGGATGGTCGCGCTGTCTATCGGCCGGGATGGCTTTTTTTTGCGTAAAAGGCGTTTCAGCATGATGCTAACAAATTTGTCCTGAGAAACGGGGTTTCAAGGGTCGAAGGCGATATTTCTGTATCTGGCGGTGCTATTGCGCGAAGGAACCTGAATGGTCACTGATAATTGTCAGCTTTCGACCGTGAAGGTGAGGCCCGCCTTGTCTTCCAGTCGTTGCACCAGCTTTTTGCCCATCAGAGCGCCCGGGGTCCAGACACCACCGCCTTTTTTGACATTGTCCCGAGCCAGGCAGAGCGCCGATTCAGCGATCATCTTGGAGGTAGAGCCATAACCCGGGTCCTTGTCGCCCTTGACGCAAAGAGTGGCGGTTTCGCCATCCGCAGTTTCGCCCAGAAACAAAAGATCATAATAGCCATTTTCCCGCTGTTCCTTGGTCGGGCCTTCGCCGGGCTTGGGCGCGTCCTCACCGCCAAAGGGATTGGCTTTGGCGACCATTTCAGCGGCCTGCTTGCCGAGATCGCCGGGGCTGGTGACTACCATTTCATCATATTTGAAATCCTCGCCAAAGGGGAAGTTGAGCAGGAAATTGGTCCGGTGGACATTTTTCGTGTTGATCGCTGCCATGATGAACGGTGCAACCCAGCTGTCGATCGTCTTGTCATATTTGGGGATCAGCATATTGGGCTGGTCCGGCCCTTCAAAACCGGGGGTCAGGCCAAAACTGCTCGCCAGAATTTTGACAAGGCCGGGATTTTTGGCGATCGCCTTCATTGTTTCTTTCAGGCTCGCAGCGGTTCCGCCGGAAAATGTTCCTTCCATCGCCCGTACCCGTCCCTTGACGCGGGTGGCCGGCTTGGCAAAGCGCTTGTTCATTTCCTGCTGCAGCATCAGCACGCCCAGATCGAAGGGGATGGAGTCAAATCCGCAGGAAAAACAAATCTGTGCGCCAGATTTTTCAGCGGCTTCCTGATGCTTGTCGATCATTTCGCGCATCCATCCGGGCTCGCCGCACAGGTCGACATAATGGGTGCCATTCTTGACGCAGGCGGCGACCAGTTCGTCGCCATATAATTGATAGGGACCGACTGTGGTCAGAACCACTTTGGTGCGGCTTGCCATCATGTCGATCGATGCGGCGTCATCGGAATCGGCGACGACCAACGGAGTGTCCTTGGGCGCACCGATGAGATCCCGAACTTCTTCAAGCTTGTCGATGCTGCGTCCGGCCATCGCCCATTTCGGAGCGTCTTTGCCGATGCCATATTGCTGAGCCATATATTCGGCGACCAGGCGACCGGTATAGCCGGTTGAACCATAGATGATGACATCAAATTCGCGTGTATCGGACATGGCGAGCGCTCCTGCAGATTGTTTAATCGGTGGGTTAATTTCTGTATCTATGGCCTAGAGCTTGGCCAGAGTCACACCTTTTTGCCGCATATATTTGCCCGAACGGTCGGCATAGCTGGTCTCGCACGGTTCATTGCCCTTGAGGAACAGGAACTGGCAAGCGCCCTCGTTGGCGTATATTTTGGCGGGCAGGGGACTGGTGTTGGAAAATTCCAGGGTGACATGGCCCTCCCATTCCGGCTCCAGCGGCGTGACATTGACGATGATCCCGCAACGGGCATAGGTCGACTTGCCGAGGCAGATGACCAGCACGTCGCGTGGTATCCGGAAATATTCGACCGTCCGGGCCAGCGCGAAGCTGTTCGGCGGGATGATGCAGCAGTCGGTCTTGCGGTCGACGAAGCTGTTCTCGGCAAAATTCTTCGGATCGACGACGGCATTGTTCACATTGGTGAAAATCTTGAACTCGTCCGATACCCGCGCGTCATATCCGTAGGATGACAGGCCGTAGCTGATGCATCCTTCGCGCTTCTGGGCTTCGACAAAAGGTTCGATCATGCCGGAATGTTTCGCTTCGTTGCGGATCCAGCGGTCGGATAATATGCTCATATCAGTTTCCTGTTGGTGGTCATGGTCGCACTACGTTCCAGTTTATCGGGCCGTCAACCCCGCTGATCCGGCGCATGTCGGAAGCCCGCCACATCACCCAGGGCTTGGTCGCATAGTCGGGCGGGAAAAAATTCGCTTCGAGCCAGAAGGTCCGGTCGATGCCGCTGCTGATATTGTACATTTCCTCGAACTCGCGGGATACGGCAAGGATCGCGGGTTTCTCGCTATGGGCCTCGATCTGGTTGAGAAACATGTTCAGCTCGCTGAGCACCAGCGCCCGTCCGGGGCGGTCGCCGCACCCATTGTCGAAGGCCAGACGCACGGCGGGCGGCAGCATATTCTCTCCGCGCGGTACGGTGGTGACGAACATCGTTGCCTGATCGGTCGCCAGACGGCAGAGCGAATAATTGTGGAGGGCGCCATAGCGGATGCCGGATTCCCGGGCGCCCTTGATATTCGCAGCGAATTTCGGGTCCCGCTTGGTCGAACCGTCGGTGGCCTGGATATAGGCAAAGTCGACGCCCGTCGCACCGGCGACATGCCATATGATATCGCCATTGCTGGCGTTGACGGAAATGCCCTGTACCGGATATTGATCCCGCGACGGTGCCCAGCTGACGGCAATATTGCGCAGAATGAAGGCGATAACCAGCAACACCACCACAATGGCGGCGAGGGCGATCAAATTTTTTCTAATGTCTCGACTGGCCACCCTGGCTCCCTGATACGCAGCGGAAGATTCACTCAATTCTTGATATGCAATACGCAGATTAATGTGAAGAGTCTGCGCGCGGTTTTGAAGTCCACTTCGATCTTTCCCTCCAGCCGCTCGACGAGCAGTTCCGCGCCCTGATCATGGACCCCGCGCCGTGCCATGTCGATGGTTTCGATTTCGGCAGCGCTGGCTTTGCGGATCGCCTGATAATAGCTGTCGCAAATGGCAAAATAATCGCGGATCGGACGCCGGAACCGGCCGAGAGCAAGGATCAAAGTTTCCAGCGGCTCGCCATTCTCGCGCCCGATGGATATCACCAGCCGGCCTTCCTGGACACTTAGCTGCAGCTGATAGGGGCCTGCATAGCCATCGTCATGCGGTTTGAGCGGCTTGAAATGGTTTTCCTCGATCAGATCGAAAATCGCGATCCTTCGTTCCTGTTCGATATCGGCATTGCGCCACAGGATTGTGGCCTCGTCGAGTTCTACGGATATGATGCGCGGATCGGACATTGCGCCCTGTTGCCGCAGCGCCGGTCTCAGGACAAGGGTTTTTGCAGTGCAACATGAAGGTGGAGGTTTTTTCCACAGGACTGTCCCCCGAACTTTACGAAATTTTTCGCAGCGCCTCTTGCCCTGAATCGATTCAGGGTCAATGAAGCGCCATGGCCGAATTAATGCGTTTCCAGAATGATGAACATGAAGAACAGCGCCTGCCGCGCAATGTCGAGGCAGAGGCGACGTTTCTCGGCGCGCTTCTGATCGACAACCGGGTCGCGGAAGATGTGCAGATCCGGCTGCGTCCGGAACATTTTTACGAACCGCTGCATGGCCGGATTTACGAGCAGGCACTGAAGCTGCTCGACAAGAATATGGTGGCCACTCCGGTTACCCTGAAGCCCTATTTCGAGTCGGACGAAGCGATGCGGGCGCTGGGCGGTCCATCCTATCTCGCGAAACTGACCGGGGACGGTGCCGGCCTGATCGGTGCCCGCGATTTTGCCAACCAGATTTACGACCTGGCATTGTTGCGCGAACTGGTGAGCGTCGGGCGGACCCTGGTTGAAAGCGCTCTCGATACCAGCGAGACCGTCGACCCGAAAGAGCAGATCGAGGAAGCGGAAACCGCGCTCTACCGCGTTTCCGAAGGCGAAGCACAGGAAGGCGGCGTTCGCTCGTTCCTGCAGGCATCGACCGAGGCTCTGACCAATGTCGAACGGGCTTTCAACAGTGGCGGCAAGGTTTCGGGTATCACCACCGGCCTGAGCGATGTGAACGCGAAAATGGGCGGCCTGCACCGAAGCGATCTCCTCATCCTCGCTGGACGTCCGGGCATGGGCAAGACCTCGCTCGCCACCAATATCGCGTTCAATGCGGCGCACCGCTATCTCCGTGACATGGAAGACGGGATCGCGCCGGAAGATTCGCTCGGCGCGAAAACAGTGTTTTTCAGTCTGGAAATGTCGGCGGATCAGCTGGCCACCAGAATATTGTCCGAACAGGCGGAAATCAGTTCGGAAAAGCTGCGCATGGGCGCAATCAGCCGCGACGACATGCACCGACTGGCGCTGGCTTCACGGGAATTGCAGGATCTGCCGCTGTTCATCGATGATACGCCGGCGCTGACCATTGCGGCGCTGCGGACCCGCGCCCGGCGGTTGCAGCGGCGTCAGGGCATCGGCCTGATCGTTGTCGATTATCTCCAGCTGCTGCAGGGCTCAGGCCGGGCCAATGACAACCGGGTCAACGAAATCTCGGAAATCAGCCGTGGCCTGAAGACGCTGGCAAAAGAATTGCAAGTGCCGGTGATCGCGCTGTCGCAATTGAGTCGGCAGGTGGAAAGTCGCGAGGACAAGCGGCCGCAGCTTTCCGATCTGCGCGAATCCGGTTCGATCGAGCAGGATGCCGATATCGTGATGTTCATTTTCCGCGACGAATATTATCATCTCGCGATCAGGCCGGACCAGCCCGACGGCAATTCGACGCCGGAACAGATTGCCAAATATTCCGCATGGGAAGCCGATCACCAGAGCAAGGTCAACAAGGCGACCGTGATCGTCGCGAAAAACCGTCAGGGTTCGACCGGCAATATCAACCTCAGCTTTATCGCCGAATTCACAAAATTTGGTGATCTGGCGCAAGAGGACATGCCGGACGAATATTAGGGCGGACTTGTTCCATTAGCATATCATGCCGGTGACCGGATTGCCGAACGCCTGGCAGGGGAAAGGGGGATAGCATCAAGGAAATCTGGATGCGTATCATCATATTGCCACCTATTTCGCTCTTCCTGTTCGTCGGTATCGCTATCGGTGTCGATACCTGGCAATTTCGCAATAATAGCGCAGCCGGGACCGCAGAAATAATATCGCTGCGGGGAGTGCAAAAGAGCACATCAGGCTCGGACGGTCCTTCGAGAGATTATGTCACATATTATCCGACGGTTCGCTTCACGACCGGTCAGGGGATGGAATATGAAATGGAAACGACGCAAGGCCTTCAGCCGCCGATAGCCGAAATTGGCGACCGCGTACCCGTTCGATATTCTGTCAACGGCAATCGAGCGCAGGTTCGGCTTGAATTCGGCGCCTGGTGGGATTGGCTTCTCGCTGGCTCCATCACGATTATCAGCTTGGTCTTTTTCCTATGCGCCTTGTTTCTAACCAAGCGCGATGTCCCGAAAATCTGACGAATGAACCGGTGATGCGGGCGGGTCGCCCGCCAAGCTGCGATCAGAAAATCGGATCGTTGGCTCCGCTATCGTCCGCATCGGGCAATGGCGTGACATCTTCGTGAATACCGCATTCGGACTTGTCCCAGCCTCTCCAGCGACCCGCACGAGGGTCTTCGCCGGGCTTTACCTTCGAGGTGCAGGGCGCGCAGCCGACCGAGAGATAGCCTTCGGCTTCGAGCGGATGACGGGGCAGATCATGCTCTTCGAAATAGGCTTCGAGATCATCCTTGATCCAGTCGCCGAGCGGATTGATCTTCAGGCGGCCATCGTCGATTTCAAAGCGCGGAATATTGTTGCGGGTCACCGACTGGAAAGCCTTGCGTCCGGAAATCCAGCTGTTGAGACCGGCCTTTGCACGGGCCAAAGGCTCGACCTTGCGGATTTCGCAGCAGCCGTCGGGATCATAGGACCAGCGCAGGCCGTTTTCATCCTTTTCTGCCAGCACGGCAGCATCGGGCGCGACGATATTGCTGTTCTTGATACCGAGCAGATTGATTAACGTGTCCCGATATTCCAGTGTTTCCGGAAACATCTTGAGCGTATCGACAAAGGTCACCGGAATGGTCGGATCAACCGCTGCAACAAGATGAAGCAGGACCGCGCTTTCGGTGCCGAAGGACGAGACCACCGCGACTTCGCCCAGCTGGCGTTCGTCGAACAATGTCTTGAGCATTTCGGACGTGCCGATATCTGCGAACCGCTGGTTCAGCGCATCGGCGTCGGCCTGGGTGAAATCCGGGCGAACATCGATCGTGTCTATCTTGCGTGCTGCTTCAGCCATGACGGATACTCCAGATTGGTTTGCGCTGGTCCGATGTCGCTTGATAGACATGTTCGTAGCGGCTGATTGCCTCCTCCATCAACTGGGGATTGATCGGCGAATCCGGCGAAAAGGCATCAAAGCCGCAACGGCGCATATGGGCGCACTGGTCGAGCAGCACGTCGCCGCTCGCGCGCAATTCGCCGGTATAGCCGGACTCGCGTAATATCTGCGCGGCAGAATAGCCCCGTCCATCGCCAAATACCGGAAAATCGATTTCGATCAACGACAGGCGGTCAAGATAGGGCAAGAGCACGCGGGCATCTTCGCCGGCCTCGATACGGACGGCTGTAGCATTCGACTGGTCGAGAAATGAATCGAGCGCAACCGCTGGTTCTTCATGCACTTCATCATCGCGGAAACGGATCGTATTACCCATAAATAGCCTCCTTGAACCGGGCCATGCCGACACGGCGATAGGTATCGATAAACCGCTCTCCCTCCTCGCGTTGCTCGAGATAGAGATCGGTGACGGTTTCGATCGCGTCGATCACCCCGTCTTCGGTGAAACCGGGGCCGGTAATCTTGGCCAGACTGGCGTCTTCCGCACCGGAGCCGCCGAGCAGAAGCTGGTAGTTTTCCGTGCCCTTCCGGTCGACACCCAATATGCCGATATGCCCGGCATGATGGTGGCCGCAGGCGTTGATGCAGCCGGAAATCTTGAGTTTCAGTTCGCCCAGTTCCCGCTGCCGTCCCAGATCGGCAAATCGTTCGCTGATCTTCTGTGCGAGAGGAATGGACCGGGCATTCGCGAGGCTGCAATAATCGAGGCCGGGGCAGGCGATGCTGTCGGTGATCAGGTCGAGATTGGCCGGAGCCAGTCCTGCTTCGTCCAGTCTCTGCCATATCGCGTAGAGATCGCTCTTCTTGACATGCGGGAGGACAATATTCTGGCTGTGCGTAACCCGTAGCTCGTCAAAACTATATTGCTCGGCCAGGTCGGCCATCAGATCAATTTGTGCCGAAGATGCATCGCCGGGAATACCGCCGCGTGGCTTCAGGCTGATTGTGGCAATCGCATAGCCGGGCTGTTTGTGCGCGGAGATATTCTGGTCCACCCACAGGGCAAAGTCCGGATCGGACAGGTCGATATCGACGCTTGCCTGCTTATCAAATGGCGGGTCCTGAAAATATTGCGTAATCCGAGCCAGCTCTTCGACCGGTGGATTCAGCCCCAGCTGTTTCATATGGGCGAATTCTTCCTCGACCTGGCGGGTATATTCCTCCTGGCCGAGTTCGTGGACAAGGATCTTGATCCGCGCCTTATATTTATTGTCACGCCGTCCGTAGCGGTTGTAGACGCGCAGGCAGGCCTCGGCATAGCTGATCAGCTCGTCCGCCGGGACAAAGTCGCGGATTTCAGGGGCAATCATCGGGGTCCGGCCCATGCCGCCGCCGACAAAGAATTTCGCGCCCAGTTCGCCGGCATCATTATGCACCAGCTGGATGCCGATATCGTGCAGGCGCATCGCTGCCCGGTCGGTGTCGCTGGCAATCACGGCGAATTTGAATTTGCGCGGCAGATAGGAAAATTCGGGGTGGAAGCTCGACCATTGCCGCAGGATCTCTGCCCATGGGCGCGGATCGGCGATCTCGTCAGCGGTCGCGCCGGCGAACTGGTCGGAAGAGATGTTGCGGATGCAATTGCCGCTGGTCTGGATCGCATGCATTTCCACCGATGCCAGATCGGCAAGAATATCCGGCGCATCTTCCAGCTTGATCCAGTTATACTGGATATTCTGGCGGGTGGTGAAATGGCCATAATCGCGGTCATATTTGCGCGCGATATGGGCGAGCATCCGCATCTGCTTGCTGCTCAACGTGCCATAAGGGACCGCCACGCGCAGCATATAGGCATGGAGTTGCAGATAGAGGCCGTTCATCAGCCGGAGCGGCTTGAACTGGTCTTCGGTCAGATCACCGGCGAGACGGCGTTTCACCTGGTCGCGAAATTCCTCGACCCGCGTGTCGACCATTTTCTGGTCATATTGGTCATATTGATACATGTCAGATCACCCATTCGCCGGCACTGGGATCGGCCGGCTTTAATGTCAGGTCAGGACGAACGGTCGGTCCGAGCGCGCGCACCCGGTCCTTGATGTGACCGGGACGCGGGCCATCATCTGTCTGTTCGGCGGAGATAATATAGGGTGAGTTCACCCGGCGAGCGGCTTCTTCCCGGTGGAGAATGGCTTCGCCCTTATCGCCGACATCGGTGGCGTCCTTGACAAAGCGCGACCAGTCGAGGCCGGTCCACCAGATGACGTCGCCCGTCTTGAGATCATTTCCGGTCAATATATTCATGCGACAACTCCCGCCAATTGTGCAAATTCCCTAAACTTGTCCTCGGCATCGCCATATCTCGCCACTTCGCCGACGACGAGCAGCGCGGGGCTTTGAATATCCTCGCGTCGCACCATGTCGCCAAGGTCAGTCAGCAGTGTCCGCAGCGCGCGGAAATCGGTCCGCGTGCCGTTTTCGAGAACCGCCACGGGAAGGTCAGGGGCTGCGCCGTCGGCAATCAGTTTTTCGACAATCGCTTCGGCATTGGCAACGCCCATATAGATAACCAGCGTGCGGCCTTTGCCGGCAAGCCCGGACCAATTCTGGTCGGACAGGCCTTTGCACTGGCCTGCCACAAAGGATACCGCGCTGGAGGCATCGCGATGGGTCAGCGGCATTCTTGCCTGGGCGGCACAGCCGAGTGCGGCGCTGATGCCGGGGACGACTTCCACGGCAACGCCGGCGGCAATGCAATCATCGGCTTCTTCGCCGCCGCGTCCGAAAATGAACGGATCGCCGCCCTTGAGGCGGACAACGACGTGCCCTTTGGCTGCTTCGCTAATCAGGATATTGTTGATCTGGTCCTGAGAAACGCTGTGCAGCGAGCGCTTCTTGGCCACCGATATGCGGCGTGCGGAGGGCGATGCCATATCCAGAATCTCGCGACTGACCAGACCGTCGTGGACGATGACATCGGCGCGCTGCAGCAGTTTTGCCGCTTTCAACGTCAGGAGATCGGGGTCCCCTGGGCCGGCGCCGACCAGATAGACTGTGCCCGGCCGGGCTGTCTTGTTTGAACTGTTTTCCATGAGGCTGATATGCCTGCATCGACCGGATTGTTCAAAACAGAAGTTTTTGGGGTTGCCTAAGCTTAGCTATTTCACGGTTGCGGGTTGGCGACCGCCCTTAGCTTATTCGTCTTTCAGCCCGATACCGATCGATGCCTTGAGCTGCTCTGCTTCCAGCGAGACAACCGGATAGGCGCAATAATCGGCCGCATAATAAGCGCTGGGGCGATGGTTGCCGGACAGGCCGATGCCGCCAAAGGGGGCCTCGGACGATGCGCCGACCGTCATCTTGTTCCAGTTCACGATGCCGGCGCGGCTATTGGACCAATATTGGTCATATTGCTGGGCGGTCCCGCCGATCAGGGCGGAAGACAGGCCATAGCGGGTGTTATTGGCTTCGGCGATGGCTTCAGCGAAATCACCGACGCGGATGACCTGCAGGATCGGTCCGAACAATTCTATATCCGGACGTTCGGGAAGATCTGTCACGTCGATGATACCCGGAGTGAGAAATGGTCGGCCTTCTATCGGCCGCGCCATATGTTTGATCGGCTTGCCGCCGTGGCTCATCAGCGCAAGGAAGCTTTCGGTGAGTCCGTCAGCGGTCTCGTTGTCGATGACCGGCCCCATGAAGGGGGCAGGGCTGGCAAAGGGTTCGTCGATGATCAGGCGGTCGGTGATACGCTTCACTTCCCGGACGATAGACTCATAGATCGTGTCCTTGACGATCAGCCGGCTAGCGGCCGAGCACCGCTGGCCCGCGGTCAGGAAGGCCGACTGAACGATCAGCACCGCGGCGCTGTGGATATCGTCGGTGTCCCAGGCAATGATCGGGTTGTTCCCGCCCATCTCCAGAGCCAGTATCTTGTCCGGTCGGGAGGCGAACTGGCGATTGAGCGCAATACCGGTCTGGGCGGACCCGGTGAACAGGACGCCGTCCAGTCCGTCGTTGGCGGTCAGCTGCTTGCCGGTTTCCGGGCCACCGTGCAAAATATTGACAACGCCGGCGGGTATGTCTGCCCTGGCAAATGCATCGACCAGATACTGGCCAACCGCAGGCGTCTTTTCCGAGGGTTTGAACACAATCGTATTGCCGGCGATCAGAGCGGGGACAATATGTCCATTGGGCAGATGGGCGGGGAAGTTATAAGGTCCAAGCACGGCGAGAACGCCATGCGGTTTGTGCCGCAAGGCAGCGCGCGTATTGGCCTGGCCCGGCAACTGGCGTTGCGGTGTCCGTTCGGCGAAGGCGGTCACCGAAATGTCGATTTTCTTCACGACGGAATCAACTTCCGTCCGCGCTTCCCACATCGGCTTGCCGGTTTCGCGGGAAATCAATTCAGCCAGCTCATCGCCTTTGTTGCGGATCTGGTTGGCATAGCGCCTGACCGCCTCGATACGTTTGACCACAGCCGTTGCGGCCCATCCCGGCCATGCTTCGCGTGCGCTGGCAACTGCTGCGTCAGCGTCTCCGCTGGTGCCGGTCCACAGAGTTTTCCCGGTTGCCGGTTCGATCGATATCAGGTCGCTCACAATTACCTCTATTCTCTACGCAAATCTTGTTCAAAAAATGGGTATATGGACATCTCCCATGCTGGATCATAGCCCAAAAAATGCAGAATTCTTATGGTTAATCCGTTTACCTTGCTCTTCGTCGGTCGAAAGCTTCTCAACCGTTGCGCAAGGCATAGCCCATATCACGGATATCATTGATTTTTTGTGATAATATTGTCCAGTCATCATCTTCCGCGATAGCGGTCCAGATCGCTTCGACTTCTTCAATATGCATCGAACAGGGTTCCGGTTTTTGCCAGTAACCACTGACCGGTTCTCGCGTTCGTGCACGACCGGCGATCAAGGTTCGAAATTCGGAAAATTCGGGTGAATTTTCCTCCGGGCTGGCGAGGCTTGCGGTTCTGCCCCAATCGAAGAAAAAGCGGTCAATCTGTACGGTTTTTTCCGCCAATCCCTTTTCGGCAGCAACAACCAGATCGCGGTCGCTTTCAAACCCCTCTGACTCGATCCCGAGCCGCCAGCAGAAATGCCGGGTGAAGGCGGTACCATAGGCTCTGGGAAATCCTTCGAGCGTCGCGACCAATGGTTCACTATCGCTAATCAGGCGCAGGGCGCTGGCGAGTTGCGCGAGGTTCCAGTGCAGCGCTTCCGGTTGCCGGGCAAAGCAATATAATCCTTCATGGTCGAAATAGGCGGCGGTAAAGCCGGGTTCCCAATAAGGTGTGAATCGCCACGGGCCGTAATCGAAGCTCTCGCCGGTGATATTGATATTGTCGGTGTTGAGCACGCCATGGACAAAACCTGCTGTCATATAGGCGCCGGCCAGCCCGGCGACTTCCTCCGCGACTTTCGCAAATAATTCTGTCGCCGGATCACCGGTCTGCACGCCGCCATAATAATGATCGAGGCAATATTCGACCAGTTGCCGCATCAGGCCTTCGTTCTTCTCGTAGGCGATGCGCTGGAAGGTTCCGATCCGGATATGGCTGTGGCTCAACCTGGTCATCGCCGCCGAACGGGTGGGGGAGGGCTCGTCGCCGCGCGACAGTTTTTCGCCAGTCTCGACAACGGCAAAAGTCTTCGATGTATTGACCCCCAGCGCTTCGAGCATCTCGGTCGCGAGAATTTCGCGGACGGCGCCTTTCAGGGTGAGCCGGCCATCGCCGCTCCTGCTCCACGGCGTCGTGCCCGAACCCTTTGTGCCCAGATCCATCAGCCGTTGCCGGTCGTCGCGCAGTTGCGCGAACAGAAAGCCGCGACCATCGCCGATCTCGGGATTGTAATTGCGGAACTGATGCCCGTGATAGCGCAGCGACAGTGGCGGATCGAGATTGTCGGCGAGCGGTTCGAACCGTCCGAAATGGGATAGCCACTCCTGCTCGTCGAGCGTGTCCAGTCCGACGCTCTGGTCCCAGCGGTCATTTCTGAACCGCAATATATGGTCGGGAAAATCGGCGGGCTTCGCCGGATCGCCAATCCTGTCTCCCAATCGGGTGATCTGGACATCGGGCTGATAGACGGTTTTGCCGGGTTCGGGTTGCGGTTTATATGGCATTATTCGACAGTGGCGGCTAATCGGTTGCGCAGCAAGCAGGAACACGAGGCCAATCGCAGCATGACCGAAAAAAAATCTTATCAGGATATCTATTGGGAATCCGATGACGGGCTGAAACTGCACGCCTATGACTATCCTTCGGACAGCGGCAAGACGCCGGTTATTTGCGTGCCGGGATTGACGCGAAATGCCCGCGATTTCAGACATCTCGGAACGGAACTTCATGGCCAGCGCCGGGTCATCATGCTCGATCTGCGGGGCCGTGGTCTGAGCGAATATGCCAAGGACAGCAGCACCTATAATCCGAAGCAATATGTCTCGGATATCATCATGTTGATGGACGAACAGAAGATAGAAAAGGCGGTGTTCTTCGGGACCTCGCTGGGCGGTGTCGTCACGATGATCATGGCCAGGATGCATCCGGCACGCGTTGCTGGCGCTTTGCTGAACGACATTGGTCCCGAACTCGACCAGAAAGGTCTGGACCGGATTGCCGACCATGTCGGGCAGGGACGGAGTTTCGACACCTGGGCCCACGCCGGCCGTGATATGGCAGAGAGCAGCCGGGATATCTTTCCCGATTTCACCCTGAAAGACTGGATCGAATTCGCCAAGAAAGTCTACCGGATGAACAGCTCCGGCAGGATCAAGCTGGACTATGACATGAAGATTGCCGAGCCGTTCGACAGCAAGGGCGGCGGCAGCGGCGCCATGTGGAATGCTCTGGAACATATGAAAGACATTCCGACGCTTGTCCTGCGGGGAGAATTGTCAGACCTGTTCAGCGAACGGGTCGCCGCCCGGATGCTCGAAAAGCTGGACAAGGGCGTGCTGGTCACGGTCCCGCGCGTAGGCCACGCGCCGACGCTGGAAGAGCCCGCCTCGCTTGACGCGATCCACCAATTGCTCCACCGCATTGACTGAATGATTTTAGACAGCCGAGCATGAAATCCGCATGAAGCCAGCAAAGATCCTGCATCTCCACAGTACGTTCAATCTGGGCGGCAAGGAGGCGCGCGCCGTCAGATTGATGAACCATTTCGGTGCCGCTGCGGAACATGTGATATTGTCGGCAGAGCCCGGTAGCCTGTCCGCTCGCGATGCGATTGATGCCGGGATAAAGGCCGAATTTCCAAAAGATGCGCCATCGCTGGCGGGGAAGCCTTCGCTGAAGCGTTACCGCGAATTTGTCAGCTATTTCCGCCAGTTTGATCTGATCCTGTCCTATAATTGGGGATCGATGGACGGCGTGATGGCTCGGACATTATTTTCCCGTGCCGGCGCTATGCCACCGCTGATCCATCATGAAGACGGGTTCAACGAGGACGAACAAAAAAAGCTCCACTGGAAGAGAAACTGGTTCCGCAAATTTGCTTTGGGCGATGCGCGGGCTCTGGTTGTGCCGTCGGAACAGCTGGCGGAAATCGCCCGGGATGTCTGGAAGCAGCCGGAACAGAAAATCCAGCGCATCCCCAACGGGATTGACGTAAAGCGTTTCGACAAGCAACCGCAACGCGGCGCTTTGCCGGGCTTCACCAGGCGCGACGGCGAGGTCGTTGTCGGCACCGTGGCCGGACTCCGGGCGATCAAGAATCTCCCGCGGCTGGTGCGCGCTTGTGCGGCGGCGGGCGATAATGTCCGGCTGGTGATTGTCGGTGAAGGTCCGGAAAAGGAAACTATTCTGGCCGAAGCACAGCGGGTCGGTCTTGGCGACCGTTTGCTGATGCCCGGTTTCATGGCCGATCCGGCGCGCTATATCGGTCTGTTCGACATTTTTGCCATGTCATCGGACAGCGAACAATTCCCGATTTCGCTGATCGAGGCGATGGCCGCCGGCTTGCCGGTTGCGGCAACCGATGTCGGTGATATAAAATCGATGGTCTCGCAGGCCAATCAGGGTTTTATCAAACCACTTGCCGACGAATCAAAATTTCAGGAATCGCTGACAACTTTGGTTCAGCATCAGCAATTGCGGGAAGATCTCGGCATGCAGAACCGGCTCAAGGCGCAGGCTGAATATAACGAGAGCAAGATGCTGGCCCGCTACGGCCTGCTTTATGGCCATGCTCTGAAACGTGCGGATTTCGGCTCCGCTAAATAACGCAATTCATACCAGAGATTTTTCGAGCATTTTTATATGCCGCCGTCTATATCGAATTTTGGGGAAAATAGGAGATTTCATTGTTCAAGGGCTTAAAACCCATCCAGTATAATGGTCAGGAAGTATGGCCGTTGATCGAAGGTGGAAAAGGCGTCGCAGCTACCAATCACGCGAGTTCGGGAGCCTGGGCTGCCGCTGGCGGCATTGGCACGGTCTCCGCAGTCAATGCGGACAGCTATGACGAACATGGCAACGTCATTCCGCAAATCTATCATGGCCGGAAACGCGAAGAGCGGCATCAGGAACTGATCGAATATGCAATCGACGGTGCGGTCACGCAGGTCAAGCAGGCCTATGAAATTTCCGAAGGCAGGGGCGCGATCAACATCAATGTCCTGTGGGAAATGGGCGGCGCGCAGCAGGTCCTCGAAGGCGTGCTGGAGCAGACCAAAGGTATGGTCGCGGGCGTTACCTGCGGTGCGGGCATGCCCTACAAACTGTCCGAAATTGCCCAGCAATATGGCGTGAACTATCTGCCGATCATCAGTTCGGCGCGTGCTTTCCGCGCGCTGTGGAAGCGGGCCTATAAGAAGGTTCCCGATCTGATGGCCGCTGTGGTCTACGAAGATCCGTGGCTGGCGGGCGGGCATAATGGCCTGTCCAATGCGGAAGATCCCAGAAAGCCGGAAGATCCCTATCCACGGGTCAAGGACCTGCGCGACACGATGCGCGCCGAAGGAATCCCGGACAGCGTGCCGATCATCATGGCCGGCGGCGTCTGGCATTTGCGGGACTGGCAGGACTGGATCGATAGCGACGAGCTTGGCCAGATTGCCTTTCAGTTCGGCACCCGGCCCTTGCTGACCAAGGAGAGCCCGATTCCGCAAAGCTGGAAGAGCGAGCTGACCAAGATCAAGGAAGGCGATATCCTGCTGCACAAATTCTCGCCGACCGGCTTCTACAGTTCCGCGGTCCGCAACGAATTTCTCCGCAGTCTGGAATCGCGGTCTGAACGCCAGATTCCCTATTCGACAGAGAAGGCTGGCGAACATACACATCAGCTGGATGTCGGGATCAAGGGCAAGAATTTCTGGGTCACGCGCAACGATCTGCTGCGCGCGCGCGAATGGGACGGGCTCGGCTTTACCATGGCAATGAAGACACCGGACAACACGCTGATATTTGCGACCCCGGAAGAGTCGAAAATGATCCGCAAGGATCAGGCCGACTGCATGGGTTGCCTGTCGCATTGCGGTTTTTCCGCGTGGAAGGATCATGACAATTTCAGCACCGGACGGCTCGCCGATCCGCGCAGTTTCTGTATCCAGAAAAGCCTGCAGGAAATCGTCCACGGCGCACCGGTCGAGGAACATCTGATGTTCGCCGGGCATGGCGCGTATAATTTCGGTACCGATCCATTCTACTCCAACGGCTTCGTCCCGACGGTGCAGCAGCTGGTGGATCGCATTCTTACCGGCGACTAAGGTGGAAATCCGGCTTGATGATTTGAGCGGCCGGCAGGTTCAGGACCTGCTGGCCGCGCATCTCGCCGGAATGCAGGAAAATTCGCCGCCGGAGAGCGTCTATGCGCTCGATCTTTCGGGTTTGCTGGCACGTGATGTTTCTGTCTGGACCGCATGGGACAGCGAAGAGTTGATGGGCATTGGCGCGCTCAAGCAGCTTTCCTCATCAACCGGCGAAATCAAGTCGATGCGCACCGATCCCAGGCATCTGCGCAAGGGCGTTGGCCTCGCTCTCCTTGACCATATCATCGCTGTAGCAAGGGAACGCGATTACCGGCGCCTGAGTCTCGAGACCGGTTCCGGCGCAGAATTTGAACCGGCGCTGACCCTGTATCGCAAGCGCGGGTTTGCCAATGGCGAGCCGTTCGGCGACTATAAGCCGACGGACTTCAACCAGTTTCTGCATTTGGATCTGTGATGAGCCGCGCGCCGTCTCCCGTGAGGGAGAAGGCATATAGTCTCAATCCAGATCCCACGCCCGTTCGCCGTGGTTGGAAATATCCAGACCGTCGCGCTCGTCGTCTTCGCTGACCCGCATCGGCAGGATGAAGCTGATACCGAAGCCGAGGATTGCCGTGGCGACCGCCGACCAGATGGCAACCGCGCCAACGCCGATCAGCTGCGCGACAAACTGGCTGCCGAAAGCCATGCCCTCGCCATAGCCCGTGCCGCCGAAGCTTTCGGAGATGAACAGCGCCAGCATCAGGCTGCCGAGGATGCCGCCGACGCCATGGACCGCGAACACGTCGAGGCTATCGTCGATCTTGAAGCCGTTTTTCACGAGACCAACCGCCATGAAGCAGACAATCGACGCCACCGCGCCGATGATGATCGAGGCGCCGGGGCCGACAAATCCGGCCGCTGGCGTAATCGTCGCCAGTCCGGCAATCGCGCCGGTGGCGACGCCGACCGCGGTCGATTTTCCGACCTTGAATTTCTCGATCAATATCCAGACCAAGGCGGCCATGGATGCTGCGATATGGGTGTTGAGGATCGCCGACGATGCATCGTCCGTCGCGGCGAGAGCGGACCCGCCGTTGAAACCGAACCAGCCGACCCAGAGCATCGCAGCGCCGGCGACCGTCAGGGCAGGGCTGTGCGGGAGCATCAGGGTTCTGGGCCAGCCCATGCGTTTTCCAAGCATGATCGCGACGACCAGTGCGGAAATGCCAGCCGTGGTGTGGACGACGATACCGCCGGCAAAGTCGAGCACGCCCAGATTGCTGAGCCAGCCGCCACCCCAGACCCAATGGGCAACCGGTGCATAGACGACGAGCAGCCAGAGGGCGCAAAAAGCAACCACCCAGCCAAAGCGCGCGCGTTCGACCCATGCACCGATCATCAGCGCTGGGGTGATGACGGCGAAGGTCATCTGGAACATCGCAAAGGCGGATTCGGGAACGGCGGTGCCTTCCCTGACATTACCCAGATTGTTCAGCATCATGTTGAAACCGCTGCCGAGGAAACCATTGGTGACGCCGCCAAAAGCGAGCGAGTAACCGACTACAATCCAGAGGACCGAACAGATGCCGACCACCGCCATGCACTGGATCAGCACCGACAGGAAATTCTTGGCGCGGACGAGGCCGCCATAAAATAGCGCGAGGCCCGGCAGGGTCATCAGCAGGACCAGAGCGCTGGATGTCAATATCCAGGCGGTGTCGCCGCTATTGGCAACATCTGCGATGGCGGGGTCCAGTGTCTGTTGCGCGCTGAGCGGAGAAACCGCCAGGCCAGCGGCCAGAAGCATGCCCAAGGATTTGACTGGATATTTCATGATGTTCCCCGCCGATATATTCTTATCATGCCCGTTCGCTATCGCGAATCAGGTGGTCGAAAATGTCTAGTCGAGACTATCGGGGGACTCAACGGAAAGCTTATACCCAGCCGTCGAGAACCTGATCCGGCGGGCGATGACCGTCCGCCCATACGCGGATATTGGTGATCACCCGGTCGCCTGAAGCCTCGCGACCCTCGAAGGTCGCGCTGCCCATATGCGGCAGCAATACCGTGTTCTTGAGGTCCAGAAAACGCGGATCGATGTCCGGTTCGTTCTGATATACGTCCAGTCCCGCGCCGCCGATTTTTTCATTTTGCAACGCTTCGATCAGGGCATTTTCATCGACCAGGTCGCCGCGCGCGGTGTTGATCAGATAGCAGGATGATTTCATCTTGCTGATCCGCTCGGCATTAATCATTTCGTGGGTTTCCGCCGTGTGTGGACAATGGAGCGTGATGATGTCGCACTCGCGAACAAGATCCTCGAGATCGGCAACATAGCTGGCGCGCAAGGATTCTTCGACCGCCGGTGGCAGCTGGCGGCGGTTATGATAGACGATCGACATGCCGAAACCGGACGCGCGACGGGCGACGGCCTGACCAATCCGGCCCATGCCGATGATGCCGAGTTTCTTGCCGCCGATACAATGGCCGAGCATGCCCGAGGGTTTCCAGCCTTCCCATTGTCCGGAACGAATCAGCTTTTCCCCTTCGGAAAGCCGGCGAGGCACAGACAGGATCAGCGCCATGGTCATGTCCGCTGTGTCTTCGGTAAAAACGCCCGGTGTGTTGGTGACCAGAATTTTCTTCGCACGCGCGGCAGCGAGATCGATATGATCGACACCGGCGCCAAAGCTGGCAATCATCCGCAACCGGTCCGGTGCATTGGCGATCATCTCCGCATCGATATGATCTGTCACGGTCGGCACCAGCACATCACAATCTGCCATTGCGGCAATCAGGTCATCGCGGGAAAAGGGTGTGTCCGCGTGATTGAGCACTGCATCGAATAATTCGGACATGCGATGCTGATTGGCGTCAGCCAGTTCACGCGTGACAATGACACGGGGATTTGCGGGGCGAGTTGAGTCTTCCATAGGCAATCGCTATGCCTGAAATTCGGTGCAGGTCAAGCAGGCGGCGCTTGAAGAAGGTGCCTGTTTCGGGCTATGTTGGCATCAATCGGGGAATGAGTAACCTATCATCATGCGTATTCTGGCTTTCATGCTCATTGCGATTTCGGGCCTGTCCCTGTCGGCGCCTGCCACGGCGCAGCAAGAGCCGCCCTATTGGGCTTCCATTGACGAGCCCGAGGCGCGTATGCGCACTGGTCCCAGCACCGAATATCCGACAATGTGGATATACAAGCGCGAGAAGCTGCCGGTAAAGATTCTTGCCCGCTACAAGGCCTGGCGTAAGATCGAGGACCATGAAGGGACGCAGGGCTGGATGCACGCGCGTCTGCTCAGTGCGTCGCGCACCGGTCTGGTGCTCGCGACCAGCGGAAAGCCGGTCGCGATGCGCGCCTTGCCCAATGACGGTGCGAAAATTGTCTGGATGGCCGAACCGGGTGTGGTCGGCAGCCTGACCCAATGCGAAAAAGGCTGGTGCCTGTTCGACGTAACCGGTCGCCGGGGCCATATCAGCACCGACGACGTCTGGGGCGACGAACCGCTGAAATAGTTCAGTCGGTCAGTTCGAGCGCCACCGCTGTCGCCTCGCCGCCGCCGATGCACAATGCCGCGACGCCCTTTTTGAGGCCGCGTTTTTTCAGAGCCGCTATCAGGGTCACCATGATGCGCGCGCCGCTGGCGCCGATCGGGTGTCCGAGAGCGGTCGCGCCGCCGTTGACGTTCAGCTTGTCGCGGTCGATGCCGATATCCTGCATCGCGAACATGGCAACACAGGCAAACGCCTCGTTCACTTCCCAGAGATCGACATCGGCAACCGACCATCCGGCCTTGTCGAGGACCTTCTTGATCGCGCTGACCGGTGCAGTGGTGAATTTCGAGGGAGCATGGGCGTGGGCGGCATGGGCGACAATCCGCGCGACCGGCTTCAGACCTTTGGCTTCGGCAACGCTGGCACGGGAAAGGACCATCGCGGCTGCACCGTCGGAAATGGAGGATGCATTGGCAGCGGTGATCGTTCCGTCTTTGGCAAAGGCAGCGCGGAGTTGAGGAATTTTATCGGGATTGCCCTTGAGCGGCTGCTCGTCCTTGTCGACCGTGACGGTGCCCTTGCGGGTCTTGACTTCGACCGCGACGATTTCGTCGTCAAAGCCATCGCCTTCGACAGCCGCTTTGGCGCGGGCAAGCGATTCAATCGAATATTCGTCCTGCGCTTCGCGGGTCAGCTGATATTCGCCAACGGTTTCCTCGGCAAAGCTGCCCATTGCCCGGCCTGGCTCATAGGCATCTTCCAGACCATCGAGAAACATGTGGTCCTTGGCTTCGGTGTGACCGAGGCGGGCGCCGCTGCGCATCTTGGGCAGCAGATAGGGCGCGTTGGTCATGCTTTCCATGCCACCGGCAACAATGATGTCAATCGAGCCAGCCGCGAGCGCCTCTGCGCCCATGATCGCGGCCTGCATGCCGGAGCCGCACATCTTGTTGACCGTGGTCGCTTCGACCGATTGCGGCAGGCCTGCGAAAATCGCAGCCTGACGGGCAGGGGCCTGTCCCTGGCCGGCGGAGAGAACATTGCCCATATAAATGCGTTCCACATCCGCGCCTTCAACCCCGGCACGCTCGACCGCGGCTTTGACAGCGACAGCACCGAGATGGGATGCGCTGACTTCGCCCAGCGCGCCCTGCATGCCGCCCATCGGCGTACGGGCATAGGAAAGTATGACGATCGGATCGGAGTTGGACATGGGTTGGCCTTTCTGTGTTTCGAGCGCAATATCAGCAATGCGCGAATCTTGGGACGCACATAGGCGCGCCATCCGGTTTTTTCAATTGCGCCATTGAATGGCGGGGCCTGCCGTGGCAATCGAAGGTTCAATCTTCATGGGAGCGCCCGTTGCCCGCTTTTCTCTTGCCGACAGCCGGTATCCTTATGGGCCTGATCATCGGGAGCTTTCTCGCGACACTGATCGTCCGGTGGCCGGAGGGGCGATCGGTCATCGCGGGGCGCTCTTCTTGCGACGATTGCGGGCACCGTTTGCACGCCTGGGAGCTTATCCCCGTGGTCAGCTTCATTCTGCAATCGGGCAAATGCCGCCAATGTGGTGGGCCGATTGCCCCGGACCATATCGCCATAGAGCTGGCAGCCGGCATGATCGGGGGACTTGCGCTGTTCGCGACGCCGGGCGCGGAAGGTATGGCGGGCGCGCTGTTCGGTTGGCTGTTGCTCGCACTCGCAGCCCTTGACGTAAAGCATCACTGGTTGCCCGACCGGTTGACCGCAATCCTAGCGATTTCGGGGCTGGCAGCGGGCTTTCTTTCGATGTCTCCACCGATTTATGACCGCCTGATCGGCGGACTGGCAGGATTTGTCTCGCTGACCGTAGTAGCCAGCGCCTATAAAATGATCAGGGGACGAGAGGGGCTTGGCGGAGGTGATCCCAAGATGCTGGGCGCGATTGGTTGCTGGCTGGGCTGGGCGGCCCTGCCACTGGTCATCCTGGGCGCCGGTCTGACCGGTCTGCTGGTGGCACTATCGTGGAAAATCCGGGGCAAAAATGTCGCAGCCGACAGCCTGTTGCCGCTCGGCAGTCTGATGGCCATCGCGGCTTTTCCGCTCTGGCTTTATCAAACGGCAGCGAACGGGGTGCTGTACTGATTTTCCGGTGGTTGCGATATGATTGGAAAAAGCCGTTGCCAGCGCAAAGGCGGTTCGCTAACAGAGCCTCGATTTCGCTGATCGTCAATCGACGCAGCTTAGGAGCCCCTGTGGTGGAATTGGTAGACGCGCTGCACTCAAAATGCAGTTCCGCAAGGAGTGCCCGTTCGAGTCGGGCCAGGGGCACCATTCCCGGTCAAAGATGGGCACCGTTGCCTCGAGGCGCGGTTCGCCTTTGCTAATGCCATTTTCTAAAGCCGCTGTCGGACCGGATATTATTATGCCCTCCCGCGAAACAGACACTTCAGAAACAATCATGCGAATATAGGCTTTTCTGAGAGCTGGATCGTCATCATTGAGTTTTGCTGAAAGCAATTTACCGAATCTATCGATAGTTTGGTTGGTTATCTTTCTAGCACCCGTAGCGAGCTGAGTTTCTAGTGTATCAATACGAGCGGTCGCTGCTGTGGACCACCCTAATGGGGCAGGCCACTCAGCTTGGCAAATAATGATTAGATTTTGAGATATGGCTGCATCTGGGAATGCCCCAGAGCGGGAAAGAGAAGTCTGCTAGTGAAGGATGAGCCTCTTACTAATCTTTTGCCGGGTACCTGATATTATAACAGCAGTCATAGGCGGTTTTCGAACACTGAATCTTGCGGGTCACAGGGACATGTGTCCGAATAATATCGGGCTCGATCAGGCAGGACAGTATTCCATATTCGGGGACGTATAAGCAACAGAATTTGCTGCACAAAGTGAATGTGCATTTCGATTCCAATCATTGGGCGAGCGATATCCGCGAATAACAGAGTGCAAAGGCCTCACACGGTCTCGTTCGTTTTCATTCGGTTGAACTTCGTTACTATCCACTGATTTGTGGCCGCGAAGCGCACGGAAAATCGCTCAAATGTGGATGTCCGACTTTGGGGCGGAAGCCGTCGTAACGATTTTCAATGGCGTGACGTCCGCTTGTTGGTCCAATTGCCCAAAACCCGACATTCCGCTATCGGCCCAATTGCCGTCGGTCTGAAATGCGCCCGATTGTGTTGAAAAACTCAGCCTTGCCAGCGGCGTGAAGTTCTGATTCAATATTCCTGTGGAAGCGGGAGATAC